>NZ_JARDUB010000001.1 GCF_029360665.1 Eudoraea chungangensis
TAACTATATAAGAAACGCTGTCTGTCAATATGTCAATGAACTTCCTTTAACGCTCAAACTCTACCCCATCTATACATCACATCCCTGCCTAAGCGGCTGCAAATATAAACACCTTTTTTTCCCTGCACAACCCTAAGTGAAAAAAAAATTCAACTTCTTTTAATTTTTATAATAACTATTTGATTATCAATATTTTAAATATTAAAAAATATTGAGATTCTTTCATAAAACAAACCTTAACTACTTAATATCTATTTGCGCCTCGAGAGGAAATCAGCTCTAAAACGCTGACAATCAAATATTATCTAATAAAAAGTTAGTATAAAACCGATTATGAGAAGAAATTCCACACTAATCCAAACCGAATTACGAAATCCCGATAAGGATAGTTTGGAGCAGCATAAAAGTTATTTTCCATGAAGGAAGAATTGAAGTGTTCGGCTTTAAGATAGATACGTGCAGATTTCACCCTAGCATTGATAAAGAAGTCTAGCATTGGAAAGCCGCCTAACTCCTCTCTGTTTTGTGTATAAAACTCCGCTAAAAGGGGATTGTAGGCATCCATATTATATTTACTAAAATACTTAAAGGTAATACCAGTCTGCAAAAACATCGCCCTTTTAAAAACGTCCGTTGAAAAATACAAGGTATTTCTGGTAACAAACTCAGGCACATTTAAGACTTGATTTGTCTGGCTTACATTCTGATACATTAAAGTATTTGCCAGTGCCCATTTCTTGTAACGAAACTCCTTGGTGTATTTAAGTTTTAGGTAATTAACACTATTATCTTCCTGTAGCGGGGTAATAAACGCATTTTCTTGGGAGTTCTCAAATTCAGTGTCTGAGGCTAAAGAAGTAAAATAAGTGTAATTATTAGTAGTGGTATACTTTGCACTTAGCAGACCCCAGAATTGGGAATCAAAGCTGACACCAAGACTACTTATTTGTTCCTTGTCAAAGCGGTTGGTATTTAACCAATTATAATTGACGTAAGAAGATTGATAAAGCAGGTAATTAAAATCTGGCATCCTTGAGGAAGAGTTAAGACTAGCGCTCAAAACATTCTTTTCGTTAATACGGTAGCGAGCTGTGGCATCAAAAATATTTCCCGTAAGTGCTCCACTCAGCGCATATGTAACCCCCCCATCTAATGCAAAGCCTCCTATTTGTTTCGTATAACGTGCACCAAAAGCAATTTCTTCGCCTTGAAGTTTATTAGGGATCTCTCCTTCCTCACTTATGACTATGCTATTAAAAAAATAATTATAGTTATACAAACCCAGTAAAGCCTTTAACACACCTAAAGTCTCATTAGAGAACTCCGCATTGAGTTCATTGTACATAGTTTTTAGATTGGCTCTATCACTTATTGGAGTAAGGAAAGCTTCTCCAAAATATTCATTTTCATTTGTCTGCCCAAACTGATAATTCTTGGATTCGTAGGCAAAGACATGTCCAAGTGCTAAATAGTTATCTGTTAAAGACAAAGAATCAGTAGCCTTATTAAAGAGTCTGTACTGATGATCGAGGTAATATCTTTTCCCAATAAGTTTGTTTTCCGCATCTGTAAAAAATACATCAAGTCTGGATCTATCCGAAAATTCGGGATCTTTAGATTCAAACTGTAATTCCTTATTAGATATTCCACCATTCTCTTCGCCTTCTATCTCCTGGGAAGTCCAGTGTGCCCTAATTCTATATTTACCGTTTTCTGTGACATAGTTTAAAGTAGACCTAAAGTTACCAGACTTAACCTGCGACCACTGGTACTTACCTAAAGACCTAAATCCCTTGTAAGCAATAGAGAAATTAAACCTACGAGAAGTATTAAAAGTCAACATAGCGTCTAAAAGCTGACCCTGTTCAAAAGTTGTCTTAAAAAATAGATCCGTCATGGGCGTCGCAACATTGTAATAGGTCATATCATGACTCTCTAAATAATTAAAGTGCCTTGCTGTTGCGCCAAGAGATGGATACAAATTAATTCTATCAAATTCATGTCCCAGACTATTATAAGGCTGCCCAACATTTGAGAATGGCATTAATTCAAAATTATCCTTTCGCAAATAGTTATATTTATACTCCTTTTGAATAGACAAGGTTGTGTCTAAATAAGTGGTATCTCTGGCATGTGAAATAATTTTGTAATCCTCTATGGTTATTCCAACGCTATCTAATTCTTTGGGTTTGGGTTTTTTTTTAGGAGCTCGAAACACGGTATCCTGCCCAACTGGGGGAATAGAATCTACCTGTGAAAAGCCATAGGTAAAACAAACAAGGGATAGCCCTAATAAAATACACCTCATTTTATACACTTGTTTTTCACATCGATGGATTCAAAACTTAGGGCCAAATTGGGTGTTTTTATGAATTGATGAATAGTTTGGTTTATAATTGTCAAAATAAACTCTTCTTGTTTGTTCTCTTGGGACAAAGTTAATTTTTTTGTTGCTAAGTAAATGTGAAAATTTTTTCTAGAACAAAAACGCAATAAATTTCGAGTTAAAAGTAAATGGTTTTGAACAAATGCATCTTAATTAGTTCATCAAAAAAACTAAATGTTTAAGAAAGCTACTTTACTTCATATTGTATGATATCTTCGTATACATAGATTTCAACTTTTAGGAAGGCTGTTTACTAAAGTCGCCTTATCAAGCATTTTCTCTATATTTAGAATTGTTTAATTCAAATACCTATCATGCTGAAGTATTACAAGAATTCTATTGGAGAGGTTGGGACAGATGAAGCCGGGCGTGGTTGTTTGGCCGGCCCTGTGACTGCGGCTGCCGTAATTCTCTCAGACAATTTTCATCATCCCTTACTTAACGATTCCAAAGTACTTACAGAAAAAAAAAGACAACTACTAAGGCCAATTATTGAAACTAATGCTATCAGTTATGCAATTTCTTTTGTAGACCAAACTGAAATTGATAAAATCAATATACTAAATGCATCCATCCAGGCAATGCAATTAGCGATTAATGGTCTTAACGAAACTCCGTCTTTTATAATAGTGGATGGTAATAGATTTAAGCCCTACAAAAACATCCCTTACAAATGTATCGTTAAAGGAGATAGTATTTATGAAAGCATAGCCGCTGCATCCGTACTGGCCAAGACCTACCGAGATCAGTATATGGATACCATTCATGAAGAGTACCCTGTTTATAATTGGAAAAAAAACAAGGGATATCCCACCAAGGAACACAGGGCTGCAATACTAAAATACGGAATAACAAAATACCATCGTAAGAGTTTTAAACTTCTGCCACAACAGCTTCACCTAGACTTTAAATAACAAAGGGTTTTTAGCTTAAGAATTCAGGAAACAAACTTTATTCTGTCCTGAACTCTTACATAACTTTTTAAAGTTTTAAATTTGCTGTAAAGAATCACCAATGCGCAACAGAATACCATGGTTTCTTCTTATTTTCTGTCTATGGGCCTGTGAAAAGAAGAAGGAAAAACCAGCATCTTTTTTTAATTTTTTACCCCAAGACCCTTCCCTACTTATTAAAGTAAACCATATTAATGACTACAATGCGGCTTGGGAAAACAGCCCATTCTCCACTAGTGTAAAACTCAACCTACCTGATTCTTTATTTACAAAGCTTTCTGATTTACAAGAAGTAGAAACAAACAAAGGCGCCCTTCTCAGTATTTATCCCAAAGATTCTTCCCTAATTAACTTGCTTTTAATCATAGAAAAACCTTTTACTTTTCAGACAAAGGATAGTATGGTTGTAAAAGAGTCCGTCAGCTTTGGAGCTTCAACCTATCAGAAAATAGAACTCAATACATCTACCTATTATCTAGCCGAAAGTAAGCGTTTCACCATATTAAGTACAGATGTCTCCCTATTAAACGAAGCAATGTCTGAGCGAGAAGAAGTCTTTTTATCGCCTAGCTTATTGAAAATCTACGGCAGTAATAGCTCTAAAAAGTTAGCTTCATTTTACATCAATCTAAAACAATCATCTTGGCTAGCAAGCTATGCCTTTAGCGGAGAGGCTAATAAAAAATTGTTGAGCATAGGAGATTGGGTCACTTTTGATTTTGATAGTTCTGAAAATTTTGTTCATTTCAGGGGTATTTCTATGTCGCAAGATAGCCTGCCAAAGACTATAGACTTATTTAGAAATTCGAAACCCATACCTTTAAGTAATTCTGCCACGGCACCATTTGATACGGACGCATTTTTGAGTTTTTCCATAGACGACCACGAAACATTTTCCTTAAACCAACAAGAACACCTTAAGTTAGAGAATCCAATAGAAGGCATTTTTCATACGGTAGACGAACTGTCCTTATTGCGAATAAAAGGCAAAAAAGCTGTTTTCTTGCATACCTATGGAACAGAGGAAATTAATCCGTTTTTAGAAGGTCGTCGAAGAAATGAGATTAGTTATCAGGGCCACGAGGTATATCAATTAACGGAGGGATCTTTTCTAGTCTCCTATTTCCGGCCTTTGCTCACCGATTTTATTCCCAAGTATTATGCAATTCTGGAAAACACTTATCTTTTTTCTGAGGACTTAAAGACCATAAAGACCATAATAGATGATAACTCCAGAGCAAATACCTTCGATAAAAATCCATTGTTTAAGAGTGCCATGTCGGTTCTGTCAGATGAGTCTAACGTGATATTTATTAGTAATAGTCAAGGAATAAAGGAAATACTAACCGAATTTGGTTCTTTACAGTTAAACAGAGATTTAGGCAAAAGTATGGATAAAGACTATGTTTATGCCGGACAAATAATTACAGATAAAGGATTTTATCATACCAATTTGGTAATGCAAAAAAAGCAAATTGAAGAGACATCTTTATCTACCTCCATAGCCTTACGAGTTGAATTAGAAAGTGACTTGGCTACGAACCCGCAGTTTGTATTGAATCACAGAAATGGTGAAAAAGAAATAGTAGTTCAGGATATAGACAACAACCTTTACTTAATCAATAATAAGGGAGAAATTCTATGGAAAAAAACACTGCAAGGTAGAATACAAGGAGATATAAGTCAGGTAGACCTTTATAAAAACAAGCGACTTCAACTGGCTTTCACCACGAATGACCAGTTTCTTATACTGGATAGAAATGGTAAAGAAGTGGAGCCCTTTGACATGAAATTTCCAGGAGGAAATCTAAATGGTCTTGCAGTATTTGATTACGACAACAAAAAGAATTACCGCTTTGTTATTTCTCAGGGCACAAATATTAGCATGTTTAACAACAAAGGGAAAAAAGTCACTGGATTTAAATACAACAAAGCCGACAGCCAGGTTCTAATGCCTCCCAAACACATCAGGATAGGCAGAAAAGACTATATCGTTTTTATGCTGGAAGATGGAAGCCTAAAGATTTTAAATCGTACGGGAAGAACAAGGGTAAACGTAAAAGAAAAAATCGACTTTTCTGGGAACGAGACGTATCTCTTTAAAGGTAATTTCGTGACCACCAATAAAAAAGGTACTTTAATCGCGATAAGTCCAAAAGGAAAGATCACAAAGTCTAAACTCGCTACCAATTCAGACCACGGAATTATAACTACAAATAAAACCTTTGTATTACAAAATGAAAATATACTTCAGATTAGGGGACATGAGGTAAACCTAGAATTGGGGGTATATAGCAAACCCCAGCTTTTTTATGTCAACAACAAAATATATATCAGTGTAACAGATATTCAAAGTCGAAAAGTCTACTTATTTGACAGTGCTGGTAAATCCATTTCAGATTTTCCAGTATTTGGCAACTACAAGATAGATTTACACGATATCGATAAGGATAATAAAATTGAAATTGTCACCAAAGAACAGGACAATGCCCTTATAGTTTATAAAATAAATTGATTTAATTCTTCCTCCATTCATACATATTTAATTACCAAGCATACATTATATATTGACTGATATGTAAATTTGGCTACTTTTCTATCTTAAAGCATTAATTATTAGCTATTTGTAAGTCTTTTAGCACAAATAATATCCAAGATAATTCCCTATCTTTAGTTGAGAATATTTCTTGAAAACTTTAATACCATTAAGAAAATGAAAAAATCGTCTCAAGTGCATCGCTTTGGCTTTATACTTCTCTTAAGTCTTTTTTGTACTCCAGAAATGAACGCACAATTATTAAAAAAATTAGGTAAGGCCGCAGAGCGTGCGGCAGAAAGAACTGTACAAAGGCGTGTTGAAAAAGAAACGGCCAAGAGAACAGATCAGGTCTTGGATAGTATATTAGAACCAGGCAAGAAGGGCAGCCAAAATAAAAAGGGTGAAACGGGTATGCAAAGTGGTAATTCGGGTGTGCAAAATGGAAATGATATGGCTGCAATGGGAGCCTCTGAGGTAGATAATAATGAGGAAAATCCGGCCTCCATGAAGGTATATAGCAAATTCGATTTTGTGCCCGGGGATAAACCGTTATTCTTCGATGCTTTTGAAAAAGAATTTATTGGGGACTTCCCCTCCAAATGGAATACAAACGGCAGTGGAGAAATAATTACCTTAAATGATTCCCCAGAAAAATGGTTAGAACTACTTCCTGGCTACAAGGTCTTATATATTCCGGATGTACCAAGTCTACCAGAGGAATACACTATTGAGTTCGACTTAATGGCCTACGGCCTTGACAACAAAACCTCTTCCACTGCACAATTACAGGTAATTTTAAGTGATGACGCTAATTTTGAACAAGGCTCTAATTATGCCCACGCTTGGATACCTTTTGGACAGTATGCTGCCTTTGGTATCCGGGTCGCCAATGTTATCAATAAAAGTTCCGGAGGGATTAAAAATACGGTGACAGCGGATATACGGGAAGCTGTTTTAAACAGACCCCACATCTCTATTGCCGTGAATAAGCAGCGCTATCGCCTGTGGGTGAACGAAAAAAAATATGTGGATATTCCGAGAATGATTCCCAATGGAGGAGTGTTAAGTACCTTAAAGTTTCATGTAGATAATTTTAAAGATGGGAAAGAACGTTTATTTATAACCAATGTCAAAGTCAATGAAGGTGGTTTGGATTTAAGAAGAACCCTTATTTCTGAAGGAAAAGTTTCCACCAATGGTATTTTGTTTGATTCCGGTTCTACCAATATAAAGCCGCAATCGATGGGCATTATTCGACAAATTTCCCAGGTATTAAACCAGGAAGGCGATATGAATTTAAAGATAATCGGACACACAGACGCCGATGGAGACGAGGCTTCTAATCTCAGTTTGTCCGAAAAACGCGCTCAAGCAGTAGTGGATGCCTTAGTTAGTTTATATGGCATATCATCCGAAAGATTAGTTGCAGAAGGCAAGGGAGAATCGGAACCTCTGCATGACAATAAAACGGAAGATGGTAAAGCCCAAAATAGAAGAGTAGAATTCATTAAAATATAAACTATGTTTAAAAATTTATTACTTGGATTATGTCTTTTTAGTCTAGTTCCAATAAGCGCGCAGAATTGTAGTCAATACTATCCCATGCAAGAGGGAGTTACCATGGAATACACCTCCTATAATGGCAAAGGCAAAGTAGATGGAACTGTGGCCTACACGATTATAGAAGTAAAAAATGACACTAACACAAGTACGGCACAAATGCAAATGCATTATAGGGATGAAAAAGGCAAGGAATTATTTACTTCTGGCTATTCCTATTCTTGCAGTGGCAATATTGTTACCATAGATTATGAGTCTCTCTTATCGAGCCAGATGTTGGAACAATTTGGGGAGATGGATATGGAAATAAGTGGAACAGATATTGAATTACCAAATGATCTAGGTGTTGGTCAGGAATTAGAAGATGCCAATATTACCATAAAAATTAATATGAGTGGAATGAGTATGAACTCATCTGTAGACATGATCAATAGGAAGGTTGAAAAAAAAGAGACTATTACTACTCCTGCCGGCACATTTGACTGCTTTGTACTTTTTAGTGAGAACAAAACCAAAATGATGGTTTCTACTCAGAGTTTAAGCTCTAGACTTTGGTTAGCGGAAGATATTGGCATGGTGAAACAAGAAAGTTATAATAAAAATGGCAAGCTTATGGCGAGCAGTGTTTTAACCGCGAGGACAGATTAATACACCTCACTCCGATCCTATTGATTCTATCTTATTACCCCTTAAATTCTACCTCAAATAGATTTTGAAAATGACGTAGTAACTTTTGTTTTACCTCTTCCAAAGGTATGTCTTCTTTTCCCAATTCTTGATGTAAGGAGGTTACGGCCTTGTCTTTAATACCACAGGGAATCATATAGTCGAAATAGGCTAGATCCGTATTTACATTCAAGGCAAACCCATGCATTGTAACCCATCTGCTTGCTCTCACTCCGAGGGCACAAATTTTTCGGGCGAAGGGAGTTCCTACGTCTAGCCAAACCCCTGTTTCACCCTCAGATCGCTCCCCTACCAAACCGTATTCTGCCAGGGTCAAAATCACCATTTCTTCTAAAAAGCGAAGGTATTTGTGAATATCCGTAAAAAAATTATCCAGATCTAAAATAGGATATCCTACGATCTGTCCTGGGCCGTGGTAGGTTATATCTCCACCTCTATTAACCTTGTAAAAGTCGATATTCCTGGCCTTAAGTTCTGCCTGACCCAAAAGCAAATTACTAAAATCTCCGCTTTTACCAAGGGTATAAACATGGGGATGTTCTACAAATAACAAATGATTCGGAGTTTCTAAGCCCGCACTTTCACGTCGATTTTTAATCTTAATATCAACTATATCCTGGAATACAGATTCTTGATAGTCCCAAGTTTCCTGATAGTCCTTTATTCCTAAATCTTTAAATGCAACTAGTTTATTCATCTTGTGCAAAGATAAGACGAATCAATTAGGATTATTAAGAATAATTAAGGCTGCAATTACTCCCGGCACCCAGCCGCAGAGTGTGAGTAAAAAAACAATGAAAATGGAGCCACAACCTTTACCGATTACAGAAAGAGGAGGAAAAAGTATCGCTAATAATACTCTAAAAAAGCTCATAATAATTTAATTTGATTGATGTAACACCAATTACTATTGTGGTGTAATTATATGTCGTTAAAATAAGTAATTTGTTACAAATTCACTTACTTTTGAAAGAGTCTAAGATTCCTTGGAATGCACAGAAAAATAATTCTTGTAACTCTTCTATCGATTTGCCTTAACGGCAATTCACAGTACTTATTCGAAGGTCAAATTGTAGAAAGTGTTTCTGATAAAACTATTTATTTATCTCTTATTGAAGATTATAGAAAGTTTTCAAGACCTTATTTTGAGCAAATTATTAAAAGAACAAAAATTGATTCTTCAGGGTTTTTTTATTTTAAAGGAAATGATTTGCCCACAGACAATCGTGTCTATAGAATTCATATCGATGGATGTAAAAAGACCGATTTAGAACCCAACCATCTTTTTAAGAGTTGTGAAAGTACCCAAAGCATCTTATTTATAGCGAACAATAAGGATACGATTAGTTTCCCTATGACTTTTGAAAATGAAGTTTTATGCGACTTAGCCTCAACCAACGACAAGTCTTCGGCTTTCCTCGAAATAGATGTTCTAAAAGAGGAAATGGCCCTAGACTTCTATGATTTTCCTACAGAAGCCAGCCGCAATTTAAATACGAAGAAATGGTATGCTAATTTACAGGAATTTGGAAAAAAAACAGAAGAGCCACTAGCGGAGCTCTATATATTTGATTTTTTATCGGATAAACGAAATGAAACCTATTCCTACTATCTAAAAGATATTTCTCAAAACAATTATTACCAAGAATTAGGAGAGCGATTACAAAGCAAGTACGAAAAAGCTGTATTCACAGAATTCTACCTGAAAGAAATTAAGGCAGACCAGAATCTTATTTCATTCCAAAAACCTATTCCCTGGGTATGGATCTTACTTATTCTTCTTATGTTATCCTTCCTTTTAAATATTTACTTTCTCCGGCAGAAAAGTAATACATTAATAAATCGTAAAAGTCTTGCTCTTGAGCAACTTACTTCGCAAGAAAAGAACATTGTTAATCAAATTCTGTTAGACAAGACAAACAAAGAAATCGCATCTGAATTGTTTATAAGCCTCAGTACTGTTAAAACACATATAAACAATCTATACAAGAAATTAAACATTAGCTCAAGAGAAGAAATAAGAAAACTCTTCTCATAGACTCAAAATCCACCGTGGGTCTAGTACTCATTTCCACCCTGCATCCAGTAGTTTACTTATTTTATTAAAGAACTTTAGGCTTCATTATAAAACACATAACATATGAATCCTACGACTTTTTTATATCTATTCTTTCTCATTATAAATTTGACATATTCCCAAGAGTTTAATCGAGAAATCACTTTAAATAATGAGACTCCGTATCTCGTTGGACGGATTACTCCAGAAGGGTTAACTACAGAGAATTACAAAGCTTGGTACAATCCTAATTACAATAACTATGGGGTTGATACCGAAATGATAAATTCCGTTAAAGAAGAACTTGCAGAATACAAAATATTAATCTTTATGGGAACCTGGTGCGGCGATAGCAAAAGGGAAATACCTCGTTTTCTCAAAGTTTTAAAGGCTGCAGAATTTCCAGAGAAAAATATCAAGATTATTGGAGTAGACAGAAGAAGAACGAATTACAAGAAGAGTCCAAATGGAGAAGAATGGGGTTTAATGATTCAAAGGGTTCCTACCATAATATTTTTAAAAAATGGAAAAGAAACTAACAGAATAATTGAAAGTCCTGTTATCTCACTAGAGGCTGATACAAAAGTCATAATCCAAGGTGGTAAATACGTTCCAAACTATTCCAAATCCCTCCATTTCGATTAAAAGAGCTTCTTAGTTTAAGTAAACAGCTCCCAGCTTGTAAATGTTAAGAACAAAAGTGTAATTTTGCGAATTAATAGAGAAATTATGCAACTTTCGGAGCAAGAAATCGTAAGAAGAGAAAAACTAGAGAAACTGCGTGCCTTAGGCATTAATCCCTATCCGGCGCCTTTATATCCTGTAGATACTACATCTAAACAAGTAGCTGAAACCTATGTGGAAGGAAAACAGGTAATTCTAGCAGGAAGACTTATGTCTAGAAGGATACAAGGAAAAGCTTCGTTTGCGGAGTTACAGGATTCTGAAGGAAGAATTCAAATATATTTTAACAGGGATGAAATATGTCCTGATGAAGATAAGACTAAATACAACGAAGTATATAAGAAGTTATTAGACATAGGAGATTTCATTGGAATTGAAGGGACTCTCTTTACTACCCAAGTAGGTGAAAAAACCGTTTTGGTAAAAGACTTTAAACTTCTAAGTAAAGCTTTACGGCCTTTGCCCCTGCCTAAAAAAGACGCCGAGGGTAATTTATACGACGAGTTTAACGATGCCGAACAGCGCTATAGACAGCGGTATGTAGACCTGGTAGTGAACCCGAGTGTAAAAAATACCTTTATAAAAAGGACTAAAATCACCAATAGCATTAGGGAGTTTTTAAATGAAAAAGGGTATCTGGAGGTTGAAACACCAATCTTACAGCCCATCCCAGGCGGTGCGGCGGCAAGGCCTTTTATTACCCATCACAATGCTTTGGATATTCCCTTGTATTTGAGAATTGCAAATGAACTATACCTAAAAAGACTCATTGTAGGTGGCTTCGACGGCGTATACGAGTTTGCCAAGGACTTTAGAAATGAAGGTATGGATAGAACGCACAATCCAGAATTCACCATCATGGAACTATATGTAGCTTACAAAGACTACAATTGGATGATGGAAATGACCGAACAACTCCTTGAAAAAGTTGCCTTAGACAGTATCCAAACTACCAAAGCCCAGGTTGGAGATAGAATTATCGATTTTAAAGCACCCTATCCTAAAATTCCAATTTTAGATGCCATAAAACAACATACGGGCTATGACGTAGCTGGATTAAACGAAGTGGAACTACGAAAAGTAGCCAAGGAGCTTAAAATGGAAGTGGATGATTCTATGGGCGTTGGGAAGCTTATTGACGAACTATTTGGGGAATTTTGTGAGCCTCATTATATACAGCCCACCTTTATTACGGATTATCCGAAAGAAATGAGTCCTCTTACTAAGGAACACAGAGACAATCCAAGTCTTACAGAACGTTTCGAATTAATGATTAATGGGAAGGAAATCGCCAACGCATATTCGGAGTTAAACGATCCGATTGATCAAAAAGAACGTTTTGAAGAACAACTAAAGTTATCTGAAAAAGGTGATGATGAAGCAATGTTTATAGATCAAGACTTTATAAGGGCTCTGGAATACGGTATGCCGCCAACTTCAGGGATAGGCATAGGAATAGACAGATTAGTAATGTTATTAACCAATAATGTATCCATACAAGAAGTCTTGTTCTTTCCTCAAATGCGACCAGAAAAAAAAGCCATTAGTTTAAGTGAGAATGAAAAAATTATTTTTGATATTCTTAAACCAAAAGGGGAACTTCCTCTACAAGAATTGAAAGAACTTGCGGGCCTGAGCAACAAGGCTTGGGACAAAGGAATTAAAAATCTCGGCAAACTAGGTCTTACAAAAGTACATAAGACAGAAAACAACCTCCTTTGCAAACTTATAGAATAAGCTTATTGTTTTTTCTCAAGTGCTTAATTTTCAATAATTTAATGTTTTTTTAAGCCCTTTTCAGACACATTTTACCTATACTAAATTGGTGTTTTTTTCGTTATAAGTAGTAGATCCCAAATCTGCTGTTATGAAGAAACTATACCCTTATGCCTTTTTTTTAGTACTACTCTTCTCTTGTTCTAAAGAGGGCGGACAAACGGATAATGGAGAAGACCCATTAGTTACTAATGTTAAGGCCTGTTTTTCTCTTACAAAAAACAACCTATTAGTCGGAGAGAGTTTAGAGATCACAAATTGCTCTTCTGGGGCTACAACCTATAGCTACAATCTGGGTAATGGTGAGACCAGAACGGAGGCTAACCCAACCGTAGTTTATGGCAAGGCAGGAGATTATTCAATCTCTCTCACAGCTTCTAATGAACAAGAAGAAACAGACATTTTTAGCCAACAAATAGAGGTCATTGAGGCTGTAGCAGAAGATTTTTTCTTTTACCCCGAAATCGCCTCCGGATTTCAGATAATTCCATTAGAAATAGGAATTAATCCAAACAGCAATGCGCTTTATGGCATTTTCTTAGAGGAAGACCTGGAAGGCTCCGGTGGTAAAAAATTCTACTATCATGAAATAGATGAAAATTTTAATAGCACAAAACAGTACCTGGCAGACAAACCTTTTGAATCTGGAAGCGCATTTGTGGAGTATTATAGCAATTCAAAGAACTTTGTGTTTACCAGAACTTTAGATGGTCTATACGGATCACAGGAGGTTACTTACAATGAAGGGTGGGCCTTTATGAATGGTGTAAGTCCGGCTGACAAACTTTCTTACGGATCTATTTCGGAAGGAGTAAACTACTTGTATTACGGAACACAGGAAGATGGTGGGATATACAAGACCGCTGTAGAGACTAGAAATAGTTCGGGGGATGCTTTTCAAGTTAGTCTAAATGCGTTTGGCCCGGCAGATTCCATGCTAGGAGATTTACTGCCATATGGTACGGGATATATTGGTTTTGGTGCAGTATTCAGCAAGAATGAAAGCAATCCTAAAATCACCTCTTATAAGCCACTGCTTGTATTCTTTGATTCTGATTTGCAAGTGATAAGTCATAAAATATACGAAGAATCTGTATTGTCTTCTATGGTTAATTCTTCAAACGACTTAAATGGAAGCTATCATTTAACAGTACTCAGCAATGGAAACATTGCCATGTATGCTAATGGAGAGCTTCTACTAGCAGATTCAGAAGGTAACTTACTTAAAATAGAGTATTTTGAGAATTCCAGCAACATTCAGGGACTAGTTGGACTGGGAGATTCTTTTGTATTATCTAGTTATAAAGCCCTGCGGAAATATGATAGTTCGGGTACTGCGCTTAATTCAATAAATTACCCGGGTAATTTTACGCCAGAAATTGTTGAAATAGAAGAAAACCTGTTTTTTATAGCTGGTTATGAACTTGAAGGGAAAATTGCTCTCTTGTATGGACAGGCAGATAAAAACCTCAACCTTATAAATCTAAATTAGCAGCTATGACATAAAGAAAGGGCAAAGCCTTCAGGTTTTCTTTTAAAACTAAATCAAAAAACCTAGCTTAGAGCTCAAATTTTAATACATGAGCTCTTCTCGTATACTTGGATTACTATGTGGTCCAATATTTTTTCTTTTAATTAATATACTTCCTCCCATAATTCCGGGGAACACTCTGGCAAATGGTGTAATAGCTGTGGCTGTTTGGATGATAATATGGTGGATTACAGAGGCGGTGTCTATCTCCGTAACAGCACTGCTTCCCCTTTTACTCTTCCCTCTTTTAGAAGTAATGCCTCTTACGGAAGTGGGAGCTAACTATGGCAGTCCTATAATATTCTTATTTTTTGGGGGTTTTGTCCTTGCCCTGGCTTTAGAAAAAGTAAACCTGCATAAGAGAATTGCTTTAAGTATTATTAGAATTACCGGGACCACTCCTAACAAAGTTGTCCTTGGTTTTATGATTGCTACTGCCTCTTTAAGTATGTGGATTAGTAATACTGCGAGTACCGTGGTAATGCTTCCTATAGCAATGTCCGTAATTAATCTGTTAATAGATGACGAAGATGGCTTTACAAAAAATGATAAAAATTTTGCCTTAAGTGTAATGTTAGGCATTGCGTTTTCTGCTAATGCAGGAGGTATTGCAACTGTAATCGGAACACCTCCGAACTCTATACTGATTGGACTATTAGAGAATGAGTACCAGATTGAAATTTCTTTTTTACGGTGGATGACTCTTGGCCTGCCATTTTCACTTATTTTACTCGCCATTTGCTATGTAGTTCTTGTGAAATGGATGTTTCCCAATGGAGCACTACAATTCCATGCATCTAAAGAGGTTATTGAAGGGGAGCTCAAAAAACTTGGCCCTTTAGGCAGCAAGGAGAAAATGGTTCTTAGAATTTTTGGTATTACCGTCTTTTTATGGGTCTTCCGAACCCTATTAAACAAGTTAATCCCGGGGCTCGCCCTTTCGGACACGAGCATCAGTATGTTTGCAGCAATCGCACTCTTTTCCATCCCGTTTAAACTTCGTAAAGGAGAATTTATTCTTCAATGGTCCGATACCAAAAACCTAGCCTGGGGCATACTTATTTTATTTGGTGGAGGTTTAGCTCTTGCCAAAGCAATGTCGGTAAGTGGTATTGTAGGAATGGTTTCCGAACTAATTGCTAGCAGTGATATCAGTATTTTGTTAACGGCCAGCTTATTAATACTCTTAATGTTATTTATGACAGAACTAATGAGCAATGTTGCACTGGTAGCCGTCTTAGCTCCTGTAGTGGCGGGAATAGCCATAGGTCTCGATGTTCCTATATTATATCTTCTAATTCCCGTAACTATTGCCAGTAGTTGTGCTTTTATGTTACCAATGGCAACCCCTCCTAATGCTATCGTTTTTGCCAGTGGCTATATAAAGGTCTCCCAAATGGCAAGAGTTGGCATAATACTAAATCTTATCGCTGTTGGACTTCTAATTTTACTTTTTCAGTTTGTAATTCCTCTGCTTTTCTAAAAAAAAGGTCCATGGATTTATAAATCAAAAAAGCCTTTGCTAAAGCAAAGGCTTAAGGTGACTAACCCAATAAATCGATAGAAAAAGGTTATCTTCTATCAGCTTATTATTTTGAGCTGGGTACAGCGTCTGCAGAAGGCAAATAGTACTCAGCAGCTAATTCAAAATCTATTTCTTCCTCCTCTTCAATATACTCCACAGAGTCTAAATCGAAATAAAATTCATGTGCATCGAAATGTACAGGAAGGTAAGAGGCTGTATCAAAACCTAAGGACAAATCTTCCTCTTCTATGTAGTTAAATCCACTTATATGCTCAGGATAGGCATAAGGATCAAAGTTTGCCGGCAAATACGCTGCAGAATCAAAACCTAAATCTGAGGAACTCTCTTCTAAATAAGTCACAGAATTCAAATCAAAGTAAGCAGTGTTCGGATCAAAATCCTTAGGCAAATATTCTTTAGTATCGAAGCCCAATTCAAAATCTTGCTGTTCTTCAATATATTTTATTTCATTTATATCCAATTCCGAAGAAACCGCTTCTACTCTCGTTACCAATTTTGGAGCATCCCAAACCGAATTTTCCAAATTAGCTTGCAGAGGATTTGTACTTTGTTCAACCAGCATAACATTTGTTAGCTTGGCTTCATTATCACAATTTTCAGGGATATTATTTTCTTGAGGAGTGGTAGTTATGCCCAGCATAACAAGTCCACACAAAACTACTATTTTATTCATCTTTATTATTGTTTTTTTGTTGTTGATTTTGTTTGCTTATAAGACGGACTAAAAAATAAATTGTTACAGCAAAAGTTTTGTATTAACAGAAATAAATTAAATTTTCTTAGTGATATTAGGTTGGTTTTATTATTTAAAATATTGATTTACAGCATGTTATATAATTTTAAAAAAATAGCTCAAAAAATATTCTTATGAATTAATTAACAAAGCTTTACCTATAAACCAGGCAGTTTTAACTCTTTTATGGAACTAAAATTCACCTATTGCTACGAAATCAACAGTATCTAAAGAGACCCTTCTCAACACCTTGCCCAGTACTTAGCAGATTAATTCAATCTTCAGTAGTATCTAAAGAGAAAGGCTAAAGACCAATTCCGGTTAATCATTATCGATTTAATGCGGATTTTTACGATGAAAGGAATTAAGGATTCGGCCTTTTTACATTTTAATTTATGGAAACCACATATTCAAGCTTTTTGAGGCATATAATACACGATTTCACAACAATCTGCATGTTTTTAGCATTTTGAAACATAATTTAGATACTACTAAAACCCCGAGATTATGAATTACAAAATCAAAAGTCTTCTATTCCTTTCCTGCTTCGTTCTGGCATCTTTGGTTTACCATAACTATTTTAACGAAGTTACAAATGATCAAAACTACGCCTCTTTAGAAGAGGTAAGAATTTCCCACGAAAATTTGAAAAAAGCGACAGAAGAAATATTAAAAGAACTGGAGTAGACCAAACCCTTCAACTTATATAAGCAACCTAAGGAGTACTAATTAAAAATAGTGCTCTTTTTTTTTAATACTGCCATAGACTAAAATATCTCTTGGTCCACTCTCCGGAGAAAAAACTGTTAATATATGCTTAAAAACAGCTACTGTATTAAACCCTCCAAATAAAAGTTGGTCCAAGGTGTATAAATCATAAAAATCTAAACAATGAAAAGAGTATTCTTAATTCCAATGATCCTTTTAGTATTTTCTACAAATGCCCAAGAAATGGATTTTAGAGAGAGGGTCCAAGAGAGGCATAACGAAATGACCAATGAACAAAAGGCTATTATTAAAGCAAAACAAATGACATTGGCCTTAGATCTGAGTGAGAAACAACAAGAACAGTTCCAATCATTAGAATTACAAAAAATTCAGGAAAAGGAACAATTAAAAAATGAAATGAACCTCGGAACTGGCAAGAGGGCTAAGAAGGATATGAGTACAGATGAAATCTTTGCCTTACGAAACGCGCGTCTAGATAAAATGATCGCTTTTAAACAGAAGGTAAAAACGATCTTATCCAAGGACCAATATGCAAAATGGGAAGAATTGCGATTAGAATTAGGTATAAAGAGACATCGTCAACACCAGAGAAAGGACCGTGGGAGGCGCGGCTAGTAATATTACCCAAATATAAACGGGATAAGAAAAATCCCGTTTATACTTTTTAAACAATTATATCGGCCAGCTTAGGAGCAATATTTTCTAAGGCAGCTATAGTAAAATCCAAATCATCATAGCTCAAAGCGTCATTCAAAAAATAACTTTCGAAAGCACTTGGAGGTAAGTAAACGCCTTCCGACAACATTCCATGAAAATATGCCTTAAATCTTTCATTATTCCCCTTGGCTGCTGAATCAAAGTCATAAACCTCATCCTTCGTAAAGTGAACAGATATCATAGAGCCAAAGCGATTAATCCTATGAGGAATACTATGGTTATTCAAAACCTTAGCAATTCCCATATGCAAATATTCGGTCTTTTCTGCTAGACTTTGAAAAACGCCCCTGTTGTTATTTAGTTCCGTTAACATGGCAAGTCCTGCGCTCATCGCCAAGGGATTTCCACTTAAAGTGCCCGCCTGATAGACCGGCCCATCCGGCGCCAAATATGCCATAATTTCTTCCCTGGCTGCGAAAGCCCCTACGGGTAGACCTCCTCCAATTACTTTTCCAAAAGCTATAATGTCGGCCTTTATACTCAAAACTTCCTGGGCACCTCCAGCACCGAGTCTAAATCCGGTCATTACCTCATCAAATACTAAAAGTATTCTTTCCTGTGTGCACAATTCTCTAAGGCCATTTATAAATTCCATCCTGGGTATAATACATCCCATATTACCCGCTACGGGCTCTATAATTATGGCTGCTATTTCATCCTTATTTGCATCTATAATTTCCTGAACACTTTCTAAATCATTGTATTTGGCTAAAAGAGTGTCTTTGGCAGTTCCCTTTGTTACCCCCGGGCTGTTTGGACTTCCAAAAGTTACTGCTCCACTTCCGGCCTGTATCAAAAAAGAGTCGGAATGCCCGTGGTAACATCCTGCAAACTTTATAATTTTATCTTTGCCTGTAAATCCTCGAGCCAGTCTAATTGCGCTCATACAGGCCTCCGTTCCACTATTTACAAATCTAATTTTATCAACATTGGGCACCATATTAACTGCCAAACGTGCCAAATCTGTTTCAATCTCCGTTGGAATACCAAAAGAAGTTCCCAGCTTTGCTTTTGCGGTAATAGCATCTACCACTGGTGGAAATGCGTGACCTAAAATTAATGGGCCCCAGGAAGAAATAAAGTCTATTAATTTGTTGCCATCTTCATCAATTAAATATGCCCCTTTCGCTCTCTTCACAAATAATGGATTCCCTCCAACCGCCTTGAAGGCTCGAACTGGGGAATTAACTCCTCCGGGAATATAACGTTTAGCCTCTTCAAAAAGAGCACTACTTCTTTTATAAATCATTCTTATTATTTAAGTCTACGGGATTTTATCTTCAATTTTTGTCCTACAGCGAGATTATTCGAGTTCATGTTATTGAGTTTCTTTATTTCATCTACGGACATGAAGTAAGTCCGGGAAATGGAATAGAGCGTGTCACCCTTTTTTACAACATGACTTCTGTAATCGTACTTCCTGGGTTCAGGCTTTACCACTAATCCGCCCTTTAGAACAGCTTTATCATATTGCTGAAGATTATATCTTTCAATAAAGGATATTAATTTCTGGGGATATTTATTATCTGTTGCGTAGCCTGCTTTCTTTAACCCTTTAGCCCAAGCTTTGTAGTCGTCTCTTCGCAAATCAAACAAGGAAGCATAGCGTGCTCTGCTACTGAGAAAGATGCTGTGGTCTCTGAAAGAAAGTTTAGGATGATTATATTTCCTAAAGCATTCTCCTTTTTCATCGTCATCGTGATACGCGAACTCACCTTCCCAAGAGTTATGGCATTTAATTCCAAAATGGTTGTTTGTCTTAAGCGTCAACGTACCCATTCCATAGCCACTTTCTAAGATACCCTGTGCCAGAGTAATACTCGCCGGAATACCATATTCCTTCATCTCTTGTTGCGCAATATGAGCATAGGTTTCCAAATATTCCTCAACGGAAGTAGTCTTGATAATTGTAAAAGAGACGGCCTCTTTAAACTCTTTAGTCTTCTCTCCTGGCCTTTTCGAAGGCTTTTTTGTTTTAACCAATTCTTTGGTATTATCTTTAGAATAGGTAGTTTTCTTTTTAGAAATACAACTTTGAAATAAAAATACTACCAAAAGAGGCATCCATAGTTTTTTCATATACTCAGCAAGGGTAAATTCTTTTTTTGTAAATATTGATTCATACCGTGAATACCCTGTAATCCTCCGGTGTGAATCGCCAAAATCTTTGTTTTAGGTTTAAAATAGTCTTTACCTATTAGATCTATTAACCCAAATATCATTTTTCCTGTATAAACAGGATCTAGGGGCAGTGCATGCTTTTCAGACCACTCATTAATAAAACAAACTAATTCATGATTTACTTTGGCATACCCTCCAAAATGGTATTCTCTACAGAGTTTCCAATTGCTATTCTCTACAAATTTACAAATATCTTCCATTAAAAAATCCTCCTTTAAAGCAGGAAAGCCTAAAATCATTTGTTGTGGACTTGCCGCGTTGATTAATCCGGCTATAGTTCCTCCGGTACCAACAGGGCATGAAATAATATCAAATTCGGAATCATCTTTGGTTAAAATCTCTTCACAGCCCCGTACTGCCAAAGCATTAGTACCACCTTCTGGTAAGTAATAAAAATCCCCTATTTCTTCTCTTAAGGCTTCTAAAAGTACATGGCGATGGGCCGCTTTATAGGCTTCCCTTGACACGAATCTAAACTGCATCCCATTGCTAGCAGCTTTCTCCAAAGTTGGATTCTCTTTCCAGATATATTGCAGTTCTTCCCCTCTTATTATACCAAGCGTTTTTACGCCCTTTAGATTTCCCGCGTAGGCGGTAGCAGCAATATGATTAGAATAAGCCCCGCCAAAAGTAACTAGTTGATTTTTTCCCTGGGCCTTTAGTTGTACCAGATTGTATTTTAGTTTTCGGAATTTATTACCAGAAATCAAGGGATGGATTAGATCTTCTCTTTTAATATAGAGACTTACATCCTTTTTGTTGAGAATTGGAAGATCTATCTTTTGATTTAGGATCAATGCAAAATGGGATTTTAATTATCCCAAAGGTATTTAATAAAGCTGAAAGTTTTTCTGGAGACTGGATAATCCAAGTCCCACTCATTGGCATACGCCTCTCTCTCAAAGCTAATATTCTCATAAGCCCTGTAAGAATTCAAATAATAGACTGTTTTTAGCATCCATTCAATGAAGTACAAAAAGTAGAATGGTAAGATCAGCAATTCTTTTTGTTGTTCTAAATGAATTCGCTCGTGATTTACAAGTACTGCATCATATTTAAAACTATCTTCTTTTAAAATTATAAAAGGCCATATACAAAGACCTACATAACTCTTGTAAAAAAAATGCTTAAATACTACAATCATAGGCAATTACGCTTTAGACCAATTTCCAATATAAAAATTAGAAGTTACATTCAACAAATTTTTGGCTAAAGGGTCAATAAATTGGCCCTAATTCATATTATGACTAAGGCGTTGCTTATTTTTTTATGCTCCAGAATCCATAACAGTTTATCATTTATATTCTAAATTTGCTGGATATGAAAAAGATTATCCCCCCAGAAAAAGGAGATTTTTACCTTTCTAAAGAAGGGTTTCGAGTTTTTACAGAACAATATCATCTAAAAAGAGGGTATTGCTGCGAAAGTGGTTGTAGGCACTGTCCGTATGGATATAATGAACGTAAAATTAAGTCTTAAATATTTGTGTTTTCGGCATGATAATTGAGGCTTATAAGAAAAACAATTGCTCCTATTAAAGCTCGACTTATGAAACGATTTGGCTTATTATTTCCCTTTATACTTTTATTATTAATTCTTCAAGGGTGTTCTTCTATTAGTGTTATTTCTGACTATGATCCCGAGGTTGATTTCAACAACTATAAAACCTATGCTTTTTATAAAACCGGGATAGACAAGGTGAGGATTTCAGACTTAGACAAAAAACGAATTCTACGAGCTATTGAGAAAGAAATGAGTAATAAAGGCTTTATTAAGTCGGAAGACCCAGATGTTTTAGTGAGTATTTTTACCAATGAAAGGGTAGAAGTAAATGTCTATAACGGCGGCTGGGGATACGGTTATGGCTGGGGTTGGGGCTGGCCCGGCTATTACGGGTATTACGGGCCCTATGGATGGCCTGGCTACTATGGTGGAACTGTAAGCACTAGAACAGAAGGAGCTCTTTATATAGATTTAATAGATAAAAAGAAAAGAGCTCTCATTTGGCAGGGAAAAGGTGTTGGCGATCTCTACACCGGACAAAAAATTGAAAAGAAGGAAAAAAGGATTAGAGAGATTGTGGCCAAAATAATGACCCAATATCCGCCGAAGGCCTACGTCGACAACTAATATTTAAACCACCTCACAAGGTGGTTTTTTTGTACCTTTAGAAGACTAAACTTACAAGGAATGACATTTGATAGCAATCCTGTTTTAGACAAGTTACCCAATCACCTAAAACAGTATATAAAGCCACAAAACTATAGTCTTTACACTGCCATAGACCAAGCGGTATGGCGCTATGTAATGCGAAAAAATGTAGCCTATTTAAGCGAAGTTGCACATCCGTCATATCTGGAAGGTTTAAATAAGACCGGTATTTCCGTAGACCAAATTCCAAATATGTACGGAATGAACAGAATTCTAAAAGAAATAGGCTGGGCTGCGGTAGCTGTAGACGGTTTTATACCCCCTTCAGCATTTATGGAATTCCAGGCCTACAATGTTCTGGTTATCGCTTCGGATATAAGACAATTAGAAAATATAGAATACACACCCGCCCCCGATATCATTCATGAAGGTGCCGGACATGCGCCCA
This sequence comes from Eudoraea chungangensis, assembly GCF_029360665.1. Lineage (GTDB taxonomy): Bacteria > Bacteroidota > Bacteroidia > Flavobacteriales > Flavobacteriaceae > Eudoraea > Eudoraea chungangensis. The sequence continues at coordinate 22,678 of NZ_JARDUB010000001.1, forward strand.
TTATTGCGAACCCGGAATACGCGGAATACCTGCGACGGTTCGGTGAAATTGGCTCCAAAGCAATTTCAAGCGAGAAAGATTATGAATTATATGAGGCGGTACGCTATTTATCAATAATTAAAGAGGCTTCCGGATCTACAAAAAAAGCCATAAAAGAAGCGGAAGAAAAGATAGAGGTCCTGCAGCAAAACATGGGAGAACCCTCGGAAATGGCTTTAATTCGAAATTTACACTGGTGGACGGTAGAATATGGATTGATTGGTGAAGTATCTAATCCCAAAATCTATGGAGCCGGCCTGCTTTCTTCAATTGGGGAAAGTGCCTGGTGCATGACCGATAAGGTTAGTAAAATTCCGTATTCTATTGAGGCTGCACATACAGCTTTTGACATTACACAGCCGCAACCGCAGCTTTTTGTTACCCCTGATTTTGCTTATTTAAGTCAGGTTCTGGAGGAATTTGCCAATACCATGGGGCTTAGAAAAGGGGGCTTAAAAGGACTAGAAAAGTTGATTAATGCCAAAGCGCTTGGGACCATAGAGTTAAGTACAGGCTTACAGATTTCTGGAATATTTTCCAGGATGATTACACACGAAAACAAGGCGATATATGTTCAGACAACACAGGAAACAGCTTTGGCGTATCGAGAAAGAGAATTAGTTGGCCATGGCATAGACGACCATCCAAAGGGTTTTGGATCTCCTTTGGGAAAATTAAAAGGGATTAATCTTGCTATTGAAGACATGAGTCCAAGAGATCTAAAAGCCTATAACATTTATGAAGGGGAAACAATCTCACTGGAATTTGAGGGAGATATGTTCCTAAGCGGAAAAATAGTAACCGGAACTCGAAACCTAATGGGCAAGATTATCCTTATCAGCTTTGAAAACTGCACCTTAAGACATAAAGATGAAGTACTTTTTGAACCAAGTGATGGCCTCTACCATATGGCTGTGGGGCAAAAGATAATATCTGCCTACAACGGACCAGCAGACCTCTGCAGCTTTAAAATGGTAACGCACGAAATAAGCACTGAGACAATCCAGGAAGACAGCACCAAAGAAAAGGCAAAACTTTGTGCATATTACCAGCAAATAAGAGAGTTCCGCGAAGGAGTAAATAGGACTATTTCTAGAAATAAAGTTTTTAATGTTCTCAAAGAAGAATATCCTTCGGATTGGCTCTTGCCTGTTGAATTATATGAACTGGCAATACTAAACGGCGATAAAAGCTTTTCAGAAAAAATTGTAAAACACTTAGAATCCATTAAGCTTTCAAATCCTAAACTTGGACATTTAATTGATGATGGATTAGCCTTAGTAAAGAATAATATGATCCCTAATTAGAACCATGAGAGGATGTTTAGCCTTTTTGCTTATTTTATTTTATCTGACTGATATGAGTGCACAATCCAAGGTAAATTATGAGGAATCTCAAATTCCTGATTTTGAACTTTGTGATCCTTTGGTATCTTTAAATGGTACGGCTATTAAAAATAGAAAACAATGGGAGGACCTAAGGCGATCCGAAATTTTAAGCTTTTTTGAAAGGGAGGTTTATGGAAAAATTCCTGCTGCACTAGATAACATCTCTTTTAAGTTAATTGAAGAAAAAAAACCTGCATTAAATGGTAAAGCCTATAGAAAACAGATTGAAATAAGACTTCAAAAAAATGATAAGGAATTATCCTTTACGGTTTTAATTTACCTTCCCCAAGATCAAGAAAAAGTTCCGGTATTTTTAGGATTGAACTTCCATGGCAACCATACCGTAATGGAAGACAAAAAAATACTTATCTCCAGTGCCTGGAGCCTAAATAACCAATCGCTAGGGATAGAAAACAATACCTTGGATAGCAAAAGTAGAGGCGGTAGGGCGCATCGATGGTCTATAGATAAGATTTTGGCAGCAGGTATGGGCCTGGCCACCATTTATTACGGAGAAATTGACCCAGATAAAAATGATTTAACCGATGGATTACAGGCCTTGTTTTACCAACCAAATCAAAAACAACCTGCATCCGATGAATGGGGATCTATAGGAGCCTGGGCCTATGGATTAAGCAGAGCGATGGATTATTTACAGACAGACGAGGACGTAGACCCATCCAGGGTAATTGTCTTTGGTCATTCCCGATTAGGGAAGGCAGCACTTTGGGCAGCTGCTGGCGACCCAAGATTTGCCGCAGTTATATCTAATAATTCGGGTTGCGGAGGAGCGGCTTTGTCTAAGAGACGATTTGGGGAAACTATCGCAGCCATTAACACAAACTTTCCCTATTGGTTCTGTGAAAATTATAAACAATTTAATAATGCGGAAGACCTTCTTAGCTTTGATCAACATTGCTTATTATCCCTGATCGCTCCCAGACCACTATATGTGGCCAGTGCTTCAGAAGACCAATGGGCAGATCCCAAAGGAGAATTTCTATCAGCATTTTACGCCAGTCCTGTATATAAACTATATGGCTTGGAAGGAATAACTCAAAAAACACCGCCTAATCTAAACGAACCAATTCAAAATGTAGTAGCGTATCACATTCGAAGTGGAAAACATGAGGTTACGGATTTTGATTGGGAGCAATATATACGCTGGGCGAAAAAAGTACTTCCTTACTAATTTGCCTTAATATATCTTAATTCTTTATAAGGTCTTGGCTAAAACCTTCGTTTACAATTTCATTTCTATAGGTAAGCTTCCATCCCATTGAATTAGTAAGCAGGTAAAACTTGGAAAGCTCACTTAACAATCTCTCTTCTGCATTAGCCTTTAAATTAGAGAGCATCACCTTATCTAAAACAGATTTTCGTACATTCCGCTTTATAATATTATAATCTGTTGCACTAAAAGGATTCAGGTAGTCTGCGTCTATATCGTAGAATTCTAAATCCGGGTTAATCTTAATCTCTAACTCTGGTATATTCCTTATACTCATTGTTTTTGATGCTTCATCTAATTGAAAGTCTAATTGGCGTAAGTCGTAAGCCAAAAGTACTTCGGCATTAACAACCACCAGGGCCTTTTTATCTGCTGTAAACAGAGGTCCAAATAACTCTCTCGAGTCTTTATAGGTATATACCTGAGAGAAATGACCCTCTGTTACCACTAGCTTAGATACATTTTTTATCTCTTCCTGAATTAATTCAGAGTTCTCTTCAATAGACTTCTTGTAAATTTTTCCCTCAACGCAAGACCTAAAAACCAGAACCAACATCAGGGTAATTATTACGCCAAACAGCACTCTTCTCATAGGTCAAAAGTCATAAAAGGATAGTCTTTGGTTATAGCGTTTATCTTCTCTTTTAGCACCTTTAAAAAATTCTGGTGTTTTTTTGAAGATTCGTTAAAAGGTCTATGGGATATAGATTTTTGGATATGATCAACTTCTTTCATGATTTTAGCAGTATTCTCTGCTATCCAAACGAATTTAAATTTTTCCCAGATATATTCTATCCCTAGCTCATTTAAATGTATCAAATCATTTGCATAAAACCTATAATCTCTCAGTTCATCCATAACCAATTCATAAGACGGGAAGTAAAAAATGTTTTCAGCGGCCACTTCCTCCAAAACTGCCCCCAAGGCAGTTATTAAATGCGCTTTGCTTCTCTGGTTCTCTACAAGTCCGTTTTTAATATGTCGTACTGGGGAGATAGTAAAAATAATGGAAACCTGCTTATTTACCTTTCGAATTAGGGAAATAATATGCCGCAGACTTTCTTCAATTAGCCCAGGATTAAGTAATTCTCGCTCAAAATAATTAGATGGCATTTTATGACAATTTACCACTAATTTATCGCCTTTCTTTTCTCTAAAAACCCATGAAGTTCCTAAGGTAATAACAATATGCGATGCCTTTTTTATTTGGGTATTCGTAGTTCTTAAGGCCTGATTTAATTGACCAACTATTTCCAATTTACTATCAGAACGCAGTTGGGAGTGTGCATCAAAGCAAACCCAACTCTCCCCATTAAAGACAAGGTCTTCCTCTCCGTAAAAGTTGTTTTCTAAAGCTCTTTTTATTAGATTTTCTATTCCCGGTGGATGAAAAAGAATTCCAAAAGGATTCTGAATACTTTGGTATTGATAATAGTTTAGTTTTAGCCCAATATTCTCTACAAAGCAAGATCCTAAAAGTAGAAGTTCACTTTTATAGTCTATTTTGTTTTTAGCATGCGATAGAGGCAGTTGCGTTTGTAGATTCATCTTTCCTCTAAACTTACAAACAAAAATCAATCTTAGCTAACATAGCCTTATAATCTGTTTCCAATTGTTCTTCTAGTTGCTCTAGAAAACCCAAAACTCGAAGTAAGCGATCAATTTCTTCACTTTGCAAAGCTTCGGCTGCTTTATTTAATTCCTTCTTTACCAGCCGCTGAATATTGTACATGTTTTCTAAGTCGTATAAACACTCATATCCAAATTCATTTGCAATTCCCATATTTCTTGATGTTTCCCAGGCAATTTCTGTTAAGGCAGTCAACTCCAATTGAATTTGGGTGTCGCCATTATAAAGCACCAGATCTTCTCCAATAGGCATAGAATCTAGAATTACATAAAAGTCAGGGTATTCCTTTTGAAAACTTTGCATCACTTTGCTGCTAACTTCAATATCTCCTTCTTTGTTCTTGGGAAACCCGGCATACTCGCTTATAGCTTTTGGAATCTTAAGGTTAAGATTACGTGATGTCTGCAGTTCGTTTAGATTATTCTGAATCTCTTCTTTAATCTTGGTTACCGCAATTTTCTTGTTCGCCATGGTCTTATTGCTAGCATTCCAATCATTAAACCAAATAGCAAGATTTATTCCTATAAATATCAGAAGCACTTCTCCAATGATATACTTCCAATTCATAGTTCCTGGTTTAAAAAATCTCATATAGTCTAGCTTAGATAATCCTTAAACTTTTCCAAAGCCTCCGGAATTCCACTAGGATTTTTCCCTCCCGCGGTAGCGTAAAAGGCTTGTCCGCCCCCACCGCCTTGTATTAACTTTCCTAAATCACGAACAATTTGGCCCGCGTTTAGATTGCGTTCTGCAACTAGGGGTTTAGATATATAACAACTTAACACCACCTTTCCTTCTTGCTCTGATGCTAGTAATAAAAATAAATCCTGTCTGTTTTGTCCCAGCTCAAAAGCTAAGTCTTTGAGTCCCGAAGCATTTAGGTCTACCTTTTTTGCTAAAAACCCAACACCATCAATCTCTTTTACTTCATGTGCTAAACGCTGCTTTAAATCCCCGGCTTTTTCTTTAAGTAAAGAAGTCACCTCTTTTTTTAATTTAGCATTTTCATCTTGTAAGCTAGTTAAGGCTTTAACAGGATCTTTGGCTCCTTTTAATTGATCCTGAATTTCTTGTAAAATTTTATCATTTTTCTCATACATCATTCTTACCGCATCCCCTGTAACAGCTTCAATACGCCTTATGCCAGCAGCAATAGCGCTTTCTGATACCAATTTAAAATGCCAAATTGCACTGGTATTCTTAACGTGGGTCCCGCCGCAAAGCTCAATAGATTTACCAAAACGAACTGAACGAACCGTATCGCCATATTTTTCGCCAAACAGAGCCATTGCGCCTTCTTCAAGAGCCTCACTTACAGGCACATTTCGTTTTTCTTCTAAGGGAATTTGAGATGCAATTCTTGCATTTACAAAGCCTTCAACCTCATCTAGCTCTTCGTCTGTCATTTTTGTATAATGAGAAAAATCGAACCTTAGATAATTGGCCATAACTGCAGAGCCCTTCTGTTCCACATGATTTCCCAAAACTTGCCTTAAAGCTTGGTGTAATAAGTGCGTTGCCGAATGGTTCTTAGATACTCTTTCGCGATATAAACTATCTACTACAGCGGTTAAGGTTTCTGAAGTATGTACGGGTAAATTCTTAGCAAAATGAAGAATTTCATTATTCTCTTTTTTAGTATCCAGAATATAAACTACATCTCCGTTTGGAACTTCTAGGTATCCTTTGTCTCCGGCCTGTCCGCCTCCCTCCGGATAAAAAGGAGTTAGATTAAAAACCATTTGGTAGAGCACCCCTTCCTTCTTAGAAACAACCTTTCTGTATTTCACCAATTTAACACGGGTTTTAAGCAAGTCGTAACCCACAAACTCCTGCTCCACATCGTCCATTAAAATGGTCCAGTCCTCCTTAGAAACTTCAGAAGCTGCTCTGGATCTATTTTTTTGCTCCTTCATGGCTGCCTCAAAACCTTCCCTGTCCAAGGTGAAACCTTTTTCGCTGAGAATAAGAGAGGTAAGGTCTATTGGAAATCCATAGGTATCGTATAACTCAAAAGCTTTTCTACCATCAATTACTTTTTCCGAGGCGTTATTCAACACATTGTCTAATAAGAATAAACCTTGCTCCAAGGTTTTTAAGAAGGAAGATTCTTCTTCTCTGACAACATTTTCAATACCATTTCTAAATTCAATCAACTCCGGATAAGCGTCTCCAAGTATGGAACCTAAAGATCCTATTAAACGGAACATAAAGGGCTCTTTGGTATCTAAAAAGGTAAAGCCATAACGTATAGCCCTTCTTAGAATTCGTCTTATTACATAACCAGCTCCTGTATTACTGGGCAATTGTCCATCTGCTATGGAAAAAGCTACCGCTCTTACATGATCTGCTATTACCCTAATAGCAATATCCGTTTCCTCCCTCCTGCCATAGGTCTTATCTGTTATGGTTTCTATTTCTCTAATTAAAGGAGTAAAAATATCGGTATCGTAGTTAGAGGTAACATTTTGTAAAACCATACAAAGGCGCTCAAATCCCATCCCGGTATCTACGTGTTTCTGCGGCAATGCCTCTAGAGCACCGCTCGCCTTTCTGTTATATTGAATAAATACCAAGTTCCAGATCTCTACTACCAAAGGATGATCCTGATTAACGAGACTTGCGCCATCTACCTGGGCTTTTTCTTCTTGAGATCTTAAATCAACATGAATTTCTGAAGAAGGCCCACAGGGACCTTGGTCTCCCATTTCCCAGAAGTTATCCTTTTTGTTTCCCTTTATTATCTGATTTTCCGGGAGAATATTCTTCCATAGAAGAAAGGCCTCTTCATCCATTTCCAGCTGATCCGCGTCTGTAGAACCTTCAAAAACAGTTACGTATAAACTGTTCTTATCTATTTGGCATACCTGGGTTAAGAATTCCCAGGCCCATTGAATTGCTTCTTCTTTAAAGTAGTCTCCAAAACTCCAATTACCGAGCATTTCGAACATGGTATGGTGATAGGTATCTTTACCTACTTCCTCCAAATCGTTGTGTTTTCCGCTTACCCTTAGGCACTTCTGGGTATCTGCAACTCTGGGGTTTTTGATAGGGCTGTTCCCTAAAAAAAATTCCTTGAATTGATTCATACCAGCATTGGTGAACATCAAAGTAGGGTCGTCCTTGATCACCATAGGAGCCGAAGGCACTATCTTGTGGTTCTTTTCTTTAAAAAAAGTTAAAAATTTAGCTCTTATCTCCTTGGAAGTCATGTAAAATGGCAAGGTTTTATTAATTTTATCCTATTGTACAAAACAATCTTTATATTTGTTTGTTTTGATATTTGTAATGCACAAAAATAGGATAAAATCCATACATGTCTAAGGTAAAATACTATTACGATCCAGACACGCTTTCTTACCGAAAGATAGAACCTAAGAAATCTAAGCGATACAGAAATTTATTTCTCTTTGTACTTGGTTCTTTTATCTCAGGAATATTGGGACTAATCCTGCTTCTAAATACTAATTTTCTCAATACCCCCAGAGAGCTTTCCCTTGAAAGAGAGGCCAAAAATTATGAGCTGCAGTTTGAGTTGCTCAATAGAAAAATGGAACAAATAGAATATGTTCTGGGAAATATTGAGGATAGAGACAACAATATTTACCGTTTGTATTTTGAAGCAAACCCCATCCCGGAGGAACAACGAAAAGCTGGGTTTGGTGGGGTTAACCGATATAAATCGCTGGAAGGGTTTAACAATTCAGATATGATTATTGCTACCACTAAGCGACTAGACATTATTCAGAAGCAAATGGTTGTGCAGTCCAAGTCTCTGGATGAGATTACCAAATTAGCGGAGGAAAAAGAAAAGCTTCTAGCCGCCATCCCGGCTATTCAACCAATAAACAATGAAGAAATGACTAGAATGGCATCTGGATATGGATGGCGTTCTGATCCTTTTACCAAAGCCAGGAAAATGCATTGGGGAATGGATTTTACGGCGCCAAAGGGCACCCCTATTTACGCCTCTGGAGATGGGGTGATAGCCAGGGCAGACAACCGGGCTTCCGGATTTGGCAAACATATAAGAATAGACCATGGCTATGGTTATATTAGCATTTACGCACACCTGAGCAAATACAATGTGAAAAGAAGACAAAAGGTAAAGCGCGGAGACCTAATTGGTTTTGTGGGAAGCACAGGGCGTTCAGAGGCTCCACATTTGCATTACGAAGTATGGAAAGATGGGGATAAAATCAATCCAATAAATTTCTACTACGGCAGTTTATCCGCAGAGGAATTTCAGAGTATGCTGAAATACGCAACCCAAGAAAATCAATCATTAGATTAATGTATATAGAGCTTCCAGAAAAAAGGTATTATGGCATTGGTGAAGTAGCCAAAGCTTTTAATGTAAATACTTCTCTAATCCGTTTTTGGGAAAAAGAGTTCGATGTGATTCAGCCTAAGAAAAATGCCAAGGGCAATAGAAAGTTTACCCCAAAGGACATTCAAAATCTCCAGCTAATTTATCATCTGGTAAAAGAGAGAGGATTTACCTTAGAAGGGGCCAAAACACATCTAAAGGAAGAACGGCAAAAAACACTTTCTAATTTTGACATAATTCAAAAATTGGAACGAATTAAGGTGGAACTGACTAAAATAAAGAATCAACTTTAAGTAATTTTTAAACCCAGACAAAATGAAAAAATGGTTAATCCCTGTAATAATTCTCGTAGTAATTGCCTTTGGTTTCTACCGATGGGCTGTAGGATTTAACAATACTGCTGTTGAATATGAAGCCAATGCAAAAACTGCCTGGTCTAATGTGGAAAGTTCTTATCAGAGAAGAAACGATCTAATTGGAAATTTAGTGAAAACGGTGCAGGGAGCGGCGGATTTTGAAAGAGGGACCCTAACGGATGTAATAGAAGCTAGAGCAAAAGCTACGTCTACCACAATTGATGCCAATAACTTAAGCCCAGAAAAACTAGCCGCCTTCCAGGAGGCCCAGTCAGGATTGTCCTCTGCTCTCTCCAGGTTATTAGTGACTGTAGAGCGGTATCCGGATTTAAAGGCAAATCAGAACTTTCTGGAATTACAGTCCCAACTAGAAGGAACAGAAAACAGAATTAATGTTGCACGAGATCGTTTTAACGAACAAGTAAACATCTATGACATTCATATATCCAAATTTCCAAATAGTGTTTTAGCCGGTTGGTTTGGGTTCGACGACATGGCCCGTTATTCAGCCGATCCAGGATCTGAAAACGCCCCGGATGTTGACTTCGATTTTAATTAGCCTACCCTATGTCTCAAGTAGAAGATTTTTTAACTGCCGAAGAAGAGAAGGAGATAATTAACTCTATCTTAAAAGCAGAAAGAAAAACTTCCGGGGAGATAAGAGTACATATTGAGCCAACCACTTCTTTAAATCATTTTAAAAGGGCAGAAGAGGTATTTGCACTTTTAAAAATGGAGAATACCCGAGACCGTAATGGCGTACTTATCTATGTAGCCGTAAGAGACCGAAAATTTGTGATTATTGGAGATAAAGGAATTAATGAGGTCGTACCTGAAGGATTTTGGGATAGCACCAAAGAAATTATACAACACGAGTTTAAGAAAGGGGAATATAAAAAGGGCATAATTGAAGGAGTCCTGCGAGCCGGGAGAGAATTAAAAGGGCATTTTCCCTGGAAACCGGATGATACAAATGAATTGAGCAATGAGATTTCTAAAGGTTAGCGTACTCTTTATTTTACTGGGATGTGTTAAGGTCACAGCACAGTTTACAATTCCCGATAAGCCTTCAAATCAGACCAGTGTATACGACTATATATCCCTCTTGTCGCCCGGACAAAAGTCACAGTTAGAGAATAAACTTATTCGATACTCGGATAGCACCTCAACCCAAATCGTCGTTGCCATAATTAGTTCCACCGAAGGAGAAAACATTAATTATTTAGGGGCGCAATGGGGGCAGAAATGGGGCATTGGGCAGGCCGAAGAAGACAATGGCATACTTGTACTCCTGGCTAAAAACGACAGGCGTATAGCCATTAATACTGGATATGGAGTGGAGGATCGTCTTACCGATGCATACTCTAAAAGAATCATAGAAACAGTTATTATCCCCAGGTTTAAAGAAGGAGATTATTACGCTGGATTAGACAGTGGATGTGATGCAATTTTTGCCGTTCTGAACGGGGCCTTTAAAGGGGAAAGAGAATCGGGGAATAGCGGCGATGAATTTCCTTTACGAGCCTTTTTACCAATTATTATCTTTATTATCATCATGATTATCCTCAGCAGTAAAAACCGGAATAACCGAGGAAAAGGAGGAGGTCGCAAAAGGGGTTTTGATATATGGGATGCCATCATACTAAGTAATATGGGCCGTGGAGGTTATAAAGGGTCATCGGGTGGCTTTGGTAGTGGAGGCGGCTTCGGTGGAGGCGGCTTTGGCGGTGGTTTCGGCGGAGGCGGCTTCGGTGGAGGTGGTGCCTCTGGAGGCTGGTAATATTCCTTTTACTATTCTATTTCTTTCGCATATAAATGGTTACAGGTACCCCCTGAAAGTCGAAATTCTCTCGAAGTTTATTCTCCAGGAAACGCTTATAAGGATCTCGGATATATTGCGGCAAATTACAGAAAAAAGCGAACTGAGGATAATTGGTCGGCAGCTGCGTAATAAACTTAATTTTAACATATTTTCCCTTGTAAGCTGGTGGAGGAGTATGCTCAATAATGGGTAGCAAAACATCATTAAGCTTTCTGGTAGGAATTCTTTTTGATCTATTCTCATAAACCGTTACTGCAGTTTCTATAGCCTTAAAAATTCGCTGTTTGGTTAAGGCCGAAATAAAAAGAATAGGCACATCGGTAAAAGGTTCAATTGCTTTCTTAATTCTTTGGGTATATTCTTTAACGGCATGGGTATCCTTCTCTACCAGATCCCACTTATTTACCAAAATAACCACTCCCTTATTATTTCTTTGTGCTAACCAAAAAATATTTTCAACCTGCCCATCAAATCCTCTGGTGGCATCAAAAACCAAAAGACATACATCACAGTGTTCAATAGCGCGTACCGATCGCATTACACTATAAAACTCAAGATCTTCCTTCACCTTGGCCTTTCGCCTTATTCCCGCGGTATCAACTAAATTAAACTCAAATCCAAAACGGTTGTACTTTGTGTCAATGCTATCCCTGGTGGTTCCGGCAATATCTGTAACAATATAGCGGTCTTCGCCAATCAAGGCATTAATAAAAGACGACTTACCGGCATTAGGTCGGCCAACGACTGCAAAACGAGGCAGTTCATCATCTTCCTCAACCGTATCAGGTAAAACTTCTACAAGAGCATCTAAAAGTTCCCCGGTGCCACTTCCATTAATACTGGAAAGATTATAATAATCGCCGAGGCCTAAAGCGTAAAACTCAACAGCATCTTCCGCCCGCTTTGCATTATCTACTTTATTTACAGCTAAAAATACTGGCTTTTTTGAACGGCGGAGCAACTGAGCCACATCTTCGTCCATACCGGTAATACCAGACTCAACGTCTACCATAAAAATTATAGCATCTGCTTCTTGAATTGCTAATTCTACCTGCTTATCTATCTCTTGCTCAAAAATATCATCACTTCCAACAACATAACCCCCGGTGTCTATTAAAGAAAAATCCTTGCCATTCCAGTCGCTTTTACCATAGTGCCTGTCACGGGTAACCCCGCTAACCGCATCAACAATTGCTTCGCGTCTTTGAATTAAACGATTAAAGAAAGTGGATTTACCAACATTTGGCCTACCCACAATGGCTACAATAGCACCCATAGGATATATTTAGTGGGCAAAGTTAGGTTAAAGGAACTAGATAAAAAATAAAACAAGCCTACAAGATAGTTCCACTATGAGACTTGTATTGGAGAGCTTAAAAATCACTGGTGATAAAAAGTCGTGAAGACGTATGTTTATTACCCGCCAAATAACTATCCCCAGCCACTCTTTGGGAAATGACCTGGGCCGGAGAACCATATGCGGTAACAAATTCAGGAACATCGTCTACAAGCAAAGACCCGGCCCCAATTACCGAGTGTTTTCCAATAGTAATGTTTTCTATAACTCTGGCTCCCAAAGCCAAGACAGAATGCTGTCCCATCCATAGGCTACCACCAGTAATTACCCCGGGAGAAAGGCTAGAATAGCTTTCCATATGCCCGTCATGTCCTAAGCTTGAAGAGGTATTAAGGATACAGAAATCCCTAATTACAGCATTCGCATTCACTACTACCCCAGGCATTATAACCGTACCAATTCCGATTTGCACTTCCCTGCCAATAGTTGCTGCCGGATGCACAATTGAAATAAAAGTAATATTTGGCAAAATCTTTTTAATTCTATCTACCAATATCTTACGGACCCAATTATCTCCTATCGCCACAAACACCCCTTCTATAGTAAATTTATCTGCTATAAAGGGTAAGTCTAACTCATTCCCCAAGATTTCATAACCGTTATGTTGCAGACCCTTTTTTTTATAAGAATCCATAAAACCCATCATTTTATACTTACCTTCCTTTTCTAAGCAGTCTAAGACAACACTACCATGTCCGGAGGCTCCAAAAATGAGGACGTTTTTCATAGATTTATTAAAAAATGTGTATTTCGTCGGATTTTTTATACACTTTATCGATAAAACGAAGATATAAAAAGATTTTAAATGGATGGGGATGTTTTTGAATTTGACTAAAAAAAAGTAACTTTTTAAGATTAATACAGTCGGATTTAAGGTTTTTTAGAAGGCATCTTCACAAAAAATAGGTATCTTAAGAAAACAATCTAACGTAATCATGAAGGCGCTACCCAATGATATTGTGTTGCGGCCTCGTTTCCAATTAGAACTTAAGAGAGCCAAAGAAGAAGCTCTTAATACCATGGAAGAGGCAAGCAACGATTTATATGTGGTAAAAAGAATAGACGACCACATTTTTATTAAGTTCCCAAAAAAAACAATTCATTTTTGGTCGCCTCAGCTGCATTTAGAAATAAATGAATCGGACGAAGGCCAGTGCAAAGTATACGGGCTTTTTGGCCCCAACCCTACCCTTTGGACATTTTTTATGTTTCTACATTTTGGCGTAGCCACCTTTTTTATGATTTTGGGAATCTGGGCATACTCCAGTGCCTCCTTAGGCAAACCATACGGTCTTCAACTTGGAGCAATGTTCCTTATGGTGGTACTATGGTTTGTACTTTATGGCTTCGGTAGAGCCGGGAGAAAAAAGGGGAAGCCTCAGATGATAGAATTATTTCAGTTTATGCGCGAAGTACTACAAATCAGTTAAAAAACTATTCGTATCCAAATCGACGGAGCTGTCTTGCATTGGAACGCCAATTCTTATTCACTTTTACAAAGAGTTCTATATGCACCTGTTTGTCAAAGAATTTTTCTAAATCTTTTCGTGCGGCTATACCTACTCGTTTTAATGCGTTTCCCTTATGGCCAATGATAATCCCTTTTTGCGAATCTCTCTCCACCATGATAACCGATCTTATGCGAATAATTTCCTCGTCTTCTAAAAACTCTTCCGTTTCTATTTCAACAGAATATGGAATTTCTTTTTTGTAGTGTTCTAAAATTTTCTCTCGAATAATCTCATTTACAAAAAAGCGTTCAGGTTTGTCGGTTAATTGGTCTTTAGGAAAATACGGAGGTGCAACAGGTAAAAGTTCTAATATTCTATTAAAGATTGGTTTTACATTAAACTTCGTCAATGCCGATAATGGATGGATTTCTGCTCTGGGCAATTGTTCCTGCCAGTATTGTATTTGACTTTCCAAAATCTCCTGCGTTGCAGTATCTATTTTATTGAGAAGCAGCAATACTGGAATTTTTGATTGCTGAAGACGTTCTAAAAAAGCTTCATCTTTAAGACCCTTTTCACCTATTTCTACCATGTAAAGTAATACATCCGCATCTTCGAATGCAGATTTCACAAAATTCATCATAGAATCTTGTAACTGGTAAGCCGGTTTAATTATTCCGGGAGTATCGGACAAAATCATCTGAAAATCCTCCCCGTTTACTATACCCAGGATCCTGTGCCGTGTGGTTTGCGCTTTAGCCGTTATAATCGACAATTTCTCGCCAACGAAGGCATTCATTAAGGTAGACTTTCCAACATTAGGATTTCCTATTATGTTTACGTAACCCGCTTTATGTTTTTCCATCTTGCAATTGTTTGAAGTATTTCTTGGAGGCTGCGTTTACTTTGGGTGCCAAATAGAGCACTGCTATCATATTGGGAATCACCATTAAGGCATAGGATAAATCAATTAGGTTTTTAACCAAATCTAAAGAAGCCACCGCAGCAAAAACAATCATAATCACAAAATATATATTATAATATCTGCCAATCTTTGCATTGGTTAAAAAGGACAAACTCTTTACTCCATAATACGAATACGTAAATAAGGTAGACAAGGCAAAGGCCGTTACAATGATCATCAGAAGCTCGTCACCGAAGCCAAAAAGTGTTCTTTTAAAAGCGGTTAAGGTCATTACAATACCGCTACCATCCTCCAAATATGCCCCACTTAATATAATAACTACAGCGGTAAACGTACAAACCAGAATAGTGTCTATAAAAGGCCCCAACATAGCTACAAGGCCTTCTTTTATTGGCTGCTCATTTTTAGACTGTCCGTGATACATTGGAGCACTACCCAAACCAGCTTCATTAGAAAACATTGCCCGTCTAATACCAATAATTACCAAACCCCAAAACCCACCTGTTACAATAGTCTTAAAATTCCAGGCTTCCGTAATAATCATTTTTAAAGCAGGCAGTATCTCCGAGGAATTCATTCCCATGACCACCAGGACAGCCAAGAGATAAACAAATACCATAAAGGGTACAATGGCAGAAGCAACCTTAGCAATATTCGTAAGGCCTCCAAATATGACAAAAGAAGTGATAATCGCCAGAACCAAGCCAATAAGTAATTTCCAATTAAAATCAGAGATTGCCCATAAGGTTTCCTGCGGGTTTACCACGCTCATAAAGGTCTCCGTAAATTGATTAGCCGTAAAAACACCCAAAAATCCAAAGAGGCCACAAATACAGAAAAAAACGGCGAGAGGTCTGGCCTTCTTACCCATTCCCTGGGTAATGTAATACATAGGACCTCCCTGAAGCTTTCCCTCCGAGTCTGTTCCTCTAAACATTATTGCCAAACTACAGGAATAGAATTTTATACACATCCCAATAAGGGCCGTAACCCAGATCCAGAATACCACTCCGGGACCACCGTCATGTATCGCTATGGCCACTCCCGAAATATTCCCGAGACCCACGGTAGCGGCTACAGCAGCCGATAAGGCCTGAAAAGAACTCACCTCACCTTTCGCCTTTTTATTGTCGTACTTTCCGGCAGTAATGGCAATGGCATGTCCAAAGTATCGATAGGGAAGAAAGCCGGAATAAAAAACCAGGAAAAGACCCCCGCCTATAAGTAGAATAAACATTGGCCATTCCGTAAAAGGGATAAGATTTTTAAAAAAAGTATTGAGTGTGTCCATGCTATTATTGATATCCGAAGGTAGGCATTTTAGGGAACGAAGGGAAAGACCAAACCTAAATAATTCTTTCTAGAAGTTTTGATTAAACAAATAAACCATCGTATATTTGCCGTCCACATCGCGGGGTAGAGCAGTAGGTAGCTCGTCGGGCTCATAACCCGAAGGTCACTGGTTCGAGTCCAGTTCCCGCTACTAGTAATGATAAGGCTTCACAGAAATGTGAGGCCTTTTTTTATGCGCTGGGTACAACATAGGTACAACATTTATAGGTTTTTACAACATTATTTGTATTGATACCAATTGTTTCTATTTACTCTTAACTTCTATGAATTTTCAGTTAGAATAATAAATTTCACGTAATCATAGAGACAGAATTTAACTATTCTAGCTATTAATACCTGCTTTTTCTACTACGATAACGTTCATCTCTTATTTCAGCAAAATAACCAGATAACCTATAGGATTTAGCGTGTTGTGTTTGTTTCAAAAAAGATAAATTAGGATGAAGCATAAATGGAGTTCTATGATGCTGGACTGTAATAGATTCAGTTTCATCATCATTTATTGTTGGCTTAAACTGTTTTAATTCCAACTTTTTTTGATTCTGGAATTTTTTAGACCTCTCAAGTAATTTTTCAAATTGAAAGTCCGATACATTAGATGTACCGTATAGAGCCTCATTTGCATAAAGGCACGTTAAACTATTAAAAAACTCAACATCAGTTTCATTTATTTGGATTTTACTAAACTGTTTTCTATTTCCTATCTTATATACTTTGGGGTCATACATCACCAAAATCAAGTCTGGAGCAAGAGGATAAAATATCTGTAGACCTTTGCTAGCCATACCACAATGCCCATATGGGAAGTTGCGTGATTCTAAAAACTGATTGTATTTGGAAACTGGATTGTCGCTCGTAATAATTTCCTTAGAAGTCTCATTAAAAAGAAGCTTAATTTGCATATCCATCATCATAGGTAGACTTTTGAGTAAGATGTCTAATGTTTTTTCTATAGCATCATCATATGCGAAAAAATGGGTGTCGTATTTGAAATCTTTAAATTTAGGTTCAAATTTCATTATAGCTTTCAATGATTTATCAACCATATCATTGAATTCATCAGCATTAGCTCTGGTTCTATAAGCTTGAAGCAAAATAAACATCCATATCCAGTAATATTCATCAGACTTATTTTTAGGCAAAACTTTTGTTTTAACTACCTCTTTGAGAATAACAGAAGTTTTGTCTTCAATGTTTCCAAACCATTCTTCCCTTTCTAAATCTTTTCCATAAAAATAATCCTCTTGTGCTTGATTTTGTAAATCTGCATTTTGAATAATCTTATCTGTTTTTTTTAAGCACAATTTTATTCTTTTTTGATTAGCTACGGTGCTAAAAAATTTAAGATAAAATTTAGGGACATAATGTTGCTTCTTTTTTTCTGGCATAAATTTTTTAATGTAATGACAATTTAAAAATCTTATTGTTTTTTAATCAATAAATTAGAATGTTTCTTTTGCGCTTATAACTTGAACTTATAGAATTGTCTATTGGTAAATATTAGATTTCTAATCTCATAAACCACTCAGCACATTCCCCTACATTCCGAAAAAACTACATTCCAGGAAAAGAGCTTCACTATATAAGTCTTGGACACAATCCCCAATTTCGGCTGTCCATTCCGTTAACCCTTCCCGATGCTCTGGGAAGGAACACTACATTCCCGAGCCAAAATTGTGAATTAAGTCCGCTTTTACATCGGAAAGTCATCACTTCGGTTTTCTTAACAGAATTTACGGTAAGCCCTTCTTGAGTGCTTCCTCGAAAATACTTAAAAACCGAACCGCTGCCTTACACATTTTAAGGGGTTTATAATAGATAAAGCCTTTGTTGTTTTTCGGGTCGTCGAAAAACAGGCACGACATAACCAATTCTAATTTAACCACAGCTACTTATTTCGCTTAACTGTCGGTACGCTCAAACGCAACTGCGTTTAAAAGAACTGCTAATGCCCTTATGGAACTTGTCAAGACTGTACATAGTTTTAGTGAAAAATAAGGCTTCTACTTCCTTGAAAATCCAAGGATTTTACTACGTCGCAAACACACCTGATTTGTTCCCTAAAAGTCTTGACAAAACCCACTCTATCCATTGTGCGATGCACGAAAGAAAAGAACAAACACCCCTTAAAATTTAATCAGTTTTAAATCAATAGGGGAAATATAAATCACTTAAATATTTTATTATGAGTACTATTAAAAATCACGTACAGTTAATTGGAAACGTTGGACAAGAACCAACAATTACGAACCTTGAAAGCGGAAAAAAAGTAGCCCGCTTTTCACTAGCCACAAATGAGTATTACAAAGACAGCAAAGGCGAGAAGCAAACAGATACTAATTGGCATACAATTGTTGCCTGGGGCAAGACTGCTGAAATAGTAGAAAAGTATGTTGCTAAGGGTAAAGAAGTCGGAATATCGGGAAAACTAAAAACTCGAAGCTATACAACTGATGATAACGAACAACGCTATGTTACCGAAGTCGTAGCCGATGAAATCCTTTTACTTGGAAGTAAAGGCGATAACTAAACCTAAAATTAAAGAGGGCGTAGCCGTCTAAAGATGCGCCCTCTTTTTTCATTATTCACTTAAAGAAATAAACAATGAAAGCACAAGTTAACGAAATAAAAATTAGCTACAAAGGTGGTGTCAAGTCCAAAAATTGGATTCAAGTCTCAACCTCGGCACAAGCTGCGGAAGTCCTTTTTGAAAATTGGGATAAACGTACTATGGAACTACAAGAGTCTTTTAAAATTGTTCTCTTAAATAACAGTAATAAAGTAAAGGGTATTTGCCAAATTTCCCAAGGTGGAATTGCAGGAACTTTGGTAGATATGCGTATCATATTTGCAACTGTTTTAAAGTCACTTTCTGTAGGTTTGATATTAGCACATAATCATCCGAGCGGCAAGTTAGAACCGAGTAAAGCAGATATAAAATTGACAAACAAAATAAAGAAAGCTGCATCTGTTTTCGACATCAGATTGTTAGACCATTTGATATTTGCACCTGATGGCGATTACTATAGTTTTTCTGACAATGGAATTTTGTAAAATAAAAGGCTATGGTATATCTCAATTTTACAGACTTGAGCGAAGAGGCTCAAAACCGACTTTTAGAAAATTCTAAAAAAGATGTGGAACGAAAATTTGGCGATGCTATTCGCAAATACGTAAAAGAAAATTATACCTGTTTTGAAACGATGATTGAGGAAGAAGCACTTCGGAATTTATATTCTTATAAATACGTATTCAATATATAATTTTATCAATTTTTAAATCTAACACCTCTCAATTTCTTGAGGTGTTTTTTATATACAAATAATACCAAGTCAATAAAAATACGTATCTTTATTTCGCTGAAATTCAGCACATATAAATTTATATAGCTATTCTATTTTTGACTTTCGCTGATAGCTATATCCATCTATTTTTTTACATACTGGAATTTGAAAAATTCCGAAAAAGGCAATCAGCTTTTGAGCTGGATTGTATGGATTTTTGTCCCGCGCGCGGGACGAAAAGGAATAGCAAGAGGGTAACGGGCAGAGCCGCGTTACATATTCCATTTTTGTTTTAATCCATTGATTTTCAATATTTTAAAAATTATCGGATTTTAAAAATTTCAGCAATTTGCGTCAAATGGCTTCGAAACGCCTGTAAATAGGGATGGATTTACGTCAAATCTTTAAAAAAGCGAAAGAAAATGGATTCATTCATCACCATCCGGTTCAAACGGAAAACCGCCAAACGGTTTCAGGAATTTTCAAAAACACACTTCAAGACCCATACTGAAGCGATGGAAAATATACTCGATTTTTTCTTCTACAACGAAATATCGCCAAAAGAAAAACTAGGTCCTACGGGAAGAACTATCGAAGCCAAATTACTCAAAAGAATCAATGCGGTCATCGCTATTATGAGGGATGTGGAAAAGACACAGACCAAACCTACGGTAGCGATGATACAGTCACTCTTTCAAACGGAAGAACCGAACAAAAAACCGCTGATTGTGGAAAAGAAATATGCCAAAGAAAATAGGGAAGTACGCTTTCGTGAAAAGCAAAATCCCAGTAACCAACTCTAAATATTTGAGCTATGTACATCACCATCACACCTCAAAAACTGGGCGGTAACTATTCTAAAAGTTCGGCAGATTTCGTTGGCTATTTAGAGAAAGAAAACCAAGGACTGGAACAACGCGATATCGAACATTTTTTTAACCAGTATGGCAATGAGATTTCCGCCAAGGAAGTCATCCGGGAAATCGATGGCAATACCGCAAAACTGGAAAAACACGAACCAAGATTCTATTCTATTACTGTGAGTCCGTCGAAATATGAATTACGAAAACTTCAGAACAGTAGCGAAGATTTGAAGAAATACACCCGTGAGCTGATGAAGGATTATGTAGTTTCATTCAATAGGGAAATCAAAGGGCGACCTATCGGCATCGATGACATAAAGTACTATGCAAAAATAGAACATCAGCGCACTTTCAAGGGAACAGATTTTCAGGTAAAGGAAAACCAACCCTTTGCCACAAAAATACTTCAGCTGAAAACTGAAATCCGAAATATTCAAGAAGGACGAGCTAAAGGGAATATTAAAAGGATGAAAAAGGAAATTGCCAAGCTGGAACGCCAAGCACCACATCAACAAAATGGAAAACGAATTGTTCAGGGAATGGCGAAAGATGGAAACCAAAGTCATATCCATATCATAGTGAGCCGCAAGGATGCGTCCAACAGATTCAGTTTATCACCTGGAAGCAAATACAAAGCTTCCGATGTTAAGTTGAACGGGGAAACCATAAAACGGGGTTTTGACCGAGATAAATTTTTTGGGAAAGTAGAAAAGACCTTTGACAACACTTTTGGATATAAACGAAACTTTGCTGAAACCTATAAGGCAAGAAAGGATTTTGTAAAAAACCCCAAGCTCTACTTTGCTGCTTTGATGAAATTGCCAGCCAACGAAAGAGCATTGGCTTTCAAAATGATGACGAAAACGGGATTGCCAATCGTTCCAAGTATTCCTGTTACTCAGGCGCAAATTGCACTTCGTGTTTTCAAACGATTGAGACGTGGCGCAGAAATAGCAATTAAATCAAGTTCCATTGGAATCTAATAGGTATGCAGATAGATAATGTCATAACAATACTTTCAATTATTGGCCTTACCAGTACTGTTTTCTATGGGATTTTTCGAGTAAGCAAATATGCGTTTTTATTAAATATCACTATGCTCTCATTTCTCGTATTCTATACTTCTGAAGGAAATGAATTAGTATCGATATTATTGTATTTGGTTTGTCCTCTTATGCTAATTAATACAGGACTGTATGTTTTTCTTCATAAAACTGAAAGTTCTCAAAACGGTAGTGCTAAATACCAAGTCAATTTTGCTACCAACAAAGGAAATTTCAAATTAGATAATATTAAACGTGGCGCATCCGTCATCGGATCCGCCGGAAGCGGAAAAACCGAAAGTGTTGTTTACGGATTTCTAAAACATTTCCAGAAAGAGAGTTTTTGCGGAATCATTCACGACTATAAGGACTTTGAGCTGACCGAAATGGCATATCCACTTTTTAAGGATAGTGATATTCCGTTTAAGGTCATTTCCTTCGATAAAATTATCCATCGGGTAAACCCTATTGCACCTCAATACTTAGAGAACGAGGAAAGTGTAAATGAAGTTTCTAGGGTGCTTATTGAAAACCTTTTGGAACAAAGAGAAAGCGGAACTACGGGAACAACAAAATTCTTTAACGATGCCGCTGAAGGTTTAATTGGTGGTTTGATTTGGAAACTGAAAACCGACTATCCTAAATACTGTACGCTTCCACATTTAATAGCCATTTATCAGATGCTCGATACCGATAGCCTAATTCAATTTTTGGAAACCAATACCACATCGCGGGCAATGGCAGATGCTTTTATTAGTGGCAAAGATTCCGATAGGCAGACAGCGGGAGTGAAAAGCACATTGGCAAATGCCCTGAAACGAATTAGCACACAGCGCATATTTATGGCATTATCCGCAGACGAAGTGCCATTGAATATCAATAATGAGGAAAACCCAGCCATAATTTCAGTAGTAAATAACCCAAAATATGAAACATCCTATTCGCCTGTAATCGCAACTATTATCCATACCATCACCAAGCAGATGAGTGTGCGAAACTCAAAATCCTCGTTTCTTTTGATGGAAGAAGCACCAACCATAAGGCTATTGAATATGCATCGTATTCCAGCAACATTACGTAGCTATGATATAGCTACAATTTATGTGATGCAAGACAAGATTCAAAACGATATGATGTATGGGGACAAGGCAAGCAAGGCGATACTGAGTAATCTATCATACCAGTTCTTTGGCAAGGTCAACGACCCAGACACCGCTAAATATTACGAACGTTTTTTTGAAATCATCAAAGACCCAACTAAAAGTATAAGTCGTGGACATAACCTTGATTTTGATACACGTATTACGACTGGAGAAAAAGAAATGCCCAAAATTCGGGCAGATGTTTTCTTTCGGTTAAAGCAAGGCGAGTTTATTACCTATGCTGATGGAAAGGATAAAAAAGTACAATTTAAATTGGCTAATATTCAACGAGAGTTACCGAATGAATCAAAACAGTTTTCGCAGGCTGATTTAGCGGCAAACTTTGAGCAGGTTTATGATGAGGCGAGGTCAATATTTAGCTAAAAACCATACTTATCCTTTCTAAGTCTAAATGCTTTTTCACCACCTTCCATAACTGACGTAATTTCGTTTTTTATTTCTTTTGCATCAATAGCGCCTTCAGCTTTAATGACACCTCTTGTTTGCGAACTGGCATCCTTATAATCACAGCAAATCACTAATTCGGCGTCGCCGTTAACAACAAGGTTTGCATTATGACTTGTGAATACTAGCTGCCTTTTCTTCTTGGCATTCCAAATATTTTGAATTATTGCATCAATTGCACGATTGTCGATGTCGTCCTCTGGTTGGTCGATTAGCAACGGTATTCCTGGTTGATTAAGCAGAACTGTAAGAAGTGCGGTTGCTTGTTGTCCAGCAGAAGCATCCCGAAAAGGAATTTCATCACCGAGCTCGTTATTTGTAGTGTAAAAGAATTCTGGGTCGAATTCTAATTCTGTTGCCGATAATTGCAACCAATCATCAGTAGTGATTTTAGACTGAATCTTAAACTTGTGGTCTTCAGTAAACCCTGTGTTATCTAGTATTGGCGTCGAAGGTAAATCTTGAGGATTATCCTCGTCTAATTTAAACTCGGCAAGCAATCTTAATTCTTCGGAAACCGATATAAATTCGGAAATCGGGTCTGATTTGCTACGAATGGCTTCCAATAAAGCATCGATTCGTTCTTCTCTAATTCTAGTACCTTCGAGTATTGAACGTAATTTTTCTTTAAAATTAGTGAGATTGATATTCTTAGTAACTATTGCTTTAATCAGGTTATTTGACAAATCTGAAAAATTTGTGGCTTGTTCGTTAAGAACTTGCACTTTTTCAATATGAAAGCTTTTCCATTCTTCTTTCTGGGCATTATAATCTAGCTCAGGATTCCCAAGCTCTTTAATTACGGATTTCCTATCAGCAATTAGACTATTGATTTCGGCGAGGCGGTCTTCAAGTCGTTTAATGTTCGCCAACTGTTCTTGACTGGATAACGATTTTCCTTTAGCTGCCTCATATTGAGAATTAAATAAGGTTTGCTTTTTTTCCCATTCTTCTACAATTTCATTATAGGCTCGCAATCCATTTTCGCTAAAAATGTCTTTTAGCTTTTCAACCGCATCGTGGATATTTTGGAATTTTGATTTCATCTCGGTATCGAGTTTTCTAATCAGTTCCTTATTTTCAACATTATCTATGCTGGGTTCAATGGGTTCTGGATATAGTTTTAAAAGTTCAAGAAGTTCATCAGTTTTCGTATCAAAAAGTGTGAATTCCGAATCTGTATTTTCGATAATAGTCTTTTCTAACTCAAATTTTGATTTCTTATCAATTGTTTTTTGGTCAGCTTCAGAAATACCTTTTAGCGATTCACGAATACCCTTAACCTGACCACTTATAGAACTACCTTCTATATTAAAATTGGTTATTTCATTCTGTACTTTTTTCTTACGCACCAGTTGGCTGTATGCGTTTTTCAATTTAAGGTTTGTTTCATCTAAATTGTATGAAATGCGCTCTAAGCTACTTTTAATAGGTTGTTCAATAAATCGTTTTAGTTCTTCTGTTTTAACACCAACATCGCTCAGCTGTTTTTGACTATAGGATTGAATTGGCAACACCTTACGGATATCCTCTTCACTAACTTTTTGAAATTCAGCATCGCCAATTTTCAAAAGTATTTCACGGCTTTCAGAATTTCTCTTAACTATATGGCGCACATCATTTTTGACCATTGTTATTCGTACCTCACCTGCAACAGCAGTCAAAGTTTTTCTTATTAGAGTATCTCTGCGATTTTGAATTATATCTAACTCTTGATAGTTTCCTATTTTAACGGTTTGGTCACAAAGTCCCCATCTTATATATTCTAAAATAGTCGATTTACCAGTTCCTCTTCCGCCTATTAAAGCGTTGTACTGTTGGTTGAAGTTTATATTGAAACTTCCTAAAAACTTTGAATTTGTAACATCTAATGACTCAATAAATATTTGCGGCATCTCTGGTTCGTCCTGGGATATTCTGGATTCTTTGGCCAAACAGGCTTGCCTTATGGCTTCTGCTGTTGGCTCTGCCCATTTTACCCAAGTGGAATATTTTCCTAATTCACGACCATCCTCGAACCTATTGTCTGATGTAGATACAAGACCTATACTTTTGTTCCCGTAGTTAACATCCCCGCCATTGATTTTATTTTGATAACCAGATTCTTGCGATATTTCTTTATCAACATAACCGCCAACACAGGGCATCTTTATATAGTGCTCTTGGAAACCTTGCCGTATAATAGAATGCTGCCCACCTTTACCAACATTGGGAAGAACAATGTATCTGCCCTTACAGTAGTTTACTTCATCTAAAATTTTATGAAGTTGAGCAAGATTATTAATTACCTCTTGAGAAATTCTTTGAGTTTGAATGGTATGTCTGTCGTACTTGTCCGTAGGTTGTATCCCAATAAAATTTAAGACAGAATTAAGGTGTAAATCTTCGAAATCTGAATCAAAAACAATTATGACTTGACTTGCAGGATTGGAAAGACTAAGTTCTATACCAGGAAAAACAGTTACCTTTTTTTCTGGTTCGCCCATAATATCGTGTATATCATTCTGTGCTTTGGCGACTTTTCTTAGATGTTGGACAAACACGACATCGTGATGGTCGGTAATAGCAATGGCATCGATTCCTGCATTGCTAATTTTATCCAAGTATTCCTTGCAAAATTGCTCTCGGTCATCATCAATTTTTTGCTTTTCAGTTTGAGTTAGACCTGCTACTTGCTCAGTATTTACACCAAAACGAGCACCTGTCCAACTTATATCTCTTGGGCTGTGTACTTGGAAATCACATCTATAAAATTTTGCGCCTTTGTCCATAAAATATTTGCTTCTTAAAACAGTTAAAGGTAATTAACATTTTATAGATTTTAACATTTCAGAGCGGCTTATATTAACATATATTTTCCTGCTTTTTATGAGTACAGACTAATAAAGTCCAAATCCTTTAAAATCTTCTTTCCTGTATTCTTTACTGTGTGAGATAGTTGGATTTTTGAAATAGCCTAATTCGTCTTGTACTTCTTTGGCTTGGGATATAAATTCTTCACACATTTCTGGAATATAGTGAGCACAAATATCATAAACTTCTTGTCCGCTGCCATTGTTCCCAAAACCTAGTCCGATAACTCTTTCTACACTTGGGTTTTCCATTCTTGCAACAATACAACGAAGCTCTAGTTCTTTTTCTTTGCCTTCCCAGTTCCCGGAAGTCAAAGGCATAAAAACATAACAATGTTTGGCACCCTTCAAAGGCCTTAACATTCTTGCACTTGATTTTCTTTGAATAGCATTATCCAAAATGCCGCCTAATTCTATTCTATTTATACGAGGTTCTTGATTGATAACTCTGATGGCATCCTCTAATTCATTTCTTCTTTCGTCAGTTGTTTCTTTAGAAATGTGATAGTTATGTAATTGGTTAATCATATAATCCCAAATATGGCTTTGAGGCAAGAGATTTTGCCATTCTGCATATTCTTCAGATTCTACATAAGAATCCCATAAGCCACCATCAGATACTATCGAATCAACTTTTTCATCAATATCTAGACCGGTTTGAATGTAGAAAGCCAGAAAATCGGATTCTTTGGGCATTGAAAAATGTTTCCTTTTTAAGAATTGAACCTTATCTGTAAGGTATCTTGTAAAATCGGTTATAGTGTCCAATTCGGTTAAAAGAATAGAAGTAATTTCTTCATCAAAAACGTGAACATAGCCTTGACCAAAATCCCCATACGGTAATGGGAATGTTTTGTCACTTCCAAAAGCAATTGCAATTTTGTGTATTATCCTGTCATTTATTGGTGGTAAGGAAATTTTGTTTGCTCTGTTTTTAGCATAAATTTCATCGACAGTTTTAAGATAGCGCTCAGCACCGTAGATTTGCTTTGCGGAGTCTTCAATAGCTTTTTTTACCCAACGCTCATATCTAATGTTTTCATCAGCGTGGTTTGACATTCTTATGTCCTTTACGGAAATGATTAAAACATAATTGCCGCAAACAACCAAAACGTCACATAGCTCTTTATTCTTTTTGCCTATAGGATTTGGAAAATTCCAAAAAGGAAGAAATGATTGTTGGCAAAGGTTTGCCACATATTTTTCAGATGGCGTCATTCAGGAAAATAGAGATGTAAATTTATATCTGCAATGTAAGTTTAATTCTGATAAGAATATTATCACTCAAAAAGGTCCTTTTTCCCTCGGACCTTTGCTAGTCACTTTCCATTGGTCATTTTCTTTAACGAGTTTAAAGATACCAGGCTTATTATCATAATTAGAACTGTATTTGACCCACGCGATATCAGTCTCGATAACTTCATCCGATATTGTAACGCTTGCATCGTTATCTGCATCTGGCACTAGACCCTGAATCATTATTAAACTATCATAGCCGTCTGAAGTTGTATGTTTTTTTAAAGTGTTATTATCTTTAGCATAAAAGCTTTCTACCACAATTTTAGCGGTTTCTGATGGCGACATATTCTTGGTTTCAGAACAAGAAATAAATAGAAGTACGATTGAGCAAATGAGTAATCTTTTCATAATATTATTAATTTGGGTTATTGATATATCTATGTGATATATTCAGTTTTATATTGCGTTCGCCATCATTCTCATTCAATTCCAAAATTGCCCTACGGTCATCTGATAATGAAAATTTGGGCATTACATAAACAAACCGTACCATTTTACCCTCTGCAATTTTTGAAGGCAGATGGTGCTTGCAAATAGGTTCTTGATACAAACTCTGTAAAGATTTCTTTTTCCCTTTTTGTCGAGTTTCAATGGAGAGATTCAAGAAATTCAAATCGTAATCCATCGTAGAATTATTCTCAATCTGGATAACAAAGTAGAGTTCTTCTTTATCAAAAACAACATTTTCAACGTTCAAGACAATGCCTTGCGTTCGCTTCTTAATCCGACCAATACGTTGGTTTCTGTTAAGAAGATAGGAGCAGAATTTTTGATAATAGTAGGTTCTGTTATCTATATTTTTTTCAGAAGTTACAACCTGAATCGAATCGGTTACAATTGGTTTTTCATTTCCAATGCTATTTGATAATGGAATGAAATAATTGAGCTTTGATAGCTGCTTTTTATATCTTACAATATACGAAAAAATTGCACCATTTCTATTGACTACCAGTAGATTACTTTCTTTCCCAGGCTTCGCCTGAAGTAATCCGAAATACTGTTCTTTTTCACGATTGTAGGTAAAGACAAAATTATCTGAACCGGTTATGCCCTGTCTTATGGGTTCTGGGAAAAATAGCGCAACATTTTTAGTGTCGTTCGCATAAATTGTGTCTAGTACTGTGTCTGTTTGTGCTTTTGTAAAAGCAGAAATCAATGCTATCAATATTAAAAATAGGGTTCTCATAATTTTGGTTTTAGTATTAGTCTATAATTGTTCAATACGGTCACTTTAACTTTCCTGTTAGTACGCCGAAATACTTGGGTAAGTCCACCCACTTGTGGAACAGTTGGAATGTTGATATCGCCTATAACATCATCCAGTACTTCCGTAGTAGCTTCTGCCCTGAAATTGTTCTGTACATAGATGCCTTCGCTACCATCCAATAAATCGAAAGCTTTAAGTTTGGTGGGATGATGTTGTATGTTTTCAATCTCGATTAAAGCACGATTGGGCTGAAAACTGATAAACCCAAAAACAGGTGTGTTCTTTGGCATCAGCTTACCGTTGATAGTTGCTGATTTAGTAAGGCGCATTCGTAATCGGGTAGTTGCTTTGACAACCTGGTCGCCATCTACAACTACATAAATAGTTGCATCTGTATTGCCTATAATCGAAATTTCATTGGGTTTAGGCGAAGCGGCAAAGAACAGTTGGTGTTCCAGCCCCAATTCTTTAGCCTCAATTTTTTGTTCTCGCCTTATTTCGGCAGAATCTGTTTGCTGGACATTGTTTTTAGCAACTTTCTTTTGCCCAAGGTTTTGATACTTCTTTTCAGAGTATTGAATTTTACCAGCATCGTAAATACTATCTACAATGCGTTCTTTTTCCCGTTCCGGAAGGTCTGGGTCATAAAAACCCAAGGAATCAATCAGTTTTTCGTCATAGATGCTGGGTGCATTATTTTCGCGCACTTCCTTTAAATCATTTATGGCATCCAATTTTGAATCATACTCTTTTTGGTTCTCATCTAAATCAGGTATCAAGGTCTGTTCAAGATTTTCATTATCACTTTCGTCATCGCCCATTACCATCATAGAATAGGATATCAGGAATATGAAAATCACAACCAATACGGCTGCAAATACAATTTTATTTTTTTCAACTTTCATCGTTTAGTTTTTTTAATGTGTTCTCGAAATAGTTTGTAAGCAACAATCCGTGCGGATTGTTTGGAAAGTTTCTGTCAACTGGAATTAAGTTCCCGCTAGAAACAAGTTCGTAAGTATCGATTATTGAACCTCTATTGATTTCAAAAATGGTAACGGTTCTAAAGATGTATGTTCCGTTTTGTTCTTCGATTTGTGAATCAATACTCAGTACTTTCTGAACTAGCGAATATTGCAGCAATCGGTTATAGACACCATCCGCTTTTTTCTGTCGATATAGATTATCCACGGAACTATTGCCCAACCAAAGTGCCTTTTCTAAATTACGCTCATAATTACTGGCGTCGATATTATAGAAGTAGTTGTGGAACAAGTCTAAATGAGCTAATGCTTCTACCTTGAAATTTTCTTTTTGGGTTACGAGTTTTAGGGGAATAATACTACCATCAGTATTAATGGCAAAAGCACTATTAAGAGCTTCTTTATTCGTCTTAAATGCCATCCAAAGTGAAAAGGTGCTGGATAGCATTGCAAAAATGACAACTGCCAACACGATAAATCTGTTCAACTTTAAGACTGCATAGATATTTTTGTAAGGTGTTTTCATTTTCATTGGAATTAACTGGTAAACAATCTGAGGGTAAATGATGTGGCACGTTTGTATAATTTGAATTTTAGAAAAACAATGAAACCAACTGACCCAAGTTGAACCACGGGTGCAAAAAAGCCTTGGCCAACATCTGTCCCGAAAAGGTTTGTCCAGAAGTTCGTATTGATTTCAGTATAGAGGGCATTTACAAATACATTGACCAAAAAGAAGGCAGGCACTAACATATAAACAGCAGCGTACAATTTGAAAAATGTATAAGCAAGAGAACGGAATTTTTCAAAAACTGCCAGACTAATAACCAGCGGAAAAAAAGCTTGCATTATACCCAATAAAAAATAACGTTCTGCAAGGAATAGCGGGTAGATGAACAAATCCAAAATCCAGAGGATAAGGCTGATGATAAATGCAAATATTTTGAATCCGAAAAGTGGTGTAACTAGAGCCTCATATAATAAGGCCATTGCCGCTTGAGCGGCCTCTAAAAAATTTATTTCTTCTTCTATGGGGATATCCTGCATTTGTAATGGCAATAAAGCGGGTGCTGTGCCACGATATTGCGCTTCAATGGAAACCAAGATGCTATCGAAAAAGCCCAAGACCTGTGTTGAAAATATGACCAGAAGAACGACTGCAAAGTTCTTGGTCAATTCCCCTGGGCTCAATCCCCAAGTATACCCGTCTTTATCCGCAATGCCCTCATTGTATTTTTTTAGGATATTGACCAGAAAGAACAAAACGGCAAGCGTTTTCATTCCTGCAATAGTATATTGCGAGAAACTGCTATTCTGTATGGTTTGAAACACCGCATCGACGTATTCCAGTCCAATCCCTAAAAGTATGGTTGCGGTCATTTTTAATATTCCGTTTCTCTGTTATTAACTTTATCCTGCATTTTTCTAAAGGAAATTATATCACGATACCGCTTCGTTCTGGTCTGGATATTGGAAACCATTTCCTTGGATTCCTTTTCTTTCTGTTTTAACACTTCAGCACGTTCAGCATCGGACATCTTTAAGTTATCACTAGATAAGATTTCACCCATAAAATCAACCGTGTCCAGAGAGTTTTGGACAATGGCATCAAATGATTCCGCAACCCTTGTAACTTCCTCTGGCTTGATGTAAGGCGAGTTTAAAATATCCTGTAAATCGTTTTGCATTACATTGATAAGGCGTTGGTTGTTCTGTGCAATTTCCTGAACCGCCCTGAGTTGCTGTACCACACTCGATACTTTCTCGATACTTTCTTTCGCATCTTTCAAAAACTGTACAGATTTAATAAGTTGGCTCGTCTGTTTTGCAGATTCTACAAGAGACTTTACCAAACTTACAAAGTTGGTATTGTCATAAACTGGCATTCCCTGAGCAGTAGCACCGCTAGGTAATAAAAGGGCAACTGTTAAGCATAGCCCGAACAAGATTATTTTGATTTTTGTTTTCATAATATTATGTTTTAGATGTGAATTCTTTTATTGCCAATTCCATATCATTGGTCTTTTTATAAATGGCCATTATGGTCTCATTTTCCTGTCCATCGGTTAGGTAGGCTGCATATACTTCCTTTGGAACTTCTAGCCTAAAAATGTTGCTTTCCTTTCCTATTTTGATGAACATTTCGGTGTACTTCCGTGGACCGGAAAGATTGTTTTTGATGGACTTTAATTGGTTTAAATCGTGGCTGGATAAATTGAGCCTTTTGACCAATTCGTCATAGCCTTTTTCATTATTCAGACTATAAATGACCTGCGTATTTTCAAGAATACTTGCTGAAGTTGAATTGTTGGGAAGCTGATTTATAGATTGAAGAATAATGCCTATCGCACCATTCTGTTTTCGGATGGCTTGATAGTAAAATTCAACACTTTCCAGTACGTTTTCAAACTTCAGTTGCTTTGCAAACTCATCGAAAAGGATAATGCCTTTCTCAGCTCTGTTTTTCCAAATAGTTCTTTGGATGGCAGACTTAATCAGCTTGAGCATAACTGATAAGATTTCCTTGTTATCCTTTACTTCATCCAGCTCAAAAACAATCAATCGTTTGTCTTCGATTTTATAGGTCTGGTCTTCGCTTACTTCAAAAAGGAAGCTGTATAGACCATCGCCGACGTATTCAGACATTACGTGCAAAAAGCTTGTAATATTGAAGTAGTCGGGATGGATTTTCAAGGTGTCCAGAAGGTCTTTCTGATTCCTTTCTATAAAGTTGTAGAAACCATCTAAAGAATGATTTTCCGAAGTATTATTGTAATAGTGGCGCAATATCTTTTTGACCGAAACCGATTGTGCTTTCGTCACTTTTAAATCAGAAGCAAACAATTCAAACAGGAAGACGGACAAGTCTTCCAAACGTTCAGGTGCCAAGTCATTTGTATCACTTATATAAAAAGGATTGATACCCAGGTTCTTTCCACTTTCATAGCGAAGTACTGTGTATTTTTCAGGGTAGAGTTTTGCAAATTTGGTATAAGAACCACCCAAATCGATGATGACCAAACGAATGCCACTTTCAAAATACTGGCGTAGAATGTTATTGGCTAAAAAGGACTTGCCTTCGCCAGTAGGCGCAAAAATGGCAAAGTTTCTTGCCTTAATGCGCTTCTTGCGTTCGTCCCAAACATCTTTAAGAACAGGCACATTATGTTCTCTATCATTAAAGATGATTCCGGTAGTATCAGAATTATAATTGGTGTTATTGATGAACAGGCATAAAGCGTGTTTTAAATCGGTAACATATAAATCGTTGTTTGAAAAGTTTGAAGAAAAGCAGCAGTAACTATTCAAGATATAATTCTTTCGTTCCTCACCTCTAGGATAGTATGGGATAATGTCTAGTTCCTTAAACTCGGTCTTTATTTTTGAACCAATTCGACTTAAATTTTCTGGGTTCTTGTCCCAATAAATTATATTCAAATGACCACGAATAATGCGTGCATTATCATCAGCGTTAATTTGGTCAAGGATATGCTGAATTTTACCGAGGACTACTTTATTCTGCGAACCGAAGTTGGAACTTTTATTAAGTTCTTCAACTTTCTTATCCAGTAGCTTGCGCCACTTCTGTTTGTCATCCAAATAAAGGATTTGGTTGACAATATGATTTTCGTTAAGCGTAAGCCCTAAGCCATCAATAAACCCTTGATGAAATACAAAATCGTCAGAAGTGAATTTCTCATTAGTCTTGCTACTCTGTACACTTTCGCCAAAGCACAGTTCGCTATTGATAGCCAGGGCATCAAAATGGTTTTCGCCAATATTGACGCTTTTTTTATCTAGTATGATATCCGTATCAAACCCATCATTAAAGCCATTGAAATAACCATTGGTTAACTGCTGTATATCTTTCGCTTTAAGCGAAATAAACTTCATTTTTCGACTATTGTTTATGAAGGAAACGGAATCACTAACAGCCCCGATGAAGCTCTTAACATTGTCATCTAATTGTTGAGCAATCCCCTTAGAAACTTTACGGAAAGGGTTGACATATTTTGAATTATTCAGCGCTTTGTTCTTAGTGAGTGTAAAGAACAAAAAGCAACGATGTTCCATATAGCCACGTCCTTTGAAGTGGTCGTGTGTCGCTTTTTCTAAAAACGTTGTATTCGGAAGTGCTTCTGAAGTGTACGTCTTTTTAAGATAGATATCCTGTTTTTGCACCACAGTACCAATTGGCAATGATTTTAAAGCTTGAAACCAAGCACCATGTATATCTTCAAACTCTTTTTCGGATAGTGAATATATCTCTGGCAACTTACCTTCATAGCACAAGACGACATTGCCATTATTGGCAAATATGATATTGTCTTGAATATCTACAATAGGTTGATATGCAGAAAGATTAATCTTGTTCATAATCAAAGCCTGAGTTTCTTTTGTTACTTATTATCTTCGGAAAAGCCTTAGCCATCTGAAAAATTTGCGGGTTATGTGTTATTCTCGTTAAGGCTACGTATAAGGCAGCATTGAAAACGAGTATTCCAATTATTATCCCGAAGCTGAAAGAGAAGATTATGATGAGCAGCGAAGCCAAAATAGAAACCATCATCAGAGCAAACAGGGAAATAGGCAGTCCAAAAATGACCGCCCTTTTCCTAATGTTTTTATAGACCTCGAAGCGTTTCATTTAAACTACGATTCCTATTAAGTATGTGAAGATGCCAACAACTGCGCCAGCAATCAAAACAAACACAAGCACTCTAGTAATTCCTTTTTTAAGGTCTGCGTTTTCCCCAAAGAAATGACCTGCATTAAATAAGAAGCCAACTAAAAAAATGACACCAAGTAAGATTGGAAAAATGGTACGTATGGTATCGCCCACATCGTTAACGGAATCTTCAATGCCACCAATTTGTGCAAAAAGTGATGTTGAGAGCAACGATAAAAAAGTTGCCAAGTAGATTGATTTTTTCATAATAAAACTGTTTAGATTTTTTATTCATTTTCTCTTTCTGAAATTTACATATATTTGTACATAAATAACTGAAAATCAAATATTTGTGAATAAAATATTATTTGAAATCAATTGATTTTAATTGCTATTATTTGGCATCAAATTCTATGAGTTTTTGAAGGAAAGCTGTTGATAACCCGAAAATTGAAAATGAAAAAAGTGCTCAAAAACGTCAGTTTTGTGATTTTGGTTCTAAAAATGTGTATCGTTTTTGGACAGGAAACTGCGTCTCAAAAAAGAATAATTATTGACGTTGGTCACGGTGGAAAAGATTCTGGTGCAATTGGCATAAATGGCATCCAAGAAAAGGATATTGTATTGAATATTGCGAATGCCATTTTGAAGCTAAATAATGAATTGGATAAGCCTCTGGACATTTATTTAACCAGATATAATGATACACTCATTTCGCTATCTGACAGAACGAAGCTGGCCAAGGCACTGAATGCCGATTTGTTTTTGTCTTTGCATTGTAATCATTCGGATAATGCTAATGCAAGAGGAATTGAAGTATATGTGGCTAACACTATTACACGGCATTCTGATGATTCTACTTGGCTTGCTTTTCAATTACAAACAGGCCTTAATAAGAGAGTAGGTTTTGAAAGTAGGGGCGTGAAGTTTGCGAACTTTCAAGTGCTGAAGGAAACGATTGGTTATTGCTCTTCTTTGCTTTTGGAATTGGGGTTTTTGAGTAATACAGATGAAAATGCATACTTATCAAATTTGAAAAGAACTAAAATTCTTGCACGTACAATATATAAATCAATAAAATAGAAAAAATGAAAGAACTATTTAAAGAAGTAATTCTATGCATTAAATCAACAGTAAGCTGTTTGTTTTCAGAAATAAAGCTATTGTTTATTAGAAATGTGGATAACCGTAAATAAAGGAAAAATCATTTAATTATCTTTATGAGATTTTTCCCTTAAAATGGATGAAGTATAAGAATTGAACGAGAATAATAAAATAAATTTTGATTTTGTAAAAGAGATTAAGGAACCAGGTGTTTACCAACTACTCTTCCCAAAGAAGGAAGTTGGGTTGGCCGTTATGGTTTTATTTGAGAAAATTAAAGACAAATCTTTACCTGACGGAAAGTTTGTCGAAAAAGACCTTCACAATGCTTTTGCCCAGATAACCAAACCAAACGAAAGATATCCTAAAGAGATTTATAGCGAACATATAAAGGACCTTCAGGAATATTTTTTAGACTATAATCAAGAAACGCAGAAATATTATTTTAAGGATTATGCACATAGGTTCTATGCTTATGCAAAAGAAACTTTAAAGGGTAACTTCAGTCCTACACATATAGAGAAAATATGTAGCCTTCTTACTGCTTCATTAAAACAAAGAGAATCCTTAGAAGATTTAAAGTTTTGGCTCAAATCTGAGTTCAAAAAATATGAGCCCGACCTGAGAGAACAGGTGGATTTTTTAGATAGACAAATTATTGAATCTGTAAATAAGCTTAAAAATAATACCACTAATTCCGATAAGAAATTTATTGACCTTTTACGTGAAGTAGAAAGCAATCTAGATAGAGCACAAGACCAAAGTAGAGAATTAGCAGCAGCCTATTCTGAAACTAAAGTGATACGCTCAATTCTAGAAAAACGAGACGATACAGATTCTGAAGCAGACGATTTAATTGCAGACGTTCACTTCTTTATCAAATATCTCAACGAAAGACTAGATTCTATCGATGGAAAACTCGATAGAATTCAGCCAAAGATTAGGCATTTGTTCTCTATTTTAAATAGACCTCAGTTCAACAGTAAAATTGAAAAATTTCTGCACTTCCTATTGGATAAAAGTACCATTACCAGCAAAAAGGAAACCCTTCTTCCAAAGGTGGTCGAAAATCCAATTTTACATATAGACACACCTAATTTCACCATAGTTGAGAGAGAAAGAGAATTATTCCCTTCTAAACCCAAAAAGAGAGTTTCCTATAAATCAAACGAAGTGAAGATTGAGGAAAATACGCAAAGTATTTTAAAGGTGCTCACTCAACAGGATTTGATTAGAAAATGGGAACAACACATCATTGCCGAAATAGAACTAAGGGGCAGCATCGATTTGTCCGAAACATTTTTCAAGATTATGGAAGAAACAAATGATGGACAGATAGCTGTAAGTGCAATCTATAGCTCAATACAACAAGCACGTAAATCAAAAAGTTTTGATTTCAAAATGAATAAAACCAAACAGACCAATAGCAAAATAGAGCATATAAGTTTATGGAAAATGAGTATACAAAAGATATAAGGGTACAATTTTTAGACCATCCTGACACAGAAGAATTATTTGCCTCTTTGGACTATATGTTGAAAGATGGCGTTCATTTTCAAAGGGAAGGAAGTCAAGCAAGATTCTACAACTATATCTATTCTAATATAGATAGCTTAAAAGCATACTACCAGTCTTTATTCAATGTTGAATTGACTTTTGGTGGAACAGAAACAAGAGGGTATTACTTTTTAGATTTTATAGGTAATACAAGAGGTCAAATAGATGCGGGACATAGATATCATATGAAGAGTGAGCACGTTATAATCGGCTTCGTTATTTACAAGATTTTTTTCATAGATAATCAAATAGATGTTGTTTCTGTAAAAGACTTGCAAAAGAAGATTAGAACTGATTATGAAGATTTAAAGCCAGGTATTTATAGATTGATTGCAAAATCGAGAAATACCAACCCTGGAAATTTAAACGATGATGCCATAGATTCAACTGTAGAATCTGCACTTAGAGAATTCAAAAAAATAGGTTGGGTAACATTAAATGATGACGAGTTCGACTTATTGCCAGCTTTTGATAGATTGATTGCCATACACGAAGACCATATAAACAATATAGACGAAACCCTAAATGAATTGAAATGAAAAGATACCCTAGAATAAAAAGATTATCCACTCTGGGCATCGTGCATCATCAATCATTTGATTATGATTTCAACCCATTTAGAACCGACTTTGTTGGCGAGGGTGGTTCTGGCAAAAGTATGATTGCAGATATTCTACAACTCATTTTTGTTGGTTCTGCTGCATTTCATTCACCTACAGATAGTAGCGAGCCAAGGAAACCCAAAACAATGGTATTAAGGACTGGTGGCAAAGGAACAGATATGGGTTACGCCTTTATTAATGTAGAACTTGGCAAAGATGCCTTTGTAGCCATAGGCATATACCTTGAAAGTACAGGAAGCTCACACTCTTTCATTATTCAACAAGGCGAAAATTTTGAGCCAGAAGATGAATTACTTCCATTTGGTAAAGCCCTTGGTTTCTCAGATTTTCTAAAGGACAACAGCATCTTGCCAATAGAGGATTTAAAAAATCACATATTCGATACTAAAGGATATGTATGTGAATCTTGGACAAGATTAGATAAGTTTCACAAGCTATTATTTGAAAATTATATTATTCCGGTTGACTTATCTATTAATCAAGAATCTTTAAAAAGCTATGCTAAAATTATTCAGGCTTTTTCCAGAGAATCATTGGATATAAAAAAAAGCGAGAAAATTCAGGAATTTCTCTTTGGAAACGATAAGGAAAAAGAGCTTAAGCTAGATTTTGATAAGGCTGTTGAAGAATTGAGTGGCGATATACGTCAGTTTGAATCTAATAGAGATGAGATTGATAGGTTAACACATAAGCAAACAGAACTACAAGAACTTCTTAGTTTAAAAAAGGATAGAGACGAGGCTCAAAGCGATTTTTCAAACACAAAATTTCACTACTTAAATCAGCAGATTGAAAAGTCTAATGTGAAAATGGTACAAAGGTTAAATTCCTTTTTCAATAATCGAAACATCTTAATTGGGCTTAAAAATTTTGCCGAGACTAAAGTTGAAGAACTGAAATTGAATATACCTGCTTTAGACGAAGAATTTGATAAAGCTTCTGCGGCAAGAATGTTATGGCTAGGAAAAAGCAATGACTTGAAAAAGTATTTTTCTTGGATGCAACACTTTGAAAAGACGGGTAAGGAACTGTTAGAACATTATCGAAACTATCATAAAAATAAACAGGACATTGAGCGAATAGAAGAGTTTAAGTCACTTTTAAAAGACAGTGGTATTTACAGTTTCTTTGGAAAAAATAATAAACTCAACAAGGATTCATTGTTGAATATAGCAGAAACAGTCAATGCAATCGAGAAGTCACTCGAAGAGAAAAAGAAACTAAAGGTCCTCAATAATTTAGATGATACTTCATCACTTGCGCATTGGGCGTTAAATCTTAAAAGAGGATTGAGCCCTAAAGAGGAAAGTGTAGTACACAAATATCAAAACGATAATATTACCACCAAAGAACCTATAAATGGGATAAAGTCAAGGTATATTCCAGACCCAAAATTGTTGATTGAAAATCTGCAGGTCACAAAAGATGAAGATGATGGATTTTGGTTGGATTTAGGTGGTGTTCGTGAGTATATTCCTTATGTACCAGAACCAATATTTGATACTGGTAACTCAGATAAAATCAAGGAATATTTTTCAAATCAAAAGGCAACTTTGGACAATGATATCAAGGATTTAGAAAAAGAATTTAGGAACTGGACGATTTTAAAAGGATTGCTAAATAAGCTGGATAACCCATCAGCGTACCTTTTGTCTTGGGAATTAAAAGATGCCAATTCTAAGTTCGATAAGCACGAGTTGTATGAGGAAACAGCGGATGAAGTAAAACGTTATTTGAAATTACTTGATGAAGACGAAAAGATAGATGATGGACTCAAAAAGGCAAACAAGACCTACAAGAAAATAGACAAAAAGCGTTCTGAAAATTCTTCTATAATTAAAGGATTAGGAACAAGTCTGAAAACGATTTCAATTCCTGAAATCGATGATGATGTCAGGAAATTGACCACAAAGTATAATTATCGGACAAAAGACACGGATGGCTTTGAGAGTGTAAAAACAACACTTAATGAACAAAAGAGTTTCTATGATGCTTTTATTACTACCCTACACAAAGAGTCAAAAAATGAAATTGCTATTGAAGATTTAAAATTTGAAGATAAAGCAATAGATGTCTTTAAAGCGGATTTGCAAAAATTAGTTGATGTACACCCAAAAGTTATTTCAGAAATTAATACGGATGAGAGTGAAGTTACCGCAGAAGCATTAGATGCAAAAGATGCAATTAATTCAGAATGCCAAAGACAATACAATCATAAATATGTTTTAGTCATAAAGGAATTTTTGAAAGAAAAAGCCAATCGCTATTTAGAAACAGATGATTTTAAACAGATATGCTCAGAAATTCTACCACCAGAGATTTTTTCGGAAAAGGATTTAGAAGATGATGAAATCATCCCACGTATTAAAAAGTTGCTTGACGACATCAACATCAAGAATAAAAAACTGAATATTAGAAAGCTGCAAAAGTTAACGAGCATCGTTGATAAGGTCAATACTGAGGTAAGCGAACAGATATATTACTCAAGAAAAATTAGGGATTTCATTGATGCAGACGATAAGACGATTACTGGCGGTCACAGGGCAAAACTGTCCATCAATTTTGAAAACAGTTATCCTAGAGGCTGGATGGAAGACTTTATTGATAAAATACGCGAAGATATTAGAGTGTCTAGTGAGAATAATTTATTCAATGATTTACAAGGTGTTTCAAACGAATTGGAAAAGTACACGTCTTTAGAAGAGAAAATGCAGGAAGCTTTTTATAGATGCGGTGGTTCTAGAAATCTAAAACCTAAAGTTTTAGAATTACTTAATCCAAAATCATATTATGGATTAAACTTTACCATTCAATCCTTACACGGAAAAACTAATCCAGGAAGCACAAGCCAAACCTATGCAGCAATTGCCCTTTTGTGTATTGCTAGACTCTCATTAATTAATAGAGGTGCTAAAGATAAAGTAAGGGATGGAATTAGGTTTATGCCCATTGACGAAGCAGCAGGACTAGGAAGTAATTTTGATATGCTTTACGACATTGCTAAGGCAAATGATTACCAGATTATATCGTTATCAATACAGCCATATAAAGTAGATATGTTGAACCAATATATCTATTTGCTTCATAATAACTTAGAAGAATCTGATAAGGTAAATTATGAACCGGTTCCAATATTTGGGGATTTTGAGAACAATAATAATTAAGACGTAAAACACCAATATGTAAAATCAGAATGAAAAAAGATGTTGAATGGAAATATCTGATTGGTCTTAACCAACTATATAAAAACGAAAAGACCAACTTGAAGATTAGCAACAATAGCTTTATTAAACAAATACTAATGAAGCAAAAAAAGTTGATAAAGCCCAAGATGGGTAACCCTAATATTTTGGAAGCCAAATATGGCTTTAAGGTATATTATGAAAAAGAATTTTTGGACTATTTCGAGTATTATTCCAACTTCTTTGAAAAAGCTGGATTAGAGAGTAACGCACACAAAACCTATAATGAGGATGACTTAAAAAGTTTAGCTTTTATTTATTATCAGAAAGACCAACTTAAAAAAAATCTTACAACGGAATATACTTTCTCAGCGAGAGTTTTTAAAGGGAAAGGGGCAAAATATTTAACAAATAAGCCCAGTTTACGCAATGCAGTATTACAGCTTCTGGAAATTGATGAGTTCCCAGAGAAAGACCCGAAGAATGCACAATGGCGATTCGTAGTAGATTGTGAAAATCCTAAGTTGGTTGTTATTTGCGAAAATATAGCATGCTTAAAAGTACCCTACGAATACAAACAGAATAATATAGAATTATGGTATGTAGGTGGTAACAATACCAATCCTTTAAAAGATATTCCTGACAAAAAAATAGAATTACCTCTATTTTACTTTTGCGATTGGGACCATCACGGACTATCTATTTTTTCGAGAATAAAAGACATCTTTAAAGAAAAAGGAAAAGAAATAACATTAATTGAACCTACTTCATTAGATGATGCACTACCTGTAAATTCGCCACATCATAAAAGTAAATGGCGCAAAAAGGAATTTTCAGGATTAAAAATTGAGGACTTTTCTACGCAACAACAAGAAATAATCAACAGTTTAATTCAAGATGATATTTGGGTAGAGGAAGAGTCGATGGACTTGATTGAGCTTCTTTCTGAGATAAATTGAATTAAAAAAACCTATAAATATTGAGATTTGGTAGAGATAGAAAAAATAGATTCAAAACTTGTATTAAAATACTATTCCGATTATGAACCTACGGAATGGTTAGATAAGAAACTGGAAACACTAATTCCTTTTAAAATCAAGCACATTTTTAATGTTGGAAGTAAATCTCTTCTTAAAAGGGTTGAAAATGAATTTG
Organism: Eudoraea chungangensis; assembly: GCF_029360665.1. Lineage (GTDB taxonomy): Bacteria > Bacteroidota > Bacteroidia > Flavobacteriales > Flavobacteriaceae > Eudoraea > Eudoraea chungangensis. The sequence continues at coordinate 63,988 of NZ_JARDUB010000001.1, forward strand.
AAGAATCTGAGTACTTTTTTGAGATTGGGGAATTGATGGACAACTATTATGGTGTCTATAGAGAAGTTTTAGGACTTAATAATACTTTCTTCTTTCATAAATCCTTGGATATAAATCTTGATTATTTTTTTGTAAAATCCAAGTCCTCGCTTCTACTGCAAATAGATAGGCATTTACAAGAAGATATTTATATTGGTGGCTCAAAAGAGACAATATTACCAATTGAAGAGTTCGAGAATCTAATTAAAATTTTCCCTACTACCCACGAAATTAGCCTCTATCGTCAGGCAAAAGTTACTTCAATCCTAAAGAATTATTTTGACCATATTTCAGATAAAGAAGAGTCTTATCAAAACTATCTAAACAAGAAAACACCGACTTATGGTAGCAACTTAAGAAAAACTTTTAGAGAAGCTGATATTATAAAATATCAAACGCTTTTAGAGAAACTAAAAGAAATGCTTTCTAACGAGGTAAAGTATACGGAACATCAATGGCAGGCTGAGATAATCGAAATAATATTATTACTCTTTCCCAAGTATATTGCCGTATTTGACGAAGTAAAGTTTAAAGATATTTATAATAATAAAACTAGAAGATTAGATTATGGATTAATTGACTTTATGGGGAATCTTGATATTGTTGAAATTAAAATCCCTTTTGATAAGAATATAGTATCTGCCAATCCTTACAGAGACAATCACATTCCTAATAGAGATTTATCCGGGACGATAATGCAAATTGAGAAATACATATTCTACTTAAATAAAACTGGTGCAATTGGCGAAAAAAAGTTAACTGAAAAATACAAAGACCAGTTGCCATCAAATGTAAAAATTAAAATTACTAATCCAAATGGATTGATTATTATGGGAAGAGATAATAAGCTAACTGAAAGTCAACTTTCAGATTTTGAGATTATCAAGAGGAAGTATAAAAATATCATAGATATTTTCACGTATGATGATTTAATAAGAAGAATGGAAATAATGTTGGCTCAATTAGAGCGTATTTGATTATTTGCTCTTGTCCTCGCCAATTCACTAAAACCAATTCAAATATTCTATTTTAGTATTTGCTTAAATAAGAAATTAATGTAACTTTGTTCAATGGAAAATAATTCTTGCATAAGACAACAAGCCGATTTAGAACAAATTAATCGTTGCAAAGAGACAGTTTCAGAACTAAGTGAATCTTTTGATTATTTAGCGAATGGACTTTCATTAGTTGGGAATAGCGTAAGACTTAAAATACTATACCTACTCTTTGAAGAAGATAGGCTTTGCGTTTGTGATTTAAGTGATATTCTTGGAATGAATATTTCGGCCATTTCCCAGCATTTGAGAAAAATGAAAGACCGAAATCTATTAGAAACCGATAGAGAAGCCCAAACGATTTATTACTCATTGACCGCTGGATATGAAAAACTACTCAATCCGTTTTTTGAAATTCTAGATAAGAACAAAGTTTTAGAAGCGATATGAAAAGTGAAAACAAATTAATTGGAGCAGGTTTACTAACAGCACTTGCAGCTTCCTTATGCTGTATTACGCCTGTTTTGGCTCTTATCGCAGGAACAAGTGGAATTGTTTCAACATTTTCTTGGATAGAACCTTATAGACCTTACCTAATCGGGCTCACAATTTTAGTTCTTTGTTTTGCTTGGTATCAAATGCTAAAGCCAAAAAAGGAAATCGACTGTGAATGTGAGACAGACGAAAAACCAAAATTCACGCAGTCCAAAACTTTTTTAGGAATTGTAACTGTATTTGCAATAGTAATGTTGGCATTTCCATACTATTCAGGAATTTTTTACCCAGACACGGCAAAACAAATTATCGTTGTAGATAAATCGGATATTAAAATAACTGAATTTAAAATTAGCGGAATGACCTGCGCGAGTTGTGAAGAACACGTAAACCACGAAGTGAATAAACTCAGCGGAATCGTGAGCTCAAAAGCGTCGTACGAAAGTGGAAATGCAATCATTGAATTTGACAAATCCAAAACCAATGAATCGGAGATTGAGAAAGCAATTAATTCTACTGGTTATAAAGTGACCGACAAAAAAGAAAAATAATGGAAACTATACTGACATCTGAAATAACTTGTCCAAACTGCGGACACAAAAAAGTAGAAGAAATGCCAATAGAATCCTGTCAATTCTTTTATGAATGTGAGAATTGCAAAACGGTTCTAAAACCAAATGAAGGAGATTGTTGTGTTTATTGTTCTTATGGGACTGTACCCTGCCCACCGATTCAAGAGAGCAAAGGGTGTTGTTGAAAAATCATATTTAAGTTCACTTCCTCTTATCCCCAGCCTCTTTATCAAAGGCAATTAGATTAAACAGTTCTCGCATTCTGCTACGAACACGATTGCCATAACGTTCTTCTAATTCTTCAGCATTTAGGTTGGTGGTTGCGTGAGTTTTGATTTTATGTTTGGTCTCAAGGTATAGTTCATATCGAGATAAAAGTACTTCGCCCATTACGTTCAGGTCTTTACCATAAAAACGTCCGGCAGGTTCAATGCCTAAATCATCAAAGCAGAAAAATTTGGTGTTTCCATACTCTTCAATGGTCTTAAAACCAAGATGGTTAAAACTGAAGGTCACATTTCTGCAAGGAATCATTTCATAGGGTCTTTGCATCGGAACAATATATCTCAGTAATTTCATTAAGCTAGTTTTTCCGCAACCAACTGGTCCGGAAAGTAAGATACCCTTATCGATGTCAATTCCATAGGTTATACAATTGGCTTTATCCTTAATGAAATACGAGCAGAGCTTTAGCAGTATATCTCTATCTTCGTCATAAATTCTGAACTTTTCGCCGAAAAGCAGTTTCCCTTTGGCGTTCAGATAAATTAAGATTTTTGGAAAATCGTAGAGTACACTTTTGCCATCAAATTTTCCTAGCGAGTATTCCACGCCACCTTCGGTAATTTTAGAGGGGTTGTCCATAATCTTTGTTTTTAGTGGTTCGCAAGTTGTCCTTTATTTGGGACGCTTGTTTTTTGTTTGATTCGTTTTTTTCGTCGAACAATTCTGTTCTGTCCATCCAATTTGTGGCTAGAGCTCGCCAATCACGAATTGCTTGACCATCGCTTGTTTGCCAGTTCCGGGTTTCATAGTGCTCAAAGAACTTTTTTCCCTCATCTGCATCAAAACCATTTTCTTCAAAAAAATCAATAACCGCCTGCCTGCCTTTTGGCTGTTTTATATAGTTTTCTTGTTTGGTATTGTTTGTATTAGATACCAATACTTGTCCATTTATGGGATGGTGCTGTCCCACAACTGGTTCACGTATGGGATGGTACTGTTCCGCAAGCTGTTCTAATGTGGGATTGTACCGTCCCATATCTGGTTCACTACTTGTACCAATAATGAACATCTTGATTTTACTTCCTTTGTATGGATTGTTAGATGGGAAATAGGATAAATAAAGCCACGAGTCCAAATCCGTAACGCAGCGATGGTATGTGGATTTTGAGCCTATTTTGGCACAGCGCATCAAATCTCTACGATTCACATAAAATTCATCTGCAAAGCGACTACTGTTCCATTCTTGGAACAGCGCCATATACAGACTGATATGGGTAGGATTTAGGCGGTCATCAAAATAGAACTTTTCAAAAGCCGCATTAAGTAGCTTTATATAGTTCATTATTTAAGAATTTGAACCGTGCTGTACACGGTTGGAAGTCATTATGTTTTGTATTTCCTCGGCATCGTAATAGATAATACCACCAACTTTGGTGTAAGGTAAAGTACCATTGATGCGAAGGTTTTGCAATGTGCCTGGACTTACCTGAAGCAAATCCATAACCTCTGAAGATTTAAGGTATTTTTTGAGTTTACCAGTAGCTTGTTTGGATAATAATTTTTTGATGTCATCGAGCAATTCCATTTTGAATTCCCGAAGGTCGTCTGTTGTAATAATACTTGTCGGCATAATAGAACGGTTTTTAAAGAAAGAGACTATCGCATCGCTTTCAACTAATTTGATAGCCTCTGACCTGATTTGACTTTCGTTCTACAAATTTGAATAGCTTTAATGGATTTTATTCCCCAGTATAACCGTACTACCGTCAAAATTTAACATTTTGAAATTCAGTTTATTTTGGTGGTGTTTTGAGGTGTTTCCATAGTTAACATACCCTTGAATTGCATTAAAATTTATGAAAAATGAGTGAAGAATGTAATTACCGTAGGTCAACCGTAGTACGGTCTTTTTTTAACATATAAAAGAAGGAACGAATGATAGCAACTAGCGACTATTCCTCGCTTTTGTCCATTTCCGAAAGAAGGGAAGCTGTCAACTGGTCGAGGAACAACGTCCGGCTATTTTTGCGATTTTTAATGTCCTGAAATGTTTTGTAGATTTCCTTTGGAGTAAAGTCGAATACTTCTTGCAAAATTTTAGATAATTTAATAATACTTAGACCCTTTTGTTTCGTCATTCCAGCAGCACTTAGTGAATATAGAAGTTCAACCCAGTCTGTATTTGTGAACGGCCATGGAATTTTTTCTGTAGGTTTTATAGTCACACTATTTCCGTTCACTCTACTTTTAATAGAATGTTTCTTTTGGTCCATATAGTTGATAAGAGATATATAAGCCTTGAACTTTCCTAAAAGCATATCTCTCGGTGTACAAAAATCAGGGTCTTGAAAATAGAATTTGGAAGTAGTAATATGATAGATATCAAGATGCTTTCTGGTGTAATAAGCTTTGTCAAAGTGGGTTGCACCAGATTTAACGTATTGGCCGAAATCAAGGTTATAAAGGAAAAAGCGATTTAATTTACTAATCTTCTTTTTTATAAATTTTAATTGTGCAGCTCTGTCTGCTTTGGGAAATTGAATTTCAAAAGAATGAATTTCTGAGAAATATATAAGTTTAACCAATGGCACTTGTTTTATTTTTTTGAAGAAGATTATTTCATTCTCAACACTTTCAAAATCATTGGTCAGAATGTTTCTTTTAAAAACAGTAAGCAAGTTTCTACTTAACTGAATAGAACGATAGGATTGTTCCAAAATCGGTAGATTTTCGAGACTTATCTCGTCTAATGCTACGAGAAGATTTTTGCCTAACGTTTCTAAATCCATTTGCAGCCATAAATACAGTTAAGCCCAACAATATTGGGGGCAGTCTTAGTTTGGGTGGATTAGTTGTTGTTAGAGCTCTTTAGTTAGCGAATGCGCAGGACAGGTACTTTGTTAGCAGAACTTTTTACGACAAGGGACATCTAAAGAGCTACTGAAATGTAATAACATAATTTTGAAAGAAGGTTATTTTATTCCGTAGATATCTACGGAATGAACCGTATTTTCCTACGGTAATCGCTGCAACCCTAGTATAAATGCTATTTTGATTTTTTTCGATAGCGAGAAATAAACTGTCTTCTGTTTTTTACCCCTGTTTTTTTGTAGATGTTTGAAGCGTGTTTAGAAACAGTACTTTCTGCAATAAATAAATCTTTGGCTATTTGTTTGTAACTGAGATTGCTGAGAATGGACAAGGTAATCTCTATTTCCCTTCTTGTCAAGTTTTCATAAATGATTTTCGTTTCTGCTGAGTTAATTGCCTGTTCTTTACTCATAGCAAATACTTCGTACATTTTGGTCTTGTTTTCTAAAAAATATAAATGTCTATCTATTTCAATAATGGATATGGCGTAAAAAGCTGTGTTCATAACTGTAAAAGTCAACCATTGAAAATCCCCGATTAAGGTCAATATAGGTAACAATGCAATACTTGTCACACTAATCATCGATAATCTGTTACGACGTAGGATATATTCATTTGGATTGTTTGGATGCGAAATTCTTTCATAAAACATTCCTAAGAACACAAAGGCAAGAATTGAAATAGGGATGGTAAAAAGTAACCTTGAAGAGTCCAAGGAATAAGTAAAGAAGTATGGGATTAAAAATAGTATAATAAAACTTCCAGAAGACAAAATCGCCAAATTTCTAATGGAAGAATTGTACTTTAATACTATGATATCATATTCTTTATAGAGGTAGTAAACTATATAAACACATAAAGCTATGGCAACACCATAGGTTATGATATACTGAAGAATAAGAGGGCCAGGAAAATTCTTGATTGGCAAAAAACCACCGGTTAGATTATAAGTAATGAATAGAATACCCAAAGATAAAAATCGTTTATAACCACTTGAATCTTTTCTAGTTGAATAGTAGAGTGTAAACAATACAATGACTGTATCTAATAAAAGATAGAAAAAAGTAGTCCAATGTATTGATGTTCCAAACATTTATCTTTTTCATCGCTGCTCAAATTTGTTGGTTTCTAAATTTTTTTTCACATTTCCCCAATGAAATATAGTACCGTTCATTGCTACATATACATCTGGTTTTAGAAATTGAACTGAGCATAAGGCGTAACCTAAATTAAAAGGGGCATCTGTACCATTGGATGTGCCTAGAACAAATGAGCCAACCAAGACTATCGTTTTCTTTAGGTTAAGTTTTCCGATATATTTTGCGGTATCTTCCATAGTGAAAGTACCGTGGGTTAATATTATTTTTCTCGCGCTCGTAGCTTTGATTTTATCAACCAAAAGCCGGCGGTCATCATCTGTAATAAAGCGACTATCTTTATTGAGGACATTTTCTATCGAATAGGAAAATGAAACATTTGCCGACTCAAAAAATTCCTCAATTGAGATTTTATTTTCTTGGGTCTGATTATTTTCTGTATCGTAGTCCAGCCCCTCAATTGTACCGCCTGTTGTGATTATATGTATCATAAAATAGGACTTGTTGTGACCTATAAATATAATGGTTATTATTTGTAATTTATTTTCATTCAGTCAATTGGGCGGTCAGGAATTCTAAGATTCCTTCCATTTCATTCTCTGCAACCGTACCGCATTTAAAATGGCCAACAAAGCGACACCCACATCCGCAAAGACTGCTTCCCACATTGTAGCCAATCCACCCGCACCTAAAATCAGAACTATTGCTTTCACACCAAATGCCAAACCAATGTTCTGCCATACAATTCTTCGGGTAGAACGACCAATTTTAATTGCTCGTGCAATCTTGCTCGGTTGGTCGGTTTGGATGATGACATCCGCTGTTTCAATGGCTACATCGCTACCCAAACCACCCATAGCGATTCCTACATCGCTTGCAGCAAGCACTGGTGCATCATTAATACCGTCGCCTACAAAGGCTACCTTTGTATCGGGTTGCTTTTTTAGTTCTTCTACTTCGTTCAGTTTATCTTCTGGTAGCAAGCCGCCCTTTGCCCAATCAATATTGAGTTCATTGGAAACCTGTTGTGTAATGGAATCTTTATCGCCCGAAAGCATTATGATTTTTGATATACCTGCTTCCCTTATTTGCTTGATAGCTTGGTGGGCATCTTCTTTAAACTTGTCAGCAATCGTTACATAGCCTACAAATTTTCCGTTTATGGCAACCATCACAATGGATTCAACAACATTATCCGTTTCAGAAGGAACCTCTATGTTGTTTGAGGCCATCAAAGCTTTATTACCGACCAACACCGTTTTTCCATTGACCGTTCCTTTTAGTCCCTTTCCGGCAACCTCTGAAACATCGGTCGCCTTATAATCCAAACCATCCGCTTTATATTCCAGTATCGCTTTGGCAATGGGATGGGTGGATTGTTCTTCCATCGCCATCAGGTATTTCATAAACTCAGCTTCGTCAAATGTGATGGACTTGATTTCCTTGATTTTAAAAACCCCTTTTGTAACGGTTCCGGTCTTGTCCATTACGACCGTATTTACCTTGGTCATTGCATCCAAAAACGATGCACCCTTAAACAATATTCCATTTCGGGATGCTGCACCAAGTCCGCCAAAATATCCTAATGGAATGGAAATGACCAATGCGCAGGGGCAGGAAATCACTAGGAATATCAGGGCTCGGTAAAGCCAATCCCTAAACACATAATCGTCCACAAAAAAGTAAGGCAGGAAGGTCAGGCCAATGGCGAGGTACACAACGATTGGTGTATATATCCTTGCGAACTTTCGTATAAATAATTCTGTCTTTGATTTTCTTGCAGTCGCATTCTGTACCATATCCAAAATCCGGGCAATGGAACTGTCCTTAAATTCTTTATTGGTTTCCACTGCAATGACACCATTGAGGTTGATACTTCCTGCAAAAACTTTTTCGTCTTTTGCAATGGTGTCGGGTTTGCTTTCACCAGTTATTGCAGCTGTATTCAACGATGCTTTTTCGGATAACAGAATGCCGTCCAAGGGAATTTTTTCGCCCACGCGTACCTGTATCTTTTCGCCAATCTCGACTGTTTCGGGGTTGACTACAACAAAATTCCCATCACGATAAACCACCGCCTCATCCGGTCGTGCATCCAACAAAGCCTTAATGTTTCCCTTCGCACGATTAACCGCTGCACTTTGGAACAGTTCACCCACGGCATAAAATAGCATTACTGCCACACCTTCGGGGTATTCGCCTATGGCAAATGCACCCAAAGTGGCAATGGACATCAGAAAAAATTCAGTAAAAAAATCGCCATTCTTAATACTGTTCCATCCTTCCTTGATAACAGGAAATCCAACAGGAATGTAAGCTACCGAGTACCAAACGATTCTGACCCATCCCTTGAAAAATGGAAAGGCATCAAAATAATCAATGGCAATACCAATGATAAGCATCACGAAGCTGAAAATCGCGGGCAAGTAGGTTCTTAAGTTAGAAACTTCTTCAGGACTGCTATGGTTATGACCATCGTCGTGACTATGGTCGCCCTGGTGTTCTTTAGGGGCTAGGTCACGTAAATTCACTTTTTTCTTCTTCATTGGGCTGGTTTATATTGGCTTAAAATCTTATTTAAATCACTTGGTAGTTTCATTCTTTTTAGTGGTGGAACACCGGAACCACCTGTATTTCCGGTTGGTACGTGGTCGATAAATGATTTCCACCCACCGACAAGAAGACGAATGATTTGACCAAATATCTCTTTTAGGTCTTTTTGGCGAAAACCAAATTTGAGCATCAACCAATGACTATAAGTGTGTTCCAAAGGATAAGACTGACCGATAATATGTGAGCGTTCAAGATGAAACCAAGCTCTTGAAAAATTGTCTTTTTCGAGATATGAACGATATTGATTAAGCTCTTCAGAATAATGTTTTTTGAGTTCTACGGGTATGATTGTGTTGAATTTCATCAGTACGTTATTTAATTGCCAAATTACTACCTAAGACGATGCAACGGAAGTGCATTTATTGACCACTACATTTCTCGCAGATTCCCTTTAATACTAAGTTGGCGTCCTCAGTTACATAGCCATCTGGTAGGTTGATATGTGGTATTTTATGCTCGGTTAAGCACACAGTTTCATCACAGTTATTACAATGGAAATGAAGGTGCAAATCCTGTTCAAGACTGCAATCGCAACCTGGTTCACAAAGCGCGTACTTCTGTATTCCCGTACCATCATCTATTTGGTGGACAATCTTCTTTTCCTCAAAAGTGCGTAACGTTCTATACAAGGTTGTACGTTCCGCTTTTGCGAAAGCAGTCTCAATATCCGTCAAAGAAATGGCTGCATCTTTTTCTGCTAAATACTTATAAATTAGTATTCGCATTGCCGTTGGACGAACGCCATTTTCAGTAAGTCTTTTTTCTATTTCTTTCATTATTTAGTTTTTTTTATCAATGTCCGTCTTCTTCAGATTCGCCCTTTTTCATTTCTGCCATTAAGTAGTAGGCGTTGTTAAAGGCATATTTTGCATTTAATTTTTGTTCTGTTAAAAATGTAATGGCAATCCAATCACCATCCTGTGTACCCTTAATTATTTCATACGGTATAAAAGCCCAATTATCATCTTCCTTTTCAGATGAAAACACAAAGAACCTATTACCATCAGCAGCTATGGCACTTTCGGGCATAGCCAATGTTTTAGTGTTGTCTGTTTGGATGCGTCCCTGAATATACATTCCGGGAATAAGGTTACCTTTCTTATTTTCAATATCGGCGTGGACGTGAATTGCTTTTGGATTCTGTTCAAAAGTCTTTCCAACGGAATAGATTTCTGCGGTAAGTTCTTTCCCAGGAATGGATTGGACATTGAAAGTAACTTTTTGCCCTTCCTTGACTTTATACACATCCTTTTCAAAAACCATTAAATCCGCGTGCACGTGTTGAGTGTCCACGATTTCCATTAGGTCGGTCTGTGGGTCTACGTACTGGCCTGTTTTAATTTCTACTTTTTGAACAAATCCCTCAATGGGACTTCTGAGCGATACACGCTGATAAATTGTGCCGTTTCTCACACCAGCTGCGCTGATACTCAACTGTTGCAATTGCGCTTCAAGGCCTTTTACCATACTTCGGGATGCCTGATATTCGGCTTCTGATTTTTGAAAATTTGCACCGCTTCCTACCCCAGCATCATATAGGGTTTTTTGTCGTTCATATTCCTTTTTAAGGAACTGACTATTGCTGTATGCATTGAGGTAATCTGTTTGTTTCTGGATGATATTGGGATGAGATAAATAGGCAACGGTTTGGCCCTTGTTGACTTTATCGCCCTCAATGACGTTGATGGACACCACATTTGCACCAACCACGGTCGTGATGGTGGCCTCGTTCTGTGGCGGGACTTCCAATTGACCGTTGGCTTTCACATACCCGCTCATATTTCGCATTTGCAATGTATCGATTTGCATTTGTAAAGCTTCGAACTGTTTGGTAGTGAGCATCACTTCCTCAGCTTCACCTTCGGAATGTTCTTTTTCCATTTCGGAATTTGCCTCTTTGTTCTCTGAGGTATCGCTTTTTGAATTGCCACAAGAGGTCAATGCTAATAGCATCACTAATAGTCCGATGGCTCTATATTTGGATAGGTTTTTCATTATTGTTTGAAATATTGTAGTTCGAAAACTGATTTTAGATAATTGTCAAGAGTGTCCAGCGCATCCATTTCGGTCTGTATGGCATCCCTTATTATTTGAGTAAAAGCTGCATAATCGACTGCACCTTCTTTATAGGCTATCAAAGCACCCCGTCGCTGTTCCTTGGCGAGTGGCAACGCTTTGTTTTTGTAAAATTGCCAAGATGCTTCCCACTTTTGGTAAGCTTGTAAGGCTTGTCGATATTCTGATTGTAATTGGCGTTTAACAAAATCCGCATTAGTCTTGGCGATTTCGCTATCAATTTTAGAAGCCTTGGCCTGACTGCGTTTGGTGCCAGAGAATAGGGGAACGGATATTCCTGCCTGATAGGTGTAGAATCCGCTGCTTCCGTTCACTTGTTGCAATCCGCCCTGAAGGTTGAGATTAGGCAACAAATCAGAACGAGCAGCTTTGTAGCTGGCTTCAGCTTCGTCGATTCGCTTTTGTGAAAGTTCCAGTTCGGGATGATTCTCAATACTAGTGGGTATTCCCATTAAAGCCATTTCACTTTCGTCTAGGGTGTCGGGAACGGTGTAAAAAGTATCGGAAACCAACCATAGATTGAGCTTTTGAAGTGCAATGGCATAGTCGCTCTCGGCTTGTAACAGTTTATTGTTGATTTGCAATGCTTGATTGGTCGCAGACGAATATTCCAATCGTGAAATGGCCTCTACTCTGAAATTGAGTTCGATTGCTTTTTCAAATTGTGAATAGATGGAATCCAGTTCACGGTAGAGTTCATATTTCTGTCGTTGTTGATACGCTTGAGACCACGCCTTTTTTGCTTCCTGTTCCACTTGCAGTCCTGAAAGGTCAAGAGAGGTTTCGGCTAAGGCAATACGCTGTTTTTGCAAACGCTTTTTTGCGCCAATTCCGAAAAGATTTATGTTTTGTTGCCCTACACCTACCAAAGTATAAATACCCTGACCGTCGCTTACTTCCTCACCACCAGTAAACACTTGGGTATTACCGAAGTCATAAGCCGTACCCTTAAGGGCGTTCTGTTTCTGGATTTCCAACTGTTTCGTTTTCAACAGAGGATAGTTTTTTTTAGAAATTTCTACCGCCTGTTCCAATGAAATTATAGGTAAACTATCTCGTTTAGTTTGTGATTGTTGTGCTTCCACCTTCGTGAAAGCAAAAAGGAAACAGACTACCGCCGTCGCGGTAACAAACTTTGGACTTATTTTTTTCTTCCGTTCTGAACGCTTCTCGACCCATTGATAGAAGATGGGAAGGATAAAGAGTGTTAAAAGTGTAGAAGTAATCAAACCACCGATAACGACGGTCGCCAATGGTCGCTGTACTTCTGCCCCTGCGGAAGCTGAAATAGCCATAGGAAGGAAGCCTAAAATATCTGTAAATGCGGTCAGCATAATGGGGCGTACTCTTCTTTTTGTGCCCTCTATAATACGTTCTTTGAGGTCGGTAACACCTTCCTCTTTTAACTCGTTGAGTCCACTTATCATTACTAATCCGTTCAATACCGCAACCCCAAAGAGCACAATAAAGCCGACCCCTGCGGAAATGCTAAAGGGCATATCCCTGAGCCATAAGGCAAATACACCGCCTATGGTCGCCATCGGGATGGCCAAGTAAATCATCAAGGTCTGTGGAAACGATTTTAACGCAAAATAAATCAGGATAAAAATAAGGAACAACGCCACAGGAACTACAGTCTGCAATTTGTCACTTGCCCTTTCCAGATTCTCGAATGCGCCACCGTAGCGAATAAAATATCCTGGTGGTAAATCTAGGTTAGCATCCAGCTTAGTCTTAATCTCGTTGACTAAAGATTCCACATCACGTCCACGCACATTTACACCCACGTAGGTTCTACGGTTGGTATTGTCCCGGCTTATCTGCATCGGTCCCGGTGTGTACTCGATATTTGCCAATTCTTGAAGGGGAATCTGTGAACCGTTCGGTAAATTGATATACAGATTCCTAATGTCGTTGATATCTGTACGGTTCTGTTCGTCGAGCCTAACGACTAAATCGAAACGCTTTTCGCCCTCAAAGATGACACCTGCATATCCGCCAGCAAAAGCAGATTGGACTATCGTATTAAGTTGGTCGATGCTAACACCGTATTGTGCCAGTTTATCACGATTGTACTTTATAGTCATCTGAGGCAGGCCTGAAGTAGCTTCCGCTCTCATATCGCCTATACCTTCGGTACCCGCTATGATTTTGGTAATCTCGTCCGCTTTAGCAGCAAGCACATCGATATCCTCACCATAAATTTTAATGGCAACATCCTCACGGATACCTTCCAACAGTTCATTGAACCTCATTTCGATGGGTTGGGTAAACTCATAGTTGACACCTGGAATAATACTTACGGCATCCTTTATCTTGTCGATAAGTTCATCCTTTGATTCAGCTGACACCCATTCGTCCTGTGGTTTCAGTATAACAAATACATCGGCAAAGTCCATCGGCATAGGGTCGGTTGGTACTTCAGCCACACCTATACGACTCACAATTTTTTCTACTTCGGGAAATTCGGTTTTTACGATGCGCTCTATCTTGGTAGTGGTCTCAATCGTTTCGCTGAGGGAACTACCCGGCTTCAAAATGGCGTGGAAGGCTATATCGCCCTCATCTAATTGTGGAATAAACTCGCCGCCCATTTTAGAAAATACAAATACAGCTATTGCAAATGTTGCAACTGCAATACCCACGACCCACTTTCCTTTTTTTAAAGTTCGTAATAAAAGAGGTTCATACTTTCTTTGCACCCAAAATACAAAACGGTCGCCCCACGATTTCTTTTCCGTTTTTGGTGGTTTTAAAAATAGGGCTGACATCATAGGTACATAGGTTAAACATAGAAACATTGCCCCTATCATCGCAAATATGAATGTTAGTGCCATTGGTTGGAACATCTTTCCTTCTACACCTTCCAATGTTAAAATGGGTAGGAACACAATTAGGATTATCAATTGCCCGAAAAAAGCAGCGTTCATCATCTTTTTGGATGCATTAGCGGCTATTGAATCCCGGTCTTCTTTTTTCAAGGTCTTCTTTTTGAGTATATAGCTGCCCATTAAAAATACGCTGGCTTCCACAATGATGACCGCACCATCTACGATAATACCGAAGTCGATTGCCCCTAAACTCATCAGGTTTGCCCAAACATCAAAAATGTTCATCAGTATAAAAGCGAATAATAAGGATAGTGGGATAGTAGAAGCTACAATCAATCCACCACGCCAGTTACCTAACAAAAAGACCAAAACAAAAATTACTATAAGTGCACCTTCTAGTAAATTGTTGCGTACTGTTCCCGTAGTTTCACTTATGAGTTTACTTCTATCCAACAAGGGCTGAATGATAACCCCTTCCGGAAGTGATTTCTGGATTTCGGTCATCCTATCCTTTACACGGACAATGACATCGTTTGAGTTTGCCCCTTTAAGCATCATAACAAGTCCACCAACGACCTCGCCTTCGCCATCCTGTGTCAATGCCCCATAGCGCACGGCAGAACCGAATCGTACATCGGCAACATCACTTACGGTAATTGGCACACCGTTTTCATTTTTGATAATGATTTTTTTGATGTCATCAAGGTTGCGTACCAAACCTTCGCCACGAATAAAGTTGGCTTGGTGGTTTTTTTCGATATAAGCACCACCCGTATTTTTATTGTTCGCTTCCAAGGCTTCGAAAACATCTGTAATTGTAAGACCAATAGCCTTTAGTTCATTGGGGTCAACGGCTACCTCATATTGTTTTATTTTTCCACCAATGGCGTTGATTTCAACAACCCCTGGAACCATTGCCATTTGTCTTTGGACAATCCAGTCTTGCATTGTGCGTAAATCGGACAAGGAATACTTGTCCTGAAACTCAGGTTCAACTTTCAGGGTATATTGATATACTTCCCCCAAGCCTGTTGAAATAGGCCCCATAGAAGGTTGACCTAGTTCTTCGGGAATCTGCTCACGTACTTCAGTCAGTTTCTCGGAAACGAGCTGACGTGGCAGATACGTTCCCATATCATCATCAAATACAACCGTTACCACGGAAAGTCCAAAACGAGAAATCGAGCGAATTTCCTTTACATTGGGCAGATTGCTCATAGCAACTTCTATTGGATAGGTCACGAATTGCTCTATATCCTCTGTTCCCAGATTGGGCGATTGTGTGATGACCTGTACCTGATTATTTGTAATATCCGGTACGGCGTCAATGGGAACTTTAGTCATACTATAGATACCTGCACCGATTAGTGCCAAGGTTAGCAGACCAATTATAAATTTGTTATTGATTGAAAAATCAATGATTCTATTAATCATAGATTAAGGTGTTAATTCAGTTAAAATGATATTATGCTCTCGCGCAAGCGAAATGCACCAACTGAAGTTTTCAAAATTTGAAAACTTCAAAACGGGATATAGCTATCCTGTATAAACTAAATTAAACCTGCGGGGGTTGCAAAGGGGAAAGGGAAATATCTTTACCTATACTATCAAAATGGTTAAAGTTATCTTGCGGAATTAGTGGTTGCAACGGTTCAAATGTCGTAAGTCCGAAACTTATAGTATGAACGTGGCAACAATGGCAATTGCAAAATGGCGAGCATAGTTCGCAATCTTGGTCGTGGTCGCCATCAAAATCAGATACGGATGTGATTTGGGTGTCGTCTTTAACGTTCCCTGCATCACTACAAGGCACTACATTGAGTGCTAAGAAATATATTGATAGTATGATTGCTACAAATTTCACATTGCAAAGATAAAAATATTTTCGTGCAACTGTGTTGCAAAGATGAGTTACACTATTGAACCGAATCAATTACACTTCCACAAGTTAACATCTGTTCCCCATAATATGGGTTACTAATTTCTTTATCTTCACTTATCCAGAATGCCCCTCTATTATTATTTGCCATTGGACATTTTTGAATATATACCTTCGAACTTAGACCTTGTATAGTCTTAACAATCGGCACGAAATTTTGATTCAACACAACAAAATGACTACGCTGAGTTTCAATGTCTTCACTTTCATTAATTGATACCAATATTTTCTTGATTTTGGAAATATGGGCTTGTTCCATTTTACCCAAACCTGAATCAGAAACGGTCTTTAATCCTTCCAAAGTAGCCTTTGAGAAAGTCGAAACCTTTTGAGCATCACTAGCTACAAAGGCATCTTTCATTTTAAGATATGGGATTAAAGCAGATTGAAACGCAATTTGGGATGTCTCTGGTAATTTCATTTTCATTGTTGAACTGCCATTGGTTTCACTTTCCGTGTTCTGTGTTCCTAAATGTCCTTCGTGACCCGTCATAGTTTTTCCACCTGATTTGTTCATCATTGACTTCTTACCCTGCAATTGAGCAGCTGCATCTACCGTGAATGTTCCATTGGTCACTATTTCATCGCCCTCTTGTAATCCAGAAGCAACCATAAATATGTCGCCAACTCGATTACCGAGTGTTACTTCCTGCATTTCAAAAATGGGTTCATTTGGATTGGTTTTTATATAAACCAACGAGCGTTCACCTGTCCACAATACAGCGCTTGCTGGAATGCGAAGTTGTGCCTCTAAACTATTTGATTTGCTTTTGATTTTACCCGTGACAAACATCCCTGGCTTAAAAAGGCCTTTATTATTTTTCAAATTAGCACGCACTACTACTGTTCTCGTCTGGGTATTTAAAACAGGGTCTATAAAGGAAACCGTAGCATCAAATACTTCATTTGGATAGGCATTCGTCGTAATCTGGATTTTTTGACCTTTCTTAAATTCAGAAATCTGATTTTCATAGGCATCGAATTCTGCCCAAACATAATTTAGATTGCTCACTTTTACAATGGGTTGCCCTTGCTTTACGTAGTCGCCTTCAGAAGCCATTTTTTCCGATACTGTACCACTAACGGTAGCGTATATAGGGAAGTTTTCTCTAACTTTTCCAGATTCCTCAATGCTATTAATTTGGCTGTCCGATAGCTTCCAAAGTTTAAGCTTATTACGCACCGCTCTATATAATTCTGGTTGTGATACCTTAAGTGAAGCTGCGGTAATCAATTCTTGTTGAGCCGCTACCAAATTTGGCGCATAAATGGTGGCAAGCAATTGTCCTTTTCTTACTTCCTGGCCTTCAAAATTGATATTGAGACGCTCAATCCTGCCGTCAAAATAACTGGCTTGAATTGCGTTTTCTTCCTCATTCATTTTGATTTTACCTGAAAGGGAAATCATATTCTCGTTGTCTGCAGATGCATTGCCTACAATGGTGGTTTGAACGTTTGCCAATGCCATTGCATTTTTCGTCATTTTTATTTCGTTCATCGCCAAACCATCTGCACTAGATTCTGCTGGAATTAAATCCATACCACATATTGGGCAATCACCTGGTTCTGGTTGCATAATTTGTGGGTGCATAGAGCACGTCCACATTTGTTCAGCACTTTCGCCAGAATGGTCGTGCGTTTCGGTCATATCCGTCTCATCTTTTTCGGTAGAATTACCACCAAAAATGAGCCATCCACCAAGCAGTCCTACTAGGACTGCGATACTGATGTATAAAATGTTTTTATTCATAACTTTTCAATTTTAACTAAGTTTTCTAATCAATCTTTTTGGAACGTAACCTCAAAGCATTGGCAATTACTGAAACAGAACTAAAGCTCATTGCCAAAGCTGCAATCATCGGGGACAGCAGAATTCCAAAAAATGGGTAGAGTAAGCCCGCAGCTATCGGTATGCCCAAAGTATTATAGATGAGTGCGAAAAACAGATTCTGTTTAATGTTCCTCATAACAACGTGACTTAGGTTACGAGCTTTCACTATACCGTGTAAGTCGCCTTTTACTAATGTGAGAGCTGCACTTTCAATGGCTACGTCCGTTCCTGTTCCCATTGCTATACCAACATCGCTTTTTGCCAAAGCAGGTGCATCATTAATACCATCGCCAGCCATTGCAACCACGTTTCCATTTTTCTGAAGTTTTTCCACTTCCCGCAGTTTGTTTTCAGGTAGCATTCCTGCTTTAAAATCGGCAAGATTAAGTTCCTTTGCAACGGCTTGGGCGGTATCGTGATTGTCGCCTGTGAGCATTATCACATCAATATTTTTGTCCTGTAATGCTTTGATAGCCTTGGCACTTGTTTTCTTGATTTTGTCGCCTATAACAACATATCCTACGACTTTTCCTTTGATGGCTATATAGGAAACTGTTTTGCCTTGCTTTTGATACGTCTGCGCATCATTTTCCATAGCTTCTGAAAGCTTCGCATTTGCGAATTCCATCATTTTGGCATTGCCCAGAGACACTTCTTTACCATTGACGTTTCCTTCAACACCTTTACCTGTAACGGCATTAAAACCATCGGTTTTTAGAAATTCTGTCTGTTGTTCTTTCCCGTATTTAACTGTAGCTTCAGCAAGGGGGTGTTCACTTTGGCTGTTTAATGAAACTATGTATTGTAGTACTTCGTTTTCGGTAAAGCCATTATCAAAAGACCCAACTTTTTCGACCGTAGGTTTTCCCTCTGTGATAGTTCCCGTCTTGTCAACAATGAGCGTATCTACCTTGTCCATCTTTTCGAGTGCTTCAGCATTTTTGATAAGCACACCATTTTGCGCACCTTTACCAACGCCTACCATAACAGACATTGGTGTGGCTAATCCCAAAGCACAAGGGCAAGCGATTATTAATACGGCAATGGCATTGACTAAAGCATAGACATAAGCTGGTTCCGGCCCCCATATTGCCCAAACAGCAAAAGTTATCAAGGCAATTATTACCACAACTGGCACGAAATATCCCGAAACCTTATCGGCCAAATTCTGGATTGGCGCACGGCTACGACTAGCATCATTTACCATATGGATAATTTGGGATAATAGCGTGTCCGAACCAACTTTTTCAGCTTTCATTAAAAAGGACTGGTTGCCATTGATTGTTCCGCTACTGACTTTATCTTCTACGGTTTTATTTACGGGAATAGGTTCACCTGTAATCATTGATTCATCAATAGAAGTTTCCCCTTCGATTACAACACCGTCAACAGGAATCTTATCGCCTGGTTTTACTCTTAGAATATCACCCAACTCAATTTCATCGATACTAACTTCTTTTTCTTCACCATCGACAATTTTGATAGCCTTATTAGGTGCTAACTTCAACAGTTCCTTTACCGCAGAATTGGTCTTACTATGAGCACGTGCTTCGAGCAGTTGACCCAATAAGACTAAAGTGAGAATTACGGTAGCTGCTTCAAAATAAACGTGAACAGTACCTGCTTCGGTCTTAAATTGGTCTGGGAAAAAATCGGGTACGAGCATTCCGAATACACTGAATAACCAAGCAACACCAGCACCGATACCAATGAGGGTAAACATATTGAGGTTCCACGTTTTTATACTGCGATACGCACGCTCAAAGAACATCCAAGTGGCGTAAAACACCACAGGTATGGAAAGCACAAACTGAATCCAGTTCCAATACTTCATTTCCAATATATCATATAATGGATTGTTGGTCAGCATTTCGGACATTGCAATTATGAAAATGGGTAATGTAAATGCGACCGCTATCCAGAATTTTTTGAGCAGTTTTATATAGGTCTTTTCCTCTGCGGACAGGTCGGGTTCCATAGGTACTAAATCCATCCCACAAATTGGACAGCTTCCCGGTTCGTCCTTGACGATTTCGGGATGCATCGGGCAAGTGTATTGCGTATTAGAAGCAGTCGATAGATTCATTTCTTCAACCAAATCCATTCCGCAGACTGGACAATCACCTGATTTGTCATAAGTTTTATCCCCCTCGCAATGCATCGGGCAATAGAACGTTCCCGTTCCTTTACCTTTAGGCTTTTCTTTCTCTTTAGCTGACGAGTGATGATGTTCGCCCAGTTTATGAATACTGTATGTATCACCATCTAATTTTAAGGCTTCCTGAAATTTCTCGATGGGAATATGTGATTCCATCTCAATGGTAGCTTCCCCTTTTTCAAGATTGACAACTACCTTAATTACCCCTTCTATATTAGAAAGTGTATTTTCCACGTGGGTTCTGCAACCATTGCAGGTCATTCCGTGTATGTGATAGGTGTGTTTCATTTAAATTCATATTTGTGCCTGACAAGGGAAGGGGATGCTATTAACCATCAACCAAAATTCCCTTCCCACATCAGGACTTTATTATAATTCATCCTTCAAAAGATTCATATAATCGATTAACTCTGTTTTACTATCGTTTGAAAGAATTGCGTCTTTATGTACTAAGGTGTAAGAACCTAATGGCATTTCATTTCCTTCAATCTGACTTATGATTGACCTTAGCTTACTTTTCTTTCGCCTGTTAGAATAGTTACCCCATTCATTAAAATTGAGTTCATCTTTACCATCGTTTATATGATATTGTAAATACCAAGCCATAGGTTGTACTTTATTGTACCAAGGATAACTTGTATTGTTACTATGGCAATCATAACAGGAAGTGCTAACCGTTTTCATTACCGATGCAGGTACTTTGTTTACAACCATAAAATCAGTTTCAGGAACAGTATCACTTTGATTGCGTTCGGTAGGTATAAATTGAATACCCACCAATACAATTACTAAAATCCACGCTATGGTTTTAACTACTCTCAATTAGTTTATTTCTCGCTGTACTTTACCGCATTTCAACATTTTACTACCGTAATATGGATTCCGTACTTCTTCTTTTGTACTTAACCAAGCTGTGCCGCCATCATACATAGGACAGAATTGCTCGTATATCTTTGTATTTGTTCCAGTAATTGTAATCAAATCTGTAACATCTTTGCTTAGAGTTTTAAAATGTTCTCTTTGGTGTTTGATATCACTTTCGCTAATATGTTCAGCGTGTTCGGTGGCATCTTCAATAATGTCCTTCAGTTCCGTTTTTTCACTATCTGAATAATTCGATTCATCAAAAGATTTAAGCGATTGTGCCAACGTATTCCCAAGTGTTTTAGCTTTAGAATTATCATCATTTACCAACGCATCCTTTAAATTGAAATAGTCATTAAGGACTGCGAGGGCTTTTGCATCTTGTTTACCTTGCTTAACTTGTATTTCACTTTGTGTTGAATTTGTAACTTTTTCTTTGTTGCCATCTTTACAAGACGTTGAAGCAAAGGCTGTAAATACTAATGCGCTTGCTATTAATGTTGTTTTAAGTGTTTTCATTGTTATCGTTTTTTTATGTTTATTGACTTATTAAATAATTGATTATCGCAGATTGAGTGTAATACATTTGCACCGATACGATTTGATTAATTTGAAATTTTAGTTGTAATTCTTGAATGTCTAGCACGTCGTTAAAATCTATTGTGCCCGTTTCGTAATTCTTTATCAGTATTTCTTCAGCATCCTTTGCTTGTTTTAAGTTTTTATCTTGAGTATTAAATTTTATACGTGCTTGATTGCGTTGTGATTTTGCTTTTGCGAAAGCAGTTTCTAACGTGTTTAACCGCTCGTTTTTTTGCGATGTTATTTCCTGTTGTCGCAACTTGTTCTGTTTGGAAACAGAACTATACTTATTATTGAAAATGGGAATGGAAAGTGTAACCATTGGCATCACTATATCCTTTCCGTTATCGTTAAAGTTCATCGCTGGTCGCTCTGCAACAGGAACATAGTCTAGCCCAAACCCTAGATTTGGCGCACTTTCCTTTTGATTCAAAAGTTCAGATTGTTCCACGGATTCATAGAGCTTATCATATTTCAGTAGTTCAGGATTGAGCGTCAATCTTTCATTGCTAAAAACAGGGTCTTCAACGGGAATTCTCATTTCTGGAACGACTTCCACGGCAGTACTTTCCTTCCGATTCAACAGGTTATTGAACACAGTTTGTTCGGCTAAATATTCTTCTTGTAAAACTTCCTTTTGTTGTTGCAGTTCGTTTTGACGGATTTGCAAACGCAATACATCCACAGCCGAAGCTTTACCAACTTCAACTGATGTCAATGCCAACCGCTCGTAGGTTTGTAACAATTGGATATTGTCGTCCAGTACATTTTGTTTCGCCGTATTGGCATATAAATTGTAATACGATTGGGCAACTGAAAGTGCCAATTTGCGTTTCGCAATGGCGATTTCTACAAATTCCGTTTCTGCCATTGAACTGGCATAATTTTCCCTTGCTGTAATCGTTCCGAACCAAGGCAACATCTGAGATATTGAAAAACGTGCACGTTGCGCACCCGTTCTGGTTTCTGGTTCGCTTACAAAATAGCCTGCGCTTATTTTGGTGTTTGGCAATGTATTGACCTCGTTTACCTTTTCACGGGCAATATTATACCGGAATTCATACGCTTGGATAACTGGATTGTTCGCCTCTGCTTCTTGAATATAGGATTGCAAATCTTGCGCTTTCGCGAAAGCGGAAACAAGCAAAAGGGATACTATAATTATTATATTTTTCATTTGCTCGCTCGTTTTAATTGGAATTCTTTTTTCATACTGAATAGCACGGGAACAACAAACAGCGTAATCAATGCTATTAGCATCCCACCAAAACTTGGTATGGCCATAGGTATCATTATATCGCTTCCTCGACCCGTCGATGTCAAAATCGGTAATAGGGCGAGTATCGTTGTTGCTGTTGTCATCAAACAAGGACGAATTCGCTTTTCGCCAGCTTCGACTATCGAATCACGAATTTCATTTTTGTTTTCCGGTGTATTGCGGTCAAATGTTTGTGTGAGGTAGGTCGCCATCACAACACCATCATCGGTAGCAATACCGAACAGCGCAATGAACCCAACCCAAACCGCTACACTTAGATTTATAGTATGCATCTGAAATAAATCCCGTAGGTTCTCACCAAAGAAATTGAAGTTTAAGAACCAATCTTGACCATAGAACCATATCATTAGAAAACCACCTGCAAAAGCAACGGCAATTCCAGTAAACACCATTAGCGAAGTAGCTACGGAACGGAACTGGAAATAAAGAATCAAAAAGATAATTATTAGTGCCAATGGAACAACCACGGACAATGTTTTCTCTGCACGTAATTGGTTCTCATACGTTCCCGTAAACTGATAGTTAATACCTTTTGGGACAGTTAATTCACCACTATCGATTTTCTCTTTAATCAACGTTTGGGCATTTTCTACCACGTCCACTTCTGCAAAACCGTCCAGTTTATCAAAGAGAACATAACCCACTAAAAAGGTGTCCTCACTTTTTATGACCTGTGGTCCTTGTTCGTAACGAATATCCACCAACTCACCCAGAGGAACAGGATTTCCTTTTTCTACGGGGACATAAATATTCTTTAAGTCCGTAGGGTTTTCTCTTAGTTCACGAGGATAGCGCACACGTACTGCGTAGCGTTCCCGACCTTCAACAGTTTGAGTAAGCGGCATTCCACCGACGGCCACTTGCAAGATTTCCTGGACCTTCATTATTGATATGCCATACCGTGCAAGTTGTTCTCTATCAATATCAATAAGTAAATAAGGTTTTCCGACAATACGGTCGGCGAATACGGCTTGCTCTTTCACACCCTCTGCCTGTTTAAGAATGGCTTCGAGTTGCAATCCGAAATTCTCGATTTCACGCAAGTCCTGACCTTTTACCTTAATGCCCATAGGTGCACGCATACCCGTTTGCAACATTACCAATCGGGTTTCGATAGGTTGCAATTTGGGTGCAGATGTAATGCCAGGCAGCTTTGTAACCCGAACGATTTCATTCCAAATATCATCTGGACTTTCAATTTCTGGACGCCAATTTCGATAGTACTCGCCATCATCGTCAATAATCAATTCATTCCTTGTAACCGTAGTTTGTAGCTGTGATGCTTCATAGTTTGCATTATTCTCAACTTCATTGTTAGGGTTGATGACCAGCTTGTCATTTGTTAAAACAAAAAGGCCATCATCGTTGACTTTGTACCGTTCTCGTTTTCCTTCTGAACCCATCATATATTCAGACTTATACTGAATAAGATTTTCGTACATCGAGAGCGGTGCAGGGTCAAGTGCGGATTCGGTTCTTCCAGATTTACCAACCACCGTTTTTATTTCGGGGATAGTGGCGACCGCCATATCCAATTGCTGTAAAATTCTCTTGTTTTCTTCGACCCCAGCGTGCGGTAAAGATGTTGGCATCAACAGGAATGAACCCTCATTTAGTGAGGGCATAAATTCCTTACCTGTGTTCTGCATTATGAGAACGCCGAAAACTATTATAGTTGTTGGCACGGAAAGGAAGAGAAACTTATTGCGTAAAGCCCATCTTAAGATTCTTGTGTAATATCTGCGGAACACCCAAAATGTACCTAGCAGTCCGAAACAAACAACACTTACAAAAATGAGGTTCATTACAATGCTTCGGTCAAAACCTAATGGTCGCCAGTATTCAGCCAATAAAAAAACAATGGCTAAGGATGAAATGATGATGTTGACCAGATTAGCTTTCTTTTCGGTCAGCTTTCCTTGCAGTCCAGCAATTCCCGAAGCACCAAAGGCAACCAATATAAGACCTAACCAGTAGCCATATATCATTGCTATTATTCCCGCAACAATCAAAGAAATATTAAGGATGTATTTGAATGGATTTTTGAGGCTTTTCTTTCCGAATAAAAAGGCTGCAAATGGTGGGATTAAAAATAGTGCAACTATAATAGATGCCGTAAGTGCCATTGTTTTTGTGAAAGCTAATGGATGGAATAATTTTCCTTCAGCACCTACCATCGTAAAGACGGGGACAAAGCTAATAATGGTGGTTAGTACAGCTGTAAGAATTGCACCTGATACTTCTGCGGTAGCATTGTAAACCACGGTATTTATAGGCAGTTTGTTTCCTTCGGTATCGGTGTTTTCCATATCCAAATGCCTAATAATATTTTCGGAAAGGATTACACCCACATCAACCATAGTACCTATGGCAATTGCTATTCCAGAAAGTGCTACGATGTTTGCATCTACATTGAAAAGTTTCATTGTTATAAAAACCATCAGTACCGCAACGGGTAACAGCCCAGAAATTAAGATGGACGCTCTAAGGTTAAAGACCATTATGATGATTACAAGAATGGTAATCAGAATTTCTAGGGTTAGCGCCTCGTTTAGCGTACCTAAAGTTTCTTGAATAAGTTCGGTACGGTCATAAAACGGAACTATGGTAACTTGTGAAGTGCGACCATCAGCCAATTCTTTAGACGGTAGTCCAGCACTTAAACCATTGATTTGGTCTTTTACATTGTTAATGACTTCCATAGGGTTTGCACCATATCTAGCCACGACCACACCGCCGACAACTTCCGCACCCTCTTTATCTAGGATACCACGTCTAGTAGCAGGTCCTAAATGGACTTTGCCAACATCTTTTATCCTGATAGAAGTGAAATCTTTAGAGGTAACAACGGCATTTTCGATATCCGTAATGGACTTTACATAGCCCAATCCACGGACAAGATATTCGGCCTGATTCATTTCCAAAGTCTGGGCACCGATGTCTTGATTGCTATGTTTAACAGCCTTTACAATATCAGTCAAACTAATGTTATACTGGCGCATCAATTCGGGATTTACGTCTACTTGATATTCCTGAACATAACCACCAATAGAGGCAACTTCTGAAACACCGCTTGCCGATGACAGCGCATATTTCACATAGTAATCTTGAATGCTACGAAGTTCCTGTAAGTCCCATCCGCCTGTGACGTTACCATCTTTATCACGACCTTCTAGTGTGTACCAGAAAATCTGACCCAATCCCGTAGCATCAGGCCCTAACGCTGGGTTTATACCATCAGGCAATAGGCCACTTGGTAGTGAGTTGAGTTTTTCAAGAATTCTACTTCGCGACCAATAAAACTCTATATCCTCTTCAAAAATTATATAGATGCTCGAAAATCCGAACATCGAGGAACTTCTAATAGTTTTTACCCCTGGTATTCCCAACAGAGAAGTAGTAAGCGGATAGGTAATTTGGTCTTCAATATCCTGTGGGGAACGCCCTTGCCATTTGGTAAAGACGATTTGCTGATTTTCACCAATATCGGGTATGGCATCTACGGCCACGGGGTTACTTGGTAGAATACCAGTTTCCCAACCAAAAGGTGCATTAACAATACCCCAACCCACAAATAGAGCGAGCATCAGTACGGCAACGAGTTTATTTTCGATTAAAAATTTTATGCTTTTATTGAGCATATAGAATGATAATTAGACAGTTATACAAAAGGTGGTTTGATGTGATTCTGAAAAAAGAACACAACGAAACGAGCCCAAAACGGAAATACCGCAGGGCGAATAGTTTACTGTCTAAAAATCAAATTAAATATGTCTCGTAAAGAGTTTGAATGTCCCGTTCGACAAAGGGGGGCGAATAATGCTTAAAAGGAACGATATTTTCATCCAGACCTTCAAAACGATTTATGTAAGTGTAGAAAAATGTGGCAACAAAAGTTTGCTGCTCAAAAGTTAGTTTATCAAATGAAGTTTTTAATTCGTCGTTACCTTCTTTTACAATCTGTTGGTCAGTACAACAATCTTTTTCAGTCATTATGGGATTTTCACAACTTTTAGTAGGTTGTGCTTTTTCCATACCACAACTTTCTGCTTTAGTAAATACCGAAAAGTCAACTAAAGAATCCCCACAATAATGCATATCAACCGTGAATGACATCGTAGTAAACAATACTACAAAAGCCATCAAAACGGATAATATTTTATGGAAAATCTGCTTCATTATTGTGCAAAGGTACAAAAATTTAACAATTTTTATTAGGATTAACAGAACTTTAATTTCGCTTGAACCCCCTTTTTAACCTCTGATTAGCTATTCTAGCAAGGGTATTTTGATTCAATAATAGTAGTCAAACAAAGAGTAAATCGAAAAATTATAATTAAAAATTCACCACACTATCCAAAGCATCATCGGCATCTTTATGGATGAAGTTGGCTTGGTAACGTATGGTAGTTGTCACCGAAGAATGGCGATATAATTTTTGTAGCATTTGAATCGGGATTTTATCCCCAGATATATTTCCAAAACTATGCCTTGCGATGTGCATACTTATATTTTTCTTTATACCTAACTTTTTGGCAGCAATCTTTAGTCTTCTATTTAGATTCCTTGTAATTGATTGCGTTCTTTTTGATACTTCTTCTGTATCATTAAGATTCACACCGCTTAACTGCGGAAATATTAGACCATTATTGTCCGAATCGTTCTTGTAAGTTTCAAATATTTCAATCGCCTTTTCGGGTATTTTAAGAGAAACAAGCTTGCTGTTTTTGTTCATACGATATAGTAATCTACCATCATTAAAATCAGACCATTTTAACTGTAAAACATCACCGACGCGAATGCCTGCAAAATAAAAACTGACAAGCCAAATATGAATTGCTTTCTGTTGTGCTTCGGTTATATCTTTTGCATTTTCGAGCTTTTGGATTTCCTCAGCAGTAAAACCAATCTTTTGAGATTCTGGAATTCTTATGGTCATTTTACCTTTTCCAAAAGGATATAAACCTCTGTCAGTAATAGATTCAGAAATAGCTAAATTGTAAATGGTTCGTATAAGAATCAGATAATTTACAACCGTTCTGGGCGATAGGTTTTTATGATGTAATAAGTATGTTTCAAACTTTTTTAGGATTGCAACGTTGAGCTCATTAAAAGGAAGTGACTCTTTACCTAAAAATTCTTTAAGCTTTTTTAATCGACCAAATTCAGTATCGTATTGATGATGTTTATTTCTATTTTTAAGATTTTGAAGATGCATATCTGCAACCGAAAAAAAATCAAAACCTTTCTTTTCAATAATTTTATTTCTAATTTCTGATACTGTTTGATATTCTGGTTTCATTTCAGATTTCAGAACCTTATCATTTGCTTCAGCAACTTTAGTAGTGATGAAATTATTTAGAACTTTCGCATTAGGATGGGATTTCCTGATATTACGATTTTTTTCATCCCAAAATTTTTCATCGATATACTGACCCGTGTTTAAGAAAGTACTTTTGCGGTCTTTTGTAATTCGAATAGCAATAGGGAACTGTCCAGCTCTATTCTTTTTTCTTCTTATAACTGCTCTTATTGTTGCCATATTGAAATTAATAAAATAAATCAGGTTATAAAGATAATCATTTTGGGTACAACATAGGTACAACATTTGTTGATTTTGTTTGATATCATTTGATGCTAAATCATATTGAATGTTAATTAAATCATTGTATATCAGTATATTTGTATTACTTTAACACATAAGTATCAAAAACTCATAACCCGAAGGTCGCTGGTTCGAGTCCAGTCCCCGCTACAAAGAAAGCCGCTAACAAGACTTAGCGGCTTTTTCTTTATATAAAAGGGAAGTTTGCTTCAACTATGAAGTAAAGAAAAAGACAAAACTAAGCAAGGTATAGTGGAAGGCTTTTTTGTAAAGCCCCCTCGAGGCCAGTTCTGAGAAAACACAAGTAAGCATTTTAGTCTCCGCTGTAAATAAATCCTATAATACGGATGACATACTCGTCAAATAATTGAACAAAATTTAATGAAGACTTAGAAATTTCTTATATTCAATGGATTCTGTGAAGACGGCCAGCTTCTTATCACAAACCCATCAAACAGTTTTAAAATAAATCTCAACATGAATCTGCTTATTTTTCTTCTTGCATTCATCTTTTGCAGTCATTTATATGCTCAGGAAGAAAGAAATAAGGGAGCCTCTTTTGTACGAGTATATGACCTAAATGGAACAAAACTATCCAAAGGAAGAATCCTCCAACTGACAGACTCTTCTATGGTTATTGTTACCAAAGACAATTCGTTAACGATTAAAGTTTCGAAGATTGGTTCCATAAAAACCAAGCGATCTGCGGGGCATAATATCCTCGTGGGTGCCACTATAGGAGTTGGAACAGGCGCTATTTTGGGGTTGGCTTCAGGAGGTGAAAATGAATGGTGGGGGAAGGGGGAAGGCGCAGGTGGTTTTGGACTAGCCTTCGGTCTAATGGGCGCTGGAATAGGGGCAATAACTGCGATTTTTAAAAATGATATATTATATCCCATAGCAGGAAATCTTTCTAATTGGAAGGCCTTTAAAGAAGCGTTTGAAGCAGAAGCAATAGAGAAATAACTCACGAATGCTAAAGATACAAACACGTAGTGCTTCATAAAGAAAAACGAAACTTATGAAAAAAGGATAGCCGTAAACCAACCAAAGCAGGTAGTAAACAAATAGAATTATGAAAGAAATAAACAACCGATTAACTTTTCTCGCTACACTTTTTGTGTTGACCTTTGGATTTCAAAGTTGCGAACAAAAACAAAATGAAGAAACTAAAGGAATGGAAAAAGAAATAGTTGCTGAATCCGTAAAACCTGAATATTTTCTATTGCGTCCAGAAGTAGAAAAAGCATACGGATATTCACACGCCGTGAAAATTGGGAATAGCATTAAGATTTCTGGAGCAGTAAGTATGGACCACAAAGGAAATCCAACTGCTGTTGGCGATATAGAACAGCAGATAAAAAACTGTTATGCTGATTTGGAAAAAATATTAAAACACTTTGGTTGCACATTTGACAATGTTGTAAAAGAAGATATTTTCACAACTGATATGGCACAAATGCTTGAAAAATCAGCATATCGCACTGAAATTTATAAAAATGGATTTCCAACTGGTTCTTGGCTTGAAGTAAAAGGATTGGCATTACCTGAATTTATGGTTGAAATAGAACTTGAAGTACACAAATCTCAATAAAAGTACTTACGAAATTCGAACAAAATTCAGTGATGCAATTCTTTTTTTGTTTTTCTTTATCATTTAACAACTACTAATAGTTCAGACCGTTGCGTGCAATTTGAAACTAATGAATATTGAAAGAATAATCCAAGAAGTTTACCAAAAAATTAAAGGCGTTGACAATAAAGGAAAAATAGCAACTTACATTCCTGAATTGAGTAAGGCCGATCCAAATAAGTTTGGAGTACATATTTCAACAATTAGTCAGATGAATTTCGGTGTTGGAAATTACAAAGACAAATTCTCAATTCAGAGTATGGCAAAAGTACTTTCTTTAAGCCTAGCGTACCGCATCCTTGGTGATAAATTATGGGAAAGGGTTGGAGTAGAGCCTTCTGGAACAGCTTTTAATTCTCTTGTTCAACTAGAAGCAGACAAGGGCATACCAAGGAATCCGTTCTTAAATGCCGGAGCCATTGTAATATCAGATATCCTTCTAACACATTTAGAAAACCCGAAAAATGATTTCTTAGATTTTGTACAAAGTTTATCCTACAATAGCGGAATATCGTATTCAAATCGCATAGCTCAATCAGAAAAAAAAGTGGGATATAGAAATGTGGCACTATGCAATTTCATTAAATCATTTGATCGAATTGAAAACGAACCCACTGATGTACTTGATTTCTATTATGATCTATGTTCTCTTGAGATGAACTGTAAAGAATTATCAGAATTATTCTTATTCTTAGCCAATAATGGCAACGAAATTCATAGCAATAAATCTATCCTCAGTGAAAGTCAATCAAAAAGAATAAACGCACTCATGCAAACCTGTGGTTTTTATGACGAATCTGGAGAGTTTACTTTTAAAGTTGGCCTTCCTGGAAAGAGCGGAGTTGGTGGAGGAATAATTGCTATCCATCCAGACAAATATGCAATTGCCGTTTGGAGTCCGAAATTAAATAAGAAAGGAAATTCGTATAGAGGGATGAAATTTTTAGAAGAATTCACGACTAGATCCGAATTATCAATATTTTAAATAATTCATACAACAATGTTTAACGGTAATTACAGCCTGCTGATAGCTTTTGGGATATCTACATCAGCCCCCCTTTCTATGGTATGACGGGTACTAGGGATTGCTGGAGGCTATTAAGTCGAAAGTTTATGTTTATTAATCCGTAACTAAGGGTAATAAGGTTAACACCAATTAGAAACAGACAAAAAAGAATGATAGAAATAGAAACATATATTGTTGATTCATTTACTGACCAACCATTTAAAGGAAATCCAGCAGGTGTTTGTTTATTAAATAATGAACTGTCCGATGCAGAAATGCTCTTAATTGCAAAAGAAATGGGACTATCGGAAACGGCGTTTATTAGAGAAATAAATGAAAATAATGACTATCCGATAAGATTTTTTTCGCCAATAATGGAAATCCCATTATGCGGACACGCTACTCTTGCTTCATCAAAAGTTCTTTTTGAAAAAAGCGGACATAATTCAATCAGTTTTGTAACCAAACAGAACTTGAGATTACCAATTTTGTGTAATAAGGAATTCATAAAAATGAGATTTCCAATATATGAGACTATCCCTAAAGAAGTCCCTTTTGCTTTGCTTAAGGCTCTTGGAATTGAGGAAACAAATAATAGCGTTTACAATGCTGAAACCAAAATATTGTTACTCGAAATCCAAAGTGCTGAATTGTTGAAAAAACTTACACCTGATTTTGACAAATTAAAAAAGTCACATAAAGGTATTAATGGAGTTCTGGTAACTGCACTTTCAACAAAGGTAGATTTTGACTTTGAGTCAAGATATTTTTGGCCATGGAGTGGAACCAATGAAGACCCTGTAACAGGAGGAACACATACCTTTTTGGCAAAATATTGGGGTAAGAAATTAAATAAATCAAAGATGAATTCTTTTCAATGTTCCGAAAGAACTGGATTTATGGAAGTTGAATTATTGAATAAAAAGGATATGACGATAAAAAGTAAAGCTCAGATTGTTTTGCAAGGAATGCTGAGAATTTAAGTAGTAATAACACAGAAATAGTATGAGGCTTTAAGCATTAAACTGACAGCAGTAATATATAACAGAGATTAATGCAAAATGGAAAGGTATATGCGTAGAAATCAGACGAATCACAAACAATACCGTTAGCCATTGCTTAATGGAACGCTCTACACCAATGAACAATATAGAAATAAGACTAGCGAAAAAAGAAGATGCTCCATTTATTGCTCTTCTTGGGAGAATTACTTTTAGGGAAACTTTTGGACATCTATTTAGGGATAAACAAGATTTACTCTACTATTCCCGTTCAACATTTTCAGTAGCTAAAATTGAAAATGGAATTAAGAAACCAAACAATGTCTTCTGGATAGCATTTGTAAACCGACTACCTGTAGGATATGCTAAATTAAAATTAAATTCTAAATCCGAATTTATCGAATCAAAGAGTATTTGCCAACTGCAGAAAATCTATGTTTTAAAAGACTTTTTATCCATGAAAATAGGACTTGAATTGCAAAATATTCTCTTAAAAAAAGCAAAGGAATTAGAGTATAATATTCTATGGCTTTCGGTACTTAACAGCAACGAGAGAGCAATAAATTTTTATAAAAAAAACGGATTTGAAATAATAGGAAATCACGATTTTGAAATTGGAAAAGAACATTTTAAATTCTTTGCAATGAAAAGAAAAATATAAAATCAATGCTGATAATGGAGCTTTACCTCCACCCTATTATAAAAAATTATAACTTTAAACAGCTTGACTTCTAATCTGAAAAATTCTATCGGTTTATCGCTGCGAAATTAAAGCCAACACCTGTACAAAAAAATAGAATACTATGAGAATCATCTATCTAATGACCACAGTCATTTTACTATTGTTTTTCAAACAACAATCCGCTGACACTATAAAAACTGATTTAACTTCTCTAGATAAAAAACTAACCAAGAAAGGCTTTTCAGGGGTAATACTAATCGCTAGAAATGACAGTATCTTATTTAACAAAGCATATGGACGAAACGACTTAAATACCGTCTTTGATATTTGTTCCCTCACTAAACAGTTTACTGCTGCCGGAATAATGAAATTATCAATGCAAAATAAAATTTCTCTTAATGACAGCTTATCACAATACTTTATTACCGTTCCTGAGGACAAAAAAAACATAACCATTCATCAATTACTCACACATTCTTCTGGATTAATAGACATTGTGGGAAATGATTATGATACGATTACAGAAGAAGAGTTTCTAAACAAAGTTTTTAGTACAGAACTAATAAGTCCCATTGGAACAGAATACCATTATTCTAATGCAGGGTATAGCTTACTTAGTTTGATAATTGAAAAAGCGAGTGGAATGGGCTTTGAGAGCTATCTAAATTTAGAAATTTTTAAGCCGTCCCAAATGAACCATACCGGCTATGTAATTCCAAATTGGAATACGAATGAAATTGCCATGGGTTATTTAAATGGCACTGAATCAATAAAGCCAAATGAAGAGAATTGGAACGAACAAGGGCCATATTTAAATCTCAAAGGAAATGGAGGTGTTTTATCAAGAGCAAATGACTTGTTATTGTGGAGTAAAGCCATAAATAATAATTTGGTGCTCGATGAAAAATCAACATCTAAATATCTATATCCTCATATTTTGGAATACAAGGATGGAAATTCGTATTATGGATATGGCTGGGTTATTGAAAATAATGAGTCAGAAGATAAATTAGTAATGCATAATGGCGGAAGTGCAACCTTTGCATCAGATATGTGGATTTACCCTAAGAAAGGAATTACAATAATTGTACTTTGTAATAAGCCAGAAGATTATGTCTATTCACTAACAAGAAAAATATCAAATATTCTATTGACCAATTAAAATCCATCTAAACCCAAAAGTTTGTGTTTATATACTAAGAAGGTCATTTTTCATCACGACAAACCGTTAACCAATGATAAAATTCTTTCGAAAAATTCGCCAGAGCTTACTCTCTGAAAATAAGTTTAGCAAGTATCTTATTTATGCCGTCGGAGAAATTGTACTTGTGGTTATTGGCATTTTGATAGCACTTCAAATTAATAACTGGAATGGAAACAAAGCGGCACAGGCAAGAATTGATAGTAGAATAATAAATCTTACTAAAGATATTGAGTCTGACATTACAGAAATGGATGAAATTCTTCAGGTGGCTAAAGACCGAATTATTGTTGTTAAGTCGATTTTAGAAGGTTCAAATCGCTTGGGCAGTTTTGGAATTTCAGAGGGTTCAACTAGCCTAAGCAATTTTGAAGCTTTTAAAGAGCCAACTTTTGAATCCACTCTAGAAAATTATGAAAATCCCAATAGTAAATTGTCCCTTTTGAGAACTCTAGATGGTAATGGTCCTACCTACAATGAGCTAATAAATTCTGGAGAATTTCATCTAATCAAAGATCGACTCCTTGCCAAAAAAATACAAAACTATTATTTTAACATTGCTGAGACGAAAGACAGAGAAAGTATAAACAATAAACCGTCGAACGTTGATATTTATAAATCAAAAAATAGGCTTGGATTAGGAACCCATTCTAAAGAAGGCACTATGGAGAAATTAATTGAAATGGCGAAAAATGATCATCAGTTTGGCGCTGAATTAGAACACAGGTATATAATGGACGTGGCCCAATATAATAACACCTTAAAACTTAAACTACAAGCGCTGGATTTAAGAGAGGCCATTAAATCAACCGAGAGATAAAGAAAAGCCACATTGCTTTTACTTCAAGGCCGACATAATTTCGATGAAAGAAGCTAAACCTTAATATAAAGAAGCCCTTGTAAAATAGGACGGTTAAACTATTTTAACTGGGAGTGAGAAAGATTCTTATAAACCAAGTAAAGGCACACTCCGTGAAAAACAAATTAATCAATTGGATTAGACCAAATTACTCTTCTGGCGGCGTACTTTCCATAAAATAAAAAGCAAACAACTTAGGGAGTTTTTCGGACAATTGATTGGAAAACGGAAATAACTCGCCTTACAGACAGGATGCATCAGAATGCGTTAATAGCCATGGCAGAACCAGGTCCCCCATACTACCGTCAATATTGAATGTCAGATAGTCTCAGGAACCTTAGATGCTTAATCATATCCCATATATCTTATTGGTTAATTTCCTGAACAATTTGTAATGGGAATGAATAATACAGAATTTGAAAAACGACTTAATTCCTATCCAGACAAAAATATGGAGTTCATAACACTATTACGTACGTAATATTTGGAAAGAACCCCGCCTTTTTGAAGAGAGCTATAAAAAGGAATTATGGAAAAATACGGTATCACATGCTATCCTATAGGTCTTTTTGATGCTATTCAAGCCAAAATTCGCGGCCGTTTGCAGTATTACTAAAATTGAAGCCATAGGAATCCTAATTTAATAGACCTGAATTGAAATTTTTAGTTATTTTTATTAATCTAAACAACTTCTACTTGGGATAAGATTAGATTTCAAATTTTCAAAATTCGAGAGACCAAAAGATGGTCTTAAGAAGCAGACAATATTTAGAATTTCAAGCAACTCATAACATCTCATACCCATTGTGAATTTTAAAAAAGAAAGTTGGCATAACCCTCGATTTTCGAGAATATAAATATTTTAATCAATGGAATCCTATGAAAAATAAATTCTGCCTTTTAATTCTCTCTGCACTTTTTATGTCGTTTGGGCTTAATACCTATGCGCAAGAAGACACAATTTCCAACATCCTTATTACTAAGGTGGATGTTTTTGATGGCGTGAATGAAAAACTAATGGAGGATGTAGATGTCCTTATTCAGGGAAATCTAATTGTAAACGTTTCTAAAGGAATCGAAGCGCCCAAAAATACCCTGGTTATAGATGGAACAGCAAAGACACTCATACCGGGACTGATTGACAATCACTGGCATGTGATGTTTTCAGGGTCCTCCATGGCAGATATATTGGGCAGAGATGATTTCTACGTTGGCATGCTGGCTACTAGACAGGCCGAAGCTACCCTTATGAGAGGCTTTACTACCGTGCGCGATTTGGGCGGTAATTCTTTTTCGGTAAAACAGGCCATTGACCAAAAGCTCTATAGCGGGCCAAGAATTTACCCATCTGGAGCAATGATTTCACAAACTTCAGGACATGCCGATTTTCGTCCGGCCAATGAGCGGGCAGTTGGTATGTGTAAACACGATTTCGTTACTGAAAAATCTGGTCACTTGGCAGTTGCCGACGGCGTACCTGAGGTCTTGTTTACTGTACGCGAGCAATTAAAAAGGGGAGCTACACAAATTAAAATTAGTGCCGGTGGAGGCACCACTTCTCAATATGATCCGCTGGATGTAACCCAATTCACTTTTGAGGAAATAAAAGCCGCTGTTGATGCGGCAGCAGACTGGAACACCTATGTCTCTGCACATGTCTATACCCCAAAAGCCGTGCAAAGATGTATCGACGCTGGGGTGAAGGTAATAGAACATGGACAATTGCTAGACGAAGAGACTATAAAGAATATGGCTGAAAAGGATATTTGGCTTTCTTTACAGCCCTTTTATGTTTCTTCTGAAGATTCGCCCAAACTCTCTAAGAACCCTGTAACCAGAGCCAAGCAATTAGAAATGGTTCAAGGAACGGCCACCGCCTATAAGCTGGCTAGAAAACATGGTGTAAAAGTCGCCTTTGGCAGCGATTTTATCTTAACCCCAAATGAGGTAGAGCAACAAAATACGTATGTGACGCTTCTTGAGTCTGCATTTGGATATAGTCCATATGAAGCCCTCAAAGAAGTTACCTCAAATAACGCCGAACTTCTAAAACTTTCAGGACCTCGAAACCCTTACACTAAGGGTGTTTTGGGTGTCATAAAAGAAGGTGCTTATGCCGATTTAATCATAGTCGATGGCAACCCACTAAAAGACTTAAATCTGATTGCGGACCCCAAAAGGAATTTTGAAATTATCATGAAAGACGGAATAATCTATAAGAATACCTTAAAATAAATTGGCTACATGATTAACTAGTATTCCCTTGCTTCGATTACACCAATACCAAATCTTGTTAAAGCCAAGGCGGGAAAAGCTAAAGAAAATTTGAGATGAAACTTATGAATACAATAAGGGTTTTAAGGATTGGCCAGTTCTCGGTAAATTCTGAAAACCTTCACGGCTTTTAGTTTGGTGAATTCTTGTAAAGTTAATTGTTAATGTAGGCAACGATAGATAACCATTACCGCTGAACTTAAAAGGAGCACTAAAATGACACTTGAAGATTTAGGATATAATAGAGAGTTAGAAAACTATCGAAAAGAGCAAAAACTCGACTCTTTTGGAATTGGAAGAGTCATTCTGGAACACAAAGACCGTTATACGGTTAAAACGGTATCGAATGAATTTAATAGTGAACTTATTGGAAACTTAAGGTTTACAGCGACCAATAAAAACGAATTACCTTCTGTTGGCGATTGGGTAGCAATTTCTGAATATGATGAAGACAAAGCGCTGATTCATGCTGTACTCCGCAGAAAGTCAGTTTTAGAGAGAAAGGCTGTCGGCAAATTAGGACAGACGCAGATTATTGCAACAAATATTGATTTTGGACTAATAGTTCAATCCGTAAATAGGGATTATAATATTAACCGATTAGAACGTTATTTGGCCATTTGTAACGCTTCTAGAATTGATCCAATTATTATTTTAAGCAAAGTAGATTTGATAAACCCTAAAGAATTAAACAGCATCCTAGTTCAAGTAAACAATAGAATAAAAAATGTTCCGGTAATTCCGATGAGCAACCAAACACATTTGGGAATTGAAGAAATTAAATCAAAATTGATTAAAGGCCAAACATATTGCCTTCTAGGATCTTCAGGTGTTGGTAAATCAACCCTCATTAATACGCTAACAGGTATTGATCTAATGAATACAGGAAAGATAAGTGAGAGTATTGACAGAGGAAAGCACGTTACCAGTCATAGAGAATTGATTGTATTAGAGAATGGTATATTAATAGACAATCCTGGAATGAGAGAAGTTGGTATTACTGATGTTTCTGATGGTCTTGAAATGACATTTGATGATATATTTAATCTTGCTCAAGATTGTAAATTCAGTGATTGCACGCATACCATTGAAAAAGGTTGCGCCATATTAAATGCAATTGAAAAGGAAGAATTGAATTCTGACTCTTATGCAAACTTCATCAAAATGGAAAAAGAAAAGAATTATTTTGAATCAAATGCCCAAGAGAGAAGAAAAAAAGATAAAGACTTAGGAAAAATGATAAAGGGAATTCAAAAACAAAGAAGAAATAATAAGTACTAAGCACAGCAATATCTAATTAAAGATTCCCTATCGTTCGCAACTATCTATCTAAGTTAATATACCAACACTTATAGAACAATGAATAAACCCTATCCTTTATTCTTAATTGTATTTGCATGCCTTGTCAATAGTCGCAACAACAAATAAGATAAAGCAAAAATTAATGTGTCAATCAAGGAAGAGGAAGAAATATATTTTGGTCAGAAACCGCCGGGAGTAATCCCTGAATTTTTTCTCCAGAAATTCTTAAAACTGAATTTAGACCGGCAGCTGGCGTCTTTATTTCAGACGTATAGGAATTTTATTTTCGCAGAAGATGAGGTATTTATAAAAACAATGCACTGATCATTGTTTAATTGGTTAATAACAAATGGACGGAATCACTTGTGGCGGAAAAAACAAGAGAACCTTTTAATTCAACTAATTTTAGATATTTAACAAGAAATTGATTTACTAAGTTTGTAACAGAAATAAAGGCAGACATAAAACTTTACATAAAAAATATGGCTACGAGCAGTAGCATAGTGTACCTTCCTTCGGGAAGACAACAAACCCACGGCACATTATGAAACACTTTGCATTTGTTTTTGCGGTTCTTCTTTTTTTAAACTGTTGTGATTCTAACAATACCCCTTTAGAATCTTACTCTTCAGAGAATTTAAGAATCGAAAAGATCAGCGATGAGCTTTTTAAACACGTTTCTTTTCTCGAAACTCAAGACTATGGTATTGTTCCCAGCAACGGATTTATATATATTAATAATAACGAAATAATAGTGTTTGATACGCCTGTCGATGATGAGGCAGCGGCAGAATTAATCCAATGGTCCGGCAAGAATAAAATTAAGGCGGTTGTGGTAACGCATTTTCATATAGACTGTTTAGGAGGGCTAAAGGAATTTCATTCTGCTAATATACCTTCCTATGCCAACCAATTAACTGTAGACCTAGCCAAACAAAACCATCGGGTTCTTCCAAAAAATGCATTTGACTGGGAAATTGAAATTAAAATCGGAGAAGAATTAGTGCTTGTAAAGCACTTTGGAGAAGGCCACACAAGAGATAATGTTGTTGGCTATATTCCTACCGAAAAAGCATTGTTTGGGGGGTGTTTAGTAAAGAGTCTAGGTGCTGGAAAGGGAAACTTATTAGATGCTAATCCGAAAGATTGGCCAACTACTATTAACAGTATAAAAAAGGAACTTCCCGAAATAGAAATTGTGATCCCAGGGCATGGTAAACACGGAGGGCAAGAATTGTTAGATTACACGGAAGAGCTTTTTAGTGTTAACTAGAATCTTAAAGAAACCTCTACAAAAGAAATGCAGAAGGTTTTCCAAATTAAATCTTTTCCAAGGCCGTTAATTCTACGTTCATTTTTTAATTTAGCTTTTAATGGATTTACCCCAATCCCCATGGATTAGCTGTTCAAAATTTAAATAACTTTATATGAAGAAAATACTGCTTGTTTTAACCATCGCCTTAGTTTTTACCTTTTGTAAAGAGCCAAAGGAAGAAAAGACTCTATCGGTTATTAGACAGGCGGCAGAATTTGAACCTCAGGAAGCCATCTGGTTAATTTGGCCCGACATAGATCACAAAGTAGGAGAGTCTGTGGAGCAAGTGACGCTTTCCATTATAGACGCCTTGGTTAAAGAAGAGCGCATTGTTATAAGCTGCAAGAGTGAAGTCCTTTTAAAAAAAGCCAAGGAAACTGTTAAAACCCATTTGGGCAACCTAGAAAACGTAACTTTTTTGGAAATACCTTCGTCTGAAATTTGGGCAAGAGATATGGGACCAATATTTGTAGAAACCAATCAAAATAATCTGGCCATAGCCGACTTTAATTTTAATTCCTGGGGCTATTCGGATACTCTAGATGTGGATACTAAGAGGGAAGAAATGTTTGATGTAAGAGTTGGCGAACATTATAATATGCCCGTTATTTCCAGTTCTATGATCAGTGAGGGCGGCAACAGAGAAGTAAACGGAAGAGGCACTCTGATAACCACAGAATCTGTTGAAATGGGAAGAAATCCAGGCATGACGAAGATAGAAATGGAATCAGAATACAAGCGTCTTTTGGGTATTTCTAAAACCATTTGGTTAAAGCAAGGATTAGTGGAAGATGACCACACCTTTCTCGGACCTGTAGAAACTTTAGACGGTATAAAGGCCTATACCGTAGTCACTACCAATGGGCATGTAGATGAATTTGCCCGTTTTGTAAATGATTCTACTATTCTTTTGGCCCAAATAGACAGTGTGGATTTTGACGACCCAATTGCTTTTGAAAATCATAAAAGACTTGAGAAGAACCATGAAATTTTATTGGCTGCAAGGGATCAGGATGGCAGACCATTTCGCATTGTGAGATTACCGCTCTCGAGAACTATCTTCACCCATATGCGGGCAGGGGATAGCGTATATGACTACATAAAAACTTTGGAATATAAAGACGGGAATTCTTTTCCAGATGGCAAACGTATTACCGTAATGGCGGCCCTTAGTTACCTAAATTTTATAATTACAGACAAAGTAGTTGTTGGACAAACCACTTGGAGAGAAGGGATGTCGGAGGATTTTAAACGAAGAGACCAAGAAGCAGAAAAGATTTTACAGTCGGTTTTTCCCCATCGGAAAGTACTTATGATCGATGCTCTTGCAGTTAATTTGGGAGGTGGCGGAATACATTGTATCAGTATGCAACAACCACTAGCCCCAGATAAATAGAAACCGCCTAGCTACTCTAAAACCGCATCTCCATTACAGCAAAAAAAGATGCTATTGACATTAAAAATAGTATATTGTATGAAGAGAAAAAAGCTGGATTTAGGCTAACATATATTTCCCCTGCATCCATGCTAAAGAGTTAAACTAAATATATATAAATGAAAAAGATAGTAGTCTTCATTAGCTTACTTGCCTTATTTATTAATTCCCTAGTAGCACAGAATTTTGATGCCTTGCAATGGCGATTTATTGGCCCTATTGCTGGGAATCGAGGTTCTGTAGTATTGGGACATCCTACCGAAAAAAATACTTTTTACCATGGAGCCAGCAATGGTTTATGGAAAACAGAGGATGCAGGATTGTACTGGATGCCTGTAGGAGATGCTTATTTTAAATCGGGGAATATTGGTGCAATGGAATTTGCACCATCAGACCCAAACATTATCTATGTAGGCATGGGGGAACCCCAAATGCGAAATAATGTTAGCTGGGGAGATGGCGTCTACAAATCTACGGATGGCGGTAATACCTGGGAACATTTAGGTTTGGAAGAAACGCACCATATTGCACAGGTGCGTGTGCATCCCAGTGATCCAAACACAGTTTATGTCGCTGCCACAGGGCATGCTTTTGGTCCTAATCCGGAGCGTGGTATTTTTAAAACCGCAGACGGTGGCAAAACATGGAACAAAGTTCTCTATAAAAGTGAAAATGCGGGAGCGATAGATTTGATAATGAATCCAACAAATCCTGAGGAGTTGTTTGCCGTAATTTGGGAATTTGAACGTAAAGTATGGGGAGTTAAGACCGGAGGAGCAGAATCTGGTATTTACAAGACCACCGATGGAGGAGAGAATTGGAAAGAAATTACCTATGCCGCGGGCTTACCTGAAGGAGGTCGCGGACGTAGTGGTCTAACTATGAGTGCCGCCGATGGCAACCGAGTCTATGCCTTAATTGATTCAGAGACCGAACCCGGACTTTATCGCTCTAACGACCATGGAGAAAACTGGGAAATGGTTTCTAACTATTTTCAAATTATTGGTCGCCCATTTTATTACAGTCACATTTATGCCAATCCAAGCGATCCGGATAATTTATGGTGCCCTAATAATCGTATGTTTCAATCTAAAGATGGAGGGAAGAATTGGATCTTAGAACCGGGTATTAAAGATGATTTTCACGACATATGGATAGATCCTAAAGACCCGAAACGAATGATTGGCTCAAACGATGGTGGTTGTCAAGTCTCCTTAACCGGAGGTCTTACCTGGAGCAGCCAGCACAGTCAGAAAAACGTACAGTTCTATCGTGTAAATGTAGACAATGACTTTCCTTATAATGTTTATGGTACCGGGCAGGATGTGCTCTCCTACAAGGTGCCCTCTGCTTCCCGATGGGGTGGTATTTCAAGGTATGAGACCGAAATTGTTGGGAATGGCGAAACAGGAAATGCCATCCCAAATCCCCTAAAACCACATATCGTCTATAATATCGCAAGCGGAGCTCCTTTTGGTAGTGGTGCCCCTTTTGCGGTGAACGATTTAAATACTGGTCAAAATCAAATTCGTTCCGTAACACCTTTCCCAATGTTCGGCTTAAACGCTTCGGATTTAGAATACCGATTTAACTGGAATACCCCAATGCTACTTTCAATACATGACAATAAGACCATTTATTTAGCGGGAAATGTGGTTTTTAAAACTACGGACGAAGGGATGAGTTGGGATGTTATAAGTCCGGATTTAACAAATGATCTGAAAGATCGTCAGAAAATTTCTGGAACTCCCTGGCTGAGTGAATATTTTGGGCAGGAAGTATATAGTACTATACATCGCATGGTGGAGTCTCCTAAAAAAGAAGGACTTCTTTGGACTGGATCTGATGATGGCAAAATATATATTACCAAAGACGGAGGAAAAAATTGGAAAGATGTATCTATAACAGATACAGCCCTCCCCCAATACTCACAGGTATATGAAATTGAGGCCTCCCCTTTTGATGAGGCAACGGCCTATATAGTGTTTTCCAATTATAATACTTATGACGACTACAGACCTTATATTTTTAAAACCTCCGACTATGGAACTACCTGGACCAACCTATCGGATTCCTTTCCTCAAAACGAATGTACAAAGACTATAAGAGAGGACATCATAAAAAAAGGTATGCTTTATGTTGGTACAGAAACAGGGGTTTATTATTCCACTGATGATGGTACTAGCTGGACCTCATTACGTTCCAATATGCCCTCAGTACCCATAGTAGATATCAAATTAAAAGAAGAGGATTTAGTAATTGCAACCAGTGGAAGAGGGTTTTGGATAATGGACGATATTACTCCTTTACGCCAAAAAGTTGATGAAAGAGAAGGCTCGGCGCATCTGTTTCCAATACCGGATCATACACGCTTTGGCTATAATTGGTGGATAGACTATGTGCCCGGAGGAGACCCAGGAGACAAAAAGAACTATTTTGTACAAAATATGCGTCCCGGGCTAACGTACTATGAAGAGGGATTTAAACCAGTAAACGGGGAGCGGAAAAGAAAGTTTATTGATGCTGGTGACCCAAAACCTTTAGGTGTAGCCTTCTACTTTCGTTTATGGGAAGAACCCAAAGAAATTAAAATAGAAATAAAAGACGCGAATGGGCACGTAATTAGAACCTATGGAAAGAAAGATATGCATTTGACTTTTGGTAAAGGAGGGGATTTTAATAGCGGTCTAAACAAGTTTGTTTGGGACTATCGGGTAGAGATGGTTACTGGCATTCCCAAGCGTCCGCCTACTGCAATTCGCCCAATAACAGCTCCTGGTAAGTTTACGGTTGTTCTTACGGTTGACGGACAGGCAGAAGAGCAAGCTTTTGAAATATTTGCCAGTCCTAAAGAAACGTATTCCCAGAGTGAAATGGAAGAAAAATTTACTTTTTGGATGGATATGTACAACCATGTAGAAGAATCCTCTCAAAATGTTATCCGGGCTGTTGTTTTACGTGATGAGATCGCTAAAAAGTTAGAAACCTATAAAAAAAGTGGCGCGAACGAGGCCAAAATTAAAAAGGCAGAAAAAGCGGCAGCAGATTTAACCGAACGGATTACCCTATACGAAGGTGCCTTTGTTTCAACTGGAAGGACCCTTGCGGAAATTATTAATTTACCAGCGACTATTCTCTCAAAAATGGCTTTTCTGAGTACTATTCTGGAACAATCTGAAGGACCTGCCACCAGGCAAATGCACGAAACCCTTG
Organism: Eudoraea chungangensis; assembly: GCF_029360665.1. Taxonomy (GTDB): domain Bacteria; phylum Bacteroidota; class Bacteroidia; order Flavobacteriales; family Flavobacteriaceae; genus Eudoraea; species Eudoraea chungangensis. The sequence goes on from NZ_JARDUB010000001.1 coordinate 107,981, forward strand.
ATCAATTAAAAAAGGAATCCAAAATGGCTCACCAGGCATATGATAAGGAGGTTGAAGCATTAAGCCAAAAATTTAACAAAAGTATAGAGTAAACAAAAAGAGTTTTATTCTCTTTTTTAGGATGAAAGAACTTTACTACTTCGTAGTATGCATTACCTGTGTGCTATAGACGAACGGTCAGACTGCCACAAACCTTAACAAAAATAAAGAAGGTTTCGCTGAAAAAACAGCTATTGAATTTGGTCTTAACTATAACTCGGTATTCATTTACGGCACTGAAACTATTTCCAACGAATACTTTTGCAAGGCCGTTGAAGTAGCTTCTAAACTCAGTTTTGGAGTGCGTTATTTTAAAAATTAGCTATTACCTATTTGCATGGAGATGCCTATACGAACACCAATAATATAGCGATTGATGCTGGAAGCGGTATTGCCGTAAGCGCCCATTGGTTCTTTCGAGAACGCTTTATTCCATTGCCCGTTTTGGTATTTCCGATGGGAATGGAGAGAATGTTTTTTACACCGCAGATGTACAGATTGGGCATGGATATCGTTTCCTGAATTACGATATTTTAGGTATCAGTCTAAGCTGGAACCAACCAAATATTTCAGAGGTAAAAGATCAATATTCTATGGAGCTATTTTATCGAATTAATATGACGGGACACTTTGAAATTACCCCAAGTCTTCAATATATAAGAAATCCTACCTTCAACGCAAATGCGACCAATCTGTTTTACCTTGGTCTTAGAGGGTGGATTACCCTCTAATAAAAGCGATTATCCAGCCCTATAGAATTTTGAAATAGTAAGACTCTCACGCGAGTAAAACATCTAGATGATAAGTTATAAAATGGAAAACAATGGATAGAATTTTGGAAATTAACATAGATTCTAGGTATCTTAAAGCATCTCCTTATCGTAGCAGATATGGGAATTTTAATAACACTGTAAAAAACATAGTAGATACCGATAGACATGACAAATTTTAAACACCTACTACTCTTTATCCTTTTCAGCTGCTGTCTAAATTTAAGTAGCGGTCAGACAGAAGAGAAACCTAATATCCTCTGGATTTATTTAGAAGATACTTCTCCTCTACTCGGCTGCTATGGTTCTTCTCTAATGTCTACCCCTAATATTGATATGCTTGCAGAGAGAGGAGTGTTATTTCAGAATGCTTTTATGCCTGCTCCTGTATGTTCTGCCAGTAGATCCAGCATCATAACAGGAGCTATGTCTACAAGCTTGGGACTGCACAACCACCATAGTTCAAGGACGAAGGAAGCTGCCATCTACTTACCCGACACGGTGAAAACCATTCCAGAAATATTTATTGAAAATGGTTACTTCACTTTTAACAATGGGAAAGACGATTACAATTTTACCTACGATCGACAAGAATTGTACGCACAAGATTATTCTACACATCCCTTATACGGCAAAAAAGGTATACCTTTAAAAATATCCGCCTTAAAGAATAAAACACCCTTCTTCGGACAAATACAACTTGCCGGCGGTAAAGAGATATTTTCTTCAAACTTTAAAGAAAAGGTAGACATCCCTATAGACAGGTCTAGAATAATCCTTCCTCCTTATTTACCAAATCACCCTGCTATTGTAGAAGAGTATGCGAATCATCTAGATGCCATACAAATAACAGACCTAAAAGTTGGAGAAATAATTTCAGAATTAGAGAAGAATGATTTATTACAGAATACGGTAATCTTTTTCTTTTCAGATCATGGAATGCGCTTAACTAGACACAAGCAATTCCTTTACGATGGCGGAATACATGTACCCTTAATCATTGCCGATTTTAGTAACTCCGGTAGGATTGGAGCTGGCATTAAAGAGGATAATCTTGTTAGTGGTATCGACCTTGGAACTACGGCTATGGGTCTAGCCGGTATTCCCATTCCAAAACATATGGAAGGCTATGATATTTTTGATAAATCCATAGCGCCTAGAGAATATGTTATTTCTAGCAGAGATCGTTGTGATTTTACCATTGATCGCATTCGATCCGTTAGATCAAAAGACTATAAATACATCCGAAATTTCATGCCAGAAAGACCCTATACCCAACTTACCTATATGGATGTAGACGGGGTTGAATTTGTTCGTGTGATGAAGGAATTACATCAAAACAATAAACTAGACGCAAACCAAAATCGATTTATGCTAGACGAACGACCTCGAGAGGAATTATACGACCTCAAGAAAGATCCCAATGAATTAAATAATCTGGCAAACCATCCGGAATCTAAAGAGACTCTGCGCAAGTATACCAATATTTTAAATGCCTGGATTCTGGATACAGACGACCAAGGACAATATCCCGAAAAAAAAGAAGATTTAAAGTTAATGTTGGGAATTTGGGGTAAGAATGCCATAAATCCTGAATACGATGCTCTACGAAAAAAATATCCGCAATTAGAAGGCTCCTTGTGGGAATTAAAGAATGCAAAATGGAAAACGATTAAAAACTAGATCCCCTTGACTAAATTAAAGTATCCCTCAAAACCTCAGCGGATATTTTAATCTTCTGGGAAGTCCAATTCATGAGTCATTTTCATCGCCATAATATAGGACGATTTTATACCTTTAACTTGAACATATGGAAAATCTATCCATAATATATTTAAACTTAAAAAATAGATGAAAGAACATCAATACCAAATAGACATAGAATGGACTGGAAATGAAGGAAGTGGAACACAAGATTACACCTCCTACAGCAGAGCCCATGCCATACATGGTGTTGACAAGTATCAGAAAATACTTGGCTCATCGGACCCGGCCTTTCGTGGCGATTCGTCTAGATACAATCCTGAAGACCTATTTCTTTCTTCCTTGTCTAGCTGTCATATGCTCTGGTATTTACATCTGTGCTCTATCCACAAAATAGTGGTCACAGAGTATTCAGACCGGGCTACAGGCATTATGACCGAGGTGGAAAATGGAATCAGTAAATTTACGGCGGTTAGGCTTAATCCTAAGGTTAAAATTACGGATCCCAAGAGAATAAAACAGGCAAATGAATTACATGAAAAAGCAAATAGTATGTGTTTTATTGCTAATTCCTGTAATTTTAAAGTGGAGCACAGTCCATTAACTGAATTGTGTTAAAAGGTAATTTGTAAAGAAACAGATGGAAATTAAGAAAGTTAACCTCAAAGAAAAACTAGCTCTAGTCAAGGAATATTGGAGTCCTAAGATCCTAGGAGAACTAAACAACCAGCTGGTTAAAATTGCTAAGTTTAAGGGAGAATTTGTATCACACAAGCACGATAGAGAAGATGAATTATTTTATGTAATTCAGGGTGAACTGCATATAGAATTAGAGAACAATACTCTCCACTTAAGTGCAGGAGAATTTGTTATTATCCCAAAAGGAGTAGTGCACAAACCATATGCTTTGGAAGAGGTTCATATAATGCTTTTTGAACCTTCAGCGACTCTCAATACGGGAAACATTAAAAATGATCGTACGCTGACTTCTTTAGATAAAATTTAAAAATGGCCTAACCACGTAATTTATGGACGAAATTAAAGCATTAATAGAAAAAAGTGTGCTATGCTGGTTAGCAACCTCATCTAAGGAAAACATACCCAATGTTTCCCCAAAAGAAATCTTTGCATTTTATGGGATAGACCAAATTATAGTAGCCAATATTGCTTCCCCCCAAACCGTGAGAAACATAAAAGAAAACGGAAATGTATGTATAAGTTTTATAGATATTCTCGTACAGAAAGGCTATCAATTAAAAGGGACAGCCACTATCGTAGATAAGTCGGAGAAGACTTTTTCGCAAATGGCAAAACCGTTATTAATAATGACAGAAGGGAAGTTTCCATTTCAAAGTATCATCTGTCTTACTATAAAACAAATAAAGCCTATAATTGCACCAAAATATGTCCTCTTTCCAGAAACTACAGAAACTGAGCAAATAGAAAGTGCTAAAAAGGCTTATGGTTTTTAACTCTAAAAATGGCCTATAAGTGTTTAAATATATCTCACTTCAGTGTACAAATAATGCTTATGTTTGGTTAGGGCTTATTCCTATTCCAGAAATAGGGAGCACCAAAACAATTCTTAATTAAAATCTATTGAATATTAAATTAAAATAATATGAAGGCAACGACTATCTTACTTTTACTAATATCTCTTTCTTATTTCACTTCAAATAGCAACTTTAATAACACCAATGATTTAAAATCTTTAAAATTTGATCCTAAAAAGGATTTTCTTTTAGCAAATTTTGACTGTAAAACCGATGTAGATGATCTTCATTCTGTTGCAGCATTTGCAACCCTGATGGCCAACAAAGATTTTTCCGAAGTAAAATATCATGCTGTGGCAGGAACCTATGGCGTTCAGGAAGGTTTGTATGTGCCAGCCAATAATTTATTCGATTTAGCATTTGGCGAAAATTGGACAGATGCACACAACAATATGGAGGCTGCCATGAAAAAAGTTAAGCCGATGGTAGACATAATTCTCAAAAATGAAGGGGATATCTGGATAGCCGAAGCCGGACAATCAGATTTCTCTGCATTACTTGTAAAGGCTATTCAAAAAGAATTTCCTGATATAAATACCACGGAACGTATTCATCTGGTTCAACACAGTGACTGGAATGAAGAAGTAACGACTCCAGAAAGCTTAAAATTTGTCAAAGAAAACACCGACTATCATAAAATTCCTGATGGCAATGCCGTGGGTAACGGAACCCCTGGATTTCGCACCCCAGGCTATGACAGTTGGAAAACAGAACTAACAGATCCGGAACTGTTGAAAATTTGGCAACTGGCGGTAAATCTTGGAATGAAATATAATGGCAAAGAAGATCGATATAACAATGAGGCAGTAGCAGAGAACGGTGTGGACTTTTCCGATATTTCAGAAACTTGTTATATCCTAAATATTAAGAATGTCAAGGATACGGAGGACTTCTTTAAGGCTTACAGCAAATAATTCCTAAGCTGCTACTTTCTACCATATCAGCTGTTTTAAAATTAGCTACCACATTTAAGTAAACAGGCTTTTAACTAAATTAAAAAAATAAGAATCCTAATAGTAAAATAGTCTTTCTGGACTTATTTTAGTAGAAATTTTGGCTTAGACCTTTTTTAGTCCCGCCTTAGGCGAACAAGAACAATGGAAGTAAACAAATACTTCTGAAACAACTATTTAGGAATAAGAAAGTCCTATTTAAGTAGCATTATTCTGCGACCTTAGTAAACATAAAATGAAAAAGAAAACATTAGAATTAGAGGGTTTAAAAAAAATAAAAACAGATTTCACTTATCTGATAACTACTTTTAAAGAGATGCTTCGTGGTCTTGGGGAGGCGGAATTAGCGGCTATGCTGCCCTTCGAAGCCAATCCTCCCCTTTCAAAGGATATTCCTGATGAAAAAATGGCTCAGGCCATCGGCATTTCTTTTGAATTACTTAATGCTGTAGAAGAGAATGCGGCCACGCAATTTCGCCGGAAAACTGAAACTCAATTTGGTTTAGAAACCACTCGCGGATCTTGGGGGGAAACTATAAAAATTTGGAAGGACTCCGGAATTTCTGAAAAGGAAATGAGCAACTTGCTGCCAACTATAAATGTAATGCCGGTACTTACAGCACATCCAACAGAAGCAAAACGATTAACCGTTTTAGATATTCACAGGCAGCTATATATTTTGTTGGTTAAGAATGAGAATCCCTTATGGTCTAATTCAGAAAGGGAAGAAATTAAAGAAGAACTTAAAAGTTTGTTGGAACGATGGTGGCGAACGGGAGAGATTTACTTGGAAAAGCCAAGTTTAAAGGATGAGCGAAGTAATATAATGCACTACTTTGTAAATGTATTTCCTGAAGCCCTTCGTTTAACAGATCAACGCTTAATCGCGGCATGGAGGGATGCCGGATTTTCAGAAAAGCAATTGGAGAATCCAGAACAATTTCCCATGTTACAATTTGGAAGTTGGGTAGGCGGCGACAGAGACGGGCATCCCTACGTGACTCCGGAATTTACTGCATCCACGTTAAGACTACAAAGAGAAGCAGCGCTCAAAATTATTAGGCAAGAATTATTACAATTAGCAGAGCAGCTTAGTTTTTCGGCTTACCTTAACAACACCCCACAGGCATTCCTTTCAGATATAGAAGCCAGAGCAAAAATATTGGGAAAAGAAGGGCAACGGGCTTTAAACCGTAATCCTTCAGAACCTTTGAGACAGTACGCTAACCTATTGATAGTTCGATTAGACAACACCCTTGATGAACGTTACGGTCTTGACGAAAAAACATATTATTCCCGACCTGATGATCTTATGCTTGATCTAAAGAAACTTCGGGATGTTTTATTACAATTAAAGGCCAACCAAATTGCAAAAATTTGTTTGTTTCCTATTGAGCGTTCCCTTAGTTGTTTTAGGTTTCATCTGGCTAAACTAGACATTCGTCAGAATTCCGAATACCACGAAAAAGCAATTAGTCAGATATTGAAAATCTCAGGGCAAGCGGATACAGACTATGCGAGCTGGAACGAAGAAAAAAGATTGGCTTTTATCAATAAGGAACTAAAAAGCAATCGTCCATTCCTGGTTACAGGCACCTCATGTGGTCCTGAAGCAGACAATCTGCTTGGCTACTTCATGGAAGTAAAAAAATATACGGATTTATACGGTACAGAAGGTATCGGGACAATCATTGTGAGCATGACACGAAGTTTAAGCGACCTTCTTTTGGTCTACTTATTTCTGCGCGAAGCGGGTCTAAAAGATACAGATATTCCAGTTGCTCCCTTGTTAGAAACCATAGATGATTTAGCTGCAGGACCAGCTATTTTAGAAGCTTTTTTAACCCATCCAATTTTAGCAAAACAACGAAATACAACAAAACCTTTTGTACAAGAGGTGATGTTAGGTTATAGCGACAGTAACAAAGACGGAGGTATACTAACAAGTCGATGGAATATTTACAAGGCAGAAGAAAACCTCACTGAAGTTGGCAACCGTTTGGGTGTGAAGCTTTGCTTCTTTCATGGACGAGGGGGAACCATTAGCCGAGGAGGAGGAAAAAGTCATCGCTTCTTGGAAAGCATGCCTCCAGGATCTCTGAGCGGGAACATAAAAATGACCGTTCAAGGAGAAACTATAGCTAATCAATTTGCGAATCGATTAAACGCATGTTATAATTTAGAAATGTTGATTTCCGGTACTGCTAGACAGACTATGATAAATAAAAAGGATAATGGAGATAGCAGGATATACGATATCATGGATCGGCTAGTTGCTTTAAGCCGGGAGAATTACAGAAACTTACTAGACCATCCTAAATTCATAGAATTTTACAGCCAGGCTACTCCAATCGATGTTTTAGAACAGAGTAAAATAGGATCAAGACCAGCTCGTAGAACAGGCAAAAGATCCCTTAACGACCTGCGTTCTATTCCTTGGGTATTTAGTTGGAACCAAGCTAGGTTTAACCTAAGTGGATGGTTCGGAACAGGTGCGGCATTTGCCGCTTTTAAAGAAAAATATCCAGAGGACTTTTCCTACCTGCAAAAAGTCGCAAAAGATTGGCCCTTCTTAAAATTTGCTTTAATACAAATTGAAACCAACTTATTGAATGCTAATCCTAAAATCATGAGAAAATTTGCAGAATTAGTAGACGATTCTGATACAAAAGATAAACTCTTAAAATTGATTCTTACAGACTTCACCTTAGCCCTTGAAACAATAGAAAGTCTGTTGGGTGCATCAAAAGAAGAGCGTAGATTTTCTAGAATGGAAAATAATAAACTGCGTCACGAAGCATTAGATACACTCCATCATATTCAAATGCAAACGCTAGAGCAATGGCGACTAATTAAGGAGATTAGACCAAAGGAGGCCGATAAACTACTTTTAATGTTATTGTTGATAGTAAATGCTCTTTCAGGTGGTCTAAAGGGTACGGGGTAATAAGCCAACTATTTTCTTCGCCCTTCTGGCAACTTATAGTAAGTAGAACAGTCTTCATGCGGCCTTAAAGAATCACTTAGCTGAGAAATTTAAATAATAACAGGGCCAACCTCTATGTAAGTAGATGTATCTGTTTAGTTAAAAAGACTAGATCACTCTTTGATATATTCAACTGTGGACTGGTCCTTTTCTCTATATATATAATGGCTACCATCGGGTTTAAACACAATTTCCCCGTTCATTTCGGGATCATTGGTTACAAAGCCAAAGTGTTTCCCAGAGGTTTTATCGGAGCCCTTCGAAACTTCAATATCGGTAGTAAGGCCATCATCGTTAATCCTTAAAATATGCTTACCCCCACTTTGTAAAAGAATTAATACCCCAATAGCTTCTATCTTCTCTACCTTGCCATCGGCGGTCTTAATTACCTTATAGTTAAAGGGATGTAGGCCACTCCACTCCTCTGCGTTAATGTTGCTATCCGCATTTACAACAGTTGGTGCATCCCGAGGCGCAGGGGCATCAGGATCTGGTGGTGAGGTAGAATACTCTTCTACAACCAAAGCTTTTGAATTAAGCAAAACAAGTTTATTGTCTTTAAGTTCTTGAATCCGTAAATCTGCCACTTGCATGTTTCCATTGAAGTCCATGGTAACCCGCAAATCGCGAGAGGCTTGAATATACTCCCAGCTAGCGTCCAACGTCATCTCCCCTTCTTTAATGGTTAAGGTTCCATCCTTAGAAATATCTAAGACAGCATTTTTCTTGGTCGGCACCATTGCGCCACCTTCCGCATTGCCTACTTTAGCCTTATACCATGTTTTAGATAAGCCGTTCTCAATCTCCGCTGTATCCTGTGCAACTACTGCTGATAGACTAAACAATAAAAGGCAAATTAGATATGCTAACTTATAGCTAAACTTTTTCATAATGTTCTATTTTACCTAAAAATAAAAAAAAGTCAATTATTTCCATAAATTTTTGCTCCAGAAAATCTTATTACTAAGGCTTCTAGAAAAACTATGAATCCTGAGAAATACAGAAAAACCGACAATATGGTAGAACATGGAAAAGGTCCTAATAGAAAAGACCTCGATCTTAAAGAATTCGATAGAAAGATCCCTGCAGAAAGTGTCTGGAACCAGCCTATTGCACAGACACTATAGGTGTAAGACATCTTTTATTTAAAAGCACAGCTTCTTGAGCTTGCCCTTTTCTTATAGCTTTAGTACTTTAGAAGAATAAACACTCAATTGTCTTTCTAACTTTAAAAGACCGTAGTACATTTTTTATTAATTGTATGAGATTATCAAGAATTTGCGCCCTAATAGTTATTTCAATGGTTCTCCTTTACGCTTGTAAACAAGAAAAGGAAAAACCCAGTTTAGCCAAAACCTCAGAGAGAGATTCGATAAGAATATTTGCGCAGTCCAGACCTGGAGGAGAAGCTTTTGATTTTCATATGCCTGTAGACCCAGCTCTCGACAGTCTCGATATAGTAGATCATAATCAGGCAATTTTAGACGATAACGAACTAATACTGGGGTTGGTACTAGAAAGAACTCCAATTGCCGTTCCTATAAAAGTCTTGTCTGGTTTTGAAGTGGCTAACCTGAGAATAGCCTCAGAGAACTATATACTCACCTGGTGTCCTCTTGTTGGTTCAGCCCAAATTTTTAATGGTAGAATCAGAGGAGACACCTTGGGTTTTGATTTTGGAAGGGGCCTCATAGACAATAACTTATTGCTGGTAGACAGACGAACCAAAACCGTTTGGAATCAGCTATCTAACGAAGCCATTCAGGGGGTGTTGAAAGGAGAAAAATTAACTCCTTACCCTACCATACAATCTACTTGGAAATTTTGGAAAGACAAATACCCTAGTACTAAAGTGGCTTTAAGCACCGATACAAGTAATGCAGCATTTCCTGAATCTGTCTTAGAGAAACAATATTACAACACTTGGATACCAGGTAATAAATACCCAAATAATTCGGAACACAAAATTACCAATCTAGGAATTGGAGCAGTAGTATCAGATGTGCCGGTGTTTATTCCTTTAAAAGAGTTATTTAAGGAAACATCCCCCATGACTTACCATATAAAAAATCAGTCGTATTTTATCTATTTTAATGTGGAAGGTATAACGGCATGGATAGAAGATAAAAATGAAAAACTAGTTCCATCTACCTTAGTCTATAATTGGGCCTGGAATAGTTTTTATCCTAATTCACAAGGTATAAATCAACAATAGTTCCTATTGGTTATTCAGGTTATGCGCCTAAATATTTAGTTTGTCAGTACTAAATTTATGATAGTCTTATCGATGTACGATAGCAATAAAACACTTCTATGATTAAGTTTTTTAGACATATTAGACAGAACTCACTTTTTGAAGGTAAAACAGGCAAATATTTAAAATATGCCTTAGGAGAAATTTTCTTAGTGGTTATAGGTATTTTGATTGCCTTACAAGTCAATGATTGGAATGAAGTAAATAGGGAAAGAAAACTAATTAGATCTTATTCAGAATCTTTAATTGCTGATTTAGAAGCAGATATAAGACTCATTAAAGATGTCCAAGCACAAATGCGAGAGCTAAATAGTAGAATAGATAGTCTAGCGGTCTATGTTCGAAATAAATCTATAAATGAAATATCCAATTTAAGGGTATTAATGCTGATCATAGATGACAATATATACCCCTATTCATGGAATAAAGTCACTTTGGAGGAATTACGGTCAACCGGCGTCCTTCGTTATGAAGGCAATAAAGAATTAGCGAAATTGATTGTTTCTTATGTTAGTCTGCGGGAACATATGTCGGAAGACTATAAAATAGACCAGGGAATTGCAGAAATGAATTTCCCACTAGTCCATAAAGTATTGAATATGAATTACGCAAATTTTAAAGAGCTATCTCATGTAGGAATGAATAATATAACATATCATACTTCCTCTCAAAAGGACAGCGAAGAATATATGAATCAACTGGCTCTCTTGAAAAAGGAAATATCCATAGCAGAAGAAAACAGTTTAGAGTTACTAACAAAAGATGTAAACTTGTTGCACGAAATGGTAAATGGATATCTAGACCTAGGAAGAAATATGGATATCCGAGCTAATGCAGAATTACCAAGTTTAATTGAAAAAGCCGAGGAGATTATAGTATTACTAAATTCCCCACAATTCAAGTAAGGTAGAAAACATGGTACTATCTTATTAATTTTCTTGTAACAAATTGCCTATCAAATACTCTAATAGATTATAGTTGAACATTTTGCTTGCGCAGCCAAAAAATCTATTAATTTTTTCCAACAGAAAATGACCATGCCTTCCACACCCAATGCCGACAACAAAAAAGTTTATAAATATTTCCTCCTCACTTTTTGTATTTCATGGACGCTGTGGAGTCCTTTCTACTTTTCTGAAGAAGTTAACGAAATTTGGGTCTTACCAGGAGCGTGGGGACCTACTATAGCCGCCCTTCTTCTTACTTTTTTAGATAAAGGAAAGGAAGGTGTTCGAATCTTATTAAGAAAGATACTAATATGGAAACTTCCTATTAAATATTATCTGTTTGCCATTTTTGGAATCCTAGCAATAGGCGTACTTTCAATTTTGATTTATCGTTTGATTGGCGGTTATTTTCCAGATTTTGGCCTTATTTTGGAAGGAATGGGATTGCCGCAAGGGCAGTATCTGACAGCACTTTTATTATCCCCGCTGTTTTTTATTCTTAACACTCTATTAGGAGGACCCATAGCAGAAGAGTTGGGTTGGAGAGGGTATGCGCAGACCCACTTACAAAAAATACTGTCTCCAAATCTTTCTGGATTGAGCATAGGCCTTATATGGGCTATTTGGCATTTACCCCTAATCCTATTTTTACCAAAGGCTGTAGGTAACATCCCGGTTCTGGCATACATTCCGCTTATGACCACTATGGGAGTGCTTTTCTCATGGATGTATAACAGAACTAGAGGCAGTGTTTTATTGGCTATTTTAATGCATGGAGGTATGAATTTTACCCTTGGTTTTCTTGGAGCGGATATATTTAAGGACCAAAATTTACTCCTTCTTTTTATAGCACTGATTATCCTTCTGGCTCTTGTTCTAGCCACAAAAAACAAAGCTAATTACGAGGAGGGCAAACCTTAATAAATAGGATAAGCTATTTATTTATGAGCCCAGACAACCTTTAATAGAGATTTTGCGTCTATTCATAAACAAGAGAATTGTAAAAATCCAAACCCAAAGTAAAATGTTCGAAAACCCTGAAGTAAATATTAAGATCAGACTTGCCGCCTTGTGGACTTCCGTAATGTTTTGTTATATCTATTGTGACTATTTTGAGCTCTACGTCCCGGAAAAGGTAGAAGGATTAGTTAATGGGCAAAACATATTGAATAGTCCTGTAAAATTATTTACAGCCTCCCTGGTGCTTGCTATTCCTGCTATAATGATTTTTCTATCGACGCTTCTCAAACCAAAAATCAATCGGTTTTTAAACATCTTCTTTGGTGCACTCTTTACTTTAATGATGTTATTTATTGCCATTAACTCTATAACACCTTGGTATGGCTTCTACGTCTTTTTCGCGATTTTGGAAAGCGCTATCACCTTTCTAATTATATGGTACGCCTGGAACTGGCCAAAAGAACAAAAGACGTAATACCACTGTGCGGAACACAAATACTTGTATTGCCATTATTGAAATAAGCCGGAATATATAGGTCTTTATGTAAGAAGATTAAGCATGGTTGATTTATCTTTATAAGAAAAGTAACTTCATGAATTTTCGTCTTCGGTTTCCTTTAGTCATATTCTTACTATCTTTCCTAACTATAGGTTTATTATCCGTTAATCGTTCTTATGCTCAGGAAAAAATGACACCTCAAACAACTAACAACACCGAAGAAATTGCCTTTTTACTTTTCGATAATTACGAAACTCTAGATGTTTACGGGCCAGTAGAAATATTTGGTAGGCTAAAAGATCTATATTCGGTGAAATTCTATTCTTTGGAAGGCGGAATTATTAAAAATAGCCATGGAGTCTCTGTCCTGACAGAAAAAATAAGCACCATAAAGTCTAAACCTGAAATATTTCTGATTCCAGGTGGATGGGGAACAAGAGAGGAGGTGAACCATCCCGAGCTAATAGAACAGATAAAAAAGATATCGGAACGCAGCGACTATGTCTTAACCGTTTGCACTGGAAGCGCTTTATTGGCAAAATCAGGACTTCTTGATGGTAGGCAAGCTACTTCTAACAAAAGAGCTTTTAAATGGGTAGTAGGTACTGGTCCAAAAGTAAATTGGGATAAGAAGGCCAGATGGAAAGTAGATGGCAAATACTATACCTCTTCTGGAGTTAGTGCAGGTATGGATATGTCTTTAGGTTTTGTGGCCGATAGACACGGCCTTGCGTTTGCGAGAAAAGTAGCGACTGAGATTGAATATAATTGGATAGAAGAGAAAGATAATGATACGTTCAAGGCAGATTAAAGCAGTATAACTCTTCTTTTGTTGACAATTATTGGTCTTTAGAATTGTGAAACCCTATAGCTAGCCCCTGTACTACTTTTACTATGCTTAGTACGCCAATATATTATTATCTTTGATATCCCCCTGGAAATGAAGATCCTATGAGTATAATTAAATCCTTAACGGACTATTTTAAGAAGAACCCAAACCTTAATAAAGAGGAAACCCCTGAGGGAATTTGCCCTAATTGCTGGGGAGAACAGGAGTACGGAGGTAAATTTTATGAAGCTGTCAGAAACTACCATAATGACATTAATAGTCATGACCCCCGTGATGGATGGGTAAAAGAATACGCCGACAAATACCTATTAAATATTCAATTACAGCAAGAAAATGATGAATTGGTTTGTCAGACCTGCAAAGTGACCTACCGTCTGACCAAAGATTAAAAAGATGATTCTTTACGATTCTATGTCACTTCTGTATTAATCAATGTAGTTAATATCCTTTCATATGAGCTATACCGAATTAATGTACCTGCATTTGGCAACGGTAGTTCCCTGCTTCCTCATCGGAACATTTTTGCTCCTTATTAAAAAAGGTTCTCAAATTCATAAAGTATTTGGTAGAATATATATGATTCTTATGCTTTTCACAGCGATTGTGACTCTTTTTATGCCTTCTGAGGTAGGACCCAGGCTTTTAGATCATTTTGGTTGGATTCACAGTTTTAGCTTTTTAACTATCTACACCGTTCCAACTGCCTATTGGGCTATTAAAAAAGGAAATATCAAAGCACATAAAAGAAAAATGATATTACTTTATTTCGGGGCGATTATTATTGCAGGGGGGTTCACTTTTTTCCCCGGCAGGTATTTACACCAACTATTTTTTGGGGTTTAAGTATATTTGGTTTTTTCATGTCCCTCCTTTAGGTATACTCTCGGTTAAATATTAAAGACCCTTTCTAAATTACGTCAAAAGGGATTATCTTTAGTTAAGCCAAAACAAAACTGTCGTATGAAACAAGTAGGTTTAAAATTCCTAATACTTTTTGTCTTTTTTTGGATACTATGTGGATGCCAATCTAAGGAAATAGATTCTAAGAAAATACTGAATTTTGGAAAGGCCTATACCGAAGCTTGGAACAGCATGGTACCACAGCAAATGGCTTCTTTCTATACAGAAACAGGCTCACTAACCATAAATAACGGAAAAGCTGCCATTGGTCGCGATCAACTGGCCCAAACAGCTGCCTCGTTTATGAAAGCTTTCCCCGACATGCATCTGGTCATGGATAGTATTGTAAAACACCAAAAATCGTACCGTTACTATTGGACGTTTAGAGGTACCAATACTGGTCCGGGTGGGTCCGGAAATAAAGTAATTTTTAGCGGTTACGAAGAATGGATATTGAGTAATAATGGCCTTATTGAAAAATCGATAGGTACATTTGACGCAGAAGATTACCAGCAACAGTTGGAAGGAAATTAACGCTTGAAAAGAGTGCAAGACCACATTATTTAAATTAAAGAAATGATCCGAATCCTTATTATTGCAACAATTAGTTTATGTAGCATCTTAGGGATGGGACAAACAAAGCCCCTTGAAATAGGCGAAGTTCACTTTTTAAAGTCTACTGTCCTAAACGAAGATCGGCAAATAGCTATTTGGACACCGGAAGACTACAAGAATACCGATAAAAAATATCCAGTATTGTATTTACTGGATGGTGAATGGAACTTTCGCTTTGTATCTGCCCTGGCGGATAAACTAGCCAGCAGCGGAGATATTCCTCAAATAATAGTGGTTGGAATTATCAATAATAACAGGAGCAAAGACTTAACACCACCAGGACCGGCTGATAACAAAAATAGCTTTGGTGGTGGAGAAGAGTTTCTGCGTTTTATTGAAACGGAACTCCAACCATGGGTAACCTCTACCTTTAGAACACACCCCTATAGGATATTGGCCGGGCATTCTTTCGGTGGCTTGTTTAGCATCTATAGCATGATGGCCAGGCCAACAGCATTCGAGGCATTTATTGCTCTTAGCCCAAGCCTTGGAAGAAATAACGAACAAGCAGTTGAACAGGCTGTGGAATTTTTTAATCAAAATAAGTCCTATGCAGAATGCCTTTATTTGGCTGTCGGCAATGAAGGGGGTTATACGCTCAAAAGTTCCCAAAAATTCAATAACATAATACAAGATAGTTCTCCTCCAAAGATGAGATATACTTATGAAAACTTGGAAAACGAAAATCACGCATCAATTACAACAACTGGTTTCTTAAATGGTTTAAGGTTTATTTACGATGGCTTTAATATCGAAGAATTATCCGATTTGGATGAAATATTTCTTTGTGAAGAATACTACCAAAATCTCTCAAAAAGATATGGTTACAAGATTCGGGTTCCGGAAGAAAAGTATCAGGAGTTTGTTCTTGAACAAATGGCCTTGCGTGAATTTGATTATGCTCTTTTCTTATTGAAGAAGTATAAAAAGATATATCCCGAGTCTATCTCTCAGATGTATCTCTTTGCAACTTTCTATTTACAGAAAGGAGAATTTAAAAAGGCCAAGGAGTACTATAAACGTTTAAGACAAGATGGTTTTGAGGATGAAAATACAGAGCGAATCTGGGAGCAACTAAAAGATTTTTAAACAAAAGTAAGCATATGTTTATTTCATATATCGTATCACAAAAAATATTAAGACAATTCATATGAATTTAATCGTAATTAAAGCACTATCTGTATTACTATTACTAGTTCCCAAGGTATTTCAAGAGTCTAATCGAATAACTAAAGAAGAATTAAACCTTATTACGGGTTCCTGGAAGGGTAGTCTAACCTATTTAGATTATAGCTCGAATAAACCTTTTAGCATGCCGGCAAATTTAATGGTAAAACAAGGTTCAACTAAGCAGGAACTTATTCTTATGAACGACTACCCTCAGGAACCGAATGCCAATAGTTCTGAAAAAATAAAGGTTTCTAAAAATGGGGAGGCTATCAATGGTTATAAAATAATTAGTAAAATAAAACGCTCCGATGGCAATCTTGAAATAACAACGGAACACAAAGGAAAAAACAACAACAAAAGTGCCCTGATAAGAAATATTTATATCCTGGGTATTAACCATTTAATTATACGGAAAGAAGTTCAATTTAAAGGCTCCATGAATTGGATAAGGAGGAATGAGTTTTCCTATACTCGCTAAAAGAAATACCATTAAACACCAACTCCTAAAATGATACTAATTTGCACTATCGTCTTTAATTAAACTATCTATGAAAGAAGATTTGGTCTCCCAAGTAAAACAGGAACTTTCTAAAAACGCAGAAACTACCACCCAGAATTCCAACCAAAGATTCTTTAAAGAACCTATTCAAAATTATGGAGTTAAAGCGTCTATTGTCCACAAAATTGCTAAATCACATTTAAAAGAACTGAGAGAAAAAACAAAAGAAGAAGCATTTAATTTGTGTGAAGAATTATGGGAATCTGGGCAGATTGAAGAAACTTTAGTAGCATGTGATTGGTCATATGCCTTGAGAAAGAGTTATGTGCCGGGCGACTTTAGAACTTTTAATAATTGGCTGGCCCTTTATGTTAACAATTGGGCATCCTGTGATACCTTTTGTAACCATACCATGGGTGCTTTTATAATGATGTATCCTAAATTCATTACAGAACTCAAGGAGTTTACGCTTTCCAATAATAGGTGGCTCCGAAGGGCTGCAGCCGTTTCCCTGATAGTTCCGGTTAGAAAAGGTGCATTTCTTCCGGATGTTCTGGAAATTTCTGATAAGCTCATTTACGATCAGGACGATTTGGTACAAAAGGGGTACGGATGGCTATTAAAAGTAGCTTCTAAAAATCATCAGGAGGTGGTGTTTAACTATATCATGGACAACAAGACTCGTATGCCAAGAACTGCCTTTAGATATGCCATAGAAAAAATGCCGACTGAGTTAAAAGAACTTGCTATGCGGAAATAGGCGGAAATTCTTCTTGACAATGAGGAAGAAAAGGAGGTAATAATACCCAATGCCCCAATTTTAGCAGTCGAAAATTATTACATTTAGAATATGTAAAGACTTTAATATCACCTAGCCATTATTATGAAAACATTTAAAACCATTGCCTTGATTGCTGCTTTTTTAACTGTACACCATAGCATTTCATCTCAAAACATAGCTGCTAATTTACAAGATTTTATAGGATTAAATGATTCTATCGTTGCCATCACCAATATTACCCTCATTGATGGTACGGGAAGCCCCCTCAAAAGAAATCAGGACATCGTCTTTACCAATAACAACATCCGGTCTATTGGTAATACCGGAGAAATAAGCATTCCTGCAAATGCCACCCTCATTGACGGCACTGACAAAACCCTGATTCCCGGTTTTATTATGATGCATGAACATTTATTCTATGCCAAACCTACCGAAAACAGGTACAAGGCCGTACATATGCCCTTTACTTTTCCAAGAATGTATTTAGCCGGGGGAGTAACGACCATGAGAACTGCAGGAAGTATAGAAGCTAATACCGACTTAAATGTAAAAATGCTTATCCAGGAAGGAAAGATGATAGGACCTAAAATAGATGTATCCACTCCACATATAGAACATGAAGGTTTTATACCACAGCTTCAGTCTCTTTATGGAAATGAAAACATAGAAGACTGGCTTAACTATTGGTTTAAAAAAGGCGTGACATCGGTTAAAGTATATAATCATATCAGTAAAGAGGAGTTAAAGGAAATAATTCGGGTCTCGCATAAAAACAAGATCAAGGTAACAGGACACCTGTGTTCTATAACCTATCGTGAAGCTGCCGAATTAGGTATCGACAATTTGGAACACAGTTTTCTTGCTGCTACCGATTTTGTAAAAAATAAGCCTGAAAATGAATGTGTACTAGACTATAGCTCTCTTTTAAAGTTAGATGATAATGATCCTAAGCTAATGGAACTAATGAAGTCTTTAATCGATAGAGAGGTAACCCTTACCTATACCCCAACCGTATTTGAGCCATTTACCAATAGAGAAGTGATTCCTGGAGGCGGTATAAAATCGCTCGCACCAAGTTTGAAAAAGCATTTACAAGGCATCTATGATAATCAAATTAATACTAAAGCCGATTCAACGAGTTTGGTTCAGTTTAAAAAAGAAATGACAAGAATTAGAAAGTTCCACGCTTTAGGAGGTAAGCTAACTGTCGGCACAGATCCCACAGGTTCCGGAAAAACAATTGCAGGATACGCCAACCAAAGAGCCTTTGAATTGTTAATTGAAACAGGTTTTGCTCTGGAAGAAGCTGTTAAAATTGCAAGCTCTAACGGCGCAGATTATTTAGGAATATCAGAAGACACAGGAACTATTGAAGTAGGAAAAAAGGTCGACTTAGTTCTTATAAACGGGGATTTATCCAAAGACATTTCGTCTATACGAAAAATGGAACTGGTTTTTAAAGATGGTGTTGGCTATGACTCTCCTAAAATCTTTTCTTCTGTGGAAGGAAAAGTTGGTCTGTATTAGATTCTATTTCGTCCTAGTAAAAAAATATCGTTAGAAAAATATGAGTTTATGAAGGAAATCATGAAAAACAATGCCATTGCGTTTTACAAAATGGCCTATGAAGGTAATCCTAAAAAAGCATGCAAACTATATCTTGGTTCTGAATACATTCAGCATAACGCTGAGGTAGCAGATGGTGTGGAAGGTTTTATCGATTATTTTGAACGTATGCAGGTTGAATACCCCAATAAATCTATTGAATTTGTGAGGGTTATCTCTGAAGGGGATCTGGTAGCCTTACACACGCATCAAACCTGGCCGGATAATGATGAATACGTAACCATGGACTTTTTTAGATTTAATGAAAACGGAAAAATAGTAGAGCATTGGGATGCCATTCAACAAATTCCTAAAACTTCAAAGAACAATAACACTATGTATTAATAAATCTATTAAGGCAAAGTAAAAATTATCTTTGATTAAAAAAGTTAAAATACCAGTTGGAGACGAAAGAAGACCTTCTTAACTTTAATAGCTTAACATCCTTAAAAACTCCTCGTAAATATTCTGATGGCACAAGACATTATTCCAAGGCATAGAATTTTTGACTCTCTAAAAGTTAACAATGATTTTAAGGTCATAACAGCAATAGCTCCAGGCGGCTATGGTAAAAGTATTGTAATAAAGTCATGGCTAAACCATGAAAAATCTAAATACTTTTGGTTAGATCTAAACAAAAGAAATAGTGATACAAACTTATTTCTACAAGCTGTTCTAAAACAACTAGAAAGACTTATTCCAAACGATAGACCCAAAACTTTTGAACTACTTCGGAATGTCAATGAACAGGCTCCTTATATAATAGTGGAAACATTAATTGATGACTTAAATAAAATAAAGGAAGAATTATTTATTGTCTTCGATAACTACCAAGTGATTAATAACCCCATAATCCATAAGATTGTTCATGGGGTTATTAATTATTCCAATGAGAATATCAAAATAATTCTTATAAGCAGAAATCAACCTCCAATTAATCTGACCAAACTAAAAATAAACTTTAAGGTAAAAGAGCTTTCCATGGCAAACTTAAAGTTCGACCTGTTAGAACTCAAATACTTAGTCCAAAAACTAAATTTAAATGAGATTAGTGATGGGGACTTAGGGCAATTGATAAATCTAACTGAAGGCTGGATTATTGCTTTGCGTGTTGCGTGCAATCAAATCTTAAACCAACATAGCATTACTGAAGTCATAAAGAATCTAAACAATAATTCAGTAAAATATTTTGATTTCTTTCTTAGGGATATTTTTCAAAGGCAAGATCCATATATTCAAAAATACCTAGTATTATCTTCATTCCTCAACCAATTTACTGCCGAATTAATTAATTCTTGTATTCAGTTAGACACTATTGAAGTTAAGAACTTTTTCAAAAGAAAGAATTTTTTGAATCATTTACTAGACGACAGTTTGTTTTTGATTAACATCGATAATACTAATGAATGGTTCAGATTTCATCATCTATTTCAGGACTACCTCCAAAGACAACATTACAATACCATAGCGGATAAGGATCTGGAAAATTTTATCCGAATCGTCTCTTATAAATTAAGTCGCACTAATAGAGTTGAAGAGGCAATAGAATATGCTTTGTCTGTAAATAACACAGAAATAGCAATTGACATATATTGTCAACATAAGGCAGACATCATAAATAAAGAAGAATTTAATAGACTTGCCTACATTTTATCCTTATTTCCCAATGTTATTATTGAAGCCAATGTAGAACTACTCTTAGCAAGAGCTTTATTGGCAGATTGTAGAAGAAATTACGTTGATCTGGAAAACGATTTGGCTTTAGCCAAAGTATTAATGGATAAGGAGAATGATTATACCAAAATTGGAGACTATTATAGTCTAATTTCCTTTAAATATTATATGGAAGGTAAGGTTAATAAATCTTATGAATTTTCATCCAAAGCGTTACAAAAACTTTTCGACACTCACGGATATATAAAAGATTATGCTGTTGGCACACATGCTATTGCTATCTTCTCCCTAAAAAATGCAGACCATAGTTCAGAATTTTTAGATAAAAAACTAGAAAAAATAACAACTTATAATGAATTAGGTCGAATAAGGCTATTATCTGCAAAATCCAATATTCTAGCCATGGAGTCAGATTTAGAATCTTGCATAAAAAACGCATTGGCCTTCTTACGTATTAGCAAGAAGCAAGGACTCTTGATGAGCTGGACTATTGCGAGCTATTTTCTTGGCATGGCTTATTATCAAACGAATCAACTAGAAAAGGCAATACAGGCTTTGGAACCATTGATTAACTCTAAATACTATGGAAGACCATTTTGGAATTTTAACATCTATTTTATTTATTTGAAAACCTTGCTGCATTTGCATAAAAATGAGGAATTTAAGGCTTGCCTTGTACAATTTGACAACTTGGTGGTAAATTCAAAAGATGCAAAACATACCCAGTTTCTTAAATTTGTTAAAAGTGAAATAGCACTACTTAACAATGATGTTTTAGCAGCTAAAAGATTCTATCGAAATAGCGATTTAGCTCCATTTCCAATTATATTTTTTTCATTTTTTCCGCAATTGACCAACATAAAAATAATGCTTCACTCAACACTTCCGGAAGACATTGAACAAGCAGGAGAATGCTTAAGAGAATTATGTGTGGTTGCTAAAAAGCGTAATAATAATTTATTGCTTATCCAATGCCTAGCCCTTGAGGCAGTTTACTTCGAAAAAACTAATGCAAAACAAGAATCCATAGCTTCTCTGAGCAATTCAATTATTTTAAATAAAAACGGGATTAATATAAGACTGTATTTGGACTTGGGTCTCCTAATAGAGCCATGCTTTGAACTTTTAAATGAGGCATCCAACAAAAATACCATTGTAGATAAAGTATCGCACATGTATTGGGAAGGTCGATGGAATAAAAAAACCATACTTCATAAGGACAATATGCAGGGAAAGAAACTATTAATTGATAAGCCTATTTCTAAACGAGAATTGGAGATTATTGGATTAATAGCTCAAGGTTCTACAAATAATGAAATAGGAAAAAAGCTTTTTATTTCCGAGGAAACAGTAAAAAAACATCTTTCGAAGGTATATCAAAAACTCAAAGTTAAGAATAGAATTGGGGCAGTCATTGAGGCGAAAAAACTAAAGCTAATAAAAGACTAATCAGGAAAGCTAGATCTCAAGCTTCAAAAATGAAGGGTAAATTTCAAAAAATACAACTTTAGTGCTATTGTATACCACCAAGCTTTTAATGACTTTTATAAAAAATTGTAAATTTCATAGCATTGATTTTGTAAAAGACTTCTGTTTTGATTTGGAGCTGACGGTCCAGTCAAAATATTGATTAAAATTCTCCCCCAGATAAGTCTATTTCAAACTATAATTCGCAATATTTTTCAATTTCTTTTTGAACTATAGATGAGACAATATAAAAAACATCTTAATCAAAATTAATTGAAGATACTTCACTGGGAATATTAAGATGCTATAAAAACTAATCTAGTAATAGCAACACAAATAAAATATAATTCAAAACTTAAAAAAATGAAAAGAATTCAAGCCTTCTGCCTTCTTTTAGGATTTATTATTATAACAGGGTGTAATTTAGAAACAAAAAAAGAAGAAAATCAGTCTAAAGATGTTTCCCTTTCTGCCGACACGGAATTTGATGTGGTAATATTAAACGGTAGGGTTATGGACCCTGAAACCAATTTTGATGGCATTAGAAATGTTGGGATTAAAGACGGTAAAATAGGGCTAATAACGGAAAAAGAAATTTCTGGTAAGGAAAGTATAGATGCTTCAGGGCATGTGGTGTCTCCTGGTTTTATTGATTTTCATACGCATGCCTCCAATATTCCATTTGGACAGCGTTTGCATTTAAGAGATGGGGTGACTACTCCATTAGAATTAGAAGTAGGTGCTTATCCCTTGGATGCTTACTACAAAAGACTTGAGGGTAAATCCTATACAAACTATGGTGCAACAATTGGGTTGGGCGGAATTCGTGAAAAAGTATCAAATCCAGATTACAATTCGACTTCGGGAAATTTGGTAACAGACCTTTTCAATGTGAATGAACATTCATTGGCCACGTTAGGGATTACCACTTTTCAAGCTTCTCCAGAGCAAATAGAGGTTATAGCTCAAAATGTCGAAGAAGGAATAAATCGCGGTGCATTGGGCATTGGTGTGCCCGTAGGTTACATGTCTACAGGGGCAACAACAGACGAAATGATTGATATGCAACGTTTAGCTGGAAAATACAAGTTATCCACGTTTCTTCACGGGCGTTTCTCGAGTCAAAAACCACCAACTTCAGGGATATTTGGCTTTCAAGAATTATTAGGACCTGCTGGTATTTATGGAGGCGGGATTTATATTCATCACTTGCACCAACAGGCACTTAATCAAACACCAGAGGCATTAAAAATGATTGAAGATGCAAGAGCATCAGGGACAAAAATCATTGCAGAAATCTATCCGTATTACCAAGGTGCAACTATTGTAGGGGCAGATTATTTAGTTCCAGAAAATTATGGCCCAAATATGGGACGTAGCTATGAAGATATTATAGAAGTAGCAACAATGAAGCCTTTAACCAAAGAGCGTTATGAGGAATTGGTGAAAACAAATCCCGCAGCTTCCGTAATTTTTGGAGGGATTTCAGAAGACGGCCTTATGTCTGCTATGGCCGATCCTACCACCATTATTGGTAGTGATGGCATGCCTCTTACTATAAGCGCCACCGGAGAAATGGCTGTAGACTTTAATATACCATTTGATGGGGTTCAGGGGCATCCTCGTGGTGCAGGATCACATGCAAAAGTACTTCGATTAGTAAGGGAGAATCAGCTTATGCCCCTAATGTTGGCAATAGAAAAAATGACTATCATGCAAGCCAAATATCTAGAAGAAAACGGGGTGCCTGCCATGGCCAGGAAAGGACGCCTACAAATTGGTAAGGATGCCGATATAACTATTTTTGATCCCGCTACTGTTAAAGATAATGCCACAATGGTAAAGGCAGGCTTGCCTTCCACGGGTATTCCTTATGTGTTGGTTAATGGAACCATTGCAGTAAAGGATTCTAAAGTCTTAGAAAATGTGCATGCAGGACAACCGATTAGAAATCCAATAAAAGAATAAGTCGTTTTAAAAAAAATTAACACAAAATACATATTATGAAAAGAAAAAATATAACAGTTGTCTATTTACTTTTAATTTTTACAATTAATTATTCATTCGCTCAAAGCACTATATCAAAAAGTCTACCTGTAAAAACTGACTTTGATGTGGTTATTTTAAACGGAAGAGTCATTGACCCAGAAACTAATCTTGATGCTATTAGAAATGTAGGTGTCAAAGATGGTTCTATAGGGATTATTACCGAGAAAGACATCAAGGGAAAGAAAACCATTGACGCAACCGGTAAAATAGTTTCTCCAGGCTTTATTGATTTGCACATGCATGGATTGAACATTAGTGCATACAGAATGCAAGCCATGCAGGGAGTAACCACCGCTTTAGAATTAGAGTCAGGAATACTACCCATCAATGATTTTTATGAAGGACAAGCAACTAAAAATCTACCCATTCACTATGGAGCCGCAGCCGCATGGACCTTTGGGCGCATTGCTACTTTTACCGAAAAAGAACCAGAAGCTACGGCCGACTATTTTCAAAATGCTCAAGGGGTAGATAATTGGAAGAAAGAATTAGCTTCTCCTGAGCAACTAGAAAAAATTCTGAATGAAGTTGAGGAAGGCTTAAAGCAAGGTGCCATAGGGATTGGCGTTAATGCAGGTTATGCTCCTGGCAATGGACATTTGGAATATTACAAGGTTTCCAAACTCGCCAAAAAATACAATGTGGGTACTTTTACACATGTGCGCTTTATGAAAGGCCCTGAGCGCAACAATGCCTTTGAAGCCTTTCAAGAATTAATTGCCAATGCCGCTGCCACAGGTGTGGATATGCATATTTGCCACATCAACAGTAGTTCGCAAAAGGATATTGAAAATACCTTAGAACTTTTTGAAAATGCCAAAGCCAACGGTATTTCTGTTACTGCTGGTGCTTATCCATGGGGTGCTGCAAGTACAGTTATCAAAGCCGCTATGTTCACAGGTCCAACCTGGAAGGAAGACATGGAAACCGATGAGACGGCTTTTCAATTGGGACCAAACCGCCTAACGAAAGAACAATTTGACGACTTGCAGGCTAATGAGCCTGGCACCTTTATAGTGTGGCACTTCCTAGATCCTGCAAAACCAGATGAACTTGCGTTAATGGATGCCTCTATTTTACATCCAGACGTCTTAATTGAATCTGATGCTATTCCATGGTATGCCAGTGTAGATGGTAAAATTGTACCTTATGAGGGAGATGAATGGCCATTGCCAAACAACCTTGTTAACCACCCTAGATCTAGTGCCACGTATACTAAAATATTGCAAGATTATGTGAGGGATAGAGAGTTAATGTCTTTATCAACTGCCATCAAGAAAATGAGCCTTATGCCAGCGCAAAACATGGAAGACGCTGTTCCCCAAATGAAGAAAAAGGGTAGGCTTCAAGTGGGCATGGATGCAGATGTTCTAGTTTTTGATCTTAATGCTATTAAAGTAAATGCAAATTATATTAAACCTTACCTTGCCTCGGAAGGAATGTCTACTGTCTTAGTAATGGGGACTCCAGTTATTGAAAATGGCGAACTATTATTAGATGCTGCTCCAGGACAAGCCATTAGGAATTCATCAAAAGATTAAAAACCAGACTAGAAATTATTATGAATTTAATAATGAATCGAACTGACTTTGTTTTGATGTACTTAGTAGGCGCTCTTTTTTTCTCAGCTCCAGTACTATCGCAAAATCAAGATAAAAGTGAAGTAACTACAGACACTATTCCTGCAGGAGTACGTGGGTCTATTAACCCTTTAACGGATAATAACCCCGTACATACGGGAGAAAATTTATTGGATGACTCCTTTCCTAGTTCATGGCCATTGTTTGGCTCTGATATTCGCATGCGTATTGGTGGTTACGTTAAAGCAGATTTTATAAGAGACTTTGATTATTTGGCAGATCGATACGAATTTGAATTGGGAAGTATAGCCGTTGAAGGTTCTCCGGAGCGAGAATTAGGTGGGATTTCTACCTTTCATGCAAAGCAGACCAGGATTAATTTTGATTTTAGATCCAAGGCAAAATGGGGCAATGGCAAAGAGTTTCCGATGCAAGTGTTTTTGGAACTAGATTGGTTTTTTGATTCTGATGCTTTTAGGTTAAGTACAAGATTGCGTCATGCTTATGGGGTAATTGGAAGGCTATTAGTTGGGCGTACTTGGACTACGTCGGCTGACCTAAGCACTTTGCCTGGAACAATTGATTTTGCAAATGGCGATGCCCTATATGGTGGGAGAACTACGCAAATTCGTTGGCAAGATAAGATTAACGATAAGTTCTCGTATGCAGTGGCTTTAGAAGACTTTGCGCCTCAAATAGACAACGTTTTAGATCAAGAGGGGGCCGCAAGACCCTTATGGCCAAATATAGCCGCAATGGTAAAGGCGAAATCTAGTAATGGGTCTAGTATTCAATTGGGATTAGATGTTTTTCCACTAAGCTGGAAAGGACCTTCCACCGTTCCCAATTCCAATAAAACAGGGTATGCCATAACCGCCACGAGTAGAATAGTGTTAAAGGTTACAGAATACCAAGATGCCTTTGTTTGGGGTGCGGGATATGGTGAAGGGCAAGCACACAAAATCATTTCACTTTCTTGGGACGGCAAAGCCTCTGGGACACTTACAAACAATGATTTAACCCTAGCTCCAGCATGGTTTGCCTTCGCAGGATACAATCATTATTGGAGTAAGAAGTTTAATTCCAATATATCCACGGCTTGGAGCGGAACCACCTTATCGTCTTTACAATCGGACGATACCATTCAAAAGGCAGGTTCGGTCCATGCCAATCTAATATACTTTCCAACTCGAATGATTTCTGCGGGGATAGAATATATGTGGGGCGTAAGAGAAAATAAAAATGGCATTGAAGGTACTGCATCAAGAGTTCAGGCCATGGTTAAATTTAAATTTAATTAAATTAAAAAATTATGAAAACAGTTAGTAAGTATTGGTGGTTAACTTTAGTAAGAGGTCTTGTTTTAATCCTATTAGCAGTGATGGTATTTAAGCATCCAGTAGGAGCCTTAGTTGGAGTGGCCATGTATTTAAGTATTAGTTTACTTTTTGTAGGCATTACCCAAATATTTATGGCCATAGCAACCAAACAAACTCAAGATAATTGGGGTTGGACGCTAACGGTAGGTCTTATCGATGTTTTTATAGCCTTTATTCTGTTGTCTAATCCTGCGGTAACGGCAGCAACCCTGCCTTTTGTAGTGGGCTTTTGGTTAATTGTGGCAGGTGTTATGAATTTTGTAAATGCCTTTCAAGATAAAAAAGAAGGCTTGGCCTACTGGTGGTTAGGATTAGTTGGTGGGGTGCTAATGATTTTAATAGGATTTAAACTTACCAATAATTTACTGGTTGGTACAATGGCCATTACCTCTTGGATTGGCATTGGATTATTATTGGCAGGTATAATCAATATAGCTGTTGCTTTTGGATTGAAATCTTTGAAATAGGACCAAGTTGCAAAGCTTTTTATTTAATATTTAATGTCAATTGAACATCTGGGATATAATGAATTAAATAATGATATTCAAGGGAGTGTGGGGAAAGCACAAACAATAGTCTTTAAAGGAAATAGTAGGATTCAAAATGGAATGAAAAATAGGATTCTTCTATATTCTATCACCTAAAATAAGCATCTACTCCCTTCACGCTAATTTTATGAAGCGTATAAACAATAGGTAAACCTGACCATTAAGAAAGCTAGCCATTTTAGAAGGAAATCAATTCTTGAATAGAAACAATCCCAATGTTTCCGATGATTTTTTCCAATCTGGAGAATAGAGGCAAAATAGTAGAGCATTGGGATGCCATTCAACAGATTCCAAAAACTTCAAAGAATAATAACGCTATGTATTAATCCCCAATTATTTAGTACCTTGGGGTTATACCCAAATTTTACCAGTAGTTTTTAATTAAGCGGCCATACTTAAGGCAATGGTCTATACCAAAAAATAGAGTCTAGATACCAATCGTACCAAAAATGACAGAACTATTAAATGAAATTGAATGGAGTGAGCCAACCATTTCCATTGTGCATGACAAGAAATGGGAGGCAGAAGTAAAAGCCGACATAGGCAGAGTAGCAGACGTACATATGCGCACTTCTCCCAGCCCATGGCTACGGAAAATCATCCTTAAATGGCCGCGTTATGAGGCTAAAGAGTTTCCAAGAAAATTGGCAGATATATGCGGTCTTGTCGCAGCGCAGGAAAATGCATGCAGGTATTGCTTTGGTGTTGCCCGATCCTGGATGCGACTTTGGGGATATTCTGAAAAAATGATTAATAATATAGAACGGAATGTTCAAATGGCTGATTTGGAAGAAAAGGAAAGGGCTTTTATACGCTTCTGCAGAAACCTTTCGAGATCTAATCCCCGGCCACCAAAGAAAGATAGAGACGAGCTACTGCGCTTGGGCTATTCCGAATTAGCCATTGCGGAAATGGCTTTTCTAATTGTTAACCATTGCTTTGTAAATAGGGTGTCAACCTTTATAGCCGTACCTCCCATGGAAGAATTAGAGAATCTCCCGAATAGCCTCCTTGGGAAAGCACTGAGACCTTTGTTTGGATGGAAACTCAGAAGTATTGGCTGGACAGAAACTAAGGCATTGAAGGGGAAACCAGAATCATTTCCTGGAGTTGTCCAAAAACTCATTGGGCTACCGGCGGCCTATGCCATGAATGAAGCGCTCAGCGAAGCACTAGAATCAGAAGCCCTGTCTAGGAAGCTAAAAATACTTATGTTTGCGGTTGTAGCCCATAGTCTGGAATGTAAATTTTGTCAGGCCGAAACCGCTGCCATGGCAATGGAATG
Organism: Eudoraea chungangensis; assembly: GCF_029360665.1. Lineage (GTDB taxonomy): Bacteria > Bacteroidota > Bacteroidia > Flavobacteriales > Flavobacteriaceae > Eudoraea > Eudoraea chungangensis. The sequence continues at coordinate 137,048 of NZ_JARDUB010000001.1, forward strand.
CGGTTTTACAGAGGAAGAGTTTAATAAAGCGCTTGCCACGCTGTCCTCTCCCCATTTAAATGAGCAAGAGGAAAAATTACTTGCCTGGACAAGGGAGACTATTCACTTTCAAAATGCACCTATGCAGTCCAGGATTAGGAAACTTGCAAAAGAAGTCGGAGAACCTATGATGCTAGAGGCTATAGGAGTTGCATCTCTTGCTAACTCAACTGTTAGACTAGCTGTGCTTCTCGGATAATGGAATTAGTATACTACATCGCCGGATTGCTAATAGCTTTGCTTCTTGTATTAATTCTGTTTTTTAAGCAGAAAAAGAGGAATAAACAGCTAATTAAACTCTTGGGACATACAAATAAAAAGCTCGAAAGACTTCAAATTCATTTTGGTAGATTTACACCGGAAGAGGTTATAGAACATCTGACAGATTCTGATAGTACATTTAAACCAACCCTTCGATCTGTAACTGTATTATTTGCAGATTTGAAAGGATTTACAAAGATGTGTGAAGAAAGAGATCCTGTGGAAGTGATGGGTATTTTAAATGGTTATTTACGCTGCATGAGTGAAGTATTAAGTCGCCATCACGGACAGGTTACAGAACTTATCGGGGACGGGATTATGTCTCTTTTTGGTGCTTTAAGCAACAACCCCTGGCAGGTACAGGATGCCGTTATGGCGGCATTGGATATGCGAAAGGCACTTCAGGAATACAATAATGAACTGCGATCCAAGTCTTTGCCAGAACTGTCTTTTGGCATTGGGATTCACAAAGGGCAAGTTCTTGCTGGGGTTATGGGTAATTATGAGTTAAGCAAATTTGGTGTGGTTGGAGACGCAATTAATGTGGCCTCACGAGTTGAAACGCTCACAAGGGAGCATAAGACAGACATTCTAGTAACTGATACTATTGTAGCCGAATTAGATGATCGTTTTGTATTAAAAAAAATGCCTCCTGTTAAAGTGAAAGGAAAGTCGGAGCCCATTGTAACCTATGTAGTTGAAAAACTGCTTAATAAAAGTGGTACCTAAATTTAGCCGTATTCCTTTAATTTAAAAATGTATATTTCTTTAAGTTGAGATATTTATTACTATTAAAGGGATGTTTATATTCCAAATAGATGCACAAAAATTAATTAACCTTTAAATAAATACTTTTATGAAACTTGGAGCCTTTTCCGTCAGTTTATCAGTGAAAGATTTAAGCAAGTCGCAGTCCTTCTACGAAGCCTTAGGGTTTAAGCTGTTTGCAGGATCTCATGAGATGAACTACCTGATAATGAAAAATAATAAATCACTTATTGGCTTGTTCCATGGCATGTTCGAAAACAACATCCTCACATTTAATCCGGGATGGGATGAGAATGCTCAGGAGTTAGCCACTTTTGACGACGTTAGAGAAATTCAAAAATCTTTAAAAAAAGATAACATCCCCCTTCTTTCTGAAGCGGATGAATCTACTACTGGTCCTGCCAGTTTTATGGTTTTAGATCCGGATGGTAATCAGATACTAATAGATCAACACATATAATTTTTTATAGTTTAAAAACAGCTTTTTAACAAGACTATCCAACAAATCGGACTAATGAGAAATAACATCCATTACCTTTTCCTATGCGCTGCTGTATTTTTTATAACGAATACCTCTGCACAGAACAAAACTAGTACTAGTTCAAAAGAATCTTCTTCCATACCTAAGTTGTTCTATGAAGGGCTTCAATGGCGAAATATTGGACCTCATAGAGGAGGCAGGTCTTTGGGTAGCAGTGGAAGCCCGGGGCGACCTAACGAATATTATTTTGGGGCCACAGGAGGGGGATTATGGAAAACAACAGATGGAGGTAATGAATGGTTTCCTGTTACCGACGGGCAGCTCACTAGCTCCTCCGTTGGTGCCGTTGCAGTTGCCGAAACCAACCCAGATGTGGTATATATAGGAATGGGAGAGGTGCAACTGAGAGGTAGTATTACACAGGGCGATGGGGTATATAAGACTATAGACGGTGGAAAAACCTGGAGACATCTTGGCTTAAAAGAAACCCAGGCAGTAGCTAGAATCCGAATTCATCCAACGAATCCGGAGATTGTGTATGTGGCAGCCTTAGGGCATCCATATGGAGAAAATGAAGAACGGGGAGTATTCAGGTCCACCAACGGAGGTAATAGTTGGGAAAAGGTTTTATATGTTAGTCCTAAGGCCGGTGCAGTAGACCTTATTATAGACCGTAATAATCCTAAGGTATTATATGCCAGCACCTGGCAGGTCTATCGTAAGGCATGGAAAATGTGGGGCGGTGGAGGCGATAGTAAGTTATGGAAATCGACCGATGGCGGGGATACATGGACAGACCTAAGTGAAAATCCAGGTATGCCAAAAGGTCCAATTGGTAAGATTGGGGTAACAGTTTCTCCTGCGGATTCAAATAGAGTCTGGGCCATAGTAGAGGCCAATGAAGGGGGAGTCTTTAGATCAGATGACGCTGGGGCAACTTGGGAACGTACCAATGAAGAGCGTAAGTTACGACAGCGTGCTTTTTATTATTCAAGAATTTATGCAGATCCCTGGGACAAAGAAACTGTTTACTGCCTAAATACCGGCTTTTATAAGTCGACCGATGGAGGAAAGACCTTTGATACCACCATTAAAGTACCTCATGGAGACAACCATGATTTATGGATAGATCCAAATAATCCTAAACGTATGATAAATTCTAACGACGGGGGAGGAAATGTAAGTATTAACGGTGGGGATAGCTGGACGGAGCAAGACTATATTACTACACAGTTCTACCATGTAATGACCACCAATGACATCCCATATCATGTAGCAGGTGCCCAGCAAGATAACAGCACTCTAGCAATGCCTAGCGATGGGTGGGAACATATGCAGGCGAGAGGTCCAAATCACGGATGGTTTTACGCCGTAGGCGGAGGAGAAAGTGGTTGGATCACTCAGCATCCCAAAAATTTGGATATTTTCTATGCAGGAAGTCAGGGAGCCCTTTTAACCAGATATGATAGAAGCAATGGTCAGACAAGAGATATACAAGTTTATCCCCGTTTCTTTTCAGGAGAACCGGCCGATGCACTTCCAGAACGTTGGCAATGGACTTTCCCAATAATGTTTGCTCCACAAGATTCAAAAGTTATGTACACCTGTTCCCAACATGTTTGGAAAACCATTAATGACGGCCAAACATGGGAAAAAATTAGCCCGGATCTTACGTATGCCGATCGAGAGACCTTGGGAAAAACGGGCGGTGTCATTACCATGGATATGAATGGGCCCGAAATATATGCTACCGTATTTGCCTTAGCCCCCTCCTATCATGATATCAATACCATCTGGGCAGGATCTGATGACGGGAAAGTGCATATTACAAGAGATGGCGGTGAGCATTGGGAAGACATTACTCCTCCCGATTTACCCAAGTTTTCACGGGTAAGCATTATAGATGAATCAAAACACCGTCCGGGCACGCTTTTTCTAGCTGCTAACCGATACCAAGTAGATGACAGAGAACCTTATGTTTTTAAAACACATGATTATGGAAAAACGTGGCAAATGATAATTAACGGGCTAGAGAAAGGACATTTTGCCAGGGCAGTTAGAGAAGATCCAAAAAGGGAGGGTCTACTTTTTCTGGCAACAGAACACGGCGTATATTTCTCAGTTAATGATGGGGTTTGGTGGCAGAGTATTCAATTAAACCTTCCGGATACCCCCGTTCGGGATTTGGTAGTTAAAGACAATGATGTGGTCATCGGTTCTCATGGAAGAGGGTTTTGGATTTTAGACGACATTCTTCCCATACGTCAATACCAGAGTACAATGAAAGATGAGGCAGCAATTCTGTTTAAACCTTCCAATGTTTATCGGGGCTTAGAAGATGCCTCCATACAATACTATCTTAACGAACAAATAGACAGTATTACCTTTGAAATTTTTGATGCAAATGATAACCTTATAAACACATTTACCGGGAGTAAGACCAAATATGAAGCGGATCCTGATATTCCTTGGTGGATGCAAGGAGGTTCCACCAAGCCAACAATTGCCAAGGGCCTAAATAACTTTAGCTGGGATTTAAGATATCCGGGAGCTACAGAATTTGAAGGTATGATTATCTGGAGTGCTCGTCCTCAAAGGGGTCCAAAAGCACCATTAGGCACATACAAAGTAAAGATGAAGACCAAAAGTTACGAGAAATCATATGATTTTACCGTCCAAATGGATCCCAATCTTAAAGGCGTTTCAGAAGCGGATTTACGGGAGCAGTTTAACCTGGCCAACAAAATAATGCAAAAGACCAGTGCGGCCAATGAGGCGGTTATTCAAATACGTCAAATGAGAAAACATCTAGAAAACTCAAAGAGTAAGTTGTCTGCTGCAGATTATAAAAGAACAATAATGCCATTTATAGACAAAACTGCAATAATAGAAAAAGAATTATACCAAGTTAAAAATCAATCCGGACAAGATCCTCTGAATTTTCCAATAAAACTTAACAACAGACTCGCCTCACTAAGAAGAAGTGTTGAAAGTGGAGATGCCAAACCTACAGATGGGGCATATAAGGTTTACGAGGAACTTTCTTTGGAACTTAAGCGGCATCTGGAAGATTTGAACGCTATTCTGACTAAAGATTTACCAAAAATTAATACTGTCCTTGAAAAAGTAGGTGCCACTGCTTTAAAAGGGTCAAAATAACAAAGGCTAAAATTTGTATACCTTTACACCTTAATTACAGAAATTAAATTTTAAGTTTTCGATTTGGGCACTCATGAAAATATATAAAGACATTCCCTAATAACTGGATGTTTCATATATGTGCCTTTACGACACCATACTATAAAGCACTTATTCCATATAGGGCAAATAGCAATAGAATTATTAGTCTTAAAAAAAATGGATAGTAAAAATACTTTTGAAATTAATTTTTTAGATCATGTTGCTATTCGGGTAAAGGATTTGAAAATATCGGAAACCTGGTATACAAAAGTCTTAGGATTAAAAAAATATCAATTAGAAGAGTGGGGCGAATATCCAATTTTTATGTTAGCGAATAAAACCGGGATTGCTCTTTTCCCTGCGAACAGAGCAGACAAGGAATTAGATATAAAATCAAAAAATGTAAAAATAGACCATTTTGCCTTTAATGTATCGAAGGAGAATTTTGAAAAAGCCCGTAAAAAATATCAAGAATTAAATATAAATTTTCATTTTCAGGATCATCATTATTTTCATTCCATTTATACCAAAGATCCGGACGGACATACCGTAGAATTAACCACCTTAGTTGGAGATGAAAAAACATTTTACAAATAAAAAATCCCTCCAAAAGAGAGCATAAAATATTAATCCTGGAAATAATAATCTATACCTAATAGACTCGAACCTTTTTTCCAAGTAATGGAAGAGAAGAAAATAATTAACCATAAGGTAATTCGAGTCCTTAATCCAAAAAATAATGACATTCGAAGATTTAAAGCTGAATCCTTCTATACTTAAAGCCTTAAAAGATCAAAATTATAGTACACCTACAGACATACAAGAGAAGTCTATTCCTTTGGTCCTAAACAAACAAGATGTATTGGGAAGTGCCCAGACCGGCACTGGTAAAACTGCGGCATTTGCAATACCGATTATTCAATTGATGAACAATAGGGAAGAAAGGCAAAGTGGTAGGCGTAAGATTAGAGCTTTAATAATTACCCCCACCAGAGAACTGGCTATACAAATTGGTGAGAGTTTTAATGCTTATGGAAAATACACTAACCTTAAAAGTACCGTCATTTTTGGAGGCGTTTCTCAAGGAGCACAAACAAGAATATTAAGAAGCGGTGTAGACATTTTGATTGCTACACCTGGACGCCTTTTAGATTTAATGAATCAAGGTTTTATTTCCTTAGATGACGTGCGTTATTTTGTGTTGGATGAGGCCGATCGTATGCTCGATATGGGATTTATAAATGATATAAATAAAATTCTGGCGAAATTACCCAAAAGAAAACAATCGCTATTTTTCTCAGCCACCATGCCAAAAAAAATATTGGAACTTTCCAATAAGATATTGGTCAATCCAAGAAAGGTGGCAGTAAATGCCGTCTCTTCTACTGCTGAAACCATTAAGCAGTACGTATATACTACCAACCAGTCTAATAAAAATGAGCTATTACTTCATATTCTTGAAAATCCTGAATTAAAGCAGGTTCTTATTTTCTCCAGGACCAAACATGGGGCAGACAGAATTGTACGGAATCTTCAAAAAAAGAAAATAAAAAGTGCTGCGATTCATGGCAATAAAAGTCAAAATCAACGTCAAAAAGCCCTCAAGGAATTTAAAGCCGGCAACCTAAGAGTACTGGTCGCTACCGATATCGCCGCAAGGGGAATCGATATAGACAAATTACGTTATGTAATAAACTTCGATATACCCAACGAACCGGAAACATACGTGCACAGAATAGGACGATGCGGAAGAGCTGGAGAAGAAGGGGTTTCCATTTCTATCTGTGAACCAGAACACAATGCCTATCTTAGAGATATTGAACGACTCATAAAACAGAAAATAGTCTTGGTAAATGACAATCCCTTTCCGCAGACCGACAAACCCATGACCAGTGCAGAGAAAAAAGAATGGGAAAGAGAAAAACAAAAAAGGAAACAAGAATTTTTTGCCAATAGAAAAAACAATCAATCAGGTAGGAAATCTGGATTTAGAAGGAATAAAAGATAGGCTTAGGAGGGCATTTAGCCAATAGAAATACTATAAATAAGACTGTAGTCTAAATTACGAACATTCAATTCTTTATAGCAGACAAACCGCCAAGTACTTGAGTTCAGTATGTCGCACCTTCTTAAAAATAAACACTTAGAGTTAGTATGGGATTTTCCCTTGGAAAAGTATCGTTTTTCTAGGTTCGACTGGACTGGTAAAATCTCCTCCTTAAAATATGAGGGCATGGAGTTGCTTGCTAAGGAAACATTGGAGAGTCTTGATTACAATAGTATTGGCAAAGGTCTTTATAATGAATTTGGGATTTCAGAACCTATTGGTTTTGAAGAAATACCAGTTGGAGGTTGGTTTCATAAAATTGGGGTTGGATTGTTACAAAAAGAAACCACTCCTTATTTCTTTGCTCATGATTATAAAATTAAACCTGCCAAATTTCAATTTACTGCCAACTCCCACAAAATCGCTATTCTTTGTAACTCGGCAAGCATAAATGGGTATGCTTATTCTCTGAGTAAAGAAATAGCTCTTATGGAAAAGGGGGTTATCATTAGATATCGTTTAATAAACACAGGCAAAAAAACTATCAAAACCGATGAATATACGCACAACTTTATGGGTATAGGTGGTAATTTTACAAGTGAAGATTATGTACTGAAGTTTCCGTTTGAACTAGACCCTGATATATTTAGTGAAACAGTAAATCCGGACCAAAATGTTGTTATCCAAAAAGATAAAATCATATTGGATAAATCTTTAAAAGCACAATTCTTTTTTGGCAACCTCAGCGGGGGAAAAGAACGTAAAGCTTCATGGGAACTGCATAATGTTAGAGCTAATATTGGAATTCGTGAAACAGGGGATTTTAAAACAACCAAAATCAATTTGTGGGGTTGGAAACATGTGATTAGTCCAGAATTATTCTTTAAAGTATCTATAAAACCATCAGAATCTATGCAATGGGTTAGGAAATACGACGTGTTTTCGCTCTAAGTAATCCTTCTAATCTATAATCAAAACAGTTTCAGACTGCCAAGGAAAAGTAATTTCACTATAAATTGGACAGTTGTTTTTTACACTTTTTCCAATAAGAAAAAAAAGAAGGATAATATCCTTTTACAGGAAACATCCATTCCCTATCCTCCTTAATACCTTCATAATGCTCGGTGGTAGGATGTTCCTTAAAATATAATGAATTAAATGAGTAGGTTGCAAGGAGGTCTTGAAATTCTCCAACAAATACTTGTACCTTATCTATATTCTCTTTCGCAAGTTTTAGAATAAATTGTATAGTTTTTTTTGCCACCGGATAGTTTTTAAAATGTGAAGGTTCTAACAATAAAATTCTATTGGCCTTTATCTCTGTTCTCCAAGCGGGATCCAAGTTGTAAAAATTATAAATACAAGCCGGCAAACTTCTATCTATTGAAATATCTTCTGCTGGAGGCAGGGAGGTTGTAAATATGGGAGTTATAGTTGGTTCCAATATAGAAATTGTTTCTATGCCAGAGAAAGCCTGGTAGGGAATATCTAAAAAAGTGCTTTTCTGAGAAGTATAGCAATACCTATTAATGTTCTCCTGGTTGGCATAGTATTTTTTGTTGCTGTTACTGCCAGCCACCCATTGCCAACTTAAGGCGTTGCTAGCCCAGTCAGCGTCTAACAAATGGTAATACATCCATTGCGCAGGTAGTTTCCAATGATTCTTGGCTAGATTACAGCTTAAGGAGGCTATGTACATTCGGATATGATTGTGGATATAACCCGTATTATAAAAATCATCGATAGCCAAGTCAATTGCTAAAATCCCGGTAGCACCCTTATAAATTGCTTCTGCCATTCCGTAATTATTAACCGGAGTCTGCGGATTCTTTATATCTGTATTAATCTCGCTACCCTTAGCTATCCAGACCTGCTGCCAATAGTCTCGCCAAGCTAATTCCTGAATAAACTTTTCAATTTGGGCTGGCTTATACCCCCTTCTTATTACACTGTCTAATATGCGTTTTGTTGTGGTAAATCCCCTGGATATGTAGGGCGATAAATACGTAACTTTTCCATCTACATAATTCCGTGTTCTGCCATAGCTTATAGGATCTACATTCTCAATTCTCCGTATAACTTCATCTAATGAGCTCGGAAACAGAGGCAGGGTATTTTTTATCAAATTCATCCTAGCGCTTGCTGATCTTATTACCTGAAATAGCCCTTTGCCTTGAACATTTAAAACGTGTAATATCGGGGTTCCGTTTTTTTAAGTGTTTCTGGCTTACCCCACTATTAACCCTTTTCCTCCATCTTTTAAAACTTGATTTCCTTAAGTTAGAGCGCATCAGTTTAATAACTTCTTTTTCTGCCAATTGAAACTGAAAAAGTATGGCTTCGAAAGGTGTGCGATCTTCCCAGGCCATTTCAATAATTCGGTCTAATTCTCTTGCGGTTATAAGATCTAAATCTCGTTCACTTTTTCCCAAATCTGTTCTGCATTTAAATAATAACTACCTAAGGATTTAAAATTACACTGGTCAGGTGCTATCAAAGAGAGAAAAGACTCTTCGTTATCCCTTTGGTATAAATGATAAACCTGACCCATAATTGGTTCAAAAGAAAACTTGGCGTTGTAGATGAGTTCACTGTATCTGTATTCTCTCATCATTTCATCGTATGCCTCTTTTAATTCCAAATACCTGGTTTTCAGTCTATGATTAACTTTTTGGACGCTAATATTTTTCCAGGCGATACTATCCGTTGAGGTAATTACAGGAGCTCCAACGGAAGTTGCATAAGGTTTTAGAGCAGCATCATAGCGATTAGTCTGCTCGTTAAAGACCACATTATCTGGTTTTTTTTTCATTCTATCCGTAACTAAAAAACTAGTCGTACTTCTCAAGTTTCTTTAATACTTCGTTTGCATCAAATACTTTTTGATCACTCATTTTCCTGTTTGTTGTGGAAAGACTATGTGCCTCTTTTAATAGCTTTTCGTACTGTTCCTGTAACTTTTCTTTTTCTGATTTCTTTTTAAATAATCCAAACATAGTATTGGTTTTATATTATTAGTTACTCGCTGTCCAAGAGTCTTTTCGCTTCTTTCTAACAAAGATACTAATTGTTTAATGTTTTTTATTTTTTATTAAACATTTTAAAGAATATTTATGATTCCCGAACTTACTTTCTTTAATTTAGAGTAGAAAGTTTTAAAAAAAAACAGGTATTTTGTAATTTAATTGATATATCAATTATATTTACATCAAATATATTTTATATGATACTTGCTCTTCCCTCCGAAACCGTTTTTCACACCATAGAAAGTACTATAAAACAATACCGAAAGTTTGCTCAAAAAAATATTACAAAAGCATTACCCGGAATGACCGTAGATCAGGGCCTAGTACTGATTTTTTTGCACGAACATCCTGAACTTACTCAGAAAGAAATTGCGCAATTGGTTTTTAAAGACAATGCTTCGATGACTAGAATGATCAACACTATGGTTAAAAAAAAGTATTTAAAACGATCCATGAACGAAAAAGACAGAAGGCGTTATAAGTTAAAAATAACCCCAGAAGGAAAAGAGCTACTTAAAAAATTACCCCCCATAATTCAAAAAAACAGAAGTGCTTCCTTAGAAGGAATTAGCAAGAAGGAGCAAGATCAATTAACTAAAATCTTAATAAAAATTCAAACAAATTGCCAAAAATCCTAATATCATGCATAGAACAAAGACAATATACCTGTTATTTTTCCTTTCTAGCTTAATAGCCATTCCTGGCATAAAGGGGCAAGAAAACTTAGAGCCATTAAATCAGGCAGAAATTAGTACGGTAATAGACTCGATAAGCAATAAACTAACGGAAAACTATGTCTTCCCCAAAATTGCCTTAGCAATGTCTAATAGCATCCAAAAAAAATTTAAAGACGGAGCATACAAGGATCTAAATGATCCTGAAATATTTGCAAATATTCTTACGGAAGATCTCCGAGACATTAGCAAGGATAAACATCTAAGAGTCACATTTACACCTAGGCGCATAACAGAGATGCAGCAAGTAACCACTACAGAAGATAGTCTCGCCTATCTAAAACGTAGAATTGCCCGTATGGAAAGAAATAATTTCGGTTTTAAGGAAGTTAAAATATTAAGTGGAAATATAGGGTATCTTGATTTGAGGGGATTTTCTGATGTAGAATATGGAGGTGAAACCGCTGTGGCAGCCATGAATTTCTTAAGCAATGCGGATGCAATTATAATTGATTTAAGAAATAATGGTGGCGGTAGTCCAGCGATGATTCAATTAATTAGCAGTTACTTCTTTGAAAGTGACCCGGTACATTTAAACAATTTCTATTGGCGGCCTACAGATTCTAATTCCCAAACCTGGACCTTACCACATGTCTCAGGGACTCGCAGCCCAGATACTCCTCTGTATATTCTGACGAGTTCTGGCACTTTTTCGGCCGCCGAGGAATTTAGCTATAATTTAAAGAACCTAGAAAGGGCAACCTTAATTGGAGAGACTACTGGCGGGGGTGCACATCCCGGTGGTTCTCTGATAGCTACTGAGCGTTTTATGGTTTGGGTACCTACCGGAAGAGCTATTAATCCAATTACCAATACAAACTGGGAAGGCACTGGTGTAACCCCACATATTAAAACATCTGCCAGGAAAGCATTAGATAAGGCATATACGATTGCATTAGAAAAGCTAATAAGTCAAAATCCCAATGAAGAATCATTGTCTTACTACGAATGGCCCCTTACAGCAATTAAACTAAAGACTAATCCTATCACTCTATCTAAAAAGAGTCTGGAAGCTTTTGTAGGCAGCTATGGCCCCAGAAGGATAAGCATGACAGATGGAAAATTGTATTATCAGCGCGATGGCGGGAGTAAATATGCACTTTACCCCTATTCTGAAAATGCATTTATGCTAGACGGCATGGACAGCTTCCGAATAAGATTTTTATTTGAAGATGAAAAAATTATAGCCTTGGAAGGACTATACAGTAGTGGCCGTAGAGACAAAAATTTAAGAGACTAAGTCCGTGTATGTGGAAGCTATATCCCTGGGTTTATTTCTTTGTAATAATTGAGCGTTATAATCTATAAAAATTCGTTTCAGCTGACACAAATCATTCTCTTCTGACAGAAAACTCGTAACTTTATTAAAAATAAGAATTATGAAGAATTTAATTGGAATAGATAGTAAAAAAGCAGACACGCTTGTAAGTGAATTAAACGATCTTTTAGCCAATTACCAACTGTTTTACCAAAACTTAAGGGGGTTTCATTGGAATATTAAGGGTAAGGAATTTTTTGAATTACACTTAAAATTTGAAGAATTATATAATGATGCCGTGGTAAAAATAGATGAAATTGCCGAACGTATTTTAACCCTTGGGGGGGAACCTTTACATACTTTTTCAGACTATTTAGACACAGCAGAAATAATAGAAGAAAAGGGAATTACCAAGGGTCCGGAAGGCGTTAAGATTGTATTGGAGAATTTTAAAGTACTGGTTAACAAAGAGAGGATTATACTCTCTCTGGCATCCGATGCTAATGATGAAGGCACTGTTAGTCTTATGAGCGACTATATTACGGAAACAGAAAAAACACTTTGGATGCTAGCATCCTATCTAAGCTAAGGTATAAGGTACACCATTAAATAACGAAGGTGGTCTGTTTAGACCACCTTCGTTATTTATCAACGTTTGTATTGAATAATTTAAACTAAATCGAAACGATCTAAATTCATAACCTTAGTCCAGGCCGAACCAAAGTCCTTCACAAACTTTGCTTGTGAATCTTCACAGCCATATACCTCAGCTAAAGCTCTTAATTCGGAATTAGAACCAAAGATTAAATCTACTCTAGTTCCGGTCCATTTTAGCTCCCCGGTTTTACGATCACGTCCTTCAAATAAGGATTCGTCCTCGGTGGCAGCTTTCCAACTAATTCCCATATCCAAAAGATTTACGAAAAAATCGTTTGTAAGTGTTTCCGGGGCTTCCGTAAACACCCCGTGCTGTGACTGACCTACGTTGGCATTTAAAACCCTTAAGCCTCCGATTAAGGCAGTCATTTCCGGAGCAGTTAGTGTTAATAATTGCGCTCTATCTACTAACATTTCTTCTTCAGAAACTTCATAGCTGCCCTTTGAATAATTTCTAAATCCATCTGCTCGTGGTTCTAGTGCAGCGAAAGAATCTATTTCTGTCTGCTCTGCGGAGGCATCACCTCTCCCTGGTGTGAAGGGAATTGTAAGTTTATTCCCTGCCTTTTCGGCTGCTTCTTCCACGGCTACTGATCCAGCCAAAACAATTAAATCTGCCATTGAAATTTCCTTGTCATCATTTTGAGAAGCATTAAATTCCTTTTGTATAGCCTCCAAAGTTTCTAGAACCTTGGCCAATTGATCTGGAGAATTAACTTCCCAATCTTTTTGTGGTGCAAGTCTCAATCTACCTCCATTGGCACCTCCCCTTTTATCAGAACCTCTAAACGTAGACGCTGAAGCCCAACTAGTTGCTACTAATTCAGAGATGCTAAGACCAGATGCTAAAATCATTCGTTTTAATAAGGCTACATCTTCCCCATTTACTAAACTATGTGTAACGCTAGGAATTGGATCCTGCCAAATAAGTTCTTCATTAGGAACCTCAGCCCCTAAGTACCGAGTTATTGGACCCATGTCTCTATGAGTTAGCTTATACCATGCTCGTGAAAATGCATCTGCAAATTCTTCTGGATTTTCATAGAAATGTCTGGATATCTTTGCATAGGCTGGGTCTTCTTTTAAGGCCAAATCGGTAGTTAGCATAAAAGGAGCATGACTTTTTGATGGATCATGTGCATCTGGCACTGTGCCTGCACCAGCTCCATCCTTTGGTGTCCATTGAAAAGCCCCAGCCGGACTTTTACTTAATTCCCATTCAAAACCAAAAAGGTTTTCAAAAAAATTATTACTCCATTTTGTCGGTGTGGTAGTCCATGCACCTTCTAATCCACTGGTAATCGTATCTCCTGCATTTCCCGATCCGAAAGAATTACTCCATCCCAGTCCCTGCTCTTCTATCCCAGCTCCTGCCGGTTCAGCGCCGACGTACTTACTTGGATCTGCCGCACCATGTGTCTTCCCAAAAGTATGTCCACCCGCTATTAAGGCCACTGTTTCCTCATCATTCATAGCCATCCGACCAAAAGTTTCTCGAATGTCTTTTGCCGATGCAAGGGGATCTGGCTTGCCATTTGGGCCTTCGGGATTCACATATATTAGTCCCATTTGAACTGCTCCTAAAGGATTTTCTAATTCCCTGTCTCCGGTATACCGCTTATCCCCTAGCCACTCACTTTCCGGTCCCCAATAAATATCTTCTTCTGGTTGCCAAATATCTTCTCGACCTCCTGCAAAGCCAAAGGTTTGTAAGCCCATAGATTCTAAAGCCACATTACCTGCCAGTATCATTAAATCTGCCCAAGACAACTTTTTTCCATATTTTCTTTTTATCGGCCATAATAAGAGTCGGGCTTTATCCAAGTTGGCGTTATCTGGCCAGCTATTTAAAGGAGCAAAACGCTGGGTTCCTGAGCCAGCCCCTCCTCTACCGTCAGAGATTCTGTAGGTTCCGGCACTGTGCCAGGCCATTCGTATTATGAAAGGCCCGTAATGCCCGTAATCTGCAGGCCACCATTCCTGAGAGGTAGTTAATACTTCTTCCAAATCTTGTTTAACAGCTCTAAGATCTAAAGACTTAAACTCCTTGGCATAGTCAAAGCCCTCATCCATAGGATCTACCAAGGAAGAATTCTGTCGTAAAATATTTAATTTAAGTTGATTAGGCCACCAATCTTTATTCGTTGGTCCTCCTCCCGCTGTCTGCTTGAGTTCTCCACCCATAAAAGGGCATTTACTTATGTCATTTACATTGTAACTTGCCGTGCCGTTTGTATTGTTCTTACTCTTATCCATATTGTGTTTTGTTTTAATAGCTAAATCCTATCAAATTTACCGAATTGCACCGTATTTTGAAAAGAGACATTATCTTTTTAAATGAATGTACTATTGATAATATCTATGGAATGAGAAATGCTCCAAAGTCTAACTTTTTTATTTAAAATTAATTATGTTTTATCTTTACTTGCAGCCTGTGTAAAAACCATATCAATTCTTCATATGACCTATAAGAAACCTGAATTTTTAAATATGATTCGAATGGCTTTGAGCTGTTTACTTCCCATTATATTGCTTATGGTCTCTTGCAAAGAGACGAAGGAGGAAAAAAGAAGCCCAAACATCATATACATTTTAGCGGATGACATGGGCTATGGAGATGTTTCTATTCTCAATAAAGAGAGTAAAATTTTCACGCCAAATTTAGACAGACTAGGACAGCAGGGCATATTATTTACCGATGCACATACCTCATCCTCCGTCTGCACTCCAACAAGATATGGCATATTAACCGGAAGATATAATTGGCGGAGTCGTCTTAAAAGTGGGGTGCTTACTGGAAAATCAAAGGCTCTTATTCCAAATACTCGGACAACCGTAGCGTCTATGCTTAAGAAAAAAGGCTATACAACGGCCTTTATAGGAAAATGGCACTTAGGTTGGGATTGGGCCTATGAAAATAATACAGATACAGGAGGAGATGGATGGAACAAAGAAGATTTTAAAAATATAGACTTTACTAAACCGGTTTTAAACAATCCAAACGATCTCGGTTTCGACTATGCTTACGGGCATTCTGGTTCTTTGGATATGGCTCCTTATGTATATGTAGAGAACGGAAGAGTCACCTCTATACCGCGCTCTACAACGGTAGATAAGGGAAAATACTCATGGTGGAGAGAAGGGCCAACGGCAAAAGACTTTGTCCATGAAGAGGTTACCCCTAATTTTTTTGATAGAGCTAACGAATATGTCCAGAGAGCAGCGGCAAATGATACTCCTTTCTTTCTATATCTAGCCCTACCTTCACCACATACACCAATACTGCCTACAAAGGCTTGGAAAGGTAAAAGTGGATTATTACCATATGCAGACTTTGTGTTAATGGTTGACCATTATCTTGGAGAGTTACTAAATAGGTTGAAAAAAGAAGGAATTGAAGAGAACACCCTTGTGATTTTTACCTCAGACAATGGTTGTTCCCCTGCCGCAGGAATAGAAGAGTTACAAGAACTAGGCCACTATCCAAGCTATATTTACAGAGGCCACAAGGCAGACATCTTTGAAGGTGGACATCGAGTACCGTTTATGGTTAAATGGCCATCAGTAATTAAACCAGGGAGCAAATCTGATGCCTTGGTAGGGACTACAGATTTAATGGCTACTCTGGCGGAAATAACCTCTTACTCTCTTAAGGAGGATGAAGGAGAAGACAGTATATCTATGTTGCCTCTTTTTCAAGAAGAAACTAAAAATAATCACCAAAGAGAAACCGTAGTAAATCATTCCATCAATGGAGACTTCGCTATCAGAAAAGGAGACTGGAAATTGATTATGACTCCAGGATCCGGAGGGTGGAGTTATCCCAATCCAAATAGGGATAGCCTTGCGCTAAAATCCTTACCTCCTATGCAACTTTACAACTTAAGAACGGATCCTCAGGAAAGCAAAAATCTGTATGATAAGGAAACATCAAAGGTGATGGAATTAAGGAACATACTAATTAATCAAATAGAAAAAGGCAGAAGTACAAGGGGAGCGCCGCAAGAAAATGATTCTATCCATTTTGAATGGACGCAAATCGACTTTATAAATTCTTAAAACAGATAGAAACATAAGCAACGTCCGGTATAATAATTTAAGTAGAATCTATGGAAAGTAAAAAATCGTTTATAAAGAAGAATTCCAGTAAAAGGATTCAGAGACAAAAAAGATTATTAATAGGCCTTATCACAGTTATTTCTTTGATAGTTTTATACGACTCATTTATTCATAAAACGCCCTTATATTACATAGGTTTTTATTTTTTAGGAAAGTTCGTAGGGAGAATTTATCGACGTTTCTACACTGTTAAATACGAAAAAGAAGAAGAAATATTCTCACTATCCAGTAGTAGTTGGAATATTATCTTTACCGTATTGCTTGTTTCCATGAAACTTGTTCTGGCAAAAAAAATGCTCCATTCCTTAGATGTCATATGGACTACAGATGCCATTTATTTATTCTCTATCGGAATTTATTTTTCTAAATGGAAAAGCATTGCAAGACAGTTCGATGATTTAATTTACAATCGCATTGCTAAAATCTACAGCACTAATTGAGGAAGATCCTTCCAAGTAGTAAAGCGCCTTGTGGCAGTAGCGGAAGGCAATCTTGCTTATATTAAAGAGATTGTTTGCTTGCTTTTCCCAGTTTATCTGTAACTTATACAGAAAAATAAAAATGCCACTTTATACCTTAAATATTAATAACAATTCTTTTGAAGTGGAGGTGAATAAAGGCACCTCTTTACTCTGGGTTCTGAGAGAACATTTGGGTCTAACCGGGACCAAATACAGCTGTGGTATTGCCCAATGTGGGTCTTGTACCATACATATAGACCAAAAACCCATGAGGGCATGCATCTTAACTGTAGAAAATTTTGCCATGGGACAAAAAATTTTAACCATTGAAGGTTTATCTGAGAAAGGGGAGCATCCCGTTCAAAAGGCATGGATTAAAACTCAGGCTCCTCAGTGCGGTTATTGCCAATCTGGTCAGATCATGCAAGCAGTTGCCCTGTTAAAGGAGAAACCCAAGCCATCTAGAGAAGAGATAAAGTCTTACATGAATGGAATTCTTTGTAGATGTGGTACGTATATGCGCATCCTGGAGGCCATAGAAATAGCCTCAGAAGAAAATAGTGCGATTAACTAGAGATGATGAGAGACACAAACATAAACAAAAGTAGAAGGGAGTTTTTAAAATCATCTACAGGGGTGGCTCTCTTTATTGGAATGTCTGGTTTATTGCCTTCAATTGTTTCCTGTCGAGATTCCAAAAAGATAGAGAAAACATTAGAAAAACATAATATAACCGCCTGGGTAAGAATAACAGAGGATGGGGATATTACCATTTACAATCCTGCGGCAGAAATGGGACAAGGCTCAATGACTTCTCTGCCAATTATTTTTGCAGAGGAAATGGATGCCGAATGGTCTAAAGTCAAGGTAGAATTTTCACCCCAAGAAGTAGAAATATATGGTTCAGAGGGATGGACACCTGGCAGTAAGCTTATGTTTACTGTTGGAAGTAGAATTACTAAAAGTAATTTTCCTCTTATGCGTCAATCCGGAGCTCAGGCACGTCATATTTTAATGTATTCAGCTGCTAAGCACTGGGATGTTCCTCTGGAAGAACTCACCACAGATAAAAGTGTAATTACGCACCCAAAAACCAAAAGAAGCATTCCCTATGGGGCTTTAATACCTTTCTTAAAAACCCCTAAACACTTGCCAAAATATAGTTTAAACGAATTAAAAAAAACCGAAGATTTCAGACTTATTGGCAAAGAAATTCCAAGAGTAGATATTCCTGACAAGGTTAATGGCTCGGCTAAATTTGCCGGAGACCTTCGTATGCCAGACATGCTCTACGGAGTTTTAGAAAGAGGAAACCTTCATGGGGCAAAACCCTCATTGGAAAACGAGCAGGAAATATTATCAATACATGGGGTCATTAGCCTGCTTCCATTTAATTATGCTATTGGCGTTATAGCCAATAGCCTAGAAGTTGCTTTGGATGCAAAAAGTAAGCTAAAAATAAAATGGAGTGAGACAGATGCCACTAACTTTAACTCTCAGGAAATCTACAATAGCTACGAAAATATCGCAAAGGACGCTTCCACTGGAAAAATAATACGTGAAAAAGGCAATGTCAATATAGAACAAAACACCAATTTTAAAACATTCGTATCAGATTTTAAAAATGACTATGTCTATCACGCCCAGATGGAGCCTCTCAATATTGTAGTACAGGTAATTCCAAACCAACAAAGGGCGGAAGTTTGGGTAGGCAGTCAGCAAGGGGTAGATCCGAAGTTGGGCATCCCGGACTTACTGGGTTATCCTCCGGAAAATATAAATATACATTTACAATATTTAGGAGGTGGTTTTGGCAGAAGAAGCATGAATGACTTTGTACATGAAGGGGTTCTAATGGCGAAGGAAGTTGGACCAAAACCCTTAAAATTACTTTGGACAAGAGAAGATGATATCGGATATGGAGCGTTTAGACCTCTTTCTCTTCAAAGACTTAAGGCAGTTACAGGTATTAATGGCGCTATTTTAAGCCTATCGCACTGTATTATTGGAGACGGTGGCAATCTGGTAGCCAGTGGTACAAGGAATGATCATTATGACATCCCAAATGAACTAGTAGAGTGGCGTGAAACAAAACATGGAATTCGCTTAAAACACTGGCGAGCTGTAGGCCATGGACCAAACAAGTTTGCAATAGAGTGTATGCTGGATGAAATTGCTGCAGACCAAAGAATAGATCCTATTAGCCTTAGAAAAAACTTAATGCAAAATTCGCCCAGGGCTTTGGCAACCATGAAAAAAGTGGAAGAAATGTCTAATTGGACAGAGACTTCATCTATGGATAGAGCTAAAGGGGTAGGATTTGTAGAACACGGTTCATTAGGTTCTGGAGTATGCGAAATATCCGTAAACAAAGCTACAGGTGAAATAAAAGTACACCATTTTTGGGTCGCATTGGATGCAGGAATTATTATACAACCGGATAATGTAAAAGCGCAGATTGAAGGTGGGATCATAATGGGAATGAGCAGCGTGTTAAAAGAACAAATTACCATAGAAGACGGGCGAGTAGTGCAGTCTAATTTTCACGATTACAATTTGCTTAGAATACAGGACATTCCGGAAACTATTGAAACTTTCTTAATCCCTTCTAATGAAAATCCTGAAGGCGTTGGGGAAACAGCCACACCAATGGTAGCTTGCTGTATTGCGAATGCATTTTTAAGACTAACTGGGAAGCATCTAAGACATTTACCCTTTACACCAGAAAGGGTATTAGATGCCCTAAATACATAAAGATTTATTTAAGACAAGCATAAAATGCCTATCTTACCTAGGCATGTCTCTAGTTTAAAGCGAACCAATCAAATCCCGTTAAACCAAGCTTTCTTATGAAGACCAAAGAATATATAGAACAACTGAACTCCCGTTTTTTTAATGGCAAATTATCTTCCGATTTTAAGGAAGAGCTAGAAAAACTTCCAATCGATAGACCAGATGTATATGCCTTTGTAGAAAGAGCATTTGGTTTTATAAACCAAGCCGGAGTACCTGCAACGGATATGTCCATTATGCTTGGTGAGATATTAGGATCACTTCTAGCCCGTCTCTTACCTGGTGCATGGGAGGGAAGAATTCCTCCAATAACCGTTCCTGGCAGACATGCCGAAATAGATAATTATATTAAATCTAATCCATGGGTTAAGATCGGAAATCGGAAAATGCTCGATATTGGATGTGGTTTTCCACCCTACACCACCTTAGATGCATCCAATAGCCTGAAAGACTGGTATATTACTGGGGCAGATCCTTCCCTTCCTATGTACTTAGTCCATGATTCCGAAGGGAATTACGCCACCTTAGACCAGAATAGGTCTACTATCTATTTTCAACCATCTCTGCCCTCAATAGAAAATTGGAATAGTTTATTAAAGGATTCTAAAGCGACAAAAAAAAGGTTTGAACAATTATTAAGCGAGCTCTTAGAAGCGCCTGAGAAAGATAAGATCGGTCTTCAAAAGCTACAAATCGATCCAATAAAATCTTATGAAACTGACCGGCTTAAATTTTTAAACGGGGGGATTGGTCAGATATCCATTGACCCTCAAAACATTATTCGCTGTTTTAATGTTTTGATATATTTTGATGACGTATTTTATCAAAATACATTAGACTGGTTTAAGGAGAATCTGGAAGAAAATGGCATAGCAATAATAGGAGCCAACTGGGCTGTTTCAACAGAAAACTATTACAATATCTACAAAAAAGAAGGAGATCAATTAATCAATAAAGAGTTTGCATTTAGTCTGGATAATATCAATCCATTCAGTGTGGTTACCTGGTATGCAAATTATGACGACGATAGGCAAACAGCTACTTTGGCAAATTATATTCGCCTAATACGTGAGGATGCAACTTTCATGAAGGAGTATTATACTATTAATGACGCCCAACGTCTTAAATATAAAATATGCCCGAGGAATTCCGAAGGCTACTACGGAAAAACAGACTCCTCCATTCCTCCAAACGAGCTATGGGCGCTTATAAGGCAGATGTTAGATGAACTGAATGAACTAGGCCTAAATCAGAAGGCGGCTGAGGTCTTGCAGAAAGCAGGTCTTAAAGCTCGAGTTAACGAGGTAGGCCATATATCTATATCCACTTAGATGATAACTTAAACTATTTAACCTCTACTAGATTTTTTAACCATATGGTCATCATAATTGGGGCTGGACTCTCAGGATTATTAACTGCTTACCATTTACAAAAAGCACAGATTCCTTTTAAAATTTTAGAAGCCAGAGACCGTATTGGGGGACGAATTCTTACATACTATGGCTCTAAAGGAACAGCCGTTGAGATGGGAGCCACTTGGTTTGGGCCACAACACCAACTGCTTATTCAGTTAATAAGGGAATTGAATCTTGGTTATTTTGAACAATATATGCAAGGGACTTCCTACTATCAAGCCTCCGCAGGCGCCTTGGCTCAAGCCATAATTCTTCCTAATCAGGATCCTAGTTATAGGATTACAGGTGGCACAACTGAATTGATAAAACAGCTATACAATAGTTTGGACAAAGATTCTGTATTGCTAAACCAAACAGTAAATAAACTAGAATTACAAGACAATTCGGTCTTGGTAAAGGCGAAAATAGTACTTAAAGCCAAAGCAGTAATTGTAAGTTGTCCACCAAAACTATGGGCACATAAAATCACCTATGAACCCAAGTTGCCCGAAAATCTCATAGACGTTGCAAAAGCAACACATACTTGGATGGAAGATTCCATAAAAGTAGGTTTTGTCTATCCAGAACCCTTTTGGAGAAACAATAAACAATCCGGAGCTCTTTTTTGTAATTCCGGACCCCTTACAGAATATTATGATCATTCTAATGAGGAAGGAACGAAGTTTGCTTTATGTGGTTTTTTACATCCGGCCTATAAAAAAACCACACAGCAAGAAAGAAAATTAATGGTTTTAAATCAGCTAAAAGAGGTCTTTGGGGAAAAATCCTTATTATTTACAGAGCATTTTGAGCTAATATGGCCTTCGGAAAAACACACTTTTTATCCTTCTCTTTCTTATCAGTTTCCCCATCAAAACAATGGAAACGATATATATGAAGAGTCCTACTTCGGCGGTCGATTACTATTTTCAGGTACAGAAACCTCCGCGCATTTTGGAGGATATATGGAGGGTGCCGTATATGCTGCCAAGGCAGTTTGTGATAGACTCAATTCGGGTTTTTAAATAAAAATCAAAGTGGTAAATTCGTAAGAACTAATATTTATTGTCTTTTCTATGTTTACAAAGAGAACATATTCTACGGTACAAATGGTCTGGTGGACCAGGTTTGAAAGTTTATTCTTTTTAACACTTATACTTGTTTGGGTAGCCGTCTACTACTTTTTCGATTTGGCCTGGTTAAAAATACCGTGGACTCCTCTTGCCTTAATAGGCACTGCTGTGGCCTTTGTTATTGGGTTTCAAAATAATGCTGCCTATGGGAGGATTTGGGAAGCCAGAAAAATTTGGGGAGGCATTGTTAATACCTCTAGGACATTTGGCATGTTTGTCCAGGACATGGTTACCAATGAGCATACTGTTACCGACATACCTAAGGAAGAAATAAAAAAAGAGGTTAGAGTACTTACCTATCGTCATATTGCCTGGATGAATGCTTTGCGCCATGCTATGCGGATGCCTCGACCATGGGAGACCACTGTAAATCACCGTACGAATCAGGAATGGGATATGAAACCTCCAGAATTACAAACTACTGTCGAAGAAGATCTTAAACCATATTTATCGGATACGGATTTAGACTATGCCATGAGTAAAGGAAACAAACAAACAGCAATTCTTTATCTTCAGTCGCATCACTTACAACAACTTAAAGAACGGGGACTGATTTGGGAATTTTCCTTTCTGCAATTAGAGGGCGTCCTTGAGGAATTATTTACACAGCAAGGAAAGAGTGAACGAATTAAGAATTTCCCATATCCCAGACATTTTGCGACCTTAAATCATTTCTTTATGTGGATTTTTGTGTTATTGTTACCTCTGGCATTGGTTCCGCAATTCGCTGAGATTGGAATTAAAATAGCAGAAGATCATGGCTATATTGGGCAATTTTTTATTTGGTTATGTGTGCCTTTCTACGTTATTGTAGCCTGGATTTTTCATACCATGGAGAGAATAGGGAGAACCGGTGAGAATCCCTTTGAAGGCACGGCCAACGATGTCCCAATTTCTACCATAGCAAGAGGAATTGAAATAGACCTGAGGGAGAATTTAGGAGAATCTATTCATGAAATCCCCGTACAGTTTGAAATCAAACACGACACACAGTTTTAAATAGATTTTGACCGTATCCAAGTACGTTCAACTCTTTACATTATTAAAGAATTAAATAAATTTACGAGAGCCAATAGCATAAAATGAAATACCTCAAGTTTTTCCTTTCATTTCTCCTGACTGCCGCAATTTTTTATGGTTTAAACACTAAGTTCGGCTCAATCCCCCCAATTGGTAAGTTTCTAAATCCTTATACAGGAATATGGCAGAATGAGAAAGAAGCCAAGATAGACGGTACGCTGTCCTTAGAAGGATTAAGTAAAGAGGTGACCGTGCACTACGACGAGAACCTGATTCCCCATGTTTTTGCCCAAAACGACCTGGATTTATACAGGGTCCAAGGTTATCTTACGGCAAGGCACCGACTTTGGCAAATGGAATTTCAAACGCATGGTGCCGCAGGCAGAATATCTGAAATATTTGGAGATGTTGCTTTAGATTATGACAGGCATCAAAGGCGACGGGGAAATATTTACGGAGCCGAAAGGGCCTTAAAACAAATGCAAGAAGACAAGGTGCTATCTTCGGCTTTAGATTCCTATGCAGCTGGTGTAAATGCCTTTATAAATGAATTAGACGTTGCTAATCTTCCTGTTGAGTATAAATTATTAGACTATCAGCCCGAAGTATGGACTCCCTTAAAAACAGCTCTGCTTTTAATGTATATGACACGTGATTTAGCCGGAGGTGACAATGATCTGGAATATACCAATGCGTTGAGAATTTTTGGGAAGGAACGATTTGATTTACTCTTCCCTGATTTCTTTGAAACGGTAGATCCGGTGATCCCTATGGAAACAGACTGGAGCTTCATTACAACACCCATAACCCCAGTTCCTCAAGGAGAAATGCCATTAGATACAATTACGGAAACACTTCCTAATCCTCCACGAGGTATTGGAAGTAACAATTGGGCCGTTTCTGGAAAAAGAACCTATTCCGGCAATGCCATTCTGGCTAACGATCCTCATTTGAAATTAAATCTACCATCCTTATGGTATGTCATGCAGTTAAGCACCCCAGAGTATAATTCTTTCGGTGCTACCCTTCCCGGAGCCTTAGGAGTTATTTCTGGTTTTAATAAGCATATCTCCTGGGGTGAAACCAATGCTACCAGAGATGTTATGGATTGGTATAAAATTGAGTTTAGGGATTCAACAATGAAGGAATACCGCTTCGACGGAATATGGGAAAAGAGTTCCTTCCGTGTAGAAGAAATAAAAATAAGAGGGCAGTCAACCTTTATTGATTCAGTTACCTATACACGCCATGGTCCCATAGTCTTTGACCCTAATTTTAGAAAAAAAAGTGGTTATTCAGGTTATGCCATGAAATGGATGGGTCATGAAGGAGGCAATTCACAGTCGACATTTATTAAACTAAACAAGTCGAAAAACTATTCGGAGTATAAAGAGGCGCTAAAGGATCATATAGCTCCTGCCCAAAACTTTGCCTTTGCATCTGTAGATGGAGATATTGCCTTATGGATACAAGGCAAATTTCCAAATAAATGGAAAGGACAGGGCAAGTTTTTAATGGATGGCAGTAATCCGGAACACGAGTGGCAAGGATTCATCCCGCAAGAATTTAATGCTCATACGCTCAATCCTGAAAGGGGTTTTGTAAGCTCCGCCAATCAACACCCTGTAGATCCGTCCTATCCTTATTTTGTTTTTAACGATTTCTATGAGGCTTATAGAAACAGAATTATTAATAACTTTTTCAATTCTAAGGAAACCTTTGATATCCAGGATTTTAAAAATCTTCAAAACAATAATTATAACCTTAAGGCCCATGAACTTTTACCCTTTATTTTTGAGACAATGGACAGTAGCTCTCTTAGCACAGATGAGCTTGCGATTTATAATAATCTAAAGGAGTGGGATTATTACAATGACTTCTCTAAAATTGAACCTACTATTTGGGCAAGCTGGTGGGAAGAATTATTTGAACTAACCTGGGATGAATTTAATAAAGAAGGAATAGCCTTAACAAAACCAACCTCATATCAAACTATACATCTTCTAAAAACTAAAGGAGACGACATCTTTATGGATATTCTAAAAACCCCAGAAAAAGAAGTGGCAAAAGATTTATTTGTAATAAGTTTTCAAAATGCTGTAAGTAGCTTAGCTGATTGGAAAGAAAAAAATGGAGAATACAGTTGGCAGAATTATAAAGGCACTTATGTTGGACATCTATTACAGGGACTTCCGGCATTTTCACATTTTAATCTTCCAATTGGTGGTGATGGGAGTTCCGTAAATGCAGCTACCGAAAATACCGGGGGTTCCTGGCGTATGATAGTAGAAATGACCTCCCCTCCTACCGCCTACGGCATCTATCCCGGTGGGCAGTCTGGAAATCCTGGTAGCAAATATTACGACAATTTTGTAGATCCTTGGGTTAAAGGAAAATATCACAAATTACTTTTCTTGCAATCCAAAGATGAGAAAGCAGGTATTATGACAACCCAGACCTTAATCCCGTGATACTATGAGCCAAAAAACAATCAATTTTACAGCTACTTTTATCCTCGCCTTGATTCTTTCTATTTTTCTACCCTGGTGGTCTGTGATGACTGCAGCCATAATAACAGCCCTCTTTGTTGAGCTAAAAGGTTTTGCTGTCTTTTATATTCCTTTTTTGGCAATCTTTTTACTGTGGGTCTTGTATGCTTTTATGTTATCCAATGCCAATGATTTTACTTTAGCTAAAAAAATAGCCGTATTACTGCCCTTAGGAGGTAATCCCTATACTTTAATTTTAGTAACAGGATTTATTGGAGGGCTAGCTGCCGGTATAGCCGGTATTTTTGGAAAAGAATGCAAACTATTATTTCGCTCCAGGTAGTAATTTTAGAACTTTAATTAATATACTTAAATTTCTTTTACTTTATAGCTTATACTTAATAAGAGAATAATCCATTAGTTCGAAGTATTTCCTATTTTAGTAGACCACTAAAATTAACCAACCAATCACTATGAAACACTTACTTTTAGCACTTCATTGCTTTTTTATTTCCTCAATTGTCTTAGCTCAAACCACAGTTTTAAAAGCGGATGCTTACATTGACGTTGCAGAAGGAAAACTGATAAGGCCAGCAGTTATCGTTATTGAAAACGGTATTATAAATGCTATAAATCCCATACAACTTCCTGAGGACATTGAAGTGACCGACTTAGGTGCCAAAATACTCTTACCGGGCTTAATGGATATGCATGTGCATCTAGGACTGGATTTTGGAAAAAATGCCTTTGGAATTGTCACCAAAGAAACTGCCACCAAAGGAAGTATTAGAGCGGTGAAAAACGCAAGAAAAACTCTTATGGCGGGCTTTACAACGGTCCGAAATGTTGGGCAATTACATCCAACTACGGAACTAATGGATGTTGCCTTGGCCGAGGCATCTGATGAAGGTTGGATAGCAGCACCAAGAATAATACCCTCCGGTCATATGATAAGTATTCTGGGTGGACATGGAGATTTATCCATGGCTGAAGGTTTGGCAGAAGGCATACTCGAATTAACGCCTCATGAAGGAGTAATAAGTGGTGTAGATGAGGCTATAAGAGCTACACGCTATCAAATAAAGTATGGAGCCAAAACTATAAAAATCCATGCAACAGCTGGCGTTCTATCGCTTGAAGAGGCCGTAGGAGCGCAACAACTAAACAATGAAGAAATGCGAGCTATAGTGGAAGAAGCTAAAAGGCATGGAATTCCTGTTGCAGCTCATGCCCATGGTGTTGAAGGAATAAAAGCAGCTATACGTGCCGGTGTTAATTCCATTGAGCATGGCTCCATCTTAGACGAAGAAGCAATAAATATGTTTTTAGAAAAAGAAGTAGTGCTGGTTCCCACCACAGGACTAACAGATAAGATGAATCTCACTATGCTGGATCCTATTAGAAAAGCAAAGGCAGACTATGTACTTCCTTTGGCCAGAACCTCTGTATCGAAGGCGATAGACGCCGGGGTAAAAATTGCTTTAGGAACAGATGCCCCGTTGATAGACCATGGGGATAACGCATACGAATTAACAGCAATGATTAATAGGGGAATGTCTAGAAAGGTAGCATTGCAAGCAGCGACCATTAATGCTGCCGATCTTATTAATAGAAAGGATTTGGGACAGATTAAAGAGGGGTTTTATGCAGACATAATTGCTGTTGACGAAAATCCTTTAGATGATATTAAAACCTTAGAAGAGGTCTCTTTTGTTATGAAGGAAGGCGTGATTTATAAAAATGAATAAGTGCGGTATTTATAAATCCTTGAAGCATCTTAGGTCTCAAAGCTTCCTTAATTTTGCGTCTTAGCTCAACTATCTGAAATAACTATGTGATTTAAATGAGTAATAGTAACTATGGTAATATCATAAAGTTTAACAGGAAAACACCGAGTAACCTTTTGTTACTGTTTGTAGTTCTCCTATGTCTGTGCTATGCACCTTTGTCTGCACAAAAATCTCCACAGGAAAATTATTACTCCTTTAGCGATAAACATTGGGAAGTAGAAATTCCTCTATGGATCCCAGGCTTTAGGGGGCAAATGGCATATGGTAGTTTTAGCTCATCTGCCTCAAACTCCACAGCGGAAAAAGAATTTAACAGAATAAATAAAGACGGTGGCCTTGAGTTTTATTTTATGGGTGGCTTGTCCGTGAAATACGGAAAAATTTGGGGGCAGTTAGATGCTTTTTCAGGGCAGGTAGGTACGGCGTTCACCTATAACCGGCTGGTTAGAGAAAATTTAGAAGACATAGTAGACATAACCATAAAAGGAACCATTCCTAGACTTAATTTGGGATATACCATTTGGAAAAAAACCAAGGGGGATCATTTTAAATTAGAAATAATCCCACATTTAGGCATTCGCTATATCAATATTAATTTAACTACGGACGTATTCGATAATTCGGAAATTATTGATGTAAGACCCGAGTGGTTTCAACCAATTGCAGGGCTCTATATACCCTTAAGCTATAAACGGTTTAGACTTGAGTTACAAGGCGATATAGGCGGTGACTCAACAAAAAACTCATGGTCCGTAAATAATAGATTTAAATATCGCTTTTCGCGACTTATGGAGGTACAACTTGGCTGGAGTATTTTGGGTTTGAAATATAACGAAAGTCTCAGCGGGCAAAATCTAGATTTTAACATAAGAATGTTTGGTCCTACCGCCGGTTTAGGATTTTGGTTCTAATTACGGATTTAGTTTTCAGGTGGTGCAACGAGCTCAACAAAAACGCCATCCGGATCTTTAATAAACAACAATTGGTAGGTCTCTCTTTTTACCCACCCAAGAATATCAATATTGGCTTTTTTAATTCTATCAACCGTACTCTTAAAGTCATCCAAGGAAAGGTGAAAAGTTAAATAATTAACTCCTGCATTAACATCGATACCTGTCTGTGGTGGTCTAGGAGCTATCTTGTCAAAATAAGCAAGTTTTAAAATGGTAGCTGAAGCTCCTTCTTTAATTTTAAACATTTTAACCGAAAATGGCTTATTCCCAGCCGCTCCGGCCTCTTTACTCCATTCTTCATCTAAAGAGAATGCTCCTGCAGGACTCATCCCTATTATCTGCGTATAAAAATTTTCAGAACTCTCAATATCTGAAACCACCAAGCCAATGGCAGCCACGCCAAGTTCTGCTCGTTTATCTTGCCCACTTAAATTTCCTATCAATAGAATAAATAATACACTCGTAATAACTCTTTTCATCATTTTAAATTTAATGCTACTGAAGATACTAAAAAAAGTCGCACCTAATATAGATTAATACGTTCTTTACAGAAGCTAGAGAAGTACTATAAAAAACATCCTATCCAAAATTTTCCTCCTTTTATCGAAACATTTATCATTTGCCCTTTAACGCCCATTGGGTGGCATACTTCTTGATTTTGCCTGCATAGCCATTTAAGTCAATAGCAGTCCCAGATTCTAATGAATAGATTTATTTGAATTCTTTATTACATAATACACCAAGCAGTTTAACTATTAATGACAGGGAGAAATAGTTTTCTTAATCTTCAAAATTCTAAACAACTATGAAAATTTTTAACAATTTCCATCTTCCTAGCTTTCTGTTTTTTTTTCTTGTTGGAGGATTTACGGTCTTGCCACAAAAGGGTTATGAATCCGGCTATATAATAAGTAAAAATAACGATACCATTTATGGAAGAATCAAAGATCGAAAGACTAATACCTTTAATTCCACCCTTTACGAAAAAATCAGATTTAAGAGGCAAAATAAACGGAGGACAAAAAAATTTAATGCCGATATGATAAAGGGCTATGCCGTTGGTGACAGAAAATATATTAGTTTTAATATGGAGTCTGAGTCGAGTTTCTTCAACGTAATTTATTGGGTTGGGGAAAATCCTAAAAACCGTAGTTTTCTTAGAATTATTTATGATGGTTATTTGTCTTATTATTACCAAGAATATATTGATGAAGACAATAATTCCATCGAATTTGTAGACTATTTTAAAAAACAAAACCAAAAGGAATTAGTAAGAGTAACTCAAGGTATTTTTGGACTCAAACGAAAAAAACTTATCAAATTCTTCAGTGATTGTCCGGATTTACAGCTCAAATTAAGGAACAAAGAATTCAAAAAACCCTTCCAGGTAATTGAGTATTACAACCAGTGGATTTCGGCAAACCCAAAAAACGAGGCTTTACTTAATTCTTGAAACACAATTCTCATTAATAGCAGATAGCACTGTCCATTACCTGTGAATTTTTAGTACTTTTAGGAATGAAAGCAGGGAAGTATCGCTGTCATTTTGGATGCTCTTAAGTAAGATATGACGATTTCGCTTAACTGCTAAAAAAATATTTCTAAGTAGATTTTATTCTATTTTTCAGAATACCAATTCAGATATGCCCATAAAATCTAAGAGTGCCATAGCTACGGGAGACGGCCATTTCCTAATCGATTTTGTTGACGTCGCCGAACCAAAAGCCACAGAGGTTGTGGTTAAAATAAAAGCTGCAGGTCTATGTCATACAGACTACGACTCCCTTTCATGGGGCAAACCAATTATTATGGGACATGAAGGAGCCGGAATCGTAGTAAAAGTCGGAGCAAATGTAGATCGTATAACCATAGGAGACCAAGTTCTATTAAATTGGGCTACACCCTGTCTGAAGTGTTTTCAATGTTCGCAAAACAACCAACACCTTTGCGAAAATAATTCTCCGGTAGTTGCCGGAGCAAACGGATATACAAAAGGACATGCCCATTTAGATGGTACGAAATGGAGAAAAAATCCTATTGAGCGTTCATTTAACCTGGGCACCTTAAGCGAATATGCTCTAGTCCAGGAATCGGCCCTCGTAAAAGTCTCAGGGGAACCACTACATTATCCCGCGGCCAGTATTCTGAGTTGTGGGGTTATGACTGGTTATGGTTCCGTAATAAATACGGCAAAAGTCAAAGCTAACAGTTCGGTAGTTGTATTGGGGTGCGGAGGTGTAGGCCTCAATGTTATTCAGGCTGCTAAAATTGCAGGAGCCACTAAAATTATCGCTATTGATATTAAAAAAGAAAAACTGGAATGGGCTAAACAATTTGGCGCCACACATACGCTGCTTGCAGATAAAAATGATAACGGACTACTAGAGGCAGCAAAAGAAGTTATGGAGCTATGCGACAAAAGAGGTGCTGACTATGCCTTTGAATGTACTGCAATTCCCTCTTTAGGAGCTGCGCCACTAGCCATGGTTCGAAATGCAGGCTGTGCGGTTCAAGTTAGCGGTATTGAGGAAGAAATTACCATAGACATGCGTTTATTTGAATGGGACAAAACCTACATTAATCCACTATACGGAAAGTGTAACCCGCAGAAAGATTTTCCAATACTAATTAAACAATACAGAGAAGGAAGTCTTAAATTGGATGAAATGATTACAAAACGATATAAGTTAGAGGATCTTAAGCAGGCATTTGCGGATATGTTAAACGGTAAAAATGCTAAAGGAGTAGTTATTTTTGAATAAAAATCTATGAGTCACTTTAGAACCCTAGAAATATCGGATAGCGCATATGAAAATGATGGCCTAAAGTTTCTTACTATAAAATCTCAAAATCTTCATGGACGAGGCAATGTTTGTCTTTTTGTTCCGGAAAATACGCAAGACTTTAGTAGGCTTCCCATTTATATTCTTCTTCATGGCGTCTACGGTAGTGCATGGTCTTGGGCATTAAAAGGTGGTGCACATAAAACTGCCAAAACATTGATGGAAAATCAAGATATTGCTCCAGCAATTATTGCTATGCCTTCAGATGGCCTTTGGGGCGATGGCTCGGCATACCTGCGGCATAATGGAAAGGACTTTGAAAAATGGATTGTTTCTGATGTTCCCAGAGCAATTAATGAAGTTTTGTCATGCACCAATAGCCAATCTCCAATTTGTCTTGCCGGACTTTCTATGGGAGGCTTCGGGGCATTTCTTCTAGGGGTTAGAAATGCATCAAAAATAAGTGCAATTTCCGCACATAGCGCAATAACTCAATTTAAGGACCTGTCTAATTATGTGGAAGAACCTCTTGCTAGTTATGATTTAGAACACAAAAACCTGGATGTTTTGGAAAGCTGTATCAAGTACAAGAATAATCTACCCCCAATCCGTTTTGATTGCGGCATGGAAGATCCACTGCTCGGGGCAAATAGACATTTACATCATGAATTAGCAAAACACAAAATTCCTCACGTTTATGAAGAATTTAAAGGAGATCACGAATGGTCCTATTGGAAAGAACACCTAAAAAAGACTTTACTATATTTTAATCATATTCTCAAATAAACAATACTAAACCTAATTTGAAATAAGACGTTTACCATGTATAAAAGACTTACCACAAGTGCATTTATTATTACCTTAGTTGTACTGTTTTTCTCTTGCAAGCAACAAAAAAAAGAGGAAAACACAGAAATGCAAGAATTGCCAAACATCGTTATTATATATTTAGACGATTTAGGTTATGGGGATGTTAGTTACCAAAATTCAGGTAGTTTAAAAACTCCAAATATTGATAAGCTTGCAATGGCTGGAGTACGTTTCACCAATGGCTATGCCACCTCGGCTACCTGTACTCCCAGCAGATATGCACTCCTTACCGGAACCTATCCCTGGCGAGAAAAAAATGCAAAAATTTTACCCGGAACGGCACCTCTTATAATTGACACTGCCCAAGTTACGCTTCCAAAAATGCTCCGCACTAAAGGGTATCATACCGGTATCGTTGGAAAATGGCATCTAGGTCTTGGAGAGGGGAATGTAGACTGGAACATGCCAATACATCCGGGGCCCAATGAAGTAGGTTTTGACTACGCCTATATATTAGCAGCAACGCAAGATAGAGTACCTACGGTTTATATTGAAAATAGTAGGGTTGTAAACCTAGATCCAAACGATCCTATTGAAGTGGATTATAAAAAGAATTTTAAGGGCGAACCTACAGGACTAGAAAATCCGGAATTACTAGACTTGAAATGGCATCATGGACACAATAATAGTATTGTAAATGGTATCCCACGAATAGGTTTTATGAAAGGAGGTAAATCTGCTCTATGGAGTGATAAAAACATGGCGGACCACTTTTTAGAAAAAGCAAAGAAATATGTACACCAAAACAAGGACAGACCTTTCTTTTTGTACTATGCCATGCAACAACCCCATGTTCCTAGAACACCCAATCCCCGCTTCAAGGGCATAACAGGTTTAGGGGCCCGGGGTGATGCCATAGCGGAAGCAGATTGGTGCGTTGGGGAATTTATAAAAACCCTAGAAAATGAGGGTATATTAGAAAACACC
This sequence comes from Eudoraea chungangensis, assembly GCF_029360665.1. Lineage (GTDB taxonomy): Bacteria > Bacteroidota > Bacteroidia > Flavobacteriales > Flavobacteriaceae > Eudoraea > Eudoraea chungangensis. Next base: position 170,231 of record NZ_JARDUB010000001.1, read on the forward strand.
ATAATTGTATTTTCAAGCGACAATGGTCCGGTATTAAATGATGGTTACTATGACGAAGCCGTAGAGAAAAATGGTAGTCATAGACCATGGGGGGATTTAAGAGGTGGGAAATACAGCCTATATGAGGCCGGTACAAGAGTACCTTTCTTTGTTTATTGGAAGGGCAAAATCGCTTCTAAACAATCCGGTGCCCTTGTATCTCAAATAGATTTGCTTTCCTCTTTATCTACCCTGGTAAGTAGCGACATAAAAACAGAAGACAGTAAAGATCTTATGGATGTTTTTTTAGGAAGATCTAACATCGGGAGGGAGAATTTAGTCCTAGAGGCTACTTCAAGGACGGCATTTAGAAAAGGACATTGGATAATGATTCCTCCATACAGTGGTCCGGCAATTGCAAAGCAGGTAAATATCGAAATAGGAAACCAAGATTCCTATCAACTCTATGATTTAAACGAAGACCTCGGACAATCCACCAATTTGGCAGAATCCAATCCAGCTATACTCGAAGAGTTACGGCAAGAATTTTTAGAAATTAGAGGAAATGGCTTTGATGACACTAAATCTCTGGAACTAAAATAATAATTTGTCTTAACTATAGTTGTATAAAACTCTTATGAATCCTTTTGAACTTAAGTCCCCAGACATTGTAATTACTTCTCCAGGTAGAATTAATCTTATTGGAGAACATATAGACTACAATGGTGGTGAAGTCTTACCGGCAGCCATTGATCTTAAATTAAAATTATCTTTTAAACGAACAGATACTGAGGAGGCCTTTATTTTTTCTAAGGATTTGAAGGAGAGTTTTAAACTAAATCTAAACAAGCTTCAGAAAGGAGATATTGAATGGCATAATTTTTTTATTGGGGTAGTCTACTATATACAGAAAAAGTTCCCGGATACCATTAAAGGTTTTACCTGCGTGGTAGAAAGTGATATCCCTTTTGGTGCAGGAGTTAGCTCTTCCGCTGCACTTGAATGCGGTATTGCTAAGGGTTTGGATAAGCTATTTAATATAGGATTATCAGATTCGGAAATTATTACTTTCTCCCGAGATGCAGAACATAATTTTGTTGGCACCAAATGTGGGATTATGGACCAATTTGCGGTAGTAAAAGGGAGAAAGAACTCATTGATTCAATTAGATTGTGCCACCTTAAATTATAAATACGTCCCAGCCTTTTTTGACCCCTATTGCATAGTACTGTTAAACTCAAATGTAGAACACAATCTTGCCAGCAGTGAATACAATAAAAGACGCCAAAGTTGTGAAGAAGGGTTAAAAATAATAAAAGAAAAAAATCCGGAATTCAATTATTTGGCTCATGTCCCTTTGTTAATTGTCCAGGAAATGAAACCTCAGTTTTCCCTTTCAACCTATCAAAAGTTAGTATATGTTATTGAGGAAAATGAGAGAACTAAAGCAGCTGCTAAAGCACTTGAAGATAAGGATCTTAATCGCTTTGGTAGCTTATTATTTGCTTCACATCAGGGTCTAAAATCTAAGTATGAAGTTAGCTGTAAAGAACTAGACTTTCTAGTAGACTATGCCTCTTCTTATGAAGGCGTGCTAGGCGCAAGAATGATGGGAGGTGGTTTTGGAGGTTGCACCATTAATCTTGTACATAAAGATAAAGTCGTTGATTACATTCACAAAATAGGGAAGGCCTATGCAGAAGCCTTCCATATAACACTTACACCGCACATGGTTGCAATAGACGATGGGGTTAAATGGATTAGAAATGAAAAATAGAATTGAAAATAGTAAAGAGATTGTTCTTGTTGGAAAATGTTTGCGCATGTCTTTGGCAAATAATAAAACTGCAGAAATTTGGAAGAGTTTTATGCCTTTTCGGCATCTCATAAAAAATAAACTAGGGGAAGAGTATTATTCCGTTGAGGTTTATAAGGATTTGGATTTTTTTAAAAGCTTTGATCCTGAAAGAGAATACATAAAATGGGCAGCCCTTAGAGTAACCAAAAAAGAGAACGTCCCGGATGATATGCAAGTATTAAACATTCCAGCAGGTCTTTATGCTGTGTTTAATTACAAAGGGAGGTCTAGTAAGGTAAGTGAGGCCTACCAATATATCCTTCTAAACTGGCTGCCCAATTCGGACTATGGTTTAGATAACAGACCACATTTTGCCATTATGGGGGAGAAATATATTCAGGATAATCCCGAATCTGAAGAAGAGCTATGGATTCCAATAAAATCTAATGCATCGAAGCTGCAAACCTAATTATAATCCTTAAATGAGTCCTACAAATACCCATGTGAGTTTTGAAACAGACAGACTATTCCTTAGACCAACCTCTATAGGGGACGCCAGCTTTCTACTGGAGCTTATGAATACACCTAAATGGCTGCAATTTATTGGAGACCGAAAGATTGAAACCTTAAAAGACGCGGAACAATATATTGAAGATAAAATTCTACCCCAATTAAACCGTCTGGGGTATTCTAACTATACTGTTATTCGAAAATCGGACGATATAAAACTTGGTAGCTGTGGCCTATATGACCGTGATGGTGTGGAAGGCGTTGATATTGGTTTTGCATTTTTACCCGCTTTTGAAAAAATGGGATACGCCTTTGAAGCAGCCAATAAACTAAAAATCAAAGCAGGAACCGTATTTGGAATAAAGGAATTATATGGTATTACCCTCCAAGAAAACGAAGCTTCTCAAATACTACTGGAAAAACTGGGTTTTACTTTTAAAAAAATGACAAGAATACCTAACGACCAGGCAGACCTGATGCTTTACCATATTTCATTGTAGACCCTCTCTTCTATCCCAAATTATAATTAATACAGCATGCAATAACCATATTATTTTACTTACTTTATCCATATTCTTAAATACTCATAACTACAATGTCTTTTAAACACACTCTTCTCTTTTTACTATCTATTGTTTTTATCGGCCTAGCTAAAACAAATGCTCAGAATACAAAAAAACCCATAAACATAGAACACTTAATGCAAATTAAGAATGTAAATAATCCCGTAATAAGTCCGGATGGAAAATGGGTGGCCTACACTTTATCGCAGTACAATATTGAAGAGGATAAATCAGAAACTCGTATTTGGATGATACCTACCTCGGGAGGGGAAGCAATTCCCATGACCGGTAAAGGTTACTCCGCTAGTAGCCCCAAATGGAGTTATGACAATAAGTTTCTTTCCTTTTTGGCCAGTAAAAAAGGGGAGAAAACCCAAGTTTGGGTATTAAATCGACAGGGGGGCGAGGCAGAAAAAATTACCGAAATACCTCAAGGTGTAAGCGGTTATGAATGGTCTCCCGATAAAGAGACCTTACTTCTTCTTTTAAAAGACCCAAAACCAGAAGACCTAACGAAAGATAAAGAGGATGATAAAAAGAAAAAACCAATCGTAGTAGATAGACTCCAATTCAAGAGAGATTATGTAGGCTATTTAGATAGATATAGAACCCATTTATATATCTTAAAACCAGGCGACTCCCTCCCTAAACAATTAACTTTTGGCGATTTCGAAGATAAGAACCCCGCATGGAGCCCAGACGGAAAAAACATAGCTTTTGTTAGTAACAGAACGGAAAATCCAGACGCAAATGATAATGACGACATCTGGATCGTATCTACTACTTCAAAAGATGAAAAACCTACCTTAAAGAGAATTACTTCCAATGAAAATAGAGACGACTCTCCTCAGTGGAGTCCGGATGGAAGGCAAATAACATATACAACTATTTTGGATAAAAAAGCGATCTGGTACGCTACCCAATTTTTAGCAGTAAAGGATATTGCTAAAGATGACCCGATTATTTTAACCAAACAGCTAGACAGAAATATTAGTAAGCCAAAGTTTTCAGCAGACGGCAAAAAAATATTTTTCTTATTGGAAGAACAAGGAAGTTCCTCGGTAAGTAGTATAAATCTTAGAACAAATAAAATAGAAAGAGTAGTAAAGGGAGAGATTAGCGTTGCAGATTTTAGTGTCCATGAAGAAACTATTATTAGCCTTCTTGGTAAGAGTAATGAACCAAGAGAATTATATAAATACTATGATAAGACTCTTGAGGCTCTAACAAAAGTAAATACAAGGCTTTTAAATGAAGTCAAGAAACCGGAAATAGAAAAAATATCCTTTAAGAGCAAAGATGGTACTCTCATTGAAGGTTTTTTGGTAAAGCCAACGGACTATAGTGAAAATCAGACCTACCCTACTATTTTGTGGAATCACGGCGGTCCTGTTAGTCAATACGAATATCGATTTCATGCTACTGCTCAATTATTTGCCGCTAATGGCTATGCTGTTTTGTTAATCAATCCTAGGGGATCTTCCGGATACGGCCAGGAGTTTTCTGAAGTACTGTTTGCCGATTGGGGAAACAAAGATTTTCAGGATGTTCTTTCCGCAGTAGATTATGCCATAGATCAAGGCATAGCAGATCCTGACAAATTAGGTGTTGGAGGATGGTCCTATGGCGGCATATTAACCAACTACGTTATTACACAAAGTAATCGTTTTAAAGGAGCTATTTCTGGAGCTAGTGAAGCCTTATATCGTTCTAACTACGGCCATGATCATTACCAACTTTATTGGGAACTAGAATTAGGTCTCCCTTGGGAAAACGCAGAAGCCTGGGAGCAAATATCTCCCTTTAACAAAGTTGCGAACATCATTACCCCTACTTTGTGGATGGGCGGTAGTGATGATTGGAATGTTCCTATACTTAATTCTGAACAGATGTATCAGGCTATGAAGAGACTAGGGATTGAAACGCAGTTAGTAGTTTATCCTGATGAACATCACGGTATCAAAAGACCTTCTTTTATAAAAGATCGATACCAAAGATTCCTCAGTTGGTTTAACCATTATGTAAAACAATCAGAAGAATAATGCGACTTGCTATAAAGTGTCCTTTACTACCATTATGTATGTTATTAATTGGTCTTGGTAGTTGTAAAAAGAATCAAACCCCTCCAGGGTTCAACCCAGGAACAGAAAACCCAATTGCCTTACACCACTATAGGCTAGGTTGGATGCAAATCATGGACTATGGGGAATGGACAAAAGCTGAGAATTCTTTCCGTACGGCTACCAAAGCCGATCCTAATTTTGCCCTAGGTAATTGTTTAGTAGGAAGAATAAGCACAAATATGGCAGAAAGAAAGCGGTTGCTTGAAAAAATTACTGCTCAGGAGAAAAATGCTACAAAAGATCAAAGACTCCTCATTGAAATCTATAAATCGTCTATCATTCGTATGAACAATCGGGAGATGGGCATACAAATACCTGATACCCTTAAAGCCGTGCGCTATTTGTTAGCTGAAAACAATAGCAAAAAGTTTGTTCAAAAATACCCTGAAGAGGATTATGTTAAAGCGGAATATATAGAAATCCTACATTCAAAATACGGGCCCGAAACTGCATTAGATTCTTTAGAATTCCTTACAAATAGTTTACAAAAGGTCCTACCTTTTTACTTAGGTTATGCAGCAACACTACACGCAGAAATTGGCAATTACGGAGAGGCATCCCTACTTCTCCAAGTTTTAAAGAATAGACAAAACGACACCTTAAGACCTAACTACTATCTAAGCAAAGGACAAGTATATAAGGAATTTGATAGTATTGCCCTAGCCAAAAAATACATTAAAAAAGCAATAGCATTAGATACCAATCACCTCATAGCCAAAAGACTTTTGAATTCTTTTCATTGAACCTAATACAGCGATTGGAAATTTGAAAAGTCTTGAGGTATACCACCACGATATGTCATATATACCATAACACATCTAAATAAAATCACTCCCAGGACAAGCCTTGTAACTAGACTATCTGTCCCTTATAGGCTCAGGGTACTAAAAGAAATCATGATATACCCGACAATGGCAATAATAAGTATTGAAGTTGCTATATCTACCCAGTTATAGCTGGCCTTATTTTCTGCTTTTTGGCTTGCATCAATTGTACCGAAAGTTAACCCTTTTAACTGACTTGCAGAAGGAGCAGGGTAAAGAAGACTTACGGATACTGCAATTGCTATACATAAGGCGAAGAAATAAGCTCCAAACACCAACCAATTTATATCTGCGATGGCGTAAATAAAGCTTCCTTCTGTGAAATTAGATTTGATAATTTCCAAAGTTAATTTTCCAAAACCGATTAAAAAGCCTCCTACTAGGGTTGCCAGTGCCCCGTTTGCGTTCAGTCTCTTATAGAAAATTCCCAGAAGAAACACTGCGGCTATGGGAGGTGAAATATAGGCTTGGACATTTTGCAAATATTCATAAAGTCCATCAGACAAAGTAGTAATAATTGGTATCCACAATAAACCAAGTCCTACTACAAAAAAGGTAGCAATTCTTCCGGTTTTAACCAATTCTTCTTCGGGTTTTTCCGGCTTAAGTTTTTTGTAGATGTCCAGTGTAAATAATGTGGAACACGAATTAAAAACAGAAGCCAAAGAACTCATAAGCGCTGCTAAAAGACCTGCCGCCACCAACCCTCTCAGCCCTGAAGGCATTAAATTGCTCATCAATACTGGAAAGGCCTCGTCCGGATTCTCCCAGTGTAATTTTCCTTGCATTTTTAGGGCCAAGGCTATGACTCCGGGAATCAAAAAGAGAAAAACAGGCATTAACTTTAAAAGTGCTCCAAAAATACTCCCTCTTCTGCCTTCTTTAATATTTTTAGCAGTTAGAACTCTTTGAACAATTACCTGATCGGTGCACCAATACCATATTCCAACAACAGTACTGGTAATAAATAAAGGAAGCCAAGGATAGTCCGGATCAGAATTTGCACGCCACATATTAAAGTATTCAGGCCCAACCGTATCTTTTAACTCACCCCAACCGCCAACAGCATCCAAACCTAAAAAGGTCAAAATTCCAGCTCCAAGCACCAAGACTATTGCCTGTATGGTTTCGGTATAGACTACAGCTCGCATACCTCCTAAAACGGTATATATTCCCGTAAGAACCACTGTAGCGACGGCACCTATCCAAAATGGAATTCCTAAAAGTGCTGAAACCACCACGCCTCCGGCATAAATAGTTACGGAAACTTTGGTAAGAATATAGGCAATGAGTGATACTACAGACAAAACCCATCTGGATCTGGAATCAAATCTCTTTTCCAAAAACTCTGGCATGGTAAATACCCCACTTCTGGCATAAAATGGCAGAAACACCCACCCTAGCATTAGTACAATCCAGGCATGTAATTCGTATATCAGCAAGGGCATCTTATCCCCCGCCCCATTTCCTGCAAGACCTACAACATGTTCAGACCCAATATTTGAGGCAAATATGGAGGCTCCAACTACAAACCAGCCAATGTTTCTGCCGGCGAGAAAATAGTCTTCCGTATTTTTTTGTTTTTGTTTTATTACCCACCAGGCTACTCCCAAGAGCACCAAAAAATATAGGGCAATAACAAGCCAGTCCAAACTATCTAATCCCTTCATTATGTCTAAATAAAATAAATTTTACCACGAATTCTCCGGCAGTTAGTTTCAAGAATTGCCGTTAAAAAAGGTAAGATAAACAAATCCTTTAAAACTTATTTGCAACCGCATAAAATCGAGCAATATTAAAAGTTTATAGTGTTTATATTCTCCCACCATATAAGGTATACCTGATAAACTAAGTCATAAAAATCTTTAGATATATTTATTGCGGTAAGGTTGATCTTTAGTATTAAAAACTAAAAACTTTCTTATTTTTATCGTGAAACCAAATACAAGAGGCCCATTTCTATTTATACTCCTTCTAGAACACCTACCCTTTTAAGGTGGTCTGCATTATGGCTATTCTTTTTCTGTTCTCAAACCCACGTTTTGGCACAAGAGCAAAAAAAAGTTGATTCTTTATGGAACGATTGGAATTTCCGTATTAGCCCTTATTTCTGGTTTATTGGTCTTGAAGGTACCATTTATAGACCTCCGGAACCAACAAACTTTCCAATTCCCCCACCTCCAAAGTACGATATAGATGTAGGCTTTAAAGACATTCAAAACTCCATCAAATTTGCGCTAATGTTGGCAGGTCAGTACCGAGCTAAAGATATTGTTGCTCAGTTTAACTATTCCACACTAATATTAGAAAGTGAAGCAATAACGCCCTTGGAATTGATTTTTCAAGATAATATTATCAAGCTCACCTATATGTCTGGCGATTTTGGCATTGGTTATCGTTTATTAAAAAAGAAAAAAATTGAAACGGATATCTTACTAGGGAGTAAGTTTTTGTACTTCAAAATTGATTTGACTACAAATTTAAAAGGAGACATTCCCATTACAGGAAGACGAAGCAACTTTTGGCTGGATCCGGTAATTGGGACTAATCTGAGGTATCGCCCTCATAAAAAAATAGAATTTGTTGGATATGCTGATTATGGTCCAAGAATTCTAAATGATATAAATTCTTATCAATTCATTATAAATGCAAAATACCTTTTTACCAAAACTTTTATGGCTTCATTTGGCTTTAGAAGCTATCATTTAGATTTTCCCGCGGATGAGGCTATTTTCAACGGAAATATAAACGGGTTTTATATTAAAATCGGATTCCAGTTTTAATATATTACTATCATTATTCAAGAGTATTGGCTTGAAAAGATTGTAAAATTTCGCCTTCAAAATGAATACTTATTTCTATGGGGTTGCAACATATTTCACAATCTTCAATATATAGTTGCTGGCGAATAGAAGGATCTAAAAGCATAGATATTTCTTCCCAGCAATAGGGGCATTGAAAAAATTGTTCTAACATTTTAAGACATCTTCAGAAATCTTGAACAAATGCAAAAGACAGTTAATAATCCACATTAAGTAATTGTCCGGTTAATTGCAATAACTGCAATTCGGCCAATTTAGCATCATATTTTGCCAAATTCTTAATGGTCTGGGCATTAAGCAGGTTTATCTGCGCCTGCCTAAATACAATAGAAGTAATTCTCCCTAATTGGTACTGTTCCTGTGAACGTTCAAAATTATTTCTATTTGTAATTACGGCCTGTTCCTGGATCTCAAAGATCGTAAGTCTGTTCTGATAAGTCTCCAAAGCATTTTGAATATCTCTGTTTACCTCCAAAGCAACTTGATTCTTTATTAGTTCCTGGTTTTCATAGGCGATCTTGGCATTACGGACACGTGTAATAGTGCTTCCTCCATCAAATAAATTCCAACTCAAGCTCGCTCCAAGCGCTAAATTCATAGTGGTGTTATTTACTCCGGGAAAAAACGCACTATTGGCAGTTTGATTCAAATTCCATCCATAAGAACCAACCAGACCAACTACAGGCAAATACCCAGATTTACTAACTTTTATATCGTACTCATTTATAGCAAGGCTACTTTCAGTCTGCAAAATAGATACATTGTTCTCATCTCCCTCTTCTACCATTTCCAATATTTGGGGTTTGGGAATAAAACTAATTAAGGTATCCACCTCATAAGTGTTGTATATATCTTCATTTAAAACAACATTTAAATCGCGTTTGGTATTATTTAGTAGTTGCTGCGTATTCAAAAGAGTAATACTATCGTTGGTAAAATCTACCTCAGCATTAAGTACGTCTAATTGCGTATTTTGCCCGTATTCAAAGGCGTATTCGGCTCTTTTTATTCTGTCTTTTGAAATTTCTAAAGCCTGTTGCTGTACTTTTTCGTTCTCCGTAAGCCGGGCTACCTCAAAGTAAATAGTCATTAATTCAAGAATAGTTAATTCGATAGTCTGCCGAGCCTGCAATTCCGTTAGCTGATATTGTTCCTGAAGGCTTTTATAGTTATAATAACGACCCATTCCATCAAACAAGGTATAATTCAAATTTAAGCCGGCATTGTAGCGTTGAGATTCGGCCTGTCTAAGTTCCAGATCAGGTCTTGGATTCCCATCTTCATCTACCTGCCCAGGAAATTCAATATTGGAATCATCCCTATTATAATTAGCCCCAGCTACGCCTGTCAAGGAAGGTAAAAAACCGGAATTTAAAACATCCTGATTATTGTCGGCTATGGCCACGTCATTTCTTGCCACTAGTATTCCAAAATTCTTTTCCAGAGCCAGACTAATGGCTTCAGATTTAGACAATAATCTTTCCTGTGCTTCAGATGTGATTAAAACACCTAAAAGCATAACTACTGTTACAATTTTTCTCATTGTTGTTTCCCTTCTAGTTCTTCAATTGGTTGGCTCTGTTCAGAAGAATGGGAAGATCCATTTGAGGAATCTTCAACCAGTTTAGAGAGCATCTGACTATTTAAATTAAGTTCTTCGTGCTGTTCTTTTATTGCTCTTTCTACTCCTTCTTTAGCAACTTTGTTGCCCGTAGCTAGCCATTTTGTTGACACCTTCATTTTGTTACTGAAAGACAAGAAAATTGGAAGCATAATTAACGTAAGTACCGTTGCAAATGCAATACCATAGGCAATAGAGATGGCCATTGGTATTAAAAATCTGGCCTGTCTGCTTTGTTCAAGCATTAAAGGAGCAAGACCTGCAATAGTTGTTAAAGAAGTCAAGAATATTGCTCTAAAACGAGATCTGCCAGCTTCCATTAAGGCATCATCAAAAAGCATTCCTTTCCGCAGGTTATTATTAAACTTTCCAATAAGGACTAATCCATCGTTCACCATAATCCCAATTAGCGCTATAATACCCAACATGGATATAATATTAATAGGAAAATCATGAATATAATGTCCCCAGGCGACGGTGGTTAAACTAAAGGGCACTAGAAGTAAGAGCATTAAAGGCTGACTAAAGCTTCTAAAAGTGAAAGCTATGGTTAGATACATCAAAAACAATACACTTAAACCTACAAATTTTAAAGAGCGAAGTAGTTTTCCTGCTTCTCTATTCTGCCCTTCATAAGAAGGAGTTACGGTAGGATATCTGGATAAAATATCCGGCATTATTTCTGTTCGTATTTCCGTCATAACATCCGTAGCACTAACCTTTTTTGCATCTGTTAGGTCGGACGACAACTGGATCTCTCTTTGCCCGTCTAAATGGTTAATGGCTACATCACCTCTTTCTATAGTGTAGGAAGCAATTTCCTTAAAGGGAATTCTACTTCCATTTGGAGTAACTATTCTCATTTCATCCAAATCCGTAATAGAGGATCTATTCGCTCTATCGTAACGCACCCAAACTCTAATCTCATCCTGTCCCCTTTGGAAGCGCTGTGCCTGAGTCCCGAAAAAGCCAGCTCTTACCTGATTCATTACGGTTCTCAGATTGAGCCCTAATAAATAGGCATTCTCCTTAAGTTCTATTCTAATTTCCTTTATTCCTGCGGGGTCATTGTCCGCTACATCTTTTAAAGCAGGGTTGTCTAACATCGCCTGCTTAAGCTCATTTTTGGCTCCTTTTAGTTCTTTTATATTGTAACCCAATAAAGAAACCGAAACAGGATCTCCCCCAAAATTTCCTCCTGAACCATAGACTAAACTTTCTACGCCAATAATGGGACCTACCAATTCCCTAACCCGATTCGAAACCATACTGGAAACAATAACATCCGGTCTTTCTTCACCAGGTAATAAGTTAATAGACAAGGTTGCCGCGGCAGATCCAGGACCAACATTTTTTATTATGTTTTCGTAAAGTGTCTTCCCTGTTCCTTTTAAGTATTTCTCTGTTAATTCCTGATTTACAATTTCAGCCTTTTCCTCTATTAATGAAATAATAGAATCTGTAACTCTTTCATTTGTTCCATTAGGCATGTTCAATTCTATTTGAACCCTGTCACTGGCAACATTTGGAAAGAAAGTCATTCGTATGATACCTCCGCCAATAGACCCAAAAGTGATAATTAGTGCAAAGACAAAGAAGGAAAAAGTAAGCAACTTATACTTCATTGCAAAAATCAGTGTAGGTGTATACATCTTATCTCTCAGCCAAGACATCAGATCGTCTCCCCATTTATTAATCACCCGGAGTTTTGCGAATATTTTGCCAAACATCGTAGTAGGGTTAGGATTGTGTGGTCTTAGTGCCTTGGAATGTGCTAAATGGGCTGGCAGTATAATTAATGCTTCCAAGAGAGATACGGCCAAGGTTATGATAACAATTACCGAAACTTCCCCAAAAAATTCACCTATCCTTCCATCTAAGAACAGGAAGATAGAGAATGCGAGAATTGTGGTAACAATCGCAGTGACAATAGGAGGAATTACTTCCATAGTGCCATCAATGGCGGCTTGAATGGGCGACTTACCTTTTTCGTAATGTTGGTAAATGTTTTCTGCTATTACGATTCCATCATCTACCAGAATTCCTATTACAATAATCATCCCAAATAAGGAAAGAATATTAATAGTAACATTAAAGAAGCCCGCAAATACAAACATGGCCAAAAACGCAATTGGCAAACCAAAGGCAACCCAAAATGCTAGGCGTGTATTTAAAAACACAGAGAGAAACAACAAGACCAAGATCATACCCATTATGGCATTCTTGGTAAGAAGTTCCGTTCTCTGGTTAAGGGTAATGGAAAGATCTCTTACTACATCTAACTTAACATTATTGTACTTCCCATTAAAATCGTCAACATAGGCTTTTACTTTTTCAGCAGAAGAAATTAGATCCTCGGTATTGGTACTTGTTACCGTTGTAGTTACCGACAGGTTACCGTCGAAATAGGCCGCATTCGGTGTTTCTGCAAATCTATCTCGAACGATGGCTACATCTTTTAGCCGTACGGTTTGTCCACCCGGGTCTGCCCTAATAATTAAATTGGACAGCTCATCTCCATAATACGATCTGTTATTCGCCCTAATAAGATATTCTTCGGCATTGGTTTTTATATTTCCCCCAGTGACAAGGATATTGGCATTAGAAACTGCCTGAGAAACCTCGGTAAAAGACATTCCATAGGCCAAAAGACTATTTTCATTAACTGCAATTTCAATTTCTTCCTGCGGATATCCGGAGATTGTAATTTGCGAGATGCCGTCTATTGCCCTAAGATCCATTTCAATCTGCCGTGCAATCTGCTTTAAGGTAACCAGCGGAATCTTTTCTCCACTAATGGCAAAAGTTATAGTAGGTCTTACCGCCTCTCTCTTGGACACTACCAGAGGTTCCATCCCTGTTGGAAATGAAGGCACCCTATCTACAGAATTCTTTACCTCGAGTAGCATAAAATCGATACTTCTACCCTTTTCTATTTCTACATCGATTGTACCACTATTTTCTCTCGCGGTTGAAGTAACGCGTTCTACCCCTTCTAGGCCTTTTAAATTATCTTCAATTTTCAGGACTATTCCCTCTTCTATCTCCTGAGGAGAGGCGCCCGGATAGTTTATGGTTATAGTTACATTTTTGGAATCCGCTAATGGAAAGAATGAAGACTTTAAAGAAGATGCCCCAACAACTCCAAAAATTAGAATTGCGATAATAATAACATTTACCGCTACATGATATTTTATAAAATATGCAATTATATTTCTCATGACTTTTTATTGTTTGCAGGGTCCTCTCCATATACTTTAACCAGCATTCCGGCATACGCGCCAACTACCGGCCTGGTAATAATTGTAGTCCCGTCGGGGATATCCTTAAGAACAACCTGTCTATCAGAAAAATATACAGGTTTCACATCAATAAGGTCTAAAAGAGAATCTCTCACTACGAAAATTTGATTGTTTTCTAAAAGTAAACTCCTGTCAATCTCTATGGCATCAGTTTCTTCTTTTGCATTTAAACTCGCTTCTAGATACATTCCCTCTCTCAGGTCTTTATCGCTTACGTCTATAAATGCTTTAATCGTTTGGGAGGCCTGATCTATGCTTCCATTTATTCGTGCTACTTTACCATTGTAAGTCTTGGTCCTCTCTAAATTCACCAGTTCTACCTGCTCGTTAACCTTTAAGAGATCGCTGTAGGTTTTACTCACAGAGACTTCCAGTTCATACACATCGGTATTAATAAATTCTCCAAGTTTCTGACCAGACCGTACCAAAGTTCCCTCGGTCACCAAAGCCTCGGTTAGAACACCGCTAAAAGGTGCATAGATTTTGTATTTACTTAAACGCTGCTCCTGATTTTTAACATTATAATAACTGGTTAAAATACCTCGGCCAGAAATAAAGAATTTCTCCTTTTCGGTTGTCATCTCAGGAAACTCGGGGGTAGACTTGTCTAAATCAAAGCTGGTTAAATATGCCTGCCATTTAGGATATACTTCTGGATAGTCTAGCCTTAAATCCGGCATTATGGAGGTGATGAGGTTATATAAATCGCTTTTGGAAGATTGTACGCTGGCATAATATTCTGCAGCATCAATATTTATAATGGTCTCTCCCTTTCGATAAGTCTCTCCAGCCTTAAAATATTTATTCCCTTTTTTAAACACTCCTTGAACCTCAGAAAAAAGCTCTACTCTCCTCTTGGCCACAAGATTGCCATTCGCCGGAACAACGATGGGGACTACGCCATTCTTCACTTGTTCGGCAAAAACTGTTTTAACCACTTTTTCTACCTTGGCCTTTGGTCTCGTTTTACTGTTTATAATAGACCTAGCAATAAAAAAGGATGCTATTATAATAACGATTCCAAGAATTGATAGTATTATTTTTCTCATGTAATCTGATTTAATATGTATCTAAGGTTCGATTGAAATTCTTCTGTATTTTTTTCAGGGTAGCAATTAATTGGTCTTTCTCCTTTTGTGAAATATCATCCTCCATAATCTCTTTCAGCCTATGAATAATTGGGCGGGTTTTTTTAAAAACATTTCTGCCTGTATCCGTTAAATAAACTATATTAATTCTCTTATCTGAACGATGCTGTTCTCTAAAAATGTAGTTCTTCTTCTCCATTTTTGCCAATAATCTGGCAAGAGAAGACTTATCTCTTAAGGTTAGATAAGCCAATTCATTCTGCATTAAGCCATCTTTCTCATGTAATTTTTTTAAAATTACCATTTGTTCTTTACTCAAGTCCAGTCCATTTTGAAGAAAGGACTCTTGTAAATAACAATCTGCCATTTTAGAGGTTTTGCCAATCCAAGGGGCAACCAATGCATCAAGGTCAATAATTAAATCTATCTCACTCACGTCGCAAATCTAACGCAAATAACTTTAGTTGCATATGCAACTAAAGTTAAAACTATCTTAATTTATGTTTAATTTATTGTCTTGAAAAGTATAACAAAACAGTGCAAGAAAGTGTATTGCATTTATTTCTTTATTAGGTAGCGATACCCAAGGAAGATATGATAGACAAATTCACAGAAGGCTTAGAAATTTTCTAAATCCATAGTAATTGTCTCCCATTCTACCATCAGACTTTCTAAATCTTTTTTCTTTTTTTGATAGGCATCAAAAAAACCTTCTTTAGCTATAGTTTTATCATAATCCATAAGTAATTCATGATCTATGGTCCCAATCTCTTTCTCTAGTTGAGAAATCTTAGATTCTACAGAGCTCAACTTATTTTTCAGGGACTTTATTCTCTTTTGTGCGGTATAATCTTGGCCAAGGGTCTTTGCTTTTTTTCCTTTTTGTTTTTTATCTGTTTTCTTTTCAATTTCTCTAAAGTTTTCGGCCTGTCTTTCTTCCAGAAAGTAGTTTATATCGCCCAAGTATTCCTTAATGTTTCGATCCTTGAATTCGTATACTTTATTAGTCAGATCTTGAAGAAAATCCCTGTCGTGAGAAACTACTATTAAAGTTCCTTCAAACTTAATTAGGGCTTCTTTTAAAACTTGTTTAGATTTAATGTCTAGATGGTTGGTTGGCTCATCCATGACCAGCACATTAAATGGTTGAAGGAGCATCTTTGCCAAGGCCAATCGATTTCGCTCTCCCCCCGACAATACTTTAACATATTTATCTACATCATCTCCCTGGAATAAAAAAGACCCTAGGATGTCTCTTACCTTACTTCGATTAGACTCGTTGGCCGCATCAATCATGGTATCTAAAATAGTCTTGTTCCCATCCAGATAATCCATTTGATTCTGGGCAAAATATCCTATCTGCACATTATGTCCAAGTTTTAAGATTCCCTCATATTCCAGTTCGCCAACCAATATTTTAGCCAAGGTGGTTTTTCCCTGTCCATTTTGTCCTACAAAGGCAATTTTGGTATCCCTTTCCATAAGAATATCTACCCCTTGTAATACCTCCTTATCGCCGTAGCTCTTTGCCAAATTATCCATTTCAAAAACTACTTTCCCCGGAGTTACAGAAACAGGAAACTTCAACTTCATGGCAGAAAGATCATCTTGGTCTACCTCAATACGCTCCATTCGATCTAACTTCTTAATTAACGACTGCGCCATGGTTGCTTTCGAAGCTTTGGCTCTAAACTTGTCGATTAGTTTTTCTGTTTGCTGAATTTCCCTTTCCTGATTTTTTTGAGCACTTAACTGTTGCGCCTTTATTTCATCACGCAAAAGAAGGTATTGTGAATATGGCTTGTTATAGTCATAGATTCTTCCAAGTGAAATCTCGATAGTTCTGTTGGTCACCTGGTCTAAAAACATTTTGTCGTGCGAGACAATCACCAAGGCCCCGCTATAATTCAACAAAAATTGTTCTAACCATAAAATAGAGTCAATATCCAAATGATTCGTAGGCTCATCTAATAGCAGTACATCGTTATTTTGAAGAAGTAACTTTGCCAGTTCTATTCGCATACGCCATCCACCAGAGAAAGTCTCTGTTGGCTTGTTAAAATCTTCCCTTTTAAAACCAAGTCCCAGTAATATCCTCTCTGTTTGTCCCTGATAATTATATCCGCCGAGTACTTCATATAAATGTGTAAGATCATTTAAATCTACCATCAACTGATTATAAGACTCGGTTTCATAATCTGTACGCTCTGCTAATTGAGAATTAACGTCATCAAGCTTTCGTTCTATTTCTTTAATCTGATCAAATGCCTCATAAGCCTCCTCTAATACAGTTCTGCCATGCTCAAATTCCAGGTCTTGTTTTAGAAATCCAATCCGAACATCCTTTTCTGTGGCCAAGGTACCAGAATCAGGAGAGGTCTCTTTAGCTAGGAGTTTTAAGAGAGTAGACTTGCCAGCACCATTTTTTCCTATTAGCCCAACCCTATCTCCGCCGTTTAAGCGAAAAGCTATTTCCTGAAAAAGATATTCTCCTCCAAAGGCGACGGAGAGATTATGGACATTTAGCATTATTATGAAAGTTATTAGGGTTATAAATTACTTAAAGTCGTAATTTTGTATAAACTTTTGCAAATGTTAAAAAAAGGCACCAAACTCTACAGTATTTTAACAGGAAGTTGTCCCAAATGTCACGAAGAGAGTATGTATAAAGTAAAAAACCCCTATCATTTGGGTTCTTTATTTAAGATGTATGAGCGTTGCTCTCATTGCCAGACGAAGTATAAAATAGAGCCCTCTTTTTTTTACGGTGCCATGTACGTTAGTTATGCGGTAGGAATTGCATTCGCTGTAGCAGCTTTTGTAGTAGCATTTTTTGCATTTAACCTAAGTCTTTTTCATACTTTTTTAGCCATAGTAGGTACTCTAATAGTTTTTATGCCCATCATAATAAGACTATCCCGAAATATCTGGATTAATATTTTTATTAAATACCAAGGGAAGTCAATTCAGATCGACTAGAACTTTACATACTTTTTCCTATATCTGGCTATATCCATATCCTTATCTAAAGGGATATCCTTTTCTATATAGTTAAAAAGTCTTTTGGCAGCATATGGTGCAATAAGAACCCCTCTGGAACCAAATCCATTTAAAACATACATATGTTCATATTCTGGATGAGCACCCAACAGAGGTCGTCTATCTGCCACCGTAGGTCTTATACCAGCCTGCTGGTCTTTCACAACATACGAGCAACTAAGAAAACTATCTAATTTCGCTAACAATTCTTCCTTGGCTTCCGGTGTGGGCTTGTTCTTCTTATCCTTCCATTTATAGGTAGCCCCCACTCTGTATAAATTCTTCTCTAATGGTATTATAAATACCGAAGATTTTATCACTCTATTTTCTTTTAGTTCAGCTGCCTCTATGGTTAACAATTCTCCTTTTGTTCCATTAAGTGGCAAATAATTAAAGAAAGGATTTTCTTTAAGACCAAATCCCGAGGTGAAGACAATTTTCTTAAACCTAAGATCTTTGTACTGAAAAAAACCTTTGTGTTTTTCTAACTCCTCAAATCCAAATAGCTCTTGATAGTAGGCATTCTTTTGTGCCAAGAAACTTTTGTAATGAGCCACTAGGGCCTTGGTATCTACTCTTCCTGTGGAAAGTACTTGTCCATAACCAAATGGTGCTTCAATATGCGGATTCCTATTTGGGATAATATCTGTAGAGAGAAAAGGCTGTAAAGCTGGTTTATCAGCCGCTTCAAACCACAGGTTCTGTTCTTCAATAGAGGCAAAGATTCTTAAAACAGGAAGTTTAAAATCTAGTGAGACCTGAAGTTTGTTTTCCAAACTTCTGTAAAAGGGTATGGCCTCAATTAATTGCTTATCGGCTTTCCAAGCCAAGCTAAATCGTTTTAAAATAACCGGGTTATATAGACCCCCGGCAACAACACTTGCTCTCTGAGAATCATTATCGATTACCACAAAGGATCTGTTATTTTCCTCCAGGCTTTCACAAAAGGATATTCCGGCCAAACCAAGACCTACTACTAAATAATCTAACATATTACAAAACTAAAAAACGCCGTGTCAAAAGACACGACGTTTTCAATTTATTAAGCTATTGAATTGGAATCAATACTTCTTTAGTAAGCCCACATATCTTGTTCTCTATCTCGAATAGACTCTTTTATCCTATCCGATTCAAGAAGTTGAAAAAGGGCATTATCTGCTATATAGTCATTAATAACCCTATCGCCATGAACATTGTCTTCCTTATAAATATTTCCATTAAAACGTCTGGCGTTCAACAGCATATCGAAGGATATTGGCTGGGCCGAATTTTCCTGATTAAAGACTTTCGCCTTGTGCAAAATTTCTCTAGCACTTGGATACCATACCCAAAACAAGGCTACCTTATTATCTTGAATATCCATAGATTCATCATCTATAAAATTCACATCCGGGGCAACTGGAGCTATTCCCAGAAGTCGGTATTTCAATTCCCCTTGACGTTTGTCAAAATACCAGATTCCTTTAATCCTGTACTCTTCAATATCAGCGGCGGTAATCTCTCTTTCATTGATATATTCAGGAGATAATGCTTCACCGGCATTCAATTGTTCGTACCCCATATCTGTAGTATCCTTCTTCCTTAAGGTAGACTCCAAGTCACTGAACTTTCTCTTTTCAGTAAAGTAAGAATCTACGTATACATCTGTCAGTTTCCCATTTTTAATGTTTTTTAGTAAAACATCGTATAAGGATCTTCTATCTGCACCAATGTCTATCGTATCTAAAGGATAATACAGCGGAAAATTTACACGTTGATCTAGGTCTACAATTTCCCAAACGGTCTTAGACCATAGAATATCCCTGTCATCAACATAACCATATTCTAAAGGAGCGTCGTTATCAGCAGCTATCTGCTGTTCCGTCTTCTTCCCAATTTCCTCAGGCTTCTTGGCATTTAAAATATTTGCCTGTGCCATCATTGAAAGGGGCAAAAGGGTAACGGCTCCAACGATTAATACATTCTTCCAATTCATAAAATATATCTTTTAACTATTCTTAGTTTGTAATCTCTACCATAACCGGAGAGACCTTCTTCAATTTATAGCTTTTGTTATTAGTGATGAAAGCCTGGATATCAAATATCTGCACCGCATCACCTCTTTTAGCTCTTTTTAAGGCCGATTTAGCTCTAGAGTCTAATTTATTACCTTTTACGCTTACTGTTGGTTGTCCTGGCACTTTAAACTTAAATCCGCTAATAGCTAGGTTTAAATCAAAATCAAAATCTTCCAATAGAGCGCCAACTGTGGCAATTTCTAAATTTCTTCTAGGCATTTTAGCACTTCCAGACTCTCCCCGGATAGATCCAGAAGGTCTAGGAATATCCTTAATTCTAAATTCCGATTTAGAGGAAACTGTTTGTCCGTCAGGTAAAACACCTGATGCCGTAATAACCACATTTCTTCCTGTTCCAGGATTCATCACATATTTACTACCATCTCTCTTTTTTAGACCAGGAGCTTTAGCGGTTACCTTGTTATTAGGAATTCCAGGGATAGAAATAGACATAGGGTTAGAAACACCTCTATAAACTACATTCATCTTATCTGCAGCGATCAAAGCAGCATTAGGCTTTGTAATCGTAGCAAAGGTAGAAGATACTGGAACTTCCGTACGTTCTCCATCCTGAATAAATACAAGACTACCTGCAATCTTATGATCTCCAGGAGCACCGGCATTAACTAAAAGTTTTACCTGTCCGTCCTTAATCTCATAATCTTTTCCTTCACTAAGTTTTCTACCATCTAGGGTAAGATTAACTTCGTTAGGTCTGGTAGTAGCATCTTTACGACCTAATACAACTGCACCCGAAAACTTTTCACCAGCATAAAAAGCCGATTTTTCTTGCTCTAATAGAGTAGTATAATTAGTCATAGATACTTCGCTAGTTAATTGCTCTCCAAGCATTGCCTGTAAGGCATCTTGTTCAGTAGCTTTAACATCTGCCTGTATAGCCGTAATCTTCGTAAGAGAAGCAACTACCGGAAATCCTTCAAAGTGATAGTTAATCCAATCTTGTTTGGTACCATCTCTTTTAAGCACTTTCCCTTGCTCATCACCAGTTTCGAATCTTGTCTGAACAGCAGCTTCTACATCATCCATTCCATCAGGTAATACTGCCGTTATTTGTGTACGATAATCGGTGATTCTTTTTAAGAACTCTTTTCCTTCCGGAGCCAAATTGTCTCCCTGAAAGAATTTCTGATCCAGGTAATCAGACTTATCCATTACTTGATAATCTTTAGGATCTTCAATTTCGGATAACATTTTACCTTTAAGCTCTTCTAAATAGTCATAATACGACTGAGAAATCGACTTAATTTTCTTTGCATCTTCTAAAAGCGGACCAAATTTTTCCGCATTCTCTGATGCCTTAGTCTCCAATCCTCCCAAGAATGCGAGGTTGTTTTCTTCGGTTTTAATATTAGAAGCTTCTAACTTTTCGTTCATTAGACCGAAAGCTGCAAGAACTTCTTTACTCATGTTTAGCGCCAGCATTGCGATGAAGATCAAATACATTAAGTTGATCATCTTCTGACGTGGTGTTAATTTACCTCCTGCCATGTTTTCTAATTAGTTTTAATTAATTTTTGATTTGGGTTTATTAAAGAACTAATTAGTTTCTATTCATTGCAGTTAACATACCTCCATATACTCCATTTAAAGAAGAAAGGTTAGAGGCTAAAGATTCCATTTGATCTTTTAGAGCGCTTGCGTTTTGAACAACTTCTTCGTTAACACTAGCTTGTTTGCTAGCGCTTTCTAACTGTACTTTATAAAGACTGTTTAAAGATTCCATTTGAGAGGCAGCTTCTACCATTTCATCAGAATACTTCTTAGTAGACTCCATAGCATCTACGGTAGGAGCAATACCTTTGGCTGCACCTTCAAAGTTTCTAATGCTATCTCCTAAGCTTTCCATCAGATTAGCATCTATATTAGCTTCTTTTAAAAGCTCGTCTAATTTTCTAGACAATAGACCTTCTGCTTCTTTCGCCTCTTCGGCATCATTAGATCTATTATTGGTCATACCTCCTGCTAATTCAGGGTATACTAAAGACCAATCGTATTCATCATCTACTGGTTCAAATGCACTAATAGCAAAAATTAGAGCTTCGGTAATAAGACCAACTGCAAGTAGCAGGCCACCTGTTAAGGGGCCAAACTCCCAGTGAAGAATCTTAAAAAGAGCACCAATGATAACCACCGATGCACCAAGACCGTAGGCCATGTTAAATAGTTTCTTTGTTGATTTTGACTGTGCCATAATTCTAAATTTAATTTAAGTTTAATGTTAAAAATAAGTATTTGGTTTCTTTGTTTGATTTATTATATACGTAATTTTATTGTGTTGAGTCTTCTTCACCCATATAATCTTGTACCGTTCTAAATCCGATATAACTTCTTGCGGAATCGCGATACTCATAATCTCTTGTACTTACCTGTAGGAAGTAAGCAACATCTTTCCAGGAACCGCCTCTAATAACTTTTCTTTTATTGTCATACTCCCCGCCATTAGGGTTCATAGTAGAAACGTATTCGTAAGAACTTGGATCGTAGCTAGAATTAGTCCATTCGGAAACGTTTCCAGCCATATTATACAAGTTAAAATCGTTTGGTTCATAAGATTTAGCTTCCACAGTATATAGTGCTGCATCAGCTGCATAATCTCCTCTTTGAGGTTTAAAGTTTGCCATAAAACAACCCGTATCACTAATTACGTAAGGGCCACCCCAGGGATACGTACCACCTTCAATTCCACCTCTCGCTGCATACTCCCATTCTGCCTCTGTAGGGAGTCTAAACTGATTTACAAACTGCCTGCCTCGACTTTTCTGATCGTCATTTTTAAACTTTGTTCTCCAATTACAGAAAGCCTGTGCTTGTTGCCAAGAAACCCCAACAACCGGATAGTCACTATAAGCATCATGCCAAAAGTAATCGTTATGCATAGGTTCATTATATGAATATTGAAAGTCTCTAATCCATACCGTAGTGTCAGGATAGATTTCTAATTCTTCTTGTTTAATAAAGTCTTTTCTTCTAGAATCTCTAGATCTGGCTGCAGCTTCAATATCCATCCAGCTATATTTATACTTTAACTGGGTTACATCAATTGTACGCTGTCCATTGTAGGATTCCTCTTCAGGAATATATATTGAATCCATTACTTCTGTATAGTATTCATCAGGATATTCCGAAGTATCCCACACCAATGTTTCATCAACATTTAAAGCGCGACCTTCATTATAGTCCTCTCCCATACCAACATAATTGTCTAACATATATTTGTCATAAACAGACATATTGGTAGTATCTGCATCTTTAAAGGCAAATTCTCCAATTCCTCCATCTTCCGGACCCATTCCTAATTCATCCGCAAGAACTGCTAATTTTGTTCTGACGATAGAATCTTTAACCCATTCTACAAACTGACGATATTCACTATTTGTGATTTCCGTATCATCCATGTAAAAGGATCTAACAGTAACTGTTTTGGTAGGGGCGTTAAGAACCTTCGCGACGTCTTCCTCACTTTTCCCCATGATATAAGATCCCCTTGGGATCAATTCCATTCCATAGGGTTTTTCGGGATACCATTTCTTGCCCTGGACTCCGACTAGTTCTCCTTTTGTTTTCGAGCCACAACTTGAGAGCAAAAAAACAAATGCTATAGATAACAACAATAGCTTCTTCATACTTTAGGTTAAATTTGGATTAAGACTATAATCAGTATTCACAATTATTATTCACTAAAACTGAATTTTGAATAAATTATTGTATAAACCAGTCTATCG
Organism: Eudoraea chungangensis; assembly: GCF_029360665.1. Taxonomy (GTDB): domain Bacteria; phylum Bacteroidota; class Bacteroidia; order Flavobacteriales; family Flavobacteriaceae; genus Eudoraea; species Eudoraea chungangensis. The sequence continues at coordinate 193,700 of NZ_JARDUB010000001.1, forward strand.
TTTAAAATAATTTTACGTTAACTAAAACCTTTCTTGTAGGCCTTGAACCACCTTTCAGGAATATTTTGATTACAAGCATCTAAATAGTCATGTTCGGTGCATGGTAATAACGCAGGTGTATTTATTTTATTATGTGAAGTTAAAATTGATGGCACCTCTACCCACCATCTTTCGGAAAGTAAACTTTTATAAAAAACTAAGTCTTCGGTTTCTGTAGGAACATTAAACTTTGTAAAGTCCTTGTTATTATCACTTGGCGACTCTTTAATCCGAAAGTTATAGCCCTCCATAAAGTACCAGATAATTTGAGCAATAAGTTGAAAAGAATGCTCTGTATTCTCGCATTCAAATATTCCAAAAACCGAGACATTATCACTTAAGCCAGCATATCTAGCAATGGCACAAATTTCTCTTCCGTCAAAACCATTGGGAGAAAAATTGCCAGAGGCTCTTATTTCACTGGCTTTTATTGCTCTGGCATCCATACTAATAATATGGGCATTGCGGAGAATTGGCTCTGTTAAAGTGATGTCGGAGACCATTTCGCCCAACCTATAGGCATCAAAAAACAACCTTTCCATTAAATCTATCTCTTCCTGAGCGTTAAAATAACTCTGGTAGCCTATGTTAGAGAAGTTAAATAGATTATTGGGTTTGTCTGTTATTATTTTACTCATATAGGAGTTAGAGGAAATTAATTCTTCATCGGCTCCAAAATCGAATCTGCTATCCACAGAAACCAAATTAATCATGTCTTTTATTTTATCAAAAGCACGATACATGGGATAGGTAATATCCTGAGTGGCACCAATTACAATTGGAATAATGTTTTCTTCTAATAATTCCGCTATAATTTCCTTTACTACGAAGTAGGTGTCTTCTACGGTCTCCCCTTCTTCTATATCTCCTAAATCTATTAAGGTAGAATTCCAGTTCCCTAATAAAAGTCGGTAGAGTCTAATTCTAATCTCTGTCGTATCTAAAACGAAGGTTTTCTTTTCAAAAGCATTTCTAGATTCCAAAACACCCAAGATAGCAAAGGAGGCATTTGCGAAAACGGGCAAACCTTCTTTTTTGGTATGTTTAAATATATGCTGCCCTAAAGACTGAGGAGGCAACAATTCGCAATGGGCAAGTGCCCTGTCATTAACCGGAATTAAAAAATCAAATGCCATCCGTTATAAACAGTCTTACTTTTTTTTCTTTTTTGGTTTCTTCTTATCTAATAAAGAGATTGCCTCTTCTAACGATACCTTACTAACATCAACTGTTTTGGCTAACTCTACTTTAGACTTCCCTTTTATGATATTATGTCTTCCCCAGCGGGCCTTCTCTATTCTAACTCCCTCTTCTGACCACTCTTTTACAACCTTCTCTGCTTCTTTTTTCTTTTTCGCTTCTATAAGTTCTTCAATGTCGGCGATAGTCAAATTATCGAAGTCGTATTTCTTATTGACATTTATAAACATTCCGTCCCATTTTATAAACGGTCCAAATCTACCCTTCCCTTTGGTCACTTCTTTATCTTCATAGTGAGCAATCGGAGCATCTGCCTTTTGCTTTTCTTTAATGAGTTCAATAGCTCTGTCTAAATCAACATCAAAGGCGCTTTCTCCTTTATCTAAAGAAACAAATTTTTTCCCAAATCTAACATAGGGTCCATATCGGCCTACATTTGCTTCTACTTCTTCTCCCTCAAAACTTCCAAGTTTTCTCGGCAGCTGAAATAACTCCATTGCTTCTTCGTAGGTAATGGTATTTAAAGATTGTTCTGGTAATAAGCTGGCGAACAAAGGCTTTTCTTCTTCTTCTACCGTTCCTATTTGAACCATTGGGCCAAAACGCCCTAAACGTACCGCCACTTGTCTTCCAGAGGAAGGGTCTTTTCCTAAGACACGTTCTCCGCTAGCCCTGTCTGCATTTTCCTGTACATCTAGGACGTTAGGGTGAAAATCGTCGTAAAATTGTTTCATAACCTTCTGCCAATCTTCATCCCCAGCGGCAATTTCATCAAAGTCTTTCTCTACTTTGGCCGTAAAATTATAGTCAAGAATATGCGAAAAATGATCTACCAGAAAATCATTAACAATCATACCAATGTCTGTGGGAACCAATTTACCTTTGTCGGAATTTACCATTTCAGTAAGAAGTTTCTCTTGTAGATTACCCGCTTCTAAGGTAAACTGTGTATAGTTTCTTTCCACCCCCTCAACACTACCTTTTTCGACATATCCTCTATTCTGAATGGTTGAAATTGTTGGGGCATAGGTAGAAGGTCTTCCTATACCAAGCTCCTCTAGTTTTTTAACCAAGGTAGCTTCTGTATATCTATAAGGAGGCCTAGTAAATCTTTCCGTTGCGGTAATATAGTTATAAAACAGGTCGTCTCCTTCGTTCATCGCCGGTAGAATTCCTTCTTGTTCCTCAACAGAATCCTCTTCGTCTTTCCCTTCTAAATAAACTTTTAAGAAACCATCAAATTTAATAATCTCCCCATTGGCAGTAAATTGCTCGGAATAAGTGTCCGATTTAATCTTTACATTGGTTCTCTCTAGTTGTGCATCGCTCATCTGGGAAGCCAAGGTTCTTTTCCAAATTAATTCATAGAGCTTAGACTGGTCTCTTTCTAAAGAAGGAGACTGCTTATTCATATCTGTTGGTCTAATTGCTTCATGCGCTTCTTGCGCTCCCTTAGACTTTCCTTTGTAATTCCTTACCTGGCTATACTTTTCGCCATACATTCCTAGTATAGTGTCCTTGGCAGCATTGATAGCTTCTCCTGAAAGATTAACACTATCTGTCCTCATATAAGTAATAAGTCCGGCCTCATACAGGCGTTGGGCTACTTGCATAGTACGTGAAACAGAGAAGCCCAGTTTTCTGGAAGCTTCCTGTTGTAAGGTGGATGTCGTGAATGGTGCTGCAGGAGATTTTTTAGCCTGTTTTTTATCTAGACTAGCAACCTCATAACTAGCCTTAAGATTGGATGAGAGAAAGGCCTCTGCACTGGATTTTGTTTCAAATGTTTTTGGGAGTCGAGCCGAAAACAGACTTCCAGCTGCTGTTTTAAATTCGGCCACAACCTTGTACGCCGCCTGAGGAGTAAAAACATCGATATCTCTTTCACGCTCCACAATTAATCTTACAGCAACCGATTGCACCCTTCCCGCAGACAAACCTGGCTTAATTTTTTTCCACAGCACTGGGGAAAGCTCATAACCAACTAATCTATCTAACACTCTTCTTGCTTGCTGGGCATTAACAAGGTCGTAATTAATCTCTCTGGGATTTTCAATAGCCTTCTGAATAGCCGACTTCGTAATGGAATTAAAAACAATCCTTTTGGTCTTATCTCTGTCTAGTTTCAGAGTTTCTGCCAAATGCCAGGAAATAGCCTCTCCTTCTCTATCTTCATCACTTGCGAGCCATATAACTTCAGCCTTTTTTGCTAAGTCTTTGAGTTTTTTTACCAGAGCTTTTTTATCCTGATCTACTATATATTTAGGTGTAAAATTTTTCTCCACATCCACTCCAAGTTCCTTAGAGGGGAGGTCGGCAATATGGCCAAAACTCGATTCTACCTTGAAATCTTTCCCAAGAAATTTTTCAATTGTTTTTGCCTTTGCAGGGGACTCTACGATTACTAAGTTCTTAGCCATTCATTAATTTTTGAAAAAACAAAAGTATGTCAAATTTTTTATTTCTATTCCTTCTTCACCAAATACAACCTTAAAAAAAGTTCGTGTTTTAGGGAATTCAGCTAATTAACTAAGCCATTAATCAATTATATCAACGTCCTTAAAAGACGGAATAAATGTCTTATTTTTATCCAATACACTAATTAAATTTCTATGTTTAAAAAAATTCTATTTCTAGTTGGCGCTCTTATATTTTTGGCCCCAAATACAACTAATTCTCAACGAAAAAAGAAAGACAAAAACACAAACCCTTTTAACGAATCCCTTTACAACTCCATTGAATGGCGTCTTGTAGGACCCTTTAGAGGAGGAAGAGCTGGCACAGTGACAGGAGTAAATAGTAATGACCTCTTATATTATATGGGCACGGCCGGAGGAGGAGTTTGGAAAACGGAAGATGCCGGGAGTACCTGGCAATGCATTTCTGATGGATTTTTTGGTGGTTCTATAGGAGCAATTGCCGTATCAGAATCTGATCCTAATGTGATCTATGTTGGTGAAGGTGAACAAACTCTTAGAGGAAATGTTTCTTCAGGAAATGGTATTTGGAAAAGTGAGGATGCGGGAGAAAGTTGGAGATTTTTGGGTCTTGAAGGTTCGGAACACATTTCCCGTATTCGAATTCACCCATCAAACCCTGATATAGTATACGTTGCTGCCATTGGAAACCTATGGATTCCAAATAAAACAAGAGGAGTATTTAAAAGTATTGATGGGGGTACGAGCTGGGAAAACATTCTTTTCGAAAGCACAAAAGCTGGAGCCGGAGACTTCGTCATAGACCCCAAGAATCCTAGAATCTTATATGCCTCGACCTGGGAGATGAAAAGAAATGGTTATAGAATGGACAGTGGTGGGGAGGATAGTAAATTATATAAAAGTACGGACAGTGGAAACTCATGGACCGATATTTCGGGATATGATGGTCTTCCTGCAGGCCCTTGGGGTATTGTAGGCATTAGTGTGTCTCCAGTAGACTCTAACCGAGTTTTTGCCATAATAGAAGCCGAAGATGGGGGTCTTTTTAGATCTGATGATGCAGGAAAAACCTGGGAAAAGGTAAATGAAAATAGAGCCTTAAGACAAAGAGCGTGGTACTACAGCAGAATTTACGCAGATACGCAAGACAAAAACAAGGTTTATGTGATGAATGTAAGTTATGGTGTATCCACGGATGGTGGGCGAACTTTTACCCTTAAAAATGCGCCACATGGAGATCATCACGATTTATGGATAGATCCTAACAACAATCAACGTATGGTAATCGCGGATGATGGTGGTGCGCAGGTTTCCAATGATGGTGGAACTAATTGGACTACTTATCACAATCAGCCAACGGCACAATTTTACCGCGTAACCACAGATAATGCATTTCCTTATCGTATTTATGGAGCACAACAGGACAATTCTACCGTCCGAATAGCACATAGAAGTGCAAGCAACAGTATAGGAGAAAAAGACTGGGAAAATACCGCTGGAGGTGAGAGTGCTCATTTAGCCCCCGATCCTAAAAATAATGATATTGTCTATGGAGGCACATACAAAGGCTATATGATGCGATTAGATCATTCTCTTGATCAAACTAGGTCTACCAATGTTTGGCCAGATAATCCTGCCGGTTCAGGTGCTGAAATAATGAAATATCGTTTTAACTGGAATTATCCGGTCTCTTTTAGTATTCATGATAAAAACAGATTGTATGCCGGCTCCAATTTTTTGCATATTTCAACCAATGAAGGGCAGTCATGGAAGGTTATTTCTCCGGATCTCACTAGGGCACTTCCAGAAACTATTAAATCTTCTGGTGGACCCATTACACAAGATAACACAGGAGCAGAATTTTACTCCAATTTATTTGCCATAGCGGAGTCTCCCTTAGAAAAAGGGGTAATTTATGTGGGGAGTGATGACGGACTAATTCATATCACTAGAGACGACGGTGGTACCTGGACAGATATTACACCCCCACCTGGAATGTCCCCTAAATTAAACATGATAAATTGTATAGAACCAAGTCCTTTTAAAAAAGGAGTGGTCTATGTGGCAGCTACTTCCTATAAATTTGGAGACTACACTCCTTATCTTTATAAATCTACAGACTACGGGAACAGTTGGACCTTAATTACAAATGGCATTAAAGAAAACTATTACACTAGGGCAATAAGATCGGATAAAGTAAGGGAAGGTCTGTTATATGCCGGCACAGAATGGGGTATGTACATCTCTTTTGATGACGGTTTAAATTGGACCCCTTTTCAATTAAATCTTCCCGTTACTTCGATAAGAGATTTGGCAGTTAGAGATAATGACTTAATTGCAGCTACCCATGGAAGAAGCTTCTGGATGATTGATGATCTAACCCCCTTGCATCAACTTTCCGATGAAATGGCCAAAAGTGATTTCTTTCTATACAAACCGGATGCGGCTTATAGAACACAGCAGTCTGGCGGCTGGAGTAAACCAGATATGCGTCTGGAAGGAAAAAATCATCCTAATGGAGCCATCATCCATTTCTATATTAAGGATAAAAAAGAAACAGATTCCATTAGTCTGGAGATATTGGATGCTTCAGGAGGCTTAATTCAAAAATTTGATTCACAGGCAAAAATAAATAAGCTAGATCCTTCTGCCACCAAACCTATAAGTGTAAATTCTGGTGGGAATCGTTTTATTTGGGATATGAGATATCCAGGCTTTAAAAGTTTTGAAGGGATGGTTTTATATTCTTCCCCAAATAGAGGCCCAAAAGCAGTCCCCGGAACCTATAAAGTAAGGCTAAGGTATAATGGAGAAACCAGGGTGGAAGAATTTGAAATTATTAAAGACCCGAGACTTCCAAACACTTCAGAGGATTTTGAAAAACAGTTCAACTTCCTCGTACAAGTGAGAGATGAGGTCACTAAGGCAAATCAGGCAATAATTGATATCCGATCTGTAAAGACAGATCTGGAATATATTAAAAACAAGGCATCTTCTTCAAAAGAATTGCAAGACATAGTTGCTGAATTCGAAACAAAACTTGGGAAGATTGAGAATAGTATACATATGACCAAAAACCAAAGTAGGCAAGACCCTTTGAATTATGGTATCAGAATTAACAATAGGCTTGCGTTTTTAATGCAGGATTCACAAAGAGGGGATTATATCCCCACCAACCAGGCAGAGGAATTTTTCAAAGTGGTAAAAAAAGAACTCGATACGGAACTGAGCAATCTAAAAAGTTTATTTGCCGATTATATAACCAAAATCAATGCCATGGCAACGGATAGCCAAATTAAAATGATATCTGTTGATTAGGTTGATTATTTAAACTTTTGGAAAGATTATACCATTGTTTAGAGACTACCGTCTTAGATAGCGTTAAATAATTGACTGTCAATTTGTCATCAATAGTCATAATGTTCTATCTTTGCGCCTCTAAATATTTTGGTTAATAGGAGGAAGGCAAATGGAAAAAATTATCGACGAGAAAGTTCAAGGTACATCTGTAAAGAATGGAATTAAACTTGGCAACACCCGCAAACTATACATAGAAAGTTATGGGTGTCAAATGAATTTTTCCGATAGTGAAATCGTTGCCTCCATACTTTCTAAAGAGGGTTTTAATACTACCGATTCCCTTAACGATGCAGATCTGGTTTTGGTGAATACTTGCTCTATCAGAGAAAAAGCGGAACTTACCGTAAGAAAGCGATTGGAAAAATTCAACGCAGTTAAAAAAACAAGACCACATATGAAAGTTGGAGTTCTGGGCTGTATGGCCGAACGCCTAAAAAGTCAATTACTCGAAGAAGAAAAGATAGTAGATATGGTGGTTGGTCCTGATGCCTATAAGGACTTACCAAATCTTGTACGGGATGTTGATGAGGGAAGAAATGCGGTTAATGTAATCTTATCTAAAGAGGAAACTTACGGAGATATTGCCCCTGTAAGGCTGAATTCTAATGGCGTAACTGCTTTCGTTTCTATTACAAGAGGGTGCGACAATATGTGTACCTTTTGTGTAGTGCCTTTTACCAGAGGTCGGGAACGTAGCAGGGATCCACATTCTATTGTAGAGGAGGTAAATGATTTATGGAACAGAGGTTTTAAAGAAGTTACCTTGTTAGGGCAAAACGTTGACAGCTATTTGTGGTATGGCGGGGGACTTAAAAAAGATTTTAAGGAGGCCTCGGAAATTCAAAAAGCAACTTCGGTAAACTTTGCTCAGCTTTTGGGAAAGGTCGCAGAGGCACAACCAAAGCTAAGAATTCGTTTTTCTACTTCCAATCCACAGGACATGACCATGGAAGTAGTAAAGACTATGGCTAAATACAGAAATATCTGTAATTATATTCACTTGCCTGTTCAGAGCGGAAGTAATAGAATCTTAAAAGCAATGAATCGTCTTCATACAAGAGAAGAGTATTTTAGTCTTATTGATAATATTCGAAAAATAATTCCGGACTGTGCAATAAGCCAGGATATGATTACAGGCTTTCCCACTGAAACAGAAGAAGATCATGAGGACACTTTATCCTTAATGGACTATGTGAAATACGACTTTGGTTTTATGTTCGCATATTCTGAGAGACCCGGAACACTGGCAGCGAGAAAATTAGAAGATGCAGTACCCCAGGAAACAAAAAAAAGAAGGTTGAGTGAAATTATTGAAAAACAACTGACACACAGTTTGTACAGAACACAACTTCATATTGGAAAAACAGAAGAAGTATTAATAGAAGGAGTTTCTAAAAAATCCTCTTCGGAATGGATGGGACGAAATTCACAGAATACAGTAGTTGTGTTCCCAAAGGAAAATTACAAGGTAGGAGATTTTGTTATGGTTAAGATAGAATCATGCACTTCCGCCACATTGAAAGGAACGGCAATTGGTTATTCTGAAAACAATTAATTATGGAAGACATTCAAGCCACAAAACAACGCTTTGAGATTATTGGCAACGATGTGAAGCTAAATCGAGCCTTAGAAAAAGCTATGCAGGTTGCCCCTACTGATATTTCAGTTTTGGTTACTGGTGAAAGTGGTGTGGGTAAAGAAGTTATTCCAAAAATAATTCATTCTCTGTCGCATAGAAAGCACGCGAAATACATCGCTGTAAACTGTGGAGCCATACCAGAAGGAACCATTGACAGTGAATTGTTTGGGCATGAAAAAGGAGCCTTTACCGGAGCCACCCAAACCAGAAGAGGATATTTTGAAGTTGCAGATGGTGGAACAATTTTTTTAGATGAAGTAGGTGAATTGCCTTTAACAACTCAGGTTAGACTTTTGAGAGTTTTGGAAAATGGGGAGTTTTTAAAAGTAGGATCCTCGCAGGTACAGAAAACAGACGTTAGAATTGTAGCTGCTACCAACATGGAAATGGTTAAGGCCATAAAGGAAGGTAAGTTTAGAGAAGATCTTTATTATAGATTAAGTACCGTAGAAATACATCTTCCTCCTCTACGAGACCGTCAGAATGATATTCATTTGTTATTTAGAAAGTTTGCCTCCGATTTTGGACAGAAGTATAAAATGCCAACCGTAAGACTGGACGATGATGCCATTCGACTCTTAATAAAGTATCGTTGGCCAGGTAATATAAGGCAATTACGAAACGTGGCAGAACAAATATCTGTATTAGAAAGCGAAAGACAAATTACCGGTAACGTATTAAATAGTTATTTGCCCAATTCGGAAAATAGTAATCTCCCGGCTATAATTCAAAAAAAGACCAGTGAAGGAGATTTTAGTAACGAAAGAGAAATTCTGTATAAGGTCCTTTTTGACATGAAAGGAGATCTAAACGATCTAAAAAAGCTTACCTTAAAGCTTCTGCAAGATGGGGATGCCAGTAAAGTACAAGAGGAAAACGAGACTTTAATCAGAAAGATATATGGAAACGAAGAAGAGGAATCTTTAAAAGAAACGCTGCATGACGAGGGAAGTGGGTTACAAGTTTTACCAATTACAGAAGTTCAACTTGAACCTAGAAAAGAGATAATTCAAGAAGACAAATATCATTTTGCAGAAGAAATCCAAGAGGAGGAAACCTTGTCCTTACAGGAAAAGGAAATTGAGTTAATAAGAAAATCCTTGGAGAGAAATAAAGGAAAAAGAAAGGCTGCGGCTTCAGAATTAGGAATTTCGGAGCGCACCTTATATAGAAAAATAAAACAATACGATTTATAATTAAAAATACTATTCTTTTGAAAAAAATAATTTCCCGCTCTTCTGCCCTTTGTTTGCTCTTGCTTCTATTGGGTTGTGGAGCCTATAATTTCACCGGGGGGGATGTAGGTAGTGCTACTACTTTTCAGGTAAATTATTTTCAGAACTATGCCGCACAAAGCCCCGGCTCTACCTTTGATCCAGGACTGGATAGAGATTTTACTCTCGCCTTACAAGACTTAATACTTAATCAAACCAGTTTGGATTTAGTAAATTCGGATGGCGATTTATTATATGAAGGGGAAATTGTAGAATACAGAGTTTCGCCAATGACTGCAACAGCAGAACAACGAGCTGCACAAAACCGGCTAACCATTGCCGTTAATGTTCGCTTTTTTAATAAAACTAAAGAAGACGTAGACTTTGAGACTCGCTTTTCTTTCTTTTATGACTATGATGCAAATTCACAATTGTCGAGTGTACGGGATGAAGCGCATCAGGCCATTTTTGAAAGGATTACGCAAGATATTTTTAATGCCTCATTAGCCGATTGGTAGAATTAAATCTAAGTCCTAAATTATGAATGTTTCAGATTTCACATACCTGCTTCAAAATCCTGGACAAGGAATTAACGAAATTCAGACTAAACAACTGGAACATATTTTAGAGAATTATCCTTTTTTTCAAGCTGCGAGAGCACTTCATCTAAAAGGCTTAAAAACCCAGAATAGTTTTAAATATAACAACGCTCTTAAGACTACTGCGGCCTACACAGCCGACAGGGAAATATTGTTTGATTTTATCACTTCAGAAGTCTTTTTGCAGAACTCTATCGCCGATTCTATAATGGGCAAAGAAAATACCCTTTTAGAAAAAGAAATAATTGCCGAAGACGTAATACCAAATCCTGAGGCAGATATTCATTTATTACAAGAATCTATTGATCAGCCTCTTCCGCAAAGCATAAAAGATGCGGACGACATTCTAGACCCTACTTTATTTCTTACCAAAAAAGAGAAAGAAGAAAGGCCTGCTAAGGAAAAAGATCTTTCGGTAGACAATGATCTAGAAATAGGTAAACCGTTACCCTTTACTAAAAAGGAAAAACACTCTTTTGCGGAGTGGTTGCAAATTACCTCATTTAAAACTATTGATAGAAGTGATAACACGGTGAAGAAGACTTTGAAGTCCGAGAAAAAAATCTCCGAGGAAGTTGATTCTAAAAAGAAAAAGTTCGACTTAATCGATAAGTTTATCGAAAATAGACCAAAAATAATTCCACAGGCCAAAGAAGTTACAAAGGTAGATTTAGAAATCTCAAATAAGCTAAAGAAAGAAGAACTCATGACAGAGACTTTAGCGCGGGTATATTTGGAGCAGAAAAAATTTAAAAAAGCACTTCAGGCTTATAAGATTTTAAGTTTGAAATATCCGGAAAAAAGTAGTTTCTTTGCAAGCCGAATAAAAGCAGTGAAAAAACTGCAGCAAGAAAATAAAGATTAAATGAGCACATTTACAATATTCTTAGTCCTTATTATAGTTGTATGTTTACTATTGATTTTAGTAATCATGGTACAAAACCCTAAAGGCGGGGGCCTATCATCTTCTTTTGGTGGAGGGGGCAACCAAGTAGTAGGAGGTGTTAAAAAAACAGGAGACTTTTTAGATAAAAGTACTTGGACCCTAGCTACGCTTCTTATTGCCTTAATACTGCTTTCCAATGTAGCACTAAAGGGCAGCTTTGGAGAAACAGAATCGAAACTGCTTCAAGGAGATGGGATTGAGGATGTTGTTCCAGAAACAGTTCCAGAAGAAGTTCCTGAGCAATTACCCCCTGCTCAAGAAAATAACAATCCAATAGATACTATCCAATAGACTATTAGGATAACAAAAAATATTAAATGCCAGCACAATGACAAGCTGGCATTTTTATTTTACCAATTTGTCAGTTTTAGACACTTGGCATAATTTCTGTCTGATAAATGAAGAAAATTATAAACTAAAAACTAATTAATATGGCTAAAGTAAACATTAAACCATTGGCGGATAGAGTTCTAATTGAACCCATGGCTGCAGAAACAAAGACTGCTTCTGGCTTGTATATCCCGGATACAGCTAAGGAAAAACCTCAAAAAGGAAAAGTAGTTGCAGTGGGTCCTGGCACCAAAGATGAACAAGTTACTGTAAAGATTGGAGACACAGTTCTTTATGGAAAATACGCTGGTACAGAACTAAAACTAGAAGGTTCCGATTATTTAATGATGCGCGAGAGCGACATATTAGCGATTATTTAACCACTAAATTAAATCTAAAATGGCAAAAGATATAAAGTTTGATATAGAAGCACGTGATGGCTTACGCAGAGGAGTAGATGCATTGGCGAATGCAGTAAAAGTAACCTTGGGTCCAAAAGGAAGAAACGTAATTATTAGCAAATCCTTTGGAGCTCCTGTAGTTACTAAAGATGGGGTTACCGTAGCTAAGGAAATAGAGTTAGTAGACGCTCTTGAAGACATGGGAGCTCAAATGGTAAAAGAAGTGGCTTCAAAAACTAATGACTTGGCTGGTGATGGAACCACTACTGCTACAGTACTTGCGCAGGCAATCGTAAAAGAAGGTTTAAAAAACGTAGCTGCTGGTGCTAACCCGATGGATCTTAAAAGAGGAATCGACAAGGCGGTAGAAGCTATAGTGGAAAACTTAGCAAAGCAATCAAAAAAAGTTGGTGACTCTTCAGAGAAGATTAAACAAGTTGCCACTATTTCTTCAAATAATGATGAGACTATTGGTGATCTTATCGCACAGGCTTTTGGAAAAGTTGGAAAAGAAGGAGTAATCACCGTAGAAGAGGCTAAAGGGACAGACACTTATGTAGACGTTGTAGAAGGTATGCAGTTTGACAGAGGATATTTATCTCCTTATTTTGTTACTGATTCTGATAAGATGATTTCGAATCTAGAAAGCCCTTATATCCTTTTGTTCGACAAAAAGATATCTACGATGAAAGATTTGCTTCCAGTTTTAGAGCCGGTAGCTCAATCAGGAAAGCCATTGTTAATCATAGCAGAAGATGTTGACGGAGAAGCCCTAGCTACTTTAGTTGTAAATAAACTAAGAGGATCTTTAAAAATAGCCGCTGTAAAAGCACCTGGATTTGGAGATAGAAGAAAAGCTATGCTAGAGGATATTGCTATTTTAACAGGAGGCACAGTTATCTCTGAAGAAAGAGGCTTTTCTTTAGAGAATACCACTCTAGATATGTTAGGTACTTGTGAAAAAGTAGCAATAGATAAGGATAATACTACTATAGTAAACGGATCGGGAGTTGTAAAAGACATCAAAACTAGAGTAAATCAGATTAAGTCTCAAATAGAAACAACTACTTCTGATTATGACAAGGAAAAACTTCAGGAACGTCTGGCTAAATTAGCTGGTGGTGTTGCTGTCCTTTATGTAGGAGCTGCCTCAGAAGTTGAAATGAAGGAGAAAAAAGATAGAGTCGACGATGCATTACACGCTACAAGAGCAGCAGTAGAAGAAGGAATTGTCGCCGGTGGAGGGGTAGCCTTTATCCGTGCAAAAGCTGTCCTTTCTAAAGTAACTGCGGTAAATGGCGACGAGGAAACAGGGCTTCAAATTGTTGCGAGAGCTATCGAAGCACCTCTAAGAACTATCGTTGAAAATGCTGGAGGCGAAGGTTCCGTTGTTGTAGCAAAAGTATACGATGGAAAAGCAGATTTTGGTTATGATGCCAAATCAGAACAATATGTAAAAATGCTTTCTGCCGGAATTATCGATCCTAAAAAAGTAACAAGAATAGCATTAGAAAATGCAGCTTCAGTTGCAGGTATGATTCTAACTACAGAATGTGCATTAACAGATATTAAAGAAGACACTCCTCCAGCAGGACCTCCAATGGGAGGCGGTGGAATGCCTGGAATGATGTAATAATTCTTTGTAATTATATTTAAAACCACCCTATGAAAATAGGGTGGTTTTTTTTACCAAACCTTTTAAAGGTTGTATTATCTAAAAAAGAATCCTAGCAAAACAATATAACTTAGGAAAAACGCTACTTCAGTAGTCCTAATGTCGATTGGTATCGTCTGAATTGTCTTCTCTATACTTACAACAGGCATGAACTGAATTATATGCCTCCTCAGTAGCCTTTAACTCTTTTGTATCATGACCTGCATTTACAAGAGAGGTTTTAATTTGCATAGGATCTGTTTTGCCCTCATTATAAATCAGTGATAATTGATGCGAAGGAATATCCCATTGTGCATATTTCACCCCTTTAACTCCCAGGGCAGCCTTTTCTATCCTCATTTTACACATCTCACATTTTCCGTCTACTTCAAATGTTTGTTTTTTATTTTTATCCTGTGCCTGTAATCCTGTTAGCATCAGAACTGCTATTAAAGCAATAATTGTTTTCATACTAATATTATTAATTATTAAAGTTTAAATCTAAATCCAGCATAGTACATGCTTCCCAAAACAGGTGCAAATACTATAGTGGTATCAAAATACGGACCAAAAGGATCCTGAGATCCCAATACGGGGTTTTCTTGTCTAAAATTAGTTATATTTTCTGCACCGGCATATATCTCGAAACTATTATTAAACGACTTTGTTATTTGTGCGTTCATAAGGCTATATGCCGAAGAAAACTCCGAAAGCCGAAAGGCTTCAGGATTGTCAGAAGTGTCTGGCAACCTCTGCCTACCTATTCTATTAAAAGTATAATCAAAGCGCCACTGAGCCCCGTTCTCTTTTAATGGTGTTTCATATCCCAAATTTAGAAAAAACCTTTGTTCAGGTTGAATAGGTTTTTGCAAAAGCCCAGTACTATACTCCGTTTTAACATCATAATATTTATAAGCTGTACGTAAATCCAGACCATCAAGAATCTCATAATTAAACTCGAGCTGCAAACTATTGGCATAACTCTTACCATCCAAGTTACTGAATTGTACTTGCCTAGGATTTTCCCAATCCACCACAATCTGATTTACAAAATCCGTCCTGTAAAAATCCGCAGAAATATTCCCTAGTCTATTGAAAAGGGTAAAGCGCTGAAGAAAACTCATGCCGTAATTCCAAGCGTCTTCCGGATCAAAACCATAGACTTCTCCTCCATTTGGCCTTAGTACAATTTCTCTAGAAGAGGCAAACATTTGCTGATTCTCTGCGAAAATATTAGCCGCTCTTCTTCCCCTTCCAAATGATCCCCGAATACTTGCCGTAGGCCATGGAGTATATCTGATATGAAACCTTGGGGAGACAAAGGTACCTAGGCGATTATGAGCATCAATTCTTATTCCGGCGGTTAGGCTAACCTTATCCAGTTGATCATAACTATATTCAAAAAACGCGCCGATACTAGTATCCACTCTCCTGTAATCCTCTAAATTCACCTCTTCTTCATAGCCATCATAAGCATAGGTTATCCCCGTTTTAAATTTATTTCGGGTATCTCCAAGAATAGAGTTAAAAATAAAATTCGAATAAACACTCTCATGTCTGATATCGTACTGATTAAAACCAAAATAAGAATCTTGTTTATGATAACTATAGGAAGTTTGAAAGCCAAAACTCTGAAAAGGCAAGGAGGGGAAGACATAACCCAACTTCATGGAGGTATCAAACCTTCTTGTATTAATCTCACTACCCCAGGCATTGGTGGTAAACTTATCGGTTAAGGGATTAAAGTTTACTTGACCCAATTGTTTTTCATCCTTTAATGCTCTAATATTAATAAAGCTCACCCAGCCCTTTTCAACATCCTGGTATTGCCATCTGTTTAAAATATTTATCTGGCTAGCTAGCGGCACATCTAAAAAACCATCATCATTTTCATCTACTTTAGTGTTTCTTCCATTGCCATGTATAAAAAGGCCACTACTCCATTTCTCAGATAGCTTATGATTAAGATGGGTATTTATTTCAATACGACCATTTCGATTTACATAGGCATTCAAGAAGAGTGGAGTCTCTGTAAAAGGTTTTAAGAGCTCAGTATTAATTTGACCTGAGATACTTTCATAACCATTAACAACGCTACCAGCACCCTTGGAAATTTGAATACTTTCTATCCAAGTACCTGGTGTATAGGTTAGACCAAAGGTCTGAGATGCTCCCCGAACCATAGGGATATTTTCCTGAGTTATTAATAAATATGGACTAGTTAATCCCAACATTTGAATTTGTTTGGTACCAGTAAGGGCATCAGAATAATTCACATCAATCGACGGATTCGTTTCAAAAGACTCTGCCAAATTACAGCAAGCTGCTTTTAATAATTCTGCACTATTTACTGTTACTACATTCTGGGCGCTAAAAAATGTCTTTTGAAGCGCATCTCGCTTTTGAGACACTACAACCTCCTCTAGTTCATTGGAAGGCTTTAGCCAATGATGAATCATTTGTGGGTTATTTACCGAAAGAGTATCTGTTTGAAAACCAACATAACTTATTATGAGTCTCGTAAAATTCTTACTATAGGGCAGTTTAAATGAACCATCATCAGCAGTTATTGTGCCTATTGGGGAATTCATCCAATAGACATTTGCACCAGGAAGACCAATATGCTTGTCTTCGTTATTAGCTTCCATAACCATCCCTTCCACAAAGTCTTGCCCACAGAGACCGACGGGAATGATCCATAAAAATATAATCATATATCTTACTTTCATGTCCAGAGGAATAAGTAGTTAGAGAAAAGCATATAACATGCCATCAACAGCATTATAACATTCTCAACAATAGTCGCCTCTGTCATTGGAAGTTTTAAGACTGTTCCCAAACATGCACAGTGAATACTCTTTTTATCGAATAAGCTTTTGGCAACACCAAAAGTGGTAATTCCCAAAATAATTATTGTGGCAATAACGGCAATCAGCAGATTCCATCGCATAAGGAAAAAGAGTCCAAGAACTAATTCCACAAAAGGATATATACTCCCGTAAATTGGTAATCTTTTGGCTAAGGGATCGTACATCCTAAAGCTTTTCGGAAAACCTCTAAGATCCAAAAATTTAAAAAAACTAAAGACAATGTAAAACAGGCCCATAAAGTCATACATGGCACTATCGAGTTGCCAATTGTCCCTGTTTAATAGAAAAGTAGCCACAGTTAGATAGGTGAAAATTAAAAATAAGGGGCGTAGCTGTTTCCATTTAGACTCCCTTTCTTCCTCCTGAAAAGAGGATGTCTTATTTGCTTCAGCAGTCTTACCTGTTTCTAGGATGTATTTTGTCCCCAATACATTTTGCAGTAATTCAATGGGTATTTTTTCTTCAGATTCAAATTCTAAGAGCGAATTTGCAAGACTAACCTCGACACTGCTTACGCCCACTACTGATAAAATCTTTTCAGTAACAGAACGGACACAACTGTCGCAGGTCATTCCATTTATAGTATATGATGTATTCATTATGTATTGATTTATTCAATTTATAATAGTTTAAAAACTAAGGTCTGCACTATTTAGAAACCCATTTAAGCTTCTAGGATAGCACTAAATCAAATAAATCAAATTAAGAAGACCTGGTCGAGTAATTGAATATCTCGAACCAAAAGTGGGGGAGGTTTATTACCGTAAACTTTTACCTCGTGAGTGTCTTGTTTTAGTGACAGATACTTTACAAATGAATAAGCGAGAATATAAGATACTTCTTCTAAGTCAACATCTATATAAGACAAGTTTAAATCGTCCTGCCCATGCACCACAAAAACCTCATCTTTGCAACAAGAATCCAAATTAGACTCTGTCTCAGAAACCTTCGAGGGCAACTGCATTTCACAACTAGAGGCCGAGCTAAATACAGCCAAATCTACCATATGGCCCATGCAATAGTGTTTCTCAACCGTCCATGAGACAGTCGAGGCTAAAACACATATAGCCATCAGAACGGCAAAAAACTGTAGTCCTTTCGATTTCATTCTATACAAAATTATACTATTCTCCTTAAAAGAATAGAAGTATATTCTAAATTAACGATTTTTTAGGTAAAATATTTAAAGATTAGCTAACAGAGGTTTAATACTTTTGCAAAAAACAGTCTTATGTTGAATTCTTTAAAACCTGAAGTAAAGGAAATTTTACAAAACACTGAGAACCCTGTAAATTCAAGAATGCAGGCGGTATGTAATTTGTTGCAAAAACACGTTCCTTATTACGACTGGGTTGGTTTTTATTTTCGGAATGGCAAAAAAGAAGAACTTAAATTGGGCCCTTACGCCGGTACTCCGACAGACCATACTATAATTCCTTTTGGCAAAGGCATCTGCGGACAGGTGGCATTAAGTAATAAGAATTTTGTTGTTCCTGATGTTAAGGCGCAGGATAATTATATTGCCTGTAGTATATCCGTCAAATCTGAAATCGTTGTACCTCTTTTTGTAAAAGGAGAAAACATTGGGCAGATTGACATTGATTCTAACACCGTTGATCCGTTTACAGCTCAAGATGAAGAGTTTTTAGAATTCATTACAGCATCGGTAGCTGAAATTCTTTAAAACTTTAGGCTTTTTGTTAATAACCCACCCCGGTTTATAGCTTCAAAAAAATTACATTTGTTTCCTTTAGGATACTTGAGAAGCTATAAAAAATGAGTGAGACAAAAAAGATTAAATCAGCCCTAATTTCCGTTTTTCATAAAGATGGTTTAGCACCAATAGTTGAGAAACTATCTGCCCTTGGTGTTACCATATATTCGACGGGAGGCACAGAAAAATTTATTAAAGACTTAGGAGTAGATGTAGTAGCTGTGGAAGAGGTTACTTCCTACCCTTCCATTCTTGGAGGGAGGGTTAAAACGTTGCATCCAAAAGTCTTTGGCGGTATTTTAAACAGGCAGGACAATCCTTCGGATTTAGCCCAAATTACAGAATACAACATCCCGCAAATAGATCTAGTAATAGTAGATTTGTATCCCTTTGAAAGAACGGTAGCCGAAGATGGTAGTGAATCGGAAATAATTGAAAAAATTGATATAGGAGGGATTTCGCTTATACGAGCAGCTGCAAAAAATTACAAAGACGTTCTTTGTGTCTCCTCTATGTCTGATTATGATGCCTTTCTTGAAATGTTAAACAATCAAAATGGAGAAAGCAGTTTAGAAAACAGAAAACACTTTGCTGCCAAGTCTTTTAACATTTCGTCGCATTATGACTCGGCCATTTTCAATTACTTTAATAAAACAGAAGAAATAAAATCATTTAAGTTAAGTGAACCTCAGGGAAGAACTTTGCGGTATGGGGAAAATCCACATCAAAAGGGAACTTTTTATGGTGACTTTGACGCTGTCTTTGACAAACTTCACGGCAAAGAACTCTCTTACAACAACCTATTGGATGTAGATGCGGCGGTAAATCTCATGGAAGAGTTTAGGAACGATCAGCCTACTTTTGCCATTTTAAAACATAATAATGCCTGTGGCCTTGCAACTAGAGATACTATTCGCCAGGCTTATGTTGATGCACTTGCAGGAGATCCTGTTTCTGCTTTTGGAGGTATTCTCATAAGCAATAAAACTATTGATGTGGCCACTGCAACAGAAATTCACAAGTTATTTTGTGAAGTCGTAATTGCTCCGTCTTATGACGAAGAAGCCCTAGAAATACTCAGAGGAAAAAAGAACCGAATAATCCTTGTACAAAAACCTGCTGAGTTTCCGGAAGTATTGGTTAGAACTTGTCTAAATGGTATACTTGTTCAAGACAAAGATGCAAGAACCGACAGCTTAGCCGATTTAGATTATGTAACCTCAAGAAAACCAAACGATAGAGAGTTAGAAGACCTTTTGTTTGCATCCAAACTTTGTAAGCATACAAAATCGAACACAATAGTCCTTGCCAAGAACAAACAATTATGCGCAAGTGGAACCGGACAAACCTCGAGAGTAGATGCTTTAAATCAGGCGATACACAAGGCAAAAAGTTTTAATTTTGATTTAGATGGAGCGGTGATGGCCAGTGATGCTTTCTTTCCGTTTCCGGATTGTGTTGAGATTTCCAATAATAATGGAATAACCAGCGTTATTCAACCGGGTGGTTCCATAAAAGACCAATTAAGTATAGATTACTGCAATGCACATGACGTTGCCATGGTAATGACAGGCACACGTCATTTTAAGCATTAATTTTACTACTTTTGTCGATGAAATACACCCTTTAACCCGAAACCAAACGAACGCCAATGGGATTTTTTGATTTCTTAACCGAGGAAATAGCTATAGATTTAGGTACCGCGAACACTTTAATTATTCACGCAGATAAGGTCGTTGTAGACAGTCCGTCTATAGTAGCAAGAGACCGTATCAGCGGTAAAATCATTGCTGTTGGCAAAGAAGCCAACATGATGCAGGGGAAGACTCATGAAAATATAAAAACCATCCGGCCTTTAAAGGATGGAGTAATTGCTGATTTTGATGCCTCGGAGAAGATGATAAATATGTTCATAAAGAACATTCCTGCTCTCAAGAAAAAATGGTTTCCACCAGCATTGCGAATGGTTATTTGTATCCCTTCTGGAATCACTGAGGTGGAGATGCGGGCAGTAAAAGAATCCGCAGAAAGAGTAAATGGGAAGGAAGTTTACCTAATTCATGAACCTATGGCTGCTGCTATAGGGATAGGTTTAGACATTATGCAACCAAAAGGTAATATGATTGTAGACATAGGAGGAGGAACTACAGAAATTGCCGTAATTGCTCTTGGAGGAATTGTCTGCGACAAATCTGTAAAGATTGCAGGAGATGTATTTACCAATGATATTATTTATTATATGCGTACCCAACACAATTTATATGTAGGAGAGAGTACAGCAGAAAACATTAAAATACAAATTGGTTCGGCCACAGAAGACCTTCAATCCCCACCTGATGAAATGTCCGTTCAGGGGAGGGATCTTTTAACTGGAAAACCAAAGCAGGTATCCATTTCCTTTAGAGAGATTGCCAAGGCGTTAGACAAGTCGATTTTACGAGTAGAAGATGCCGTAATGGAAACACTGTCGCAGACACCACCGGAACTTGCTGCAGATATTTACAATACGGGTATTTATTTAGCCGGTGGAGGTTCTATGCTAAGAGGTTTAGACAGAAGGCTATCTCAGAAAACAGATTTACCAGTTTATATAGCAGAGGATCCTTTAAGGGCTGTTGTTCGAGGCACTGGCATATCTTTAAAAAATCTGGAACGTTATAAAAGCATCCTAATAAAATAGTCCCAATTTAGGTATTAGTGCAAATACAAAGCATCGAATAAAGAAACTTAACATATTCAGTGAATGCAGCAGATAATAAATTTTATCATAAGGTTTAAGACCTCGTTGCTTTACATATTACTACTTTTTATTTCTTTAGGTTTTACCATAAATTCTCATTCTTATCATCGTTCCAAATACTTTAATTCTACAAATTGGATTTCCGGTTCTATATACAATACCGCCGATGGAATTTCAACCTATTTTGATTTAGACGAAGAAAACATAAGACTGTTAGAAGAAAACAGGAAACTTAGAAACATCATATTTAATCAAGGACAAACAGACTCTGTAGAAATTGATACTGCAAAGGCTAGTTATACCATATTATCTGCACAGATTATCAAAAATAGTTATACAAATCCAAACAACTATATTACTATAAACAAAGGAAAAAAGGAAGGTGTTAAACAAGATATGGGGGTAATAACTGCCAATGGCATTTTAGGCATTATTGAACATACTTCTAACGGCTATTCCTCTGTTCAAAGCATTTTAAATACCAAGTCGAACATAAATGCAAAAATAAAGAACACTAACTATTTCGGGTCTTTAATATGGGATGGAGTTAGATACGACGAGGTGAAATTAGTGGATATTCCTAGATTAGTGCCCCTCCTCGTCGGGGACACAATTGTAACAGGGGCGATGTCTAGTATATTTCCAGAAAACATCCCCATCGGGACCATTAAAAGTTTTGACTTAAATGTCTCCAAAAGCTTTTATAGTATAGATGTAGAATTATTTAACGACATGAGTAATCTTAAAAATGTCTATATAATTTATAATAAAAATAGACCAGAAATATTAGAATTAGAAGCTGAAATTGCAAATGATCAATAATTCTTATTTTATTAACATCCTTAGATTTACGCTACTCGTTCTAGTGCAGGTCTTGGTATTTAATAGGCTTAATTTTTTTGGTTTCATAAACCCTATGGTTTATATCCTATTCCTTTTTTGGTATCCCATAAAGGAAAATAGAGCTGCTTTTATTGTCATAAGTTTCCTTTTGGGTTTTTGTATTGACCTGTTTTCAGACACCTTGGCATTGCACGCGGCTGCCACAGTCACGGTAGCCTACATTAGACCTACAATAATGCGTTTTGTGTTTGGTGTAAATTACGAGTTTCAAAGTTTTAAATTATCTAACTCTACTAGGGCACAACAAATTACATTTTTGGCGTTATTAATTATAACACATCATTTGATATTCTTTATGCTAGAAAGTTTTAGTTTATCAAATATGCTGCTAATTTTGAAGAAAATTGTTTTTACCGGCCTGGCTACTCTAATTTTATGTTTGCTCTTCGGATCTTTGTTTAGTGCAAAAAAAGACTGAGTAGGTATCAGGAAAAAGCTTATCAATGAAAAAACTATTATTGTCTTCCATCATTGTATTAATTGGGATTACCTTTATTGGTAGACTATCTTATTTACAAATTTTTAGTTTTTCTCCTAATCAGGTTTTAGAAGACACCGCAATAAAAGCAATTTATGACTATCCCGAAAGAGGCTATATTTATGACAGGAATGGTCTACTCCTTGTAGGAAACGATCCTGCCTATGATGTAATGGTTATTCCTCGTGAAGTTAAACCCTTAGATACTTTAGAATTTTGCCAATTAATTGGTGTGGAAAAAGAAGCCTTTATTCGAAAGCTAAACAAGGCAAGAATCTATTCGCCAAGACTGCCTTCTGTTTTGGTTCCTCAATTATCTAAAGAAGACTACGCCAGGTTACAGGAAAAAATGCGTAAATACGAGGGCTTCTACATTCAAAAAAGATCTCTGCGTTACTACAATACCAATGCCGCAGCTAATGTGCTGGGCTATATCCGTGAAGTAAATGAAAGAGACCTTCAGAAAAATCCGTATTACGTCCAAGGAGAATTAACCGGCGGCACTGGAGTTGAGCAACAATACGAAGAAATTCTAAGAGGTCGCAAAGGCGTACAATACATCCAAAAAGATCGTTTCAATAGAGATATTGGTCCTTATAAAGGAGGAATACTCGACACCTTACCTCAGCAAGGGAAAGAGATTACTCTCACCCTGGATAAAATTCTTCAGGAATATGGAGAGAGGTTAATGAATGGCAAACGCGGAGGTATTGTCGCTATTGAACCCTCCTCGGGTGAAATACTGGCCATGATATCAGGCCCCACTTACGATCCTGCCTTATTGGTAGGACGAGAACGTTCCAGGAATTACAGCAAATTACATTACGATACTATAGCGAAACCACTTTTTGATAGGTCAATATCGGCAGAAGGTTCGCCTGGCTCGCCATTTAAAACTCTAAATGCTTTGGTAGCCCTTCAGGAAGGTGTTATACAACCAAGTACAACCATTAAATGCTATAATGGCTTTTATGTTGGCCGAACCAAAAGAGGGTGTCACTGTGGCGGAGGAACAAGAAATTTAAATAGCGGCATATATAATTCTTGCAATGCCTATTTTGCGGGCACCTTTAGAAAAATATATGAAAAATTTCCAACTACTGATGAAGGTCAAGACACTTGGGAAAAACATATTAAGAGTTTTGGTCTTGGAAACTTTTTGGGCTACGATTTGCCAACCGGAAGACCAGGTAGAATTCCTGGAAAGGAGTATTACGACAAATGGTATGGAGATAATCGCTGGGCTTCCTCTTATATAATCTCTAACTCAATTGGGCAGGGTGAAGTAGCCGTTACTCCTGTTCAACTGGCGAATATGACCGCAGCAATTGCAAATAGAGGGTTTTATTTCACCCCTCACATTCTTAAAAAAGTAGAAGGAGAAAACATAGAAAATCCCCACTTTACAGCACCAAAATATACCACCATCGATAGGAAACATTTCGAACCTGTTGTACAAGGTATGGCTGACGTTTATAACAAAGGAACCGCTAGATGGGTACAAGTTCCAGGGATTGAAATTGCAGGAAAGACCGGAACCGTTGAAAACTACACCAAAATAGATGGTGAAAAAACACAATTAACGGATCACTCTGTGTTTGTGGCCTTTGCCCCGGTAGACAACCCCAAAATAGCCTTGGCTGTTTATATCGAAAACGGATATTACGGCTCAAGGTATGCAGGTCACATTGCTTCCTTACTTATCGAGAAATATTTAAAAGGAGAGATAAGTAGAAAAGATTTAGAAAAAAGAATGCTAGAGAAAACTCTTGAACACGAATATGCTAAACCATATAGTGGTGAAGAATTCAAGATAAACGAGTATGTCTGGTAAGAACATCCTTAAGCGTTTAGATTGGCTTACCATAGTATTTTATTTACTCTTAGTAGGTATTGGTTGGTTAAATATTTACTCGAGTACCTTTACTGACAACAATGCCTCTATTTTCGACTTTAGTGAGCTATACGGAAAACAGCTCCTTTTTATTATTCTGAGTTTTCTTAGCGTTATTGTAATTCTGGCCCTAGAATCTGGGTTTTATGAGAGGTTTTCAAGTGTCCTTTATATTATTTCAATTGTACTTTTATTGGGTCTGTTTGTTTTTGGTAAAACCATCGCAGGGGCTACATCATGGTATAATTTAGGTTTTTTCAATTTTCAGCCATCGGAATTTGCCAAGGTAACTACGGCCTTAGCCTTGGCTAAATACCTGAGCGATATTCAGACGGATATTAAAAAAAGAAAAGATCAGTTCTATGCTTTTCTAATAATTTTAGTCCCGGTAATTCTAATCATACCCCAACCCGACCCCGGAAGTGCATTGGTGTTTTTGGCACTTATTTTTGTGCTATTTAGAGAAGGGCTTCCTTTATTCTATCTGGGAATTGCTGTTTTAGCCATTTTAGTGTTTGTTACTACTTTAATGTTTGGAACTGTCTGGGTTGGTATAGGTTTAAGCCTGATAATCATTTTCTTCTTTGTTTTAAAGAGAACGTCCTTTAAAGCTCCAATTGCTCCAATTATTATGGTCTTCGTGGCCTCTATTTTATTTTCACTTTCCGTAAATTTTGTCTTTAACAATGTTTTTGAACAACGCCATAGAGACCGTTTTAGTCTTTGGTTGCGGTTAGAGAAAGACCCCAGTAAACTTGAACTAATCCGTAAGACCATTGGCTATAATACTTACCAGTCCGAAAAGGCAATTGAATCTGGAGGTTTTTTCGGTAAAGGTTTTTTGGAAGGCACCCGAACCAAAGGAGACTTTGTTCCGGAGCAGCACTCCGATTACATCTTTACCACGGTAGGCGAAGAATGGGGATTTGTAGGTACTACCACCGTAGTAATTCTTTTTACCCTCTTATTGTTGCGACTTGTATACCTCGCGGAGCGACAAAAAAATGATTTTAGCCGAATGTACGCCTATGGGGTAATTTCCATCTTACTGGTACACTATTTTATTAACGTAGGGATGGTAATTGGCATCTTACCCACCATTGGTATTCCCCTTCCTTTCTTTAGCTATGGCGGCTCTAGTCTCATAGGTTTTACTGCTCTATTATTTATTTTCTTAAAGCTCGATGCAAACCGACTTAATGAATGGGGATAGTTTCTTTTACAGAATCTTTCACATATTCTTTCAATACTATATTATTGTAAGTTTAGGAACCAATATGCGACAGAATCCTAGATAGTTTTTAAGCAAAATAACTTCGATATTGAGTAATACTGAACTATCTTTAAACAAAAAACTATGTTGCTTTGGAAAGATATAATGCACTATGCTGTAAGCGGAAACCCCGTTCCGGATAGACGCGTAGAAAAAACAGAAGCGGAATGGAAGGAAGTCTTGACCCCCGAACAATTTCGCATAACCCGAAAAAAAGGAACAGAAAGACCTCACTCTGGTGCATTGTGTTCCATACATGAAGCTGGGGAATACGCTTGCGTATGTTGTAATTCACCACTATTTGATTCCACTATTAAATTTGAATCAGGTACTGGCTGGCCTAGCTTTACCCAGCCAATAAAAGCCAACGCCATAAAGTATGAGAAAGACGTATCCTTTGGCATGGTACGGGTGGAAGTTTTGTGCAATACCTGCGACGGACATCTAGGCCATGTTTTTCCAGATGGTCCTGCCCCAAGCGGACTAAGATATTGTATTAATTCAGAATCTATGAAAATGATCACTAGCGATTAAGCAACGAAAAATATTTTAGGCCATGGTCCTTGTGGATAAAAGACATCCATCAAGAATACTATATAAACAATCACAATCAGAGCTAACCTAACTTGGCTATTGACTCAATAACAAGGACCTTAAGGAAATTGTATGGTACTGTTTTAAAGGGGTACTAAGATTTCTAAAGAATGGTAAATTAAGGCATTTAGACGGGTCCTACTCAGGATAAAGAGGTAGTCTTTCCGTTCTGTGAAATGTAATTAAATTAAAAAATGCGGTTGGTGGAGTTATAGTAGCTTCAAATATAACCTCCTTGCTGGCATAATCCACTTCAATTGACTTACCATAAATTTCACCATTAAAAGTTATAGATCCTGGAGAAAACAAGACATGATCCGAAGATTCTAAATAGTCTACGTCCGATACAATAGCTGAATAGGTCTCTCCCCCTCTTTCTTTTCCATACTGCCAAATTTGCTTTATGGTTTTAGATGCTTCATCCACTTCAAATTCTACCGCCCTACTGTAGGTACTAGATCCTGTAAAATTCCTATTATCGCCATTATCAAAAAGCATAATATTTCCGTTGCTTTTTAAGACTGGAGCATGCTGGTACCAATTCCACTCAAAATCAGCGTGGTTAACATCGCCATTTCTTACGCCAAGCTCATCTATAGGGATATTATTTCTATCTAATGGTTGTAATAGAAATTGATTCAAATCAGTACCATCACCAGCCATGTCCCAATCCTTATGGGGTCCTATAATCCACACAACTCTATTATCTTCCGTAAGCTTGATTAGACCTTGAGTCCTCCCGGAAATAATAATACTATTATCCGATTCATCGTAGGTTACCGCATTGACGTGTATCCAATCCTGAACATCATCTGTAAGGGTCCTTCTTGAATTGTCTAAAGAGGTATTTAAATTCCAAACATTTATTATTTCCTTGGAATCTCTCTCTATCTCAATTATATGATCTTCTATCGTGGAAGCTCCTAATTTATTAACGGTTACTAAAAAATTTCCATTTGGTTTTTCCTTTACTTGATGATGAAAACCGTAATTCGGCATTTCCCAAGTATTTATAATCTGTCCAAAAAGATCCACTTCATAAATAGCATTATCTGCTGATCCACCAAAATTACCGCCCCCAGATCCAAAATAAAAGTTTCCGTTGGCCAGCCGTCCTATTCCATCATCATAAAACAATTGGTTTAACCGTGGATGACTTTTATAATCCAGGTACCATCTAATATCACCGAAAGAATCAAAAATAAAAGGTCTTTGTGGAAACAACTCACCATTGTGCCCGAAATAACTAACTAAGGTCATACCAGGTTCCATTTCACTTAATTTAGCCTCTTGGATAGTTATCAGTGGGAGATCGCCAAGAAGAGTCCCTGTTTGCAAAGTAAAACTTTGGGTTCCCAGGTCAGCTCCAGATCTATCGTAAAAAGTACATTCCAGTACATTTAACGTATTCGCATATAGACCGTGAACGGGGATACTAAAATCTGTGCCTAAATTATTAAAGCGTTTAACGATGTCCGAATCAACCCCATTTTTGCCTACAACTTTTAATTGCATATCCACGTCTTCCCCGGTAACAAAATTTAAACGGGCCGATAATGGAGCATAACCAGAAGGGTTAAGGCGCAGATCAGAACTTACTATTACATCTAACTGCTCGCTAATTTCCGGCTGAGGTATTTCTGGTTCAAATGAGGTATCCTCTGAACAAGATACTAGAATAAAAACACTAAAAAGAAACGATAAAAGTACTTTTTTACTCATAATTCCTATTTTTTAGTCTTAGCATATCAGCCTTAAACGTTTGGCAAGATAAGTATTCAAAAAAGCCTCCATGATACATGAAGGCTTTTTTAACTTGGTATTATAACAGCAAGGATTTTTCTAATATTAACCCTTTACACTCGCCAGTTTTCCGTTCTTAATATTATTAATTTTTAAATCCTGAAGAACATTAATAGCCTCTTCTACATATACATCCTTGGCCAGGTCATTGTGCCAGCGATTTCTCTTTTCTCTTAAATCAGGATCCTGAGTAAACAATTCCTCTTCATATTTTAAAGATTCGAAAGTCAAGTGTGAATCGTAATCCGAGATAGATTTAAAATACTTAGACTTCTCACGATCTGCTTTTTCCTCTTTCTTGTAGGTATCGAAATTTAGGGATACCACATTTGTATCTTGTTGCTCCTTCAACCATTTAGCGTTTTCCTCAATAAGGGCTAGCTGTGGGTTAGAAGCCATTCTTTTAGTACTACTTTCTATCGTAGCCTCATAATCTATATAACCGTCCCAAGGCTTGTAGTCTGCAGGAGAAATTTTATCCCAGCTCAGCGGGTTTCTTTGATCTCTTTCTCCAAGATCTATATAGCTATAACGGTCTGGAACTACGACGTCACTTTTTACTCCTTCCAATTGGGTGGAGCCACCATTAATTCTATAAAATTTTTGAGTGGTAAGTTTAATTGCCCCTAAGTCTCCATGCTCATTACTTCTAACTATGTTCTCTAATGGAATAACATTTTGTACTGTGCCTTTTCCAAAAGTCTGCTTACTCCCGATTACCACAGCTCTTTTATAGTCTTGCATAGCAGCAGCTAAAATTTCAGAAGCCGAGGCAGATAATTCGTTAACTAGAATAACCAAAGGACCATCCCATTGGATTCTTTCGTCCTTGTCCTCATAAACATCTTTCTCTTTTCCAGAAGACCTAACTTGTACCACAGGCCCATCTTTAATAAAAAGCCCGGCCATTTCTACTACAGTCTTTAAGGAACCTCCGCCATTGTCTCTTAAATCTATCACCAGACCTTCAATACCTTCTTCCTTCAATAGCTCTACTTCTTTAGCTACATCTGTTGCCGCATTTCGCTCTCCGTAATCTTCAAAGTCTACATAAAATTTAGGCAAGTTAATAATGCCGTATTTATTATTTTCTTTCTTTACTGTAGCGGATTTTGCATAACTTTCTTCCAATTCCACCACGTCTCTCGTTAAAGAAATTTCTTCCACACTGCCATCTACCTTTCTAACCGTCAAATCAACTACCGTGCCTTTAGGCCCTTTTATTAGTTTTATAGCATCCTCTAGGCGCATACCCACAATATTCACGGGCACTTCTCCACCTTGGCCTACTTTAAGTATTTCATCTCCAACTTCTAGCTGTTGATCTCTCCATACGGGACCTCCAGAAATAATCTCCACAATTTTCGCTCCCTCAGGTTTTTTCTGCAATCTGGCACCTATCCCTTCAAATTTTCCAGACATGCTTATATCAAACTTCTCTTTATCTTCCGGAGCGAAATAATACGTATGCGGATCAAACTCGTCCACTATTGTATTGATGTAGTATACAAACCAGTCTTTTCTTTGTAAATCACTTACAAAGTCAAAGTATTCATCTAAGGTGTTTTTCGTTTCCTTTCTCGCTTCTAGTTCTAGCTCTTCCTTAGGAAGGGAAGTGTACTCTTCGTCTTCCTCGAGCATTAAATCTTGGTTCTTTAATTTAGCATCATAAGTCCCGATGGTAGCATATTTTAATTGCTTTCTCCATCGCTCTTTTAAATCTTGTTTTGAACCGGCAAAACTCTGTTCTTTATAGTCTATATTAATAGACTCGTCGATGGAATAGTCAAAAGGTTCAGAAAGAACTTCCTTGTATATATCGGTAGCATTTTCCATACGCAAAAGAAGCCTGTCGTATACCAAATTAAAAAAAGAAATATCTGTGTTCTTTATTTGATCGTCGATCTGAAACTTATACTTCTCAAATTCCAAGATATCGTCTTCTAAAAAATATCTTTTTGTTGGATCTATGACATCAATAAAATCCTCAAAAACATTTACCGAAAAGTCATCATTAATATCTTTTGGCTCATAATGCCCACGCTCTAGGATATAAGTAATTAAGTCTAGTAGAAGTTTATCCTTGTCGTCATTTTCAAAAGATTTATTGGTAAAACTACATGACGCCACCGCGATTAATATTACCAAAAACCCTAAAATCAAATTTTTCTTCATAAATTTTTTTTTCTGCTATTTGCTTATTCTTTTATAGAATCTTGATTGTTTCAAGAAAGGCCAATAAAATGAATTCCCTAAGATACTGAAAAAACCATGCCAATTAAAACCCAAAGGACATTAATTTTATGTTAAACCATTGAGCGATTATCTTATGAAATGGCTTAATTACAAGGTCTTAAAAGACCTTTCAGACAATTCTGCCCCATTTTTCGGTCTACACAAAATTGCCCTAAATCTGACAAACAGCCATACCATTTGAACTCAATAAACATATTAAAAACGTATTTTTGTTAGAGAAAGTATAACCTATGGAAAAACCCCTTATTCTTGTAACGAATGACGATGGTATTACAGCTCCTGGATTGCGAGCTCTTATTAGTTATATGAAAGATATTGGGGACGTAGTAGTAGTAGCTCCGGATAGTCCGCAGTCTGGCATGGGACATGCCATTACTCTTGATAGTACCCTTACCGCCAAAGAGGTTATTATAGACCCTGATAATACAGAAACAAAAGAATATAGTTGTAGCGGAACACCGGCAGACTGCGTAAAACTAGCTCTGCAAGTTCTTTTAACAAGAAAACCTGATCTATGCGTAAGTGGAATTAACCATGGATCTAATGCATCAATTAATGTGATATATTCGGGCACTATGAGTGCTGCAATCGAAGCGGGAATTGAAGGTATCCCTGCCATAGGGTTTTCACTCTGTGACTATTCTTGGAAAGCTAACTTTGGGACCGCCGAAAAAGCAATAAAACAAATTGTTCAAGAGGCTTTGACTAATGGTATGCCCAAGGGTGTGGTACTTAATGTTAATATCCCTAAAGTTACGAATACACCACTTAAGGGAGTTAAAATTTGTCGACAGGCAAGAGCCAACTGGAAAGAAAAGTTCGACAAGAGAACCAATCCAATGGGAAAAGACTATTATTGGCTTACAGGGGAGTTTGAGCTTTTAGACAAAGGGGAAGATACCGATGAATGGGCACTCAGTAATGGATTTGTCTCTGTTGTCCCCACACAGTTTGATCTAACTGCCCATCATGTAATTCAGGATTTAAATAGCTGGAATTTAAATGAATAGTAAAAAAGAGATTATAATCGGATTTGTAGTAGGTCTAATTGCTAATGTTTTTGGCACACTACTTTATGTTTTAATGTTTTCAGACTTTGGGATTGCGGAAACCTTTCAAATGGCTATAGAACAAGAACACCTTGGTAGTCTTTTAGCTTTGGGAGCCATCTTAAACCTAATTGCTTTTTTTGGCTTTTTAAAATTAAGAAGAGATGCTCGGGCTAAAGGCGTATTAATGGCAACCTTGCTAACGGCTTTGATTATTCTCTACTATAAGATTTTCTAAAATGAAATATTATATCATCGCAGGAGAAGCTTCCGGGGATCTACATGGATCCAATTTAATTAAAGCTCTTTTAGAAGAAGATCCTCAGGCCGACATACGGTGCTGGGGAGGAAATATGATGGAAGAAGCAGGTGGCAGGCTGGCAAAACACTATAAGGAAATGGCCTTTATGGGCTTTGTTGAAGTACTGCGAAACTTAAGTTCTATTAGGAAGAATATTGCTTTTTGCAAAGAAGATATTTCAACGTTTAATCCGGATGTTATAGTGTTTATAGACTTTTCGGGTTTTAATTTAAGAATTGCCAAATGGGCAAAGCAGAAAAATTTCAAGACAAATTATTATATATCGCCCCAAATATGGGCCTCTAGGGAAGGAAGAATTAATAGCATTAAGAGAGATATAGACCAGATGTATGTTATTCTTCCCTTTGAAAAAGAATTTTATGAAGACAAGCATCAGTACAAAGTTGCTTTTGTAGGACATCCCTTAATTGATGCTATTGCCCAACGGAAAATTATGCCTTCTGAAGACTTTATTCGAGAAAACCAACTTGAAAAAAACAAACCAATAATCGCCTTGTTGCCCGGGAGCAGGAAACAGGAAGTGCAAATGGTTCTCGGAGTTATGCTACAACTTATAGACAACTATCCTAACTTTCAGTTTGTAATAGCAGCAGCCCCAAGTTTAGACCTTTCTTTTTATAAAGAATTTACAAAGAATTACAATGTTAAGATAGTAAGTAATGCTACCTATGATCTATTGAGCAATGCTCATGCCGCTATGGTCACTTCAGGAACCGCTACCTTAGAAACAGCGTTGTTCAAAGTACCACAGGTAGTTTGTTATAAAGGCAACTGGATCTCTTATCAAATTGCCAAAAGAATAATTACACTAAAATATATATCCCTGGTGAATTTGATTATGGATAAAGAGGTAGTCAAAGAACTAATACAGAACGATTTAACACCTAAGAATTTGAAACAAGAGTTGGAAAAAATTCTCAGCGGTCCGGAAAGAGAACAGCAATTAGAGGCCTATAATGAATTAGAAAAAAGACTGGGAGGTAAAGGTGCCAGCAGTAAAACCGCTGCACTTATCGTAGAAAATGCTTAATTTTAATTCCCAAATAGAGTCTTAACACACATAAATGCACCCAAAGTATTTGACATTTCTTATGCTACTACTTCTAGGTAGTTGTGTTGTAAAAAAGAAAACCACCTACAGTAATAAGACAACTGTGTCTGTTCCTGCTTCCAAAACAGATAGCATACCTTCAAAGCATAAAAGCCCGGATTTTTCTCCTAAAATAAAAGAGAACTATCCGGCTGAAGACATTATAGCGACGGCTATGGGCTTTTCTGGAGTACGATATAAATACGGTGGAACCACTAGGAAAGGGATGGATTGCTCCGGTTTGCTGTATGTTTCTTTTGGCGAACACAATATCGACCTTCCGCGTGTTTCAAGTGAGATGGCGAATGAAGCAAAAAGAATTAATCTTAAAAGTGTAGACAAGGGAGATCTTTTATTTTTTAAAACCAAAAAAGGAAAACCTATAAACCATGTTGGCTTGGTGGTAGCTGTAGATGGACCTGATATAAAATTTATTCATGCCACCACTTCCAGAGGGGTGATTGTCTCTTCTTTAAAGGAAGGCTTTTGGAATTATTCTTTCGTAAAGGCCGCACGGGTACTTTAGGTTTCATTTGCTTTATAGCAGTGTTTAAAAAGCTGATTTTAAATTGCATTCTGATCTTCTAGTTTTAAAGCTAGTTGGTACATTTTAATGCATCTATTAGACTCTATATCGGTTAGGCTTACCATTTTTTTATCCATAGGTATTATTCTAGCTTACCATTTTAACATTTCCCTCCTCTTCTCTGCTATACTTTGCCTTCTGAGTATAGTTTTTTTAGGTCTCCAAACTATATTATATCCCATGAAGGGAAATCTTCTATTTCTTATTCTCTTCGGATTTGCAGGACTCAGTTTTGGCATGCTTAGAACCAATATATCGCTCCCAAAAAATCATCCAAATCACTATAGTCATAGACTTCATTTAGAGGACCAAAAAATTGTTCTCAAAATAAACAGCAAGCTAAAAGTTCAATCCCAGAGACAAACTTTTATTTCCGAAATATTGCGCTATGCCGATGACCAATCTACGGGAAAGATATTGTTAACAATACAGGGGAATCCAGCTAACAACTCCATAGAAATAGGTGACCGTATTCTTTTCATGGGAAAATTGGAAGCAATTAATAGTCCTTTAAACCCCGGTCAATTTAGTTATAAGAAATACATGGCTCTAAAAGGAGTTTACCATCAAGCTGCCGTAAAATCTAATTCTTATATAAACCTAAAATCCGTTAATCCCACATCATATCACATAGAAAACACAAGAAATAACTTACTTCATACGATCGACAGACTATGTTTTAACGAAAGGGAAAGTGGGATTCTAAAAGCCCTGCTTCTAGGAGAGCGTAATTATATAGAGCAAGAAACTTTTAACGCTTACAAGAAAGCAGGGGCCTTACATTTATTAGCTGTTTCAGGCCTGCATATTGGGATTGTATTACTCTTATTAAAATTTGTCTTATCGCCCTTAACCTACTTTCAAAAAGGAGATGCTATTACCACCGCTTTAATTATTCTAATACTATGGTTCTATGCCTTTTTGTGTGGATTTACACCTTCGGTAATTAGAGCAGTTTCCATGTTTTCATTTGTTGCCTATGCCATATATTTAAAACGCGTACGCAACTCTTTCAACTTTTTGGGGCTCTCTATTCTTTTTATATTAGCATTTCTAGACCCCTTCTTACTATTTCAGGTTGGCTTTCAATTAAGCTATGCAGCCGTAGTTTCTATTTTCTGGATTTATCCCAAAATCTATCCTATCTGGAAGTCCAGATATATTATAACTACTAAACTTTGGCAATTAATAGCGCTTTCCCTAGCAGCACAAATAGGGGTGTTTCCACTAATTCTCTTCTATTTTAATGAATTTCCTGTGCATTTTCTTATAGTAAACATTGCCATAATTCCTTTTTTAGGAATAATCCTTGGAACAGGTTTTCTATTGTTGATACTAGCTTCTTTTAACTTATTTCCCAGTGTTCTATTACAATCTTATCAAATTCTTATTTGGTCGATGAATGAAATAATTCTAGGGCTCGGAAAACAAAAAGTCTTTATTCTAAAAAGAATCTACTTGGATGGGTTTGGTCTGGTACTTTTATATTTAATTATTATTCTCATCTTCCATTTTTATGACAGAAGAAGTTTTTTCTACCTGCGGCTAACCGGACTCTTTATTATACTATTTCAAGTATGGAATAGCCTTAGCTTGTTCAATAAGTCAAAAGAGCAAGAACTACTTATCCTACATACCCCGGGAAAAACAACACTTTTAAAAAAAGAGAGGCGGCAACCAATACTTTACAGTTCGGATACCGTTGTAAACCTCAGGCTCCTAGATCCCATTCTTACTTCGGACCGATTAAAAGAGCTTCGATTTAAAAAATTAAAGAATGTCTATATTTTAAAGGGAAAACATTTAGTCTTGTTAAACAATCTCAGTTTCCCAATTAATTCAAACTATAAAACCCATTTTTTACTGCTGACAAACTCTCCAAAAATAAACCTCAACAGGTATTTAGACAGTTTACAGCCCAAAGTGGTTATTGCTGATGGAAGTAATTACAACTCTTATGTTAAAAGGTGGAAAACAAGCTGTAGAAATAAGAATATAACTTTTTACGCCACCGCAGAAAGAGGCGCGTTTGCCATTAGTTCTTTAGACTAACGTACGCCATGCATTAGTTTCTTTAATACTGGATTAAGAAATACCGATAAGAGACCTACGCTTATTGGAACTAAGGCAAAAACAAGAAAGAATATCCCCAAGGAATACTCTTCTGAAATCTTATCGATCATTCCACCAGCTGTACCTGCGGCTTTTTGCCCAATTGCAATCGCTAAATACCAGATTCCAAACATAAAGCCTATCATTCTGGCAGGCACCAATTTGCTTAAATAAGACAAGCCTAAAGGAGATAAACACAATTCTCCCATGGTATGAAGCAGATAGGTAATTATTAAAAATATCATACTTACAGAGGCCGTCCTAGCTCCAGGTTCAATACCGGAAGACCCATAGGCAAGAACAGCAAAACCAAGACCCAATAAGATGAGTCCAATACCGTATTTCATAGCCGCGGTTGGATTGTATTTACTTTCCCACCATCTAGAAAAGAAAGGTGCCAGAGTGATAATAAAAAAGGAATTAAGGATACCAAACCAAGAGGCGTCAATTTGATTCCCCTCTTGTGACAACTTATCCGTAAGTCGAAGAATAACCAGTGCCCAAATACCCACAAATGCCACAGCTAACACCAAGTTTGACCAACCTATTTTGGTGTAGGTCTTTTTTGCCAAAAGATAGAGTACCCAGCTTATGATTATCAAAGGAACTGTGGTTAGCAAAGTATCTACAATTTTAAACACAGTGGCAGCTGTTCCGATTAGTTGACGATTCGTATAATCTCTTGCAAAAAGTGTCATAGAGCCAAGGGCTTGTTCAAAAGCTGCGAAAAAGAAAACCGTAAACAATCCAAAAATTGCCACTGCTATGATCCTATCTCGCACAACAGGAATATATCGAGCAATTCTCGATACTATTAAAACTAAGAAAAGAATTAAGGCTATTAATACAATTCCATTGGAACCGCTTAAACCGAAAATACTAAAAGGAATAATCTGAGACCCGCTAATCTTCTCAATAGGATCATTAAAAAGGTAAATAAGCCCCCCTAAGGAGGATAGAACTATTAAAATATAATCAACCGCAGTGAAAGGATTTAACTTTTCTAATTGCGCATGCTCTTCTTGTTTTGTACTTTCTTTATTCGCTTTCTTATC
This sequence comes from Eudoraea chungangensis, assembly GCF_029360665.1. Taxonomy (GTDB): domain Bacteria; phylum Bacteroidota; class Bacteroidia; order Flavobacteriales; family Flavobacteriaceae; genus Eudoraea; species Eudoraea chungangensis. Next base: position 230,259 of record NZ_JARDUB010000001.1, read on the forward strand.
TATGGAAATGTTTGTAGGCTTCCCTCCTATTTCCCCAAATAAATTTTTTGCCAAAAGAAACTGAAGCATCCCTAAAAACATAAAAATACCAGCTAAACCAAAACCATAGGACCAGCCGTAATTTTCCGCTAAGTATCCACAAAGCATCATGCCAAAAAAGGCTCCGGCATTTACTCCCATATAAAAAATGGTGTAGGCCCCGTCTTTTTTTGACTCCTTTCCCTTATACATTTCCGAAATAATAGAGGTAATATTTGGTTTAAAGAAACCAGTCCCTATAACCAGAAGAGCAAGTCCCATGTAAAAAGAAACGGTAGTTTCCAAAGCCATGGCGGCATGCCCTAAGGTCATAATAATACAACCTAATACTACAGCCAGTCTATAACCTGTTATCCTATCCGCAACGTAGCCACCAATAATGGGAGTTAGATATAGGAGTGAAGCATAGGTGCCAATAAGAGCTAGAGCATTTTCTCTAGGCCATTCCCATCCCGGATTATCACTTATAATTGGAGCAGTCAAAAAAAGTATAAGCAAAATACGCATGCCATAAAAGGAAAAGCGTTCCCACATCTCGGTAAAAAACAAAACCATTAAACCCGCGGGGTGACCTAATACCCTGTCCTTGAACAAATTCTCTATATCCGTATTCATGGTAAAAAAAGTTTATTTGATTTCTGAAAAGTCAATTTAAACAATGTTTAAGGACCGTCGTCTTACTCAATAATTTCATCTCCAGCGACCATCACACGTTCATTATCTTCTGCGCCATGAGTAAGGGCCTTGAGCTTTTTAATAAAAAGCCAGATAAGTAGTCCGAAAAATATACAGAAAACGGCGATACCTGTAAACACAGTATATTCGCCATACTGGGAAGCCGACTCCCCCAACAAACCAGCTAGCTTATTACCTAGGCCTGTTGTGGCAAAATAAAGTCCCATCATTAAAGAGGCATACTTAGCTGGTGCCAATTTGGTCACAAAGCTCAAAGAAACAGGTGAAAGACTTAACTCACCAACGGTATGAAAAAGATATGCTAATACTAACCAATACATAGCAGAAGAACCTGTTGCCTGATATTCCGCAGTGGCAGCAGTCATAAAGAGAAACCCAGTACCCATAATAATCAACCCTATTATCATTTTAAACAAGGAAGAAGCTTCCTTCCCCTTCAGTTTTCTATTGGCCCAATAAGCAGCAACAACAGTACCAAGGGTTATAATAAAAAAGGCATTTAATGATTGAAACCAAGAGGCTGGAACTTCCCACCCCAAAAGCATTCTATTGGTATAATCCTTTGCATAAATATTCATCAGTCCTCCGGCTTGTTCAAAGGCACCAAAAAAGACAATTACCATTAAGAAAGATAAAATCAAGACTATTACTCTGTCTTTTTCAATCTTGGTAAGAGGTCTTTTCAAGGCTTCTCTATCTTCTAATTTATCGGACTTCCCTAAATACTCCCCAACTCCCTTAAGGTATTTTTGACCATAAACGAATTGTATTAGACCAAAAAGCATACAGATACCTGCCAGGCCAAAACCATAGTGCCAACCATATACTTCGCCCACATAGCCAACGATCAAACTAGATAGAAAGGCTCCAACATTAATTCCTATATAAAAAATAGTAAATCCCTTATCCCTTCTTATATCTCCTTTCTTATATAGTCCTCCCACCATTGTTGAAATATTGGGCTTTAGCATTCCAACTCCGGCGATAATAAAACCCAAGCCCGTATAAAATGCCCACATTTGTTCTATAGCTAACACACTATGGCCGATTACCAATAAAATTGCACCCAGAATAACTGATTTCTTCTGGCCCAGAAACCTATCCGCGATAATCCCACCGGGGATGGATGCAACATAAACTAACATCGTGTACCAACCATAAAGTGCGAGTGCCTCCCCATTTGTCCATCCCAATCCTGGATTTAAGTCTGTAGTCTGTGTTACTAAGTAAAGAACTAATATGGCGCGCATACCATAATAAGAGAAACGTTCCCACATTTCTGTCATAAAAAGGACATAAAGGCCTACTGGCTGCCCAAAAAGCTCCTTTTGATGTGCTGGTTTACTGCTTAGGTCTGACATATTTTAGTTGGTTTAGTTATAAGTTAGATTTAATAAAGTTTGTCATTTTGGTATAAAGATGCAAACGGGTGTTACCGGAATAAATCCCATGGTTCTTATCAGGGTAAATAGCCCATTCAAAATCCTTATTTGCCTGAATTAAAGCTTCTACCATACGCATGGTGTTTTGAACATGTACATTATCATCTCCAGAACCATGCACTAATAAATACTTTCCCTTCAATAATTCGGGATAACTCAAAGGAGAGTTATCATCATATCCCCCGGGGTTTTCTTGTGGGGTTTGCATAAATCTTTCCGTATAAATGGTATCATAAAAACGCCAACTTGTAACCGGAGCAACAGCAATGGCCATTTCAAAGACATCATTCCCCTTTAATAAACAGTTCGTAGACATAAAACCTCCATAACTCCAACCCCAAATTCCTGTTCTAGTCTCATCGATATAAGGTAATTTACTCAACTCCTCCGCAGCAGCTATTTGATCTTCCACTTCATATTTTCCCAATTCTTTATACGTTAGCTTCTTAAAATCGCGTCCTTTGAAACCCGTACCCCTGCCGTCTACACAGACCACAATATAGTCATTAGAAGCCAGCATCTGAAACCAATAATCATTATTTCCATTCCATTTGTTTGCAACCCTCTGCGATCCTGGTCCGCTATACTGTGTCATAAACAAGGGATATTTCTTGGATGGGTCAAAGTTGGAAGGTTTTATCATCCACATATTTAGATCTTCACCATTTATATTTATGGTAGAAAACTCTTTTTCTGGTAAATCGTACGACAAGAGTTTTGATTTTAACAGGCCATTGTTTACTAATACTTTGAGCTCTTCGCCTGTGGAAGTATCTATTAGACTTATTAGCGGTGGTGTTGCCGCCGAGGAATAACTGTTAATAAAATAGGTGAAATCTGTGCTGAATTCTCCAGAATTAGTGCCCGTTCTGGAAGTTAAACGTTCTTTATTCTTCCCTTTTAAATTAATTGAATAGACATCTCTATTAATAGAGCCATTTTCTGTAGACTGGTAGTATACCATATTTTTCTTACGATTGAAACCGTAGTATTTAGTTACTTCCCAGGGTCCCATGGTAATTTGACTCAGGGGTTTCCCTTCCTGAGAATGTAAATACAAATGGTTAAACCCGTCTTTTTCGCTAGACCAAATAAAGCGATCATCTGGTAGAAAAGTAAGGTCGTCCTTTACTTTTACATATGCCTTATCTTTTTCATTATGAAGAAGTGATAATTTCTTGCTACTAGTATTATACGACCAAAGCTTTAGATCATTTTGACGCCTGTTGACAGTCTGAAAACTAAGATCTTGAGGGTTATTTCGCCACTGTATTCTAGGTATATAATAAGGATCGTTTAGGGCAATGTCCACGATATCTGTGGAGGATAGGTCATAAATATGTAAGGATACTTTGGCATTTTCCTCACCCGCCTTGGGATATTTAAACACCGACTGTGAAGGATATAAATTGGAACCGTAAATATCCATGGAAAAAACAGGGACGGAAGTTTCATCAAAACGGAGGTAGGCAAGTTTGGTGCCATCGGCATTCCATTGAAAAGCTCTGACCAAATAGAACTCTTCTTCATACACCCAATCCGCTATCCCATTAATGATACTATTCTTGATGCCATCAGTGGTTAATGTGACCGTTATCGAGCTTTTTAAATCATAGACATATAGATTATTCTCTTGGGCATAAGCAATCTTATTACCATCTGGCGAGAATGCAGGTTCCTGAATCTTTTCCTCAGATACCTGAGAGACTTGCCGGCTTACTAAGTCTAATACGTAGTATACCCCTTTGGTAGATCTGCGATAAATACTTTCTATTTCAGTTCCCAGTAGAATTTTTGTTTCATCCTTACTAAATTCATAGGTAGTAAAATAAGGAATGGCCATATTATCCTCTGAGCTAACTACAGTTTCAACCTTTTCGAGGCTTTTATAATTAAACTTTTCAATAGCGCTGATTTGGCTTGATGAATTAGAGTTCAATAGGGTATATTGCTCTCCATTATTCATCGAATTAAAAGACTCCAATACTTCTTCCTGAAAATTTCCGGCCCATACTTCTTCTAGTCCAATTTGTTTTAACTGAGCCAGTCCAGAACTCACAAAACACAATCCAAAAAACAGAAAAATAAATATCTTCTTCATACTTTATAAAAATATCCTTATTAACCTCCAAGTTTACTAATATTTTTACGATATAAATAGGAAACATCACAAAATCTTAAAGGTAAAAGAATAGTCAAATAAGCTTTACTTAGCCAAGTCGTTTCTTGCTAATCCTTATCTTTGCAAAGACTAAATTGGATTTCTATGACCCAACCAATCAAAGGTTTCTCCAAACTTTCTAAAGAACAGAAAATTGCATGGATAGGAGAAAACTACACTGAAAATGTGCAGAATACAAAAGATATTTTAAGGCAATATTGGAATAATGATCCAAAATTGCAGCAGCTACACGACGAGTTTATAGAAAATACCATAAGTAATTATTACCTCCCTTTTGGAATAGCTCCCAATTTCCTAATAAATGAAAGAATTTACGCCATCCCTATGGCTATAGAAGAAAGTTCCGTAGTAGCTGCAGCAAGTAAGGCGGCCAAATTCTGGTTAGACAGAGGGGGTTTTAAAGCGGAAGTAATAGGCACAGAAAAGGTTGGGCAGGTGCATTTTATTTATACGGGGAACTCAGAAAACCTCTTTCGTTTTATAGGAAAGATTAGGCCTAGTTTCTATGCAGAAGCCAAGTCTATCACCGAAAAAATGGAAGCTCGCGGTGGGGGAATATCCAGTATTGAAATAAAGGACAAAACAGATCTTCTTCCCAACTATTACCAACTTCACTGCACCTTTGAGACTCTCGATGCCATGGGAGCCAACTTTATAAATTCTTGTCTGGAACAGTTTGCGACCACCTTAAAAGCTAAGGCAGACAGGGATGGCTTTCTCAAAGAAGGTGAAAAATTAGAGATTGTAATGAGTATCTTGTCTAATTATGTACCTAACTGTCTGGTCCGGGCAGAAGTTAGTTGTTTGGTCTCTGATTTATCTCTAGACACTACAATTCCTCCTGAAAAATGCGCAGAAAAAATAGTACAAGCTGTTGGCATCGCCAATGTAGAACCACATAGAGCAGTAACCCATAACAAGGGAATAATGAATGGGGTAGACGCGGTTATACTTGCCACTGGAAACGACTTTAGAGCTGTAGAAGCCGGGGTTCATGCTTTCGCTGCAAAAGATGGAGGCTACAAAAGTTTAACCAATGCGAGCATCGAAGATGGAGTTTTCAGGTTTTGGATAGAAATTCCCTTGGCATTAGGCACTGTTGGCGGACTTACCAGCTTACATCCAATGGTACAACTAGCCCATGAAGTTTTACAATACCCCTCCGCAAAACAACTCATGGAAATTGTTGCTGTGGCAGGTTTAGCGCAGAACTTTGCAGCATTGAGCTCCTTGGTTACTACAGGAATTCAGGAAGGGCATATGAAAATGCATCTTTTAAACATTCTAAATCAGATGAAAGCGACGAAGGAGGAGAAAACTACCTTGGTATCCTATTTCAAGAATAATACGGCTACCCATAGTGCGGTAGTCGAGGCGCTTGATAAACTGAGAGAGAATTTATGAAGAAGGTGTATTACAGTAATGGCAAATTACTTCTTAGTGGAGAATATGCAATCCTAGACGGTGCAATGGGCCTGGCTCTGCCTACTTCTTTTGGACAATCCTTAATAGTTTCCCCAAATAACTCCCCCGAGTTACATTGGGAAAGTATAGATGATAAGGCCAAGCTTTGGTATTCCTTAACCCTCAATATGGCAGTTTTCTCCGCAGACGAATTAATGCACAATCAAGGGCATTATTTCAAAACCAAAGGGGATACTATTGGAGCTATTTTGCTACAAATTTTGGGTGAGGCAAAAAAACTAAACCCTCACTTTCTTCAAAACGAGGGATACAAGGTCTCTACTGTTTTAGATTTTCCAAAGGACTGGGGACTAGGGAGCTCGTCTACCCTAATCAACAATATCGCGTCCTGGGCAGGGGTAGACCCCTTCCTTCTGTCTATAAACACCCTTGGAGGCAGTGGTTATGATATTGCCTGTGCTGGTTCAAACCTTCCTATAACCTATAGACTAGAGAATGAAACACCCAAAGTAGAAAAAGTAGACTTTGATCCACCCTTTAAAAATAAATTGTTCTTTGTATATCTCAACCAAAAGCAAAATAGTAGAGAAGGCATTAAGACTTATAGAAATAGATTAAAAAACACGCATAGCCTTATAACTAACGTCGACCAGATAACGAATTCTCTGCTCAGCTGCAGGGAACTGTCCCTTTTTGAATCTCTTCTCCAGGAGCACGAGTTACTTATCGCCTCAGTATTACAGACAAAACCAGTAAAAGAAAAATTATTTAAAGACTACCAGGGCGTAGTAAAAAGTTTAGGAGCCTGGGGTGGAGATTTTCTATTGGCCACAGGAAGCGAAGCCTATTTAAAAAGATATTTCAATAACAAGGGTTATAAGACTATCTTGCCTTATTCGGAAATGATCTTACAAAAAAACCTCTCCTAATAGAGAGGTTTTTTTATTATTTATAGGTCTAACTAGTAAAAAGTAGCTCTGTTATCTTTTATCTCTGAATTTTCTTTTAAAGCTTCAAAAACACTAGCTGCGACCCTTGTTCCGTTTGCAGTTTGTACAGAATTTGCAAAGGTTGCATAATTTTCTAATGCCGGAGCTTCTTCTTTTTTAACAACTTCTACCATAAATACTCCAGTCTCTCCTTCAATTAAGGAAGAAGAACTTCCTTGATCCAGAGCAAAAGCAGTTCCAACGACCATAGATTCTCTTCCTGCACCTGGAATAATCGGATTTTTTACCGTCAGGGCAGAGGCATTGGCAATGGTTACATTATTTAAAGAGGCTATGTCTTCCATAGACTTTCCAGAATTAGCCTGGATTATTTGAGCGGCCTTCTTTTCTTTTCTAATCTTGGGCAGCACTGTGGCAGAAGCATCTTCAACGCTCATTATTCCTTCTTCATAGGTAGCTGTTAATTGAACTACTGCGTAGCCATTTCCAATACTAAATCTCTTAATATCTCCTATATTGGTTTCTTCGTTAAAAGCCCATTGAACTATATTCCTTTGGTTATCCAAGCCTGGCAAATTCTCATCCATTTGCTTTACCTTATTTACCGGTCTTACGAGTAGTTCCTTTTCTTTTGCAAGATCCGGGAAAGACATATCCGATTCTATAGCTCCCATTTCAAACTTCGTTGCGTCTGTAAAAAGGGTGTTTAAAGTTTCTTCCGATGCCTCAATTTCTCTGCTCAAGGTAGCCAGTTGCACTAAGTTTTCTTTGTCGTCTACCCTAACAATATGATAGCCAAACTCCGTTTCTACAAGTCCTATATATCCTACATCATTACCAAAGGCAAAATCGTTAAACTTAGGAGTCATCACGCCTTCCTGAAAATAGCCCAAATCTCCTCCTCTGGGTGCAGAGGGTCCATCAGAATTATCTCTTGCCAATTCTGCAAAAACTACATCTGCTTTTTTTGCTTCTTTTAAAAGCTCTTTAGCTTTTGTCTCAGCCTCTTCTTTTGTTCTGGAAATAGCAGGATTAGCTCTTTCTGCCCCCTCCCAGGTTATAAGAATATGGCTTGCCTTTACGGAACCGTTAGGCTTTTTGGCAACCATTTTTGTAACCTTGTAACTATTGTTATCCTTATAAGGCCCATAGAGTTCCCCTATTTCCAAGCCCATTAAGCTGTCGGCGAATTTTATAGGCAAGTCTTTCTTAGATTTATATATTGTATCAAATTTGGTGTCAGAATTTCTATCGAGAAACGCGGCATTGTCCTTGGTATTTCTAAAGCCGGGAATAGTATCTGTAGCGTCGCGTTCTTCAAAATATTCTACCGTATCACTTAGTAATTTTTGTATATCCTCCTCTATTGCGGCTTCATCTTCTGCAGATGGCTTATCATCAAAATATACAAACTGAATATCACGAGCCGGATCTTGTTTGTATATTTCTTTATGCGCCTTAACGTATTCTCCTATTTCTGCCTTAGAAATGATAAATGAGCTATCGGGAATTGAAGTATAGGGGACTCTAACATATCTAATATCTACTTTATCTGTAGAGAGTTTATAATCTAGTTCTCCTTCTTTCAAAGTAGCTCCTACCCCAGCTCTAATTAAACTGTAGTATGTCTGCTCCTTTGCACCTTGTATTATTGCATCTTCATCTTGCAGCCAATCCTGGTATTGTGCAGGCGCGTTAACACTGAGCTCTGCGATGAAATCTCTAAATTTCATTTCATCGAAAAATCCATTTTCATCTAAAAACTGCGGGTTTTGAGAAATCCCAGGGCTCGATTGAATTACGTTAATAATTTGATCTTGCTCTATGGATATTCCCAGATCTTCAATCTGCTGTCCTAAGATTGTATTTCTTTCAACTTGGCTCCAAACCGAATTTACCAACTGCATCGAAGTCAAATTTGGCCCTCCTCTTCTGGAAGCCCTTTCAACTTTTCTTCTAAAATCGTCTATAGAAATTTCCTCTCCATTAATCTCACCCACCGAAGAACCTACTTTTCCTCCACCAAGATCATTGCTAGTAAATATCCCAGAAATTACGAAGGCAAATAATGCCATCCCGATAATAAGGATTAACACCGTAGTACGTTTTCTAATATTCTCTAGAATTGCCATTGTTTAGTTATTTTTAAATCAGTTTGCGAAATTAGTATTTTAGATTAAGAAATAAAAACATTCCTAGGCCTATCTGTTCCTGTTCTTATGCTAAACCTTATCTAAAATTTGAAGGGATACCAAATCGATTTTTGTGCTGGAGACTTCCAGGATATGAAAAACAAAATTTTCTATCCGGATCTCGGTATCTTTTTCAGGAATTTCTCCTGTTTCATTAACAATTAATCCCCCAAGGGTTTCATACTCTTCGCTTTCAGGAAGTTCTAATTTATATTGTTCATTGATATAGTCTACTTCCAGTCGTGCAGATAATTTAAATCTATTCTCAGAGATTTGTTCTTCAATTAGATCCGTAGTATCATGTTCATCTTCAATTTCTCCAAATAATTCTTCTACAATGTCTTCCACGGTCATAATACCAGAGGTGCCTCCATATTCATCAAGTACAACCGCAATACTCTTACGCTTTTTGGTTAACACATTTAGAATATCCTGAATCAGCATTGTTTCTGGAACAAACTCTACAGGCAGTAAAATACTCTTTATCGTTTTTGGTTTTTTGAAGAGTTCGTAAGAGTGAATATATCCAATGATATTGTCAATAGTTTCTTTGTAGACAAGAATTTTGGACAAACCCGTTTCGGTAAAGAGTTTTGCTAAATTTTTGGGACTTTCTGAAATGTCTACAGCAATGATTTCTGTACGAGGAACCATTACTTCGCGCGCCTTTACCGCTGAAAATTCCAAGGCATTTTGAAAGATCTGGATTTCGGAATCCAAGTCGTCCTCCTCTTTTACAGTCTCCATTTGCTCGGTTATATAGTCCCCTAGTTCCATCTTACTAAAAACAAGTTGTACCTGATCTCCTTCGGTTTTAAAAAATAGTTTTAAAATTATATCGGATACCCGGATTACAAAATCAGATAATAGAGAAAACAATACATAGAAAATATAGGCTGGAAGCGCCAAAATTTTCAGTAGAGAATTGGCGTAAATTTGAAACAGTACTTTTGGCAAGAATTCTGCCGTAATCAATATAACAAGGGTAGAAATAATGGTTTGGGTTAACAGACTAAAATTGGTGAACATCAGCTGAAGAAACGCACTATTGTTGGGCAACATGGTCTGAAACCAGTTCATAAGCGCTTCTCCCATAAAAAGTCCGTAGATAACAAGAGCAACATTGTTTCCAATAAGCATGGTTGCAATAAACTTGGAGGGCTTTTTGGTTAGCCGGTCTAAAATTTTAGCCAGCAGCCCATCTTGTTTCTTTTCAATTTCTATATGGATTTTGTTCGCAGAAATAAAGGCTATTTCCATACCGGAAAAGAATGCTGAAAACAAAAGAGAAATAACGATAATGAAGAAACTCGAATCCACTAGTTCTGCTGGTTATCGCGTTTGCGTTTTTCAAAACGATGTCTATAATTTCTTCGAAAAAGAAACATCCCTATAGAAACAATCCCGAAGAAAATAAAGATGTACGTACCCTCTCTATCAATATTCCAAAGTTCAAAAATTTTATAAACTGAAATAATTGCTACTGCCAAATACAAGTACTCTGTATACTTTAATATTTTTATCATGACTCTTCTTTTATTGTAATTAACCCGTAGGTTTTATGTGCATTAAAAAAGCTAAAATCCTTATTAAAATCCATTCCTTCGCCGTCCATAATGGTCCCATCTTCAGGATTGGTATATTTAAAGGTGCTCTGTGTAAAAATCCATTGGTTTGCTCTATCCCAATATAGTTGCGGCGCCTCTAGTTTTTTCCCATCGTGCGATTTAATTACCACATTGCCCTGTAGGTCTACAAGATTGGTAGTTGAGTAGACAATACCATAGTCTGCTGTAATAGTGCTTTTATTGTTCTCTTCATCAAAAAAATCAATTTCCAAACCCTTTGGAAAAGTCCTGTATTTAAACCTCATATTATCGAAGTCTTCGCTCATGGGGCTGGTAAGGACTGCAATAATGCGAGAGCCTCCTTCATCTTCACTCTCTAATTTCCTTTCCGTTTCTGTATAGGTCAGTACAAAGTTATGGGCTATTCCCTGAGGGTAAATGGTTTCCTGCGCCTCCTCTCCTATTCTTTGGTAATTATCCTTACAGCCATTAAAAAACAATGCCACAGTAAAAACTATGGCAAGGTTCCTTATGTTATTTCCAATAAAATGCCTCATTCTTAGAGGTTAGGTACGGTAACGCTACCTCCTACCCAACAGCTAAAGCTTACAGACTTTCCGGCCATACCAGAATTAAATATGTCTGTTTTGGTTGGTGCTTTTGCACTATAACTCGCTGCAGCCTGGCTAGCCCTGCTACTCAAAGATGGATCTACTCTACCTCCTTTTCGCGCCATATCTGCAGCCTTCCAGTAGATAGCTCTTTTCTCGAAAGGCGTTTCTCCACATTGGTTAGCACTACTAGCGTACAGGGTAGCTATTAGTAAATAAGCTTTTCCATTTGCAGAATTAGCATCAATTGCCTTTTGTGCATATTTTCTGGCTGTAGACTTACTTGTTTTTCTATAACTCGTAGCAATCTTGTAAGCAATATTAGACTTCTTTTTGCTATCTGTTTCTAATTGAAGAGCCTTATCAAAGTCAGCAATAGCCCCTTTAGTATCCCCGGCTTTTTTCTTAAGAGTTCCACCATATACGTAGGCATCTGCGGACGGATCTAAAGCCAACTGTGCTTCAAATAGTTTTTGGAACATAGGGTCGTCTGTACATTCTTTACTGAACATTCTGCCTACTGCTCTTTTAACCCAATCAACATCATTTTTCTTTGCCTCAAAACTCTTCTCGTATAATGGAATAAGGTTTTCACAATCTGCCAGGGCTCCAAGTTTAGAATCTACACTCCCTGCAACTTTACCATAAGATTCCGAGTTGGTAGTAGCCACTTTTAATCTTCTTTTTTCTTTAGAAGTTAGGGTACCAGCCTCTTCTTTGGGAAGCAATTGACTAATTACATCGGTAAGCTTTGCATTTTCTTCTTCAATTTTTTCAGTAACGTCGTCATAGGTATCAAATACAGACTGCAAATCCTTACTGCCCTCATTGTACAAGTCTACCAGACTAGAAAAGTAAAGGTATAAGGCCTTTGGGTTTTTAAAGTTTTTTCTATCCGATTTAAAAGCGTCATCTAACATTTTATACAATTCAGCATCTGAAGACATTTTATTGTCATATAACAATAAGGCCTTGTCAATGGCCACATCAGATTCTGAAAATTGTGCTGGGAAAGTGCTTAAACTTGTATCATATAGAGATAGTAAGTCTTTTATATACCCATCTTTTTCGGCTCCAGAACTCTTTTTAATTTTGTCCTTAAGAATCCTTTCTCCTAAGGTAAAATTTGCCTTATTAATGGATGGACAGTTGTCATAAACCATTTTCCAGGGGGTATAGGCCGCATCATAATTCTTCACTTTTGCATGCTCTGCATAGATAGAAAGATTAGTCATACACTCAGGATTTTGAGCCTGCGCATTAGCAAAACTCATCACTCCTAAAATCCCTATCATCATCAAGTAAAACTCCTTTTTCATCTTGTTTAAATTTTAAAGTGGTTAAAGTAGTAAATTTTTATTAATTAATTTTCCTTTTTTGGAACCATTTATCGTTGAACGACAGTCCTATGTTGACTTTGAAGTAACTCTCCTCCACCAAATTGGCAGTTGCTGTACCCCTAATTCCGTACATAAAACCTAGATTTATATTGTCAAAACCGGCCCCTAATGGTAGACCTAAACCAAAAGTTATGCCATAATCTTTAATCTCCTTGGCATTAATAACCATTCCTGTATTTTCGTATCGCGCTCCAAAGCGGTAATTAACCCTCTTGGCGTAACTGGTAAAGGAGGCGTAATCTGGTATAATATACCCCCCTATTGCAATGGTACTGGCATCCTTATAGGTTATATTACTTTGGTCTACAAATTCATTCCGGAAGCTCGATAAGCCCTGTAAACTATATTCGGCCCCTAAAAACCACTTTTTATCTCTCCCAAATCCTAAGCCCAAGGTGGTGATGGTTGGAATCTTCAATTCGGTATTTTTTAGATCTAAAGCCTCCAAATCTATATCACGCCCTTCAATTTCTTCTCCTGTTATAGTTGAAAAAGAACCAAGGGATTCTTCGTTTTGTGAAGTTAAATTTGCCTGTGTATTTACCATTAAGGAGGTAAAAAGGGTATACCTTCCCATAATACGTGGAGTATAGGTAGCTGCATAATTAAAGTCGAACCCCTTTATTTGCGATTGTTTAGAATTAATAACCCCATATTGCACCCCTGCAATATTTTGTACGGTTCTATATTCTAAAGATCCAAAACTGTAGTTCACTGTGGCACCAATATGAAAACTTTTGGTAATTTCATATCCCGCGGATAAAAAGACCTTGTTTAGACCTCCCTCTCCACCAAACTGGTTTACAACCGTATCCTGAACCGCCGTGACGTTATCTGCAAATACGTTATACCCTACAGAAGTATATGGGAGGACTCCAAATCCTATTCCCATTTTTGGGGTAATCGGAATACCTAATGCAAGATATTGAAGAGAGGTTACAGAAGTTTGTTCGGTACCGGTATAGTCGGTGAGGGTTACCTCGGCATGCCCCCCGGCCGCCGTATAGTTTACCAAACGTAGCTTTCCGTAGGCCGCTGGATTTTGCAAATTGGTGTGAATACTATCCGTATACATTCCAAGTCCGCCCATCGCTTGGTTTTCAACTGTAGATTGGGCTCTAATATCTCCTATTCCGTGATAAGAATATGGGGAAACGGAACTGTTTTGTGCATAGGCAGTAGCCACTACCAGACAAAGTATTGTAAATACTATTTTTCTTAACATTTAACGTTTGTTGTATTCCAACAGGTAATTCAAGCCTTCAAGGAGAAAATTAGAATTCGCAAATAACGTATTTTTTAATCGTTTAGACAAAAATTGGGCATCCCCTCCTGTTAAAATAACTGTTAAATCTTTAAAACGTTCTTGGTATAGGGCGATCACCCCGTCTATCTCCAAGGAAATTCCGTTTAAGATCCCACTATGGATGCTGGAGGCCGTAGAATTTCCAATAAAATCGAACAATTCCTCCGGATTCAATAAAGGCAATTTTTGTGTTTGTCTATGCAGGGCTTTATATCGCATGTGTAATCCCGGGGAAATTGCGCCCCCTAAATATTCTCCAAAATCATTTACAATATCATAAGTAACACAGCTGCCGGCATCTATAACAAGAACATTAGATTCCGGATATTTATAAAATGCTGCTGTGGCCAGGGCCAATCTATCCATTCCAAGGCTATTAGGGGTGGCGTAAGAAATTTTCAAAGGAAATCTAGACTTATGGGATAAAAGATGCACTTCACAAAAAACGGCTAAGGCAGCAAGCTTTTTTTTATCAAAGTCAATTACAGAAGAAACCAGGGCAGACCTAATATTGGGGTAGGCATGAAAAATGCCCTTTACTTTCTCTGTAAAACTTTCTTCCTGCCCCGCTTCCTGCCAAAGCAGAGTGATGCCATTAAACACAGCATATTTGATCAGAGTATTTCCTGCATCAATAACTAGATTCATAGTACAAAGATTAAAAAATAAAAAAAGAGTGGGCTTTTTTTTCTATTTTGTTTGCAGTTCCTAAATTTGAAAGTATATTTGCGCCCTTGTTTGATTAAAATTTAATCACAAGTTTATATAATGGGGTACCTTAGCTCAGTTGGTAGAGCAACGGACTGAAAATCCGTGTGTCCCTGGTTCGATTCCTGGAGGTACCACTTAAAGCACTAAACCCGCTTCTTTCTTAAGAAGCGGGTTTTTTGTTTTTATGTTGCAGGGAAATGTACTTTTCCTGGGGGTTAGTATTTACTACAAAGAATAGGAACTACCCTTTTATCAGAATATTCTTTCAGGCTAAAATAGGAATTACTAGATTAGGCATTAAAGGGATATATTGTTTTATATGCTATATTCAATTATTGTACTTTTTGCTCAGAAACCACTAGCCAATGATAAATTTTTTAGAAGAATAAGACAGGATTTGCTTTTAAAAGGTAAAACTGGAAAGTATTTTAAATATGCAATTGGTGAAATTGTTTTAGTGTTATTGGTATTTTAATTGCATTACAATTAAACAGCTGGAACCAGAACAGACAAAATCGTACGCAAGAACAGCAAATCTTAGTTCAATTACTAAACGAATACGAAAATAATTTAATCCAATTAAATCAAAAAATATTCATTAGAAACGAAACAGTTTCATCCACATTCAGATTACTAAATTATAAAAATGATGAGACGCTAAGTGTTGTTGCAGATAGTTTTAATTTACACCTTGGAAGAGTAATAACACGCCCTACTTTCGACCCAGAACTTGGTGTCACTACAGAACTTACAAGTTCAGGGAAATTATATCTGATAACAAATGCTTCATTAAGAAACGACATCACCTCCTTTCCTAGTTTTTTAGGTGAGCTTCGAGAAGAAGAAATGGTGATTTTTAATCAAGTCGAAGAACGATTAATACCTTTTATAATGGAACATTATCAATTTGGGAGAATTGTTGGAGAAATGTTTAGAGACGAGCATATTAAGAATAAAGTAACTTTCGTTGTAGCTGAAGGATATAGTTCAACTATCGATTTATTTACACAAGTTGATTTTAAACCCTTACTAGATCACCCAGACTTTGAAGATTATTTGGCATTAATGATTAATAATTCGGTTTACACCAACGAACAATCTGAAGGGGTTAAGGTGAAAATAGAAAACATAATTTCTCTTATTAAAAAGGAATTAAAAAAGAAAGAATAACCAATGCATAAACTTCTTGTATAGTGTATGACCTTCGGGATACGCAGCATAAACAAAGCGTTGTAGCCACTTAAAAAATAACCAAACGTAACAAAGCTAGAAGATATTCGTCTTACGCTTAAGAACCAAAACAGACAGCTAATGAAAAAAATATTAGCCATTCTCTCTCTTATAGTTTTATGCTCTTGCCAGGAGAATACAGAACAATTGAACCTTACCCAAGGCCTCTACATATCTAACGTCACCCTTATATCCACGGAAGACGGAAATTATGACCCCTTCATTGGTCATTTAGTTGTGGAAAAAGATAAAATCGTTTATATAGACAAAAATGAGCCAAGTATTAAGGGAACATTCGAAGAGATAGATGGCACAGGAAAATTCCTGATTCCAGGTTTAATTGATAGCCATGTTCATCTTTCGGGAGTAATTGGTATGCTTCCACACCATGAGGAAAAATATCCTGAAATAGCAAAAGAATTTAAGATCCAAATGCCCAGAAGCTACTTATATTATGGCTTTACCACGCTTGTAGATCTAGGAGGTATCTCCGATGAACTAATAGCGCTTTTTAAGAGTCAAAAATTAAGTCCCGATTTATATCATGTAGGGCATTCAGGTGCCGCTGTTGCAAATGGTTATCCTATGAACTTTGCCCCTGAAGAATATCGCTTTCATACCCAACCGAATTTTGTATACCTGGAAAGTCAGGCGGAAAATATTCCAGATGAATATAAACCAGCCGACCATACACCCAAAGCAGTTGTTAACCGAATTAAAAATTCGGGAGCCATTGCTGTAAAATCTTATTACGAGACTGGTTTTGGAGGCTTCTCTAATCTGCCTGTGCCAACCAAAAGTATTATGACTGAATTACTTGACGAGTCACATGCCAATGGGCTTGTGCTTAGCGTTCATGCAAATTCACTTGAAGGGCATGCTTTTTTGGCAGACATAGGTGTAGATATTATTGCGCATGGACTATGGAACTGGCAAAAGCATAAAGAGGTTCCAACAGACTCTCTTCCCTTAGAAATAAAGGAAATATTGGATATGCAAATCGAAAAGCAAATAGGCTATACACCAACTTTAACGGTTATTGCAGGGGAGGAAGCGTTACTCGATAAAGAATTTCTTAGCCAACCCCACTTAAAAAAAGTGGTACCTAAAAATTTACTGGAATGGTATAGCACCGAAGAAGGACAATGGTTTGCTAAAGATCTTTTTGGCGAATCTAATATAGAGGAAACCCATAGAATCTATGGAAATGTGCAATCGCATGCAATGTTAGTTTTAAAATATCTTTCAGACAATAATGGACTAATTCTATTTGGTACAGATACGCCTTCCGGACCAATTTATGGAAACCAACCGGGTTATAATGGCTATTGGGAACTTAAACTAATGAAAGAAGCAGGAGTTTCCTTAAAAAAAATACTTTCATCCGCTACCATTAATAATGCCAAAGCTTTGCAATTAGACGCTTCTCTTGGTTCCCTGGCTATCGGAAAAAAGGCCAATATAATTTTAATGACCAAAAACCCTTTGTTAGACATTGAAGCATATGATGCTATAGAAAAAGTGGTTCTTGAAGGTGAAGTCCTAAAAAGAGAAGAATTAGAGGTCAAAGAATAACTGCCTATTGTGTTCTTTTTTATTCGCCTTTAAATAATACTTACATTTTTTTGAATGTATAAACGTCTTCTCCTAACAAAACCTTGTACTGCACCGATACCCTCTATCTGAATTAGCTGTGATCCCCTTACTTCTTTTATAGGATTTATTTCTATGAATTGTCGAATACAATACTACTTGTACAGATTAACTATTCTGTTCTCAAACTATCCACTGGGTTAACACTGGCGGCCTTAATAGCCTGAAAGCTAACCGTAAGCAAAGTTATTGCCAGAGCTCCAACAACTGCCAAGACAAAAATCCACCATTCAATAATTACCCTATATGGATAGTCTTGCAACCATCCGTTCATCAGGTAATAAGATATAGGGATAGCAATAAAACAGGAAATGACAACTAATTTTAAAAAATCTTTAGAAAGCATGTTCCATACATTAAAAACCGAAGCTCCCAATACTTTTCGAACCCCAATTTCTTTAGTGCGCTGTTCCGCTACGAAAGAAGTTAAACCGAATAGTCCCAGACAACTAATTAGTATTGCAAGAGCAGTAAAAATACCCGACAAAGTACCTATGCGTTCTTCTGCACTGAATTTCTTACCGTATTCGTCATCTACAAAATCGTAGTGAAAAGGAAGACCAGGGAAATGCTCTTTAAAAACTCTTTCAATCACGGCTAAATTCTGACTTGCGCTCTGTTTTGGATTTAAGCGTAGGTTATAATAACTGCCGTTACCATGTTTGTCGAACACATACATGCCTTGCTTTACACGTTCATAAGGACTTTGGGTAATCATATCTTCCACCACTCCAATTATTCTAAGTGGAGGATCCGGGTCTTCCTCAGAATCATCCTTTATTAAAACCCCAATAGGATTAGATAGTCCAAGGTATTTCACGGCAGTTTGGTTTATGAGAACGGCATTTGAATCGGTTGCAAATTCTTTCGAAAAATCTCTTCCCTCAACTATTTTCAAGTTTAAGGATTTGGCGTATTCATGCGAAACCTCTGTCCATGCCAAGTCTTCTTGAAATCCTTCTGGCTTCCCTTCCCATGTAAAGCCATTTCGGTTAGACCAAATTCGTGTTGTGGGACTGCTGGATGTAGACATTTCAATTACCGCATTGGAGCCTAAGAATTCGCTTCGCATCAATTCATATTTACCAGTGAAATCCTGACTAAAAGTAGGTATCTGAATCAAGCCTTCCTTGTCATAACCTATGGGACGATTTTTAGCATGATTAATTTGTTGCATCACAATAACGGTTCCTATGATAAAAGCTACCGAGACGGTAAATTGTAAAACCACTAGAATCTTCCTGGGGAGGCCCTCGTACTTCCCTGCTTTAAAGGTTCCTTTTAAAACATCCACTGGACGAAATGATGATAAATAGAGGGCTGGGTAACTCCCTGCTATCAAAGAGGTTATAAGTATAAAAAATATAGAGACAATCCAGAAAAGAACATTTTGCCATGGAAAGCTAATTTCCTTTCTGGAAAGTTCATTAAATCCGTCTAATGAAAGGAGAACGATAAAAATAGCAAGAAAAAAGGCAAAGCAGACCACAATAAAGGATTCGCTTAAAAATTGTTTAATCAACTGGTTTCTCTGTGATCCAATACTCTTACGAATACCAACTTCCTTGGCTCTTTTTTCTGATCTTGCCGTACTTAGATTCATGAAATTAATACAGGCTAGTAGCAAAACAAAAAGGCCAATTATACCAAAAAGCCAGACATACTTTATTCTGCCTCCAACTTGTTTGCCTTTTTCAAAATTGCCCCTCAGATACCACTCTTCCATAGGGAATAAAAATAGTTGAGGATTAAACTGGGCATTATCCTCGTCTAACTCTTTTTTTACATTTCGAATTTTATCGGTTACAGCCTGCATACTGGTGTTGTCTGCAATTTGTACAAACATTTGAAAAGAGTTATTTCCCCAAGAATTGATAGCTTCTTTTACCCATTCCTGTGTGGTGATGTACTTCTCCCATGGCATAAGAAATTCGGCATCGTTAAAGGAATTATTTACGGGAATATCTTCATAAACTGCTGTGACTTGCATGTCGTATTGGTTATTAACTTCTATTACCTTTCCAATAGCCTCTTCCTCACCAAACAGGGCATTGGCTACAGATTCCGATAGCATTATAGAGTTAATTTCGCGCAAGCCATCTTTTTCGCCTTCTAAGATCTTTAGATCTAACATTTCCGGAGCTCCCCTCTGCATAAAATTTCCGGACTTGGAAATGCTCTTGTCACCATATTTTAAATACTGTGAATTATTCCATGAAGACATCACCAAATGTTCAAAATTGTCTAAATAATTGTCCCGGAAGGCAACTTCCAATGGTCGAGGGATAGCTGGGCCTGTGCCTATTTCGCCGTTAAAGGTCTGGGACTGGAATACCTGCGCAATCTTGCTTTTATTGGTATAATAATCATTAAAACTTATTTCATCTTCGATCCACAGGGCAATAATAAGAGTCACAGCAATTCCAAGTGCAAGTCCGCCTATATTGATAATCGAATAAGCTTTGTTCTTTTTTAGATTCCTCCAGGCAATGGTTAGATAGTTTTTAAGCATGTGATTCGTTTTTTATTGATGATTGATAATAATTCTAGTACTGTTGGAAATTATAGGATTGACTTCAATTTAAGGATTATTTTATGGGCAGAAAAGCTACACAATCCTTTATCTCTTCATAAGAAATACCTAACTCATTGCTCTTAATTTATTACTACTATCGGAAACAATTTGACCATCGAATAAGTTAACAATATTATGTGCATAATAGGAATCTCTTTCGGAATGTGTAACCATTATAATAGTTGTTCCTTCCTGGTTCATTTCGGTTAACAGATTCATTACTTCGATGCCATTTTTAGAATCCAAATTTCCAGTGGGTTCATCGGCCAGAATCAGTTTTGGTTTTGTTACCAAAGCTCTGGCTATGGCTACACGTTGCTGTTGTCCCCCTGACAATTGGTGTGGATAATGCTTCTTACGATGTGATATTTTCATTCGGTCCAGGACTTGGATAACTTTTTCCTTCCGCTGGGCAAGACCCATTTTTAAATAGATTAAGGGTAATTCAACATTTTCAAAAACGGTTAATTCATCAATTAAGTTGAAACTTTGAAATACAAAGCCAAGATTACCTTTTCGCATTGCAGTTCGTTGTCGCTCTTTAAGTCCACCTACTTCTATACCAGAGAAATTATAACTTCCCTGCGTAGGGCTGTCTAACATCCCGATTATATTTAGTAAGGTAGACTTGCCACAGCCGGAAGGCCCCATTATGGCTGTGAAGCCACCCTCTTCTACTTTTAGATTTAGTTTTTGTAATGCCAGGGTCTCTACCTCGTCGGTTTTATAACTCTTCCCAAGGTCCTTTATCTCTATCATATTTAGGCGGTTTTTGGTTCATTTCATTTTAAAGACAGGAGAATTATAAAATAGTGACAGTTTTGCTAAATTTTTTTTAGAATCCTTTCTTTAGAATGCGGAAGAATCCTTGCCTCAAGAAATATGGAACCTTTGCTGAGTACAGGAAGGATTCTTTGGTATAAATAGAAACTAACAAAAAGTTCTTTGCTGGGACTGTTACTATCCAATACTTTAGAGAAATTATGTGAGATGTGTCTTATAGAAGTTAGTTGGCCGTTTTATGCCATAATTATTAATCTGTATATTTAGCTCTAAACCAATATTATGAAAAAGCTTACAACTATTATTCTGGTCTTTGTGGCAATTTCGTTTCAGGCAATAGCGCAAGACGAAGAAAGAACAAATCTATTAGATGGAACTTCTATGGACTATACCTATGAAAATGGAGGTGGGGTTCATGCTGATTTTGTTAATGGAAATTTTAATTATAAATGGACCGCCGGACCAAACGAGGGAGTTGAAGGCTCGGAAGATTATATGTCGAAAAAAATAGGAGACAAATTGTACATGATCGGTTTTATGGTCGAGGCGAATAAATCCTATGTTACTATTGTATTTAACTTTAAGAAGAAGGTATTTTCAACTTCAGCCATACTCTCTCCAGGTACGGACAAGGAAATGATTCTGTTTGAAGGAGGGATTATAAAGCAAGTAGTACTAAAAGAACAATAACCCGGTAATCATTTCTAATTTAACTTTTAATGACTAAAAGCTTGGATACCTCAATTGATTTATTATAGAAATCAAGTCTTATCTGAAAACTCTTTCAAGGGTTAAAATGGCCGAAAGAATAGAAAAGCTGAATGAGAAATTCTAGAATATCCAATCGACCAAAAAAACCCTGCTTTTGCAGGGTTTAATACTGAGAAATGACCTAAGCTATTTTAGCAACTTTAATCATAACTAAGCTATTTTTACGGCCATTAAAGAAATACTTTTAATCCCATATTGCTTGCTGGCTCCCTGGGCGTTACTAGAGATAAACGCATATGGATTTTCTTTAACTTCCATAATTTTTAAGCCGGCTTCTTCAATAAGTTCTTTGTAGTCTTCTACCTGCATGGCGCCGCCGATACAGGCCGCCCAGAGCGTTGCATTACAACTAATGGAAGCTGGTAATTTTGCCTCGGTAACAATATCTGATAATACAAGTCTTCCTCCTTCTTTTAAAACTCTTGCGGCTTCCTTAAATACCCGCTTCTTATCGCTAGATAGATTAATGACCCCATTACTAATAACCACATCTATACAATTAGATACTACAGGTACTTCCTCTATATATCCTTTTCGAAATACTAGCTGTTTAAAACCTGCATCCTTTCCAAGTTTTACTGATTTCTGCAACTGCTCCTCGGTCATATCTATCCCAATAACCTCCCCTGAGGGTCCTACTTGATTTGCAGCAAAAAAGACGTCCATACCAGACCCACTACCCAAATCTACAACTACCTCTCCTTTGTTTAAATTGGCAAAATCAAAATAATAACCTACTCCGGCAAAAGATTCTATGGCCTCTTTGGGAATTAAATCTAATTCCTTGCTCGGATAACCCAAGCTTTCTGCCAGCTCTCTTCCCATTTCAAAATGGTATGTTACTTCTGGTTGTAACGCTACTTTTTTATACATGTCTTTTACCCTTCTCTCCAGATCTATTGGATCTACGGCCATCGCTTCTTGAATATCCCTTGTCTTCATTTTTGTTCTTTTTGGATTAGACGTTATCTAATTTTTGGGTTCTATATTCTGGTTTACTCTAAATAGATTCTCTGGATCATACTGTTTTTTAATACGAGACAAACGGTCGTAGTTGTGTTTATAACTGGCCTTAATCCGTTCCTGACCTTCATCCATAATAAAGTTTAAATATGCCCCTCCTGTAGAATAAGGATGCAGTGCTTCCCAATAGTCTTTGCACCAATCGGTAATCTTATCTGCATTGGCAGGGTCGGGATCTACCCCAACAATAACGCCGGCATATTTAGCATCTCTATGTGCCCAAGGAGTTTCCTCTTTCCCGATCCGGGCGGCTGCACCACTTATTGGGTATAAGTGCATTTGTGAAAGTGGTGTCGGTATTTTTGAGCCAAATTCCAGGTGCTTTGCTCTTACTTCCGGCCCCAGAGCATCAAAATAATCGGCCCTCCAATACCATTGTAATCCCGGAGGTAACATCCCATCAAACATGGTCTGTATAGATGGGTAAGGCATTTCACCTACATGATGAAAAACAGGTTCCATGTCCATTACTGGTTTAAAAACCTCTGTCTGTTTTGCAGGATCTCCGAGATAAGACCAGACAATTCCACAGAACATTTTATTGTGTAACTCTTCCGGAAATGGTGGCCCTGGAATAACCATGGTAGCTATAAACCCATTCAACTCATCAGGCGCGTTGTTTAAGAAATCATGGTACCATTCCATAACTTCTTCGATTCTTTCAATGGGCCATAAGCTTGGTCCTCCAATAATATTTTTGACCGGATGCGCCTGAAACTTAAAGGAAGTAACAATTCCAAAATTTCCGCCACCACCTCTAATTGCCCAAAATAAATCTGAATTCTGCTTTTCATTTACGGTTACAAAAGAACCATCGGCCAATACCATATCTGCTTCCAATAAATTATCAATGGTAAGACCATACATTCTGGATAAGTATCCTACACCACCTCCCAGGGTAAGTCCGCCTACCCCCGTAGAAGAGATTATCCCCGCCGGGACGGCAAGTCCAAAGGCATGGGTTGCGTGGTCTACTTCTCCCCATAGATTTCCACCTCCTACTCTAACGGAACTGTCATTGGTATCTACCTGAACGAATTTTAGTCCCGACAAGTCTATAACCATACCCTCATCACAAAGCCCTAGGCCGCCACCATTGTGGCCTCCACCTCTTACTGCAATTAAAAGATTGTTCTCCCGTCCAAAGTTAACGGCGTACATAACATCTGCTACATCTGCACACATCACCAGCATTCCGGGATGTTTATCAATCATTGCGTTGTAGATTTTTCTACTTTCGTCATAGGTAGTATCCTGAGGAAGTATTAGTTCTCCCCTGATTTGATTTTTAAAAGCCTCTACCAAAGAATTATCCAATTCTTTTACTTTTTGTTTTGTTTTCATACTTGTGTTTATTAATTAGTTATTTGTCTCCTATAGATTATGCATAGGCATTTTCTTTCATTGTATCTATAACAAAGTCGAGTGCAGTATTCCACGCGTCAATGGTTCTTTCAGTTTTATTATTTTCCAAAACTTCACTTATGGTCTCCAGCATCGCCTGTTTTACAATTGGGTAGTATGCTGCCTTAACACCATACTGCACGTGGCTTTTACCCAATTTAGCCAGCCCACGTTTTAGATGTTCCGGTCTGGAAAGAGAGTACACAATCCCACCCAACATATGGGTAAGAAGTCTCCCCTGATCGGTCATATTCTTCCTAAACAAGGCTCTAACAAAAGGGGCCTGTTCAAAGACTTTTTCATAAAAGATTTTGGCAAACTCTTCTTCGTCCTTTAGCATTACATTCATAGAAGATTGCAATTCTAATTGTAGATCCATATTTTTAAAACCCACAAGCTCATACAAATGCATAGGATCCTCTTTGCCTGCCAGTTTGTTGCTAAATTCTTGGCCAAGGACCAGTATATCTTGGTCTAAATTTTCGTAGACCGTGTCAGAAATTAAGATATTAGTATCGGTAGTTTTCGTTTCATTTTGAATTCTACTAGCCACATTAACGGGGTCTCCGATAACAGAAAACTGTTTGTGCGTAGGGTGGCCAAGATGACCAATATAGGCCGTTCCAAAATTTATTCCGATACCAGATTTGAGCTTTATTTCGATATCCTTTAAATCCGTTCGATTTAATGTATCCAGGGCATATTGCATTCCCAAACCTGCACGGATTGCATCTTCACAATTCTTTTGAGCCGTTCCGCCAGTAGTCCCAAATACACCAATTATTTCATCTCCAACATACTGGTATATAATACCATTGTTCATTAGAATTGGCTCCCCTAAGGCTGTATAAAATTTATTGAGCATATAGGCTATGTCAAAATTGAGGTTTTGGGAAGCAATCTTGGTAAAGTTTCTGAGGTCACAGAATAGAATGGCAATTGGTCTTTCTTCAGCATGGCCATTAGGCACCAATTCTTTTTGTAGATTATTTACCTCCCCACTAGACCATATTAAGCGCTGTATGGTAACATCTCCTTTGGGACGTGCCTGACAAGCAAGACGGATAGAAGGATCCCATTTTCTTGCATGGCAACTGGCATTCTCGAAAGATGTTTTAGGGCTTAAATTTTGTATTCCATCCAAGACCCTAACTCTGCAAGTTGTACAGAGACCTCCTCCGCCACATTCATGTAAATGTGGTATTCCGTTTTCTTGAGATATGTCTAATAGTGATTGGGAGTTTGTAGTAGACTCCACTCGTCTGTTTATTGCTGAGTATGTTATCTTGTTTCCCATAAGTAAAGAAATGAGTTAGTCTAATTGTCTTATTAATCTTGGTCAAAGATAAATTTGATGCTCCGCCCATTTAACACCCTATTCTATGATTTTTAAAAATCCATCAACTGTACTAGAAGACATCACACAATTGTGTGATACTGATAATCATAGTTTTAGGTGTTGTATGGAATTAGGAATTCAATAACTTTGGTTTTGAGAAATCTTATCTTCTGTGCTATCTCAGAAATTCAAAAAAGTATTACTATGCTAACTAACCGCTTATGCCTTTTTTTTATACTGTTTGGCTTTTATAGCGGAGCAGGGCAGTCTGCCGAATTAGATAGTTTGCGAACCGCGGTGGAAATGATGCCGGCAGATTCTCTAAAATGTGAAACGTATCTAAAGATTGCCTACCTTATTTACGCCGGTGATGAATCGGTATTGTATGCTAAGAAAGCGCTAAAACTCTCCAAACAAATAGATAGCAAACAACTTATCGGTAAATCTTATCATAGGTTAGCCTGGTGTCTTAGCCTGGATGAAATGGATATGAAAGCAGCCTATTTAGATAGTGCCACAACACAATTCACAGCCATAAATGACCTATATGGTCTTGGCTATGTTTACGACACTAAAGGCTCTATATTAACCACCTATGGTTCTATTGAGGAAGGAATGGAAGCTTATGAAAAGGCCTATACAATTTATACAGAAATAGCCAATCCGGAACGGCAGGCTGCCATACTAAATAATTGGGCAATCGCAGAATATACCGGTGGCAATACGTCAGGGGCACTTTTAAAGTACCAAAAGGCATTAGACTTTAGACTGAAAGAACATCCCATAGACCATGTTTCTATTGCCAGACTATATCAGGGTATGGGAGAGTGTTATAGGATTGATGGGGATATGGAACAAGCAGTAGCAAACTATTTACAAGGATACGACCATCGAAAAAAGGCGGAAAATATTGGAGTTGTTGAATCCATGTTGAGTTTAGCTTCCTGTATATATGAAGCTGCCGAAAAGAAAATAGATACCACCTCTTTAGTTGATCAAATTAAAAATCATGGCTTTAATTCTACCTACAACCTGATCGAAACAGCAGAAAACACAAGGGGAGTGGAGGATAGGATAGGGCTGCAATTTTACATAATGGACGGCAAACGACAACTTCATATCTTAAACAAAGATTATAAAGCCGCCTATGATCTCCTACTTAGACAAAAACAAATTCAAGAAGAATATAAATTAAGTGAAAGTAGTCTCGAAGCTTTTGTAGACTTGAAAGTTAATTTTGAGAAGGATCAACTAAAAATCCAACTACTGGAAGAGGAAGTGTCAAACCAAAAAAAAAGAGCCCAATTGGAATTGCTGGTTTTTTCACTTGGTGGTCTTTTCTTAATTTCTGCCATAGGTTTCCTTTATTATAAGAATCGAGTAAAAGCAGGACAACTAGAACTTAATGAAGCCCACAGAGAGCAACAAATCATATCTATGCGATCTATGCTGGAAGGACAGGAAAAAGAACGGAACAGGATAGCACGTGATTTACATGATGGGCTGGGAAACCTGCTATCCAGTTTAAAAGTGAAAATCGGTAGTTTACAAATTAATTTTGACGATAAGAGTACCCAAAAGATTTATGGTACTGCGAGCCAAATGATTGACGAGGCATGCAATGAAGTCCGTAAAATTGCCCATGAAATGATGCCTCAGTCCTTAAAAAAATTAGGCCTGCGTAAAGCCTTGGAAGATTTAGTCCTAAAGATGGATGCCATCCATGAGTTCGAGGCCGATTTTCAGGTACACGGTAACGAAAAAATATTTGATGATAACACCAATGTAATGTTATTTCGAATCGTCCAGGAAGCATTGAATAATATAGTGAAATACGCAAAAGCGAAACAAGTTTCGGTGCAACTCAATTACAGTGAAGATTGGTTCGATTTAGCAATTGAAGATGATGGAGTAGGATTTGATACACAGTCTTTAAAAAAGGAAAAAGGCATGGGGTTAAAAAGTATAGCCTTTCGGACCGAGTTTATTGGTGGTACTTTTGATCTTAATAGTCGCCCAGGCACGGGAACCTTAGTAACCATAAATATTCCTCTCGAGCCTAAGAAGAAGGCCTAGTTTAATTAATTTAGATTCAAATGGAAAAGATAAAAGTTCTAATCGCAGATGACCATCAGATTATGTTAGATGGATTAAGAGCCATCTTAAATAAAGATAAGTCCATACAAGTAGTGGGCAAAGCTTCCAATGGCCTTGAGGCATTAGAATTTCTTAAAAAAGAAGTTGTAGACGTAATACTACTAGATCTTCAAATGCCGGTGATGGATGGCCTAGAAACTACTATGCATATTAAAAAATCTTTTCCCGAAGTAAAAATAATTATGCTTACCACTAACGATGAAGGAAGTATTATTACCTCCTTGTTTAAGGCTGGGGCTACCGGTTATCTGCTAAAAAACGCCTCCAAGGAATATTTGATTAAAGGCATAAAAGATGCCCATGAGGGAAAAAAGGTCATCAGTTCACATCTTACGGAAAAGATGATCGAAAGCCTTACGCAAGATCCTAAAAAGGGGAACGATGGGACAAAACCCATAATTACCAAACGAGAAATTGAAGTAATCAAGCTTATTGCCCAAGAATATACCACCCAAGAGATAGCAGATCAATTATTTGTAAGTACTAACACCGTTGCAACCCATAAAAGAAATCTTTTTGTAAAAATGGATGTGAAAAATTCCGTAGGAATGGTTAAAAAGGCCGTAGATTGGGGATTAATTTAGCGAATAAAGTACAATTAGTAGCAGAAAACTACAGGGAATACCCTATTAGATGTTTAGTTATTACTAGATTGGACTTTTAAAAAACTAATGGAAAATCTAATCACCTTTTCAATTACGGTATTCACAGGGTTTTTTGCCATTATGAACCCTATTTCCAATGTGCCAATTTTCCTCTCTATGACGGAAGGGGCGGATAAAGAGACAAAACAAAGGGTAAATAAAAAGGCCGTACTAATTGCCTTTATTATTGTCTCCATATTTGTGATCTTAGGCAAATTTATTTTTGAACTCTTTGGAATAACGATCCCGGCGTTTAAAATAACCGGAGGGATTTTAATTTTCTATGTGGGTTTTGAGATGTTACAATCTAAAAAATCTAACATCAAACATTTACAAAAGACCAATTTCGATGAAAACATAGCAGTTTCTCCTCTGGCCATTCCTATTCTTGCAGGGCCTGGAACCATTGTAACCGCCATGAATTTTGTATCGGACTCCAATTATGTGCATATACTGATAGTGATATTAGCATTTGGACTGATGTGCTTACTAACTTATTATATTTTTAAATTCAGCGCCGTTATAGAAAGTAAAATAGGCAATAACGTTATCTCGGTTATTGGAAAAATAATGGGGCTGATAATTGCCATCATTGGTACCAGTATGATTATTGAAGGATTAAAACTAACTTTTAATTTATAATGAAATTAGGTCCCTACAAATTTCTATTGGCTTTCGTATTGTTTTGTTCCTGTGACTATTCGGAAAAGGATATTATTCTAGACACTCAAAAATGGATTCATGGTTCTGAAAATTGTGAGGAGAATTCGGATCCAGCTATACAAATTGTTCAATACAATGACGATACCTGGATACTCCGTCAGAACAAATGCACCAATTATGAGGCGCCATTCATGTTTCTTTTCCTTGGGGAGAAGAAAGCATTGCTGATGGATACAGGGGCAACCGCAGATGAAAATATCTTTCCTCTTTACAAAACTGTAAAAAAAATTATTAGCGCAGGGCCCAATAAAAATAAAGATCTTGAACTAATTGTAGCTCATACCCATAAACATGGGGATCATTATGCTGCAGATGCACAGTTTGATGGAAAGCCAAACACAAGCCTTATTGGTCTCGAAGTAGCGGATATAAAAGC
The DNA here is from genome assembly GCF_029360665.1 of Eudoraea chungangensis. Lineage (GTDB taxonomy): Bacteria > Bacteroidota > Bacteroidia > Flavobacteriales > Flavobacteriaceae > Eudoraea > Eudoraea chungangensis. The sequence goes on from NZ_JARDUB010000001.1 coordinate 259,459, forward strand.
CTTTTTTAAGATTTCCAACTGGCCTGACCAGATTGTTGATTTTGACCTCGGGAATCGGAAAATGATCATAATTCCAATACCAGGTCATGAAGCTTCCTCCATAGCGATTTACGATCCCTCAACAAAAATCTTATTGACTGGAGATAGCCTCTATCCGGGGAGGCTCTATGTAAAAAATTGGGCTGCATATAAGAGAAGTATTGAGCGCCTTGTAGAATTTACCGATACTAATAACATTTCTGCTATTCTTGGAAATCATATAGAAATGAGTCGGAAACCAGGTATAGATTACCCAATACAAACTATCTATCAACCCGAAGAACATCAACTCCCTTTAAACATAAAGCACCTAAAAGAACTTTCAAATGCTCTTACCAAATTAGGTGATCAACCACAAATGGAAATCCATGATAGCTTTATTATCTATCCAATTGACTAATAAATCCAAACTATTGAACTTCTTATGAAAAAAAACCAAATTATCGCAGTCCTGAGTTTTCTCTTAGTATTAACCTCAACTGTAGTCACTGCCCAGACCTATGCCAAGAATGGTATGGTGGTATCGAGCAGCAAGATTGCCTCAGAAGTGGGTAGAGACATCTTAAAAAAAGGAGGGAATGCTATTGATGCTTCCGTGGCGACGGCTTTTGCCCTAGCAGTTACCTTGCCTGCTGCGGGAAATATTGGCGGAGGTGGCTTTATTGTTTACTTGGATTCTTCCGGGAGTGCAACTACTATCGATTTTCGGGAAAAAGCACCACTTAAAGCTAGTTCGGATATGTTTCTGGATGCTTCCGGCAATCTTCCTAAAGGAATTGATTTACGTGGTAGAGAATCTACCATAAATCATATAGGCTTAAAGTCGGTTGGGGTACCCGGAACAGTAGCCGGACTTTATTTAGCCCATCAGAAATATGGAAAACTTCCTTGGAAAGAATTGGTACAGCCGGCTATAGACTTAGCAAGTACAGGTTTTGAGCTGAGCTATGCACTATATCAAACGGCCCTGTCTATTGAAAAAAAATCTAATATCCCATTTCTAAAAGACTATTTCAAAAATGAAAAAGGAGAAATAGTGGGCTTTGGAGAACTATGGCAACAACCCGAATTGGCGAATACGCTTATCGCCATAAGAGACCGAGGTAGGGATGGCTTTTACAAAGGAAAAGTTGCCAAAGAGATCGCAGATTTCATGAAAGAGAACGGAGGTATTATTTCTAAAAAAGACTTACAGAAATATGAGGCCGTTGAGAGAAAACCAATAGAGGGAAGCTACAAAGACTATACGATTTATTCCATGCCTCCGCCCAGTTCCGGCGGAGTTGCTCTCGTAGAAATGATGAATCTCATGGAACTGGCCAATTTAGACTCCATTCCCTTTAATTCTACCGCCTATACCCATCTACTGGCAGAAGTAATGCGAAGGGCTTATGCAGACAGGGCAGAGCATATGGGGGATACTGATTTTAATCTAAACAGCCCAATAAAAAAATTAACATCTAAAGAATTTGCCAAATCCCGGTTTAACAACATTGACATGTCTCATGCTTCCATAAGCGACTCCACAGCATTTGGACAGCTTTATGATGGAGAGAGTACTACACATTTTTCTGTGGTAGACAAAGACAGAAATGCAGTGTCCCTAACCTATACCCTTGAACATTCCTACGGCTCCGGAATGGGGTCTCCGAAACTCGGGTTTATTTTTAATAATGAAATGGGCGATTTTAATCCGATTCCTAATAAAACTACAACAAGAGGACTAATTGGTACCAAGCCAAATCTAATTGAACCGGAAAAGCGAATGCTGTCTAGTATGACCCCTACAATTGTGGCACAAAATGGCAAGCCATACCTTGTAATTGGAAGTCCGGGAGGAAGAACAATTATCAATACCGTTTTTCAAACCACACTAAATGTTCTTGGATATAATATGCCCATCAAAAAGGCTATAGAAGCCATGAAAATTCATCACCAGTGGTTGCCAGACAGGGTAGTATACGAATATGACCTTCTTTCTCCAGACACTAGGAGAACTATGGAACAGATGGGACATAAAATGGTCCCTGTTCGAAACCTGGGAGTCTTAATGGGAATTCTGATAGATACAGAGAACAACGTTCTCATTGGTGCGTCGGATTCTTCAAGTGCAGATGGTGGAGCAAAAGGCCATTAAGTAGTTAGAAATCATCTAAGAGCTTACCATTTCTAAATGATTTCGGTATTCAATATTCCTAGTTTATATTTGAAAAATAAAGAGATTTTATGGCTTCAGGGTTTTTTGCTGTTTTAGATGATGTTGCTACACTCTTAGACGATGTGGCCTCCATGAGTAAAATTGCTACTAAAAAGACGGCAGGTATTCTTGGAGACGATTTGGCCGTAAATGCCGAAAAAGCCTCCGGCTTTGCCTCTAAGAGAGAACTACCTGTACTCTGGGCTATTACCAAAGGCTCTCTTCTTAATAAGTTGATTATTCTACCCATTGCCTTTTTATTAAGCGCCTTTTTACCATGGGCAGTAACTATGATTTTAGTTCTTGGCGGACTATATTTAGCCTTTGAGGGAGCTGAAAAAATCTACGAATTCTTCGTGCCACATAAAACGACCCTCCTACCCCCCAACCTTGAACTACCAAGTAAAAAAAATATTTTGGAGTTAGAAAAGACAAAAATAAAATCGGCCATTGTAACCGACTTTATTCTATCTATTGAAATTGTTATCATCGCATTAGGCACCGTTCTTGATCAGCCGCTTTTAAATCAGATACTGGTGGTTTCTGTCATTGCCCTAATTGCCACTGTAGGTGTATATGGAATAGTGGCCCTTATAGTTCGAATGGATGAGTTTGGCACCCGATTGATTAATATTAATGAGAGAAATAATAGTATTTCAGATAGTATCGGTAGGTTTTTTGTAAGCGCTCTTCCCTTGGTAATTAAATCGCTTTCTGTAATTGGAACCATAGCCCTGCTTCTTGTTTCTGGAGGCATCTTTGTGCATAATATTTCTTTACTTCACCATCTTTTCCCTAGCATCCCTGGTTTACTACTAGAATTTCTTGTGGGCCTTGCTGCAGGCTTTCTGGTGCTTTTGATTTACAAAGGAGTAAAAGGAATGCTTTTAAAACCAAAAAGCAAAAGTTCTTGAACTTTCATAAACGATCTGCTTAAACCAAAAATTTTGCCTTTCCCCTATTCTTCAACTTCAATTTTCCCCTCTACCCAATCAGGCAAGTAAAGATTCATCCCGGTCTTTTCTTCTATGTCGACCAGTTTATTACGTAGTTGTACAGATCTTAGTCCGGCTTTTTCTCGCAGGGCATTTGTTTCTCCAAGGGTTATTTTTAGAGGCGGGCTTAAAAAACCATATCCTACTGCAGAACGTTTAGATAGCACTGCTAGTCTCCAATCCTCTATTAGAGCATACTCGTAAGGGGATATCTCTCCGGAAGCCAAAGCCTTTTTCAAAGCCGGTCTTATATGATTGTAAAGGGTATCTCCTCTAACATATTCCTCCGAAATAGAATTATGATGACTTAGCACTGTGGACATCCAATAATCATTACCAATATGTTTTTCTCCAGGATATCCAAGGGTATCCATAATTACAAACAATTGAGCCATTTGCCCTTCACTATGTGGTGCAAATTTCTCAGACCCGTATTTTTCTTGCGCCTTATTACCTATTTTAAATAAAGCCCCTAACGCCTTTTTTTGATCCTTTTTAAATAACTCATTTACCCCTTCCCTGACTGCAAGGTCTATACGTTTAAGATATAAGCTATGTAGGGAGTCGTAGTTATTTTGGATATAATTCCAGCGCGGTTCTTTTTGCAAAGGAGACAGAAATTTTTCTTTTTTTAGTGCTTTAAGCTCCCATCCCGAGGCCAGGCCCTCGTTAACTAAATCAAAGGCCGTGTCCTTATCATTTACAAAAAACGCTAGCTGTGCGGCCACCTTGTAGTCTCTTAAAAAGACAAAGTTGAAAGAGGTGAAGGTCTCCTTATAAATCTCTAATGCTTTTTCGTAGTCTTCTTCGCTAATAAAACCCTCTGCCTTGTTGATTTGTTTATGGTAAAAATCATAATCTTCTGGAATCATAGTCTTATCCTGAGCGGGACACAGAAAACAAAAGAAAAAGAGAGCAACTAGTAAATGCCAGTTCATGAATGGAGGATAGATTTAAAACTTACAGCCAATCAAAAGTGAGCAATTCTAACGAATCGTGCCAATTTTTAACAAAACCATACCATTTACAAGGAACCTAAGGAATAAAAAAGATGGATTACCATTGGAAAGTAGGAGATAAGACTTACTAGAATTTTAAAACATTCATTTTCTACTTTATAATTTTAGTACCTTAGAACGGTCTAGTATTATAAAGACAAACACTTACATACCTTGAACAAAATAAAAACAAAAGCTCATAGCCTTAAGAAATCATATTTACTACTTTCTTGGCCTTTTATCTTACTAATCTTATTGACCCTTTTATACAGCAGCTGTAGTACGGAGAAGAAAAATCAGTCGGATTCAAGTGAAGACTGGATCTCCTTATTTAATGGCAAGGATCTATCCGGCTGGGATATAAAAATCGCCGGCTATAAACTTAATGACAATTATAAGAACACCTTTGTGGTGGAAGACAGTATGATTCGCATCAAGTACGATGCCTATGAAGGGTTTAATGATGCTTTTGGGCATATGTATTTCAAACAGCCTTTTTCCTATTACAAGTTACGATTTAAATATAGATTTATTGGAGAACAGCTAAATGGCGGAGCAAGCTGGAACGTTCGCAACAGCGGTGTTATGCTACACTCCCAATCGGCTTTAAGCAATGAACTAGAACAGGGATTCCCGGTTTCGGTAGAAATGCAGTTATTGGGCGGTCTAGACCAGGGAGTGCGCCATACTGCTAATGTATGTACTCCAGGTACCGCCGTGGAAATAGATGGAAAAATAGACTACGAGCATTGTATAGCATCTTCATCTAAAACCTATAATGGCGATCAGTGGGTAGAGGCAGAGGCGGTAGTTATGGGAGGAGATTTTATGACTTTTATTATTGAGCAAGACACCGTCCTGCATTTTGAACACCCACAAATTGGCGGGGGTTTTATAAGTAAGGAGCAAGAAGGGGAAGATTGGGATGCTTTTCAAATAAAACGAGATAAAGCGATGTGGATAGGTAAAGAAGGGGAAGTACTAACGGCGGGTTATATTGCCCTGCAAGCGGAGAGTCATCCTATAGATTTTAAAGAGATTGAACTCTTAAACCTTTGCGGCTGTATGGATCCGGAAGCGAAGAACTACAAAACTTATTATATTAAAAATACCCCGAAAGACTGTCTCTATTAAAGACTTTTTCGGATTATTGCACTTTTTGATCTTAATATTTAATAAATCCATGATATGAAAAAATACTATACTACCTTCTTTATCTTTTTGTCCCTGGCGATTAGCGCACAAGAAGAAACCCCCGACGAAACGCTTCCAGAAGGAGAAATATTTAGCTCCACCCAGTCGGTTATTATCGACGGCAAGACGATAAGCTTAGCAACGGAAACAGGTACTTTACAGCTTAGAGATGAAAACGATAAGCCTTTTGCTCTCTTTGGTTTTACCCACTATAAGAAAACATCGGGAAATAAGAATAGACCCATTGTATTTGCCTTTAACGGTGGTCCACTTTCGGCATCCTTCTGGTTGCATTTTGGTGTTCTTGGACCAAAACGAGTGGAAGTTAATGATCCAGATTACACAAATCCAGCTCCCTATAAAGTGGTTAATAATGAATTCTCCATCTTAGATAAGGCAGATTTGGTTATGATAGATCCAATTGGGGTGGGTTTTAGCAAGCCTATTGGAGAGGCAAAATGGACAGATTTCTGGGGAGTAGACCAGGACATAAGAAGTATAGGTTTGTTTATTGAACAATTTCTAATTCGTACAGGAAAATTTAATTCTCCTAAATATTTGCTTGGGGAGAGTTATGGGACTTTTAGAAATGCCGGACTTGTAAAACACCTTCAGGATAAGGGAATTGCCATGAATGGCGTAATCATGGTATCTGCTGTCTTTGACTTACAACATCTGCTCTTTGGCCCTGGCGATGATGTTGCGTATTTGGTTCATTTTCCTACCTATGCCGCAACAGCATGGTACCATAAAAAAGTAAAAAACAAAGGAGATTCTCTGGAATCCTTTTTAGAAGGGATACGGAAGTTTACACAAGAAGAATATGCCCCGGCCCTGCTTAAAGGAGATCAACTAAGTGATTCGGAAAAAGACGCTATCGCTCAGAAGATTTCAGATATAACCGGCCTTAGCAAAGACTATTGGATTAAAGCAGATTTAAGGGTTACTAACTCGGAATATTTTCAGGAATTACTCCGAGACAAAGGGGAAACGGTTGGAAGACTTGATTCGAGGTTTACGGGAGTGAATGAAGATATGCTGTCGCAAAATGCCTTTACAGATCCACAGAGTGATGCAATCTCCGCACCCTATATCTCGGCCTTTAAGGATTACTTATACAATGATCTAAAGGTGAGAAAAGACCTTACCTATACCACAACCGCCGGGGGAAGAGAAGGTTTTAAATGGGACTGGAAACACAGTGGAAATATAGCATGGAATGCGCAGGTGGCTGTAAGTACCCTTCCAGACATGACCTCGGCTATGCAAAGAAATCCGAATCTTAAAATATTAATCCTCAACGGTTATTACGATCTGGCAACGGTTTTTTATGGGGTGGAACATTCTATAAACCATATGGGATTAAGTCCTGAACTAAAGAAAAATATTATCATGAAATATTACGAAGCAGGCCATATGATGTACACCCATTTACCTTCCATGGAACAATTTAAACTGGATGTGGATGCCTTTATCGACGAAACATCGAAAAGAGACTAGTTGTAAGGAAAATCCGAAACAAACAATGGCCAAGTTTGATTTTTAATTCATGGCTTTGAGTTGTGGATGTTTTACACTTAGAAAATAAGAACAAATATTACCAAAGAATAGGGTTTGGGTTTTTGGCAGAGGAGAAGTAAATGCCAGTCTTTACTTATTTGTATCTTCCACTGGGAATTTAGAGGCAAATTTTTACCTTTAAGCACCAAAGATTATCAATTAACACTCATGAAGCACCTAAAAGTCGTCTTTGTTCTTCTTTTTTTAGCCCCCTTGTTTTTAATTGCACAAAAGGAAAAAAAATCTGCAGATAAAAGTACTCCCTATGAGCTGATGTCTAGTTATTATGCCAACGACTTCAAACCCTTTAAAAAACATAGTTTTTATACCGGGCTTGCGGTATCTCTTAGTGACAGAAGTCTTAATAACGTAAATCAGCTTATTCAAAATGTTATTGAGGGGAACGACTTAAGTTATGAAGTAGTTTTTAAAGGAGGTTTTTATACTGGCGACTACGCCATGGTTGGTTTGGATTTTGAATATAAAGAAGAAAAATTTGAGGGTACTGTTTTTAGACAGCCAGACACCTTGCAGTCTAACTCTATTTCAAGGTTATATAGTCTTACCCCGAATGTAAGATCAACCGTACCACTCACCGAAAATGAACGGCTTAGTTTTTTTACTATTTTGGGAGTTGCAGTTGGTGTGGGTAATAGTCTAACCAGAAATACTAAAAATCTAGATGAGATTGAAAAAGTATATACCGACGATTTTAATATGCGTATTGGAATTAGTCCGGGTGTGACCTTCTTTGCTATAGAAAATTTTGCTCTTGAAATTCAACTAGATGTACTGGGATATGAATTAAGAGTACGAAAAAGTGAAATAAATGGGGTGGAACAGTCCAAGGACGTTAGAAATAATATAGACTTTAATATAGATATTTTATCGCTTAAGTTAGGATTAGCTTATTATTTCAAACCCATTAAAAAAGGTAAAAAGCCTAAGAGATGAATAAATATAAGTGGATAGTGTCTTTAACATTGTTACTGGTTTTCTCTTGTATTAGTGAAGACTATTTTGGACTGTCAAACATTGGCAATATAAAGAGTATCGAGGTAAGTAACCAGGCCCAAACCGCCGTAATAAATACCGACAGTCTTAGTGTAAAAGTTCAAATCCCCAATGGGGTAGATCTTTCGAATATCACCATTGAAAAATTAGAGATATCCTCGTTTGCTTCTTCGGACAAGGACGTTGGGGATTTACTAAATTTAAACAATCCCCAGACAATTGAATTAATTGCAGAAGATGGCAGCAATTATCTGTGGGAAATTGAAGCCTTTATTGCTTCCGATAATCCACAGCTAGACAATTACGACCTTAATTTATGGTATGAGACCAGCACTAACTATTTTGAACCAGGAGCGGATGCTTCCTCCACCATTTGGGGAACAGGTAATCCCGGTACCCAGATACTTAATAAGCTGGCTACTACCCCAACAGATTTAGGTGACAATAATTTAGCCGCAAAAATGGAAACTTTAGACAATGGCCCTATTGCTGGTGCATTTGGCGCACCAATATCTTCCGGTTCTATTTTTACGGGAGTTTTTAATTCAGACAATATTGATCCTAGTAACCCTCAGGCAGCAATAGAGTTTGGAACGCCCTTTGCAGGTCGTCCCCAATCTTTTAAAGTCAAATACTCCTATAATCCTGGAGCGGAAAATAAGGATAAAGATGGGAATGTGCTCGGCTTCCCTGATGCATGTGACATTTACGCTTTATTGGAGATAAGAAGTGGGGGACAGGTAGAGAGGCTTGCAACTGCATGGTTCAGAAGCAGTAGCTCACAAACAGATCTTGCTACCTTAGAAATTCCTTTTACCTATGGCCCTCTAGATGAAAGCTTTCCAGATTATACCTTTCCAACGGATCATGGATTTGTAAGTAGAGATTCTGCAAACTTCGTCCTTCCAACCCACATTACCTTCGTTGGAGCATCAAGCTTTGGGGGAGCCAATTTTTCCGGAGCTATTGGGAGTGTTTTAGTCATCGACGATGTAGAAATGGTGTATGAATAAATACTTTTATATCTTCCCAAACCTAATATGTGGTACCCTTTGTTAATTTATTATTTAGGGACCCTATCTTACATGAAAATAGCATTGAATGACTAATATAGATCTTAAAACACCCGTTAAACAACTGGAAGACTTTTTAAGGTTGAAAAGTTGGTTAGGGTCAGAAGAATTCATACAAGATATCTCTAAGCCCGGAGAAGGAAATATGAATGTGGTATTGCGCATTAAAACAAACCAGCGTTCTCTGATTCTAAAACAATCCCGTCCTTTTGTTCAGAAATATCAAGAAATAAAGGCCCCGCTTAATCGAATTGAAGTAGAGCAACACTTTTACAAGACTATGGCCACCTCCAAAGTGAAGCATCATTTTCCAAAAATCCATTACTACGATATGGAAAATTACCTGATGGTTTTGGAAGATCTGGGAGAATGCAAGGATATGTCTCTTTATTATAATACTGGTTCTTTTAGTATTCCAATGATAGAAACGCTGGTAGAAGTTCTAAACAATATCCACAGTCAGCAAAAACCCAAGGATTACCCCCTAAATAAAGAATTAAGAGCTCTAAACTACCAACATATTTTTGTGCTTCCCTTTTTAAATAACAATGGTTTCACCTTGGACTCTGTGCAGGAGGGGCTTCAAAATCTATCCCTACCCTACAAAAATGATCCGGCTCTTAAAGAGGTTGTAAACAGCATAGGCGAAATATACTTATCAGAAGGAGACGTACTACTTCATGGGGATTACTACCCTGGCAGTTGGATGCAAAAAGAAGGAGACATTTTTATTATTGATCCTGAATTTAGTTTTATCGGTTTTCGAGAATTTGATCTTGGAGTTATGTTAGCCCATGTGCTAATGGCCAATATGGAGGAGCATTTAATAGATCATATTCTTGGAATTTATAAAGCAAATGCTAATATTAATCTTGTTAAGCAAGTGGCCGGAATAGAAATAATTCGAAGAATAATTGGATTGGCACAATTGCCTCTACAACGGAGTCTCCCAGAAAAGGATTATCTTTTACAAATAGCAAGGAAAATGATTTTAAAATGACCAGAAGCTTCTCATATATTCTTCTTTTTACGGTTTGTCTGGCCGTTTCCTGTAAAAAAAATACCACAGATACCTTACTCAAATCTCCTGATAAAGCTACATACACCCAAGAATTGTATAGCCCGGAGAAGGTATTGTTATACGACAAGGTCTTAGGTGCTTTGGTAGGTTCTGCCATAGGAGATGCCATGGGAGCGTCTACTGAAATGTGGCAGAGAAAGGAGATTCAGACTAAATATGGCTACATACTAGGTCTAACCACAGCAGAACGAACTCAATCCCCGGAAGGCACATGGGAAAACAATCTTAGTGCTGGAGCAACAACCGACGATACTCGCTGGAAGTATTTAATGATTGCTTATCTAGAAGGGGGTAAAGATAAACTGAACCAGAAAAATTTTGCTTCTTTTATCACAGACTACTATAAGCAGGAAGCAGAAGAATTAAAGGATCAGGCCGTTTCAAACTCTCCCGACTCGCTCGATATTCGAATGGAGAAAATAGATTGGATTAAAGAATGGGCGAGAGTATCCCTTGCCTATGAAAATGGCCCTATGGAATACCAAAAGGCTCAGAACAGATTTTATGGTGGGGAAATGTCCTGCGCAGGAATGCTGTATACCCCCATGTTTGGCTTGATAACGTCTACTCCGGAAGAGGCCTATACCCTCGCCTATAAACATACGCTTTTTGACATCGGCTATGCCAAAGACATCTCCGCTCTAGTTGCTACAATGACCCAAATGGCTTTGCGAACTCAGAACATGGATTCTATCCTAGACGCCACGGTTTATATCGACCCTTATCAGTACCAAAATAGTAGATTAGTTGGAAGGATTTCTTACCAAATTGCGAATAGCGCGAGGAAGTACGTGGCCATGTCTAAAAATCAATATCTTGAAGACAGCACAAAAATAAGAGTCCCAAGAAATTACCATGGTAGTAAACAAGATTGGTTAAGACAGGATTTCATATACGAATTACTAGAAAAGGATGCCAGAGCCATACCCTTTCATGCGGGAGAAATTTGGCAAATATTAATGGCGGGATTAGCTTTCGGGGAGGGTGACTTTCAAAAAACTATGCAATTTATTGTTAACTACGGAAGGGATAATGATACTGTGGCCGCTGTAGCTGGTATAATTTTAGGTGCCAAAGATGGTTATACTAAACTGCCGGTTGATTTAAAACAAGAGGTCATAAGAATTAACAGAGAACAATTGGGAATCGATTTGGAAGACATGGCCCATAGGATGGTAACAGCTATAGGCATTAAAACTATTAATAAACCCTAGCCATGGCAGAAAACATTTTTATAAAAGAGGACTTTTTATTACACACTGAATTTGCCAAAAGGCTGTATCATGATTATGTAAAAGACCTACCCATTATTGATTACCACAATCACCTATCCCCCCAAATGATAGCTGAGGACCATCAATTTGAAAACATTAGCCAGGTATGGTTGTACGGAGATCACTACAAATGGAGAGCAATGCGAACCCTCGGCATTTCAGAAGAATTCATTACTGGAAATGCTACGGACAGATCTAAATTTATAAAATGGGCAGAGACGGTTCCTTTTACTATGAGGAACCCCTTATACCATTGGACACATCTAGAACTAAAGCGCTACTTTGGAATTGATGCCCTTTTGGGGAAAGAAAATGCTGAAGAAATCTATGACCATTGTTCCAAACAACTTACACAAAGTAGTCATAGTACAAAAGGCCTTCTAAGTCAGATGAAGGTTGAAGTAGTTTGTACTACAGACGATCCATTAGATTCCTTAGATTATCATTTAGAAGAACAGAATAATCCAAATTTAAAACTACTTCCTGCCTTTAGACCCGATAAGGCCTATGCCGTGCAAAATACAACTGCATACAACCACTATTTAAACCAGCTAGAAGAAGTTTCCGGTATTCAAATAAAAACTTTTGACGATCTAAAAGAAGTCCTTAAAAGCAGAATTTCCTATTTTCATTCCAGAGGAGGCAGACTAGCAGATCACGGTCTGAACTACTTACCCTATTTTGAAGAAGAAGGTTTTAATGTGGATCATATGTTTAAAAAAGTTCGAGGTGGAAAAGAATTAAGCCTTCTGGAAATAGAACAATTCAAAGCCTCTGTCTTAAAATTTCTTTGCAAGCAGTACCACAAAAATGGTTGGGTACAACAGTTCCATCTGGGAGCCTTACGAGATAATAATTCTCGAATGCTAAATCTATTGGGACCGGATACGGGATTTGATAGCATAGGAGATTTTAAACAGGCTGCTTCTTTAAGTAAGTTTTTAAATCATTTAGACAGTACAGATCAACTTTCAAAAACGGTCATTTATAATTTAAACCCCGCAGACAATGAAGTAATTGCTGCCATGGTGGGAAATTTTAATGATGGGAGTGTAAAAGGTAAGGTGCAATTTGGTTCTGCATGGTGGTTTCTAGATCAAAAAGACGGCATGGAAAAACAGATTAATTCGCTTTCTAATATTGGACTTCTTAGCTGTTTTATCGGGATGCTAACCGATTCAAGAAGTTTTTTATCTTTCCCCAGACATGAATATTTTCGCAGAATTCTTTGCAATTTATTTGGACAAGATGTTACCCTTGGAGAGTTACCCCGAGATGAGAAATGGATAGGTAAATTGGCCTCAGATATTTGTTATTACAACGCTAAATCTTATTTTCCCTTCAAATAAGGCCAATATGTTGCACCTCAATAAATACCCTTCTCGCTTTTATTTGTTATGGATGATTAGGGCATTAATGCTTACATTACCCTAATTTTATTTTAATGATGACACAGAATAAATTATTCTCAGTTAAGGATTTGATAATAGTAATTAGTGGTGCCACTGGTGTTTTAGGGGCATCCATAACTAAACATTTAGCATTGGAAGGAGCGAAGGTTATTGTTCTAGGTAGAAATAAAGAAAAAATAAAACAGCTTATCACAACCATAGGAGAAACACCTAATCAGATATTTTCTCTAGTGGCGGATGTGACCAAAGAAGACGAATTAGACAATGCCAGAATAATTTTAGAAGAGTCCTTTAATAAAATAGATGTTCTCATTAATCTTGCCGGAGGAAATATGCCTGGAGCTGTCATTACACCACAACAGACTTTATTGGATGCAAAAGTTTCTGAACTTCAGAAGGTTATGGAATTAAATTATATGGGAACCTTTCTGCCAACAAAAGCCTTTCTTCCATTATTCCTAAAAGATTTAAAGGGTAGTATAATAAATATTTCGTCAATGGCCGCACAAAGACCCATAAGCAGAGTCCTCGGCTATGGTTCGGCAAAAGCTGCCATCGATAATCTCACCCAATGGTTGGCTGTAGAATTTTGCAGTAAATATGGAGCCGATTTAAGAGTAAATGCTATAGCTCCCGGTTTTTTTCTCACAGAGCAAAACAGAAGATTGCTAACAGAAGAGGATGGTTCTTTAACCAGCAGAGGAAATCAAATAATTAATAACACTCCTATGAACAGATTTGGGGAACCAGATGAATTGTTAGGAACGGTGCAATGGTTGGCCAGTAATGCTTCTAAATTCGTAACCGGAATTATTGTAGCTGTAGATGGTGGGTTTAATTCTTATTCGGGCGTATGAAAATGATGCAACAAACAATGCGGTGGTATGGACCTAAAGACCCTGTTAGCCTGCAAGATATAAGGCAGGCAGGAGCTAGCGGAATTGTAACGGCACTTCATGAGATACCAAACGGTGAAGTTTGGAGCAGACAGCAAATAAAAGAAAGAAAGAACTTAATAGAAAATGCTGGACTGAGCTGGGTGGTGGTAGAAAGTGTTCCGGTACATGAAAAAATAAAAACCCGTACAGGGAATTATAAAGACCTAATAGAGAATTATAAAAAGACATTAGTAAATCTGGCAGCAGAAGAGATCTATACGATATGTTATAATTTTATGCCCATCCTAGACTGGATAAGGACGGATCTTTATTATGAGCTCCCGAATGGAGCCAGGGCTCTTTATTTTGAAATGAAGGCTCTGGCTGCCTTTGATATTTTTATACTTCAAAGAGAGGGAGCTGAGGAGTCTTATACAACAGACGTTCTGGAAAAAGCACGCCTGTATTATACTAATATGTCTTCCGATGAAATTGATAGGCTTAAAAGAACTATTTTAGATAATCTTCCAGGTGCTGAAGTAGGATATACTCTGGAGGAATTTCAAAAAGTTTTGAGCACCTACGATGAAATTGATCGCAGCAAACTCGAAGAGCATCTAAGACTATTTCTAAATGAAATCCTTCCAACGGCAGAGCAGGTTGGTTGTTTTATGGCTATTCACCCAGACGACCCTCCCTTTTCTATTCTTGGTCTTCCCCGAATCATGAGTTCTATAAATGATATAGAAAGAATCCTTACCAATAATGCCAGCCCAAACAATGGCATAACCTTTTGTACGGGATCTTTGGGAGTTAAAAAAGCCAACGATCTCTTAGAAATTATTGATCGGTTTAGTTCCCATATTCATTTTGTTCATCTGAGGAGCACCAAAAGAGATTCGGAAGGTAACTTTTTCGAGGCAAACCATTTGGAAGGAGACGTTCCTATGTATGCGGTTATTAAAAAGCTTCTAACTATTCAAAAGAAAAGAAACTTAGAGCTTCCCATGCGGCCAGATCACGGACATCAACTTTTAACGGATCTTCAAATTAAAACAAATCCCGGCTACTCAGCAATTGGAAGACTTAAAGGTTTAGCTGAACTCCGGGGGGTAATGTATAGTCTGCAGCATAAATAACTGGCTGTTAATGCCAAATAGACTGCATTGTATTAATAGTAAAAGACTGAAGTTGCAATAATTCATCCCCGGTATTCTTAATTCGAAGACGGCTATAAGGTTCTCTGGGGAAAATCTGTGAAGTCATAACTTTCTGGCCCCTATTGACAAATATTTCAACCGAAGACCAATCCATTAAAATCCTTATCTCTATTTCTCCTGAAGGAATATCTCCCAATGGCATTCGGTGAATTTTATCCGCAAAAGCATCTTTAAAAGCCGTCTGACCCGAACTTTTCCTGTCTAATAACAACTCTGCCTTTGCCTGATTAAAAAGGAACTTTTGTTCATCGCCCAAATCATTATAAAAAATCATTTCAAAATTTCGTCCGGCGGTTTCGAATAGTATTTCGGACTGATTAAAATTGGCAAGACTAATTACCTTTTCCTCTTTTGCGCCAATAGAAACATCTTTTGAAAGTATAGGATTTCTTAAACTATTCAGCGTTTCCAGCGGATAATTAAAAAGTGTAAAACTATCGTCTACCTTTTCTAAAAATAAATTTCTTGGAAGCGTCATGGCACTTCTCCAACGTTTTGTTGGGGTATCTCTTGCGTAGTCCCAATTACTCATCCAGCCAATAAAGATACGCTCGTCTGAAGGAGTATTGTTATAGGTTACCCCCGCATAATTATCCGTTCCCCAATCTATCCATTTCACCTCTTTTTGTTCTGAAGTAAAGGTGGCTCCATCAAAATCTCCAACAAAGTATTGTGTGCCGCTTCCTCCGTTTGGAGCCCCCGGATTTATGCTAATCAACAAAACCCATTTCTTTTCTCCTGTTTTCCCTACTTCTAAGGGAAATAGATCTGGACATTCCCATACCCCTCCATGGGCTCCAACCTCTTTACCAAAACTACTCCTTAGCTCCCAGTCTTTTAGGTTTGTAGAATTGTAAATAAGTGCATGATCCCCTGCCACCAGAACTAAAACCCAACTTTTAGACTCTTGGTGCCAAAAGACTTTAGGGTCCCTAAAGTCTTTAATCCCGGGATTAGATATAACAGGGTTTTTAGCGTATTTAACCCAAGAATCTCCGTTGTCTAAACTATAAGCTATTCCTTGCGTTTGATAGTCCAAATTGCCGGCCTTTTCGCCTTCCATATTGTGGTAGGTGAATATTGCTACCAAAGGTGCTGTATCCTCAGTACCATAACCTGAAGTATTCCCCTTATCTACAACTGCACTTCCGGAAAATATATAACCTTTTTCATCTGGAAATAATGCGATAGGGCGATGTTCCCACGATACCATATCCCTACTCACTGCATGACCCCAATGCATTGGTCCCCAAACAATATCTTCCGGATAAAACTGGTAAAACAAATGATAAACACCATCATTATAGACTAATCCATTGGGGTCATTCATCCATTTCTCTGTCGGAGAAAAATGGTATTGCGGCCTATATTGTTCCTCATACGTATTTACAATAGATTCTTTAACCGGCAAGGTAGTTTTATCTAAATTTTTATTCTTGCAAGCACTGAGGAAACAAATGAAGCACAATCCTATACAAAATTCGGTCTTCATTTTAAATTGTTTTGGGAATAAACTAAAGTACACTCTTATCTTTTATTTCACAAACATTCTTTAAGCTCATTCTAGCCTTAATACCTATCTTTATACTAATAAAGGACGTGCAGTGAAGTTTCATTTGAGCATACTATATGCAGTGTTAACAGTTACTTTGGTTTCTTCTCAAGAGAGTATTGAAGAGACTCTAAGACGTTATAACGAAGATTCAGTCCCCTATATTAGTGTGAAGGAATTGAATGAAAAGAACAATGTTCTAATTTTAGACGCAAGAACAAAACAAGAATACCGTATAAGCCATCTCAGAAAAGCTATTTGGGTTGGGTACAAGGATTTTGATATTGTTTCCTTTTTAGAAAACCACTCCAATAAGAATCAAAATATTGTAGTTTATTGCTCCGTTGGAGTGCGATCTGAAGATATAGGAGAGTCCCTTTTGAAATATGGATATCTTAATGTGTCTAATTTGTACGGCGGTATTTTTGCATGGACCAATTCAGGGTTTTCCGTTTACGATAGTCTTGAAAATAAGACGCAAAAAGTACATGCTTTTGGTAAGGAATGGAGTCATTTATTGACCAATGCCGAAAAAGTATACTAATATAAAATCTTAGCATAGCATATGAATAAGAAAGACTTACTGTTAATTTTTACTCGTAATCCGGAACTTGGAAAGTGCAAAACGAGGTTAGCAGCAAGCATAGGAGACAAAAATGCCTTGGAAGTATACCTTCAATTATTAGAACACACCAAAAACATTACCCAAGGTTTAGTATGCACTAAGGAGGTTTATTTTTCAGAAGACATAGAGAAAGACACCCTTTGGGATAAAGAGACATTCAGCAAAAAACTCCAAAAAGGAGAAGACCTGGGTGAAAAGATGTACAATGCTTTTAAGCTGGGTTTTGAAAATGGGTTTGAAAATATTGTGGTCATTGGAAGTGATATTTATGATTTGGATTCCGATACACTTAAAAAAGCCTTTGCACAACTTGAATATCACGAATACGTTTTGGGCCCGGCCCAAGACGGAGGGTATTATCTGTTGGGTATGAAACAATTAAATCCTTCTCTTTTTAAAAATAAAACCTGGGGTACAAGCTCTGTTCTCGCGGAAACTTTAAAGGATATAGGTGAGAAGAGCGTTTTACTATTATCTGAAAGAAACGACATAGACGTTTATAATGACTTAAAAGGCATCGATTTATTTGAATCTTACCTAAAGCCAGATTTATGACAAACAAACAATTGAAAGAGTCTTACGACTATCTTATAAACAAGGGCTTTGAAGCCCCAGAACTGGGGATTGTCCTAGGCACTGGTTTGGAACAATTAGTTGGCTTTATTGAAAATCCAATAACCGCTCACTACCACCACATACCGTTTTTTCCATTAGCCACGGTGGAGTTTCATTCCGGTAAGTTAATCTACGGATTTCTGGAAAACAAAAGAGTCGTCGTTATGCAGGGTAGGTTTCATTGTTATGAGGGCTATTCCTTTTTAGATGTTACCTATCCGATACGTGTTATGCATAGTTTAGGAATAAATAAGCTCTTTATTTCCAATGCCGCTGGAGCCATAAATCTCGATTTTAAAAAAGGAGATCTTATGCTAATTGAAGATCATATAAATTTTCAAGGCGGTTCTCCTTTGGCTTTTAAAAATGTTGCAGATTTTGGCCCAAGATTTGTGGATATGAGCGAGCCTTATGACCCCCAAATGAGGCAATTAATTACCTCTATAGCTCAAGAGCAACAAATAACACTGCGTCATGGGGTCTACGCTTCGGTGGTAGGACCACAACTAGAGACCAAGGCAGAATACCGTATGCTAAAAATAATAGGCGCCGATGCGGTAGGGATGAGCACCGTTCCGGAAGTAATCGTGGCCAACCAACTTAAGCTACCAGTCATGGCAATTTCAGTACTTACAGATGAATGCGATCCTGATAATTTAAAACCAGTTCATATTTCGGATATCTTAAAAGTTTCTTCGGAAGCAGAACCCAAAATGATCACTTTGTTTCGCGAATTAATTAAAAATCTCTAAAGTATTTATTACAAGAATGTTTGTAAGTTTTACTACAGTAAAACCACTAAAAAAAATAAAATGCCTGCTTCCATCAAATATTCTGTCCTCTTAATCTTCGCAGCTGCCGTCTTTTTCGATGGGAGTGAGTTTAACAATTATAAGGATAAAACCCCAAATATATATGGCCTTTGGGATTCTCTTCTTTCCAGGCATGTAGATTCCAAAGGAAACGTAGATTATAAAGCTTTTAAAGATGAGGAAGAAGATTTGGAAGCTTATTTGCAGGCCATGGCACAAGACATCCCCAATAAAAACTGGTCCAAAGCTAAGACCCTTGCATTTTATATTAACCTTTACAATGCCGCAACGGTAAATCTAATTATTAAAAACTATCCCATAAATAGTATCCGTGATATTAAGAATCCATGGGGTAAAAAAATAGTACCGCAAAATGGACGCTTACTGTCTTTAGGAGAAATCGAACACGACATCCTGAGAAAAATGGACGATCCCAGAATCCATTTTGCAATAAATTGCGCTTCTGTCTCTTGTCCAAAATTGAATAATTTTGCCTTCAGCGAAAAAAACCTAGAAGAGCAACTAGAAAAAGTTAGTAAAGAGTTTATATTGGACTCTACAAAAAATATAATTTCTCAGGATAGTGTCGTCTTGTCCGAGATATTCAAATGGTATAAAAAAGACTTTGAAACAAATGGTTCGGTACTTGAGTACCTGAGCAATTACCTAAATACACCCATTGCTGCAGATGCAAAAATAGCCTATCTTAAGTACGATTGGAATCTGAACAACATAAACCCCAAAAGTCTTGATTAGCATTATCATTCCTGTCTTAAATGAAGAGACTCAAATAGAAACACTCCTCGGGTATTTAGAAAAATATGTAAATGGGGATCTAATAGAAGAAATAATAGTTGTAGACGGCGGAAGTTTTGATTCTACTGTGGAAACAGCAAAGGCTTATGGCATAAAAGTATTGGAAGGCGCCAAGGGAAGAGCTAAACAGATGAATTTAGGTGCTTCATTTGCTAAAGGTTCAATTTTCTACTTTTTACATGTAGATACCTTGCCCCCAGTAGATTTCGACAAAAGCATCGTGAGTTCTATTGAGAGAAATAGCGAGGCAGGATGCTTTAGGTTAAAATTTGATAGTGATAATAAATTATTACGGCTCTTTTCCTGGTTCACAAGAATAAACCATCGTCTGTGCCGGGGAGGAGATCAGTCCTTATTTATCACCAAATCCCTTTTTGAAAAATGCAATGGATTTAATGAAGACTATATTATTTATGAAGACAACGAATTTATTGGCCGCCTATATAACGCAACCAAATTTAAAGTGTTAGCGCATCAGGTTAAAACATCAGCAAGAAAGTACGAAAAAATAGGAACCCTGAGGCTGCAGTATTATTTTGGAATGATACACTTACAAAATTCGATGGGGGCAGGACCAGCAGAACTGTACAAATACTATCAAAAGAAGATTAATACTAAGATATAATCTCTAATTACTTCGATTCGTAATCGAGCAGAATACCTTCCGAAATCCATTTGGCAAGGGCTTGTCTATTATCATGATCCAAAATACGTTTCTGGTCTTTCGTGTTTCTAATATTCCCGATCTCGATAAAAGTCATTGCAGGAAGGGTCTTTTTTACTACATAGAGACTAGATCTATCCTGAAAAGTACCAGAATAGGTCCTGTTTGGTTGGTATTTCTGATACTTCTGTTTAAAGGTTTGATGTATGCTTTCCGCCAATTTTTTTCCATTCTTACTCTTTTCATGATGGTAAAAAAAGACGTCAATATTCTGCCCTGTGCTCCTGCTATCTACGTGAGTAACAATTAATCTTTGATGCTTTCCTTTGTTCTTCCTGTATAGGTTGTTTACCGCCGTTACCCTTTGATCCAGTCGTGCCTTTTGGTTGTATGGTATCTTTTTAGCAGGGTAAACTACCTCATCCTTGTCCATTTCCAAGATTTTTGCATCTCTTATGCCGTCGTCCAAGTCGCGTACAATAATATAAACCATGGCATCGTGAGAAATCAATTCTCTTGCCAATCGCAGAGTAACGTCATAGGCATATTCGTCTTCAGCAATAGATTTTCCTTTGTATTTGGTCATAGCTCCGGGGTCTGGACCACCATGTCCTGAAACCAAATAATAGACGGTACCACTTAAACGTTTGCTCTTGGAAGGAACATTTTTATACTTTTCACCAAAAATTTTATAGGTAACTCCTTCTTCAGTATCTTCCTCCTTAGTGCCAGGCTCCTTAGCAGAGACCGTATCGCCCTGCGTTTCAATTTTCTTGGGAATTAGGTAGGTCATTCCTTCTAAGAGCTGGATACTATCCTTTAGTTTCGCTTCATTAAGACTGATAAAATCTTTATAGGAATTATATGGGTCTACACCATTCTTTCTTAAAAAGGAATAAATCCCATCGCCCTTTTCGGCAATGGCCTCGTCTAAGGAATCCTGGCCAAATACTGAAATGCAGAAAAAAACTAAACCAAAAAAGAGACTATTTCGCAGCAAGGGTGATGTTTTGTTACAAAGTTTATCAAATATGTTGCCAAATAGCAAATGAAAAATAAACTTTAAGAAAACAAAAGACTTCCATTAGCCTTTTGTGTAGAATATTTTAATGATTTCTTCTGCCGGTTTATTTTGCGGTGTAAACCTATTGTCGTTTCCCCCACCTGCCTTATCATGTTCAATAAACCACTTCCAGACAAAACCTCCGGCAAACCAATCTTCATTCCAAAACTCTTCAAAAATAGCCCTCTTGGCATTTACTTGAGCCTCCAAATTAATACCTTCCTCTGTTCGATCTACTAACCACGGTTTTTTGGCAGTATAGTCCATACTACGATATCCAAATTCTGTGAAAATTACCTGTCTTTCTGTTTTGGATGACAAAGAGGCAATTTGATCTTTCCAAGGTTTCCAGCCCTTTTTAAGTTGCGCTACCGTTGGGGTTTTGGCGTCAGATAATGGAAAATATGCATCGATCCCAATAAAGTCTAGGTCTTTCCAAAACGGGGTTCTTTTGTATTCATCCCAATTGGCCGCATAGGTTAGTTTTCCTTTATAAACTTTTCTAATCTCGTGAATTAAGGAAATCCAATACTTCGGTCTATTTTTCACAAACTGCTCCAATTCTGTACCAATACAGAAAATTTCTGTTCTGGTTTCCTGAGCTAATTCAGCATAGGTAAGAATAAAGTCACGATAGGAAGACTCTAGTTTTTTCCAGTCTTGTTCTGAGTTCATTTTAAGGTTACCTGTAAACTCTCCTTTCCAAATCCAAATTTGTGGCTTCAACATAACTCTTACCTTATTAGCCCTCAAAAGTTCAATATATTGCCTGGCTCCACCTTTGGTTTCTCCATACCACTGTCTGTCAGTATTAAAAACAAGCTCAGGTGATTCTAAGTTTTTAATAAACCCAAAAGGCATTACGGCGGCATGGTCGGCATTTATTTCAAGAAAAGCATCAACATGTTCTTGTACCGCCTTTTCTCTGGAGGCCACAAAACTGATACCATTGATTTTGCTTTCTGCCTGACTTGTACAAGAAAGTTGAAAAAGAATAAGGAATAAAAACGCTACGATTCGCATAATCATAATTATGGAGGTCTAAACAAAAATAAGATATAATTACGGATCAAATTCTGTACTCTTTGTTAAGTTATTATCTTTATAAACGACAGACCTATCAAATTCAAACCAATTCTATGCAGAATATTGTCATAATAGGAAATGGCATTGCCGGCGTAACCGTCGCAAGGCATATTCGCAAAAACTCTAACGACAGAATTATTATTATATCTGCTGAAACGGACCACTTTTTCTCTAGGACCGCGCTAATGTATGTTTATATGGGGCATATGAAGTTTGAGCATATAAAACCTTATGAGGATTGGTTTTGGAAAAAAAACCGTATCGAATTAGTCCGGGGATACGTGAGTGAGATAAGGCCAAAGGAAAAAGAACTGCTTATAGAAGACGCCAGAATTATAAAGTTCAACAAACTTGTGTTGGCCACCGGTTCTAAACCAAACAAATTTGGTTGGCCTGGCCAAGATCTTTTTGGAGTGCAAGGCCTTTATTCTAAACAGGATTTAGACCTTTTAGAGGTAAATGCTCCTAACAAGGAAGTTTGCAAACGCGCTGTTATTGTTGGTGGAGGCTTAATTGGAATTGAACTGGCAGAAATGTTACGCAGCAGAAACATCGCTGTAACCTTTTTAGTAAGGGAGCAGAATTTTTGGGACGGTGTACTCCCAGAAGGAGAAGCAAAAATGATTAATGAGCATATTCTTGATCATCATATAGATTTGCGGCTAGCAACTAATCTTGTTGAAATTATAGGCTCTGAAAATGGAAGAGTAAAAGCCGTAAAAACAGATAAGGGAGATATTATTGATTGCGACTTTGTTGGATTAACCGCTGGGGTAACGCCTAACATAACTTTTCTAAATAATTCTGGTCTGGATTTGGGCAAGGGAATTAAGGTAAATAAATATCTGGAGACGAATCTGGAGGATATCTATGCCATAGGAGACTGTGCAGAGCAGTTAGAACCAGAAGAGAATCGTAGGGCTGTTGAAGCTGTCTGGTATACCGGAAGAATGATGGGAGAAACATTGGCGCAAACTCTTTGTGGCAACAAAACTGCTTACAAACCAGGTAATTGGTTTAATTCTGCAAAATTCCTGGATATTGAGTACCAAACGTATGGCTGGGTGAATAGCCTAAGAAATAGAAAAGAATACGAATTACATTTTCATTGGCGACATCTCACAGAGAAAATATGCATCACGCTAGCTTATCACCATTCCACTAAAAAATTTTTAGGAATAAACACTTTTGGAATTAGAATGCGTCATAAGGTATTCGACCGCTGGCTAAATGAAGAGAGAGACCTAGAATACGTTGTCTCTCATTTAAGGGATGCCAATTTTGATCCAGAATTTTATAGGCAGTATGAGCCCGAGATAATTGCAAAATTTAATTCGGAATTAAATGCCCAAATAAGTCTTAAAAAGAAACAATGGAACAGGATATTTTAGAAAAGCTAAGGTTGAATTTTTTTAATACTAAAAACCAATAGATCTATGAAAACCTATGACAAAAACATGGCCATAAGCAGCTTAGGGACCAATTCTCTTAGCAGTCCTCAAAAAATTGGTCTTACAATAGGTTATTTAGGGTTATTCATTGTTCTTTTGGCTGCCTTTAATCCTTCTTTTCCGTTTAAAACAATTTGGTTAAGTATTGCACTATTGTCCCTTTTTATTGGGATTATTTGGTATTCAAGAGCAAGCTATCTACCCAAATTAGCCGGTATTAAAAATGATGGTGTTTGGTTTAATGCCATATCCTCCAAAGGATGGGCAGGTTGGTTGGCCGGAATAGCCATTACTAGCTTTTATATTGTTCTTTACTTTTATCCTCAATACCTTGGTTTAAACGCAAATGGCAGCAATACAGGAATTATTGGTTTGTTTGACCCATTAAGCAGGTTACTTAGTGGAAATCCGGCAAGTCAATGGTTTGTATATGGCACCCTCTACACAGTGGCCATTTTAGCTTTTGGAGTTAAGTTTATCCTGAAATACAGACACAATAGATATGAAATAATACGGACTATTAGCGTGATGTTTTTTCAGACTGCTTTTGCCTTTCTTATTCCGGAGATTATGGCAAGATTAAACAGCACTCTACCCTATTATGACTTAAAGAATATGTGGCCTCTAAATTATTATAATTTTGAACGCTATAGAATTAACTCCTTTATTGAGGCGGGTGACATAGGGTTGGTAATGTTATTTTTTGGTGTCTTATCCGTATTTGTAATTTCACCTATCCTTACATTTAAATATGGAAAAAGGTGGTATTGCTCCTGGGTTTGTGGCTGCGGTGGTTTGGCGGAAACTGCTGGGGACGCCTTTAGACAACTCAGTGATAAAAAACTATCGGCTTGGAAAGTGGAAAGGTGGGTAGTGCATAGTGTGGTTGTTTTTGTTACTTTAATGACCACTGCGGTTATTTATTCCTATTTAGGGAATGATACTTCCAAATATTGGCTAACAAAGAATATGTTCTTAATAGGAGTTACCCTTGTCTTAAGTTTGGTCTTTTTTGGAGTGATGCTATTTAAGAGGAACGAATTTAAAAAAGACGCTAAATATGGTGCCATCGGCTATTTTGTTATAATAATATCTCTAATAGGATTACATTATTTCAGCGGTGATGGGAATGTATTTCTTTTTAAATCCGAAACCTTGAGAAAGTCTTATGGTTTTCTTATTGGTAGTATTTTTTCCGGTGTTATAGGAACAGGGTTTTATCCCATTTTCGGCAATAGAGTCTGGTGTAGATTTGGCTGTCCAATGGCAGCTATCTTAGGTTTTCAACAACGTTTGTTTTCAAGATTTCGAATTACAACCAACGGAGGACAATGTATTTCATGTGGTAATTGTTCCACCTACTGTGAAATGGGAATAGACGTTAGAGCCTATGCTCAAAAAGGAGAAAATATAGTACGGTCAAGTTGTGTAGGATGTGGTATTTGTTCCGCAGTTTGCCCTAGGGGAGTTCTTAAATTGGAAAACGGGCCACTAAAGGGTAGAATTGATAGTAATGATATTCTTCTGGGCAATGATGTCGATTTAATGAAATTAGTCGATAAAAATTAGTGATTTAGAAATACTGTTGTCGTTTGATCTCTTTCAAAATAATATTCCCTTAATTTACTGTTAATAAGCATTATTTTTGGGCCTTAAATTCTTGGAAACGCAAGGTTATGAATAGAATGAATGTTTAATTTAAGCAATTGAAATTTCACTTTTCTAATGACGGATATTAATGTAATCATTCCTGCTTATAACGAAGAAGATTCCATAGCTAAGGTTATAAAGGAAATTCCGGATCGTGTTTCAGAGATTATAGTAGTTAGCAACAATTCTACAGACAATACGTTAATAAAGGCAAGAGATGCGGGTGCTACAGTTTTGGAAGAGCCTCAGAAAGGGTACGGCTATGCATGTTTAAAGGGAATGAATTATGTGGCCAAAAAGTCCAAGAAGCCCTTTATTATCGTATTTATGGATGGTGACTATTCCGATTATCCTGAAGAGCTGATAAAACTTGTTGAACCAATTGAGCAAAACAACATCGATTTGGTTATTGGGTCGAGAACAGAAGAACTCAGGGAACAGGGTTCTATGACACCTCAACAGATATTCGGGAATAAACTGGCCACCACCTTAATGCAGTGGTTTTTTGGAGCTAATTTCACAGATCTAGGGCCTTTTAGAGCCATTAAATACGATCGGTTATTGGCAATGAATATGTCGGATAAGACCTACGGCTGGACGATCGAAATGCAGCTTAAAGCTCTTAAAATGAAGATGTCGTACACCGAAGTACCTGTGCGCTATAAAAAAAGAATCGGAGTTTCGAAAGTCTCCGGTACATTAAAAGGTAGTATATTTGCAGGCATAAAAATTTTGGGTTGGATTTTTAAATATAGTTTAAAATAATATGGGACTAACAATTGCATACATTATTATTGGAATTTACAGTACCGCCTTACTGCTAATCTTCTTTTACAGTTTGGCTCAATTAAACCTTTTAGTAAATTACCTAGGGAATAAAAAGATCAATGAAGTTGCCCCTAAATACAATTTATTAGATCCCAAAGAAATACCTTACGTCACTATACAGTTACCTATTTACAATGAGGAATACGTAATGGAACGTCTTCTGGATAATATTTCCAAGATAGAATATCCCAAAAGCAAATTAGAAATACAGGTCCTGGATGATTCCACGGATGATACCGTAATTGAAACTGCAGAACGAATTGAAGCACTTAAAGCACAAGGTTTAGATATACAACATATAAGAAGAACCAACAGGGAAGGCTTTAAGGCTGGAGCCTTAAAAGAAGGTCTAGAAATTGCAAAAGGGGACTTTATTGCAATTTTTGACGCAGATTTTCTTCCAAATTCAGATTGGTTAAAGAAAACTGTAATTTTCTTCAAAGACAGCGAAATAGGAGTGGTCCAAACTAGATGGGGCCATATTAATAGAAACTATTCTACACTAACCAAAATTCAGGCCTTCGCATTAGACGCTCACTTTACCTTAGAACAAGTAGGGCGAAATGCCAAGGGGCATTTTATCAACTTTAATGGTACTGCGGGAATCTGGAGAAAAGAATGTATTCTCGACGCAGGAAACTGGGAAGGCGATACGCTTACGGAAGATTTAGATTTAAGCTACAGAGCGCAACTTAAGAACTGGAAATTTAAATATTTAGAAGACGTTGAAACTCCGGCAGAATTGCCAGTAGTTATTAGTGCAGCCAGATCTCAACAATTCAGATGGAATAAAGGTGGCGCAGAGAATTTTAGGAAAACAGTGTGGAGTGTTCTCAATGCGAAAAACATTTCTTTTAAAACAAAGTTTCACGGAGTAATGCACTTGCTTAATAGCTCCATGTTTTTATGCGTCTTTATAGTGGCCCTTTTAAGTATCCCTATGTTATATATTAAAAATACTTTTGGCCATCTAGGGTGGATTTTTGAAGTTACTAGCTTTTTTATTTTGAGTACGGTAATCCTTTTTATCTGTTATTGGTTTACCTACAAGAGCATACAGGGAAGTAGTTTTGATAATTTTGTAGATTATATAAAACTATTCTTCACCTTCTTTTCTGTGGCACTAGGTTTTTCTCTTCACAATTCTGTAGCTGTATTGGAGGGGCATATGGGAAAACGAAGTGAATTCGTCCGAACTCCAAAATTTAACATCTCCAAGCTAGGAGATAGCTGGAAAGGTAATAAGTACTTAGCCAAAAAGATCTCTCCCAATATGATCTTAGAATTTGGTTTAATGCTTTACTTTTTATTTGGCATGTATAGTGCTATTCCTTTAAATGATTTTGGACTTTTTCCTTTCCATTTTATGCTTTTCCTTGGTTTCGGATTTGTTGCGTTTAAATCCCTGACTGCTAAGGCATAAAGTTTAAGCCCTTTTTACAACTAACAGCTAATAATTCTTTTCCAACTATTGCGGCTTTATTTTAGCTGAAATATTGTGAGTTTTTCTGTATTTTGTAGATGCCAAACAATTGCAACCAATGGCTTCTAAAGTTACTTCCTATTGGAATCTTCACAGACTACCTATTCTTATGTCTTTGGCTTGTATACTCTTTTATACGAGTTTTGCCTATGACTTGGAGAGAACAGATTTTACAAAGTTAATCTCGCTCTATTTAGCTTTGTTTTTCCTTTGCTATAAGTTAATTCAATTTGAAAAATGGAATTTCAACTTTTTGCTTGTTATAGGTATCCTGTTTAGGATGACTTTCCTTTTTAGCGAACCCAATTTATCACAAGACTACTTTCGATTTATTTGGGATGGTTCATTAATCATTCAGGGTTTAAATCCATATTTATTTACCCCCGACAGCATAATGGAAAGTGCTACGGTGCTAATACCTAATGGAGAAATACTACACCAAAATATGGGGTCCCTTAGTGCCAGAAATTTCAGTAATTACCCGCCACTGAATCAAATTCTTTTTGCTTTATCTGCCTATGCGGGAGGCAAAACTATTGTAGGGACCGTTTTAAGTATGCGGACCCTTATTATACTTGCTGATATTGGAATCTATTATTTTGGAAAAAAATTACTTCGTAACCTCAACAAATCTCCCCATCTAATTTTTTGGTACTTCCTAAATCCTCTGGTAATCATAGAGCTCACAGGAAATCTTCATTTTGAAGGAATAATGCTTTTCTTTTTTATTTGGGGCCTCTGCCTAATAGTGCAGAACAGGTGGGTTTTAGGCGGAATACTATTTGCGTTTTCCATATTGGTTAAATTGATTCCCCTTATGTTTTTGCCAATGTTCTTCGCATACTTTGGCTTTAGGAAGAGTCTTAAGTTCTATTTCGTTGTTCTGTCAACAATACTATTATCCGCTTGGCCATTCTATGCCCCAGAATTTCTAGACAACTACACGCATACAGTTGGACTTTGGTTTTCTAACTTTGAATTTAATGCAGGTATTTTCAATGTCGTAAAGGAAATTGCTGTTCAATGCGGTGTTCAATCATGGAAGGTAATAAAAGTATATGGCCGTTTTATCCCCGGTATTATTATCTTAATGGTAAGCATTTTTTCAGTAATAAATAAAAAGAAGAGTCTTAATGCCTTGATGTTATCCATGTTCTGGGTATTAACTGTATACTATTTGCTGAGCTCAACAGTACATCCCTGGTATATTATTTTTGTAGTTTTCCTTAGTCTCTATACAGACTATAAGTTTCCTTTGGTTTGGTCTTGTCTTGTATTTCTCAGCTATGCAGCTTATGGCAATAGTAGTTTTGAGGAAAATTATATTCTGTTATTAATTGAGTATTTCGTATTATTTGCCATCATGGTCTATGAAATATTTATTAAAAAAGGTGAATTATTATCAATTCAGAAAAATTGATCTTCAAACCTTGCCAGTTCCATCAAATTTGTACATTTGAATTGAAATGAAAATAGAAACACAAATATTATTATTCCCTAAGCACGCCAATTCTACGCGTCCAGTATTCCGTTTTCGTCCCCGCCCGTAAGGGTGTTCCATTCTCATGGAAATAGGTGAGTCCATTTCCGCAATAAGCATTTAACCATTTTATATTATCTAAAAACAGCTAGCAATGGAAATAATAATTGCTAACGAGTCGCATTTTAAATACGCCAAAATAATAAGTGATACCATCTCAGAATCAGCCAAGGTTCGGGGCACTGGAATTGCCCAAAGGACACCTGAATATATAATTAAACGATTGGAAAATGGAAACGCAGTAATTGCCTTGGAGGGAGATCAATTTGCTGGTTTTTGCTATATCGAGGTTTGGGGCCATAAAAAGTTTGTTGCTAACTCAGGACTAATTGTGCATCCTGATTTCAGGAACCAAGGTCTAGCCAAAAAAATTAAAAAAGCAATTTTTGAACTTTCCAAACAGAAATTTCCAGATGCAAAAATTTTTGGAATTACCACTGGGCTTGCAGTAATGAAAATGAACTATGAACTGGGATATAAACCAGTGACATTTTCGGAGCTCACAGAAGATCCTGCATTTTGGAAAGGCTGTCAGACTTGTAAGAATTTTGACGTACTCACCAGAACAGACCAAAAAATGTGTTTGTGTACGGGAATGCTTTATGATCCGGTTGCTGCCAAGTCAGAAGAAAAGAAAGTAAACGCAAAAAGTTTTAAAAGGTTGAAAAGTATTAAAGAGCACCTTTTTTTAAAAAGAAAAAATAAATGAAAAATTTAGTATTAGCCTATAGCGGAGGGCTAGACACCTCATATTGTACCAAATATTTGTCTAAAGAAAAAGGCTTCCAAGTACATGCCGTTAGCGTAAACACCGGGGGGTTTTCGGAAGCAGAATTGACGGAAATGGAAAAAAAAGCATTACTCCTAGGAGCCAGTTCTTTTAAGGCCATTGATGCCATAGACGGTTTCTATAATAAGGTTGTGAAATACCTCATTTTCGGAAATGTCCTGAAAAATAATACCTACCCACTTAGCGTAAGCGCCGAAAGAATTATTCAGGCAATGGAAATTGTCCTTTATGCCAAAAAAATCGGAGCGCAGTATATTGCCCATGGGAGTACTGGTGCTGGTAATGATCAGGTCAGATTTGATATGATTTTTCAAATTATTGCTCCTGAAATCGAAATTATTACTCCTATAAGGGACATGACCCTCTCTAGAGAGGAAGAAATTACCTATTTGCAAGAGAATGGTATAGACTTTTCATGGGAAAAGGCCAAATACTCTATAAACAAAGGTCTTTGGGGAACGTCAGTTGGTGGTGAAGAAACATTAGGTTCTGCCAAGGCATTACCATCTTCGGCCTACCCTTCTCAGTTAGAAGATTCTGAGCCGAAGGAAATTAGTCTTGGATTTGAAAAAGGAGAGCTAGTATCCCTAGACGGTGTGGTTAAAGATCCAATAAGTAACATTCAAGAATTATCCGAAATAGCCTCAAGATTTGCTATAGGCAGAGACATACATGTGGGAGATACGATAATTGGAATAAAAGGAAGGGTTGGTTTTGAGGCAGCTGCCCCACTATTAATTATAAAAGCGCATCATCTATTAGAAAAACACACCTTGAGTAAATGGCAGCAATATCAAAAAGAACAATTAGGAACTTTTTATGGAATGCTACTGCATGAAGGAAATTACATGGATGAAGTTATGCGAAACATTGAAGCTTTTCTGTCAGATACGCAAAAAAACGTTTCTGGCGAGGTTTTTCTGACACTTCATCCCTACAGATTTGAATTAAATGGAATCCATTCTAAGTTTGATTTAATGAATGCCTCCTTTGGACATTATGGAGAAACGAACAAAGCCTGGACTGGCGAGGATGCTAAAGGCTTTATTAAAATGTTATCTACCCCTGCAAAAATATCTAATCAAATCTCTGGCAAACATGCTTAAAATTGGAATAATTGGTGGCTCTGGTTACACTGGAGGCGAACTTATCAGGCTTTTAGTAAATCACCCAAAAGTGGAAATTGATTTTGTCTATAGCACTACTAAAGCCGGTAAACCTGTTACGGAAACACATTTAGATTTGATAGACCAGAGTGAAATCAAATTTACGGATATAATTAATCCAAAAGTAGACATTCTCTTCCTTTGCCTTGGGCATGGTAATTCAACTAAATTTCTAGCAAAAAACACAGTTTCAGAAGACACAAGAATAATTGATCTAAGCAATGACTTCAGATTAAAAGAAAATGCGACCTACAAAGGCTTAGATTTTATTTATGGTCTTCCTGAACTAAATAAAGAGGCAATTAAACAAGCGAAAAATATAGCTAATCCAGGTTGTTTTGCCACCTGTATCCAACTAGCCCTGCTGCCTTTGGCCGCATCGGGAGAACTTAAAGACGATATCCATATAAACGCTACCACAGGTAGTACTGGAGCTGGTGTAATACCCAGCGCTACTACTCATTTTAGTTGGAGATCTAATAATTTATCTTGGTATAAACCTTTTACCCACCAACATCTGGGTGAAATAGAGCAGAGTGTAGATCTTCTGCAACCCAAGAAAGGAACAATACATTTTTTACCTAATCGGGGGAATTTCGCAAGAGGCATTTTCGCAACGGCGTATACCAAATATGACGGTAGTATTACGGATGCCCAAACTCTTTTTCAAGACTTCTACCGAGATGCTGTATTTACAAAAATGGCTTCTCAAGAAGTAAGCCTTAAACAAGTGGTTAATACCAATTACTGTCATCTGCATCTCCTAAAGCACAAGAATCTTCTCCTGATGACCTCAGTGATAGATAACCTCCTAAAAGGGGCCTCAGGACAGGCAATACAAAATATGAATTTAATGTTTGGCTTCCCTGAAAATATGGGACTTCAATTAAAAGCAATGATTTATTAAAAAAAAAAGTACAATATGAAAATAGCGATTATTGGCGCAGGGAACTTAGGACTTTCCATAGCAAAAGGGATACTACACACAAACGGTGCTACTACGATGTATCTCACTAAACGCAATATTGAAAGCATTAAAGAGTATGAGAAATATGGAAATGTTAGCGTAACTCAGAACAATAGAGAGGCCGTTACCAATTCTGATATTTTGGTTTTTGCAGTACAACCCGGACATTTTGCGGCTATCCTTTCGGAAATAAAAGATTTACTAAATGACAATCATGTGGTAATATCTACCATTACAGGTTTTGGTATAGATAAAATAGAAAGCATTCTGGGAGAAGATAAATATATAATTAGAAGTATGCCAAATACGGCCATTTCAGTAGGAAAATCAATGACATGTATTTGTAGTAACCATGCAGGTAAAAAGAGAATAGAGCTAGCGAAAGCCATATTTAATAGAATGGGGCACTCCATGGAAATTCCTGAATCTCAAATGCAGGCAGCAACCGTAATCTGTGCAAGTGGTATTGCCTTCTGGATGCGACTCATTCGGGCTACAACCCAAGGAGCTATACAATTAGGTTTTGATGCAAATGAGGCGCAAGAGCTGGCTATGCACACCTGCGACGGCGCCGCCGGTTTATTAATTGCCTCAGGCAATCATCCAGAGGAAGAAATAGATAAAGTTACTACCCCAATGGGCTGTACTATTCAAGGATTAAATGAAATGGAGCATCAAGGTCTTAGTTCTTCTCTGATACGTGGTATTGTTGCTTCTTTTGAAAAAATAAGTGAATTTAAAACCAAGTAAAAAGTTGAATCCATGAATTTATTTGATGTTTATCCTCTATATAAGGTTACCCCCGTGGCTGCTAAAGGTTTGGTAGTAGTTGATGACAAAAACCAGAAATATTTGGATTTCTATGGAGGACACGCGGTTATCTCTATTGGCCATTCACACCCGCATTATTTAATGCGAATAACAACACAATTAGATAAGATCGGATTTTATAGCAACTCAGTACAAAATCCTATACAACAGGAGTTGGCCAAAAAACTAGGAGAGCTATCTTCATGTGAGGATTATGATCTTTTTTTATGTAATTCAGGGGCGGAAGCCAATGAAAATGCTCTAAAACTAGCCTCTTTTCATACCGGTAATTCTCGCGTAATTGCCTTTACCAATAGTTTTCATGGTAGAACTTCCGCCGCAGTCGCTGCAACAGATAACACTAAAATAAACGCCCCCATAAACAAACAACAAAAGGTCAGTTTTCTTGATTTTGAAGACATTCAAGGATTTGAGGAAGAATTAGATAAAGGCGATGTCTGTGCGGTTATTATGGAGAACATTCAGGGAGTTGGTGGTTTAGACCAGCCATCTTCCTCCTTTATTAAAAAGGTATGCGCTATTTGTAAGGAAAAAAAAGTTGTTTTTATAGCCGATGAAGTACAATCCGGATATGGTAGAAGTGGTTTGTTTTTTGCCTTTCAACACCATGGAATAGAACCTGATATAATTACAATAGCCAAGGGCATGGGTAATGGATTTCCTATTGGAGGTGTATTAATTCATCCAGTAATTAAGGCCTCTTATGGGCTTTTAGGAACTACTTTTGGAGGAAATCATTTGGCCTGTGCTGCAGGACTTGCCGTACTAGAAGTTATTGAAAAAGAGAATCTCATTGAAAATTCAAAAAAAATGGGAGACTATTTTATAAGTAAGGCCAAAGACATTCCTGAGGTAAAGGAAATTAAAGGTAAAGGACTTATGCTAGGGCTTAAGTTTGATTTTGAAATAGGAGAACTCAGAAAGAAGCTAATCTTTAATCAACACATCTTTACCGGTGGTGCCAAGGATAAATACATTCTGAGAATTCTTCCTGCATTAAATGTTTCCAAAGAACAAATAGACGTGTTTTTTAATGCCTTAAAGATTGAATTATCATGAAAAACTATCTAACCACTAAAGACATTGATTCATTGCCACAATGGCTTTCTGATGCTTTTAAGATTAAACAAAATCCTTTGGCAAATAATAAATTGGGGTTAAATAAAACCTTGGGCTTATTCTTTTTTAACAATAGTCTTAGAACTCGATTAAGTACTCAAAAAGCAGCCATTAATCTTGGTATGGATGTTATGATAATGAATTTTGGAGAAGAAGGTTGGGCCCTAGAATATAAAGACGGCAGCATTATGGATAAAGGAAGTGCTGAGCATGTCAAGGAAGCCGCTCAGGTTCTTTCGCAGTACTGTGATATTATCGGAATAAGAGCATTTGCCGGATTAAATAACAAAAAATTAGATGAAGAAGAACTAATACTAAATTCATTTAAAAAATACACCACAGTACCCGTCATTAACATGGAAAGCTCGCTAAGTCATCCATTGCAGGCATTAGCGGACGTGATTACCATAACGGAGCATAAAAAAAATGTGAGCCCTAAAATTGTCCTCTCCTGGGCACCTCATCCTAGGGCTTTACCTCATGCAGTTGCCAATAGCTTTGTAAAAATGATGCATCTAAACAAAGCTGATTTACTAATTACCCATCCTGCCGGATATGAATTAGATCATAGGATTACCATGAATACTCCAATAGAATACAATCAGGAAAAAGCCCTTGAGAATGCCGATTTTGTCTATGTAAAAAACTGGAGTAGTTATAATGATTATGGCATGGTCATGAATACTAGTCCAAACTGGATGATTACTTCAAAAAAGTTAGACCAGGCCAAGTTTATGCACTGCTTGCCAGTTAGAAGGAATGTTGTAGTAGAGGACTCCGTCTTAGACGGAAACCAATCACTGGTAATTGAACAGGCTAATAATAGGACCTATGCAGCACAGTTGGTCTTACAAAAGCTCCTAGAAGACCAACGCATTTAAAATGAAGCCATGATAAAGTTAAAATGATGAAAGAGACGCTTGTTGTAATTAAAATTGGGGGAAATATTATTGAAGATACCGTGACTCTCGAGGCTATTTTGGATTCTTTCGCCAATCTGAAAGGGCCAAAGATTTTGGTCCATGGTGGAGGTAAAAAAGCTACTGAACTAGGAAATAAGCTTGGAATCACAACCACTATGGTTAATGGGAGAAGAGTTACTACTTCAGAAAGCCTGGAATTGGCCGTAATGGTTTATGCCGGATTAGTTAACAAAAATATTGTTGCACAGCTACAGGGCAAAGGATGTGACGCCCTTGGATTATCTGGGGCCGATGCTAATGTAGTCACAGCTAAGAAAAGAAGGGTCAAGGAAATTAATTTTGGGTATGTGGGTGATGTCTCTAAGGTAAATTCCCAGGTAATTTCGAAATTTCTTTATGCCAACATTAGTCCTGTCTTTTGTGCCTTATCCCATGATGGGCATGGACAATTATTAAACACCAATGCAGATACTATTGCGGCAGAAATTGCATCATCTATGAGCAAGGATTTTGAGGTGACACTTTTTTATTGCTTTGAAAAAAAAGGGGTTTTAAAAAATATAGACGAGCCGGATTCCGTGATTAAAAATATTACTAAAGAAAGCTATAAAGAATTATTAGCCGCAAATACAATATCTGAGGGAATGCTTCCAAAAATAGACAACTGCTTCTATGCATTGTATAACAAAGTTTCTAAAGTCTGTATTGGAAATCTCCATATGATAGGAGGAAAAGAAAAACTTTTTACAACGATAAGCTTATGAAAACATCATTGTCCAAATTAACAGAAAATGCGATAGTACTGTTAAAAGAACTTATAAAGGAGTCTTCTTTTTCAGGACATGAGGACAAGACTGCAGAACTTATACAAGACTGGTTCAATTCTTATAAAATACCTTTTCAGAGAGCTAACAACAACATTTATGCTTTCAATGAGGCTTTTGATGCTTCCAAGCCAACAATCTTGCTTAATTCTCATCATGATACGGTGAAACCCAACTCCGCCTATACAAAAGACCCTTTTACTCCTATTGAGGAGGATGGAAAACTCTTTGGACTTGGAAGCAATGACGCCGGTGGTTGTCTGGTGTCTCTGATAGCTGCATTTACCTATTTCTTCCATCAAGAAAACCTGAATCACAATATAATTATTGCCGCTACTGGAGAGGAAGAGAACTCCGGGCCAAATGGCTTAAATAGTCTTTTAAAGATACTTCCACACATAGATGTAGCAATTGTTGGAGAGCCCACGCAAATGCAATTGGCAATTGCTGAAAAAGGATTAGTTATTTTTGATGGCATCGTTCATGGAACGCCATCCCATGCAGCTCATCCCAATACTAATAATGCTATTTATAATACCATTTCGGTATTAGATTGGTTTAAAAAATACACTTTCTCAAAAACCTCAGAAGTATTAGGGGATGTTAAACTTACGGTGACTCAGATAAGCGCTGGAAGCCAGCACAATGTGGTTCCGGCAAAGGTTGATTTAGTAATCGATGTCCGCGTTAACGACTGCTATACCAATAAAGAAATTTCAGACCTGTTACTAAGTGAAGCGCCGTGTGAATTAAAAGCAAGATCCTTGCGACTTAATTCCTCGTCTATTCCTAAAGATCACGCATTGGTGCAATCTGGCATTATGCTGGGAAGGTCAACCTATGGCTCTCCTACTCTATCCGATCAGGCGGCTCTTAGTTGTCCTTCTTTAAAACTTGGACCTGGCGATAGCACAAGATCACATACAGCAGACGAGTTTATTTGTATCCAGGAAATTGTGGAAGGAATAGAGTTATATATTGAAATATTAAAAGGGTTTCTCCTTTAACGTAAATAAATAGAACTTAAAAATTACCAGATGAAACTTTGGGACAAAGGCTTTAGTACCGATAAAAAAATAGACCACTTTACCGTTGGCAATGATAGAGAGCTCGATTTACTCCTTGCCAAACACGACGTGGAGGCTTCGTTAGTGCATGCCAAAATGCTCGAAAAAATAGGTATTATTACCAAAAAAGAACGGATTGTGCTAACCAAAGAATTAAAACATATCGGAACATCCGTAAGAAAAGGAGAGTTCACTATTGAAGATGAATTCGAGGATGTACATTCCAAAATAGAATTTCTTCTTACCCAGAAACTCGGTGATATTGGGAAAAAGATTCATACGGCGCGCTCCAGAAATGATCAGGTTCTGGTAGCCATGCAATTGTATATAAAAGAAGAGTTGACAGAAATAAAATCAATGATAAATGATCTTTTCGAGCTGTTGATTAAGTTGGCCAGCAGGTATCAGAACATTCTACTACCTGGTTATACCCATTTACAAATTGCAATGCCATCGTCCTTTGGACTATGGTTTTCTTCATACGCCGAAAGTTTAATAGACGATGTGTTTTTAGTAAATGCCGCCGTAAAAATAACAAACCAAAATCCATTGGGTAGTGCAGCAGGTTACGGGAGTTCTTTCCCAATAGACAGGAAATATACAACCAAACAATTGGGATTTGAAACTATGAAATACAACGTAGTGGCAGCACAAATGGGAAGAGGTAAGGTAGAAAAATCTGCTTCTTTCGCCATTTCTTCCATTGGAAGTACCATAGGCAAAATGGCAATGGATATTTGTCTTTACATGAATCAAAACTTCAATTTTATTTCTTTTCCTGATTCCCTTACTACGGGGAGCAGTATTATGCCGCATAAAAAGAATCCCGATGTTTTTGAACTAATCCGGGCTAAATGCAATAGTATACAGGCTATTCCTAATCAAATAAATCTTATTACAACAAATTTGCCAAGTGGTTACCACAGAGATTTACAAGCGGTTAAACCATTAATGATTTCTTGTATTCAGGATATAAAATCTTGCTTGGAAATGCTGCATTTTAGTTTAGAAAACATTCAGGTTAATAAGGATATACTAAGCAATCCTATGTACGACTATCTTTTTAGTGTCGACACCTTGAATGAGTTAGTGCTTTCCGGTATGCCCTTTAGAGATGCCTATAAAAAAATGGGAGAAGACATAGCCTCAAACCAATTTGTTCCCAAAAGAGATATACAGCATTCCCACGAAGGTAGTATAGGCAATCTATGCCTTGAAGAAGTTAGTGCGAAGATGAAAAATGCCCTAAAGTAATTCCGAAAATAAATAACTATTGGTTCATTCCGAGGTTAATTACTTCTTGTTTTGTAAGATGCCTCCAATGTCCACGAGGTAAATCCTTTTTGGTTAAACCTGCAAAAATAACTCTGTCTAGTTTAATGACATCGTATTCTAAGTGCTCGAAAATTCGACGAACAATTCTGTTTTTGCCACTGTGAATTTCAATTCCAACTTCCCTTTTTGGCGAACCGGTAATATAACTTACTTCGTCTACTTTAATTGGGCCATCTTCTAAATGCAGACCCTCTTTAATCTTTTTAAGATCTTCTGCTCTTAAACTCTTATTCAATTCTACATGATATATTTTACGAATACCATATTTTGGATGGGTAAGCTTTTTTGCCAAGTCTCCATCATT
Source organism: Eudoraea chungangensis (assembly GCF_029360665.1). Classification (GTDB taxonomy): domain Bacteria; phylum Bacteroidota; class Bacteroidia; order Flavobacteriales; family Flavobacteriaceae; genus Eudoraea; species Eudoraea chungangensis. The sequence continues at coordinate 297,905 of NZ_JARDUB010000001.1, forward strand.
TGTAAAGAGTAAGAGGCCGGTAGTATTCCTATCTAAGCGACCAACAGGTACAAGTCTAGATTTAGAAGCCTTCGATACCAATTCCATTACGGTTCTTCTCCCTTTTTCATCACTGGTAGTCGTAATAAAATTCTTAGGTTTATTTAATAGAACATATTCCTTTTTTTGTGGGTTTAACAAGCGGCCGTCAAACTTTACCACATCAGATAGTTTCACCTTAAAACCCATTTCTGTGATGGTTTTACCGTTAACGGTAACATTACCGGAAGCAATATAGGTATCCGCATCCCTCCTTGAGCAAACTCCAGAATTGGCAATATAACGATTAAGTCTTATTAAATCAGGATTGGAAACCTGAGGTTTAGACTTTGGAGCAGAATACTTTTTAGGTCCTTTTTTAAAGGATTTCGTGTCCTTATAACGCTTGTCTTTAGGACTAGAATTCTTATCCTTATTGTTGTCAAATTTACCCATGGGCTATTTTTTTTGCAAAGGTAGTGAAGGCAATTGAATGTTAATCTACAACCACCGAAATATTAATCCTTGGTATTTAAAACAGATTGTCTTTCTCTATTGACGGATAAACAGGTAACATCCGGTCTGGAATAGTGTCCTGAGGGATCAAAATTCTGCCTTTCTTCGTAAATTCTGTTAAAATCGATAGTCTCGTAAAAAATATCTTCTTTTCCAATAATTGGCTCCATAAGCCATTCACCATCCGGACCGGCAACACAAGAACCTCCATTTGCCAAGACTTGTGGCATTTGCATTAATAGATGTTCTCTGAATGGAGTATCTTCCGGAAGTGCTTCCTTAGTCATTATTGAAGATACAGAAACTACATAACTCCTAGATTCGCGAGCGATAAACCTTGTAACATCCTTGGTGTTATGATCACTTCCGGGCCATACGGCTATATGTAGATTTTCCCCTAAAGCATACATACTTGAGCGGACCATTGGCATCCAATTCTCCCAACAATTTAGCCCGCCAACGGTAAAACTCTTTAGCTTATGTGTTTTTAAACCATTACCATCTCCAGGAGACCATGTAAGCCTTTCGTCATATGTGGGTTGCAATTTTCTATGCACAGATTGTATAATTCCATTGCTATCGATATAAATCAAAGAACAGTACAGACTATGACCACCTCGATCTGCAGGGCGTTCTATAGCCCCTAAATAGACTGCCAACTTAAACTCCTTGGCCAATTTACAAACAACATCTATATCTCCGGCCTCTATCTGGATAGCTGCCCTTGCATAAGCAGCGTGAAGCTTCTTGTTTATGGGTAGGTTCCACCCTGCACCATTCGTATACGCCAACCAAAAAGGATAGCCCGGTAGCAATCCCTCGCCAAATACAACTAAATCTGCGTCTTCGGCAGCAGCCTTTTCCATGGAAACACAAATTTTATCTATAGTCCCCTTTTTATCCAGCCATACCGGACTAATCTGCGCCAAGGCAATTTTTAATAAATTTTGCATTATACTATTCGATTTAAAACCAGGTCTATGTCTATCAATAAAATACTAAAAACCCCTAGAACAATAATAAATTTAAGAATATTGTGTAATCTAATATAGTCTTCTTTCCCTTTGGCCTTCCATAAGAGATATAAAAAACCAATCAAGAAAAAAATACAACTTATAAAATAAATATACATATATCCCACATCAAACTTATTTATCAATAAAAGAGCCGGGATAATGGTTAAGCCAATCAAAATGGAAATAATCATTTTAGAAAATGATACGCCATACAATATTGGGATTGTCCTGTAACCCTGAACAAGATCCCCAGCTATATTTTCCATATCCTTTATCACCTCCCTGGCAAGAATTATAAGAAATAAGAAGATTGCATGTACAAAAATTACTGGTTCAAAATTTCTATAATAGACCAGAATGGCAAAAAAAGGTACTATAATCAAGATTGCAGAGACCATATTCCCAAGAAAAGGAATCTTTTTAAAACGATGAGAATATAACCATATACCAAAAATGTAGATGGAGAAAAAAACTACCGCTCTAAAGGAAACATAGCTAGCAAAAAAAACGGCCAAAAAATTAAAAACAAAATAGGCGCTTAGTTTTGTTCGTTGATTAACTAGCCTATCTAACATAGTCTTATGAGGCCTGTTAATCAAGTCTTTCTCCGAATCATAAAAACTATTAATAATATATCCTCCGGAAATAACCAATGCAGAAGCCAAAACTAGTACAAATAAATTAGGATCAAAGATTATTTGTCTTAAAGGTAGATCGGGCGCCAAAATATAAACCGATGCCATATATTGAGCCAAGGTTATCATCAGTACATTATAACCTCTTATTATTGAAAATAAGCTCAGGCCTTTTAAAAGCAAGAGTTTATTTTTTCTACTAAGCATTTTGAATTTTCTAGAAGTTATATACAACTTCTAAGTGATGGTCTTTTAAGGCAATACGTGCTTTTTCTAGATCTTCCGTAAAACCTAAAATATAACCTCCACCACCAGAGCCACATAATTTTAAATAATAATCGTTAGTTTCAATCCCTTGCTTCCATAGCTTATGAAACTCTTTTGGTATCATAGGTTTAAAATGATCCAAAACAACATTAGATAACTGCTTTAGATTGCCAAAGAGGGATTTTACATTGCCGCTTACGAAGTCTTCCACACAGGCGTCTGTATGTTTGATAAATTGATCCTTTAGAACGTTTCGGAAACCTTCTTGTTTCATTTTTTCCATAAATATCTGGACCATAGGCGCTGTTTCCCCTATTATACCACTATCCAAAAGAAAGACTGCTCCTTTCCCATTTAAATTTTGCGAGGGAATGCTTGTAGATTCAATGTTATCCCGAGAATTAATTAATATTGGCAGACTTAAATAACTGTTTAAAGGATCTAAACCGGAAGATTTTCCATGGAAGAAAGATTCCATCTTACCAAAAATTTCTTTTAGTTTCAACAACTTTTCGCGCGTTAAATTCTCTAAGACAGTAATTTTATTAATTGCATATTTATCATAAATAGCAGCTACGAGTGCACCACTACTTCCTATCCCATAGCCTTGAGGAATAGAGCTGTCAAAATACATCCCCTTCTCAACATCTTGTTTTAGGCTATCTAATTTGAAAGAGATTAAACCTGGCTCACTACGCTGTAAATTTTCTAAATACGTATAATAGTTCCGCAAACTATCATTAGACTCCTGAGCGTTAGCAGATAGGGTGTCTTCAGACTTTAGAGCACCTTTAAAAAAATTATAAGGTATGGAAAGACCTTTGGAGTCTTTAATAATTCCATATTCTCCGAACAATAGAATTTTAGAATAAAATAAGGGTCCTTTCATTTATTACTCTCAATTACTTCTCTAATATAACGCCAATTAGTCTTATATATGTCTTTAAATCACATTTTTTTAGCGCCACTACCAACATGGTCGCAAATATAGTGTCCATTTTCGCAATACGCAACGAGTTCTTTTTCAATGAAATCCTTAATAATTTCCTTCTCTTCCTCTGGATATAACAAATGAACATTGGCTCCTGCATCTAAGGTGAAACATAGATGGCTTCCACTCTTTTGCCTATGTTCCCAAACCCTTTCAATAATTTCTAACGTATTTGGTTTCATTAAAACAAAATAAGGTAAACTACTCATCATCATCGCGTGGAGATTGAGGGCTTCACTCTCTACAATTTCTATAAATTTCTTTAAATCACCGCTTGCAAAAACCGGTTTTAATTTACTTAGATTAGCCTGTGCCTGTTCAAAGCGCTGTTTTGCATAGGGATGATCATTCATCAAATTATGTCCAACAGAACTGCTAACAGTTTTAACCCCTTTGTGGACCAAGAGAATGGTGTCTTGGTAGTTTTTAAAAACCTTGTGTACCTCAAAAGGGTATTCAATACCATACAAATTAGAACTATTTGGGATAGACTTTTGAATTCCCCATTCTACGAGGCTCCCTTTTATACTTCTGCAAGCACTACCAGAACCTAAACGAGCGAGGAAAGAAGCTTTTCGATAGAAAAATTCATCTGTCATAGATTTATTAAACCGTCTTTCCATTTCCATTAGACATAAAGCCAATGCGGCCATGCCACTAGCTGATGAAGCAATTCCACTACTGTGAGGGAATGTATTGGAAGTATTTATTTCAAAATTATAATCCCGCACAAAAGGCAAATAAGGTTCAATTCTTAAAAAAAAAGTTTCAACTTTTGGAAGGAAAGAATCCTTTAGCTCTCCTTCAAAAAAAACCTTGATTCTTAAGTCTTTATCCGCTTTACTTTTTTTAATATATGTGAGAGTAGTCTCTGATTTACAGTTATTTAGAGTAAAACTGACAGAGGCATTTGCTGGTATTTGTGAAGGGTACTTACCCCAGTATTTTACGAGAGCAATATTACTGGGAGCACTCCACTGAGTTTTTCCCGCATCGGCTGAAAAAGCATACGACGGTAAGACAAAGTCAGATTCGGTCATATTTCTAATAATTTCTGCAAAGATAGTTTTTACCTACTTTGCCATGGCCTCTATTAAAATAAATTACTATTTTAGACAACTTCAGCACAGACTATTGAAAAAAACACTAACATATATAGCCATCTCTGTAACCATTTGTTTGGCTATTGGTTTTTTATCCGGATTTGCAACACAGTCCTCCGTAAATGATTGGTACCTGGAGTTAAACAAACCTAGCTTCACCCCTCCTAATTGGCTCTTTGGACCAGTCTGGACAATATTATATGTTTTGATGGGAGTTGCAGCCGGACTAGTTTGGGCCAAAGGATTCTATCATGTATGGGTTAAAACGGCACTCTATAATTTTGGCTTTCAATTATTAGTTAATGCCCTTTGGAGTATTGTTTTTTTCGGATTAAAAAACCCCTTTATTGCCTTGTTAATAATCTTGGTATTATTGGCTTTGATTTTGTTAACTATAAAATGGTTTAATGTAGTAAGTAAAACGGCCGCCTATTTATTAATCCCTTACTTTATCTGGGTCTGTTTTGCCACTATTCTCAATTATAAAATTTGGGAATTAAATTAAACTTTTAACAGTTCATAGAGCTTCATCATAGTTCTTTGGTTTCTTGCGGTAGCCGAAACATCCAGTATTTTTTCAATTCTGCTCGTATTAAATTTAGCTTTGCCCATGCCTTTAAAACACTCTAAATAAACATAGTTCTTATACAGTTTAAATCTTTCGAATTCGTAGGCAGATTGCTCTAATTGAGACTTTTTTTCTGGTATTACCTCTTCTTTTAAAAAAATGTAGTAAATCTTACTTTGGGATTCTTGAAGCCCGTCCTGAAATGGGGTAGTGTTAATGGCCTTTTTAACTTCTTCTTCATTAAGAACCAAAATTGGAACAGCATATCCAAAATATTTTTGAAACTCCTTTTCAAGTATTCCCTCTAATTCCTTATGGTTTTTCTTCTTAGAACTAAAAACAATATTTCCACTTTGAATATATGTCTGTACCTCTGTAAAATTTAACGCTACGAAAAATTCTCGCAGCGCCTGCATACGAATGAGGTTATGACCGCTCACATTAATCCCTCTCAACAAAGCTAAATACTTAGGCATATTATTTATGAATACTTTCCTAAAGTAAGAAATTATGAAGTATTAAATAAATAAAGTACATTTAGTAACTTTCTAAAAACTAAAAAATCCAAGTACTATTTTGCTATGGAAACCTTTATTCTAGCCTTAGATCAAGGAACTACTAGTTGTCGCGCTGTTATTTTTGACAAGAGTGGTAATATTATTTCATCTGCCCAAAAAGAATTTACGCAATTCTTTCCCAAACCTGGATGGGTAGAGCACGATGCCACTGAGATATGGACAACTCAACTAACAATGGCTACTGAGGCCGTTGTAAAAAAAAGTCTATCCTCAGAAAATATTGCCGGTATTGGTATTACTAATCAGAGAGAAACGGTGGTGGTATGGGATAGGTTTACAGGAAAACCAATTTATAACGCCATTGTTTGGCAAGATAAAAGAACCGCAGACTTTTGTGATGAGCTTAAAAATAAAGGGAAATCTGAATGGATTAGACAAAAAACCGGACTTGTAATTGATGCCTATTTTTCAGGAACAAAAGTAAAATGGATTTTAGACAATGTAGAAGGAGCACGGGCGAAAGCAAATGCCGGAGATTTGGTGATGGGAACAATAGATTCTTGGTTGATTTGGAATATGACCAAAGGAGATTTACATATAACCGATGTTACCAATGCCTGCAGAACCCTGCTTTTTAACATAAACACTTTGGATTGGGATGAAGAATTGCTAGATCTTTTTACGATTCCGAAATCGATGCTACCTCAGGTTAAACAGTCTAGTGAAATATATGGACATACTCATAATAGTCTTTTTGCAGCGAAAATTCCAATTGCCGGGATTGCCGGAGATCAACAAGCTGCACTTTTCGGGCAAATGTGTACTAGGGCAGGTATGGTTAAAAACACCTATGGAACTGGCTGTTTTATGCTAATGAACATTGGAGATCGACCAATTGTTTCGAAGAATAACTTGCTTACTTCCATTGCCTGGCAGATTAATGGCAAGACCGAATATGCCCTGGAGGGTAGCATTTTTATTGCGGGAGCAGTAGTTCAATGGCTGAGAGACGGCCTGAAAATTATTAACTCTTCAGACGAAGTTGAAAAACTGGCTTCTATGGTAGAGGATTCCGATGGGGTCTATTTTGTACCTGCATTTGCGGGCCTTGGAGCGCCACATTGGAATCAACACGCTCAGGGGACAATGTTTGGTCTTACCAGAGGAAGTACCGATGCTCATATTGCCAGAGCTGCATTAGATGCCATTGCATTCCAAACCATGGATATTTTAAAAGCTATGGAAGCAGATTCTGGAATTTCCATTAAAGAACTGCGGGTTGATGGCGGTGCAACAGTGAACAACCTCCTCATGCAATTTCAGGCCGACGTTTTAAATACCACAACAGTAAAACCAAAAATTGTAGAGACTACGGTAATGGGTGCAGCTTTTTTAGCCGGATTAGCCATAGGCTACTGGCAAGACCTTGAAGAAATCCAGGATATTTGGGAAACAGATGTCAGCTATATCCCCAAACAAGATAGAACTGAAATAAAATCTCAGATTAAGGGCTGGTATAGGGCTATTGATGCCTTAGAACACTGGTCAAAATCTGACTAATTTAGAGAACAATGACAGCATTTAATGCAGAAATTATAGGCACATTTTTATTGATATTACTCGGCTGCGGCGTTAACGCAAATGTCTCTTTAAAGCAAACCTACGCAAGTGGAAGTAGCTGGATGGTTATTTCCACTGGCTGGGCTTTTGCTGTCTTTGTTGGTGTTGTAGTTGCCGCACCGGCAAGTGGAGCGCATTTGAATCCGGCTGTTACTGTTGGCTTAGCATCGGCAGGTGTTTTTTCATGGCAATTAGTTCCAAGCTATATTTTGGCCCAATTAATAGGTGCTTGCATGGGGGCTTTTGCCGTGTGGATGGTATATAAAGAACATTTTAAAATTACGATGGAAAAGGAATCTATTTTTGGTGTTTTTGCTACGAGTCCTGCCATAAACAAGCCTTTGTCTAATTTAATGGGGGAGTTTTTTGGGGCCTTTGTTCTGGTATACGCTGTTCTATTCTTCACCGATGCTTCTATCCTAGAATCGGATTCAAAAATTGGTCTTGGCTCCTTGGGTGCTCTTCCGGTAGCCCTGGTAGTATGGGGTATAGGTCTGTCTCTAGGAGGTGTTACGGGCTATGCCATCAATCCGGCACGAGATCTTGGCCCAAGAATTATTCATGCCATCCTTCCAATACCAAATAAAGGTTCTAGCAATTGGTCTTACGCATGGATTCCTATAACAGGCCCGCTATTGGGAGGAGTTTTTGCCGCTGTATTGTTTTTGATTTTTCCTGCCTAAGCTTAGTTTAGGTAGGTATTGGCTATTGCTTTGGCAGCAATATACCCCCCTGTCCAAGCGTTTTGAAAATTAAATCCTCCAGTAATAGCATCTATATTTAGCACTTCTCCGGCAAAGTAAAGAGAGGGGTGTATCTTACTTTCAAAGTTTTTAAAGTCTACCTCCTTTAGCTCTACGCCACCTGCCGTTACGAATTCTTCTTTAAAAGTACTTTTTCCATTAACGCTAAATTCTGTTGCCGATAGCTGTTTAGAAAGCTTCTCTAATTTAAGCTTGGAAATTTCTGCCCACTTTTCTTCTGAACTAAGACCAGCACTTTTAACTAATTTCATCCACAATCTAGATGGGAGACCAAAGGCTTTTGTTTTATAAATCGTCTTTTTGGATTCTCTGGTGCGGAGATCGTTGAGGCTAACATACAATTCATTTATACTTAGATCTGGCAACCAGTTAACTACTATTTTAAATTTATAATCGCATTCGTTTAATTCTCTTGCAGCCCATGCTGATAATTTAAGAATGGCCGGGCCACTTAAGCCCCAATGCGTAATCAAGAGAGGTCCCGAAGAAATAAAACTATTGCCTCTGCTCTTTTGCCTACTGCCTTTAAAAAAATTTATCTGTAATTTCACTTCTGCGATAGTGCTTAGTCCTGGGATGTCCTCAATTAACTTATCTTTAATATTAAAAGTAAACAAAGACGGAACAGGTGGCACTATAGTATGTCCCAAGCTCTCTATAGTCTTCCAAGTTTTTGGGCTACTTCCCGTACAAACCACCAAGTTACTACAGTAAAAATCTCCCTTATTCGTTTCTAAGGTCCATCCAGGATCTATTTTATCTTCCCCCTTGTAATTATTTACAATTTCAACTACTGTTGTCTCTTTGAAAAGAAGTATGCCTTTAGACTTAACTTCCTTTTCAAAACAATCAATTATGGTTTGGGAAGAGTTTGAAACTGGAAATATTCTACCATCATCTTCTGTTTTTAAAGAAACATTCCGACGCTCAAAAAAATCAATGGTGTTGTTCGTAGAAAAGTTATAGAAAGGTCCGAGAAGTTCTTTTTTACCCCGTGGATAATGTTTAACCAATAAGGAAGGTTCATAAGCCGCATGGGCGACATTGCATCTACCCCCTCCTGATACTTTTACTTTGGCGAGGGTCTTACTGCTTTTTTCTAAGATCGCAATTTTTAGACTTGGATTAAACTCCCCAATATTTATGGCGCAAAAATATCCAGCTGCACCACCACCAACAACTATAACATCGTACATTATTTTGCTCTTTCCGGAAAATTTGTAAATATGCCATCTACACCAAAGCTCCGCATTTTTTCAATTTCCTCTGGTTCATTTACGGTATAGGTATACACCTTAAATCCAAGCTCCTGAATATTTTTAACCATTCTTTTTTTCAAGGTTTTATAGTATGGGTTTATGGCTATTGCACTTAGGGCTTTTGCCGTGGAAACGGCATCCAAAGGATTTTTATCTGTAAGTACTGCTATCGCAATATGGGCATTGGCCTGACGCATTAATTGAAGCTCTTCCCAATTAAAACTAGAAATTACAAAGTCATCTAATTTCCAGCCATATTCCTCCATATACTTTTCCAGAATTGCACTAACCTTATTGGCTGTATTAGCTCCTTTTAATTCAATGTTTAATCTTACTTTATGATTTACAAGGTCTAACACCTCGGTCAAAAGTGGAATTTTATGATTCCCTTCCAGGGTAAGTGACTTAACCCCCTCCAGATTTAAACTCTCCAAACTTCCCTTACTGTCTGTAAGTCTATCTATTCTATCGTCATGAAAAACCACAATTTCTCCACTGGCAATTTGGAAAACATCAATTTCTATCATATCTACTTGCATATCCAAAGCCTTTTGAATAGAAGCGAGACTGTTTTCTGTCTCGTGACCCATAGCCCCTCTATGTCCTATAATCAGCATACTATCTTGCATTGAAACAGTTAAAATTCCTAATCCATAGAAAAAACCCCATAGTATTAGTTTATCAAATAAAATCATGTTCTCAATATATTATTTATAAAACGATCTGGATTTGTCCTGCGAACATAAGTTCTCATAATTTAAAAATGTATGAGTCTAAAGGAGAAACCTTCACAGCAATATAACCTTTTCCATCACGCACATCAAGTAAGTAATCTGAATCTGATGTAAAGACTTCTTTTAGTCTGTGTTGACCATCCCTTAAGTCCCATGTGCTAATTATGGATTCCGGTATCTTTAAAGTAAAGGAATAGGTAAGGCTATCATCAAAATTGGAAAGAACTATAATTCTCTCCTTTGCACTCCATCTTACAAAGGATAGAAGTTTGTGATTATACTCTTCCGTTTGCTCTCTGTTGTAGTAATGAATGTCGGCATATTGCCCCATTAAAGCCTCGCTTGTAATAGTGAAAGTTAATAGTCTCTTGTAAAAACTTCGCAAGGATTTCTCTTCTTCTGTAAGTTGGCCTCCGTCGAACTTCTTATTATTTACCCATTTCTGGTGGCTTGGCACACCCACATAGTCAAAGATAGAAGTCCTTGTAGCACCGCCAAAACCAGGGTTTTCACTGGCTGGCTCGCCAACCTCCTGACCGAAATAAATCATTGTTGGAGAAGTACTAATTGTCGCAGAAACCACCATAGCCGGTTTCCCTTTCTTCGCATTCCCGGCGAAATCAGGACTGGCAATACGCTGTTCATCATGGTTCTCGAGGAAGTGTAGCATATGATGCTCAATGTCCATTAAACCTTTTTGAACGATAGGCATATGATCTGTCCAACCATGGCCCTGCATAATATGTTTAAGACTATCGTAAAATTCTACCTTGTCGTATAGATAATCCATTTTCCCTTTATGGATGTATTCTCTATAAAGGCTGGGGTTGTAAACTTCTGCCAAGAGTATCGCGTCGGGTTTCTGCATTTTTATATGCGAATTTAAATAGCTCCAGAACTCTACAGGGACCATTTCTGCCATATCAAACCTAAAGCCATCTACCCCTAAGGCAAGCCAATACAAGGCAATATCTCTAAATTTTATCCAAGATGAGGGGACGCTCTTACCTTTCCAATAGTCGTAATGTTTATCAATATCCTCTTCGGCAAATCCGTCTGGAAGCTGGTCAAAATCATAACTTCCATCCGGACGAACTCCATAGTTTATTTTTACTGTTTCATACCAGTCATTAAAATGGGGGTGTGCCTTTCTAGAGCCATTCCCAGTCCATTTGGCAGGGTTCTCTTGAAACTTCCCATCTGCCAAAGGGTGTTCTCCACCTCCCAGTGGAAGATATCCATCTTGCCAGTCTGGCACCTGAAATGCCTGATTTGGAATATAATAGTAATTGTTATCCCTTGAATACTCCAAACTACTATCATCATTTAGCCCAAAGGATTCCGCTCCGGAAGGAGTTGACAGGCCTTCATATTTTCGTGCCACATGATTTGGGACTATATCGATAATTACTTTTAAGTTGGCCGCATGAGTTCTATCTATTAAGGCCACAAACTCTTCAAGTCTTTTAAACGGATCGTCCGCCAAATCAGGATTCACGTTATAATAGTCTTTTACGGCATACGGAGAACCCGCCCTGCCTTTTACAACATCGGGATCGTCATTACTTATACCGTATTTTGTATAATCTGTAACTAAGGCATGATGCGGTATTCCAGTGTACCATATATGGGTAACCCCCAAATCTCTAATTTCGGAAAGTGCCACCTCGGTAAAATCAGAAAATTTCCCAACGCCGTTTTCTTCTATTGTGCCCCATGGTTTATTGGTTGTATTGGTATTGCCAAATAAGCGGGTAAATACCTGATATATTACTTTTTTATGTTCTTTTTTGTGTTCTTTCATAGTAATCATATTTGTCTTTGCCTTTTCCGGCCGACAAGTTTGCAGGAATAGTATGCCGATTAATATCATTCCAATCGCTTTCTGCATCCTAATTCTTCTTGCTGTATAAAATTAAACATCCTTTTGTTTCAATTCGCATACTGTTCTCCAAAATGATTTCTTTATTTTTCTGAAGATCAACGAAGGTCTTTCCGGCAAGTTTTATCTCGCTAAATCGACCCAAGTCTAAGTCGATGGCTTTTTCATTTTTATTTAATACTAACATTACTACTTCGTTTTCATCTACTCTAAAAAGAACATATATACCATTTTCTGGGGAAAAATGAACCGTTTCACCCCGATGAATTGCCGTGCTATTTCCTCTGAAAACCAATAATTTTTTAAGAAATGCCTGTATATCTTTCTGTTCAGCTGAAAGGCCCTTTCCAGAAAATGCGTTTATGGCATCTTCCTTCCAACCCCCAGGAAAATCAGTGCGTATTAACCCATGGTCTCCGGGTTTGTTGCGATTTTCAAGCAGCACTTCTGTTCCATAATAAATTTGTGGAATACGAGGTGCTATTAATATAAAAGACAAAGCCATTTTAAGCTTAGACAAATCTTCCTCTAATTGGGTATAAATTCTATCCATATCATGATTGTCCCCAAATAGCATCATAGAAAACGGATCGTAATATGCAAAATCATTTGCCAGGCCTTCATACAATTTAATTAAACCAGAATTCCAAGCCTCCTCTTCTTTAAGACTGGCAATTAATTGTTTTTGTAAAGGGAAGTCCATAGTTGTTTTAAGGCCAGACTGATAACCGTCGTGATTTACACTTCCGTCTTGCCAATAAGCAACCAATAAGGGATTATAGCTCCATTCCTCCCCCACTATATTAAAATTGGGATATTCCTCCATGATAGAATGGGCCCATTTCGACATAAAATCTTTTTCCGGATAAGGATAGGTGTCTTGCCTGATTCCTCCCAAATGCAGGCTTTCAATCCACCACAGACTATTTTGAATTAGGTAGTTTGCCAAATGAGGATTATTCTGATTTAAATCGGGCATTGAAGGCACAAACCATCCGTCATTCATCAAATCTCTATCGGCCTTTGAGGCATATATATCCTGGTTAATTGTTCTTCTGTGGTTCGTTACCGGAACCTGTTTACCTGCCTCAAAATCGTTCTGAAAATTCACCCAGTCCTTAAACGGCAAATCTTGCATCCACCAATGATCCAAGCCACAATGATTTACAACCTGATCCATGATAAGTTTCATGCCTCTGCTTCTGGTCTCTTTGGCAAGAAGAATATAGTCTTTTAGACTTCCGAATCGCGGATCAACTTTATAAAAATCCGTTATAGCATAGCCGTGATATGATTGCTCTTTCATATCATTGATCAATAAAGGTGTAGGCCAGATTGCCGTAAAACCCATCTCCTTTATGTACTCTAGATGCTGTCTCATACCTTCAATATCCCCACCATGTCTTGCGTAGTTATTTTTTCGGTCTACCCCGGTTTCCCTAAGACCTTCAATACTATCAATGGCAGAATTTCCATTGGCAAAACGATCTGGAGTAATTAAATAAATAACATCAGAACTATTAAAGCCGATAAAATTGTTGGAAGAATCTACTCTTTCTAATAAAGGATATGCTTTTTTAAAACTAGAGCCTCCTTTTACCGCAGAGAATTCTATATCGAAATCTCCAGCCTTGGCTTCTGAGTTTATTTCTATTTCTAGAAAAAGATAATTAGGACTATCACCCTTATCAAAGTGTTTAAGTTGAACCCCCGGATAATTAATAGTGGGGACATAAGTGCCTATGTCTTTTCCATAGACCATAAGTTCAATAGAAGAGTGTTTCATGCCTACCCACCAATTGGGCGGTTCAATCTTTTCAATCTGTGAAAATGAAAACTTCATTATTAAAAACAAGAAAACAAATAGCCTGCCTTTAGCCATTTTGCAAGCGCGATTTTTCCTTATACGAAGACCAAATTTCATAGATTATGGCATTCTTATAGGATTAAACTAACTAGTTCTTAATTATCGTCTCGTCTGAAGGTTTAAGCAATACCCTTTTTCCCTTAACTCTAATGGTCATATCCGAAGTTCCCTGATATTCAAAACGACTTTCCTTGGCAGAGATGCTAATCTTGATAATTCTATTTCTAAAATTTACTTTAAAAGAATAAGACTTCCACTGGTTTGGAATTCTCGGGTTAAATGAAAGCTTGTCATCTCTCATTCGCATTCCTCCAAATCCTTCAACAATACTCATCCATGTACCGGCCATAGAAGTTATGTGCAGTCCCTCTTCCACCTCTTTATTATAATCATCGAGGTCTAGTCTAGAAGTACGTAAATAGAAACGATACGCCTGTTCCATTCTTCCTAGTTTAGCCGCTTGTATACTGTGAACACAGGGAGACAAAGAGGATTCGTGTACCGTAAAAGGCTCATAGAAGTCAAAATGTTTCTCTAAGTCCTCTAGGCTAAACTGTTCTTCAAACAAATAAAAACCCTGCAAAGTATCCGCCTGTTTAATATAAGGAGAACGCAATATTCTATCCCAACTCCACTTCTGATTGATAGGTCGTTGTTTGGGATCTAAATCCTCCACGGTAATTAACTCTTTATCCAGGAATCCATCCTGTTGTAAGAAAATACCCAGCTCTTCTGAATATGGAAAATAAAGGTTACTGGCAACTTCCTGCCAGGCCTCCGTTTCGGACTTGCTTAGTGAGGTATGGCCTATTATTCTTTCATAATCTTCTCTATAGCCTTCTTTAACCTTTTCTAGCTGTTCTAAAGCAAAATTTAGGCACCATTTAGCCAAATAATTTGTATACCAATTGTTATTAACATTATTCTCGTACTCATTAGGCCCTGTAACGCCTAGTATCACGTACTGCCCCTTTGCTTTGGAAAAGGTTGCCCGTTGCTCCCAAAACCTCGCAATACCAATTAATACTTCTAGACCCATTTCTGGGATATACGTATAATCGCCTGTATATCTGTAATAGTTGTAAATAGCGAAAGCAATAGCCCCATTTCTATGAATTTCCTCGAAGGTAATTTCCCACTCGTTATGACATTCCTCTCCGTTCATTGTAACCATTGGGTAAAGAGCAGCACCATTTTCAAACCCTAATTTTTCGGCATTCTCAATGGCTTTTTCCAAATGATTATATCTGTATTGTAACAGATTCCTAGCAACCGTTTGATCCTTTGTAGCCATATAAAAAGGAATACAATACGCCTCAGTATCCCAATAGGTACTACCTCCATATTTCTCGCCCGTAAATCCTTTTGGACCAATATTTAAAGTAGAATCTGTTCCTAAATAGGTTTGGTTTAAATGAAAAATATTGAAACGAATACCTTGCTGCGCTTTAACATCCCCTTCAATTTGTATATCACTCATTTCCCAAATCTCGTTCCAGGCTTTCTTTTGAGTTTCAAGAAGTTTATCAAATCCAATCGCACTTACTTCTTTAAGGATACTTTTGGCTACTTTAGATAAATCGGCTCCCTTATGATTTCTGGAAACACAATAGCCCCCATATTTAATTAAAGATACGGTCTCACCGGCTGGAACCGTTTGCGAATAAGTTTGCCCTACACTAAGTTCCTTTACCTCTTCTTTCGTTGGGATGTTTATATTTTCATTTTGAAATACCAGCTCTGACTGCATAAAAGTACATACTTTAAAAATTGTCTTTAAAGTATGTGCCTCAATAAACGCCTGGTTATTGTTTGAGCGTACATTAGTCACTTCCCAAAACTTATCGTCCCAATTACTATCTTCATTAGTAATGCCATTATCTAAATAAGGGGTGAAAACAATGTCAGCTTCAACATCAATTGGACTAACAGTATATTTTATCGCGCCAATCTCATCATGATTTAAAGAGAGAAATCGCAATGAACTAACGGCAACTGACATTCCATTTTGCAGAGTGGCGGTAAAGCTCCTTTTATACCATCCCTCTTTCATATTTAATTCTCTCCTAAAATCATTTACTGCTTTGCAATTATTTAAATCTAAAGTTTCACCATTAATAGTTACTCCGATACCTATCCAACTTGGTGCATTAAGTACCTTGGCAAAATATTCCGGATAACCATTCTTCCACCATCCAACCCTTGTTTTATCCGGATAATATACCCCTGCGATATAGCTTCCCTGAAAAGTAGGTCCACTGTAGTCCTCTTCAAAATTAGCTCTTTGCCCCATGGCCCCATTTCCGATACTAAATAAACTCTCTGAAGATTTTACGTTATCTGTATCAAAGCCCTCTTCAATAATGGACCATTCGTTTGGTGTTATGTATTCTTTATTCATAATCTCTATTTAGGTGTACGTAACTACTTTATTCTTTCCTCTAAGGTATCCACTAGTTTGTCTAAAAACTCTATATCCATTTCAGTAAAGTCCTCAAAACTATAGGCAGCCTGCGATAATACTTCGGAGTTTCCTATGCCAATACTCAGCATTTTCGCAGAATTGGCGGCTTCTATCCCAGCGACAGCATCTTCGAAAACCACACAATGACTTGGATTTACGCCTAATTCTTCAGCTGCAATTAAAAATACTTCTGGATCAGGTTTGGCTTTAGTAACCGCATTGCCGTCTACAACTGCCTTAAAATAAGGCAATAATGACACTTTCTCCAAAATAGGAATCGCATTTTTACTCGCAGAACCTAAAGCCATGGGAATATCCCGTTCTTTTAAATACTCCAGTACTCTTTGGACATTTGGAAGTATTTCTGTCTCATCCATTTTACTAATATAGCGCAGATAGTCTTCGTTTTTCTCTTGCAACCAAGATTCAAACTGCTCATCGGATACCGTAATACCTCCCATTTCGAGTAAGATTTCCAAACATCTTCTTCTACTTACTCCCTTAAATTTTTCGTTGTCCTCCTCCGTAAATTCGATTCCTAATTCTTCTGCCAAGTTCTTCCAAGCCAAGTAGTGATATTTAGCGGTATCAACTATTACCCCATCCAAATCGAATATAAATCCGGTTTTATTCATTTATAAATATCTTTGAAATTAATTATTGGTAGTTTCCCTTTCAATTAATGTAGACTCAAGCACTTCCGTTCTAAAAATTTCTTCTTCCACAAGGTTTTCATTTTCAATTTTATCGATTAACATTTTGGCAGCTACAGCTCCCATTTTCTCTCCATGCTGTGCCACTGAGGTCAGCGCAGGGTTTGCTAATCTGGATAGTATACCATCGGTAAAACCAATAAATGCAACATCTTCAGGAATACTTAATCCATTTTTCTGAGCTAAACGCATGCAACGTACTGCAAAAATTTCATTCACGCAAAGTACGGCATCCATCTTTTGTGTCCTAAAAAAGTTTTCACTAATGGATTCATCTTCATACTGAAAAGGAAGTCTAAGAACCAAATTTTTATCAAGTGGTAAATTATAATCTTTCAATGCTCTGTAATAACCTTGGGCCCTTTTTTCACTTACATTCAAATAGGTTTCAGTGGTAACCAATGCAATATTCTTTCTACCATCTTTTATTAACTTCTCAACTGCCATATAGGCCGCCTCAAAATCATTTATAACAACTTTATCACATATTACGTCATCGGTCACCCTATCGAAAAGCACTAAAGGCATTCCTTGATCAATAACCTCCTTTATATGATGGTAGTCATTCTTTAGCTGGGTTTCTGCAGAAAGTGCCATTATAAAACCGTCAATACTCCCATTGGCTAACATTTCCATGTTAATTACCTCCTTATCAAAAGACTCATCCGAAACACAGGCGATAACATTATATCCCTTTGTATCTGCGTACTGCTCAATTCCCCTAAATACAGTGGTGAAAAAGTGATGGACAATGTCGGGAATTATGACACCAATATTCTTGGTTCGCTTATTTTTTAAGCTCAGCGCAATGTTATTTGGTTTATAATTATAAAACTTAGCAAATGCCTTTATCCTTTCCTTGGTTTCAACACTAATTTCATCGCTATTTTTAAGCGATTTTGAAACCGTTGAAATTGAGACATCCAATTCTCTTGCTATTTGTTTTAGTGTAATTTTCTTTTTCAAAATGCTAAGTTGGGTTTTCTAAAAGGTTAAGATAGGGAATAATAACTCAAATTATATTTCACCTAAATTTAACATTACTGCCTAATTTAAAGTATCTGTGTCTTATCACAAATTATTCTCGTAAACAAAAAAAAACTATCTTTGTTTCGAAATTAATAAAGAATATACCTTTAAAATAGTAATAACATAATTTTGCCAATTGTGTTTTGTTAGTCCAATAATTTACAAAAGTTATTAACACGAAACCGTTTTCGTGAAGGCGCATTATATCTTTATAAAGATTTTAACAATTATTTTACATAGGTTTACTCTTTATAGTAAAAAAAACTAAACTTAAATTTAACTTTATATGAAGAAGACGCTACTAAAAGGCTTTTTATTAGTTGGAGCAATTTTATGCTTTGGACTAGTTGAAGCTCAAGAAGTATCTGGTACTGTTTCTGATGCTAGCGGCCCCTTGCCAGGAGCTAGTGTTGTAGTTAAGGGAACTACTAATGGTACACAAACCGATTTTGATGGTAATTTTACCTTGAACAACGTAGATGATGCCGCTACTATTGTTTTTAGCTACATTGGCTACAAATCGCAGGAAGTTGCCGTAAGTGGCCAATCCTCAATTAATGTAGTTCTAGAGGAAGATGCTGAAGCCTTGGATGAAGTAGTAATCATAGGTTATGGTACTACTACAGTAAAGGATGCAACTGGTGCCGTGGCATCTGTTTCTTCGGAAGATTTTCAACAAGGTATTATTTCCTCACCTGAACAGTTAATCCAAGGTAAGACCGCTGGTGTACAAGTTACACAGGCAAGTGGTGAACCTGGTGCAGGAATTACACTAAGAATTAGAGGTACTGGTTCTGTTAGAGGAAACAACAGTCCCTTATTCGTTATTGATGGTGTACCTGTTTCAAATGAAGATGTTTCTGCTGAAGGAGCAGATTTAGGTACTGGTACCAGTGGCGCTAAAAACCCATTAAACTTTTTAAACCCGAATGATATTGAAAGCATGAGTGTTCTAAAAGATGCGTCTGCTACTGCAATTTATGGGTCAAGAGGTGCTAACGGGGTTGTTGTAATAACAACTAAATCAGGAAAAGCCGGGGGAACTCAAGGTCAATGGGGGTTCTCTACTAACCTAAGTATCTCTTCCCCTGCGAAGACTTATGACCTCTTAACTACGGAAGAATTTATAGAAAGAGGTGGTAATAATTTAGGCGGTGCCACAGACTGGCAAGATTTTATTTTCAGGACTGCCGTTTCTACGGATAACAATTTGTCTTACTCTCAAAACTATGGAAAAGGAAATGTAAGGGCTACTGTGGGGTATTCGAAACAATTTGGTATTATCGAGAATACAGATTTTGAAAGAATGACTGGTAGAATTAACGCCAACCATAGATTTTTTGACAATAGGTTAAAAGTAAACCTTCAAGGAACTATCTCAAGGACAAATGACCAGGCTCCTTTTATAAGTAGAACCTCAGGAAGTACTGGAGATTTGTTGGCAGCTGCTTATTATTCTAATCCTACCCTTGCTGCAAATGCAAATATTGGTGCCGACCCTGATAGAAATCCCGCAAACTTGTTAGCCTATTATGATGACAATACAGGAACAACAAGGTTTCTAGGAAACTTAGCACTAGATTATGCCATTACAGAAGAACTTTCGGCCAAGGCAAATTTTGGGTATGATACTTCAAGCTCAACAAGAGGTCAGGTAGCCGGTCCTCAAATTCTGGGTATCGACAACGGAGCACAGGATAATGGTAGAGCCGCAGTAAGTAACTTAGATGCACAAAGTAAGTTATTAGAACTAACTATAAACTACAAAAAGAACTTTGACAATTCTACACTAGATGCCTTAGTAGGTTATTCTTTTCAGGATTTTAGAAGAAAAGGTCAAAATATATTAGCCCAAGGTATTCCTGCCACTGACCTTAATGGAATTCAGCGGATTACGGAAGAAACTTACAATGAAACACGAAATCTTGCGTCTAACTATCAAGGTTATGGAATCGGTACTTTTCAAAACGACCCAGCTGCTGGGCCTCAATTTATATCCTTAGGATTGAATCCAAGTGTTAACCAAACGGTAGGCGCCTTACCAAGTGTTCGTACCACTGCTCTGTCTGTAGACACCTTTGATTTTACTGATGAATTACAATCGTTTTTCGGAAGAGTAAATTACAGCCTATATGATAAGTATTTATTTACTGCTACTGTTAGAGCTGATGGGTCTTCAAAATTTGGTGGTAACAATAAATATGGTGTCTTTCCTTCTGCAGCATTCGCATGGAAGTTAAATCAGGAAGATTTTATCAACGAAGACGTTTTTTCTACCTTTAAGCTAAGAGTGAGTTGGGGTATTACTGGTAATCAAGATGGTTTAGGTTATGGCCAATATGTGAATAGAACAAGATGGAGTGATTTAGAAATTGCAGCTAATTCGCAGTTATCAGCTCCGGCTACTGAAGAAGTGGCATTTGCTAACCCAGACCTTAAATGGGAAGAAACCGCACAATATGGTTTTGGTATTGACTTAGGTTTCAATTATGACCGTTTTACTGCCAGTGTGGATCTATATAGAAAAGAAACTACTGATATCCTCCTAAACTTACCAGCTGTACAACCGGCAACTGTTCCTTTCGTTTTTCAAAACGTGGATGGTAAGATTATAAATCAAGGGATAGAATTAGGTCTAAACTGGGATGCCATAGTTACTGAGGATTGGAACTGGAATATTAATGCTAACATCTCTTATAACAACAATGAGCTTACGAATTATGATGGTCCGGACATACAAGCAGGTAACCTTTACGGTCAAGGGCTTTCAGGAAGTACATCACAAGTTTTAACAAATGGAAGACCTTTATACACTTACAATTTACGTCAGGTGGATGAGAACTTCCAAGTGGATACAAATCCTTCCATTCTTGAAGAATCGGGATTACCTAAGGTTGTCTCAGGATTAAACACAAGTGTAAGTTATAAGAACTGGGATGCATCTTTATACTTTGCCGGTCAATATGGCTTTTATGTATATAACAACACTGCAAATGCCTTGTTTGCTTCCCCTCAAATTGGAAGTAGAAATAATTTAAAGAGTGTTATGGACGCCAACGTTGTTTTATCGGCTACCAACCCTAGTACATACTTTTTAGAAAAAGGAGATTTTGTAAGACTTCAAACAGCATCAGTAGGCTATAATGTACCATTATCTGGAGATGGTGCTTTAGATAGTATGCGCTTAAGTCTTGCCGGACAAAACTTGTTTTTAATAACAGGGTATAGTGGTTTAGATCCAGAAGTTAGTACTACTGATATCCCCTTAAATGGATTACCGTCTGCTTCAATAGATTATCTATCCTACCCAAGACCGATAACGGTTACCCTTGGAGTAAATGTTACATTTTAAAAAATAAAAAATAGTATTATGAAAAAAATTATAAGTTATTTATGTTTAACCCTGCTCTTAGTCTTTACATTTTCATGTACAGATTTGGAGATAGAACCGACAGATTCTTTAATAACTGAGGGTTTTGCAGGTGTTGCCAATGTTGAAAGTGAGGTTGAAAATCTTTCCAATATTATAGCCAGAGGTAACCTGGCGAGTCAAGACGGTCTCTTTGCTTTAAACGAAGTCTCAACGGATGAATACGTGGTAGCCACCAGAGGAACTGATTGGGGTGACAATGGTAGATGGCTGGCCATTCACAGGCATTCTTGGGATGCAGATTTACAGGATATACGTTTTTGTTGGCAAGAACTAAATAGTGTTACAATAAACGCTACACGTGTAATTAATCCTCAAAGTACCAATACTGAGGGAGATTTAGTAACGGAAAAGGCACAGGCTAGATTTTACAGGGCTTGGGCGATGACTTGGATACTCGATATGTGGAGACAAGTTCCATACAGAAATGTAGATGCACCAAACAGTGAAATTCCTTCTGTACTTACCGGACAAGTTGCAATAGACAGTATTGTGGCCGATTTAAATATTGCCATCAGAGATCTTCCAACTGTGACCTCCAGTAACGGTATTGATTTAAAGTCGTCCCCTACAAAGGCTGCCGCAAATCATTTGTTGGCTAAGTTACATTTAAACAAGCACGTTTATTTAGGCACAAGTCCTGATAATGCCGATATGCAAGTGGTTATTAACGCAGTTAATGCCATAGAAGCTGATGGCTACCAACTTGCAGCATCAGGAGACTTTTTTGATATTTTTAGACCAAGTAACGATGTTGAAACAATTTGGTGGTCCCCAGCAGATGCTGGTCCTAGAATTTGGCCTACATTACACTATAACCTAAATACTCCGAGTAATACTGGAGGTGGCTGGAATGGGTTTACTACACTTTCCGAATTCTACCAGTTATTCGAGGGTAACCCAGATACCAATTACCAGGGCGATGGTCAGGAGGAGCGTAGAGGTTTTGTTCCTGATCCTTCCACTGTAGATGAAATTAATCTGGGGATTGGTTATGGATTCTTAATCGGACAACAATATGACGAAAATGGTGCTCCATTAACTGCAAGATCTAATGTTGGTGCTGTTCCTTTAGTATTTACCAAAGAAGTAACCAAGGCTGAATATTCGTCTCCGGCAGATGATGCCGTATTGGAAACAGATGGTACCAGAATGTTCAAATATCATCCCAACGAAGATGGTGGTGACAGAAGATTGCACATTGTGAATTATAGATATGGTGACGCTTATTTAATGAAAGCAGAAGCTATGTTCAGAATGGGTACCGATGTAACCGCTATGATCAATACTTTAAGAACAGTCAGAGGTGCATCTAGTTTAGCCTCTGTAACTGAAGCTGATTTACTAGCCGAAAGAGGTAGAGAAATGTATGCAGAGGTTACAAGAAGACAAGATTTAATTAGGTTTGGCCAATACCTGAGAGCCTGGAACCTTAAAGAAGCTAGCGACGCCAATAGGGAGATTTTCCCTATACCAATAGCAGATGTTCTTGCAAATCCTAACCTTGTACAGAATCCTGGATATTAATAAATAAAGTTTAAGTTGATAAAAGAACCCTGATTGTAATGATCAGGGTTTTTTTTATGGTTCCTTGCCACATAGAACCAAAAGCAATATCTTACCACGTACAAACAAAACTAAAAGCATGTATAATTTGGGTTATGATCTTGGCAGCTCTTCTATCAAAGTTGCACTTGTATCTTGTACCACGGGTGAGCGTATTGCCGTTGTAAGTGAGCCTAAAAAAGAAATGGAAATGCTGGCCTTAGAAAATAACTGGGCAGAACAGAATCCCGAAGACTGGTGGTATCATATATGTAATGCTACAAAAAGAATACTAAAAGAAACAAAAACTAATGCCTCAGAAATAAAGGGCATAGGGATTTCTTATCAAATGCATGGTCTTGTTATTGTAGACAATGAAGGGAAACCTTTAAGAGATTCCATTATTTGGTGTGATGGCAGAGCCGTTTCTATCGGAAATGAGGCTTTTGAAAAGCTGGGAGAACAAAAATGTTCTGAACACCTCTTAAATTCACCAGCTAATTTCACGGCCTCAAAGCTGAGATGGGTTAAAGAAAACGAACCAGAACTATATTCCAAAATATACAAGGCAATGCTTCCCGGTGAATTTATTGCCTATAAACTAAGTGGTAAATGCGTTACAACCATTTCTGGTTTATCTGAGGGTATTTACTGGGATTTTAAAGAAGGAGAAATTGCACAATGGTTATTAGACTATTACCAAATAGACAAGTCTCTACTAGCGGAAATTCTACCCACTTTTTCAATTCAGGGAACTGTTACAAAAGGAGCAGCGGAAGCAACTGGCCTGTCCGAGGGAACTCCCATTGTCTATAGGGCGGGTGACCAACCCAACAATGCCCTTTCGCTCAATGTATTTAATCCTGGAGAAATTGCGGCTACTGGTGGCACCTCTGGTGTTATCTATGCAGTTACCAATAACCTATCCGTTAAAGAAAGTTCAAGAGTTAATAACTTTGCACATGTAAACTTTTCTGAAAACCAAACCTCAATAGGCAAGCTTTTATGTGTTAATGGCTCCGGAATAATGTACCGTTGGTTACTGAATAATCTTCAGGTAAATTCTTATGAAGAGATGAACGATTTGGCAGAAAGTATTCCTATAGGATCTGGCGGAGTTACTATACTACCCTTTGGAAACGGTCCGGAACGTATGCTAGAGAATAAAAATATTGGCGCTGTAATGGGAAATATTAATCTCAATAAGCACTCAAAAGGACATTTGTGCAGAGCAGCTTTAGAGGGTATAGCCTTTTCTTTCGTATACGGCATGGAAATTCTAAAATCCGATGGGGTTCGTCCTTCCGTGATAAGAGCAGGAAACGATAATTTATTTAGATCCTCTATTTTTTCTAATACTATTGCTACCTTAATCGACTTTGAAATTGAAATTTATAATACCACAGGAGCTATTGGCGCTGCCAGAGCTTGTGAATTGGTAAATGGTGATTTTGATAGTTTTGGAAAGCAAATTATAAATAATGACTATGTCATGACCTATAGTCCATCTGCTGATAAAGAGGCCTATAGAAAAGCTTATCGAATTTGGAAAAATGAACTTGAAACAACTTTAAACAACAAATAAAATGGCATTAATTGGTAATAGAGAATACTATAAAGGTATAGGCGAAATCCGTTATGAAGGTAAAGAATCTGACAACCCTTTAGCTTTTAAATACTATAATCCCGATCAGCTAGTTGCAGGTAAAACTATGCGAGAACATTTAAAGTTTGCCGTAGCCTATTGGCATACATTCTGTGGTGTTGGAGCTGATCCCTTTGGGCCAGGCACACAAGATTTTCCTTGGGACAGACATTCTGACCCAATTGATGCGGCAAAGGCAAAGGCCGACGCAGCTTTTGAATTTATTACCAAAATGGGTTTTGATTACTACTGTTTTCACGACTATGACTTGGTGAGAGAGGCAGAGAGCTTCTCCGAATCAGAGAGCAGACTTCATACCATAGTAGACTATTTAAAAGACAAGATGAAGGCCTCAAAAGTAAAATTACTCTGGGGTACAGCAAACTGCTTTTCTAACGCTAGGTATATGAACGGTGCCGCTACCAACCCTGATTTTAATGTATTAGCCAGAGCTGGAGGCCAAGTAAAACTAGCCTTAGATGCCACTATTGCTCTAAATGGGGAGAACTACGTCTTTTGGGGAGGAAGAGAGGGCTACATGTCACTCTTAAATACCAACATAAAAAGAGAGCTTGATCATATGGGCCGTTTTCTTGCCACGGCACGAGACTATGCGAGAAAAAAAGGATTCAAAGGTACTTTCTTTATCGAACCAAAACCAATGGAACCAATGAAACATCAATACGATTTTGATGCCGCAACCGTTGTTGGGTTCTTAAATCAATATGGCTTACAAGACGATTTTAAACTAAATCTGGAAGTGAATCATGCCACCCTGGCAAATCATACCATGCAGCACGAAATGGAGGTTGCTGCTGCCAACGGAATGTTGGGAAGTATTGATGCCAATCGGGGAGATTATCAAAACGGTTGGGATACAGATCAATTTCCTAATAATATCACGGAAGTAACAGAAGCAATGATAACTTTTTTACAAGCCGGAGGTCTCCAAGGAGGTGGGATTAATTTTGATGCAAAAATAAGAAGAAATTCTACCGATTTAGCCGATGTTTTCTATGCCCATATTGGAGGTGCTGACACTTTTGCCCGGGGCCTTTTAATTGCCGACAAAATTCTGACTTCTTCCCCATACACTAGTCTAAGAGAGAAACGTTACGCTTCTTTTGATACTGGTAAAGGATTAGAATTTGAAGAAGGGAAATTAGATTTAAATGACTTATATGATATTGCCAAGATAAATGGCGAAATACCATTACAAAGTGGCAAGCAGGAATTATTTGAAAATATAATAAATCAATACATATAAGAACTTAACATCTAATTAAAGCAAGGCTATTATAAGTCTTAAAAAGATTTTATTTACCTTGTTCAAAACCATTACTAAATAACCAACTAGACTAACTATGACTTCTTCATTCGAATTTTGGGATTATTTTATTTTTATTGCCTACGCCATCTTAATTTTAGGAGTGGGTTTATATGTCTCTAGAGACAAAAAAGGACATCAAAAAAATGCCGAAGACTACTTTCTTGCGAGCAAATCATTGCCATGGTGGGCAATAGGCGCATCGCTAATAGCTGCCAATATTTCTGCGGAACAGTTCATAGGGATGTCTGGTTCTGGTTTTGCCGTTGGTTTGGCAATTGCCTCTTATGAATGGATGGCGGCCATTACCCTAATTATCGTAGGAAAATATTTCCTTCCCATTTTCATCGAGAAAGGACTTTATACGATTCCAGAATTTGTAGAAAAAAGATATTCTACCAATTTGAAAACTATTTTGGCTGTTTTTTGGATTGCACTTTATGTGTTTGTCAATCTTGCCTCCGTACTCTACCTAGGCTCTCTAGCATTGGAAACAATAATGGGAATTCCTATGATCTATGGCGTTATTGGGTTGTCTCTTTTTGCCGCAGCCTATTCTCTTTACGGTGGATTATCCGCAGTTGCATGGACAGATGTAATTCAGGTAATTTTCTTAGTTCTTGGCGGACTGGTAACTACTTACCTAGCGCTTAACACCGTTTCAGGCGGGGAAGGGGTCATGTCTGGAATGCAAATTGTCTTCGACGCCGTACCAGAAAAGTTTGCCATGATTTTAGATGAATCTAATCCGGAATATAAAAACCTCCCCGGAATTGGAGTCCTTGTAGGAGGGCTTTGGGTCGCAAATCTTTATTACTGGGGTTTTAATCAATACATAATTCAAAGAACCTTGGCCGCTAAATCGCTCAGAGAATCCCAAAAAGGTATTCTTATGGCAGCCGTTCTTAAATTGATAATTCCGGTTATTGTTGTTGTTCCAGGAATTGCGGCCTACGTAATGATTAATGACCCTTCCATACTTGGAAGCCTTGGAGAAATGGGAACAAACAATCCTCCGTCAATAGGACAGGCAGATAAGGCTTATCCATGGCTATTACAATTTTTACCTACCGGTCTAAAAGGAGTAGCATTCGCCGCCTTAGCTGCAGCCATTGTTTCCTCCTTAGCCTCCATGTTAAATTCTACCTCTACTATTTTTACTATGGATATATACAGACAGTATATTAACAAAAATGCCTCGGATAAGGCTACTGTAAATGTTGGAAGACTTTCTGCGGCTGTTGCCCTAGTCATAGCAGGTATTATGGCTCCTTTATTAGGCGGTATAGACCAGGCCTTTCAATTTATTCAGGAATACACAGGTTTGGTTAGCCCCGGAATATTAGCTGTATTTATGCTGGGATTATTCTGGAAGAAGACGACGAATAAAGCAGCAATTATTGGTGCCCTTGTATCCATTCCAATTGCTCTATATTTCAAGGTAGCTCCTAATGGATGGTCTACCAATGCCTTCTTTGTAGATGTTCCCTTTCTAGATCAAATGGGGTACACAACACTACTAACCATGGGTGTTATTGCCATTGTTAGCTTATCACAGAACAAAGGTGAAGATGATCCTAAAGGGATTCCGATTACTAAAGGGCTTTTTAAAACTAGTCCGCTATTCAATATTGGAGCCTTTGCCGTGATGATTATCATAGCCATGCTTTATGCTCTTTTCTGGAATTAATTTTCTCTAATTTTAAAAAATATTGAATACGTCTAGAGTAGCCCTTACTACAAAGATTTTCTGATTCATCGAATTTCATTTTACTTGATTCCAAAACGGATTCTTTATGAATCATAATTTCAAAGAAAGACGAATCTACAGATATGTTAATTGTTAAGTTCTGTGGCGAATTTGCACTGAATTGGATAGGATGGATGCACAACATCGTGTATTTTTGCATGGAGACAAAAACGGTGGATTTTTCGCTAAGAAATTTCAATAATATCTGTCACGGGAACTACCAGAAATAATAAATCTATAAACATAATAGAAAACTGAAACAGCAAGAGTATTAATAGATACTCTCCTATTTTTCTGTCAAAATATTAAAGATTAAATTATTATGTCACAATCTGCAATAAAAAAAATACTTTATCCTACTCTTATTCTTTTGTTTTTTTGGTCTTGTACTCTGGACAAGAAAAATGAGGAACTGGCTGAGGCAACAGAAAAAACCTTATTTACATTACTAACGTCTAACTCAACCAATATCAACTTTATTAATAAGGTTGAAAATCAGAAGAACTTTAACATCTTTAAATACAGGAACTTCTACAACGGTGGAGGGGTAGCCATTGGTGATATAAATAATGATGGCATGGCAGACATTTATTTGACTGGGAATATGGTAGAAAATAGGCTGTACCTTAACAAAGGCAACATGGTCTTTGAAGACATCTCTAAAACAGCAGGCGTTTTAGGCTCCAAACCCTGGTCTACTGGAGTTGTAATGGTAGATATTAATAATGATGGGTTTTTAGATATCTACGTCAGCAATGCCGGCAATATGGAAGGCAATAACCATGACAACGATCTCTATATAAACAATGGTGATCTAACGTTTTCCGAGAAAGCAGCGGAATACAATTTAGCGAAAACAGGTTTTTCTACTCATGCTTCTTTTTTTGATTACGATAAAGACGGAGATCTAGATGCATATATTCTAAATAATAGTAATATCCCTGTAAGTAGCTTAGGTTACGAGGAACAGCGAGATGTTAGAGCTCAGGACTGGGAAAACGTACCAGATATATTTCGAGGCGTGGGTGATATGCTATTGAGAAACGACAACGGTAAGTACGTGGACGTTAGTGAAGAAGCAGGCATTTATGGTAGTTTAATTGGTTTTGGTTTGGGGGTAATGGTAACGGATATTAATAAAGACTTGTACCCAGATATATACGTTTCTAACGATTTTTATGAAAGAGATTATTTATACATTAATAACAAAAATGGCACCTTTACCGAAGACATAAAGAATTGGACATCCCATTTGTCCTTGTCGGCCATGGGAATTGATATGGCCGATATTAATAATGATGGGAACTCCGAAATCTTTATTACAGATATGCTACCCGAGCTAGACGAAAGGGTAAAGTCTGTCATGGAATTCGAAGGCTATAACGTTTTTAAATTAAAACAGAGTAAAGATTTTTACCAGCAGTACATTCAAAACACCCTACAGCTGAATAATGGAAATGAGTCCTTTTCTGAGATTGCATATTTTAGCGGAGTTGACGCAACAGACTGGAGCTGGGCAGGTTTGCTTTTTGATATGGACAATGATGGTCTCCGAGATATTTATATTACAAATGGCGTAAACCATGACCTTACCGACCTTGATTTTGTAGATTTCTTTGCCAATGAGATTATTCAGAAAATGGCCCTAACCGGAAAGAAAGAGTCTATAGATTCTATTATCAATAAAATGCCTGTAAGACCTCAACCTAACTATGCGTATAAAAATAACGGAGATTTGACTTTTGAAAACGCCAATAAGTCTTGGGGCTTCGAGATTCCAAGTCTTTCTAATGGTGCGGCCTATGGAGACTTAGATAACGATGGCGACTTAGATGTTGTAGTTAACAACGTAAATATGGAATCCTTTGTATATGAGAATAATACCAACTCCTACAACGACTACAATTATTTAAAATTGAAATTTGAAGGAGAAGGGAAAAATAAATTTGCCGTTGGCACCTCAATAAGCCTTTACTATCCAAACAATGAAGTGCTTCAGGAGTTAATCCCTTCAAGAGGGTTCCAATCTTCAATGGACTATATAATGACCATTGGCTTGGGTAATACCTCTGTCATAGATTCTCTTCGTGTTATTTGGCCAGACTCTCGTACACAGCTTTTTAAGAATGTGGATGCTAATCAGTTGTTAACTTTAAAACAAACCAATGCGAGTGAAATTTATGTCCCACCTTCCAAAATTACGGTTGTGCCCTGGATAAAAGAGCTGCCAAACAACCAGCTTATTAGTCATTTAGAAAATACCTATAACGACTTTGATTACGAAGGACTTATTTATAGACAACTGTCCCAGGAAGGACCTGCTATGGCAATAGGCGACATAGACGGAGATGGTAATGAAGATGTATTTATTGGAGGAGCTAAGAATCAGCCAGGAATTATCTATAAACATAAAGGAAAAGGCAAAATTGCACCCAGTATTCAAAAGGCCTTAGAAAATGATGCTTCCTATGAAGACACTGCTGCTGCATTTTTTGACGCAGATAACGACGGAGATCTTGATTTAATGGTGGGTTCCGGTGGTAACGAAGTAGGAAGTGAAAATACCTATAGGGCCAGATTATATATTAATAACGGATTAGGAAAATTCACCGCTTCCGAAGACAAAATCCCCTCAGTATTTACCAACATAGCAGTCATTGCACCCTCAGACTTCGACAACGACGGTGACGTCGATGTATTTGTTGGTTCTAGAAGTATTGTTGGCACTTATGGCGTAGATCCGGAGCACTTATTTCTAATTAATAATGGAGATGGAACTTTTGAAAACGGTACAGAGAGGTATGCTTACGACCTTCGAAATACAGGAATGATTACTAGTGCCCAATGGGCGGATATTAATGGAGATGGAAAAAGTGATTTAATCACTACCACCGACTGGGGAAGCCCCAAAATATTTAATAATTCAGGAAGGAGGCTAATCGCCCATAAATCTTCCCTGGATAGTTTATCAGGTTGGTGGAACGTTGTTGAAACGGCAGATCTGGACAATGATGGAGATTTAGATTTAGTGTTGGGGAATCAGGGTGGAAATCTTCACTACAAACCGGAAATGGAAAGTCCAATGAAAATGTGGATTAATGATTTTGACAATAATGGCACTATTGAACAAATAGTTACGCTGCAGCGTGATGGAAAGGACTATCCACATCATCAAAAGAAGGATCTGACAAATCAGATGGTAGCCTTAAAAAAGCAGAATTTAAAAGCCTCTGAATATTCTAAAAAGACCATAGAAGAGCTTTTTCCACAAGAAGTAATTAAAAATTCTATTGTAAAACAGGCCCGAATCTCAGAGTCTATTATTGCCATAAACGATGGACTGGGTAATTTTACCTATAAGCTACTTCCTCCTAGAAGTCAACTTTCTTGTATTTGTGGAATAAGTTGTAAAGATATTAATATGGATGGGCATTTAGACCTTATCTTAGGAGGGAATAATTTTGAATTTAAACCACAATATTCCAGATTGGATGCTGCATATGGCACCGTTTTGTTTGGGAATGGTGCTATGGATTTTGAATGGAAAGACTACAATACTTCAGGTTTTTTTATTAGAGAAGAAATAAAACATATTGGCTTGTTTCAAGACAAAACCGGACAACAGTTTCTAATTACCGCAATTAATGAAAAAGAACCGAAGATATTCGAGTTTGGTGGATAAGGGTATTTTAGTGCTCTTGTGTGCCTTCTTTGTATTTGGATGTACTTCCAATGAAGGAGATCTATTCACTAACCCCTCTTCTGAAAAAACAGGTATTGCCTTTGAGAATACCTTATCAGAAACCGATGAGCTGAACATTTTAGATTATTTATACTACTATAATGGAGGAGGTGTATCCATAGGTGACATTAATAATGATAGCTTAGTAGACATCTATTTCTCCGGAAATACGGTTAAAAATAAACTTTATCTTAACAAAGGAGGTTTACAATTTGAAGACATAACAGAAATAGCCGGGGTAGAGGGAAATAGTAGTTGGAATACCGGAGCTGTAATGGGAGATGTTAATGGCGATGGTTTATTAGACATTTACGTATGTGCCGTAGTGGGAATAAATGGATTCCACGGCTATAATGAACTGTTTATTAATAACGGAGATAATACGTTTACGGAGCGTGCTTCTGAGTTTGGACTCGACTTTGATTCTTATAGTTCCTCGGCTGCCTTTTTGGACTATGACCTAGATGGCGATTTAGATATTTATTTACTAAATCATGCCGTACATACCCAGGAATCTTTTGACAAGGCCGACTTGCGCCTTAAAAGAAATTACGAAACTGGGGATAAACTTTTGAGAAATGATGGAGACACTTTTGTGGATGTCAGTGAAGAGGCTGGCATTTATGGTGGCATCAATGGATATGGTTTAGGAATTTCTATTTCCGATTTTAATCAAGACGGAGCTCCTGATATTTATATAGGAAACGATTTTCATGAAGATGACTACTATTATTTAAATAATGGAGATGGAACCTTTAGAGAAGAAGCCAAGAAATATTTTGGGCACACCACAAGGTTTTCCATGGGGAATGATGTTGCCGATCTTAACCATGACGGGTATCCGGATATACTTTCACTAGATATGCTACCTGAAGACGAGGTAGTACTAAAATCTTCAGAAGGAGATGACAATGTTCAGTTACAAAAAATGAAAACCGAAATCTTTGGCTATCATTATCAGTTTACCAGAAACATGCTGCAACTTAATAGGCCTGGCAGTAGTTATGCCGAGATAGCTCTTTACAGTGGTATTTCAGCAACAGACTGGAGTTGGAGTGGTCTCTTTGGAGATTTTAATCAGGATGGAGAACAAGATTTATTTATAGCCAATGGAATTCCTAAAAGGCCTAACGACTTGGATTTTATCAATTTTGTATCGAACGATCAAATAAAGAAAAAGATAAATAATACCAAATTAGTAGATCAAGAGGCCCTAGATAAAATGCCCTCTGGAAAGACACATAACTACATTTTTAAAGGAAGTGAAAGCCTCCAGTTTCAAGATATGTCTGGGGCGTGGATTTCTACTGACACTCTAATTTCAGGTGCTTCGGCGATAGGAGACTTGGACAATGATGGAGACTTAGATTTAGTTACCAATAATTT
Organism: Eudoraea chungangensis; assembly: GCF_029360665.1. GTDB lineage: Bacteria > Bacteroidota > Bacteroidia > Flavobacteriales > Flavobacteriaceae > Eudoraea > Eudoraea chungangensis. The sequence continues at coordinate 330,694 of NZ_JARDUB010000001.1, forward strand.
AAACAGTCCTGCACGGATTTATGTGAACCAAACCAACCAACAAAGCAATTATCTCAAAATAACTTTTAACTACAAAGCCCCAAACAACCACGGAATTGGGACCAAAGTGTTTTCCTATCACCAAGGGAAGCTCCAATATAAAGAACTATATACGGCAAGAGGTTTTCAGGCTTCTTCCGAACCACTTATCCATTTTGGCTATGGGGAGCATAAAATGGTGGATTCTTTAAGAGTAATTTGGCCAAATGGAAGTTATCAAGTGCTAAAAGAAATCTCTACCAATCAGGAAATAGTTATTTCCCCACAGAACTCCCGGCCCTTTAACTATCTCGGCATCACTCCATCATCAGATAGAATATTCAAAGAAGTTAAGGATAACCTTGGCATAGACTACGTACATAAAGAAGATAATTATATAGATTTTAACAGGCAGAAACTAATGCCTTACAAACTTTCTGATCGAGGTCCGGCGGTTGCCATTGGAGATATTAATGGAGACAAGAAAGAAGATATCTTTTTTGGAAGTTCTAAGTATACTCCTTCGAAAATATATGTTCAACAAGACAGTAGTTTTGTAACACAAAAAATAGGCCCAATTGCCCAGGATTCAATAAATGAAGATCTAACAGCCGTCATAGCCGATTTATCGGGAAATGGAGAAGCAGATCTTTTCGTCGGTACTGGAGGGGCCGATTTTTATAATAAAATGAAACCTCTTTTAGACAGTTACTACCTTCAAAAAAAAGGTGTATTTGTAAAAGCTAATCTTCCAGACTATTTCGAAAATGCCTCAGTTGTGAAGGTCGCAGACTACGATCAGGACGGTGATCTTGATCTTTTTGTTGGGAATCAGGGAACTTCAAATGATTTCGGCAATATTCCCAGCTCGTACTTATTAAAGAATAACAATGGCCATTTCGAATTAGATGTGCAAGAAGAAGTGCGCAATGCGGGTATGATATCGGACGCCATATGGGATGATTTTGACCTGGACGGACATATCGATCTTATCTTAGTAGGAGAATGGATGTCTCCCAAGTTTTTTAAAAATGATGGCGGTAATTTTAAGCAAATCATGCCCTTAAAAGAAGAGCTTAATGGACTTTGGCAGGCAATTATTGCTTTTGATATTGATGAAGACGGAGATCAGGACTATTTGTTAGGGAATTGGGGACAGAATTCCAAGTTTCGGGCTAGTTCCAAGTGGCCATTAAAAATGTATTATGCAGACTTTGATGAAAACGGAAATACAGAAACTGTTTTGGCGCTTCCAAAAAATGAAAAATACTATCCGCTTGAAAGTCTAGATGGTATAGCCAGTCAGTTGGTTCAAATTCGTAAGAAGTATAATAATTATAACTCTTTTGCAGGAAAGACTATTGAGGAAATCTGGGATAGTCAGTCTTTAAAGAGGGCAAAGCTTTTTGAGATAACCGAACTGCGGTCAGGGTATTTGGAGAACATCAATGGTAAATTTAAATTTCATCCTTTTCAAAAAGAACTTCAATACGCCCCTGTAACTACCTTTTTATCTTTCGACTTTGATAACGACGGAAGTTTAGAAGTATTGGCAGCTGGAAATTATTTTGGAGTAAAACCCTACCATGGCAGATTTGGTTCTTTTTCAGGAGCTATGATAGAAAATAAAAATAATGTAATTTTGGGGCATGATATGGGACTTGATCTTTCTCAAAAATCAGCTCGCCATCTCAATATTATTACCGTAAACAACCAGCCGTATTTACTAGTCACCTTCAACGATGAGAAGGCGCGTGTGTATGAATTAATTAATAAATAATACAAATGAAGAAGATTTATGGGCTTTTAAGTGGGTTAATTATCCTAAGTTCTTGCCAGAAAACCGTTGAGCCAATAGTTGTGCAACAAGAAGAATTGCATATGGCTATTGACAAAGTTACTGAGATTATGATCCACGATATTTTCTCTCCTCCTGTGGCTAGTAGGATCTTTGCTTATCCAAATGTTGCTGCATATGAAATTATTGCTCTTGAAGATGAGCAATATCTTTCCTTAGCAGGACAGGCACATGAACTAACTACTATTCCTAAACCTCCGGCAGACAAAAAAATTAATTTTCAGTTAGCTGCCTTAGTTGCACATATGGACGTGAGTAAAAGGTTAATTTTTTCGGAGGAAAAACTAGAATCTTTCCGAGATAGCCTGTATACCAAATGGGAAGGTCAAAATCCTCAGGAATTTGAAGCTGCAAGAGATTACGGTCTTGTTGTCGCAAATCACATTTCAGAATGGATGAACAAAGATAATTACAAGCAAACCAGGACTATGCCTAAGTTTACTGTAGACACCGACGAGCCTTCCCGATGGCAACCCACTCCCCCGGCATATATGGATGGAATCGAGCCGCACTGGAATAAAATTAGGCCTTTTGTAATTGATTCAGCAAACCAATTTATCCCTGTGCCTCCTCCTCCTTTTTCAATGGACGAAGATTCCGAATTCTATAAAGAACTAAAGGAGGTTTATGATATTAGCGTAGAAATAACTGCCAAAGGTGATTCCTCAGAAGAAATTGCCATCGCTCAGTTTTGGGACTGCAACCCTTATGTTTCAGTTACTCGTGGGCATTTAATGTTCGCAACCAAAAAAATCACCCCAGGAGCCCACTGGATAGGGATTGTAAAAATCGCAACCAAAAAAACAAACTCGGATTTTAATAAAACTGTTTATGCCTATACAAAAACCTCTATGGCCATTGCAGATGCTTTTATTAGTTGTTGGGATGAAAAGTATAGAAGTAATTTGATTAGACCGGAAACACTTATCAATGCACACATAGACGATAGTTGGAAACCTGTTTTACAAACTCCGCCATTCCCTGAGTACACCAGCGGGCATAGCGTAGTATCCGGTGCAGCCGCAACAGCTTTAACAGAGATTTTCGGGGATAATTTTGCATTCGACGATGATACAGAAATTCCTTATGGCCTTCCGATTAGAAGTTTTAATTCTTTTAATGAAGCCGCAGATGAAGCTGCTATAAGCAGAATGTACGGAGGTATCCACTACAGAAAGGCAGTTTCCGTAGGCGTAAAACAAGGAAGGGATTTGGGCCGTTTTATGTTAGATAATTTACAAATGACTACAAAAAAAGAACTTGCTAGTAACAAATAATGCAAAATAAAATTGGAGGCTTCCTCGCTGTAGCCGTAATAGGATTTTTAAGTTGGTACTTGTTTATAAAACCTCATGATTATGCTGTTTCATTTAAAACAAAGGCCCTACCTGGAATTGTTAAACAAAGTCTCCTACTTTGGACTACCCAACAAGACAGTATACAAATCCTAGAAGAAAAGGAAGATTACATTGTAGAAAATGTTTTTAGCGGAGGTGATTCTATCCACCAATATCGCTGGGAAATAAAACCCATTAATGACTCGCTTACCAATGTAACAGCCTATGTTAGCGACATTAAACATAGCTTTATAAATAAAATTACGATTCCCTTTCAGAAAACCGTATTTGAAGAAACAACTACCAATACAGTTATTGATTTTAGAGATAATTTAAAAAATCACTTATCACAATGGAAAGTTCGTATCGAGGGCGCATCTGAACTCGAAGGAACTTATTGCGCCTATACAACTGTCAATACTATCCAAATAGGTAAAGCAAAAGGGATGATGATTAACTTTCCTTTATTAAACTCCATCCTGGCACAAAATAATATTGCCTTAAATGGTAGCCCTTTTATTGAAGTTACTTCATGGAACAAATTAACAGGAGCTCTTAGCTTCGATTTTTGTTATCCAATTTTAAAGACAGACAATTTGCCCTCCCATCCAGATTTGAAGTACAAAGAATTTAAGCCTAGAAAAGCTATTAAAGCAACCTACAATGGAAATTATAGCACCTCAGACAGAGCCTGGTATGCGCTGTTGAATTATGCCAAAAAAGAAAAGATCGAGGTGGTAGAATTGCCTGTGGAAATTTTTTTTAACCAACCAGTATCTGGAGGGTATGAGTTAAATTGGAAGGCAGAAATTTATATGCCATTAAAAAATTAGTTTGAATAAATTTATCTCCTTATTAATTATCTGCTCCTGTGTTTGTTGTACCAATTATGGGCAACTGACTAAGATTGCCAAACTTCCCAAAATTCTAAAAGAAAATTCCGGGATGGCCATAGGAAAAGATAGTACTCTCTGGATGATAAACGACAGTGGTAATGAGGACGTACTTTATCAGATAGACTTAAGCGGGAAACTGATAAAGGAACTTAAAGTTAAAAATGCTAAAAATAAGGATTGGGAAGATCTAGCCAGAGATACATCGGGAAACTTATACATAAGTGACTTAGGAAATAATGCTAACAAGAGAACGGACTTAGTAATTTATAAAACCCCGAATCCAGACAAGGAGAAAGGAAGTAAAATTACCGCTGAAAAAATAGAGCTTCGCTATCCGGATCAAAAAAAATTTCCACCTAAAAAGAAAAATTTAAAATTTGATTCTGAGGCCATATTTCATTTTGGAAACCAGGTCTACATCTTAAATAAAAATAGATCTAGCCCTTTTTCAGGAGATGTAACAATTTATTCCGTTCCTGACGTACCAGGTAAATATATCGCCAAACTTATAACTACTATCGATACCTGTGAGGCAAGCGACTCTTGCAGAATTACAGCTGCAGACATTTCCGAGGATGGAAAAACACTGGTTCTGCTGAGCTATGGAAAGGTATTGGTTTATACAGGCTTTGTATTACCAAACTTTACTTTTGAGGAGCTTAAAACGATAGATCTAAAGTCGAATACCCAACTAGAGAGTATCCTCTTTATAAACGAGAAAACACTGCTGCTTTCTGACGAACAAACGGGTAAAAAAGGGAGAAATCTATATAGTCTCAAGTTATAGGAAGACTTTTAAGAATTGTTAAAAAATATATGTATCTTATCCTTGAATTTTTTAATTTTTAACTATTATGAGAACTACGCTAAAGAAAAAACTACTAATCCCCTTTTTTTTATTCCTAATGGCCCTAACGGCTTCGTATGGACAGGCAGGTTGGAATCCTGATCTGGAAAAAGACTGTAATGAGGCAATTGCTGAAATGAAAAAAGTTTCGCCTAAATTGAGTTCCTTCTTTGCCAAAGCCTATGGTTATGCGATATATCCAAAAATTACTAAAGCAGGCTTGGGTATCGGAGGTGCTGGTGGAAAAGGAATAGTTTACCAAGGTGGTAAGGCCACAGGTGAATCTAAACTGGGCCAAGCATCTTTTGGTCTTCAGGCGGGAGGGCAACAATTTAGTGAGCTTATTTTCTTTGAAGACAAAGGTGCTTACGACAGATTTACAGGAGGTAAATTTAAATTTGGCGCACAAGCATCTGCTGTGGCAATTACTGAAGGAGGAGCCGCCGTGGCACCTTATCAAGATGGTGTTGCCATTTTTACTCATGTCAAAGGAGGTTTAATGTATGAAGCATCGATTGGTGGACAAAAGTTTACTTTCGACCCTAAGTAAAATAAGAATTTCTCTAAGCTGAAAATGCCAAGTAAAGATTCCCTTTTTTGGCATTTTCAATTTATTATAAGTGTACTAATCCAAAGCAATAGAAGTCGCTACTTATGAGACATAAAATCCTACTATTTACTCTTCTGCTATGTTTAGCATCATGGAAAAGTCACTCTCAAGTTTTAATTGCGGCAGTATTCGGGGATAAACTAAATTCTCCTGATCTTGAATTTGGCCTAGAAGGAGGTTACAATTTTTCTAATATTTCTGAATTAAATAACGGCAAGAGTCTTTCTGAATTGAACCTTGGTTTTTATTTCGACATACGAATGAAAAATCAATGGTACTTATATACCGGAGTTTTGGTCAAAGGTAGATTAGGGGCTGGGGAACTTAGCCCTGCCGATCTTGAACTACTGGGAATTGAGACGCAGGAAGGGGAAGGGGACTACAGTCAGAAAATTAGTTATTTTATGGTTCCTGCACTTATCAAATACCGATTTAAAAACAGGATTTATCTTGAAGTTGGCCCACAATTTGGTCTTATGCACAAGGCCTTTGTAGAATATGAGACTGATGAAAATAATATTGAAGTTAGGACAAGGCAGGATAATAAAGATGCAATTAATAGATTTGGGGCTGGCGCTACATTCGGAGGTGGATATCGCCTTTCAAACAGAGCCGCAGGAATTACTTTGGGATTAAAATATTATTACGGTTTCACCAATGTTTACAAAGACATAAGTGGACCAAAAAACAGCTCTTTATTTCTTAAGTGTAACATCCCAATTGGTGTAAAAAAGAGTCAGGAATTAAGAGCAAAGAAAGCCCTAGAGAAAGAAAATAAAGAAAAAGAATAACGAAATGGCAATTTTTAGATCAAGCTTAATTATCATCCTTCTTTTTGCGATAAATAGCGTTTCCGCCCAGTATGCGACTACAAGAGTACGCACCCAACATCAGAAGTATACAGATAGTTTAAAACAGGTTAAATACGATAATATCTTACCTATTTGGGGCCAAAAAGCCTATAAAAATGGTTTTGACATCCCTTACCCTACAGGTGCCATGATCAATTTTATTTGGGTTAGGCAACAAATTGTTATTGATAATATTTCTCTGGGACTCCTAACTGATGATGTAGATATTCCTCTTACTGAGGTTGATTTTCTGGAATTTGGAGAAAACTACTCGGACGCAAATACTGTTTTGTTTAGACCAGATATTTGGGTTTTCCCATTTTTAAACTTATATGGGCTATTTGGTCTAGGCTCTTCCAGAACAGAAGTAAACTTAACCGTTCCTGTTGATCTTAATTCTGTGGTTGATCAGAGACTTACCACCTACGGTTTTGGAGCCACCGCTGCTGGAGGGATAGGTCCCATTTGGGTTGCAGTGGACGGAAACATTAGCTGGAGTAAACCAGAACTCCTGGATACTCCGGTAAAAGTTACCACTTTTGGGGTAAGGGTGGGTCATAACTTTGTTCATGATGACAAACCCTATCGTAATTTTGGTGTCTGGTTAGGAGCTATGAAAGTTACCCTAGCCTCGGAAACCGTGGGTGCAATTCAATTAAAGGACGTACTACCACAAGACGTCTTTGACAGGGCTCAGGAGATTGAGGCTAACTATTTTGAATGGTACAACTCCTTAAATCCAAATAACCCAATTGACGCTAAAAAAATCGAGGTTGCAGATGAGGTGCTTACACCAATATTTGAAAGAATTGGTGCAGCCGATGGATCTGCCACCGTGCGATATAGCCTAGAAAAAAAGGTTAAGGAGCCATGGAACGGTGTCATTGGTGCGCAATACCAAGTCAATAAAAATTGGATGTTCAGGGCAGAAGGTGGGGTAATTGGAGATAGAAAATCCTTATTACTTTCTGTAAATTGGCGCTTTTTACTTTAACAGCTTCTTTGTATTCTATCATCATCAAATAAGCGACCATTACTGCAATTATTTGAGGGGCATTTGAATTCAGTCTTTTAAAAGGTGCTATCTTTAAGGCAAAGTATTTAATTACTTTAGCAATGTTCTAATATTTCTGATTATGAAATCTATACCATACGTATTCTTAGCCATCATCCTTAGTATATTCTACCCTCTAGGTTTAAAGGCGCAGGCCGTTGCTCCGGAAGACAAAGTAGAAATATTTTCTTCCAAAGAAAAAGACAATCTGCAAATATGGTTTCATGAGGAAGTAAAAAAAATGAAGCTTTCCGAAGAAGAGATGAACCAATATACTAGCGTCATCACCTATTACATCGCAAAAATTGCCAGGTTAGATGATAAAGACAAGGGATATTCAAAAGATCGATTAAAGCAGGAGCTGAATACACTCCTAGGCAAACAGGACGACGAACTCAAAGAATTATTAAACCCCGAACAATACGCTGTTCATAAGGATATTTATGCGGAATTTCTTAGATCCGCCTATAAAAGATGGGGGATTTCCAATCCGTAAAAATATAGCCATGAAAAATTTTATGAGAATAGTATTTGTTTTGTTATTATCCATGGGAATAGGACATTCCCAAGTATTAATTGGCTCCAATAAATCGCCTACGGCCGACTTTAAGAGTTATAAGACTTTTAAAGTTTTTGGCTTAGATATTAATAATGTTCCAGAGTTTGAGCCCAAAAAGGAAAGTTTAAACTTCCTTGTAGAAGAGATAAATAAACAAATGATTGCAAGAGGGTATGAAAAAGTATCCGACAATCCCGATCTTATTTTAAATATCGGAATAGTTATTACTCAGGAGGAAAAAACTGCAGAAACCTCCTTTAGAGACTCTCCGCGATATATGGGGCAGCGAACTTATCATTGGCAATCTGAAAAATATTTAGTACAAGTCTACAAAGCAGGCACCGTTACCTTAGATGTGGTAGATAATGCCCTAAATGAAATGATTTGGCAGTCCAGAACCAAAAGCATGATTAAAGAAGGGCCTCAACAGAGCTACGACAATATTACTAAAACCGTAAAAAAGCTTTTAAAAAAGTATCCCGTTAAAATCAAAAAATAGCCCAATTTAGAATAAGGGTTATCACGATTTATACCCATGAAACAACTAAGTCTATATAAGAATTCATTATTCCTCTTTTTAGGATTTTTTTGTGTAACCCAGACCTTTTCACAAGACGTAGAACCAAGGAGATGGGCCTCTATGCCCTTAGGTTTAAATGCAATTGGAGTGGGTTATGCCTACACCTCAGGAGATGTATTTTTTGATCCATTACTAGGTGCGGAAGACGTAACATACAAAGGAAATAGTTTTGTTGCCTCATACGTCAGACCCTTTAAACTATGGAACAAGCTAGCTAGAGTAGATGTTTTGGTCCCCTTTTCATCCTCAAAGTGGCAAGGGCTGTTAAGTGGAGAGCCCACCTCGGTTCAAAGAACTGGTTTTGCCGATCCAAGAATTCGCTTTTCTCTTAATTTATCTGGTCCTCCTCCTGTTGGACCTAAAGAACTTCAGGAGTATAGACTTAATAATCCAGTTTTTACAACCTTTGGCGTATCTATGGCCATTACCTTTCCTTTTGGGGAATACTTTAACGATAAACTCATTAATCTTGGAGCAAATAGATTTATAATTAGACCACAGGCCGGATTAGTACATTATTGGGGAGCATGGTCTTTTGAATTAACCGGATCTGTTTTATTCTTTACAAATAACAACGACTTTTTTAATAATCAGGTTCAGAAAAAAGATCCAATGTTTGCCTTTCAGACCCATCTAATTAGACAATTTGGAAAAAAATACTGGGCCTCTGTAAGTGCAGGATATAACCAAGGTGCATCTTCTGTAGTTAACCAACAATTCAATGATGATCAACGTGCGAACTTTGTAACAGCTCTTTCAATAGGTAGAAGTTTCGCAGGAAACCAAGGAATAAAGCTAGCCTATATCTTTTCAGACACACAACGGGATGTTGGTTCTACCACAAACACCCTTCTGCTAACCTGGTCTATCTTATTCAAGTAGACGCTTAACCCCCGAGTGTAAATACTAGACCCCCGGAAACTGCTCCCATAACCGTAGTACCTCCCGAGTAAAATGCACCTCCGTAACCGTAATAATATCCTCCCCAAGAAACAGGAAACATTAAATCTGCTTGCAATTTAATACCGACCACATCACTTACATTAAATATAACCCCCCCTTTAATTAGAAAAGAAAACTCAGTAGAGGAATTCAAAGATCTATCGACAATATCGAAATTTTCATTTTTAGGAGTAAAGATCGTGACTCCCGCACTTAATCCTAAAAATGGCGTAATATCTCCGCCAGTATCAAAATAGCGATTAGTCCCGAGATGAATCCAATCCATGGCTAAGTCTGATAAACGTTCTTCTGAAGGACTAATAAAAAAGTCCCTAACCAATAAATCAGAGTTCATTTTCATATAAGTTAGCTCTAGCATAGTCTCACTCGCTAATTCAAATCCAACAATGCCTCTAAAAAATCCTCCATCAGTAGCTTTGACGTAGTTAGAGGAACCATAATTTAACTTCGTGCCCATTTGGTATCCATAATCCAGGGAAATATCAACACGCTGGGCTTCTGCCTTATATACTAATGCAAAAAGAAAAATTAATCCTAAAGCCTTAAACTTTTTAATAGAACTCATATGTAAATGTTTTTTTGGCAAGATAGAACAATATGAACAATTAAAGGCAAATCCCTATCTCCTATATATAGTTTTACCCTCCTTTATCGTCTGTAGAACTATAATATTTTTAATATTATCAATTGGAACTTTTAAAGGGTTCTCATCAAGTAGAACCATATCCGCTAATTTGCCTACCTCCAACGTTCCTTTTCTATCTTCCTCAAAATGCTGGTATGCCGACCAATCTGTAATGGCCTTCAGAGCCTTGTATGGTTTAAGCCTCTCCGTATTACCAATAATATCCCCTGAGCGAGAAGTTCTGTTGGAAGCAGTCCAAACAACACGCATTAAATTCGGGAGAGCCACTGGAGCGTCTGTGTGAATTGTAATTCTTAAGCCCTTTTTTAAGGCCGTTCTTGTTGGACTAATTTTATTTCCCAAACTATCCCCAATAATCTCCTTATGCCAGTCTCCCCAGTAAAAAGTATGAAGTGGAAATAGGGATGCGATAATATCAAGCTTTTTTAGGGAATCTAACTGATCTTCTCGTACATACTGCCCATGAATTAAAACATTTCTACGATCATTATTTCCATATTTATTCACACTTGGCTTTATTGTTCTTATCATTTGATCTATCGCCGCATCCCCGTTAGCATGTGTTAGTATCTGCCAATTGTTTTTTAAGGCTTTATCATAAATGTCCATTACATCCTCGTCCTTAGGAATTGCAGGATATCCGCTATAATCCTCGGATGCTCCATCGGGAGGAATAAGATATGGTTGTGTGCGCCAAGCTGTTCGTCCCTGAGGAGAACCGTCTAAAGTAAGTTTAGCCCCTCCGATTCTATAGTGGTTTATATAATCTTTACTATACCATTTTGTGGATAAATACTCCTCCATCAGGGTATAATCTACATAACTAATAACATCTAGTTTTAAATTACCATTTTCAGCTTCTTTCACCAATGCCAAATGATTTTGCATTGCACGCCCTTCCTGAGCAGTGGTATAGCCATAAGATAGTGCCATCTCTTGTCCTGCTTCCATAAAACGTCTCATCCCCTCTTCCGTGTTAGGGCTAATAACGCTTATCATATGAGGAATTGCGGCCAATTCCTCTAAAACACCATTAGGCTCATTAGATCCGGGTATTCTTCGAATAATACCGCCTTCAGGATCCGGGGTATTTTCGGTAATATTTAGTATTTGCAAGCCTTTAGAATTTACGGATGCGAAATGCCCTGAGATGTGAATAATAAAAACAGGAACTTCTGTAGAAACCTTGTCTAAATCTTCTTTGGTAGGAAACCTTTTTTCTTCTAATACAGAATCATCGAAACCCATACCAAAGACCCAGCCTGTTAGACTTAAGTTCTCTGGAGTATTCCACGATTTTAATATTTCTATTAATGTAGAAATATTTGCTGCTCCGGCATCTGGCGGTGGTAAAATTTGTGCCCCGATAGCCTGAGCGGAAAAAGCAGCGTAATGGGCGTGCCCGTCAATAAATCCCGGCAATAGTGTACCTCCTTTCAAATCAATTTCTTCATACTTGTTCCCATATAAATTTACCGCTTCATCTAAGGATCCCAGAAACGCGATTTTACCATCTTCCACTACGAGTGTTTCTTCATAGGTCGGCACATCTCCTTCCATAGTAAGTATATCGCCTCCATAATACAATTGTCTATCAAATTTGTCTTTGTCCTCTTTATTCTTGCAAGAGTAAAAAGAAGAAACTAACAACAAGGAAAAAAAAGTGAATAGTATTTTCATAGATTATAAGAATAAGAAAGTGAGAACGGCGAAAATTTTAGGTGCTAAGTACTTTAAATTGTGCACAACTCAAATTTAATAATTCTTTTTCGTTTCTTTATCTTGTAAGCCTTGTTTGTCCATTAAATCTAGGGAAACATCCATGCACAAATTTTTACCACTGTTTCTGTTTCTTATATGTTCTTTGGCCTTTGGGCAAAGAGACACGCTGGTTTTTAGAAATAAAGACATTGCAGTTGGGGAAATTAAAAGTCTAAACAACGGAGTCCTTATTTTAAAAACGATGTATAGCGACCAAGACTTTAAAATAGAATTTAATAAGGTAGACGAGCTAATTATTCAGAGAAAATCCCTTATACTTCTTACCAGAGGAAGAAGACGTTACGGCAATATACGCACCTATGAGCCAAAAAAGGTCAGGATTACCCTAACTAATGGGGAAGTGGAAGAGTACCGCTTAAGTGAGGTTGTTGCCTTACAGGAAGTCACAGATAGGTTTTGGGGTAGGTTTAAAGGAAATATAGACGCAGGTTTTACCCTAGCCAAAGCTAATAATAATACCCAGCTTACTGTCTCTGGCGCACTATCGTACAACGATAATAATTGGATAAGTAATTTCTCTATAGAATTATTAAATTCTTCCCAAACCAATACCGACCGGATTCAAAGAAACAATCTACAATTAGAACTCTTACGCCTCCTAGGAAGAAGTTGGTATGTCTATGGCGACCTTGCCTATCTATCCAATACGGAACAGGCCCTAAAAAACAGATATACACCCGGTGTGGGTGTTGGAAACCTAGTAATTAATACCCGCAAGTTAAATTTGGGAGTTTTGGGTGGTTTTACCTTTAATACAGAAGAATTTACAGACGATTCTCCAAGTAGAAATTCTGTTGAATTACTCTTGGGATCTACTTTTAATATGTTTGATTTTAAAGACTTTAGCTTAAAGACGAATATTAACTTTTTCCCCAGCTTATCTGAAAGAGGACGACTTAGGAGTGATTTCGATTTTAACTTAAAGTATGATCTTCCATTAGATTTCTATATTAAGCTTGGGTTTAGTTTTAACTATGATAACCAGTCTGCACAAACAGGTAGTGATTTTGATTATAATTTTACGAGCGGGTTTGGCTGGAAATTTAATAAATAGACTTCTATTCTGCCCTGTTTCGGATATACTTTTCTATTACCACCGCAGTTACGATCACTAAATAAAACTGTCCCAATAAACCAATTAAAACAGTCGCATTTCTGGCCAACCTAGAAACAGGTAAAATTTCACCATAACCTATTGTAAGCAGAGTTATATAACTAAAATAGGTTAAATCGTCTCGTTTATTGGCAAAGGTATGATCTGGTTCAGACAAACCTGCAAAAGAACCAGGTTCCATTAATTCAATGGTCATTAAGATAAAAAACCCAACAAGACCCAGACAAATATAACCACTCATAAGCCCTGTCATTACAGACCTATTGACACTTTTGGTATGCCAGACCTGATGAATAATATCTGAGGTCACCAAACAGTAAAAAGAAAACATTGTGGCAAATTCATAATAAGTGTAGGACCCAACTTCGTTCTGATCTATTGCAGATATTACAAATAAAATAATACTGGTAAATAGGATAAAAAAATAGAGGTAACGTGAACGCTTTTTCTTTGAAATTAAAAGTAGACCGGCAATTATATTGGTAACAAAAAAAATGGAATTCAAATAATTATCATACCAATTATTAGGAACAAATAAGGTGCCAAAAAGAATAAACAACAGGCTAATTAGAAACAGATCAAACCGATACGGATATAAATAATTAATTATTCTCATACTAAAAAAATAAAATTTACAATATCAATAGCTAATTCATTTGAAGGGTTTATGCTTTTCCATAAATATTAACTTGATGAAAGCCGTCCCTTAGGGTTGATTATTAAACACTTTTCGCAATCCAATCAAATTCCATGTATATTAACAAGAACATTAGTAATTAATTCGTAATTATCTCCTAAAGTTCTTTAATATTGCAAGGTTAAGAATAGTTTATTAATTATTCCATAAGAATGGCATTCTTTAATAGTAAATACAAACATAAGGAAGGCCAAAACGTATAACAAGTTAAACATATAAGATGCAAAAAAGAGTGTATTTAATAGTTTTTGTGGCTACAATTCTAACGAGTAGTTGTACTGGCTACAAGGTTATTAAAAATTGGAAAGCAGAAAACCCTTCAATGAAGGATAAAAGTATTTTGGTAATTGGAAGAGTTTCAAAAATGGAAATAAGGCAAGCCTATGAAGATGAAATTACAAAGAGACTTGTATCTAAGGGAGTTGATGCCGTTTCGAGTTATACTAAATTTCCCAACTTTGACCCAACTCAGAAAGTTTCAGAGGAACAATCTGAGAAGATAAAGTCTATCATAGAGGAGAACGGTTATAACGGGGTTATACTCACAGCCCTAAAAGATTACCAAGAAAACTCTAGAGAAATGGGACAGGGAGGCTACCAGGCCGCTGTAGACTATGGTGCAATGTACTATCCTAGTTACTATGGAGGCTTTTATAATTATTATTATAACCCTATGTCTATTTCCTCTGACATTGTTTATGTAGAAAAATCAGGTTCTACTATTACCTCTAAAACCTATATTCTGGAAACCGTGGTTTATAATTTAGATCTTCCTGAAGACAAGCAATTAGTCGCCTGGGTTACTGCTTCGATAGAGAATCCCGACAATGCCGTTGGCACTGCTAGTAACTACGCAAGTACCATCCTGAATAGTTTTAAATAAAAATATATTTGAACTATGGAAATTACAGACCAATAACCACCAGAACAAGGGCTGCGAATATAGATTTCTAAGGCAAGACAAGGCCGTGAATTATTTATTCCCCATCTTGTATTTACCATTCTTTTTTGTACCTTTTGAGACCTTTTTTAAGAGGTTAATTATTGAAGCTTTGGGATTAATTACCTCTTTAATTAGAACACTAAACAAAACACTATTTTAATAATTTTAATTTATCTATGATGAACACTATCCATTTTAAGAAAATGTATTTTTTAATGCTCCTAACCTGTGTGGCTTTTTCCTTTACTTCCTATGCACAAATAGGAGGTTGGAAACCAGAACTAGAGAAAGACTCTAGGGCGGCCTTGCAGCAAATGATTGATGATGTCCCAAAACTTCAGACCTTTAAAAATGAAGCTTATGGCTATGCAGTCTATCCAAAAATAACTAAAGCCGGATTGGTAATAGGCGGTGCTGGCGGTGAAGGAATGGTATTTAAAGGAGGCGCTGCAACCGGATCTTCCAAATTAGGGCAAGGCACTTTTGGTCTACAGGCGGGAGGACAGCAGTACAGCGAGGTAATTTTCTTCGAGAACAAAGCGGCCTATGACAGATTTACCGGAGGAAAATTTAAATTTAGTGGTCAGGCAAGTGCTACCGCCATTACTAAAGGAGCTAGCGCGGATGTTGCCTACCAGGATGGTGTTGCCATATTCACACGAGTAAAGGGTGGATTAATGCTTGAAGCCTCTGTTGGCGGACAGCATTTTTCTTTTACCCCCATTGGTGAGTAAAAGCCCGTGACAATACTTATTTAGAAGGTGTTATTTTCATTTCCTGAGGAATTGAGAATAACACTTTTTTCTGCATACAGCTTTAATTCACATCTACCACGCACCTAAATCCCACATGATTCATCGCACTATCCATTTCCAATGGCATTCTAGCAGAAACTCTATAACTGGCACAGTAACTATCATTGCATAGAAAAGACCCACCCTTAATTACATTTTGTTTAGCATAAGGCTGCGAGGGATCATAACTTTTTTCAGGACCCTTAGGGTTAATAATTGTCTCATTAATGGGAAGGGTCTTATAGTAGTTGATATCATATAAATCTGATGTTATTTCCCATACATTCCCGGCCATATCATAAAGCCCATAGCCATTTGGCTTAAAACTTCCCACAGGAGCGGTGTTTTCAAAACCATCAGCAATAGAATTTTCCGAAGGAAATGCCCCTTGAAAAAAATTACACTCATATGGAGTCTCATTTACATCCTTATTTCCCCATGGGTAAATAGTTTCGTTTAAACCTCCTCTAGCTGCCCATTCCCATTCCGCTTCGGTTGGAAGCCTTTTCCCAGCCCATGTAGCATAAGCCTTTGCGTCAGCTGTGGCAATGTGGACTACAGGATGTGTTTCCTTACCTTCAATAGAGCTTCCTTTTCCATATGGCTCTTTCCAATTTACGTGATTGGTCCATGCCCACCATTGGTAATAATTTGTGAGGTCTGTAATTCCTGGTTTTGGTGTAAAAACCAAAGATCCTGGCTGCAGAGCTTCATCGGGAGGTTTTGGAGTTCCCGGAGGGAGTTGTGTTTTCAATTCCTCCCAATTAATAGGTCTTTCGGCTATGGTCTTATAGTTAGTTTCCTCGACAAATTTTTTAAATTCTGCATTTGTAACCTCATGTTCATCCATATAAAACGAATTTACCTTAACCGGATGTTTGGGAAACTCTCTTTTCAAAGCCAACTTCCCTTCACCGCCCATCATAAACTCCCCCTCTGGTATTTTTACCATTCCATCGATGTTAGTCTTTACTGCGGCTGCCTGAGCCATAACCGAGCTGGCCCGTCCTGTGGGAGGACAACAAGTTTTTCCTTCCGGAAGAGATACAGAACTTGACTGTTGTGTCTTTATAAAATCGCAAGATTCTAGTAAAAAAAAGAGAATAAAAAATATGGCAATGGAATGTTGTGAACTAGTCTTCATAAATAGCAATTTATCTATCAAAGATACTATTCTTTAGGTTTTGGACAGGTTCAAAGCACCCATTATTTGGTAGATAATTACATCAGAGGACTACACAATCTGGCAAGTTTTTCTTTAACTATTTCCATCCTCGACCGTTTGGAATGAATTTCGGAAGTTAATAGTATACTGGCGTCCTGAAATATCTGATACTGTGCCTTCATACTCAAAGTAGTATCCTCATCATATATTAAGGCATTTACTTCAAAGTTTTGCTCAAAACTGCGTATATCTAAATTAGCTGTTCCAATAGAACAGATTGCATCATCGGACAGTATCACTTTAGAATGAATAAACCCCTTATTAAATTGATAGATCTTAACTCCAGCATCTAAAAAACGTCTGAAATAAGACTTAATCGTATAATGAATTATAGAAGATTCGGATTCCTTTGGAACTATAATTCTAAGGTCGATTCCACTAAGCGCCACCGTTTTTATAGCCATAGATAAATTAGAATCTGGGACTAAATATGGATTTACTATATAAACGTATTCTTTGGCTTGATAGAGAATATATAAATATTGTTGAAGAATGTTAGGGTAATCCGCGTCTGGTCCGCTAGAAACGATTTGTAAGGGTATATCCCCTATTGGGGGCATCATCTTAAAAATAGATGGTTTTATTAGGTTTTCACGACTTACAAATAGCCAGTCCGAAAGAAAAACAAAATGTAAGAAATTAACTCCCATCCCTTCAATTCTCAAATGTGTATCCGACCAATGCCCAAGTGTATCATTATCCAAAATATACTTGTCGTCTATATTAATCCCTCCGGTAAAACCAATCTCACCGTCTACTACCAGAATCTTCCTGTGATTCCTATAATTTAATCTTGCTAGTCTACCAAACCGCACTGGCATAAATGGAAATATTGAAACTCCTATTCTTTGAAATTTCAAGATTATATCCTTAGATAAATCCCAACTTCCCACAGCATCATATATTATTCTGACCTCAACACCCTCTTTAATTTTTCTTTCAAAAATTTCTATAAACTTCTCGCATAATATCCCATCAATAAAAATATAGTACTGCAGATGTATATAGGATTTAGCTAGTTCGCAAGCCTGAAAAATTGATTCAAAAGTTTCTGGCCCGTCGTGTAAAATCTTTACTTCATTATTAAAGGTTATAATGGAGCTGTTCACCCTAGTTAATAGTCGAATAAGATGTAAATAGCTTGGAGCAACATCGTGCCTTTTTAAAAGTGTTGTCTCCGCCACTTTTGAATACTTTTGAACAAAGGTCTCAAACTGTTCGTAGTCAATCTCTTTTTTAATATCGAAGAGTTTCCGTTTTCTTAAGTTAGCTCCGAATGAAAAATACAGCAAGGCACCTAAAATAGGCAAGAAAATAATCAGGAGAATCCACACCCATATTCGTACCGGCTTGCTTCCGTCTTTTATCAAAAAGAACATAGAGGAAGAAGCCAGAATTACATGGGCAATTGTACTAAGGGTAATCCATTCCAATTCTACTATTTTTAATTAATAACTTTAGGGTGTATGAGAATTACTTCGAATCTCCTTTGTGATCCTTAATCCAAACCGCAGCTGTGGCAAGTATGTCTTTCCATTCTATCGGTGTTAGCTCTGGGCCTGCATTTTTATTGTACATTGAATTTACCAAAACTTTAGCAGAAATGTCTGTTAATTTTATATTGGAACAACTAGACTCTAGAAACTGCAGCCATTCCTTTCCCGTAAGTGAGGCAACTTTCTCCCTTTTAAAGGCATAAAGAGCGGTAGATTTGAGTAATAAGTTTAGTTGTCTAAATGCCTTTTCGTCTATAGGCATGCTCTTAACTTTTTCTAGCTCCTGCAGTGAAATCTTACGGTATTCATTTCTTTTTCTTTTCAGATAGAGTTTTCTCAAAAGGAAAACTATTCCCATAAGTAGAATGGCTCCAAAAACATACCATCCAGGTTGTGGAGGCCAAGCTGGGATAGGTGGTGGCGCCGTAATTGGCTCTAAGTCTATTTGAATATCTTGTATTTCCATAGTTCTAATCATGGATTGATCTTATACCATTCCTTCTTTTTTCTGATGGAAGCCTCCTTAGTTATCGATTCCCGTCCCTTCTTTATGGAGGCGTATAGATCAGAAGGAAGCTTGGCTTCATCAGACCCTTTATATGTTTCTTCCGATAAATCTTCTATTTCTTCTTCAAATTTCTGGTTATGACTCGCCTTAACGAAGTCGCCAAACTCCGGACCTAGTCTGTTTTCTCTAAAACGATCATACCAAAAAAATAAATTCTTTATTACCTCTTGTCTTTCTCCATTATGAAACGAATTCCTTAGCAAATCCAAATAATGCTCTTCCGAGTTAAGTTTCTTTTCTCGTTTAGTGTCATTGATTAGTTTTAATCTTTTGAAGCCTTCGAAAAGCAGTTTTATCAAGGCAAGAATACTCAGTACTACCAAGGTTAATTGCCACCAATTTAATCCAAACAATTGAAAACCTTCCTCCTCAGGCAATACCTCTTGCTGCTCCAAAGCTAAGGCCTCCTGCAATTCCTTTTGTCTTGTGAGAATAAAGGCCATATCCTTGTTCGGAGCTATATTAATGTCAATAGAATCTATGGTTTCGTATTCCATTTGCTTTGTGTTCAAATTATACCATGGAATGCTAACTTCTGGAATCTTGAAACTTCCATCTTTCTCGACCAAGTATGATAAAATTTCTGTTCTTGTGCCCGTAAAACTAGCTCGATTCTGATAATTAATCAAAGAAGGAGGTTTGGGGTAAATTGTTCCAAAATCAATAGTGGAAATATCCACCGGTGGAATTGCAGCTGCAAGGGCCCCAGAGGCCTTAATGATAATTCTCCGCTCCAGAATGTCCCCAACCTTTATGCTGTCAAAAGCCCTATTCCATACTTCCGTTAGACTTACCTTGTAGGCTGCCAACCACTTAGATTGCTCTGCCTCTTCCGGTGGCGGTAAAACTTCGAAACTTCTCTCTTTAGTATAGACCACTCTTTCCTGCCCTTTATAATCTCCTTCACGTGGACTGCTGATAGTTATTTTAAATGGGGGTAAAGTATTTTTTCCAATGGCATTAGGATACACCACAAATTTTTGTTCTATCGCCGGATATATTTTCCTCCCTATAGTAACAGATCTTGCAGAATTCCTCTGTTCCAGTCTGGTCATTAAGGCCCCTTTAACCTGAATCTCCTCAAAAATTGGTGGTTTAGTAAACCAGGTACTGGTATAGACTGTAATGGTTACTACGAGAGGTTCCCCAACCATTACCTCTTTCTTATTGAAATTGGCAGTGGCCCATACTTTTGCAGGCCCTTGCTGACTAGCTATATTTGGGGTTATTCCTAAGAATAGTATTAAACACCATATGTTGTTAAAAGCACTCTTCATGTCTACCAATCCTCCAATTGTTTTTCAGGCTTAATAGTTCTGTTTTTTATTTGATACGCAAATTTTCTTCTTAAAAATACCGAGGGATCTTCCGTAACCTGCCTTAAGAGTGTTTGCTTGGCCGCATCCTTATCTAGTACAATACTCTCATCGAGTTCAAAAATATCAATAGTATTTTCATCGACTTCCTTAGTTACCATTTCTTGTACATCACCCTTTCCTTTATAAGTCTCATCACTTTTTTGAGCAACATCTTTTTCATCAGGAACTTCAGTATATTCCTGAAATTCTTTTGGTTTACCATCCGGATCGGTAAGATTATCTTCCGCCAAAGAATTGGCCTCTGTGATGCTGTCATTTACCTGGGCTAGCTTTTCCAAATTAATCGAAGCTTTCGCCATTTCTGGATCTAACTGCAATGCAGCATCAAAAGCTTGTTGTGCTGCCTTAAGATCGCCCATATCACTGTAAACCACCCCTAAGTTATAGAAGCCTTCTGGGCTAACATCCCTAGAATAAGCCTCCGCAGCCTTGTCTAATTCTCCCATTTGATAATAGACATAACCCTTGTGAATGTCTGAAGTGAATGTTTCTGCTGCTTCTACTTTTTCCCCTTTCTCTAATAATCTCTGGGCCCGCTGGTCTGCAGAATAAAACAGATTTTTTAAAGAAAAATCTTCTATTCTATTACAAGAGTTAAATGAAAAGAGTAATAGCCATATCCAATGAACTTTCCAACCCCGTCTAAACCAAAATAGACTAATAAATAATAAGGGAAATACTAACCAAATTCCTTGATCTTGCCAGTCCTCTTCGGCATTATCTAAGTCGATTATGAATTCCAGGTTCTGACGAACTCTTGCTGCCAATATACTCACGTCCGTATCGTCTAATGTAACCGTTACTACATTAACATTCTCCAAAGTACCTAACTGATCTAAAGTACTAATATCCAGCCTGCTAATTACCGTATTTCCACTTGCATCTTTTTGTACTCCTTTACCTCTTGGGATAGTAGCGCCATTTGGGGTAGATATTGCCATTAACTCCATATGTGTATGACTTGCCGTTTGCGCAATTCTTTGAATATTATCAGTAGTGAAATTATCGCTTACAATAAGTATGGTACTCGGTGCTTGTACCAAAGCCAGAAGGGAGTCGGCCAGATTCAAAGCATCGTCTAAATTGGTTCCCATCACAGGCATTATATCAGGTCTAAGGGCTTCCATTTGTTT
Source organism: Eudoraea chungangensis (assembly GCF_029360665.1). Taxonomy (GTDB): domain Bacteria; phylum Bacteroidota; class Bacteroidia; order Flavobacteriales; family Flavobacteriaceae; genus Eudoraea; species Eudoraea chungangensis. The sequence goes on from NZ_JARDUB010000001.1 coordinate 352,044, forward strand.
ATTAATAGTCTTGTAATCTTTGCTAAAAGGAACCACAGAATGAGCAGACCCGGCGTATGCCACCAAAGAAGTTTTAGAATTCGGGTTCGCCTTAAAAAAATCCTTTAATTTTAATTTTGCTCGTTCCAATCTGTTGGGTTGAATATCTTCTGCCAGCATCGATCGGGAAAGATCCAAAAGAACTATCATTACCGCCTCTGTTCTTTGCCCTGGCTTTTCTATTCTTTCCCATGTAGGTCCGGCCAAAGCTAAAGTCATTAAGGACAGAAGTAATACCAGCAAAGCTTTTGGTATTATAAACTGACGACTGGTACCTGGTATCGTTAAATAGGGCAGGAGATGCGCTGCATAATTTCTTTTCCAATTTTCTCTTCTTTTATGATTTAGCACAAAGAGTATAATCAAAAGAAGTATTGGAAAAAAAGCGTACAACCAATCTGGCCTTAGAAAAAATAAGTTCTCCCAGGCAAGCTTTATATACTCATTTAAAGATAAATCATCCATATTCCTTGGGTTTATAGAAGATTAGTCTAAAGGAATACCCTATTCCCATTATTAAATGATATCCCAAGGCTGCAATAAAAGCAACTATCAAGGGGTAATAGAAAAGAAGTCTCTTAGGAATATAGTCTTTATTCTCGTATTCAATCGGTTCCAATTGATCTAATTCGTCATATACCTGCTCCAGTCTTTCCCGATCCGAGGCTTTAAAATACTGACCTGTTGTTGCCTTTGCAATCTCTGTGAGGGTATATTCATCTAATTCATAAATCTGTGCTTCTGTGGTGCCTATCCCGATAGTATAAATTACAATACTATCTGCCGCAGCGAGCCTTGCCGCTTGTATAGGTTTTAATTCGCTACCGCTATCGGCACCATCGGTAATAAGTACCATTACCTTTTTCTGAATACTATCCTGTTCAAAAAGCTCTACTGCCTTACCAATAGAATTGCCAATGGCTGTTTTGGCCCCTGCCATACCCACTTCTGATTCTTTTAATAAAGATTCAACTACCTCAAGATCATCTGTAAACGGGGTCTGTAAATAAGCCTGAGAACCAAATAAAATTAGTCCCATCCTATCCCCCTTTCTCCGAGATATAAATTCTGCCATTACCTCCTTTACAGCCTCCCATCTGGTAGTTTTTACACCTTTCTGATTAACCCAGTCCCTGGTCTCCATACTTAGTGAAATATCCACGTTTATAAGAAAATTACGAGCTGTTTTAATTTGTTTTTCAGGTTCTCCAATAAGTTGAGGAGAGGCAGCGGCACATACAAGAGAAATCCAAACGAGTAAAAGAAGGACTAAGGCGATCGGATTTCTTTTTGCTATTTGCACTCCTTTTGTTGGCTTCTCTTGCTTTAAGCGGATAATCTCATCAAAAAAAGGAGCAAATAGAGATTCAGCCCTATATCGCAGTGGTTTTAATGCCAAAATCAAAATAGGGGCAAGAATTAGCCATAACATCCAAGGATATTCAAACTCCAAATGCCCTGAGGTCCATATTTCTTTAAGTTCTGAAAACACTTTATTTACCGTTCCTTTTCCTGTTTCCAGCCAGTATTTCTCTTAACTGTTTAGCCGCAGAATCTAAGGTATTTACTTGAAAATAGGGGATGCCAAATTTTTTAAAACCAGTGAAGAGATCTTCATTCTTTGTGGAAAAGTTTTTGGCATAATCTGCTCTTATCTTTTGGCTTTGGCTTAACCTAGTCTGAAATTCGCCATCTGAAATAACCAAATTACTCTTAAACAATATCTCTTCCCCCGGATCACTTACCTTAGCTATTATAACATCATTTCTTTTCCTAAGCCTTATAATGCTCTTCATCGATTCGCTGTTAAACGAATGAAGGTCACTAATAACTACAACCAAATAATCGTGGGTGATAACTTCTTCCGAATGTCTTAAACCCTCATTTAAGGCGTGTTTAATAGCATTTGTCTTTTTTTCAGCCCGTAATTCTTGATTTTTTTTGGCAATTAAAGACAAATATTGTTGAACAGATTTTCTATCCCTCCTTGGCTTAATGTAATCTATGTGGTTATCGTTAAAAACCAAACCTCCTACCCGATCTCCTACTTCTAAGGTCCTCCAACACCCAACTGCAGCCAATTGCGCCGCTACCACAGACTTTAGATAGACCATTGTACCAAAGAACATAGAACTCGACTGATCGACTATAAAAAAAACAGGGCGTTCCTTTTCTTCTGTAAATTCCTTGGTGTGTGTTTCCCCAACTCTGGCGGTAACCTTCCAATCTATATTGCGAATATCATCTCCGGGAATATACTTACGTACCTCATCAAAGTCTAATCCTCTACCTCGAAGTTTTGATCGATGTTTCCCAGATAGAACGCTTTGAACTGCATATTTCGGCAAAAAACTAAATCCCCTCGCCTCATATTGAAGTCCAATTAGGTCTCTCAGGTTTACATAAACTTCGGGAGGACCTTTTCGTGACTCTTCTTCGTTCTTTGTTAGAAGTTCTTTGGGCATACGATTTACTCATTTTCTAATTGAAAGGGATATACAGTTTTCCAGTCTTTTGCCATATCAATTATTGTCCATCCCCTTTCCAAAGCCTCATCCAGACCTTTGTCTAACTTACCTATATGGGAGTCTCGGTCGTATGCCCATTCTCTATCAGCATCTGTATGATGAGTATACAGCATAAAACTTGGGTATTTATTAGACGCAGTGTATTGCATCATCTGCAAATCTCCATCCGAATTTCCCGAAGCAAAGATTGGTCTCTTTCCAATAAATTTACTTATGCCCACAGGCTTTCCTTCTTTATCATCTATAAATTCCAAAGCTGGACTTCTTCTAATGGTAGGTTTCCCCTCATTATAATTGAATTCCTTTTTAATGGAACTACCAACTACCTGATAGGTAGGAATTCCATATACCTCACTTACCCAAACTCTCATAAAATCGACTCCCCCACCCGAGACAATAAATGTTTTAAAACCATTGTCCCTTAAAAAATCCAACAACTCTAGCATGGGCTGATAAACCATGGCATTATATGGCTGGTTAAATCTTGGATGTTTAGCAGTCTGAAGCCATGATATAACTTGCTCCTGAAATTCTTCATCCGACATACCTGCATGACTAGCCATTACAATTTCCAAAATACCTTTTTCGCCTTGCTGTAGCAGCTCCTCCATATCATTGTCTAAAATGGCTTTGAAAGGTTGATCCGTTTGCCATTCCGGGTGGTCTGGTGCCATTTTTTTAATCTGTTCTATCGCATATATCAATTGAAAATACAAGGGCTGCTCAGACCATAGATTCCCGTCATTATCAAAAGTTGCAATCCTATCCTCTATTGGGACAAAACCCTCTCCACCCTCCAAGGTTACCATCTCAACATACGATATTATCGCACTTTTGGTATCGCCCTCATTCCATGAAGGAAGCGGATCAACGGTAACAACCTCTATCTGCGAAGGAGTATCTAAATTAACCGATTCCTTACACCCTACCAGTAAAAGGAAAGCAAAAGACAACACATAGCCTAAAACATTTATTTTCATACTTTTTAATATTAGGCGACTGCCACAAGTTTTAATAATTCATCAATTATCTGATTTTTGGTAACCCCCTCTGCATTGGCTTCATAACTTTGTACTATTCTATGCCGCAAAATGTCATGAGCAACAGCTCTAACATCATCGGGACTTACAAAGTCTTTTTCATTCAGCCAAGCATTAACACGACTACACTTATCAAAGGCAATCGATGCTCTGGGGCTGGCTCCATAGTCTATCCATGAAGCCAGAACCTCAGAATACTTTTCTGGATATCTAGTGGCATTTACCAATGCCACGATATAGTTCTCGATACTCTCAGACACATGTATCTTATGAATATCTTTTCGTGCTTCAAAAACGATATCTTGAGAAAGAGTCTCTTTCTCTTTTGCCTTGCTGGGGGAAGAAGCTTCTTCACTTCTTACCAAACTTAGTACTTTAATCTCTGAAGCCACATCTGGATAATCTACAATTACATGCATTAGAAAGCGATCCATTTGGGCTTCCGGAAGAGGATAAGTCCCTTCCTGCTCAATAGGGTTTTGCGTTGCCATAACCATAAAAAGTGGGTCCAAAGCATGCGTTTCACCAGCAACAGTAACCTGTCTTTCTTCCATAGCCTCTAACAGTGCCGATTGTACTTTAGCCGGAGCTCTGTTGATCTCATCGGCCAAAATAAGGTTATTAAATATTGGACCAGGCTGAAAAATAAACTTCTCTTTAGCTTCAGGCTGATAAACTTCCGTTCCTGTAATATCGGAAGGAAGAAGATCTGGTGTAAATTGAATCCTACTTAAACCTGCGTCTAAATTCTTGGCAAGGCTACTAATAGCCCTAGTTTTAGCAAGTCCCGGAAGACCTTCTAATAAAAGATTTCCGTTTGCCAAAAGCACTAAAATTATTCGCCTTACAATATTCTCCTGCCCTAAGACGGAGGAATTCATCTCCGTCTCTAAAACATTAATGGCCTGAAGATTTTTATTCATTAGTGAAATTTAAAATTATGGTCTATAACTAATTCTGTGGTCTGCTACCAAGGCTTTGTACCACTTTGTCAATTCCCAAGGAACTTCCACTAACCGGTGGAAATTCTTTAAATGTTTCCAAAAATTTGGCGGCATAGGCCTGTGCCGGAACAAAAAGCCACATATTGTCTCCATACCATTTAGTGTACATCGAAGACTTCCAAGACACTTCAAATGGATCAGCTCTTAAATTAATAACTAATGGCCAGGACGGGGTAACTCTAAAAGCCTCATTTATGGCACCTTCCATATAGGAAAAATGTAATTTCCAATTATTATACCTAATCGCGTTTAGATTACCTCCTGCATCAAAATAGAAAATCTCTTTTCTCGGATTTTCAGAAACATCTCCCTTCCATAGAGGCATAAGGTTATACCCATCTAAGTGAACTTTAAAGTTCTTTCCATTTGCCTCGTAACCATTAAGTAATTTCTCTTTTACATCCGATACTCCAGCAGCAGCTAATAAGGTGGGCATCATATCTTCGTGTGAATGGATATCATTCGATATGGTACCTGGTTTAATAACCCCAGGCCATCTTATAACACATGGTACACGAAAGCCCCCTTCCCATGTGGAGCCTTTTTCCCCTGCAAAGGGAGTTGTTCCTCCATCTGGCCAGGTGAATTTTTCAGCACCATTATCGGTAGAATACATTATTATAGTGTTGTCTATTATACCTAACTCCTCGAGTTTATTTAAAACTAATCCGATAGACTTATCGTGCTCCACCATTCCATCAGGATATAAACCTATACCGGTAACGCCAGAGCTCTCTTCTTTTAAATGGGTCCATACATGCATTCGTGTGGCACTTAACCAGACAAAAAATGGTTTCCCAGCATTATGAGCCCTCTCTATGAAGGATATGGCTGCATTGGTAAATTCCTCATCTGCAGTCTCCATACGCTTTCTGGTAAGTGGTCCGGTGTCCTCAATATTCCCATCCGCATAAGAATGTAACACTCCCCTTGGTCCAAACTTTTCATGAAAAGCTGGGTCTTTAGGGTAATAATATCCCTCAGGTTCTTCTTCGGCATTTAGGTGATAAAGGTTTCCAAAAAATTCATCGAAGCCATGATTGGTCGGTAACATTTCATCACGATCCCCCAAATGATTTTTACCAAACTGTCCTGAAGTATACCCCTGATTTTTTAATAATTCAGCTATCGTGGGCTGGTTATCCTTAATACCCTGAGCTCCTCCAGGCATTCCTATGGTCAACAGACCCGTTCTAAACGGATGTTGTCCCAATATAAATGCCGCCCTTCCAGCAGTACAGGACTGCTGGGCATACCAGTCTGTAAATACTGCTCCTTCTTTTCCTATTCGATCAATGTTAGGGGTTTTATACCCCATCATTCCTTGGCTGTTAATGCTTATATTAGAATAACCGATATCATCTCCCCAAATGACAAGTATATTGGGCTTTTTAGTCTGCTGCGCAAAAGTGTTAACCCCGAACAGCATTAGGGCTGTAAAAAAGACTTTAATTTTCATATAATAGGTCTTATTTATTTAGATCCTCCTCCTTTGCTCAACTGCTCCATTACCTGGTCTAAAGAAAAACTAGCCGCCTTTTGACGAGGTGGGTATTCTTTAAATGTGGACAAAAACTTACCAACATATTGCTGGGCTGGAACCAACAAATAGGCTCTGTCTATCAACCAGTCGTAATACGTATTTGAGGTAGTCTGCGCCCTTTCATATGGGTCTTGCCTCAAATTGAACATTAATGGAATTCTCAGCGGTGTAAAAGGGTTAGCCCACAACAGAAGGGTTCCCTGAGCTCTTTGCTCCATAAATACCAATTTCCATTCGTCGTATCTAAGCGCAGATAAATCACCATCATCTGTAAAATAAAATATCTCATGTCTTGGACTAGGCACATTAACCGGGTCCTTTAAGTGGTCTATAAGGTTATAACCATCTAAATGGATCTTATAATTTCTTCCAAGGGCACTGGAAGTATACCCATCCAAAAGATCTTCTTTGATATCTGTTTTACCTGCAGCGGCCACAAAAGTTGGCAACCAATCCATATGGTGAATAATACCATTACTAACACTTCCCGGTTCAATTACTCCTGGCCAGCGAACAGCAGCCGGTACTCTCCATCCGCCTTCCCAATTGGTGTTTTTCTCTCCCCTAAAAGGTGTAGCGGCGGCATCAGGCCATGAATTATAATGGGGACCATTATCTGTAGAATAATGGACAATTGTATTATCTGCAATTCCCAATTCATCCAAAACTTTTAGGAACTGTCCAATATGCATGTCGTGCTCTACCATTCCATCGCCGTATTCACTCTGGCCAGATATTCCTCTTAATTCAGGCTTTACATGGGTTCTAAAATGCATTCTGGTACCGCTCCACCAAACAAACCAAGGTGTCCCCGCAGCCGTTTGTTGTTTAATGTAATCTATTGCTGCGGCGACAGTTTCGTCGTCTACTGTTTCCATACGCTTTTTAGTTAACGGACCAGTATCCTGAATACTACCATCTGCGCTCGACTTTATCACTCCTCTGGGACCATAGGTGTCTCTAAAAGTTCTTCCATCAGCCATAATCATGTCTCCAGGGTAATCTTCATTCTCTGGTTCTTCCTCTGCGTTTAAATGATAAAGGTTGCCAAAAAACACATCAAAACCATGGTTGGTAGGTAACATTTCATCTCTATCGCCCAAATGGTTTTTTCCAAATTGTCCAGTAGCATAACCTTGGTCTTTAAGTAAAACAGCAATAGTTGGGTCTTCTACTCTCATTCCCTCTTTTGCTCCAGGCAAACCTACCTTAGACAATCCTGTTCTAAATACGCTCTGTCCCATAATAAACGAAGACCTGCCGGCTGTGCATGATTGTTCCCCATAATAATCTGTGAAAATCATTCCTTCTTTGGCAATTCTATCAATATTAGGAGTGTGATATCCCATCATGCCCTTGGTATAGGCACTAATATTAGACTGCCCGATATCATCTCCCCAAATAACAAGAATATTTGGTTTTTTTTGACCATAACCCAAGGTTGTCATAACCGCAAGGGCCAACAATAAAATTCTTTTTTTCATTCGTTCTAGATTTAGTGTTTATGTATAATTCTCAATAGTCTTCCGGTTCAGCGAAGCAAGCCTATTTACCATAGGGGAAATAGAAGCACTGTCTGCGCTTCTAAAAAATAGTATTACTTATTTTAATCTATGTCTAAGTTGTTTGAATGGCCTTGACGGGAGATAGTTCAATTCCGGGAAGTAAGATAGGACAATAAAGTCTTATTCAAAAAAAAAATGGTGCATATCACACCATTTTTTAATCTTTTTTGTTCTCAATAAATAATCCAAGTCTATTCCATAGAATATTTCTAATCCTCAAATGCTTTAACCATAGTATCCATATACTTCTTTGCAGTTTTATAGGCCTCCTTAGGATCCGTAAGGCTAGAAGTAACTACAGCAACTAACTGATTCTCTTCCGGTTCATCTAAGTTATAAAACACCGTTTCCAGAATATACGTAGTCGAGGTACTGGTTGTGGTAGATACTGGAGCATATCCTGTATAGCCACCATAATATGGCCCATAAGCATATGGGGTCCGATAATAATTATAAAAACCCCCATAATATCCAGGATAATAGCCTCCATAGCCCATACCCACAGATACGCCACTTGTAGAAGTTGTCGTTGTTTGTTCTTTATCCTTTACGGCTACCACTACAATTCCGTTATAACCTTCACTATCTAGAACACTTTGTACTAAAGCAACTCTTTCCTCCGAAATCTCTCTATTGGCATATACTTTCGGGAACTTCTTAAAACTTTCTGTTGCCTTTATACCAGCAGTATTTAACTCATTCGCTAATGCCTCTTCAAATGCGATTCTTGAAGTATTGTCCGCAGTTCTGGCATAAACCAAAACATTCTTTTTCTTAAACTTTTCAACCGTATCCTCACTCGCCTCCCATGAATCAAGCACTTTAACACTACCACAATTCTGCATCGACATTGCTATTAAAACAACAAAAATTATTAAAAGACTTCTTTTCATATATATAAATTTAAAGATTTTTAAGAACTGCAAGCTACTAAAATATGTTAAGTAATCATGCGAGTGTAATAAACTATTTATTTAAAACTATAGCCCTAAAACAAACCCAAAAGAAAGTCGCAAACCATCGTCAGAGTGAAAAAGACCTAGATTGGCTTTTACCATGTCTACGGCATTTACAAAAAATCCCCCGCCAACAGACGTATTCCAGCTCTCAGCATTAAAAGACGGATCCAATACTAGGTCATCACTAACCCAAATTCTTCCGAGGTCAAATCCCCCGTAAATACCAATTTCAAGTGGTAATATCGCAGTTTTATATCGTTTAAAATTGAAGAGAATATCTGAAGATTGATAAAAAGAAGACTTCCCGGTAAATCTCTGATTTCTATACCCCCTTAATCCATCATCTCCTCCAATGCTGGCTGCCTGATAGAATTCAAAATCATCTCCAAATATTATATGTGCTTTAGATTTGGTGGATAAAACTAGTCTCTCATCTGAACTGATTTTATAATGAAAGCCCATTGTTGGTTTGAAGAAACCAAAAGAATTAGAATTTTCTATGTTAGAAGTATAGCCAGAGAGTAACTCGAACTCCATTCCAAAAGTTGGAAAAGTCTTGCTATCGTATATTTGGTAGCGATAGGCAATCTCGGCGCTAAGGAAATTATTTCTTACCTCTTGAGGAACTATGGATGAAAACAGATTAATATATCTTCCCTCTGTTTTGTCCAATTCAATGGATTCATATTTAGTCCCTATGGTAAATTCTCCATTATTTTCCCCTCTCCAAACCAAGCCTGCATATCCCATTAAGACCCCAATTTTTACCCTGTTGTAGTCTAAATTAAATCGATCTTCATTTACCACGTTTGGATTGGGAGTTGAATTCCCATAACCAAAAAAGTTTATGCTGTAATTCGGGCTAGTAAATCTTCCTTTAATATCTAGATTTAAATTCCCTAAAACATGTGCAAATTCTCCATTGTATCCCAAATCAAATCCTCCCGTGGAGGTGTAAAAAGCAGCTGCGAGCAGGTGACTTGAAGTAAAAGGATTGCGCTCAAAACCATAGGTCTTTAAATTTTCAATAAGTCCAATTTTTAAGCCATCATCTGGATTGGCACCAATAATTGGAACCAAGGTATTTACATTGTACTTGGGCTTGCTATAGTCATAGTTATTATTTTCGTAGTCATCTTTAATATGCTTTCTCCCTTTTGAAGTCAGGACTGTATTTGGCTTACTTTTAAAATCATATATATGGGTTTTGCCTCCCTCGAGAACCTCATAGGTATCATTGTTGGCTCCACCAATCATTCTTACGGGGATTGGTTTGTTACCTTTTCCATTTACTTGGAAGTAATCATCATCGTCCAATCCATAAATCCATATCTCCTTAGTATAATTATGAGAATATTCTCTTTCATGAATCTTGGGGCCCTTTTTTCCACCCTTAATTCTATAGGCAGTAACTTTAGTTACACCGAATGACTTCCTTTCAATATCAAACCAATCGTCCTTATCGGTTCCCTTAATCACTGCATACTTACTAATCACTTTGTAATAGTCTGCTGCTATTTTGACTAGGTTAGCCCTGCGGCCTCGTAATTTTCTTTTTATGTCATCTATAGTCTGGTTTTGAAGTTCTGGAGGTATTCCTAAGAAAGCCTTTTCTATTACCTCATCTGTAATATGTTCAGATATAAAGGCCGCCTGATTAAGCCAAACTTCCTCTCCGGAATTCTCAATTAGGGCAACATCTAGAATGTATGGATTAAAATTACTCCATCTAATTGCTTTAATATCTTCGTCGTAGGAGTTCAATAATCTGGTGGAAGCGGCTAGGGTTGTGGCCATCCCTAACATAAATCCGTCGTTCATAATTGAAAAAGCCTGATCTCTATCACGAGGAACGGGTTTGTAAATAGTGGCCCCTTCTTCTTTAAATACGGCCCAACGCCATTGATCCTGGTGTCTGTCCCAGTCTCCTATCAACATATCAAACATCCTGGCCCGTATATAGGCTTGTTCATCTATTCTATGGTTTTCATTCTTACGAATTTTATCCATCATATCATAGGTGCTAATCATCTCATTGGCATACCCAAAACTCGCCTTATCTCCATGACCATCGTCTGTCCTTTCTTCAATCATATACAAAGCATCCCCAAATTCATCATTGTATTTCCCAATGGCGTTTTGTTTGGGTACATAATACAATTTAGGATTAGTATGAAAAACACCAACGGCATCCGACAAATCACCTGTGATAAATGGTATATATGGGTGATCGCCTGTAAACACATCTAGAATTAATTCTTCCGTTGCCGTTTTATCAAATTCGTCCTTAACGTATTGGTCTTTAAATCCTACTGATTGAATATACAAAAGAGCATCTTTACGCATTGCCCTCATAATATACTGCTGGCCTTTATTGTTCTCTAGTCTGAGTGAAGTGGACTGATGCCCACCCCCCTTTCTTATTGGGGTAAGACCCCCAAACAAAGTGTCCAGGTCTACAGTCGGAGCTTGGATTCCCGTACTATAAACATCCCTATATCGTTCCCCCCATAGCCATTTATAAAAATTTGATTTTTCAGTTTCCTCCTCCGTATAAATAGAAGCCTTTTTTGTAGGTGGAAAGTCTTTAGCAAAGGACGGCACTTCTTCTTCCTCTGCCTCAAATACCGTGGTACTAAAAACTGTTGCCTTATCTTTTGAAGAATAAAAGGCAACTTCAGAAGAACCATCCGTATATACCATAAGTTTCGCAAATCCTGGAGCTCCATAAGAGAACTTTCCTCCTCCAACGTTTCGAGTTGGTGTTGTTTTAGAACCAGCGCCACTCACAATTTGCGGCAAATTGGCCTCAACCAAGTATTGAAGACTATGTTCGTGACCCGAAACAAAAATTACACGATCATTTTCCTGAGAAAGTGTTATAATCCTCTCCCGTAGTTCGTCATATCGTTTGTGTTGAATATCCGCTGGGGAAACCCCACCGGCTCTTCGCAAAACATTTTTTAGGGTTCCTAAAATAGGAATAGGGGTCATGTGCTGACCTACGGAGAATTGACCGCCATGTGGGCCATTAGTAAAAAGTGGATGATGCAAAGCAACCACCGTAGTCTTACCTCTGGCTTTTTTAATAAGGCTTTCATATTCTATAAAAAACCGATTTCTCGACCTTATCTCACAATCGTCATTTAGGGTTGGGTGCTTGTCCCACTTTGTGATATACCACTCAGTATCAACCACTATTAATTCAACCTCATCATTAATTTTGACTTTTCTTATTGGACAGCCATTCTCCGGCAAAAAAGTATTTTTCCCCAACCTATCTTCAATATACTTTTCTTGTCTTTTTAAGCCTTCTGGTCCCTGACTGTACCAGTCGTGATTCCCAGGTATAAAAATACTTCTTCCCGGAAATTCTTTGACAGCTGAAATCTGAACATCCAATTGATGTTCTGCCATCTCTCTCCCTTCTTCTTCTTTCTTTGGCAACCCTTTGGGGTATATATTATCGCCCAAAAACAGGGCGGTTGAATTCTTGTTTGCCTTAGATAATTCTGTCTGAAAATCTCGTAAAGCGACCGTCATAGAGTCTTTGGGAGAATTCCCCGCATCTCCGATTAGATAGAAGGTATGTTCTATTTGTTTTTCAGCACTTAATGTACTAAGCTCTTCCTTATGGTATTGAAGCTTATGTGAAGCACATGAACTTAAAACCAAAAGTCCTGCAAGAATAAAGGAGGTTTTAAAGAATAGTTTCACGGGCATAATTATTCTATTTCTGATCTCTGTCGAAAATTTTATAGGTAAATTACTAATATAGCGCCAAAATCCAATAGGAAGTCGTCTATTATTAAATTTTAGTTTTAATGGTAAGGTATTAGATAATTTTCGTCTACTTTAAGGCTAAAATAACAAAGGCCGGATCACGGTTAACCATCAAAATACGACATATATTTTAAGGAGATATAGTTAATTCGTATTTTAGATTAATAAACACATTTTATGTCTTCAATTCTGGAAAAAACAGAGTCTTTTGCAACCGAACTTTTAGTTTCGCATCTAGATCCGAAGTATTTATATCATAATCTCAGACATACACAACGTGTAGTTAAGAGCACATATGAATTGATAGAAGCCCTTGAACTGGCTACAGATGAGAAGGAGATTCTAATTCTCTCGGCTTGGTTACACGATGTAGGATATACAAGAGGACATAAGAATCATGAGAAAGAGAGTTGTATAATAGCCGAGGAATTTCTTAGTTCGCAGAACTATCCAAAGGAGCGGATTGAAAAGGTAAAGTCGTGCATTATGGCCACTGTAATGCATCATCAACCTACAAATTTGAATGAAGAAATAATAAGAGATGCAGACTCTTCCCATTTTGCTCAAAAGAGCTATTTGGAAACCTGCGAACTACTGAGGGAAGAATTAGCTCTTCTAGGAATAGCAAGTTTTAATGTAAAAGAATGGCTCGGAGAAAACATTAAAATGCTTAGAACTAAACATCACTATTTTACAGACTATGCCAAATCCGAGTGGCAGCCTAAGAAAGACAAAAACCTAAGTAGGCTAATAAAAAGCAAAAAAACGATCAAAGAAATTGTGAAAAAGGAGGCTATTAAGGCTAAATATAAAAATGAAAGTCCGGATAGGGGGGTTCAGACTTTGTTTAGGGTAAGCTTAAAAAATCATTTAACCTTGAGCGATATTGCAGACACCAAGGCGAATATCTTGCTGTCCGTAAATGCCATTATTATTTCATTGGTTTTGGCAAATCTAATCCCAAAATTAGATAACCCATCCAATGCCTACCTGATTTATCCAACCGTTGTTTTTTTAGTGTTCAGCGTAACTTCTATGGTTCTCGCAGTAATTGCTACACGCCCAAATGTTACAAGTGGAGAGTTTAGCAAAGAGGATGTTACGAACAAAAAAGTAAACTTACTCTTTTTTGGAAATTTTCATAAAATGAGCCTAAACGACTATGAGTGGGCAATTCAAGAAATGGTAAAAGACAAGGAATACATTTATTCGTCACTTACCAAGGACTTGTATTTCTTAGGCCTGGTTCTTAATAGAAAATATAAAATACTTTATTGGACGTATACTATTTTCATGATAGGTGTAATAATTTCAGTCATGGCTTTTGGAGTAGCTTTCCATTTTTATGGCACTCCTTAACCCAAAGCAGAATTCAGTAAATATTAGTCTACTTTTAATTCATTCATTAAGTCTTCGTAGGTATAGGTATTCTCCTGTTCCTTATCCTTCTTGTAAAGGATTTCTGCACGAATAGCTTTTAGTCCTGAAACCCCTTGTAAACCTTCTAACTCAACAATTTCTATATTATTCGTAAAATAGCCTTTTGCCTTTAAAAAAGATATATATCTCAAGTATTCCAGTTCGTCCTTTTTCTGAGAATATACAATGGCTAATTTACCTTTTTGGGTAAGTCTTTCTCTGGTACCTTTAATTGTTGATTTATCGATACGTTTTTTAATTATTTCGTAGCGTGCATTATACGTACCATCTACGTCGAATCGCTTTTCGTCCATTCTAAAACGTATAGACAAAGAGGTGCTATAAACCAATACCAAGGATGCAACATCTAAAGGAACTTCCAATTCAGGTTTTAGTCGATAATAACTGTTTTCCATTTCACACATAACTTGTAACTGCCATAATCTTAAATTATTAAGATATAAAGTGTCAAAAGTTTTATCTCTTGAAATTGAATTTCCAATATACATATTGTGCTCTATGCCATCCGTCTTATAGCGTTCATAGAAATGGGGAAACATTTGTTGTGCTTGCTCCTGGTGCTTGTCTAACACAGAAGCTAGTTTTTTATTGATTTTCATTACACTCTGATCATACTGCTTTCTATGATCGTAATAGGAATGTGTATTTTCATCAATAGATTCCTCATAGGCCTTAACTAGTTGAGACAGACCTTCGTCGATAGTTTTGAGATGTTCCAAAACGGGCACTATATCAGCATTGACGAAATCATATATAGATTGTTCCATATTAGAATATAGCGCCTCCCGCACATCAACTACGTAGTTTTCTATTCTAAAATTAAGTTCTTCATAAATTGGCAGTTTCTCCAATTCAAAAGCAGCTTCTAGAATATTCTTAATATGGGATAATTGAATCATTAGATCCCTCTGTATTGCCGTGTTTCTGGCATTTGAAGATTCACTAATATCAATTTGACCGTACAACGGATATACCTCTTTAAATACAATTTCCTTGAAAGATGGCTGTTTTTCTTCCAGGCCATCCATAATAAATTGCTTCGCTTCTTGTTCAAATCTCCAATGTACTGACTTATGAACCGCGGTACATTCATTTTGAATTACTGCATCAATTAAGTTTTCTTCTTCAATTTTAGAACGGACTACCGCTGCCACTATGTAGGGCATTACATCTTCTAGCTTATTAGCGTTAATTCCGTTTAGTTTATTCTTTTTTGTTGAAACTAGTTCTAATACCCCTAACAACTGACCTTCATTGACGATAGGAGCAAAAATGGCGCTCTTAATTCCTTGCTCATACAGAGATTTATAAGGCGCACTTCCTTCAGAGATTTTATATGCTTTGTCTACATCCGAAATAGCGAAATAGGATTTTTCTTCTAAAAGTCTCTCATAAGAACCTTCACAGAGTAGCTTATTGCAGATTTTCTTGTTAGCATCATTTAGGAGAAAGCTCTCCATTCCGTTTCCAAAAACTCTTTCTAATTGATCCTCTTCAGCGTTATAGGTAACAAACCCTATTCTAAGCTCTTTAACTTTAAAAAAAGATTTAAAGGTTTCTTGGAGATCCGTGATAAAATTTTCACTTCCTCTTTTATCGCTTGATATCAATGCCGTCTTTATCTCAGATATCGTGTGTTCAGCAGTAACATCAAACATATTAGAAATAACGAATCCTTTTGAAATAAAGCTATTGGGAGGAATCATCTCTTTCCATAAACTCATGTCCTCTGGATTCTCTAACAGTCTATCTACATCTTCTTGAGTAATATCTTTGGAGAGGGAAGTAGGTATTATTTCCATAAAATCTGCATTGTACAGTATGCGATAATGCCGCATAATACCATTGGCATCGGGAATATCATAAAAATATGGTCTGCTAAAATCTAATTGATATCCGTAATGAAAATTCAGAATTACAATACAGGCCATGATGTAGTCTATCCCTTCTTCCTGATTCCGTAAAAAAGGGACGTAGTCTGTTCCGGCATTTTCAACTATTTTTTTAAACCTGGGAGATGCGTTAAAAAGTACATTGTAATATGGTAAGGAAGCGGTCTTTATTTCATTTTGTCCCAGGACATCCGCAAAAGAGTCTTGTAAAATTACTTTAATAACGTCTTCATGTTCTTGTAGCAAGGATACATCATCAAAACCTTCTCGGAGTATGGGGTATGGAGCCTGTGTTTTTAGAACGTGCTTTGCCTTGGACGCCAAAAACTTATCCGGGCTTTTAGCCATCTCGTCATACCTTTTTAATATCTTATCAAAACTGATAAGCATTTGTAAGGGCATTTCTTTATCTGTAGTTTTCATCATGATACTATTAGTCTGCAATACCTTCATAAAATTACAAAACAAATCGATTTGTTTATGTTAAGGAAATTATTACGATATATCGTGCTTTTTTAGGATATTACTCCTAAAAATAAGGATGTCCTCTTTCGAAAGATTTACAAGAGCCTATAAAAATGCCAAAAAACTCTATTATGATAACACTTCAAAATTTATTTTTTTTAGTGATTGTCATAGGGGAGACAACAGCTTTGCAGATGAGTTTGCAAACAATAGAAATATCTATTACCACGCCTTAAAACATTATTACAAAGAAGGATTTAGTTATTGCGAAATAGGAGATGGTGATGAACTTTGGGAAAACCTGAACTTCCAAGCTGTTTTCGAAGCCCATAAGAACATCTATCTTCTCTTAAAAAAATACCATGATTCTTCCAGGCTTCACATGATATATGGTAATCATGATATGGTATATAAAGACCCTGAATATGTAAAGAAAAATCTATACACTTATTTTGAACCTAAGAACGAGGCAGAATCTAACTTACTAGATGGCTTAGTTTACCAAGAAGCAATTGTTCTCGAACACCGGAATAGCGGGCAACAAATTTTTTTAACCCATGGGCATCAGGCAGAATTCATGAATTACCATGGATGGCGTATCAATCGGTTTTTAGTTAGGGTTCTATGGAAACCATTACAAGTGTGGGGAATTGCAGATCCTACAAGCCCCGCAAAAAATCATAAGGAGCTAATAAAAGTAGAAAAACGTATTAAGCGCTGGATACTAAAAAATAATATGCTTATTACGCTTACAGGGCACACGCATAGACCAAGATTTCCAGAACCGGGCAATATTCCATTTTTTAACGATGGTAGCTGTGTACACCCTAGGAGTATTACCGGTATAGAAATTGAAGAAGGGCAAATCTCTCTGATTAAATGGCAGATAGCCACCAAAGACGATGGCACCCTACAAATTATTAGAATTCTTTTAGAAGGGCCACAAAAATTATCTGCTTATGCCATAAAAAAGAATTGATTCTAGACAATTAGCCTAAAAAGGCAACTGTAAAGAATCAATCCCTCTCAAATAGCCGTAAGCTTATTGAATTAAAAAATTAATAGGTATACTGTAAGGAACTTTAACGGACTTACCACGTTGCATTCCTGGCGTCATAGTAGGAAGGGATGCAATAATTCGCTGCGCTTCTCTTTCTAACATCTTGTCTGGTCCTCTTGTTCGAATGGCTTCGACATAACCCTTTGAATTAATCATAAACTGCACGTATACTTTCCCTTTAATTCCCAATTCTAGAGCACTTGCGGGATAGCTAAACTGTTGTCTAATATGTTCCTGGATCATTTTTTGGAAGCAAGCCTTACGTTCGTCATTACCTACTGCGTTTTCACAACCGGGATATATAGGAACGTTTTCAATAACGGCAAAAGGAACTATAATTTCTTCTTCTACCTCGTCTACCTCAACGTCGTCCACCGCAATGGCCTCTTCAATTACCGATTCTTGGCTGGTTTCAGTACTTTCAATTATTGTTTCCTCGATCTCCTCAGAGTCATCTACAACTTCAATTAGTTCAGGAGCTGCTGGCGGAGGAGGTGGAGGTGTAGTTTTAAGAACTTCAGTAACTGGCACATCTTCTTTTAAATCATCTACTGCTTGAGCTACTTCAAGTGTAGTTGCGTCCTTAGGATACGATTTGTATTCTAGTGCACGCCAGGTCAAAAATAGAACGACTGTAAGACCCATTACAAAATACAGTCCGCTGTTTCTATTTAAGTCTACTTTTGGGTTTTTCTTTACTTGCATGACTATTTGTATTAAGAATTACATAAATTTACATCAAGTAAATTGCGAATTATATGATATTTATCAGTTTATCTTAATATTTTCATAAAATTTAAATAAAAAGGAGCAGCGTTTTTAAACGCTGCTCCTTTATAATTTTCTTGTTTTAAAAGTAAATTAGGTCTCCTGTTGTAAAGAACCCAACAGAACCTCGTCAAAGTTTATCCCTTCTATTGGAACAATCTGTTGCAATTCAGGATCCCAATCAATTCTGCGACCTAATTTGTAAGATAGTCCGGTCATATGAGCTGTAATAGCTTCATCAAAACCCTCATCAATCCCACAACTAACTTTACCTCCATTACGTGTATTACTTAACCATTCTCTAAGGTGTAAGAAAGTAGAATCAACTCTGGCGCCGTTTATATACGTCCACATAAGTCCCTTATCGGCAAAATATTGAGAGGTGGCCGAAGATACCGCATCCGGCACACTAGCCCCTGGATTGTATTGATACATAGGAATTCCAGGATTCATTCTTTCTGCCTCTAACATGTCAGCATACTTTGTAGATCTCCCGTCCGGCCAAATGGTTAACCTGTTTCCTAATTCCATGGTACCATCGTGTCCCATCAAAATTGTTGGTCTACTAAAGCCATTTCCTAAAGTAGCGCTGTAAACGAAGGTCATCCCCTTTTCTTTTCCTGCTTTCTGGCTGCTACCGGTACTAAAATTAGGAAACTCCATATTTACCTGTAATACATCCGGAACGTTTCTTCCATCTCTATGGGTATAAATACCACCTGAAGCGGTAATAGAATTTGGAATACCCATTTCTAATACACAGTTTAACCTGTCGTAATCATGAGTTAGTAAATCGCCTGATAAACCGGAACCGTATGCCCACCATTTTCGCCATCTAAAAAAATGGTTTTTATTAAATGGGATTTTCGGAGCTGTTCCTAAAAACTGATCCCAGTCTATTGTCTGGGGCGTTGCCTCTTCTTCTAAATAATAATTCCATGCACCGTTGTCGTCATTTCTATTGGTATTAGTCTGTACCAATGAAACATGTCCTAGTACCCCTTTTTCTACTATGTCTTGGGCTGTTTGAAAACTCAGCGTTTGTCTGTGTTGATGTCCTACCATAAGAACTGCTTTAGACTTTCTTGCTGCATCTCTTAAAAGGTAAGTTTCCTCAATAGTATGGGTCATTGGTTTTTCTACATAAGCATGTATTCCATTATTTAATGCATCAATTGCCATAGGAGCGTGCCAATGATCTGGGGTTGCAATAATTACCGCATCTACCTTTCCACTTCGGATCATTTCTTTGTAATTCCTAAATCTAACCACCTTTGTTGTTTCGTCTGAAAAAGAATCTATGACACGTTTTGCTCTTACATCATAAATATCACAAACAGCGGTTAATTGTACATTTAATTTATCCTGATTAAGAAAGTCTTTCAATCTGCTGTGGTTCGGATCTTCCTCTGCCGCCAATCGCATATCTTCTAACCATTCTTTGGTAGCAAAGCCCAAAGCTCGGCATAACTGTTCCCCTCTAATACCAAAACCTATAATACCAACTTTTACAGCTGCTCCATCAATTGTTTTAACGGCTGATGGCAAGCTTGGTTGAATATTGAGTTGTTCTAAAATTGCAGATCTTTCCTTGTTTTTTGAAACGGCATTAGAGGCTCCTGCCCACCAAACTGCTCCAAGGATTGGAATCCCGCCTAAGCCCTTTAAGGCATCTCTTCTTGTCCATTTCATACGGTCTCGGTTTTAGGTTGTTCTTTCTTATTTAATAGATATTTTATGCCAAAAAATTGCCCCGTTGGATATTGATAAAGCACCAAACAGGCGGCGAGTTCAATTAAGTTCTTATTTATAAACCAATAACTGCCCTCGACATTGAGTTGCTGCAGCCATGGAAAGGCTGGATGAGAGAAATAGTACAAAGCCAGGAGAAGTACCCCAACTAGTGCCCCTATTTTTTCATAGAAACCCAAAATAAGTGTAATCCCAACAAACATCAAAGCCATCCAATTAAGGGTATCAGCCCATCCGATAAATGGTTCTTTAGCCATGAATAAGAAGAAGGATTCAAATGGACCTTGGGCTGTGGCTAAATATCCAAAAGAAGTCCAATCGGGATTATAGAGTTTAATGACACCTTCATACAGGAAGTGCCATCCAATAAATAGGCGCAACAAAACCATACTGTGTTTTAATTGCCATCTTTTTTTAGTTTGATTCATATTTATAGTTCTAGTTGTTAATCAGTTAAGATATAAAGAATAGCTTAAAATTTATATTGGCCAGACAAATTATATGTCCAGAAAACAAAATATAAGAAGAATATATCTATCAAAATTAAATCAGAGCTACGGCAAAGCCTATGACTTTTGTCAGTTTCCATTTTAACCAGTGGGATTAGCTTAAACTTTTTAATCTTTTCTAAGATGCGCCAGTATTAAATAGAAAACCCAGGTTTTTTAAAATCATTTATTACTTCCATGCCATAATCTAAACTAATAGGATTTAATTCCATTAGAAAATAAGTATCTTGTCTGAGAATAATTTAAACCAACACATATTATGAAAAAATTAGTAGCTGAATTTATCGGTACCCTTTGGTTAGTTCTAGGGGGATGTGGAAGTGCAGTTTTGGCGGCTTCCTTTCCAGAATTAGGTATTGGATTTGTAGGTGTCTCACTGGCATTTGGTCTCACTGTATTAACTATGGTTTATGCCATTGGACATATCTCTGGCTGTCACTTGAATCCGGCTGTGTCTATAGGCCTGTGGATAGGAGGTCGATTTAGTCAAAAAGAGTTAGTTCCTTATATTATTGCACAAGTGCTTGGGGGTATCGCGGGTGCAGGATTGTTATATCTTATTGCATCGGGAAAACCGGGATTTGAACTAGGTGGCTTTGCAAGTAACGGCTATGGAGAACATTCGCCCGGCGGATATAGTATGTTAGCTGCGCTTATCACTGAAGTTGTTATGACCTTTATGTTTCTAATTATTATTCTTGGTGCTACTCATTCTAAAGCACCCAAAGGAATGGCTGGCATAGCAATCGGACTTGGTCTTACCCTAATACACCTTATTAGTATACCTGTTACCAATACCTCTGTAAACCCGGCGCGAAGTACTAGCCAGGCATTGTTTGCGGGAGATTGGGCTATTGACCAATTATGGTTATTTTGGGTAGCCCCAATTGTGGGAGCCTTATTAGCCGGTTTAGTTTACAAGTATTTATCCCCGGAGGAAGCCTAACATTTTGCATATTTCCTTGAAGGTAAATTTCTTTATTACTAACATAAAAAAGCCCACCTAAAAATGCCCTTAATTATTGTACTAATTGGCATATTAATTCTCTTTGTCTTAATTGCCCGATTTAAACTAAACGCCTTTATTGCCTTTATTATAGTTTGCCTATTTGTGGGCATTGCGGAAGGGATGTCATTGGACAAATTAATACAATCTATCCAGGATGGTATTGGGAATACTTTAGGTTTTCTGGTAATGATTCTAGGTTTTGGTGCCATGCTAGGTAAATTGGTTGCAGACAGTGGCGCAGCACAACGAATTACCACAGGTTTAGTGTCCAAGTTTGGCATAAAAAATATTCAGTGGGCTCTAGTACTTACGGGGTTTATTGTTGGCATTCCTATGTTCTATTCTGTTGGTTTCGTAATTTTGATTCCACTAGTCTTTACCATTGCCGCTGCTACCAAATTACCTTTACTCTATGTAGGCCTGCCTCTTTTAGCATCTCTTTCGGTTACCCATGGATATCTGCCACCGCATCCTGCGCCCACGGCAATATCTATAATGTTTGGGGCAAATCTGGGAAAAACGCTTCTTTATGGGATTGTGATAGCCATTCCGGCAATTATTTTCGCCGGACCTATCTTTTCTAAAACAGTAAAAAATATAAGCGCAACTCCCTTAAAAGAGTTTGTTAATCCAAAGGTTTTTAAAGATGAAGAAATGCCGAGTATGAGTATAAGTATACTCACTGCGTTATTGCCCATTTTTTTGATAGGAATAGCAGCTGTTAGCGAATTATTTCTTACCCCCGATTTCTTCTTATATTCCACTATCTTGTTTTTGGGGAACCCTGCTATCGCGATGCTTATAGCTGTTTTAGTTGCTATTTTTACCCTTGGCCTTGGACGAAATAAAAAGATGGTAGAAGTTATGGCTTCTGTTGGGAGTTCCATATCTGGTATTACCATGGTTTTATTAATCATAGCAGGAGCGGGAGCCCTTAAACAAGTTCTTGTTGATAGCGGAGTTAGTAATTATATTGGAAGCCTGCTAGATGGCTCTGCAATATCTCCCCTAATCCTAGCTTGGTTAATTGCAACAGTGCTAAGGATTTGTGTTGGCTCAGCCACTGTGGCAGGACTAACTGCCGCAGGAATTGTTTTACCTTTAATAGAATCCTCCGGAGTTAGTCCAGAATTAATGGTGCTCGCCATTGGCTCTGGAAGTTTAATGTTATCTCATGTAAACGATGGTGGGTTTTGGTTATTTAAAGAATACTTTAATCTTTCCGTTAAGGACACATTAAAAACATGGACTGTTATGGAAACAACCATTGGAGTTATTGGTATTCTCGGCGTTTTGATATTAAATTCAATCCTTTAATTTTATACTATGAACGATTCACCCTCTAAAAGAATAGAAACCTTAGGCCTGGTTTTACCTCCAGCACCTCCTCCTGCGGGGCTATACAGACCTATATTAGTAATTGATAACTTTTTGTACGTTTCCGGTCAAGGGCCCATGCAAACAGATGGAACCTTAATTACAGGCAGAGTTGGAGATGATTTAAATTTAGGACAGGGCAAATTAGCCGCCGAACAGGTAGGCCTCACCATGTTGTCTACAATACAAACACATTTTGGCGATGTAGACCGGATTAAGAGGGTGGTAAAAGTCCTAGGAATGGTAAATTCCACTCCTGATTTTGGGCAGCATCCATTGGTAATTAACGGGTTTAGCGAGTTAATGGCGGATATTTTTGGCAATGAAATGGGTGTAGGGGTAAGAAGCGCCGTTGGAATGATGTTGCCTGGAAATATTCCTGTGGAAATCGAAGCCATGTTCCAGTTACATTAAATTCGGCCTTTATGATTGATCAAAATTGGTATGAAATTGAATCGCCGGAATCTTTGAATACCCCCGCCTTATTAATCTATCCAGAGAGAATAGATAGAAATATAGATCTAATGATAGAAATATCAGGAGATGCAAAAAAATTGCGACCACATATCAAAACCCATAAAACTGCAGAAATAATTATAATGCAGATGAATAAAGGGATTACAAAATTCAAGTGTGCCACTATCGCAGAAGCTGAACTCTTAGCAATGAATGATGCCAAAGATGTCTTATTAGCTATGCAGCCTGTAGGCGCCAATTTAGACCGTTATGCAAAACTGATTAAGGAATACCCCAATACTATGTTTTCTACCATTGTAGATAATGAAAATACCGCACAGGAAATGGCCCAAATAGCAAAGAATAATGGGGTGGTTATTTCCTTGTTTTTAGATCTTAATGTGGGCATGAACCGCACAGGAATTGAGCCAAACAATGAAGCTCATTTACTATTTAAAAAAATTGAAGAGAACCAATTCTTAAATGCACAAGGTCTACACAGCTATGATGGACATCTACGAAATCCGGATTTTGAGGAAAGAAAAAAGGACTGCGACAAAGCTTTTCAGAGGGTACTGGCGTTAAAAGAAAGCATAGAAAAAGAAGGTACAAAAGTACCTTCCTTGGTTCTTGGAGGGTCTCCCTCATTTCCTATTCATGCAAAGAGAGACGGGGTAGAGGTGAGCCCTGGAACTACCCTTCTCTGGGATGAAGGCTACGGGAACCTTTTCAAAGAAATGCCATTTTTAAAAGCTGCAGTTTTAGTATCTCGAATAATAAGCAAGCCAGCTAAGGATATCATATGCTTAGACCTAGGTCATAAGGCTATGGCACCTGAAATGACTTTTCCAAGAATTAAAATTTTCGGCTTGGAAGACAGTAAGCAGATAGGACAGAGTGAAGAACACCTCGTAATCGAATACCATAATAGCGAAGCCTTATCTATTGGAGATATTTTTTATGGCATTCCTATGCACATTTGCCCCACTGTGGCAAAATATCCAAAATTATTAACCGTACGGGATAAAAAGCTTGAAGGAGAATGGAAGGTTGCGGCAAGAGATCATCAATTAAATATTTAATATTCACATGTTTATTTTTGACGCGCATTTAGACTTGGCTATGAATGCCTTGGAATGGAATAGAGATCTGAGATGGTCCGTAGAGGATATTAGACAGGCAGAAAAAGGCTTAAAAGACAAACCAGATAGAGGGAAAAATACGGTGTCTCTACCTGCGATGAGAAAAGGCAACATTGGATTGTGTATGGCAACGCAGATAGCTCGCTATGTAAAAAAAGACAACCCAATTCCCGGCTGGAATTCGCCTCAACAGGCATGGGCCCAGACTCAGGGACAACTAGCATGGTATAAGGCAATGGAGTACGAAGGAGAAATGTCGCAAATTACAGATTTGAACAGCTTAAATAAGCATTTAGACTTATGGGAAAACGGAGATTCGCTGAAAAAACCTGTGGGTTATATTTTAAGTTTGGAAGGGGCAGATTCTATTTTTGACATAGGTTATTTAGAAAAAAGTTATGAGCAAGGCTTAAGAGCCATTGGCCCTGCCCACTACGGACCAGGCACTTATGCCCAAGGCACAAACGCAAAAGGAGGTATTGGAAATATTGGTAAAAATCTCCTAGCTGAAATAGCCAGGCTCAATCTTATTTTAGATGCTACACATTTATGCGATGAAAGCTTTTGGGAAAGTCTAAACTATTACGATGGTCCACTATGGGCCAGCCATAATAATTGTCGTAGTTTAGTTAATCACAACAGACAATTCACTGACGAACAAATAAAAGAATTAATTAATAGAGGTGCTGTAATTGGTTTGGCTTTAGACGCTTGGATGATGGTGCCTAATTGGAAACGAGGCGTATCCGACCCCAAAAGGATGAAGGTTACACTAAACACCATGTTAGATCATTTAGATCACATTTGTCAGCTTGCTGGCAATGCTAAGCATGTTGGAATCGGCACCGACTTAGACGGTGGGTTTGGTCGAGAACAAGCTCCCTATGATTTGGACACTATTGCGGACTTACAGAATATTCCCAAATTGCTAACCAATAGGGGGTATACCTCAAATCAGATTGAAGGAATAATGCATAAAAATTTCCTTGATTTCATTAAAAGCGCTTGGGGAAAATAAACTACGTAATTCTTTAAAAAATAGTATTTATTGATCGTTAGTTACTAAAAATTCAGGAGACATTTTTATAGTTTAGAAGCTTCTCAGGCGAAACTTTTAGACTAATTTTTTATATGATGTTTATTGAATTCTCTGTACATTTAGTGATAGAGAAAGTAAAGATGGTGCATTCTGATTCTATTTTTATCTAAATTACTGATGAAATAAATATTGCTTTTTTTGCTATGGAAATTAAAAAAGGAGGTCTAAAAGCTCTTGAAGCTGTTATTGTTAGATTTGTTGGGGATTCGGGCGATGGAATGCAATTAACGGGAAGTCAGTTTTCGGATACTTCAGCCATGTTCGGTAATGATATTGCTACTTTCCCAAATTACCCTGCCGAAATCAGAGCTCCTCAAGGAAGTTTATACGGGGTGTCGGGTTTCCAAGTACATATAGGAAGTGTGGAAATAAGTACTCCTGGCGATAATGTAGACCTATTAGTTGCCATGAATCCGGCTGGTCTAAAGACTAATCTTCATTCGGTACACGCGGGTCATACTATAATTGTGGATATCGATTCATTTACACGAAAAAACTTAGAAAAGGCACTTTATGATAGTAATCCTCTGGAAGATGGTAGCCTAAACAACTATAGAGTAATCGAAGTCTCTATGACTTCTCTAACGAAAGAGGCTTTAAAAGAAGTAAAAGGGCTAGATAACAAGACTATCACCAGAAGTAAAAATATGTTTGCTTTAGGCATGGTATATTGGATGTATAGCCGATCTCCCTCGCATACTATTGAATTTTTTAAGAAGAAGTTCAAATCCAGACCTGAACTCATTGAAGCAAATACTAAGGTCCTCAATGCTGGTTTTTTTTATGCTGAAACCCTAGAATTAATTCCAAATGCATATACCGTAGCACCTGCAAAAATGGCCAGTGGCACATATCGTATTATTATGGGTAACACGGCTACGGCCTGGGGCTTTCTTGCAGCCGCAGAAAAATCTGGTCTTGAACTTTTTCTGGGGTCATATCCAATAACACCTGCCTCGGACATTCTTCATGAGCTCGCCA
This sequence comes from Eudoraea chungangensis, assembly GCF_029360665.1. Classification (GTDB taxonomy): domain Bacteria; phylum Bacteroidota; class Bacteroidia; order Flavobacteriales; family Flavobacteriaceae; genus Eudoraea; species Eudoraea chungangensis. The sequence continues at coordinate 378,455 of NZ_JARDUB010000001.1, forward strand.
AACACAAACACTTTGGGGTAAAAACTTTTCAGGCCGAAGATGAAATTGCCGGGATAACATCAGCTATAGGGGCGGCCTTTGCAGGAGACCTGGCCATCACAACCACATCTGGCCCAGGTATGGCTCTTAAAGGCGAAGCCTTAGGGCTGGCAATGATTTTGGAACTCCCCCTGGTTGTTGTTAACGTGCAAAGAGGAGGGCCTTCTACCGGATTGCCAACAAAGACAGAGCAATCCGACCTTTTACAAGCCATGTATGGAAGAAATGGTGAAAGTCCGATTATTGTGATTGCAGCCAGTACTCCCTCAAATTGTTTTAAATATGCCTATGAAGCGGCAAAACTTGCCTTAGAACATATGACTCCGGTAATTCTATTATCTGATGGTTATATTGCCAATGGATCAGCGCCATGGAAAATTCAAAAAGTTTCAGAAATGCCAGAAATAGAGACTAGGAAAAAAAACAAGGCAGATGTAAATTCAAGCTGGAATCCCTATGATCGAGATTTAGCAAATCTCGTAAGAGAATGGGCTATTCCAGGCACACCAAATCTGGAACATCGCCTTGGCGGATTAGAAAAAGATAAAAGTTCTGGACAGGTATCGTATGACCCAAAAAACCATGAAGAAATGACTCGGATTAGGGCAGATAAAGTAAAAAGAGTAGCCAATTATATTCCAGACTTAAAAATAGAATTTGCAACAAAAGGGAAACTATTGGTCGTAGGTTGGGGCGGCACTTATGGCACCTTATATGCTGCTGTAAAACAATTAAATAATGAGGGCTTAAAAGAAATTGGTCTGGCACATTTTAATTACCTAGCTCCCCTTCCCAAGAATACAAAGAATATATTATCAGGATTTAATAAAATAATCGTTTGCGAGCTAAATATGGGGCAATTTGCATCTGTATTGCGAAACAATTTCCCATCCTTCCATATTGTTCAATATAACAAAGTACAAGGTCTTCCCTTTGGCAATGCCGAACTGGTGGAGGTCTTTAATACGGAAATCTCTTAACTATGGCCTCTATAGAAAAAAAGAAATATTCTTTTAAAGACTTTGCCAGCAACCAAGAAGTCCGCTGGTGTCCTGGATGCGATGATTATGTTATTCTAAGAGCAATGCAAATGGCACTGCCGCAAATGGAAATTAACAAGGAAGATGTTGTATTCATATCAGGTATCGGCTGTTCTTCCAGATTTCCTTATTATATGGACACCTATGGTATGCATGGCATTCACGGGAGAGCGCCTGCCATTGCTTCCGGAGTAAAACTGGCAAATCCTAAGTTAAGTGTTTGGGTAATAACTGGTGACGGGGATTCTCTAGCCATAGGTGGAAATCATTTTATACATGTTTTAAGACGAAATCTAGACCTAAATATTATATTATTTAACAATGAAATATACGGTCTTACTAAAGGACAATTCTCTCCCACCTCTTTGGTGGGTCAGAAGACAAAATCCTCTCCTTATGGCAATACCCAGCCACCCTTCCATCCAGGGGAATTGGCTCTAGGAGCACAGGCTAGATTCTTTGCCAGAATTGGCGGAAATACTCCAAAAGACATGACACAATTGTTTATTGAAGCGGAAAAGTTTAAAGGGACTTCTTTAATTGAAGTATTACAAAATTGTCCCATTTTTAACGACGGATGCTTTACGAAATATACGGATAAATCAGTAAGAGAAGATAAACAGTTATTTGCTGTACACGGAGAGCCCATGGTTTTTGGCAAAGAAAAAAATAAGGGTTTAATCCTAAAAGGCCTTCAATTAGAGGTTGTTACCATAGGGAAAAACGGTATAAGTGAAAAAGATATCCTTATACATAATGCCAAGGAGAAAGACCCCACACTACATCAAATGTTGGTTAGACTGGAATATCCATTGGTAACGGGCATCATCAGGAGTTATGAGGATGTTATATTTGAAGATAGAGATGCACAACTTACAGATAAGGTCAAGGCAAATTCTTCTTTTTCAAAAACAGATGACTTGTTTTATTCTGGAGAAACCTATGAGGTGTAGGGAGCAATATTCCCAAGTCATCTTATTGGTATCTATTTACCCCTTTAGTCGAATTTAACACCATCTTAAGCCCATATGGCAAGGTATTTGCTAAATTTACACCAAGAAAAGCAAGTCATGAAAAAGGGAATATTTCTTTTTTTATTTTTATTCATTCTCATTAATATACAGGCGCAAACAGATTTTTCCACGGTACAGCCCCTAGAAATAAATGCGGATAAAAACTTGGACTTAAAAAGCACTCCAAAGGCAGGGCCTTCTTTGAATATCCCATCAGTTCTTGATTTCAGCAAAAAAAGTTTTAAAGAAAGTCCACAGGCCAGAAATATCAAAATGCTCCCAGAAAAAGAATTAAAACAAGCTGGTTATGATTTAAAGTTAGACACCAAAGTAGGTGAACGCCAGAATTCGAATTCTAAAAAACACTTTGGAGATATGTATCTGGGTGATGTAAGAACGGGCGGAACCTATGTTGGAATTGTTTGCAGAGATCACGAATTTGTTGATGGGGACCGCATAAGAATATTTGTTAATGGAGAGATTGCAGAAGCCAATTTATTATTGACAGGTGCGTTCAAAGGGGTTAACATTGATCTTCAGAAGGGCTTTAATAGATTAGATTTTGAGGCCTTAAATCAGGGCTCATCCGGGCCCAACACAGCACAAGTAGACGTCTATGACGAGAACGGTCAGTTAATACACTCCAATCAATGGATGTTGTCTACAGGATCTAAAGCCTCACTAATTGTAGTAAAAGACTAATAATTATCTTTTGCCCGGACGGTAAGTTTCCTCTGCTCTTTTTAAAACATCCTCCTTATAATAAGCAGCTTCTTTAAATTTCACATCGGCATAAGGAACCACTTGATCACCAAAATGCGGGGAACTTGGATCTCCACTTTGCCCTCCAGCTAAAATAGTTTTAGCTCTAACTTTGGGTCCAAACTCCACAACGGCAACAAAACTATTCCCTCGAGTCCCATAAATCTTTTTAGTATTATTGTTATACCTAGCCCCATAAGCCGCTAGAGCTCCCCATCTTCCTGAAGCAAAGCCAATCGGCGAACTGGGTAAGTCATCATTAAATGCCTGTCTTATTCCACCATCTAAACGCTGGTATCTATTAACTTCTCCCCAGGCTATATTCCAAGACCCAAAGTCTTCCTCTAAAATACTCAGGCTTTCTTTAAAAATCCGAAGCCTTTCTTCCCTAGGGGAAGAATTACCAAAATAATGTAAGCGTTCCATATCGCTGGCAACGAAAGGCAAGTCTATTTGTTTACTATAATGGCTGGCATAAAAGTGCGAGAGAGTCATTGCAACAGACGTTATGGATGTTTTATAATCCCATTCTCTTAAAACGGCTATTGGTCCTGCCAATTCTTTATGCTCGGACATACTTTCATTATATGCCTCAAGCAATCCTGGTATAAGAACTTTAAAAGCAGGTAAATATGGGTCATAAGCTAAAGAAATCAGACTGTCTATGGTATAGTCTTCTTTCTGTTGCAATAAAGATATTGCGTGTATCCCTCTAAAGTTCTCCCGGTTTAATGACATATATTTTGGATAGTTCTCTACCCTAGGGCTATGATTTCCAGCAGCTGTAAAGGGAGTAGAATTACAATTCTGTATCCACCCATTTGGGGGATTTAATAAGGTAATATGTTCATCTACCTCGTGTAAGCCCTTCCAATCTGTTTCGGGGTTACTTCCATCTACAGGTTTAGAATAGTCAAATATGGTATCGCGTATTGGAATGAAGTTGCCATGAAAATAAGCAATTGTGCCATCAGCATCGGCATAAACAGTATTATTCGAAGAATTAGTACGTAGATTCATCATCTTACGAAACCCCGTATAGTCTTCTTGTTTTGTTCGAATAAAGGATTGTTCTAATGCCGTTACGGGGTCCCACATCATTGAAGAAGAAATTGGAAATTTTCCCTCCTTATGTGTTAAAGGTCCATGATGCGTTTTGTAAATGGGGAACACCTTCTCGGAGCTACCCTCTGCAGTTTTGTATTTAAGGATAACCTCCGATTCCTTTATCGGTCTCCATTCATCACCATATTTATAAACCAGACCATTGGCCTTTCTCTCTAAGGTTTCTTTAAACTCATCTAATACATCGGTGTAGGTGGAAGTATGCATCCAACCTGTTCTTTCATTAAAACCCTGGTAGACAAAAAACTGACCCCAAGTAACTGCTCCATAAGCATTTAATCCCTCTTCACTAACTACGTGGACCTCTCCCCTGAAATAAAAAGAAGTATGCGGATTTATTAACAACATGGCATTACCACTCTGAGTTAAACTGCCAGATAGGGCAATACCATTAGAACCTTGAGGTTCTAACTCCTTCTGCGTATTTTGCTTTTTAAGTTCTACCGCCAACGGAATGGCCTCATTATTCTCATAAAAGGCTTGTATTTTATCCACGTCAATCCGCTCTATATCTCCGCCAATAGAACCTTCACTGAAATACATTGGCATCCAGGGTTCAAAATGTGTTATTAGTTTGGGTGAGACTTCTGGATGGGTAAAAAGGTAGTAGTTAATGCCATCTGCAAAAGCTATACATAACTCTTTTAACCATTCAGGACTATTATCAAATTTGGCAAGTGCCTCTTCCTTACTCATAAACATTCGAGCACGTAAATCACTATATAGAGCTTTTTCACCTTCAATTTCTGCCAACCTTCCAATTGCCCATATATAGTTTTGCTCCACACGATTAAAATCATCTTCACATTGGGCATATAGCAACCCAAATACTGCATCGGCATCACTTTTTCCATAGATATGAGGCACTCCAAAATCATCCCTAATAATCGTAACACGCTCTGCTATTTTTAACCACCTTTCTTCCTCAGCACTCCCATTTGTAACACAGGAAAGCATGCAAAAAAGGACGCCTCCAAGGAGTAGAAGTATTTTTATTTTCCCAATTTGATATGACATTATTTCGCGTTTTAAAAACTTTGTTTTAAGATTCAATAGACTCTTTCCTAATCCACTTTCTGATTCCTTAGAAATACTACAGAGTCTTATGTCTTTAATTTTTGGCTACTATTTTTAATGGTACGGATACTCCCTTTTATTTCTATGTCTTACTTATGTAAACATTATCTCCGTCCTTTAAAAATTTCGTTTTATAGTTAATTGGAGGATTAAAAAGTAACAGCCACTAGAACATAGAATAAATAATAATCCGGGTAATTAAAAGCAATTTTACTTTAATTTACGACCTTTCACAACTAAAAGTGTTGTATTTAATATGTCCGATAAAAAAATAAGTGTTTTAAAAGCCTTTAAGACAATCATTTGGCCCAGAAGAAATTTAGTCTTTATTGGTCTAATCCTAATTGTAATAAGTAAGGCCGCTAGCTTTGTAGCTCCATTATCTCTTAAATATTTGATGGATGATATAATTCCTAATAAAGATCTAGACTTTTTAAAAATATTAATTGGAGTGGTAATAACCGCCATATTAGTGCAGGCCATTACCTCTTTTCTGCTTACTAAAATACTAAGTGTTCAAGCTCAGTATATGATATCAGAGCTTAGGGCCCAAGTACAAAAAAAGATTCTTTCTTTACCTATTCGCTTTTTTGACAATACCAAATCAGGAGAATTAGTGTCTAGAATAATGTCGGATGTAGAAGGAGTAAGAAATCTAATTGGGACAGGTCTTGTACAACTGGTTGGAGGTTCAATAACGGCTGTTGTTTCTTTGATTTTACTGCTAAGAATAAGTACAAGTATGACTCTTTTTGCCCTTGTTCCTTTAGCCATATTCGCCGTAATTGCACTTAAAGCCTTTAAAATTATTCGACCTATTTTCAGGAACAGAGGTAAAATCAATGCGGAAGTTACTGGACGTTTAACCGAGACTTTAGGCGGCATACGTGTAATCAAAGGATTTAATGCAGAAAAACAAGAGCATAAAATATTTGAACATGGCGTACTGAAATTATATGAAAATGTAAAAAAGAGTCTCACTGCTACAGCCTTTATGACAAGTTCATCGACCTTTCTTCTCGGGGTAGCAACAACTGGAATTATGGGTCTAGGAGGATATAAAATAATGATTGACGAATTGACCATTGGAGAGTTTTTGACATTTACATTTCTTTTAGGTTTAATGGTTGCCCCTATAGTTCAGATGAGCAACATCGGAAGTCAATTAACAGAGGCCCTTGCTGGCTTGGACAGGACTGAAGAGCTTATGAACATGACAGCCGAGGCAGATTTGCACCATAGAACAACCACCCTAAAAGAGATAAAAGGTGATGTTGTATTTGAAAATGTTTCTTTTTCCTATGAAACCGATAAGGAAGTAATCCGAGAAGTAAGTTTTGAAGTACCCTCAGGCTCGGTGACGGCACTAGTGGGGAGTTCTGGATCAGGAAAAAGTACTATTGCCGGATTGGCTGCCAGTTTTCTTACACCCCAAAAAGGAAGAATTACAATTGATGGTAAGGATTTATCTAAAATAGAATTAAGGAGTTATAGAAAGTATTTAGGTGTAGTTTTACAGGATGATTTTCTCTTCGAGGGAACAATAAAGGAAAATATCCTATTTCCTAGACCAAACGCCTCAGAGGACGAATTACAAAATGCTATTAAGGCGGCCTATGTGGATGAGTTTACGGATAGATTTGAAGAAGGATTGGATACCTTGATAGGTGAAAGAGGGATTAAACTCTCCGGAGGACAAAGGCAAAGAATTGCCATTGCCAGGGCGGTATTGGCCAATCCCAGAATATTAGTTCTCGACGAAGCCACCTCAAATCTGGATACGGAAAGTGAAGGATTAATTCAGAAGAGTTTAGCCGAACTAACCAAAGGTCGTACCACATTTGTAATAGCACATAGACTAAGTACTATTAGAAAGGCAGATCAGATCCTGGTTATTGAAAATGGGAAAATTGCCGAGCAAGGCACCCACGAAAGTCTCATTGAAAAAGAAGGCAGGTATTATAATCTTTTTACCTACCAGGCCAGAATTTAGTCTTCCGGGGCTAGCTTAATTTCTAATCCATTTAGTTGTGAAGTGATATAAATTTGACATCCCAATCTACTATTATCTTCTACATTAAAAGCCTCAGCAAGCATAGCTTCTTCCTCTTCAGACCTATTCCCTAAATTATGATTAGATTCTATATAGCACTGGCAAGATGCGCACATAGCCATTCCTCCGCATACTCCAATAGTCCCTTCCGGGGCAAGTTCATAAGTGCGAACCAACTCCATTAGATTCATATTCATATCGGTGGGAGCATCTACCAGATGATGATTTCCATCTCTATCAGTGATACCTACTTTAATATCTGACATATTTATTTCTTAGAAGCTAATTTTAAGAATTTTTGAAAAGAACAACTGCATGAGGTGTTGCCATTCGAAGAATGATTTTAGCACAAGATTTTAAGAGACATTAATTACTTCTTCAATTTGAGGCGCATGTTTTTTAATTGTCATTTCAACACCGCTTTTTAAAGTCATTTGGTTAACGCTGCAGCCAACACAATTTCCTTCAAGCTGCACCTTGACGAGTTTATCGTTATCTATGGAGATTAATTTAATATCTCCGCCATCGCTCTGTAAAAAAGGGCGGATTTCATCCAATGCCTTTTCAATGTTAGATTTCAATTCTTCTGATGTCATAATCATTTCTTTTTAACTGCCGAGCAGCCAGCCATAGTCGTTATCTTGATAGCCTCTGTAGGAGGTAAACTTGTGTTTCTGGAAACTACTTGCTGAACCACATTCCTTGTAATATCTTCAAAGGCTTTTTCTACAGGGGTTGCAACTTGTAGCGCCGCAGGTCTACCAATATCACCCGCTTCTCGAATGCTTTGAACTATTGGTACTTCCCCTAAAAAGGGCACCTCTAAATCTGTTGATAGATTCTTGGCCCCTTCATTGCCAAAAATATAATACTTATTCTGCGGCAACTCTTCTGGTGTAAAGTAAGCCATATTTTCTATAATTCCCAAAACAGGAACATTTATGGATTGCTGTTGAAACATAGCAACCCCTTTTCGCGCATCGGCTAATGCCACTTCTTGTGGTGTACTCACTACCACTGCTCCCGTGATTGGCAAAGCTTGCATTATACTTAAATGAATATCCCCTGTTCCTGGTGGAAGATCAATCAACATAAAGTCTATTTCTCCCCAGGCCGCATCAAAAATCATTTGATTTAATGCTTTGGATGCCATTGGACCTCTCCATATGACCGCCTGATTAGGTTGCGTAAAGAACCCAATAGACAAGATTTTTACACCATAATTCTCAATGGGTAACATCTTTGATTTGCCGTTTACTTCTGTAGCCAATGGCTTTTTTTCAGTTACATCGAACATTATTGGCATAGACGGGCCATATATGTCAGCATCGAGAAGGCCAACTTTAAAGCCCATTTTGGCCAGGCTAACTGCCAAGTTTGCTGTAACAGTTGATTTACCAACACCACCCTTGCCGGAAGCAACAGCTATAATATTTTGTATTCCAGGAATAGGTTTTCCTTTTATTTCATTCACCTTAGGTTTAAGAGGAGCATCTACCTTAACATTTATAGTAATCTTGGCCTTATTATAAACCTCACGATGAATAGCCTTTAAGATTTCAACCTCTGTTTTCTTTTTTGCCTGAAGACTAGGGTTTTTAATGGTTATATCCACTATTACTTCATCTCCAAATACCTGAACATTGTCTACTGCCCCACTCTCTACCATGTTTAGGCCCTCCCCAGGTACAGTTATGGTCTCTAAAGCTTTGTAAATATCTTTTTTTAGCAACTTCATCTAACTCTAAAATAATACTTTATATAAAATGATTCTAAACAACAAAGATAGACTATAGCCTTGAAAGATTAAAGACTTCCTATTGAAAAGGCCTATAAAACTATAGTTCAAAAAAATTCTGAACTATAGCTATGAAATTTTAAAAAAATAAAATCAGAGTAGCTCTATAGATGGGTCCCAAAAGTGTTTTTCAAATTCTACTATTTTAAGATCAACCACTTTTATTCCTTCACTTTCCAATAGTTGTTGCATAAGATTTGTTCCATCAAAATGATGCTTGCCCGTAAGTATTCCATTGCGGTTAACCACTCTATGGGCCGGAACATCTTCTCTATGGCCAGTCTTATTCATCGCCCAACCTACCATTCTAGCACTTTTTGCAGCGCCCAAGTACTTAGCAATAGCCCCGTAGGATGTAACTCTACCGTAGGGAATTGCCTTACTTACGTCGTATACTTTATCAAAAAAATTATCCTTGGATTCCGGCATCTTAAGAATTTAAAATTCGAATTGTTGTTATTATAAATAACACAAGCATAAGCAAACTCAGTATATAGTTAGAATTCTTTGAAAATTTATCTGTCTTAGATTCTAATCTATTAAAATAAATGGTGTAAAGGTATAAAGCCATAAAGGAACCAGTACCTGCGGCACCTATAAAGGTAAGGATATCCCAAAGTTCAAAATTAATCCACCCAGAGGCTCTCCACATAGCATTAAGGCCACTGTAATATGGAATGGTAAGTAAGTTTACTGCCGCTAATAGTAGTCCTTTAAAGTAACTATTCTTTTTACTGACTTTTACAATTTTAATTTTCTTGGCCTTTTCTCGCCTTGCCGCCATAAAAAATGCAACTGCCAAAATTGCGAAAATAAAAAGAGCTGTTTTAAGCAATAAATCTAAAACTTCAGGGTGGCGAAAGAGTAATTTGGAGATTACCACGGCAATATACGCCTGTATCATTATCATTGTGGACACCCCCAGACTAAATACTATTCCATTTAGTTTTCCTTTTTTTACACTGGTCTTTGCAGCATTCATATTAAGTAGACCTGGAGGTACTGTGGCCATAAAGGCCGCAGAAAACGTTACAAAAAATAAGATAAGTGAATGTATCATTGGCTATTGAACCCTAAACTTAATATAAGTTATGGGCTTTCCCTTATCAAGATACTGATTTTCATAATAAGTCTGAATATCAAGAACTTCTTCAGGACTGCCTTCATTCTTGTAAACATCATGATTAGCATAAATAATATCCAAGTTAAGTCCCTGTAGTAGTCCTAAAGTATAACCATGCATAAATTCACTATCCGTTTTAAGATTAATTACACCTCCGCATTTAAGAATTCGCTTATACTTTTCTAAAAAACTAATGTTGGTGAGTCTATGCTTAGTACGCTTAAATTTTATCTGAGGGTCCGGAAAGGTAATCCATATTTCATCTACCTCTTCCGGGCCAAAAAGCGAATCAATCAGCTCTATCTGAGATCGTAAAAACGCAACATTAGTAAGGTTTTCTTCAAGGGCAGTTTTGGCACCCCTCCAAAGTCGTGCTCCCTTTATATCCATTCCTATGAAATTCTTTGAAGGATTTCTTCGGGCAAGTTCTATGGTGTATTCTCCTTTACCGCATCCAAGCTCTATAACTATTGGATGGCTATTCTGAAAGTGTTCTCGCCAACTTCCCTTAAAAGGAAATACTCCCTCTATAATTTCAGTCCTACTAGGCTGAATAACATTTTTAAACCTGTCGTTTTGTTTAAAACGTTTCAGTTTATTCTTGCTTCCCAAATGAAAAATAATTATTGATTTATCAAAACTAATTATTTTTTTCAGATACCGTTCCAAGTTCTATATTCGGATCTGCCTTTTCTAAGGTGAAGGAAAATTCCGATCCAACATCCAGCACACTTTCAACATAAATCTTTTCCCCATGTGCTTCTATAATGTGTTTTACAATAGACAAGCCAAGACCTGAACCTCCTTCCTTTCTACTTCCGCTTTTATCTACGCGATAAAACCTCTCAAATATACGTGGCACGTGTTCTTCACTCATCCCCTCCCCATTATCGGTAATTCTAATTATAACTTTGTTTCTTATTAAGTTTTCAATGCTAACTTCAGTGGTTCCGGAACGATGACCGTATTTAATGGAATTTACAATTAGGTTAGAAACTACTTGTTGAATTTTATCTCTATCGCCAAATACATAAATAGGTGTATCGTAATTCATGTCGAAAGTCAAGGATATTTTCTTTTTTCCTGCTTTTATCTCTAAGAGGTCAAAGACGTTCTGAATAAGTTCAATAATATCAAAATTACTCCTCTCTAAATTGAGATCTCCCACTTCGAGCTTGGTAATTAGATCTAAATCCTTGATTATATAGATTAATCGATCTACCCCCTTCTGCGCCCTTTGTAGGTATTTTTTACGAACCGATTTATCCTCCAACGCCCCATCTAAAAGGGTGAGAATATAGCCCTGTACGGTAAAAAGTGGTGTTTTTAATTCGTGTGAAATATTGCCAAGAAAATCCTTACGATATTCTTCTCGGATTTTTAAAGTATCGATTTCAATCTTTTTGTCCTTTGCAAATTTTTCAATTTCTTCCGTCAGAGTTTTCATGTCCGTGGTGACCGATCCGGAAGTAAATGAAGAGGATTCTAAAAGAGACACATCGTCGTAAATCTGCTTTATTCTTCGATAGATATACTTCTCTAGGCGAATTTGAATAAGAATAAAGGAAGTTAGAAAAACTACTATAAAGAATAGCGAAATACTTAGAAGTTGTATTTCTGCCATCTTTGAAAACCAAACAAAAGCCCATAAAGCGATTGTTAAAATAATAGCAATAAACAAAGCGGACCTGAAGGCAAATTTATACGACTTCCTTACTCGAGTAGCCATTACAGTACAAACTTATAACCTACACCTTTGACGGTTTTAAAATGATTGTCTCCAATTTTTTCACGCAACTTTCTAATATGCACGTCAATGGTTCTCCCTCCTACAACAACCTCTTGCCCCCAAACTTTATCCAAAATAACCTCTCTCTTAAAAACTTTATCAGGCTTTGAGGCTAGCAGGGCCAGAAGTTCAAACTCTTTTCTCGGCAGAATAATTTCACCCCCTTTGTTTACCACTTTATACTCTTCTCTATTTATCTCCAAAGAGCCTACCTTCATAATTTCGTCAGTCGGTAAAGAATTTTCATTGAGCCTTCGTAATAAGCCTTTAATTTTACTTATTAAAAGTTTAGGCTTTATAGGCTTGGTTATATAGTCATCGGCTCCTGCATTAAAACCAGCAACTTGGGAATAATCCTCTCCTCTGGCCGTAAGAAAAGCAACTAGGGTGTTTTCCAAACCTTTTGTATTTCTAATTATTTCACAAGCTTCAATCCCATCCATTTCTGGCATCATAACATCCAAAATAATTAGATGCGGATGCTTTTTCTTCGCTTTCTCTACGCCTTCCATTCCATTTTTTGCCGTATAAACTTGATAACCCTCCGAGGAAAGATTGTATTTTAAAATTTCAAGAATATCTGGTTCATCGTCTACTAAAAGAATTTTAATATCCTGTTTTTTCATGAGTTAAATTCTTGCCTTAATTTCAAATGTAAAGATAATACTAATAAATCTTGTCCCCTTAACATTGATTTAATCTGCTTAACTATAAGATAATGTTGTCAACTAGCTATTTAGGTATTCTAAGTGTTAAAAAACCCAAGAACTGACGTAATAAAATGCATTTGGTCGAATAATCCAGAATTTGAAGAATTTGCTATCATTCTTGATTCCTAAAATTTCTATATTTGTGATAGTTAGATTGTTGATAGGACTATATGAAGCACTTTTACCTTCTTTTTTGCTTACTTTTTATAAGTTTTTGTTTTGCACAAAAGTCTCCTACACCAAGTGGTGATATTGATGGGTTTAAAGTATATCCTAACCCAGTTACTACAGGAAGGGTATTTATTGAAACTGCCGTTAATGCGCCAAAAAAGGTATTAGTTTTTGACATTTTTGGAAATATGGTTCTAGAAACTACTATTCTTAGAAAAGAATTGAGCGTGGCAAATCTTGTGTCCGGAGTTTATGTCTTAAGGGTACTTGAAAAGGATAAAGTTGCAACAAGAAAGCTGGTTATCAAGTAATACTCCTTAATTTTAATTTTGCCATAGGCCTTTTTTACTTTCTAAGCAATTCGATAAAACACCTATTTTATCGATGAAATACACTGACTGAAATTTTTACCTACAAAAAAACTTTGTTCACAACATATTCTGTTTTAAAGTTATGAAATGAAGTACATTTAAGTGTTGATCCCAAATCAATCTTAATGAAACAAACCTACTTCTTCATTCTGCTGTTTTTTTCCCTTCTTGTTTCCGCGCAAGAAGTTAAACAGAAAAACGACAAGGATCAAAACATTTCTGGTTTAACACTTTATCCCAATCCGGCTGTAAATGATATAGTTTATGTCAGAACAGATTCCAATGACCTAAAGCTTGTTACCGTTTTCGATGTTTTTGGAAAAACAGTCCTCCTAGACAGACTTCGAAATAACGCACTAAACATTGTTAGTTTATCACCAGGAGTCTATTTAGTTCAAGTGGTAGAAAACAATCATAAAATGACAAGAAAACTAATTGTAAAATAAGCTGCAGTTTTTAAGAATTTTGAATTTGTAAATAGTCGCTTTTATATTTTGTTTACTTTTGAACTACTAAGATTTAAATGACTATCACTGACATTTTTGGGATTAATTCTAGGGACCAATTTCAGGACATTGCCCTTAAGGTTTTCAATTTCCAATTTGAAAATAGTATAGTCTACCGAAGTTTTTGCCAGCACCTTCAAAAATCTCCTGAGACGGTTAATCAAATAAGTGAAATTCCTTATTTACCCATTGAATTCTTCAAAAAAAAGGAAGTTATTTCAGAAGGTAAAAAACCCCAAATCATCTTTGAAAGCAGCGGTACCACTGGCACAATTACCAGCAAGCATTTAGTCAGTGATGTCTCCCTATATGAAAAAAGCTTTACAAAAGGTTTTCAACTTCGTTATGGTGCTATCAAAAACTATTGTATCCTAGCACTACTACCTTCTTATTTAGAAAAAGGAAACTCTTCCTTAATCTACATGGTAAAGACCCTAATTGAAAAAAGTGAGCATGCAGATAGCGGGTTTTATTTACAAAAAGGAGGTGAATTAAAAAACGTTTTAGCAGAGCTTCAAAAGGCAAACAGCAAAACGTTGCTCATAGGTGTATCTTATGCTCTTCTGGATCTTATTGAAGAATCACATATTCCACTAAAAAACACCATAATAATGGAAACTGGCGGGATGAAAGGGCGACGAAAAGAAATGGTCAGAGAGGAGCTTCATAAAAAATTAATGGAGGGCTTTAAACAGACAGCAATTCATTCGGAATATGGAATGACCGAACTGTTATCTCAGGCATACTCCAATGGAAATGGAATATTTAAATGCCCCCCTTGGATGGGAATAGCTATTAGAGATGCCGAAGATCCTTTAAACTTAGTAAAGACTGGTAAAAATGGAGGCATTAATATAATTGATCTGGCCAATATTAATTCCTGTTCTTTTATAGCTACCCAAGACTTAGGCAGAGTATATAAAGACAATTCCTTTGAAGTATTAGGACGGTTTGATCATTCGGATATAAGGGGGTGTAATCTTTTAGCCCTTTGATTTTAGTGTTCTTTTCTTTTTATGTCCATGTTCGGTGGCCATCCATCTGTCCCAAAAAGTAAAGTAAAGACCAAAATTATAATTGAATCTGCGATGATGGTGGTCATGATGTGTTGCTCCAATAATCCACTTTCCCATAAGATCTCCAATTTTGCCTGAAGGATATATCTCTACCCCTGCATGATTGATGGTAGCAGAGAGGGTCATTAATAAGAGGGTTAACAATAGGGCATATACATGTAGAGGCAATAAGACCACTATTACTGGCAAAATAAGTGCCTGAAGAATAGTTTCCAAAGGGTGGAATGAAAAAGATGTCAAAACAGAAGTATGAACACTTTTGTGGTGGATTTTATGTAAATACCTGTATACGGAGGGTAGATGCATCCATCGATGTATCCAATAATAATAGGTATCCTGAATAAAAAGTAATAAAGCAACACTTATTGGAATATACCACAGAGGATACTTATTTATATCTGTATATATAGCCGATTTATCAATAGCCCATAAATAATAAATAAATACCCCAAAAGCTGCAAAAATCAGCCCACTAATTGCCGACCAATAGACTTCAGTTAATAGTTGCTTTCTCTTATGTGGTTTGTGATCTAAAATTCTGTGCTCAAAATGTTTGCGAAACAAACTAAAAAAAAGATAATGATAGGCTCCCGATACTACTAAATATCGAACAAAAATAATTCCTGCCAGTACTAGTGTTAAACCAAGGATAACAGAAATACTTCCACTACTAATATCATCAAATGATAAATTCATCAATTGTAATTATTTGTCGACAACCAGAATAAAATAATTCTTTTTTCCCCTTTGTAAAAGCACATATTTATTATTAATAAGATCGTTCTTTGAAATCCTATAAGTTTCCCCTACTTTCTCCTTGTTAACGGATATAGAATTCTGCTTCAACTCTCTTCTTGCTTCTCCATTTGAACCTAAAAACTGGGTTTTTGCGGCCAGTGCCCCTATCATATCTAAACCTGCCTCAATTTCAGTCTTAAGAATGGAAGCCTGAGGCACTCCGTCAAAAACATCAAGAAAAGTATTCTCATCGAGCTCTTTTAATTCCTTGGAGGTAGACTTCCCAAATAAAATAGAACTAGCCATTTCTGCTTTCTTAAGGTCTTGCTCTGAGTGTACCATTATAGTAATTTCTTTTGCAAGTGTCTTCTGCAGGCTGCGTTGATGTGGAGCTTGTCTATGCTCATTGATCAAACCTTCGATTTGGGACTTCGAAAGAAAGGTGAAAATTTTAATATACTTCTCAGCGTCTTCGTCTGAGGTATTTAGCCAATATTGATAAAATCTATATGGCGAAGTTCTATGTGCATCTAACCAAATATTACCCCCTTCTGTCTTTCCAAACTTTGTTCCATCGGCCTTAGTTATAAGGGGGCAAGTTAGTGCAAAACCTTTACCTCCTGCAATTCTTCTTATCAGCTCGGTTCCAGTGGTAATGTTTCCCCACTGATCGCTACCACCCATTTGAAGACTGCAATTGTGCTCCCTAAATAAGTGCAGAAAATCATACCCCTGAACTAATTGGTAGGTGAATTCTGTAAAAGACATCCCCTCTTTATCTTCTGAAGAAAGTCTCTTTTTTACAGAATCTTTTGCCATCATATAATTGACAGTAATATGTTTCCCCACATCCCTAATAAAATCTATGAAAGAGAAATCTTTCATCCAGTCATAGTTATTAACTAAAACTGCGGCATTCTTTTCATGACTATCAAAATCTAAAAAACGCGAGAGTTGCTCTCTGAGTGCTTCCTGATTCAACCTCAATGTTGTCTCATCTAATAAATTTCGTTCTTTGGATTTTCCTGAGGGATCTCCAATCATTCCGGTAGCGCCACCAATAAGGGCAAATGGCTTATGACCTGATAGCTGAAAATGTCTTAACATCATAACACTTACCAAATGACCAATATGCAAAGAGTTAGCCGTAGGATCTATTCCTACATAGGCAGACTGCATTTCTTTCTGCAAATGTTCTTCTGTTCCCGGCATAAAGTCGTGTAACATCCCCCGCCACTTCAGTTCCTCTACAAAGTTTTTACTCATCTCAATTTAGCTTACTTAAATCCTTGCAAATATAATGGAATTACAAAGTAGGCTTACTTTCTATTTAAATTTATCCGTTCTATTTAAGTAAATTTGACATATGATTTTAGTTACCGGAGGTACTGGTTTAATTGGATCGCATCTTTTGTGGCAATTAGTACAAAAAAATGTTGAAGTAAAAGCTATATATAGAAATGAAGCACGTCTGGAAAAAGTACTTCATGTTTTTTCATATTACTCAAAAGACCCTGAAAAGTATTATAGAAAAATCAACTGGGTAAAGGCAAATCTTAGCAGTATTCCAGATTTAGAGATTGCATTTAAACAAATAAAAGAAGTGTATCATTGTGCGGCTTTAATTTCCTTTGATCCCAATGATTTTTACCGCTTACAGAAATCCAATAAAATAGGCACTGAGAATATTGTTAACCTATGTCTGGCCAATAAGATTAAAAGATTGTGTTATCTAAGTTCTATAGCCACCTTGGGAAGAGCCACCTCGGGCAATACTATTTCGGAAGAAATTGACTGGACAGATAGCTATTCTAACGTTTATGCCCTTTCAAAACATCAAGCAGAAATGGAAGTATGGCGGGGCGCTCAGGAAGGCCTTCCTGTTTGTATCCTAAATCCGGGAATTGTGCTGGGACCTGGTTTTTGGAGAAATGGAAGTGGCCTTTTATTTAAAATTGCAGCTAAGAAACCCAACTACTATCCCCCTGGAGCCACGGGTTTTGTTTCGGTAGAAGATCTCACCAATCTTATGATTTTGGCGATGAATTCTACAATTAAAAACGAGCGATATATTGTAGTTTCTGAGAATTTAACTTATAAAGCCGTCCTCGACACAATTGCGAAAGGACTTGGAGTGAAACCTGCCTCAAAAATATTAAAAAATTGGCAGCTTCAAATACTATGGCGCTTAGATTGGTTTTGGAGTATTTTAAGTAGTAGAAAAAGAAGGCTTACTAAGAATACTGTATATTCTTTAAATAATGCACAGGAGTACAATAATGGAAAAGTTAAAAAAGATTTTTCATACGCTTTTAAACCAATAAATACTTCTATTTTAAAATATTGTACTTACTATAAAAGAGATAGGAATTAATTATTTTCTGGAGGCCTTTACACTATCTTTCTTTTGTTGCCTTGACGATTCCAAAGAATTTTTTTCACTGTCTATTCTGGCTTCCAATTGTTCATAAATATCCTCGTAAACAAGCGGTAAAGACGCGTAATAAAGATTGCTTGAAACAAGTTGTGCACTATCTACGTTGTATTTGTTATATATATACTCCATAGGTACAAACTCCCTTTCTTCCAGTGTATTTGAAGCCGTAATTTTAGCTGCATTTATAATTGCTAAATCGTGCAATATATCAATCATTCTTTCCTTTTCTATTAGATTATCTGGTTTCTTAATCACCTCCTCGGCACAGGAAATAAATACTATCAGCGCAGCAATAGAATATAATAGTCTTTTCATCATCTGTTAAAAGTTAACCTTTTTGCCTTACGCTGTCTCGATAAGACCCCTTTGTTGTAGGCCAAGTGACCATTTACAAAGGTATGCTTAACCTGCGATTTAAAGCGGGTGCCTTCAAAAGGAGACCAGCCACATTTATACAGTATATTGTCCTTGTTTACTTCCCAGGCCGTATCCATATCCACTAAGACAAGATCAGCATAATATCCTTCTCTGATAAAACCACGCTTTTCAATTTGAAATAGAATGGCGGGGTTATGACACATTTTTTGAACTACTTTTTCTATTGAAATAAGGCCTTCCTGGCTTTTATCTAAAATAGCAGGAAGAGCATGTTGTACCAAGGGGCCTCCCGAGGGTGCTTTTGTATATACATTTAACTTCTCCTCCATCTTATGTGGTGCATGATCAGTAGCAATAACATCAATTCTATCATCCAAAAGAGCCTTCCACAACCCCTTTCTGTCCTCTTCCGTCTTTATTGCCGGATTCCATTTAATAAGAGTCTTTTTTTGCGGATAGTCCTTATCTGAAAACCACAAATGATGTACACAAACCTCTGCTGTAATTTTCTTTTCCTCTAAAGGAATATCATTTGTAAAAAGTGCTGTCTCTTTTGCCGTAGAAAGATGAAAAACATGTAGTCGGGCATCTGTTTTTTTTGCTAACGATATTGCCCTTGATGAAGATAAATAGCAGGCTTCCTCGCTTCTAATAAGTGGATGCTTTTCTATTGGGATGTCTTCTCCATACTTTTGCCTGTACAATTCCAGATTATTTCTTACGGTGGCTTCATCTTCACAATGAACTGAGATTACCATATCCGTATTTCTAAAAATCTTCTCCAGAACCTCTTCATTGTCTACTAACATATTTCCTGTGGAAGAACCCAAGAAAAGTTTAATACCAGAACAGGCCTTTCTGTCTAATCGCTTTATTTCTTCTAAATTATCATTTGTGCCTCCAAAAAGAAATGAATAGTTTGCATAGGCAGTTCTTTTACCTATGGCGAACTTTTCTTCTAGTTTATTTAATGTAGTTGTTTGTGGAATAGTGTTAGGTTGTTCCATAAAGGTAGTAATCCCTCCAGCTACGGCTGCCCTACTTTCTGTTGCAATACTTCCCTTATGCGTTAAGCCTGGTTCACGAAAATGAACTTGATCATCTATTATACCCGGTAGTACCAGAAGCCCGCTAGCATCAATTATTTTTGCAGTAGAAGAAGAGAGGTCTTTACCTATCCTTACAATATTTTCTCCTTGTATATGGATATCGGCTTCTATCTGCTGTCCTTCATTGACTAGCATTCCATTTTTTATTAAAATCTCACCCATTACCAATCTTTAAATAAAATACTTCTTGTTTTCATACTAAACACTCCAAAAATTGCCTCCCATATAATTGCCGTACTCATTTTAGATTTACCCTTTTCCCTATCTGTAAAGATAATTGAGACTTCCTCTATTTTAAATTTCTTCAAATAAGCTCTAAATTTCATTTCTATTTGAAAAGCGTAGCCAATGAATTTAATAGCGTCCAAATTTATGGTTTCTAATACTTTTCTTTTATAGCATACAAATCCTGCGGTTGGGTCGTGGATCTGCATTCCAGTAATTAACTTAACATAAAAAGAAGCTCCATAGGACAAAAGAACTCTGTATAATGGCCAATTAACCACGTTGACACCCTTTTTATAGCGAGATCCCACGGCAACATCGGCCCCATTTAAACACGCTCTATATAGTCTTTGCAAATCGGATGGACGATGAGAAAAATCCGCATCCATTTCAAATATGTACAAATAATCTCTTTTTAGGGCCCATTTAAATCCGTGTATATAGGCAGTTCCCAACCCCGCCTTCTCTTTTCTGATCTCCAAAAACAATCTGCCCTTAAAATCTTCCTGAAGTTGTTCGACCTTATCCGCAGTTCCGTCTGGCGAATTATCATCCACGATAAGGACATCAAAGTCTTTTTTAAGAGCAAAAACTGCTTTTATTATAGCCTCGATATTCTCGATCTCGTTGTAGGTGGGAATAATAACTAAACTGTCAGACATCCTGAATTGTACGAATTTGAGCAAAAATAGCATTTTATAAGGTGGTCTGTAAAATAGCTGGCTACTTTTATGGTTTCTTTAAGCCAAATACATATAACTTTAATTTGTAATTTTGTTTTGAACTAACCAACTATATGAGACTTAAGCTTCCACCAACTTTTCTGTATTTATTGGCCTTAGTTTTATTACTTAATATTATTCAAAGTTTTTTTACCGAATTAATCTTTGACGAAGCCTACTATTGGTATTATGCTCAAAATATGGCTTGGGGCTATTTTGATCACCCTCCTATGGTAGCGGTTTTGGTTAAACTGGGAAGTTTATTTTTTAATCAAGAACTAGGCGTAAGATTTATCAGTTGTTTAATGTCTGTTGGAACCTGTATTATCCTATGGCAATTAATTGATAGTAAAGAGAAAAGTAAATATACCAGCTTGTTTTTTGTGCTTTTTTTTTCGATGACCCTCTTACATGCCTACGGGTTTCTCACTCTTCCGGATACACCTTTGTTATTTTTTACTTCTCTTTTCCTTCTGGTTTACAAAAAGTTTATTGAGAAACCTAATCTATATATATCGCTTTTACTTGGTCTTGTAATGGCCGGATTAATGTATAGTAAGTACCATGCCGTCTTAGTTATACTGTTTGTAATTCTTTCAAATTTAAGATTAGTCCAAAACAAATACGCATGGTTTTCTGTTTTTATAGCCATCGTTGCGTATTCTCCACATTTACATTGGCTGTATGAAAATGATTTTGTTTCCATACGGTACCATCTTTATGAGAGACCAAATAGAGCCTATGAGTTTGGTGATTTTACGCTGGCTTTTTTTATTAATCTAATCGCTTTGTTTGGATTTACCTTTCCGTGGATATACAAAGCCTTATGGAAAACCAAACCTCGTGATACCTTTTCCAAAGCTCTTTTGTATTTGGTTTATGGGGTTATTATTTTCTTTTTTATTTCTAGTCTAAGCAGAAGAGTCCAAATGCAGTGGTTAATTATTATTTGTATTCCGATGGTACTTATCGTTTTTAATTACCTGCTTGAGAATTCGAATGATAGAAAATGGATTATGCGAATGGGTATACTCAACCTTGGGATATTGTTATTTCTTAGAATCGGTTTGATATTCGAGCCATTTTTTCCTATTGTATATGAAACACATGGCAATAAAAAGTGGGTGAATTCATTGAATGAAAAAGTTGGCGACGCCCCTGTTGTATTTGAAAACTCATACCGCGAAGCGCCAATGTATTCCTTTTACAGTGGAATTACCTCCTACTCTTTAAACAATATTAGATATCGCAGAAATCAATATTCCATAGATAATTCAGAAATGACGGTGCAGGGAAAAGACATTGCATATATTTCTAAATTTAGGGATAATGGCGACTTTGAGTACCTTACCGCCAAAGAAGACACCATCTATGGTGTTGTTATTAATAACTTTCAGTCTTTTAGGAAAATTAGAACCTATCTGAAAGAGTCCGAGGTGCAATCTGGTGCAAAAGAGTTAAGCCTAGAAGTAGATAATCCTTATGAAATTGACATACCCCTTAGCAAATTAAAATTTGCTGTAATTTTTTTAGACAAATACAAAAATGTAGTTGACATTCAGGAAACCCAGACGATACCCGCAAACAAAAAGGACACTATTTTAAGGTCCAAAACGACTACCAGTTTTAAAACCATGTTACCAGACACGCTTGCTGAGGAACCGAACTATATAAAAATAAGTATATCCGAGAATACGTTGTATTGGGGGATAAATGGTGATAACGTAAAACTACCGGATGGAAGCAACTAATAGATTCGTTGAAAATTTCGATGGTATCACCATAATTATGGTCATAAGCCTACTGATGGTAGCCATTGCCAAAACTTTATTTTACAACCGTTTTACTAACTTTATTATCCTGCCGTTTAACAATAAATATATTTCCCTATATAACAAGAAGGATAAATTGGTAAACTGGTTTCATATTTTTTTTAGTGTTTTTCAACTTCTTAATTTTTCCATTTATATATACTACATTTCCAAAATCCTTTTTGAGGGTGGTACACAGGATTATTTACTATCCATTTTCCTAATTCTAAGCCTGCTAATTCTTTATCTTCTTTCCAAAATACTCTTGCAACTTGGAGGAGGCGTTATTTTTAATAATCACAGAGTAATTGTGGAATTAATATTTAGGAAACTTACTTACCTGAACTACAGTGGAATCATAATGCTGCTCGCCAATATCATTTTAAGCTATATAATACCGAATTCCAAAATAGTATTGTTTATAAGTATTTTTCTTATTGGTCTAATAAATCTAATAGGGTGGGTTAGAATAATAAAAAACTATCAAATACTAATCTCAGGCTACTTTTTCTATTTTATTTTGTACCTTTGCGCTCTCGAAATTGCACCCTTTGTAATCATTGCGAACTATCTAAAAGATTAAGGTATATGAAGATAAAGACGATTTTGGTGTCTCAGCCAGAACCAAAAATGGAAAATTCCCCTTACCTCAAACTCATTGAGAAAGAAAAGGTAAAGGTAGATTTTAGACCGTTTATACACGTGGAAGGCGTTGATGCTAAGAATGTTAGACAACAAAAAATTGATCTCAATAACTATACGGCCATTATTCTGACCAGTAGAAATTCCGTGGATCATTTTTTCAGAATTGCCGAAGAAATGCGTTTTAAAGTCCCAGATGCGATGAAATATTTCTGTCAATCAGAGGCTGTGGCATTTTATCTGCAAAAATATGTCGTATATCGAAAAAGGAAAATCTATGTTGGGAAAAGAAATTTTCCTGAGTTAGTTCCGTTAATAAAGAAGTATAAGGAAGAGTCATTTCTACTTCCTTCTTCTGATGCTTTAAAGCCAAGTGTCCCAGAAATATTAAATAGTTTAAATATAGATTGGACGAGGGGCATATTTTACAAAACAGTAATTAGCGATCTTTCCGATTTAAGAAATGTCTATTATGACGTCCTAGTATTTTTTAGTCCGTCAGGAATAGAATCCCTTCTTAAAAACTTTCCTGATTTTGAGCAAAACAATACCAGAATTGCCGTATTTGGAAACTCTACCGTGCTGGCCGCAAATGATGCCGGTTTAAGAATAGATATTGAAGCTCCAACACCGGAGACACCTTCAATGACCATGGCATTACAAAAATATATAACCAGCGTAAATAAGAAATAATCACTTTTTAGCGCTTTTTATTAATTTCTAGTATCCGTAGCGTTGAGGTCCGCCTCTTCTAATTTCCTCATTCGCATAAGATTCAAACTTTTTAAAGTTTTCACGAAAAGCGTTAGACAACTTAAAAGCTGCATCGTAGTAGGCTTTATCATTATTCCAAGTAGCTCTTGGACTAAGGACACTCGTAGGTACTCCAGGGCAACTCCTTGGTTGTGCTACGCCAAATACCGAATGTATGTGATAAGTATCATAGGAATATAGACCTAATGAACCAGAAAGTGCTGCATCTATCATCGCTCTGGTATATCGCAGTTCCATTCTTTTCCCAACACCATAAGATCCACCGGTCCATCCGGTATTAACCAACCAAACATTTACTTTAGAGGTAGTCATTTTCTCACTTAATTGTTCGGCATAAACTGTTGGGTGGAGTGGCATAAAAGGGGCTCCAAAACAGGCAGAAAACGATGGAATTGGTTCCTTCACTCCTGCTTCTGTTCCAGCCACTTTAGCGGTATACCCAGAAATAAAATGATAGGCCGCCTGGCTAGGGGTTAGTTTGGAAATTGGGGGTAAAACGCCAAAAGCATCGGCGGTCAAGAAAAAGATATTCTTAGGATTATCCCCAATGGACGGTTCTTTTATATTAGTAATAAAGTTAATAGGGTAGCTTACCCTAGTATTTTGAGTAATGCTGGTATCATCAAAATCAACCTCCCCGTTTGACTTTAGGACTACATTTTCCAAAATTGCACCAGGTCTTATTGCATTGAAAATCTCCGGTTCTTTTTCCTGATTCAAATGTATTACCTTGGCATAACATCCCCCTTCAAAATTAAATACCTTGTCGTCCTTTGTCCACCCATGTTCATCGTCCCCTATCAGCTTCCTTTTTATATCTGTAGATAAAGTCGTTTTTCCAGTTCCGGAAAGACCGAAAAACAAGGCTGTATCTCCTTTTTCCCCAACATTGGAAGAACAGTGCATTGGTAAAGTTTCATGGTATACTGCTAAAAGGAAATTTAATGCAGAAAAGATCCCTTTCTTAATTTCCCCGGTATAACCAGTTCCACCAATTAACGCAATCTTTTTTGTAAAATTTAAAATAGCAAAATTGTGTTGTCTGGTACCATCTTCTTCTGGCGACGCATGGAATCCAGGGGCATTGATTACCTTCCACTCCGGGCTAAACGCCTCCAATTCGGCTTCCTTTGGCCTTAAAAACATATTATAGGCAAACATATTAGACCAGGGGTACTCATTTATTACTCTAATTTTTAAACGATACTCTTCGTCTGCACAGGCGTAACAATCTCTAACAAACAAGTCTTTCCCTTTTAAATAGGCAATTACCTTAGCGTACAAGGCATCAAAGTCTTTAGGCGCAAATGGAATGTTAATATCTCCCCACCAAACTTTGTCTTCGGTTATCGCATCTTTAACTATAAAGCGGTCTTTAGGCGATCTTCCAGTAAATTCTCCAGTCTTCACGGCTAAGGTGCCATTTGTGGTTTCCACTCCCATTCCTCTCTCAATAGTAACTATCTGGAGTTCTTCCGGAGCTAATTGGTAATAAGTCTTGTTGTTTTCCAAACCGTAAGCCTTTAAATCGAGTGAAATATTATCTATGATTTTCTGATTTATCATCGTAGTCGTATATATTCTGTGAATTAGTAAATGTCAAAAATTTAATTTTATGTTAGTTCTTCTTCAATTGAGAATAGCCATAGACCCCTAACAATAACCAAGCAGTTATCATAAGGACTCCTCCAATGGGTGTAATTATTCCAAAAATTGATATGTCAAGACCATGCAATTCTTTTATGGCTAAAAAGTAAAGAGATCCTGAAAAAAACACTAATCCAGTAATCATAAGCCAGTAAACTTTCGTTAATGACCTTGCGTCTATTTTTTTTACCATGGATAGACAAAGAAAAAAAAAGGCATGATACATCTGATATGTGTTCGCTGTTTTAAAAGTATCCAAAGACTGATCATTTAAGAGGTCTTTAAGTGAATGAGCCCCGAATGCTCCAATCATAACAGCGGTACCTCCCAGCACAATTCCTGTTAAGAAAATTGTTTTGTTCATAACTTAAACAGTCATATTTAATGTAAATGTAACAATTTGATACCTTAGCCACCATAAATTGGTTTAATTAAATAATTCGAATGCGGAGAAATATATTGGTCATTGGAGCAGGGAAATCTACTTCCTACCTACAGGACTACCTGCTTAACAAAGCTTCTGAAGAAAATCTAGAAGTAACTATTGGAGATTTAAAGCCTGATTCTATTCCAAGCAAAACAAAAAATCATCCGGCATGCAAAGTAATTACTTTAGATATCAATAATGATTCACAGCGAGAAGTAGCAATTCAAAATGCTCATATCGTAATATCTATGCTCCCTGCCAGGTTTCATTCTAAAGTGGCGCATGACTGTCTTCGATACAACAAAAATCTCGTCACAGCTTCTTATATAAGTAGCGAGATGAGATCTCTAGACAAAGAGGTTCGTGAAAAAGGGCTTATTTTCATGAATGAAATTGGTCTAGACCCGGGGATAGACCATATGAGTGCGATGCAGATAATCAATAACATTAGGAGTCAGGGTGGTAAAATGTTGTTGTTCGAGTCCTTTACTGGAGGTTTAGTAGCCCCTGAATCTGACAATAATCTCTGGAATTATAAATTTACCTGGAATCCCAGAAATGTTGTCTTAGCCGGACAAGGTGGCGCCGCTAAATTTATTCAGGAAGGTTCGTATAAATATATTCCCTATCAGAAGTTGTTTAGAAGGACGGAGTTTATGGATATAGATGGTTATGGCGTATTCGAGGCTTATGCCAATAGAGATTCTCTAAATTATAAAGAAGCATATGGTTTAAACGATGCGTTAACTCTATACAGAGGCACGATGAGGAGGGTTGGTTTTTCGAAAGCATGGAATATGTTTGTGCAATTGGGGATGACGGATGACAGTTATACTATCGAAAATTCAGAAAATATGTCATATAGAGAGTATATCAATTTGTTTTTGCCATACTCTCCAACAGATTCTGTAGAATTGAAACTTCGACATTATTTAAAGATTGATCAGGATGATATAATGTGGGGTAAATTATTAGAATTAAATCTATTTGATTCAACAAAAACAATTCCTCTAAAAAGCGCAACTCCGGCCCAAATGTTACAGTATATTTTAGAAGACAGCTGGACTATGGCCGCTGATGATAAGGATATGATTGTTATGTATCACAAACTGGGATACGAAGTTAACGGGGTTCAAAAACAAATAGACTCAAACATGGTGGTCATTGGTGAAAACCAAAATTATACAGCCATGGCCAAAACCGTTGGGTTACCTGTAGCCATTGCAACCTTGCTAATTCTCAATAAGAAAATAACCACGGCTGGTGTGCAAATACCAATTGCGGAGGAGGTCTATAAGCCAATTTTAAGGGAACTGGCAAATAATGGTATCATCTTTAAAGAATATGAAGTACCCTATCTTGGTTATAATCCCGATTCGGTAGCTGGCTAAAGGGCTATTATTGGTATCTTTAGCTTTAATCTTAATTAATACCATGAAATCTTCCAAACAAAATGTGAAAATTGACGGAATCGATAAAAAGATTTTACGCTATTTGATTCAAGATGCCAGAAGACCAATTCTAGAGATAGCAAGAAACATAGGTATTTCTGGAGCCGCAATTCACCAGCGATTGAGAAAATTAGAAAAATCTGGCTTGCTTGTTGGTTCTAATTTTGTGATAAACCCAAAGGTCTTGGGGTATACTACTATGGCATATATAGGGATCTTTTTGGATAAAGCCATGAGTAACCCGTCTGCTGTTAAGCAATTAGAAAAAATTCCAGAAATTTTGGAATGTCATTATACCACCGGTAATTGGTCTATTCTGATAAAGGTTCTTTGCAAGGATAACGAACACCTTATGTTTTTGTTGAATAAAAAAATACAACAAATAGAAGGGGTATCCAGAACAGAAACATTTATCTCTTTAGAACAACAAATAAACAGACAAATATCAATTTAAAGACCTTAAAGAGTAGCAAAGGTGCTTAGTCTCTGCCTCCAAATACTTGCAAGCCCCAGTAAACAAGAGTAGCCAAAGAACCAATAGCTGCAACTAAATAAGTTCTCGCAGCCCATTTTAAAGAGTCTTCTGAACCTGCATATTCTTCTTGGGTAACTATGCTTTTTGCCTTGAGCCATTTTAATGCCCTGTTACTAGCATCATACTCTACAGGAAGTGTAATAAAACTAAATAAGGTAGCAAAACCCATCATTACCAGACCTGCAATTGCTACATAATATCCAAAGCCAACCCCCGCGGCGGCACCTAACATTAGCCCTCCAAATACGATCCAGGTAGACATGCCTGAAGTAATACTAACTACCGGAACTAATTTAGACCTCAGACTTAACCATTCATAAGCTTGCGCATGTTGTACAGCGTGCCCACACTCATGTGCCGCTACTGCAGCAGAAGCTGCATTTCTCTGACTATATACTCCTTCACTAAGGTTTACCGTTTTATTTTTAGGATTATAGTGGTCGGTTAGCATTCCTGCAGTGGAGACAACCTTTACATCACGAATTCCATGATCGGCCAACATCTTTTCTGCAATCTCTGCTCCACTCATCCCATTACTCAAATGAACTTTGGAATAGTACTTAAACTTACTTTTTAACTTATTGCTTACAAACCAGCTAACCAAAGCAATCGCTCCAATTAGAACATAATACGTCATCATAATATTTATACTTTTACTAACAATATAGCAAAAATTCGGCCAACTTTTTCTGACGATATATAACTGACAAAAAAGTGTTTTTTTGGCTATAAGGTCTTAAAAGCTTCCCGTATTTCTTTATAAACCACCTTCCCCTTAACAATATTAAGTCCTTTATTAAGGGAATCATCTATTTCACAAGCCTTTTCCCACCCCAGGTTTGCGAGTTTTAGAATATATGGCAGGGTTACATTGGTCAGGGCCATTGTAGAAGTATGTGGCACCGCTCCCGGCATATTGGTTACACAATAGTGAACCACGTCATTTATTATAAAAATAGGATCTTCATGTGTAGTAGGTCTTGTGGTTTCTATACAACCTCCCTGATCTACTGCTACGTCTACTATAACCGTCCCAGAACGCATATCCTTCAACATATCTCTGCTTATGAGCTTTGGGGCCTTCGAGCCTTTAAGTAAAACCCCCCCGATTATTAAATCGTGTGATTTGATATGTCTGCGAATATTATACTCGTTAGAATATTCCGTGACAACATGACTTGGCAATACGTCATTAATATGACGAAGGCGTTTCATATTAATATCCAATATGGTGACATGCGCGCCTAAACCAGCTGCCATTTTTGCAGCCTGCGTCCCTACCACGCCTGCTCCCAAAACCAAAACCCTACCAGGAGCAACTCCGGGAACACCTCCTAATAATACTCCCCGACCTTTTACTGGTTTCTCTAAAAATTTTGCTCCTTGTTGTATTGCCATTCTACCTGCAACTTCGGACATTGGGGTTAAAAGGGGTAAGGTTCCGTCTGCATCTTCCACCGTTTCGTATGCAATACAGACAGCCTTACTGGCTAGCATTGCTTGGGTTAGTTCTTCACTTGAAGCAAAATGAAAATAAGTAAAGATTAGCTGGTCTTTTTGAACATAGTTGTATTCTTCTCTAATTGGTTCCTTGACCTTTACAATCATCTCGGACATGGCATAGACCTGACCAATTGTATCCAAAATGACAGCACCGACAATCTTATAATCATTATCAGAAAACCCACTGCCTTCTCCGGCTCCAGTTTGTATATAGACGGTATGACCAAATTTTGTTAGTTCAAAGACTCCCGCGGGAGTCATCCCAACCCTACTTTCATTATTCTTTATTTCTTTTGGAACTCCGATAATCATTTGTTGAAACTTTAGCAATTAAAGCCAAAATTGTCACTAAAATTAGAGCCGACAAAAAAATCAGACTAAAAATTAAAAATCAATAAGAAATAAAATGATAAATAGCAGCTTTCTATGTTTTATTACCCTACTATGTTTACAATTTTACCAGGAACAACAATGACTCTTTTTGGAACTCGACCTTGTAACTGATCTATGGTTTTTTGATGCTTCATTACAGCGTCCTCAATTTGCTCTTTATTCATACTTAAGGGTAACTCAATAACAAAGCGCATTTTACCATTAAAGGATACTGGGTACTGTTTATTGTCCTCTACTAAATGTGAGGCTATAAATTCTGGAAAAGAGGCATATGCTATAGATTCTTGATGTCCCAATTTATTCCATAATTCCTCGGCCAAATGAGGAGCATAGGGAGAAATTAAGATGCTCAGAGGCTCCAGAATACTTCTATGACATATTTTCAGAGAAGAGAGTTCATTTACACAGATCATAAAAGTTGAAACTGAGGTGTTAAAAGAAAAATGTTCAATGTCTTCTTCTATTTTCTTAATGGTCTTATGCAAAGTTTTTAGAGCTTCCTTAGGGGGTTCATCATCAGAGACATAAAACTGCCCATCCGAGCCAGAATGAAATAGTCTCCATAATTTTTTCAAAAAAGAATATACTCCAGAGATACCAGCTGTATTCCAAGGTTTGGCTTGCTCTATAGGGCCTAAGAACATTTCATATAGTCTTAGGGCATCTGCACCATATTCTTCACAAATTTCGTCTGGGTTGACCACATTATATTTTGATTTAGACATTTTTTCGACTTCTCTGCCAACGATATATTTCCCATTTTCTAATTCTATTTCAGCTTTAGCAAATTCAGGTCTCCAATTTCTAAATGCTTCTACGTTAAGCTCGTCAGAAGAATTTACAAAAGACACATCCACATGAATTGGAATAACCTCCTTATCCTTTACTAGCCCTTTAGACAAAAATTTATTTGTATTAACTTCCCGGTAAACGAAGGCACTTGTACCTAGAATCATTCCTTGATTTATAAGCTTTACAGCGTATTCTTTGTGCGGAACAATGCCCAGATCAAACAAAAACTTCTGCCAGAAACGCGAATACAATAAATGCCCTGTTGCATGTTCAACACCTCCAATATATAGGTCTACTTGCTGCCAGTACGCAATGGCTTCCTTTGAAAAAATAGCATCATTATTCTTAGGATCCATATATCGATTAAAATACTGCGAACTCCCCGCCCATCCCGGCATGGTATTTAGTTCTAATGGGAAGATAGTCTCTTCATCAATGAGCTTATTGTCCACAACCGTTTCTGTACTTGTATTCCAAGCCCAAACTGTTGCATTCCCTAAAGGAGGCTCCCCTGTTTCTGTAGGCAAATACTTCTCCACTTCCGGTAATTCAATAGGAAGACAATCTTCGGGAACCATATTTGGCATTCCATTTACATAGTAAACCGGAAAAGGTTCTCCCCAGTATCGCTGTCTGCTAAAAACTGCGTCTCTAAGTCGATAATTTACTTTTCCTTTTCCCTGCTCGATGGCCTCTAATTCCTCAATTACTTTTTTAGTTGCCTGCTTAAAGGCTAATCCATCTAAGAAAGAAGAATTTACTAAGGTAGTTTTGCCCTTTTCTGCATAGGCTTCTTCAGAAATATCTACTTCGTTGAAAATATTGGGGATAGGAATATCAAAGTTCTTTGCAAACTCAAAATCTCTTTGATCACCACATGGCACAGACATAACTGCCCCAGTTCCATAACCTGCAAGCACATAATCTCCAATCCAGATAGGAATACATTCCTTGGTAAAAGGATGAATGGCATATGCTCCGGTAAAAACCCCACTAATTCTTTTTACATCAGACATTCTATCCCGTTCGGATCTTTTGGCGCTGACGGCAATATACTCTCTAACCTCTTCTTCCCGATCGGCAGTGGTTAGTTGAAGAACCAAATCGTGTTCTGGAGCCAAAGTCATAAAGCTCACACCAAATATCGTATCTGGGCGAGTAGTAAATACGTTAATGGGCAAAGATTGTGTTTGTTTCGCAGTTGGTTTTGTATAAAAGGTGACTGATGCTCCCACAGATCTTCCTATCCAATTAGTCTGTGCGTCTTTTAAGGATTGGGGCCAATCTACTAAAGATAAATCATCGAGCAATCGCTGCGCAAAAGCAGTAATTCGCATGCTCCATTGAGTCATTTTTTTTCGAACCACCGGAAAACCTCCACGCTCGGAAACCCCATTTATTATTTCATCATTAGCTAAAACTGTTCCTAGCTTGGGACACCAATTAACCTCTGTGTCTGCCAGATAAGTTAAACGATATTTGAGTAATAATTGCTGCTGTTGCTGCGAACTCATTTCCTTCCAGGTTTTGGCAGATATAATTGGTGTATTCTCGTCGGAACAGGCATTTACCATACTGTTTCCTTCTTCTTTAAAGACATCTATCAACTCTTGTATAGGTCTAGCAGAATCTTTGTCTTTATCATACCAAGAGTTAAAAAGTTGAATAAAAATCCATTGGGTCCATTTATAGTACTGTGGGTTTGAAGTTCTTACTTCTCTGTCCCAATCAAAGGAAAATCCCAGTTTGTCTAATTGCTCTCTATATCTTTTAATGTTGGTTTCCGTAGTAATGGCAGGATGCTGTCCTGTCTGAATTGCATATTGTTCAGCAGGCAGACCAAAAGAATCATAACCCATAGGATGTAATACATTAAAGCCCTTGTGCCTTTTATATCTGGCGTAAATGTCACTGGCTATATAACCCAGAGGGTGACCAACATGTAAACCTGCACCAGAGGGATAAGGAAACATATCTAGGACATAAAACTTAGATTTTTCTGAACCGGTAACAGCTTTAAAAGTGCCTTTTTCTGCCCAATACGCATGCCATTTTGATTCAATTTCCTTAAAATTGTAATTCATTGTTTTTGTTTAAAATCCATGTGGCGCAAAAATAAGTTTATTCAATTTACTTTCCTATTTTTACGCATCCTTATACCGATATGAGCAAGTCTTTTGAAAGATATCAGAAAAGAAAACTAATTACCTCCTATTTCTCAGTGGTACTTAGTATTAGCTTGGTTCTTTTTTTGTTAGGTGTTTTAGGCATGTTAGTCTTAAACACCAAAAAATTAGCCGATCATTTTAAAGAGCAAATAAGAATATCAGTGTTTTTAAAAGACAACGCCAAGCAAGTAGAGGTAGATCAGTTACAAAATAGTCTGTTACTTTCAGACTATACTAAGTCTGCTGAGTATGTATCTAAAGATGAGGCAGCACAAATTCACAGCGAAGAAATTGGGGAAAACTTTTTAGACTTTTTAGGATATAACCCTCTAAAAAATTCTATAGACATTTCTCTAAAGGCCGATTTTGTTTCTTCGGAAAAGGTAGAAGAAATAGCGTTGGAATTGCAAAGCAGAGATTATGTTGAAGAAGTAAGTTATGATAAACCACTTATTTCCCTTCTCACTAAAAATGTTAAACGTATTTCGTTTTGGATTTTGACTGCCAGTGCCATTTTCACTCTTATTGCTGTTC
Organism: Eudoraea chungangensis; assembly: GCF_029360665.1. Lineage (GTDB taxonomy): Bacteria > Bacteroidota > Bacteroidia > Flavobacteriales > Flavobacteriaceae > Eudoraea > Eudoraea chungangensis. The sequence goes on from NZ_JARDUB010000001.1 coordinate 411,394, forward strand.
TATTAATTAACAGTTCTATTCGTCTGTCTATCTACTCTAAGCGATTTATCATTAAAACCATGCAAATGGTAGGAGCTACAAAAAGGTTTATTCGCGGGCCTTTTATTTGGACTAATATTAAGCTAGGAATTCTAGGTGCTTTTTTTGCGCTAATTGCTCTGGGGGTGTTTTTATACTATCTAAATCTTAATTTCCCTGAATTAAATATTTTCCAAGACCAAGTGGTTTTAGCCATTATTTTCGCTGGTGTTTTAGCCTTAGGCGTTCTAATTTCATTTATTAGCACCTATTTTGCAACACAGAGATTCCTGAATCTTAGAACAGACGATTTATATTATTAAATTTGCATATGAGTTTAAAACAAAAAAATAAAAATTCTAAGCAATCACAAGCCGAATTTATTTTTCAAAAAAAGAATTACCTCTTTATGTTTATTGGCCTTGGCTTAATAGCTCTCGGCTTTATTTTAATGAGCGGAGGAGGAAGTGATGACCCTAATGTTTTTAATCCAGACATTTATAACTTTCGAAGAATTCGCCTGGCACCTACCTTAGTACTAATTGGTTTGGCGGTTGAAGTTTATGCCATCTTGTTAAACCCACATAAGAAAGAGAACAGTTAATTGGAAATAATTGACGCCATTATATTGGGAATTATACAAGGGCTCACTGAATTCCTGCCGGTTTCATCCAGCGGTCATTTGGAATTGGGAAAGGCCATCTTAGGTGACCAGTCTATTCCTGAAGAGAGTTTGTTGTTTACCGTGGTTTTACACTTTGCTACCGCCCTAAGTACAATAGTGGTATTTCGAAAAGATGTCAAAGAAATTTTGGTTGGCCTTTTTCAGTTTAAATGGAATGAACAGACGAAATTTAGTTTAAAGATTGTTATATCGATGATTCCCGCGGCATTGGTTGGTCTGATATTCGAAAAAGAACTGGAAAGTTTCTTTGGTGGAAATGTAGCCTTCGTTGGCTATATGCTATTAATTACTGCCCTCTTACTTTATTTAGCAGACAAGGCCAAAGAAACACAAAAAAGTGTGAGTTATTTAAATGCCTTTGTTATAGGTGTTTCTCAGGCCATTGCCATTTTACCCGGTATTTCCCGGAGCGGCGCAACGATTTCTACATCAGTACTTCTAGGAGTAGACAAAACTAAGGCAGCCAGGTTTTCCTTTTTAATGGTTGTTCCTTTGATTATTGGAAAGATGGCTAAAGATATATTAGGAGGAGAAATACATTTCCAATCAGATCAGTCTATTGCCATGGGAGCCGGTTTTCTTTCTGCCTTTTTTGCAGGTTTAGTGGCATGTACCTGGATGATTCAGCTGGTAAAAAAGAGTAAATTAAGCTATTTCGCTATCTATTGTTTTATCGTTGGTTGCATTGCTATCGGATTTGGCCTGTGGGCATAGATATTACGTACTAAATAATTTAAAATGGCTCCATACAGCCAAGAAGAAATCTTAAACGGCCAATTACTTTTAATTGATAAGCCTTTACAATGGACTTCCTTTCAGGCAGTAAACTCAATTAAATGGGCCATTCGCAAAAAGTTTGATTTAAAAAAAGTTAAAATTGGCCACGCCGGAACCCTTGATCCACTAGCCTCTGGGTTATTATTGGTATGTGTTGGGAAATACACTAAGAGAATAAGTGAGTTTCAAGGGCTCCCCAAGGAATATACCGGTACAATTACCCTAGGTGGCACAACACCATCCTATGACCTGGAAACTGAAGTAAACGAAGTCTTCAGAACCGATCATATAACCCAAGACTTAATAATCAAGACCACGGAACATTTTATTGGCGTTATCACACAAAAACCTCCCATCTATTCTGCATTAAAAAAAGATGGAAAACGCCTGTATGAATATGCCAGAAAAGGAGAGACAGCCGACATTTCATTAAGGAAGGTCCAAATATTTGAATTTGAAATCATTAAGGTTGAACTTCCTAATATTGATTTTCGAATTCGCTGCAGCAAGGGAACTTATATTAGAACAATAGCACATGATTTTGGAATTGCCCTAGAGTCTGGCGCACATTTGTCGGCCCTAAGAAGAACCAAAATAGGTGATTATAACGTAAATAAAGCCATGGCACCTAGTGTGTTTAATGAACTTTTATAAAAATCAACTTATGGTCTAAGTTAGTTTTTTATAATATTTAGCAAAATTCAAGGTTATAAGCATATGCAACTAAATAGAAGTCAATTGTCTTTTATAATAACTTTCTTCTCCCTGTCTATTGTGGTGCTCCTATTGTATAGTATACAGTTAGGTTCTGAAGAGAAAGAAGAATATGTTATTGAAATGAGTTTGGCGGACGAAGATCTTCAAAAGATTTTAGAAGAGTTAGATAAGCAAGAGGAGTTGGCAAATGCAGACCCAATTAAGAGTCATATGGCCTTCAATGAAACAGCCAAGTCTCAATTAGAAGAGCCTGAGCCATTAAAAACCTTAGAAGAGCTTTTAGAAGAAAAAGAACAGTCACTTAGTGAGGAAGACTTTCAGGAGTACTTAAACTCTGAATCCGGATATGCAGCCAGTTTAAAAGAGTTAGCACAGAAAAGGGAAGAAAAGAAACAGCTTCTGGAAGAAATAGAATCTAACAAAAAAGAGTTTACAAATCACTTGGAAAAACGTAAAACTTCTATCTCTTTTTCTTTAATAAACCGACGCAACTACCAGTTGCCCCCTCCAATATATACTTGTATTGAAGGAGGTAAAGTGGTTATAAACATCCAGGTAAATAGTTCGGGAAATGTGGTTAATGCAGATTTCAATGCAAAAAGTTCAAATACATCCAATGGATGCCTTGTAGAAAATGCAATTACGTATGCCTACAAAGCCAAATTTAGCTCAGACATAAAAAGCAATCAAAAAGGAACTATAACCTATTTATTTCAAGGAAAGTAGATTTTCAAGATCACACCAAATATTCTGTCCTTTATCCTTATTATACCATAGCTGTAATTCTTCCTTAAATTCCGCAGTTAAACTTCCGTTAGATAATTTGAATGTACGCGCCATTTCTGTAGCCTTGCTAGGTCGTGGACCCCAAGTACCTAAAACATCCATATTCGACGGATTAAGCATTATTAGCTTTGGGATAGAGTGAGCCCCGTCGGTATGGAAATATTTCATGAGTCTTTCGTTTTCGTCTCTTAGAACAATTTTTAAACTAATATTATCATTATTCTCAGCAAGTTTGTTCATAATAGGTAGACTGGGCGCCGCGTCTCCACACCAACTTTCCGTAATTACCAAAAATAGAACAGAGTGCTCTGCGTTAAAAAGGGCCTTATCTGCATCTACTGGAGTTTTAAAGGTCTTATCCCAACGCTTCATTCTCCTGCTATTTAAACGTGTATATTCTACCAAGCTGGGTTTTTGTTCCGGGCCAGTTGTTTTTCCTTGGGTTGCTAAATTGTGCACCAGACTACTATAATCACCATAGTTATAAGAATTCTTCAAGGCATCGGATATAATAGCTTTTTGAATAGTTTCTTCTTTGATATTTTTCATAAATCTTATGTCGGAAAAGAATAGATAAACATACAACTGCACTAAAAATTGAAAATATAAGAAGGTATATTCGCTATATAGTCCTTTTTTTAATCATTCCACCTCTGGTATCATTAATACTATTCATCACTACAAAGGCATTCGAATCTATTTTTGCTAATTCATTATTTAGCTTACTAATTTCCAGACGGGTAATAACCGTATAAATAACTTCGTATTTATTATGCTTTCCTAGATTTGAATAGCCGCCACGCGCATCGTAAATTGTAAGACCCCTCCCGAGCTTCTCTGTTATCATAACCCTGATATCTTCACTCTTTTCTGAAATAATGGTTACCCCTGTATACTCTTCTATTCCGTCTACCACAAAATCGAGTGTTTTAGAAGCCGCCAGATAGGTGAGCATAGAGTATAAGGCTGCCTCAATAGAGAGCATATAAGCCGCAGCCAAAAAGATTAGAATATTAATAATAATAATAACATCCCCTATTTTGGATCCGATTCTTTTACTAAGAAAAATTGCAAGCACCTCGGTACCATCTAAGACGCCGCCACCTCTAATGGAAAGACCAATACCCGCACCTAAGAAGAACCCTCCAAATACAGCAACTAAAAGTTTATCCTGAGTGATTTCAGGAAATTCTATCAGTGCCAAGGTAAGAGCGAGTGCCAAGATTGCGAGGGTAGCTTTGATTGTAAAAACTCTGCCAATAACTCTATATCCCAAAATTAAAAACGGAATATTAACCAGTATTATCAGAGCGTATAATGGCAGGTTAGATGTTTCGGTTATTAGGAGGGAAATTCCTGTTACTCCCCCATCAATAAACCTATTTGGCAGCAAGAAACTCTCTAGCCCGAATGCAGCTGAAAAAACACCTATGATTAAAAAGAATAGGTCTCTAAACCAAAACTTTAAATATACTTTACCTGTTTCTTCATCTTTCATTATACCAGACTATTGTATTATTGCTATAGATTTTCAGGATTAATAGCGAGGCTTCGGAATAGTTTTGCCTTAGCTGCTAAGAATTTATTCTGTACTTCATTTTGTTTCAATTCACTATCAATTAATTTACTTTCTCTACTAATTATTAAGAATAAAGAACTTTCCCCAAAATCAAATTTTCTCTCCTCTGCAGCTAGGAGGGTATTATAGTCGCTAACTATATCTTTAATTAAAGAGTTTTGCACCTGATAGGAGTCTAATGCCGAGTATATTGCCAGAACCTTATTCCTGATTTCAATTTGTGCATTGTCCAATTCAAATTGGGTATCGTTTAGTTTAAACTTTGCGAGTTTTAGGTCTCCGCGTTCCTTTCGCAAAAAGAGTGGAAATCGAAAGTTTATTCCCCCTTTATACTGGTTAGTTTCATACGAATTGATGAATTCCGGGGTCTCGGTTAGAAAATTATATTCTAAATCAATCCTCGGGAGCAATTTATTGGCTTTTAGTTTTTTATCGACTTCTAATCCCGCCAGTTTAAAACCAAGGGATTTTATTTTAGGATGATTCTCTAAAGAAAAACTGTCCAGTGGTTTGCCCATTATTTCTAAAGTAATATCTACTTCTTTGTTAATCCTAATATTAGGAATAACATTGGGCTGAAGCTCTACAGGGATATTATCTTCCATCCATAAAAAACTAGAAAGCTCCAACGCCTTGTTAGTTAAGTCTACCTTAGCTTGTTCGTAACTCAATTGCCTATCTTGGAAAGCAATTTTTGCTTCCACAACATCAATGGAAGCTATATCTCCAGCTTCGGCACTTCGTCTGATTCCTTCCAACCTATTATTTGCATTGTCTACAAAACTCTCATATACTTTCTTGTTTCGATAGGCCTGTAACCAATCGAAATAGGCCACAGAAGCATTAAAAAGGATTTCATTCACCAGCAAGTCTCTGTCCGCGATAGTCTGCTCTTTAAAGTATTTTGCTCGTTTTAAAGTCGCCATTCTCTCATTAATCCAAATTCCTTGTAAGACCGAAACAGAAACACCTGCACTAAATAAGCCGTCTTCTGGTAAAAACTGATCCGGATTTAGAAATTCTCCTTCATTCTGTTCAAAACTACCTTTCAGTTCAATTCCATACCAGGTAGGTATTTTAAAGGTGGCATTTAGGCGATCGTAATATTCAATCCCTTTAAATTGCTTCCTGTCGTAGTCTACTTCAATCTTAGGATCGAACCCCCCTCTTGATCGCATGAGATTTGCTTGTCCTATGCCAATTTGCAACTCCGCCTGCCGGGCAATGGGATGGTACTTTTTTACATATCCCAAAAACTCATTAAAACTTAAAACCAAGGTATCATTTACCTGAGCACTCAAGGAAATAGCACAAAAAAGAATAAGTAAGAAGCAGGATCTTTTCATATTACTTTTTCTTAGATTTTGCCATATCAGCATTGGGTTGGTAGTAGTTCGGAGGGAATCCGTTTAGTTGTCGCCAAAGCTCAAACCAAATAGGAACGTCTTCCAATAAAGCTATGGTATATGCACCGGAACCCACCCTTAAGTCTTTTGGCCATTGGTGATCATTTGCATCAGGAGCTAAGAGTATCCTGTACTTTCCATTATCACTTATAAACGTTTCAATTGCTACCACCTTGCCCCCATACGTTCCATAAGACACGTTTGGCCATCCACTAAAAACAATAGCGGGCCAACCGTCAAACTGTATTCTAACTTCTTCCCCCAAATGCATAAGGGGCAAATCAATTGGTCTTACAAAAGTTTCTACCGCCATCTCATAATCGGCAGGCATAATTCCCACAAGCTGCTCTCCTTCTTTAAAAGTTTCACCAACGCCAGTTTTGATTGCTTTGTTTATAAAACCATTTTGAGGCGCCTTGATGTAATACATATCATTCCGCATCGAATAGTTAGTGAACTCGTTTTCGAGCTTGGTTACCTGGGCTTCAGAATCAAATTGATTGGATTGAGCCGTAAACATATCACTTTCTGCTTTTGAGATTTTGTCTGTATACTCTGCACGAACCCTGTTAATTTCTACTTCGGCATTGATTACTTCATTCCTCGCTGCCAAGAGTTTATTTTCTTGTGAAATGAGTTTCGCCTGGGTCTCTTGAAGTTTTAATCTTTTCCCTTCTACATCTGTAACAGATTTTAGACCTTCATTTTCTAGTTGCAATACACGTCTGTATTGTCTCTGAGCGATCGTAATATTCGTTTTTGCAGCCTCCAGATCTATACTGTCACTCTCTACTTTTAAATGGGCCTGTAGTAACTTATTTCTTGCCTGCTCTAACTTCAAGGTCCTCTCTGTACCTAAAGCCTGTATTTGGTTATTAAGTGCTTTTACCTTTCCCTCATAGGAGGTTACCGCGCTAGATTTGGCCCTGATTTGTTGCCCCGTTCTCTCCACTAAGTTGGGATCGAAGTACTCATTCTTTATTTCTGAAATAAAAAGTATCGTATCCCCCTTACTCACGTAATCGCCCTCTTTTACATACCATTTTTCTATTCTTCCGGGGATAGGAGATTGTATGGTTTGAGGTCTTTGATCGGGTTTTAAAGTAGTTAAAAATCCACTCCCTGAGACATTTTGAGTCCATGGCAAAAAGAGTACAATAAAACCTATAATTGCAAAAATCAAAAGAAACCGATTAAAGTGTTTATAATACTTCGTATGAAAAACCTTCTCGGACGAACTAAAACCACTCAGATCAACTTTCTGATTTAGTTTATTGGGTGAAATGTTTAGCATGACTTCTAACTTTGATTTTTTATTTTGCCTTTCTCCATGGTTAAAATAGTAGTACATTTTTGCTCCCACAACGGATTCTGACTCACAACTACCAGTGCCCAGGGATTATTTCTATCGGCCAAGAACTCCATTATTTCTTTGATTTCTCCTGAATTGAAATGATCCAAAGGGTCTTTGAGAATTAACATTTTGGGCTTTTTTACAATACTCCGCGCCAAAACAATTTTTTTAGAAACCACATAAGGGATTTGCTGCCCCTCAGGATATAGCATGGTATTTAATCCATTTGGCTGGTTCTTAACAAAGTCGATCAGACCCGTTTTCTCCAAAGCCCAGTAAACCTCCTCTTCCTTAATGGTTTTATCGCCGAAAGTAATGTTCTCTAATATACTTCCTTCAAAAGGAGATTCCTCCAGAAGAGACTTTCCTATATGCGAGCGGTAATAATTTAAATTAATGGTTTTTAGGGATACATTGTTCACATAGATATTTCCCTTGTCCGGTTCAATAATACCCGCAATTAATCTTAATAGAGTTGATTTTCCAGATCCAGAACTTCCTTGGATTAATATGGTACATCCGGGTGTAATGGTTAGAGATAACTCATCTATAATCTGCTTTTCTCTTCCTGGGACATTATAGCTCACCTCGTCTAACTCCACGGTAAATGCTTCATCAGATTTAAAAGGCCTTTCTCCATCCTGGGGTTCTAATTCCTTGTCTACCACCTGTCCTAACTTTTCCAAAGAAGTTAACAAATCATAGAAGGTTTCCAGTCCAAGTATTAACTTCTCAACAGAACTTATTACCAATAGGATAATGATCTCTGCAGCCACAAACTGCCCAATATTCATTTCCTGATTCAGGACCAATATTCCGCCAATGAGTAAAAGACCTACTGTAACCAAAACCTTAAATCCAATCATTTGGATAAACTGAATGACTAAAATTTTAAAATGACTTTCCCGTGCGTCAAGGTATTTGGCCACAAGTACATCATTCTTGCTCATGGCCAGATTAGATTTGCCAGAGAGTTTAAAACTTACAATGGACCTGGCGATTTCTTGAATCCAATGGGCTACCTTATATTTATTTTTAGACTCTTCGAGGCTAGTCTCAAGCCCTCGTTGTGCTGTAAACTTAAAAACAATGTATATTAGGAGTAAGAGTAAAATACCATAAATAATAAAAAAAGGATGGTAAAAAGACAGAAGCAGTAGTCCTAGAATAATTTGTAAAAGCGCTGCAGGAAAATCAATCAATATTTTTGATAGACCTTTTTGAACATTTAGAGTGTCAAAAAAGCGATTGGCCAATTCTGGCGGGTAATAGTTCAGTAGCTCACCCATCTTAATTTTAGGAAATCTATAAACAAATTCAAAAGAAGATCGGGTAAATATTTTTTGCTGAACATTCTCGATAATTCGAATTTGCATAAGCTGCAGTATTCCCCCAAAAGCTACTCCTAGAGTAACTAAGACAACCAGTATAATCCATGAAGTACTTACCTGTGCTCCTTGAATCAGATTTATAATAGCCTGAATTCCCAAAGGAAGGGAGAGGTTAACTACTCCAGCAAAAATAGCGTAGTAAAAGACCTGCAATATGTCTTTTTTGTCCAGCTTTAGTAGGCCCAGTAAACGTTGCCAGGCAGTAAGTATGTTTTTCGACATAGGTTTTAGTCTTTTAAAGCATGAAATACCAAGTGCTTGAAATATTCTGTAGGAGTATTCTTGGCGGTGCAGTTGGTTAAAGAATTAAAGTGGTCCATTAAGAAGTACTGATGCAGGGCCCCTTCCAAGAGACTACTTGCAAGACTCGATGGGTAAGGATAAGACGGATTTACGTCTGTCATCATGGTGCTCATCCGGTTAACAAGTCTTTTGTAAATCACAAAATAACCATCTTTGTTTTCCTGATCCACTTCTTTTGTTAAATAAGATTTGGAATATTCGTTAATCACAATTTTGTTTAACATCACCTCGTCTATGTGCGTGAAGGCAGTGTCAATTTCAGTGGCTCTGGTCATTATTTCAATAGCCCTATCCAGTTTTGCACTGGGATCAGGAATACTGTTGGTGGCAAATACAAGTTGATACTCTAGCCATCCCCAATACCATGAAGCCAAATAAAGCAAGAGCTTATGCTTATTTTCGAAATATCTGTATATGGAACTTTCGTTGCTTCCTATCTCTGTCCCCAGTTTTTTGAAAGTAAAACTTTCGAAACCAATTTCATGGATCATGATTATACTTTCTTTGATAATTCTCTTCCCAAGATTAGAGGATTCGGGATCTTTAACATAGAGTTTATCATTTATTGATATTCTGACCGATTGCAATAATTTCTCCATAGGTTGATTCTTAAAATTTGTCAAATATAATAGTATTACTATCATATAATAATAGTTTAACTTTATTTTAACGATGTTTTACTACTTTTTATGCGCTACAATCTTATATTTGTTGAAAGTGATGCACAAAAGATCTCTTAAACATGAAAAGATTAGGTATGATATTAACGTTTATTCTGCTAAGCTTCTCCATCAAAGGGCAGCAAAGTATCGTAGCCGTTAGCACCTATGATTTTGGGTATTTACAACCATTACAGGTTATGCATAATGATGTTGCGTTGAAAAATATGCCTCGTATCAAAAACATTACACTTCCAAACGATTTATTTACTTCTATTTATAGAAAAGGAAGTGTTGAGCGAACTATAAATATATATGGTCAATCTTTGATTATTGAAAGCGCAGAAGTACAAAACAATGGAAGAATACATTTGATTCTAAGAAGAGAAGATGGCCGGGATTTCTATAATTTATATCCAATGGTTAAAGCGGAACTTATACGGGAAAATATTAATAATACTAAACCAATTCCCAGCCTTTGAAAAAGAAAATAAAATAAGCTCATACACGGCACCGACAACTCTTAATCTGACTTCTTTAAGTGTTTACTGTTCTCATTTGTCGGTGCCTTCTTCTTTAAATCCCCTGGCTTATGATTGTACTCCATATTATTTCAGAGCAAGAGAAACAGGCCCAAAGTATCATAGAAATACTCTTAACTAAAAGCTTACTTCTAGATGCAATGCTTTCCAAAAAAGAAATCTATACACTCAATAAGTTTACCAAAAAAATCACCGCCAATCAATACTTTTTGATTGTAGGACAGACTAAAGCTTTGCTTTTCAATGAAATTAATGAGGTACTCAAAACTAACTTCACAAGTTCCATGCCTGTGTTTTATGCCATGCCCATTATCTATATGGATGATAATCAGATTAAAAACATCAAGAAAAATATACAGTTTGTCTAAGAAATTTTCAATATTTAAACATATCCTTATCTTTAGTTAAATATGAAAAATGAATAGGGTGTTGAAGCGCTGCGGATGGTCTGAAGGTGACCCGCTATATGAAGCTTATCATGACAAAGAATGGGGGGTACCAGTAAAAGAGGACTCCATCTTATTTGAATTCTTAATTCTCGAAACATTTCAGGCTGGCCTGAGTTGGATAACCATTCTTAAAAAACGAGAGAATTTTAGAACTGCTTTTGACCGTTTTGACTACCATAAAATTGCCCGATATGAAGATGAAAAAATTAAAGAATTACTTCAAAATGCGGGAATAGTTAGAAATAAATTAAAAATACGAGCCACTATATCTAATGCACAAGCTTTTTTAAAGGTTCAAGAAGAGTTTGGGAGTTTTAGTAATTACATATGGGGCTTTGTAAATAATAATCCTGTGAAAAATGCCATCAGTAATTATAAAGAAGGACCCTCAAAAACAATTCTTTCCGATACAGTAAGTAAGGATCTTAAAAAAAGAGGTTTCAAATTTGTAGGGAGCACAGTTATTTATGCCTATATGCAGGCTACTGGGATGGTAAATGACCATGAAACAAGTTGTTTTAGATATGAAGAAGTATAAGTTATTGACCGTAATCCTGACCCTTGCACTATCAACAAATATTGCTAATGGGCAATATCAGTATGAACGTGAACATCGAATAAAGAAATGCCAATTCCCTTCAAATGCACATACATTTCTAGAAGATAAGCTGAAAGGTCCAAAAAATATGCGTTTCTATGGAGAAAAGGACAGTCTAAAGGTAAGTTATGAAGCCAAATTCAAAATAGACAAGCTGAACTACAGTATCGAATTTGATGAAAAAGGAGAACCAGAAGATATAGAGATTCTCATAAAAGAGGTAGACGTTCCTAATGACTCCTGGTCCAATATTACTAGTTATTTAGAGCAGGAAGACTTCGAGAAGTACAAAGTAAAAATAATTCAACAGCAGTATGTATCCATGACTCAAGAGTCTGTAGACAAAACCCTCAATGATGCCTTTCAAAATCTCTTACTACCCACGGTTAATTACAAATTAATGGTTCGTGGGAAAAAGGAAAATGGCAACGAAGATTATAATTACTGGTTCTCGGCAGATGGTAATTTTATTGAGTCGAAAAAGTCTTTACCATTTAACTATGCCCACGTTTTATACTAAAGTTAATGTTGATTAAATTAAGGAGTTTTATTCTCTAAAACCCTTATAAATTCTGCTCTAGAAATTTCTTCTGCCCCGAGACTCTCTAAATGCGCACTGTGTTGCTGACAATCTATAAAACTATATTGCTTGTCTTCTAACTCCTGAGCCAACTTTATCAATGCAAATTTCGACGCATTTGATTTAATTGAAAACATACTTTCACCACAAAATACATTACCCAAGTCTACCCCATATAGACCACCTACAAGAGCTTCATTTTCCCATACCTCGTAGCTTTTTGCATAACCCGTTTCATGCAATTTATAATATGCCTTTTCTATTCCCGTAGTAATCCAACTTCCTTCCTGCCCTTTTCTCTTAATTGAGGCACAGGCCCTTACTACTTCCTTAAAAGCAGTGTTAAAGCTAAGTCTAAACCTATTTTGTGACAAAAGCTTTCGCATACTTTTAGATATTCTTATTTTCTCTGGAAATAAAACGGTTCTTGGATCTGGGCTCCACCATAAGATAAAAGAGTCGTCATTAAACCACGGGAAAATCCCCAACTTATAAGCCAATAGAATGCGTTCCGGCGATAAGTCGCCCCCAACTGCAAGCAACCCGTCTTTAGTTGCCTGACTTATTGGTGGAAACACTAACTCTTCGGTTAGCAAGGTGATTTTACTTCCGTTATTGTCCAAATACAAAAAGCTTAATCTTAATAAAAAGAGGCTTAGAACTTATCTAGTTAGTCCTTAAAAGGGCAAATCGTCATGATCCTCCTCATTAATGTCATCTGCAGGAGCAAATGCTTCCATAGGTGGTACAGGCGGCATTTGCCCTACAGTTGTGTCTCCTTGTATCGCCTCAATACGCCAGCCCTGAATAGAGTTGAAATACTTCACTTCCCCTTGGGGATTAGTCCATTCTCGACCACGAAGATTAATACTAATTTTAACCTCCTGCCCAACAGAATAATTGTTTAATAAGTCGCACTTATCCTGTACAAACTCTACCATGATATGTTGAGGATATTGTTCTTCTGTAGTTACTACCACTTCTCGCTTTCTGAAACCGTTGTTGCCAAATGTTTTAGTCTCATCTATTAATTTAATCTTTCCTTGAATTTCCATCTATTCGTCTATTTAGTAAAAGTACAATCCACGCGGAATGTACATCATTATTATTTAAAAATTCTCTCGCCTTTAATACGATCTTCTCAGTATTTCCCTTTTGTAATAAAAGAGCTAGTTCAGCATCTAGCTGTACAAAATTTTCTAACTCCTCCTCAGCAGGGATTTTAGCAATATTACCCAATTTACCTAAATCATTGCCATCTAACAACTCTAAAGTTTTAATATCTTCAGGAATAGTATCAATTCCTATTCCCAGCTTAGAATTGGGCTTAGGCACTTCAAACATGGCCTCTTTTGCCCTGCAATACCAATTTGCCCCCATTCGGGCCACTTGGTCTATTCTAGCTAAATCCAAGCCGCTTTCTTCATCAAGTACAGCTTTATGTATATGGAATTTAACAACTTCAGCAAATACCAAATTTCCTGCACCTCCATCTTTTCCCAAAGCCTCCACCTTAGTGACAACACACTCAAACTGTACCGGGGATTCTGCCACCCTAAATGGTTTTACCATATCCGAAGCTAACATTGTTAATCCTGCTTTTTCAAACTCATTTACTCCAGTTTCATACTCCGTACTTGCCAAGGACATTTGTTGTACCATGGCATAATTAACAATATTTATTACAACTTCTTTAACCTCAAAAACGTTCTCCAAAGTGTCTTTGGTTGTATTGTTTCGAACCCTTCGCGCCGGAGAAAAAATTAATATCGGAGGATTAGCGCTAAAAACATTAAAAAAACTAAATGGGGCAAGATTTGGTTTACCATTAATATCAATAGTACTTGCAAAGGCAATAGGCCTGGGAGCAACAGTCCCCAATAGATACGAATGCAAGACTGCCGTTGGCATATCTTTAGGACTAAAGGTTTGCGTTTTAGACATTAAACAAAGGTAACTAAAATGCATTCTATTTAAAACAATTAGCATCCCATTCAACACAACATTTTCGTGCTAATTCTGTTATCTTTAATGCCAATTAAAGAAGGAATGAACTTAAATTCCCAAAAAAAGACAACTAATTTTATTTTATTGATAGCATCTTTCGTTATCGTAAGTCTAATTCTGTGGAATACTAATAGTTTTTTTAAGAATTTTAAGGAAGAAGAGAGACACAAAATGGAAATTTGGGCTACAGCCCAATCGGAACTACTTCAATCTTCGGAAGACAGAGATCTGGGCAATCTTCATGTAAAAATATTTCAGAATAACACTTCCACTCCCATGATTCTGGAGAACATAGATGGCTCCTTAAGAACCAATAATTTCCCTGAGGATAAAGTTTCTGATAGTCTTTATATACTTAAGCAAATAGAGGTATTTAAAAGAGAAAACACCCCAATCAATATAGACTACAAGGGAGAACATTTAGCCACCCTGTATTATGGGAATTCCGAGGTGCTAAATAAGTTAAAATATTATCCTATTGCCTTATTACTTATTATATTTCTTTTTGCAGCGGTTATTTTCTTTTTCTTTAAAACTAACAAAGCCTCTGAGCAAAACAAACTTTGGGCAGGCATGGCTAAGGAAACAGCACATCAGATTGGAACGCCATTAACATCTCTGTTGGGGTGGAATGAATTATTAAAAGCAGAAAATATAAATTCTGAAATTACAAAGGAGATTGAAAAGGATATAAATAGATTACAAAATATAACGGATAGATTTTCTAAAATTGGGTCTCTCCCAAAATTAGAAGAGCAAGACATAGTACAAGAAACCCGAAATGCCTTTGAATATCTTAAACTGAGAAGTTCTCAACTAATCAATTTTAGTTTTACCTCTCATATAAACGAATTACCTGTTCAGCTTAATAGTTCTTTATACAATTGGACCATAGAAAATCTCGTGAAAAACGGTATCGATGCAATGAAAGGAAAAGGAAATATAGCTATAGAAATTATTCCTGACGGTAAATATGTAAATATTTTGGTGGCGGATACAGGACATGGGATAGCAAGAAGCGATTTCAATTCTATTTTTAATCCTGGTGTCACTTCGAAAAAGCGAGGTTGGGGCTTGGGTCTGTCATTAGTTCGAAGAATAATTGAAGAATATCACAAAGGGAAAATAAAGGTGCTTTCTTCAACAAAGGAGGGAACCATAATGCAAATAACCCTAAAAAAGAGCGATTAGTTATGTCTGAGGAAAAGCTTATTAAAATTAAGGAAGCCGAAATCACTAATAACTGCCCTGAGTGTTTTAATCAGGATATGACGCTGTCCTTTTTTCAAAAACACCTTTATACCACTTTTTATCACAAAATAACGAATGATATTAGTCATCAGCTACTTTGTAATACTTGCAATAGTCTCATATATCCAGTAAATTGGACGGAAGACATTGAGAGGATTTTTGAATATTATCAGAAAATGCTTAGTCCGGAACCTAAAAAAACAGTTTATTCTTGGGTATTCTACCTACTATTGTTTATCCCAATTGTCCTAATAGGGATATTGGCTTATCTACTTAATGCGGGAATTATATAAACTCTGCTTTAATCTTATTTGCGATTTCTGTAAACTCCTTTTCCTGCAAAGCAACTTTATTTTGAAAAGTAGCATTCGCCATAGAGTTTAAGGGAATAAGATGAACGTGTACATGGGGTACTTCCAAACCAATAACACTAAAACCAATCCTTTTACAGCTAACTGCTTTCTCTAATGCAAGGGCTACTCTGCGAGAAAATGCCATTAGCCTCAGATAGAGGGACTCATCCATATCCGTAATTTTGTCAATTTCTAACTTGGGAATACAAAGCGTATGTCCTTTAGCATTGGGATTAATATCTAGAAATGCCAGGAAATCTTGATCTTCCGCAACTACATAAGCAGGTATATCACCAGAAATAATCTTACTAAAAATGGTTGCCATAATATCTTGAATAAAAAAATCCCATCAATAAGACAGGATTAAATATACAAATATTCATATTCTTTATCTGCTTATCTCTAGAATGTCGAATTTCAGAGTGCCGTTAGGAACGCTTATTTCTGCAACATCTCCCACCTCTTTTCCTAACAAACCTTTACCAATAGGAGAAGTAACAGAGATTTTACCAGATTTTAAATCTGCCTCACTTTCGGCTACCAAGGTGTAGGTCATTGTCATGCCATTCTTTTGGTTTTTAAGCTTTACGGTCGATAAAACCAAAACCTTTGTATCGTCTAATTGAGACTCATCTATCAATCTGGCATTTGCAAGTGTTTCTTCTAACTTTGCAATTTTAAGTTCTAACAAACCTTGTGCTTCTTTAGCTGCATCGTATTCAGCATTTTCCGACAAATCTCCCTTATCTCTAGCCTCTGCTATTGCCTGTGAAGCATTTGGTCTTTCTATATCTCTCAACTGATTGAGTTCCTCTTTTAATCTTTGGAGTCCATCTTTGGTATAATACGAAACCTTACTCATAATGATATACTTTTTAGATCGATCTTTACTTTCTTTACTTTCTTTACTCTTAAACAATTAATCCCACCAAAGGTGGGATTAGTATAAACATCCATTCTGATTTAACTAGCTTATTATTAGAACATTAAATAGGATACTATCTCAAAATGAGGTTTAACTAATAGGAAAATCCCCTTTTTTAAAGAGGATTTAACGCAAAGATACATAAATTTTGTTCAATTTTGTCATTGTAATTCAATGACTAGATTGGAATGAAAAGACTTTTATACGCCTTCAGCCTAATATTAATCCTGGCATGCAGTAATGACGAAGGCAATAGAAACCCGTATATACAGGAGGTAGGATTTCGTTTTGAGATGAACTTAAATTTGCCCCTATATAGCCCCCTGACAAATATCGGCAACGCCATATATGTAGGCAACCAAGGAGTAGGCGTTCGTGGTGCTTTTGTTATGAAATCTGGCTTTGATCAATATATTGCATGGGAAGCGAGCTGCCCAAACCATCCACCTAATAATTGCTCAACAATGGATCTAAACGGACAAACCGTTACCTGTTCATGTGAGGGTTATGAATACAATTTATTTAACGGGCAACAGGCCAACAGACCAGATGATGGCCAACAGTACTATGATTTACTGTTTTACCAAACCTCCTTTAACAACAATACTGTGGTAATATCTAACTAAGATTTACCTCTGTTTCCATTAGTTTTCACTCTTAAAAGTTAAGCGTAGCTCCCAACAAAAAATTAATTGTAGCCTGGGGGTAATAACCTGCTCCTTCTATGGTAACTATATTTCCGGGATTGGTAAAGTCATCATCATAGGTAAAAAAGTAACCATTAGATACATATTTAGCATTGAAAATATTATTTACTAGTCCGTTAATTACTATACTTTTTATAAATGAGTTGGTTTCAATCACGTACTGAATATTAAAATCGGTTTGCGTATAGTCTTCCAGCAATGATCCTTCTGAATCAATATTCCCCATATATTGCTCTCCTACATATTTAGTCAATAATGACATACTTAACTCCCTAAAAGGTTTAAACGTAAACCTATTGCCAAATACAATTTCTGGAGAAAAAGAAATGTTTGTATTTCCTAGGTCTTGCAATACGCCGTCTCTCTGAAATACAAAATCTATATTTTTGTTACTACTAAGGGCAATATTCGGTTGAAGTTCAAATTTCTGCCCCAAACTTATCTGAGCATCAATTTCTAGTCCCAGACGAAAGCTATCTCCGACATTTGCGCGTAATGGAGCACCAACATCATTTAGTTCTCCTGTTAGCACCAACTGATCTTTGTATCGCATATAATACAAATTAGAATTTAATTGTACCGAAGGACTTATATACCTCCAGCCCAACTCAAAATCGTATAGTGTTTCTGGTTTAGGACTACCGTTTTCATAGTCATTTCGATTGGGCTCCCTGTTGGCAACAGCAAAAGAAAAGTACAAATTGTTATTCGTGTTAAGATCGTATGTGACCCCCATTTTTGGATTAAAAAAGTTAAAGGTGTCATCTACTATTCCCGTTTCCTCTCCATTGGCTGTATAACCCACATTTCTATATTGAAGATCTCCGAATAGTCTCCATTTTGCAGTTAAATCATAATATAGTTTTCCGAAAAAATTAAAATCTGTCTTTCTCGAATTATCGTCATAATATCTATCACGTATCATACTATTAGAAGCGTAACGGGCCCAAATAACCTCTCCAAAATGATCTCCTTCATAAATATTATACCCACCGCCTAGAATAACTTTAAATGCGTCTTTTTCATAGTTCGCCGAGAATACCGTCCCATAAAATTCATTATCGAGCCATCTTCTTCTAATTAGATCTGTAGTGTTTATCAGTTCTCCATTAACAATTAGAGGAGTAAATCCATAGGTCTCAAAATCGTCATCTTCTCTAAACTGTTCAAAATAACCCCTTCCCTTGGTATAGTGCAAAGAAAGGCTAGTTCGCCAATTTGGCGTCAGCGTCTCATTCCAATGTAACTGAAAATGATTCTGTTTATAGTTGTCTTCCTCTCTATCATAAAACTGAACATTGCCGGCCTCATCGGTATATTGACCAGCTGGGTTGAAGGTTCTATCCGAAGCTAAAGTTTCCGCATCAATCCCAAACCAAGATTGATAGGTTATCTCGTGACCCCCAAATATAATTGCTTTGATTAAGGTATTATCATCTACATAACTTCCTTGAAGAAAGTAAGAGTCTAACTCTGAACTAGCCCTGTCTATATAACCGTCGGAGGTAATCCTAGAGAGTCTACCGGAAATTTCAACATGGTCATTCAACAGACCAGTACTAAATTTAAGATTAGATCTAAAGGTATTAAAACTCCCAAAAGAACTTGCAATTTGCCCATAGGCCTCTTCAGAAGTAGCATCCGTTAAAATATTTAAACTGGCACCAAAAGCTCCAGCACCATTTGTAGATGTTCCTACTCCTCTTTGCAATTGAAGGTCCTCTGTGGAAGAAGCAAAATCTGGTAGATTTACCCAAAAGGTTCCATGAGATTCTGAGTCATTGTAAGGAATCCCGTTTATCGTAACATTTACTCTAGTTGCGTCGCTACCTCTTACCCTTATTCCGGTATAGCCTATTCCTGCTCCCGCATCTGAGGTAGAAACAACGGCCGGCAAGAAATTAAGCAATACAGGAATGTCCTGACCCAAATTCCTTGGCTGCAATTCTTCCTTGGTAAGATTAGAAAAAGTGACAGGCGATTCCTGGGTTACCCTTACGGCTGAGACAAGAACTTCATCCAAGACAATTTTTTTTGCTGTAGTAGTGTCTTGCTCCTTGTTCTGGGCCATTACTGAAAAATTCAAAAGCAAGGCAAATACAATTATAAAATACTTCATTCGTAAAGTGTTTACGAATAAAAGGGGCCCTATTCATATAAAAATTGAAAATGCATTTCCTAAGTCACGGAAATTCCAAATGGTGACTTTCACCTCCCTTGGCAGCATTACCTGCCCAGGTTCCTTGGGTATAATCTCAGCTTTTTCTTCCTGATAAACCTTGTTACTAGGAAGATCCAGCACCCCTTTGAGACAAGACAAAATTACAATAGCCTAAGAACAAATCATAGCAAATACGAAAAAAAAACTAAGTCGTTGCCTGATGAGCCGGTTTAAGCAAATCGTTCACTGTTTTTACAGGATTAAAGGTAATGAGTGGTACCTCAATAAAAATAGTATTCCAAAATGCCATTGCACCATTCCACAGTCCTGGTAATTCTAGTGCCTTGAGGTCCTTACCGTCTTTTGTTTTTTGTGTTATAAAACCCTGTTTTGTATCTACAAAATTTAATAAATTATACTTTTCTCCTTTGTAATTCTTTATCCCACAAACCAAATCTACCGGATTAAAGTGGGTTGCTCCCTTAAAAATAGACAACTGGTTCTCATTCTCTAAATTTACTTGCGCAGATTCTACGATTTGAAGAGAAATATGGTCATGTGTATCCTTAATCCAAAAAGGTCCGCCTCCAGGTTCACCTTCATTTTTGACCATTCCACAGACCCTGATAGGTCTATTGATTTTGTCTTTTAAAATTTCAATCTGATCTGACAAGGTAAAACCGGAGAAATTTTCCACAAAGCAAACATTTAATTTATTTTCTAGAAAGTTCATAATTTCTACTAAATCATCTCCATTAATATTGCCTTCCTCTAAAAGTGCTGCAAATTTAAAAGCCTGCTGCTGAAGCTTTAAAAGCAACCCTCCTAATACTTTCTTACTTCTACTAATCTCAGAAGCGAAACGAGAAACAACAACATTATCTACATTTTTAATAAAAACAATGTCCGCATCCAATTCATTTAAATTTTCAATGAGTGCCCCATGGCCACCAGGTCTAAAAAGCATGGAATTATCATCATTTCTAAAAAATTCATTTTCCAGGGTAACGGCAACCGTATCAGTAGATGATTTTTGAAAGGAATAAGAGACCTTAAACTGTGTTCCAGTCTTCTCCGAAACTTTTGGAGCTATTTCTCTAATTGCATTTTCAAATAGCGAAACATGTTGTTCGGAAATTGTAAAATGCAATATGGCATTATTACCCACTTCAACATAGTCAGAAGCTTCTTTTAAATGCTCTTCAAAAGGGGTGGCGCTATGATCCGAATACTGGTGAAAAGGCAACATTCCCTTTGGATAAAAACCATAATTCAATCCTTGAGGATAAAGCATTTCACTCACAAAGGCATATAATTTAGCGCCCTCGGATAATCCGGAAGTATACTTTTCTCCAAGCCTGTCTAGAACAAGCTTATAAAAAGGAAACCTTTCGGCACCTGCGTGAAACTTAGAAATCTCACTATTTTCAGGTTTTTCAAGATATGTGGAAAGATCCTCCTCCTCGGGCTTATAATCTTCTAAAAAATTAAAAAGTGCTTTGAACATTCTAGAGGCGGCACCAGAAGCAGGCACAAATTTTATAATATTTAGACGTTCTTTAAAGGAATCATAATAATCAATCACGGCTGCCTCATAATCCGCATCGGCTTTGACTATACCATCAGAAATAACTGCTGGTCTTTTCAGCGTAACAAAGGGAATCCCCTCTTTGAACATCTCCGTTTGTTTTTTTATCTTTTCAATTGAAATCTTCTTTTCTTCTAAAAGGAGTATGTCATTTTCGGTTAAATGGATCATCTTTTCAATAATTTATCAATTGCTGTAATAGCTGTTTTTCTTCTTTTTTCTTTATTTCCTTGTAGTATTAGATATTCTTTACCGTTCTCTTCTAAGGAATTCCTAAAATGTTGAAACATTTTTTCTCTTTCCAAGGGTTTGTCACGAAGGTCATCCTTTTCCCATGGAATATCAATAGATGTTAATAAATAAAGGTCATATGAATTTAACAAAGCGTACTTTTCCAAAAGGGGATCACAAAATCCCAGGTAATAGGCCTCAGAATATACTTTAGTTTCTAAAAGATCGGTGTCACAAATTAGTAATTCTTTAGAGGATTCAGTAAGGATGTTTTCAGAATCAATCTGCCCTATAGCAATAGGAATTAGGTCATGAGGTTCACATGGTTTTGCCTCCTTATCCCATTTATCTTGCAGGTAGGTTCTGGCATATTCGGGAACCCAGTTGGTATTATAATAAGCAGCTAACTCTTTTGAAAGCGTAGTTTTCCCAGTAGATTCTGGTCCAAATAAAACTACCTTAACAAGCTTACTGGGCTTTTGTCTAAGTTTTTCTTCCATTCCATATAACCATAAATAGCGATTATTGTAAACAAAAAGTATTGCAAAGAACTGAAAACTAATCCTTTGTACAAATATAAGGGAACGGAGATAATATCTCCAATAATCCAGAAAACCCAATTCTCTAACTTCTTCTTGGCCATCAACCACATTCCAACGAAAAATATTGCCGTGGTAATAGTATCTACATAGGCTGTCCAACTATTGAATTTGTCAAAAACAAAATAGACAAATCCCACAAAGAAAAGCGTGCCAACAAACAACAGCATTCCCCAGTTTTGCTCTTTAGCACTGCAAGTGGTAATAGGTATATAATGTTTTTTGTCTACTTTTCTAGTCCAATAATACCACCCTACAATACTCATAATAAAGTAGTAAGCATTGATAAGCATGTCTCCCAATAAACCAAAAAGCCAGAGAATATAAACAAAAATACCCGTGCTAATAATTCCTGTAGGGAAGACTAGTATATTTTCTTTTTTAGCGTACCAAACACTTAAAAATCCAAAGAAGACTGCGATTAACTCCAGTATAATCAAATACGTTTCCGTATCCTGGTATTGCGCAAAAATCCAATCAAAAATGTGGCTCATAATCACTGCGATCGGTTTTAACTATTTTCATATACAATAAACCTGCTTCCATTAATTCCAGAGATTCTTTTATTTCTCCTTGTAATAGATTCATAACCTCATCATATTCTCCAAAGATTTGTGTACTCAGCGGGTTTTCTAAAACTTCAAAACCAGAAGACCTTAATTTCTTTATAAAATTTATAATATGAGGTTCGTAATCTTTCTGAAGTGGGGTAAGGGTTAATTCAACGGATATATTCATAGGAATAGTTTTTTTAGAGTTTTTTTATTTAGCAGATTTTCAAAACTTTGTAAGGCATAAACACAGGTAAATCCATCAAACTCAAAAAAATAAATAAAATAAGAGGCTTGGTTTTTACCATACTTTATATAAGCCGTAGTGTCTTTCTTTTGCTCCATGTTAAAGTCGGCAATAAATATGTTCTTTAAAAAACTCAATCCCGACGTAGCGTAAATTTTATAAAGTGACTCTTTAGCACCCCATAATATGGTAAGCTTCCTAACAAAATTCTGCTCATTGGGTATTTTTCCTTGAACAGTAAAAGTTGTAAACTTATGTGCAATTCTTAGAATTTTTGATCTTTGTTTTTCAATATCAATTCCTACCTCTTGTTTATAACTTACAATAATCCCAGTATACTGAAAAGAATGGCTGATAGATATATGCCCCCCATCCCGAAGGTGTGGTTTTCCTGAAGAATCATAAAAAAGATCCCCATCGGAGTACCCTGCTAAGGCCAGCAAATGTCTTATACTCAGGTAGGCTCTTCTATGCATTTCCGATTTCATCCCTTTTAGTCTATGATCCGAGCCGATTGAAAGTACCAAGTCTTTCTTCAGCTCGAATTCCGCCTCATCGACCTTCCAAACATATAATTTGACCTGGGGAGTTACTGTTATAGTTTTGTAAAGAGGCATGGGATTTATAGAGTTATATGTACCTTTGCACTTTGTAAGATGCCTTTGTTATACTTGAGGCGAAAGTAAAAATAAAAAGTTATGGGAACCAATACAATAGCATACATTCCTTATAAAGTTAAAGATATTACACTTGCGGCTTGGGGAAGAAAAGAAATAGAGCTTGCCGAAGCAGAAATGCCAGGATTGATGGCATTACGTGAAGAATATAAAGAAGAGCAGCCCTTAAAGGGAGCGCGGATAGCAGGTTGTCTTCATATGACAATTCAAACCGCCGTTTTAATAGAGACTCTTACAGCCCTTGGAGCCCAGGTTACTTGGAGTTCCTGTAATATATTTTCAACACAAGATCATGCCGCTGCCGCAATTGCTGCAACAGGAGTCCCTGTATATGCTTGGAAGGGTATGAATGAAGAAGAGTTTAATTGGTGTATTGAACAGACACTATTTTTTGGAGAAGAGCGCGAACCGCTGAATATGATTTTAGATGATGGTGGGGATCTGACCAATATGGTTTTAGACAACTATTCTGAGTTGACCGCTGAAATAAAAGGTTTATCTGAAGAAACTACTACAGGGGTACACAGACTTTACGAGCGTTTTAAGAATGGTGTTCTTCCAATGCCTGCAATTAACGTTAACGATTCCGTGACAAAGTCAAAGTTCGATAACAAATACGGTTGCAAAGAAAGTGCTGTAGATGCGATTCGAAGAGCAACAGACACCATGTTAGCTGGAAAAAGAGTAGTTGTTGCCGGCTATGGAGATGTAGGCAAAGGTACCGCAGCTTCTTTTAGAGGTGCCGGCGCCATTGTTACGGTAACTGAAATAGATCCAATTTGTGCACTACAGGCGTGTATGGATGGTTATGAGGTAAAAAAACTAGAAACAGTAGTGGGTAAGGCAGATATAATCATAACAGCTACAGGGAATAAGGATATTATTAGAGCTGAACACTTTAAAGCAATGAAAGACAAGGCCATTGTCTGCAATATTGGCCACTTCGACAATGAAATTGATATGGCGTGGTTAAATGACAATTTCGGAAATTCGAAAGATGAAATTAAACCTCAGGTAGATAAGTATACTGTAAACGGCAAGGATCTCATTGTCTTGGCGGAAGGAAGGCTGGTTAATTTAGGCTGCGCCACTGGTCACCCAAGTTTTGTGATGAGTAATTCTTTTACTAATCAGACCCTAGCACAAATAGAGCTATGGAACAATAGTGCTAACTATGAAAACAAAGTATATATGTTACCTAAGCATTTAGATGAAAAAGTGGCTAAGCTGCATTTATCTAGATTAGGAGCGGAGTTAACCGACTTAAAAGAGGATCAGGCTTCTTATATTGGTGTTGAAGTAAACGGCCCCTATAAACCGGAGTATTACCGATACTAGCGCTTAATTAATAAAATAATAAAAGCCCATTATGTAGAACATAATGGGCTTTTTAATTCTTGTAAGTATTTCGGTTCTCTATGCCTCAAAAGGCTCGATAGAAACATAAGACTTTCCACCGGCTTTCTTTTGAAACTTAACTAAACCATCAACTTTGGCATGTAATGTATGATCTTTACCTATGTATACATTATTTCCAGGGTTGTGTTTAGTACCACGTTGTCTAACGATTATATTTCCAGCAATAGCCGCTTGTCCACCAAAAATCTTAACTCCTAATCGTTTCGATTCTGATTCTCTACCGTTTTTAGAACTACCTACACCTTTCTTATGTGCCATGATATTATATTTTAATGAGGATAAACTCTCATTGTTAGTATTCTACTATTTGTTAAGTGCTTCTATAAGATCTGCTTTTTTCATTGAGGAAATTCCTGTAATTCCTTTCTCTTTAGCTAGGTCTTTTAATTCAGCTACTGTCTTTTTACTTAAATCAACAGAGGCCTTTGCTACTTCTTTCTTTACTTCTACTTTAGCTTTAGGAGCTTCTTTTACAGCAGGAGTCTCTTTTACTTTGGCAGCTTCTTTTTTGGCTGGCTTTTCTGTTTTCTTTTTAGCTCCTTTGGCAACAATATTTTCAATAACCAATTCAGTTAAATACTGTCTGTGACCATTTTTCTTTCTGTAGCCTTTACGTCTTTTTTTCTTAAAAACAATGACTTTATCTCCCTTGAGATGTTTAACGACTTTAGCCTCTACAGCGGCTCCGTCGATAGCTGGGGCGCCAATAGTTACATTACCCCCATCTTCTAATAAAAGAACATTAGGAAAAGATACTTTTTTTCCTTCATCTTCTTGAAGACGGTGAACATATACTTTTTGGTCTTTCGCAACCTTAAATTGCTGCCCTGCTATTTCTACAATTGCATACATAGCGTATCTGTTAATTAATTTTATTCCTTTTTATTGGATTATTTACCCCGAGACACTTTAGAGGTGGCTTAGGCGGGTGCAAATATACTGCTAAATTGCGAAAACACAAGTGTTTTTTTATGCAAACTAATTTTTATTGGAATGTTTTGAAGTCTTAAATAGTTGCATAAAAGTTAAGGTGAGCACCAGAGTTGTTGCAAAGCCCATTATGGCTACTGTAAAAAATACAATTCCCTCGAAACTTTTAGAGCCATTTGACCAGGTATAAGACAACTGGTTTAAGAAGTCTGTATTCAGCTCTGTGGCGTATAAGGCAAAGAAAAAGGTAAATATAAGTGTAGCAACACCACCAGTTATGAGTCCGGCCTTAAATCCAAGTCCATAATTAAAGGCAAACTTTTCTTGTAGGCGATAATACTTAATAGCCTCGTAAATACCAAAACCAGTGATAATTCCATTAAAGAGACTAAAGAAGATATTGGTATGTAAATTAAAAAGTGATAAAATTAAGAAATAAGCGATAAGACATCCGCTAGTGGCAATACCAAAACGTATGGGAAGTGCAAGAGGTTTCATACAAAAAAGTTTTTTTGGTGTTCTAATAAAATAAGAAATAATGCTTAAATATTGTATAAATTCTTGTTAAAGAATAAGACTTTTTCCTAGCAAAAGAGCAAAAAAAATTATCTTGACCCCATTACCAATTACCTTTAATGATATTTAATTTCAAAACCTTTTTTATGAAGAGAAAAATAGTATCACTCCTTTTGTTCCTATTAGCCGTTTTATCTATTAGGTCCCAACAAGTTGAGTATGAAGAGTACGATCTAGACAATGGCCTACATGTAATACTTCATCAGGACAATACGGCCCCAGTGGTAATTACTTCTGTCATGTATCATGTTGGTGGAAAAGACCGAACAGAAGGCAGAACCGGGTTTGCACACTTTTTTGAACACCTTCTTTTCGAAGGGACAGAAAATATAGGTAAAGGGAAATGGTTTGAAATTGTCTCCTCTCATGGCGGACAGGTAAATGCAAATACTAGTCAAGACAGAACTTATTATTATGAACTATTCCCTTCTAATAATCTGCAATTGGGATTATGGATGGAGTCTGAAAGAATGCTGCATCCTATCATAGATCAAATAGGGATTGACACACAACAAGAGGTGGTTAAAGAGGAAAAAAGACTTCGATATGACAACTCGCCATATGGTCAATTATGGCCTTCTCTTGGGAAAAGCCTTTTTAAAGTACACCCCTACAAAGATCCTAATATTGGTTATATGAAGGATTTGGATGCTGCCACTTTGGAAGACGTAACAGCCTACAATAAAAAATATTATGTGCCAAATAATGCCGTTTTAGTGGTGGCTGGAGATATAGATATTACTGAGGCTAAAAATTTGATTAAAGACTATTTTGGTCCAATTCCTAAAGGAGAAGATATAGTGAGAAACTATCCCAAAGAAACAGACATTAGCCTGGAAGAAAGGGCAACAGTCTATGATGCAAATATTCAAGTCCCCTTAGCGGGAATAGCCTATAGGATTCCAGGTTTCAGAGAAAGAGATGCTTATGTATTAGATATGATATCGACCTATTTAAGTGATGGGAAGAGCTCTAAATTATACAAAAAAATGGTGGATGATCAAAAACAGGCCCTACAAGTGGGCGCATATAATGTAGGACAAGAAGATTACGGCATGTACCTTGTTTTTGCTATTCCTGTTGGAGAAGTAACCGTGGATCAATTAATTGTTGAAATGGAAGAGGAAGTGAATAAAATGCGTACAGAGCTTATTACGGAAAAAGATTATCAAAAACTTCAAAATAAATTCGAGAACTCTTTTGTAAATGCCAACTCGAGTATCGCCGGTATTGCCAACTCCTTGGCTCGAAATTATCTTTTGTATCACGACACTTCTCTTATAAACAAGGAGATTGATATTTATAGATCCATAACAAGAGAAGAAATTCAATCTGTTGCAGAAAAGCATTTAAAATCTAATCAAAGAGTAATTCTTGAATATTTACCAAAAGAGAAATTAGACAACTAATTAAGATGAAAATATTTTATACAATAATTTTAAGCACATTTATACTTACTTCCCTAAGCGCACAAGTAAATAGGAGTATTATGCCTGCTCCAGGACCCAGTCCGGAAATTAATTTAGAAGAGCCACAACAATTTGTTTTAGACAACGGACTTAGAGTTATGGTAGTGGAAAATCATAAACTACCGCGTGTCTCCATGCAGCTTGCCATAGATAATCCTCCGATAGCAGAAGGAAATAAGGCCGGAGTTACGAGTTTAGCCGGAAGCCTCTTGGGCAATGGTTCTTTATCTATCCCCAAAGATGAATTTAACGAGGAAGTAGACTATTTAGGGGCAAGTATAAGCTTTAGTCTACGAGGTGCCTATGCCAGTACACTATCCAAATATTTCCCTCGGATATTAGAATTAATGGCAGATGCCGCGATTAATCCAAATTTCACGGAAGATGAATTTTCCAAGGAGAAGGCAAAGTTAATTACAAACTTAAAAGCACAAGAAAAAGACGTATCTGCCATTGCTTCGAGAGTTCAAAATGTATTGGCCTACGGGAAAGTGCACCCCTACGGCGAATATATAACAGAAGAAACTATTAACAATGTAACTTTCATAGATGCGAAACAATATTATACAGACCTGTTTGTACCTGAAAATGCATACTTGGTTATTATTGGAGATGTTGATTTTGACAATGTAAAAGCCTTGGTTAGTACCTATTTTAATGATTGGGTTAAAGCATCCCCACCTTCTTTAAGCTATTCCAGACCGCGAAATACGCAATATACCCAGATTGATTTTGTAGATGTTCCGAATGCGGTTCAGTCAGAAATCTATGTTCAGAATCTGGTGGATTTGGAAATGAAAGATCCCGATTATTTATCCGCAAAATTGGCAAATAGAATTCTTGGTGCTTCTGGGGCGGGAAGATTTCATCAAAATTTAAGAGAAGACAAAGCCTATACTTATGCCGCCTATTCTCAACTTAGTGACGACAAATATGCTCCGGGTAGATTTGGTGCCACCGCTAGTGTGCGTAATGTGGTAACAGATAGTGCCGTTGTAGAATTTTTAAAAGAGTTCAATAGAATTGTCAAGGAACCTGTAACTGAAAAAGAATTAGAAAATGTAAAGGCCGAATATATAGGTAGTTTTGTGATGGCTTTGGAAAAACCCTCCACAATTGCCCGTTATGCGCTAAATATTGAAACAGAAAATCTGCCTAAAGACTTTTATAAGACTTACTTGGAGCGCATAGATGCGATTACCATTGAGGACGTAGAAAAGGCTGCTAAGAAGTATTTTAAAGTAAATAACGCACGAATAGTAATTGTTGGAAAAGGCAGTGAAGTCGTGGAAAATCTTGAAAAGATTACCTATAACGGCAAGGCTTTGCCGGTAAATTACTATGACAAATACGGGAATCCTGTTGCCAAACCGAACTATGATGTAATTTTACCTGAGGGAGTAACTATTAAATCTGTGGTAGACCATTATTTAGAGGCTGTGGGGGGCAGGGAAGAAGTAGCAAATATTACTTCTTATTTGCTAAATGCTGAGGCCCAAACACAGGGTATGACCCTAGAACTAAATGTTAAAAAGACCAATAAGGATCAGTTTATGCAGGACATTAAAATGATGGGGAATTCTATGCAAAAGCAGGTGGTTAATGGGGATAAGGGTTATATGACAGCACAAGGACAACGTAAGGATCTAAGTACCGAAGAACTCGCTAAAATAAAAAGTGAGTCCTCTACTTTTCCAGAATTAAATTATACGGATCAAACGGTAAGTTTAGAAGGCATGGAAATGATTGAAGGCAAAAATGCCTATAAACTAAAAGTTTCTGACGAAAAAGTTTCATATTATGACGCTGAAAGTGGCCTAAAAGTTAAAGATGTAACGGTAGTGCAGACTCAAGGTCAAACTATTGAATCTACAGTAGAATATAAAGACTACAAGGAAGTCTCGGGAATACTTTTCCCTTTTCTTTTATTACAAAATGCAGGCCCACAAACTTTTGAATTTCTCGTTAAAGAGATTAAATTAAATGAAGGAGTTACAGATTCTGATTTTGAATAGACCGTTTAACTGAGAACAAAAAAACCCGCCAAATGGTGGGTTTTTTTGTTCCTGAGGTATACTTTTCTATCCTATTTTTCGGATGGTTGCTTCTCCTAAAACAAGGCCCTTATCTACATCAGGGTCTCCCTCGAACTCAATATCTGCCTCTCCGTAAGAAGTCACCTTTAATTTATCCGATACCCTTACCCTAAACTCACTTTCTCCAAAGGCGGTAATTTTAGTAAAGGAATTTTTCATCTGTAGAGTATTTACTTCGCTTTCCCCATAAGCCTTATATTTTTGTTGACTTACAGATCCGGATTCAATCTCCAAATAGCTCTCCCCGTAAATACTTACATCCAGGTTTTGTAAAGACATTTCATTGAAAAAAACATTCGATTCGCCATAAATAGTTAACTCAAATTCCTGTTGCTCTATTGGACTAACTCCTCTTATGGTTTCTTCGCCTCTAACGGATAACTTTCGTATATTCTTATAAGTGATACTGGCTCTTACCATGGTTCCAGAATATATATCATGTTTTCCA
Source organism: Eudoraea chungangensis (assembly GCF_029360665.1). Lineage (GTDB taxonomy): Bacteria > Bacteroidota > Bacteroidia > Flavobacteriales > Flavobacteriaceae > Eudoraea > Eudoraea chungangensis. The sequence goes on from NZ_JARDUB010000001.1 coordinate 441,473, forward strand.
GACCATTCCTCATTATGTATTTTTTTAGACTTTGTATAGGTCTTAGCATCATCTAAATAGACCTTCAACGTGCCATTTACGACTTCCACATTTATTTTGTCTCTTGGAACTTCCGCATCTTCAATAATCACCATTTCTTCTTCTCCTTCTTGAAGCACTACTTCTATATGAGGGCTAATTATTATTTTGTTAAATGAAGCAACAGAGATAGTTGCCGACTGTGCTGATATTTGTATGACTCCTACAAAGAGCAGAGCTAATAATACTAGTGGTGTTTTCATTTTTTTCATATCATATACTATTATGGGTTATTTCTTCTTTCCTAAAGAGAAATACTTTTGCTGTTTGTTACAGTTGTCGACTTTATTTTAATCTATTCCTGTTAATTAGGTAAACTCCTAACAAAATTAAGAAAGCAGCCAGCAATTGTTTAAATACAAATTTCTCTCCGTCCAAAAGCCCCCAAAAAATTCCAACTAAGGGTATCAAATACGTCACTGAAACTGAAAAAACCGCTGAGGAGATTTGAATTAACTTGTTAAACATCACTTTGGCTAAACAGGTCCCGAGAGCAACAAGAATCAATACATAGCCCAACGAACTGACAAAAAAATCTCCTTGTATAACCTCTACCTGAAAAAAGCCAGAGAAAATTAACACAATTACAGCGGGAAGAAACATAACGGAAAAGTTCCCAACGGCTATAGTAAGAGGACTGAGTGTTTTGAGTTTTGTCTTAATAATGTTGGCATTAAAAGCATAGCCCACGGTGGCCAAAACTACCAAAAGGGCATACCAATAATTCTGAGATGGATTTATTGCTCCTCCTATTAAGATTAATAGTAAGGCTCCTAAAAGTCCGAATATTACCCCAAATATTTGCTTTTTAGAAAAGATGGTGTTGAAAAAAAGAAAACCCACGATAATAGTAAACAGTGGAACCAAAGAATTGAGAATGGAGGCTATACTACTATCAATTTCTGTTTGGGCAAAAGCAAATAAAAAGACGGGGATAAAACTTCCTATTAAGCCAGAGATGGCAACCCACTTCCATTCTTTCCTACCAATATTACGCAGCGTCTTACCTCCAATTATAAAAAATACTACTGCACTAAGTACCACACGGACCGCACCTAACTGGAAAGGTGTAAACCCATTGAGGCCTTTTTTAATAAGTATGTAAGAGCTTCCCCAAATAAGGGAAAGTAAAAGTAAATAGAACCACTTTCTTTGTACATCGCTCATAGAAATTTTCTTGGTGCAAAAGTCGCTTATTTAATGAATATATTTTTTAATTAACTAATTTTACCAATCCTATAAAAAACATACTATGCGTTTTATAATACCCTTATTAGCATTTTTACTAATATCTACCCTAAGTTGTAAAGATGAGGTTAAAAAAAATGAGGTGAATCTTCAAATGAAAGAAGTCATGGCAATCCATGATGAGGTGATGCCAAAAATGTCTGAATTATCAACTTTGGTTGCTACCTTAAAAAGAAAAGCAGACTCAACCGCCAATGGAAAAGAATACAAAGACGCAATGGAAGACCTGCAGGATGCGCACAAAGAAATGATGGACTGGATGAAAGAGTTTGGAGATCGCTTTAATTATGACGAAATTCTTAATGGAGCATCCTTGAGCTCAGAAAAGAAAAAATGGTTGAAAGAGGAAAAAAAGAAAATTAAGAAGGTTAAAAAAGATATTCTAAAAAGCATTGAAAAGGCTAAAAAATTGCTTGAGTAATATTAAAAAGGAAGTTTTTTTAAATCAACATTCCCTCCTGAAATTATAATTCCCACCTTCTTATTTTTAAAGAATTCTTTTTCTTTTATAACAGCTGCAAAAGCCACGGCACTGGAAGGCTCAACTACTATTTTTAGTCGCTCCCATACCAGATGCATCGCTTCAATGATTTCGTTTTCGGTAACCCTGATTATGTCCTTTACGAATTTTTGAATAATTGGAAATGTCTGATCCCCTAAAACAGTTTTTAAGCCATCCGCTATGGTATTGGAGGTTATGTTAGATTCGATTTTTCCACTATGAAAGGATCTATAAGCATCATCTACCTCAAAAGGTTCTCCTCCTATTAAATCACATGAATAGGCAAAATGATGAATAGCCATAGCACTGCCGGCGATTAGTCCTCCCCCACCAATCGGTGCCACCATAACATTTAAATCCGGATGGTCTTCTAGCAATTCCATGGCAGCGGTACCTTGGCCAGTAATTACATTTAAGTCATTCGAGGGATGAATAAAAACTGCAGCCTTGTCCTCGACTATCTTTTTAGCAGTACTGATTCTCGCTTCCATAGTTGGTTCACACAAAACAATGTTTCCTCCGTAATACGCAACGGCCTCTCGTTTTACTAAAGGAGCATTTGATGGCATCACTATATGGGCTTGCACCCCGTGGCTTTTGCCCGCCAGTGATAAGGCTTGTGCAAAATTACCTGATGAATGTGTAACTACTCCTTTCTTGCGCTCCGCATCAGAAAGCAACATAATGGCATTTGTTGCACCCCTGATTTTATAAGCGCCCATCTTTTGAAAGTTTTCACATTTAAAATAAAGATCGGCACCAATTAATTCGTTTAATATTTTAGAACTAAGTATTGGGGTTCTATGAATAAAGGGCTTTATTCTATTATGGCACAGTAACAATTCTTTTTTTTGCTTCAAAGGTAGAATAATGTTATTTAGTTGCTTCTTCTTGGTTCCAGCGCAGGGTTTCCATAATAGTCCGGATATCTTTCTGTAGATACACTGCTGCTGGATAAATGGAATCGTAATTTGGTTTTACTTGGAAATAAACAGAACCCGTCACAAAGTGAGAAATACTATCCGTAAGATAGAACTGAGCCTGTGACGCAGCATCACCTTCAACCTCATAGTACATTCCATAAACCTTGTTCTCCTTATTAATGAAAGGTTGCTCCGTTATATTATCAGCTTTTACGACATGTTCATAAGAGAGTTTTTGTGCATCACTGAGAAGTTCCGTCAAATTATCTCTCACTTCTTTATAGGTGATAAATATTGTTCCTTTTAACATTGGGTAGTCTAGGGTAAGACTAAGATTTTCAGCTTCAGTGGGTTTGGACAAGGCATTGTACCGAAAACTATACATTTGGGAATTGTAATCATCCTGAACTGCTGAAGGATATTCTAATCTGAGCATGGCCTTTGGCTTTGGCAAAGATTCTTCAGCACATGAAATAAAAAGAATAAGGCCAAAGAGAAAAAATAGAGAATTACGAATTTTCATGTGGCAAAGTAACTTTTATTTGTTTTAATCTTTTTTTGTCTAGGCTTTCCACGATAAACTGGTAGCCATTAAATGAGACTACCTCTCCTCTTTTCGGAAAGCTACCCGCAATTTCCAAGACAAAACCGGCTATAGTTTCGGATTCTCCTTTCTGTTGTTCAAAATCTTCCTCATCTTCAATTTTAGAAACCCTGTAGAATTCTTTAAGTGTAGTTTTTCCTTCGAAAACATAGGTATAATCGTCTAATTTTGAAAAAACGAGGTCCTCGTCATCAAACTCATCGCTTATATCACCAACAATTTCTTCTATCACATCTTCTAAGGTAACGATGCCCGAGGTACCGCCATACTCATCTACCACAATGGCCAGATGGTTTTTCTTATCTTGAAATTCTAACAATAAATCATCTAACTTCTTATTCTCCGGCACAAAGTAAGGTTCTCTAATTAAACTAAGCCAATTGAAAACCTTCCTTTCTATATATGGAAGAAGATCTTTAACATAGAGTACTCCTAATACATTGTCCATGTTTTCTGAGAATACCGGTATTCTTGAATAGCCATTTTTTTTGATCTCAGCAAGAACTTCTCCAAACTTCATTTCTTCACTTAATGCAAAAATATCTATTCTCGGACGCATTACCTGTTTGGTGTCTGTATTTCCAAAGGACACAATACCTTTTAATATTTTTTGCTCTTCTTTGGTTGTATCCCCTTCAGAGGTCAACTCTAATGCCTGGGATAAATGATCCACACTTAAATTAGATCTTTGTTTTCCTAGTTTATTGTATAAAAAAATAGTGACAGAACGCATTGGTCCGCTCAAAGGCGTAAAAATAAAATCTAGGAATTTCAGAGGATAAGCCATTAAAAGAGAAAATTGTAATCTATTCCTGTTGGCATAAATTTTTGGCAAAATCTCTCCAAACATTAAGATAAGAAATGTGGCTAACAAGACCTCTATTAAGAAACGAAGGGATACAAAACCAAAAATTAAATAATTTATATTGGAAAAAATAACATCCCCGATAGAATTAAAAAGTAATACAATCCCAATATTTATAGCATTATTAGCAATTAATATAGTAGCCAATAATTTTTTGGGTCTATCCAGTAAGCTAACCACTAGCTTCCCTTTGGAAATTTTTGAATCTTCTAATTCGTTCAATTCAGTTGTTGAGAGACCAAAAAAGGCCACCTCCGCACCAGAAATTAAAGCAGAACCTAAAAGTAAGAATAATAACAGTATGACTTTAACTATAAAAATGGCGTCTGTGGCCATTAAGCTAATAGACAAACTAAGGGGGTCAGGGTCCAAGGGTCAAACTTTACTTAATTAAATCAAAATGGCAAATCATCTTCCTGTTCCGAATTATCTGCTACCGTATTTTGAGTAGCTGCGGGTTTATCCGAATTGGCAACAGGATTTGTTGTTGGTTTAGACGGAGAGGCAGAACTAGACTGATTAGATTCATTTTTGGTAGAGAGAAATGTGAAATCCTGAACATGAACTTCTGTAGTATACTTCGTTATTCCATCTTCTCCCTGCCACTGTCTGTTTTTAAGCCTCCCTTCTACATATATCTTATCTCCTTTGCTCAAATATTTTTCACAAATTTCAGCCGCCTTATTTCTTAGGACGATATTGTGCCAATCCGTATTGGTTACTTTCTCTCCGGTCTGTCTGTTTGTGTAACTTTCATTGGTAGCTAAGGGAAACCTGCCAATACAGTTTCCTCCTTCAAAATAATGAAGTTTTACCTCATCCCCTAAATGCCCTATTAGCATTACTTTATTTAATGTTCCGCTCATAACTTCTTACTTAGGTCAAAAATACAAATTTTTAAACGTTTTTAGATAATCTCCGATTAAAACAGGTACTGGGTAAGTTTCTATTTCTTGCATAGAAATTCCATCCTTTAAGGGTTCGGATGAACGAACTACCCAAAACTTAGTGTTTAGGTTTTGATGGGATAATTTATGGATAATTGACTTATTCTTTTTTTCGTAAACTAACTCCGCTTCCTCCACTTTTAAAATATCCACTAATTTCTTACTTACTTCTGCACTTTCCAATTCTTTCTCAGACTCCAAAAGAGGAAATTCGTATAAATTTTGCCAAATATCTTTTTTGGTCCTTTTGTTTAAGAGAATATTTCTATTATCATCCATAACGACCAAATAGTTAAAATAACGCGTTCTGATTTTATTCTTTCTTATCTTTTTTGGGTAATCCAAAACTCTGTTGGTCTGGTAGGCCAAACAACTGTTTTGCAAAGGACAAGTACCACATTTGGGCTTTTTTGGCGCACAATGTAAGGCCCCGAACTCCATTATTCCTTGGTTGTAGTCTCTGACATCCGTTGTACTCATTAATTCCCTGGCCAAACCTTTATAAAGACCTAAGGCTTTAGAATCATTGATAGGCATATCAATCGCTCTAAATCGAGATAGCACCCTGTAGACATTGCCATCTACTACAGGTTCTGGCTTATTAAAGCTAATAGAAGCTATAGCACTTGCCGTATAATCTCCTATCCCTTTTAACTTAATAAGTCCCTCGTAATCTTCCGGAAACATCCCATCTAAATTATCTACAATGTATTGAGCTGTCCAGTGCAAGTTTCTCGCTCTAGAATAATAACCAAGTCCTTGCCATAACTTTAACACTTCCTGCTCCTCGGCGTTTGCCAAATCATATATAGAAGGAAAGCTTTCGACAAATTTTTCATAATAAGGAATTCCCTGTGCAACCTTTGTCTGTTGTAACATGATTTCAGACAACCATATTCGGTATGGATCATTGGTATTACGCCATGGTAGAGGTCTCTTGTTTTCAGAATACCACTGAAGAATTTTTTTTGAAAACAACATCTAAAAAATACTAAGTGCCAAAAGTAAGAGTTTATATACTTAAAATTAGCCCATTAAAGGGAAAGAATCAATTTAATTTATATATTTGCAAGCTTGAAAAACTTACAGAAAACTAAAATAGTAAAATGACGAAAGCGGATATTGTTTCGAAAATCTCAGAAAAACTGGGAATAGAAAAAGGAGATGTACAAGCAACTGTTGAGACTTTTATGGAAGAAGTAAAAACCTCATTGGAAAATGGAGATAATGTTTATCTAAGAGGTTTTGGCAGTTTTATAATTAAAACAAGAGCAGAAAAAACTGGTAGGAATATTTCCAAAAATACTACCATTAAAATTCCTGCCCATAACATTCCGGCATTTAAACCTGCGAAGGTTTTTGTTGAAGGAGTAAAGAGCAACGTTCAAGTAAAATAATAACATCAACAAAAAGTAGAATTTCATGCCGAGTGGTAAAAAAAGAAAAAGACATAAGGTAGCTACCCACAAAAGAAAGAAAAGAAGGAGAGCTAACCGCCATAAGAAAAAGTAGTTCTAGAACTACTTTTTCATTTTAAACGTTCATTGACATAGAAATTCATTATAAGAATTTCAACGGGTTTATACAACCTGTAAAGACTATTGTTTAATCAATCCATCTAAGGAATAGATGGATATAAATTCAATCAGGTGAATAAAGAATTAATCGTAAGATCCAATTCTGATGCCGTTGATTTTGCCTTATTAAATGATGGAAAACTCATAGAACTTCACAAAGAGGAAGGAGACAACAATTTTAACGTCGGTGATATATTGTACGCCAAGGTTAGAAAACCTGTCACTGGCTTAAATGCTGCTTTTGTGAATGTAGGATATGAAAAAGATGCATTTCTGCATTATCATGACCTTGGACCTCAACTATCAACCATGTTGAAGTTTATAAAACTTGTGAGTACTGGGAAACTAAGAGATTATTCCCTGAAAAATTTTCCATCAGAGAAAGACATTGATAAAAATGGCAGCATAAATAATGTTATCAAAGCAAATCAATCTCTTTTAGTGCAAATTGTTAAAGAGCCCATTTCTACTAAAGGTCCCCGAATTAGTTCCGAATTATCATTGGCAGGTCGCTATTTGGTAATGGTTCCATTTTCAGAGAGAGTGTCTGTTTCCCAAAAAATTGGGAGTAACGAAGAAAAAGACCGACTGAAAAGGTTAGTAAAAAGTATTAAACCCAAAGGGTTTGGGGTTATAATTAGGACAGTTGCAGAAGGCAAAAAAGTAGCGGAATTAGACAAAGATCTTCAAAACTTGCTGAACAAATGGACAGCAATGTGTAAGAAATTGTATAAAGCGCAGGCCCCATCGAAAGTCTTGGTGGAGCTAAACAGAGCGTCATCCATATTAAGAGATGTCTTTAACGACTCTTTTACAGGCATATTCGTAGACGACGAAACGCTTTATGAACAGATTAAAGACTATGTGCAAGAAATTGCACCCTCGAAAGAATCTATTGTTAAGTTGTATAACTCTAATGTCCCTATTTTTGAAAAATTTGGTATAGATAGGCAAATAAAAACGTCGTTTGGAAGAACGGCATCCATGAGTAAAGGAGCCTATCTCGTTATTGAACACACCGAAGCATTACATGTAATAGATGTAAACAGTGGTAATCGTTCTAATAAAGCTAAAAATCAAGAAGACACTGCACTCGAAGTTAACTTACTTGCCGCTTCAGAAATAGCACGGCAACTAAGGTTACGGGATATGGGAGGAATTATCGTAGTTGATTTTATCGATATGGTAAAAGCAGATCACAGGAGAAAACTTTTTGATCATCTAAGAGATGAGATGAAAGACGATAGAGCCAAACACAAAATATTACCTCCGAGTAAGTTTGGACTTATACAAATTACAAGACAGAGGGTTAGACCGGAAATGAATATTAAAACCACCGAAACTAACCCAAGTGGAAACGACAAAGAAGTTGAAGCTCCTATAGTTCTATTAGAGAAAATAAACGTAGATCTTGAGAGAATCCTGAAAAAGGCCTCAAAAGATAAAGGGATTGTTTTAAATACCCATCCATTTATCGCTGCGTATTTAACTAAAGGATTTCCATCCCAACGTTCTAAATGGTTTATGGAGCATAAAAAGTGGATTAAGATTCAACCAAGAGATGCCTATCAATATCTCGAATATCGTTTTAAAGATAAAGAGGGGAAAGCCCTTTAAGACAAAAAGCGACTTCTATATAGAAGTCGCTTTTTTTTTGCCCAATTTTTAGCATTAGGTTAAGACGGTATAGCAATGATACCGACTATAAAATTTCTTTTTTTAATATTTGTTATTTTAGCCTAGCTTTAAATTACCACTATTTATGTGTAGATATACTTTCTGGATATTAGGGGCATGTCTTATGCTTGTTTTATCTTGTAATACTTCAAAAGACAAAATAGACTTACAAAAAATTATTGATGGCTCTCCACGAATTGAAGGCAAAACGTCCTATTTAAACTCTCCTTACGTTAGCGCAGGTGACAGACTCTACATGGTAGGGCATCAAAATGGAACTTTTCCTGAAATTGGCTGGCATATCCAAGGTGAAATGGGAGGTATATGGAATCATCCGATTAAGCTTATGGATGGATTCGATGTGTCGCTCAGCTGGAACGATAAGACCATGGCTTTAGATAGCGCAACACAATTTATAAATTTCCCATTTGCAAACAAACATCTTTATCCAGGAATTGGTCCGGATAAACAACTTACCTTGGAAAGATTTCAATTTGTACCAGATAGTACGCAAGGGATAGCAGTACAATACAAAATTGAAAATAATTCTGAGGAACCTCAAGAATTTGAGTTTATTTTTGACGGACATACCGAGCTTATGCCTGTTTGGCTTGGCGAAAGAACGGGGATGATCAACGGTATTGATCTGGGGAGTTTTATACAAGAAGAATCTATATGGCATTTTAAAGATTCCCTCAATCAATGGCATGCCATTTTTGGTGCTAATAGAGCAAGTATAAGTAATGAGTTATTAGAAAGTCCTTATTCGGGGAAAGGAAAAACCGGAAGACTAGTTTATCGTTTTTATTTGGAGCCCAAAGAAGTAGATTACATTAATTTTACCATAGCTGGCTCCTATCATTCGCTAGAAAATGCCCAGCAAACCTTTAATAAAATTGCTAGTAAATCTGACACCCTGCTACTAGAAAAGAAAAGGCGATATAAAACGTTAGCAGATAGATCTAAGCTTACTATTCCCGATAAAAAACTACAAGAAACTTTCGAATGGTTAAAGTATAATTGTGATTGGCTTATTAGAGATGTTCCGGAAATAGGTAGGGCTATTGGTGCCGGCATACCGGACTATCCTTGGTGGTTTGGTGTAGATAGCGAATACGCATTACAGGGATATATGGCCATTGGGCAACGAGATGTTGTTTTAAGTACAATTCACCTAATCGATTCTGTCTCCATGGCAGTGAATGGCAATGGTAAAATACTTCACGAAATGTCTACCAATGGCATTGTTTTTAATCCCGGAAATATCAATGAGACTCCTCAATTTGCATCCCTTATTTGGAGTATATACCTATGGAATGGTGACAAAACCTTTTTGGAAAAGTATTTTCCAACGGTAAGGCAAGGGTTAGAGTGGCTGTTAAAAGAAAATGATGCAAATAAAAACCTTTTTCCCGATGGTTTTGGAATGATGGAAATTCATGGTTTAGATAGCGAAATGATTGATGTTGCGTCTTACAGCTACAAAGCATTTAGAGATGCCTCGGAAATGGCTAAAGAATTAAATGAACTAGAATTAGCACAGGAATATAGCAATCTAGCTACAATCTTGAGAGAACGAATAAATGCTTCTTTTTGGTCCCCAAAGTTTGCTTCATATGCAGATTTTTTAGGAACGGATAAGCAGGCACTTCATCTAATTGAAGATGCAATTATTAGAGCGGATACTCTAAATAAGCCATGGGCCATTTCGGAACTGTTGGAAACCAAAAAGACAATTCTTAATAATCCAAAAAAACAGCTAAGTCCTTTTGTAGTGCACCACAATTGGGTTGTAAATACTCCAATGGAAGTTGGACTTGCCGATAAAGAAAAGGCCCTAAAAGCACTCACAACTGCCGAAAAGTTTATTAATCCCTTTGGAGTTTTTGTTACTGGAATAGATAGAGATGAATCTGCCGGTTCAGATGAAGGAACTTTTAAAGGGAGTAAGGTTTTCTCCTATACCGGTGCTGTAATGACCTTACCAACAGGTGTTCTTGCAATAGCAGAAAATGAATATGGCAGACCAGACAGGGCCTTGAATTATTTGAATCGTATTACAAGAACCTTTAGTTATGCTCTGCCAGGCAGCATGTACGAAGTTTCTCCAGACTATGGTATGATAGCACAGGCTTGGAATATCTATAGTTATGCCATTCCCATTGTTAAACAATTTTTTGGCATATATCCAAAAGCTTCGGAAAAGAAAATACGTATAAAACCTCAAATGCCAAGCAGTTGGGAGAACGCCACATTAGAAAACGTGCAAATAGCCGACAATTCTATCTCTGTATATCATTTTTCAGACCTTAATTCAAAACACCTTAGGATAACCCAAACTAACAAGGATTGGACTTTGGAGATTATCCTTCCCAAAATAAAGGGTCGCTTATACAAATCGTCTGGAAGAGAGGATAAATGGTTAACAACCCCTGACGAAGTTATTCTAACTACAAAAAGTACCGAAGTTAAGATTGACTTTATTGAAGAATAGAACTTAATCTTATATTTAACTATGAAGGTGCAAACCAAATCCTACACCCTAGAAGAGGCGAAAAGAAATCTCGAACGTTATTGCGCGTATCAGGAACGTTGTCATCAGGAAGTTATCCAGAAACTTAAATCAATGGGGATGATTTCGGAGGTTATAGACGTTGTTACCGTTCATTTAATTGAGCACAATTTTTTAAATGAAGAACGTTTCGCCAGGAATTATACAAGAGGTAAATTCAAAATTAAAAATTGGGGTAGAATAAGGATTAAATCAGAACTCAAAAAAAGAAATATAGGAGACAGAATAATCAACCTGGCCCTAACAGAGATTACCGAAGAAGACTATTTAAGGAAACTCGAGGAAATCAGTAAAAAGAAGTTGCTCGGACTCTCAGAATACAATAAGCTTGTACGTAAAAAAAAGCTTCAAAACTTTTTAGTCTATCGCGGGTGGGAAAACGATTTAGTCTATTCTAGTATTAATAAACTCCTTGGTTGATAGCTAAAGAGTAAGAACATAATAATTCTAATTGTTGTGAATATTATACTATTTCGTAACTTTGCAACTGCAAAAACTGCTCTAAATGAAACCAAAAGTTACAACTGAATTTCAACATGGCAAGGCGCAAATTTTTAAAAATCCCTTTTTAGAAAGTCTTACAAAAACAAATCCTACACAAAATATTATTGTCTATGGTATCACCATAATTGGCATGCTTCTTTTGGCCAATTTTAAAATAGGTCTTTCTGTATTTATGATAGCAGGCCTCTTTGTTGGTGGAATGTTCTTTTGGACTTTCGCTGAGTATATGCTTCATCGATTTGTTTTTCACTGGGTGACCGAAGCAAAATGGTCACAGCGATTCCACTTTATAATGCATGGCTCGCATCATCATTATCCGCGAGATGAAGAACGCTTGTTGATGCCTCCTGTGCCAGGGTTAATAATGGCGAGCATTTTATTTCTGTTCTTCTTCGGCATCTTCTGGGTACTGGGTATTCCTGACTTAACCTTTGGTTTCTTTCCAGGATTTTTTACCGGTTATTTAATGTATTCTTTTGTTCATAGAGCAACGCATATTATGAGACCTCCAAAAAGGTTTAAAAATTTATGGCAGCACCATAGCCTGCATCACTACAGATACCCAGATAAGGCGTTTGGGGTATCGAATACTTTGTGGGATAGAGTTTTTGGCACTATGCCTCCAGCTAACAAAGCCAAGGGAAAAAAACAAGAAATAGCTTAATTCTAAGCCTGTTTTTTTTATTTAATAGCTTTCATTCTTTCAAAGGGTTTATCTCTGTCAAACAGATAGCGATAGGTTGTGTGAATTTTACATATTTCCCCACCTACTTGCTTAACAACAATAATCATTTTCCGATTGAAGTCTCCAATACCATTTATTTCTATAACCTCGTAGCGGTTAGACAGACTCTTGGCCATGTTATGAAAGGCATGAATAAGTCCTCCGTCTAATCCTTTCCCTTGATGTTCCGGTACCACGCCAAAAACAAATCCAAGCATTTTTTTATTCTTCTTTCTAAACTTATGCCACGCAAATTTTGCAATCCCAATGGCATTAAGCTTTCCGTTTACATGCTTAAACCACTGATTTACTTCTGGGATATTAATGTAAAATGCTACAGGCTCTCCCTTGTAATATGCAAACCAAATGATCTTTTCATCTAAAATTGGTTTAAGCTTATTCATTAAAGCATGCCCTTGTTCTCTAGTAATTGCTGTTACTCCTTCATGATTCACCCAAGCCCTATTATACATGTCAATAATGCTATTGGTCTGTTCCAAGAAACGGTCTTTTTTAAAGTGATCAAATGTGTAATCTGGATTGCGATTAATTAAATCTGCTTTACGCTGAAGCCTGGGATTAACATCATCTTTTATTGGTCTTAGAAAGGTATAGTACTCAAAGTATGTCTCAAAGCCGTATTTTTCAAAAAGTTTCTTATAATAAGGGAAGTTATAATTACACTGATAGTTTGGCTCCAAATCGTAGCCCTTTGTTAATAGACCCCACCATTTATCCCTAGCTCCAAAATTTACCGGGCCGTCCATATACGCTGCTCCCTTGGCATTTAACCACTTTTTACTGGAATCAAATAAGGCGTTAGCTGCTGCTTCTTCATCAATACATTCAAAAAACCCAATACCGCCGGAAGGATCCACCCCCGTATTCTTAGATTCTCTTAAAAGGACAAAGGCGGCAATACGGCCTATAACTTCATTATTTCTTACGAGCAACCACCTAATACAATCTCCTTTTTCATAAAAGCTATTTTTTTTTGGATCAAATATTTCCGCAATTTCTGTGTCTAATGGACGGATATAGTTTTTTTCCTTAGCATAAAGCTTCACTGGGAACTCTATAAATCGAACAGAATCTCGTTTATTTTTTACTTCTACAAGGGTCATCAAAAAATTCTTTTTGGTTGGGAACTAATATGACGTAATAAACGTCTGGTCTTACTGTTTTTGACTTAAAGTTGCCTGTTTGTTTGTATGATAGCTTTTTCGTTTTTCTTATCAATCCAGGCTTGCCCTTTTATCCTGCGCATTATATTATCAAAATGGCGCATAACAAAAACATTGTAAATGGCTTTGGATAGATTGACCGGATTTCTGGCAATTCCTCGAAGGCTCATCGAAAATCCAGGGCTAACATATTTCATATAGTGCCAATATCCTTCAGGAATATAAAGTACTTCTCCATGGCTGAGATGCGTCTTATATCCTTTTGCTTTCTTTAAAGCAGGCCATTTATTGTAATCTGGATTAGAGAAATCTATACTCTCATGCGTAATCAATGAGTGTGGGACTTTATAAATAAACTTTGTTTGATCCTGTGAAAAAAGAATACACTCTTTTCTTCCCTCGAAATGAAAATGAAATATATTGGCCAAGTCTATGTCGTAATGCATAAAAGTATGAGAGTTGTAACCTCCAAAAAAAAGCATAGGCAGCTTCTTCATCAACTTTATTCCAAAATCTGGATAATTGTAATCTTTTTGCAATACAGGAGCCTCTTTGAGAAGGTTCCATAAAAAGATGCGGTATTTAGTAGGTTTAGCTAATAAAAGGTCTATATAATCAGACATTTTCATTTTGCTATGTGGCTCGTTAAATCCATCCTTATAATCTACAGGTCTGTCATCATACAAGGGCACGGTAATGTCTCCGACCTTATCTTTAATATATTCAAAATTCCACTTAGAATATGCTGGCCAATCCTTTATTGATTCTTCCAAGACTACTGGAACCTGAGGTTTAAAGAAATTTTCTCTAAATTCTTTTTTAGTTATAGTTTTAACTCTTTTAATCTCTTTTAAATCCAACTTGAAAGGGATACGTTAAATTGTCCTTATTTATAAAACCCACTAATTTAAGAAAAAGAAATGTTTATGTAGATCGATTTAATTTAGAACTCTCCTTTGCCTTTTCATTTCTTTCAATTTTATGGCCCGGTCTAGTCCATTTTGGAACTTCTCCAATAGGTTCTAACTGAGAATCTTCAGCTTCAACTGTTTCTGGCTGAGGAGTCTTAATAAATGGTTTCTGCGGTATTAGACCTAACTCTTTAAACATCTCCATATCTTCATGAACATCAGGATTAGGAGTAGTTAAGAGTTTATCTCCTGCAAATATAGAATTAGCACCAGCGAAAAAACACATAGCCTGACCTTCTCTGGTCATACTAGTTCTCCCTGCAGATAATCTCACCTGAGTTTTGGGCATCACAATTCTAGTCGTAGCAACCATTCTTATCATGTCCCAAATAGGAATAGGTTTAAAGTTTTCCATAGGTGTCCCTTCTACAGGAACAAGGGCATTAATTGGTACGGATTCAGGTTGGGGGTTTAGGGTAGACAGTGAAACTAACATACCCGCCCTATCTTCCAAACTTTCTCCCATACCGATAATTCCTCCACTACATACCGTTACATTACTCTTACGCACATTTTCAATGGTTTTGATTCTATCGTCAAAAGCCCTTGTAGAAATAACATCTTTATAGTACTCTTCAGAAGTATCTAAATTATGATTATACGCATAAAGTCCTGCTTCTGCTAAACGCTGTGCTTGGTTTTCGGTCAGCATCCCTAAGGTACAGCAGACTTCCATATCCAATTTATTGATGGTTCGCACCATTTCTAAAACTTGCTCAAATTCTGGTCCGTCCTTTACATTTCGCCAAGCAGCACCCATACAAACTCTTGAACTCCCTGATGCCTTGGCCCGGAGGGCCTGTGCTTTTACTTGCGGCACAGACATAAGCTCATTCCCTTCAATATCTGTGTGATAGCGAGCCGCCTGCGGGCAGTATCCACAGTCTTCAGGGCATCCACCAGTTTTAATGGAAAGTAAGGTTGAGACCTGCACAGAATTAGGATCATGATATTTCCTATGTATAGTGGCTGCCTCATACAAAAGTTCCATTAATGGCTTTTGGTAGATATCTAGAATTTCTTGTTTGTTCCAGTTATGTCTTTCTAACATGCTCGACATGGTTTTTATGTTTTTCAAAAATACTCTTAAATCTATTAAAAAATAATATCCAGGCCATAATTTCATCGGGCGTTGAATATCTTTAGCCAGCCTAAATGGCCTTAATAACAACACTTACGGCATTCCCACCAAATCCAACCGCATTAATTAATATTCTGTTCAATCTAGCTGGTTCTGATGTCCGATTTAGATAAGGAACTTTAAAAAAATGTTGATGTTTAATCATCATTATTGCCATATCCAGGCTTAAAATTCCGGAGGCACCAAATGTATGTCCAACTTTCCATTTGTTAGAAGTTAATGCAGGTAAATCTTTGCCGAATATTGCTTCAATAGCCTTGTATTCTGCCATGTCGCCTTTTATAGTGCCAGGGGCATGCATCACTATACAGTCTATAGAACTGGCATCAATATCTTTCAGTGCCATTGACATTGAATCCTGAATACATTTTGCATTTGCAGATAAGGACGTCCCATGAGACAATAATTCTGTGGCATATCCTACGCCCTCAACAATTGCCAAAGTATTCTTTGTAATGCCCAATTCCAAACAGGCTACCCCTGCTCCTTCACCCAATACCATGGAATTTACTTCTTTTTCTAAATCTAAGGCCTTACAAGGATACTCCGCTCCGGCGAAAGGAGAATAAATCTTCAATGCTTGCATCTGGGCAATGGTAAAAGGAGTAAGAGGAGCCTCTGTACCGCCAATCAGAAACCTATCTGCCATGCCACTTCTAAGCCATGCCACGCCGTTTAGAAGGGCATGTAATGCGGACGAGCAGGTAATAGAATGAGATATGTTAGGGCCCTTACTCCCTAAGTCGTGTGCTATCCAGGAAGAAATATTTCCTAACGTAGTGGTGGGTGATGTAAAAACGGAGGCCCTATTAGAATTTCGATATTGAAATAAATACTTTTCAAACAACTCTGTAGCCCCTCTAGAAGAACCCATATTTATACCAAATTCTGCAGAGGCGTCCCATTCGGCCTTCTCTACTGCCTTCCTAGCAACAAGGATTCCCAATAGTACCGTCCTATCCAAGTTTCGATATTTTGGATGGCTCGCTCTTAGATTTAATACACTATTATCCAGCGACTTGGGTAATTTTGATACGGGGATAAGCTTGTTTAAAACTTCTTGTTCACTTAAACAGTGTTTTTCATTAGAATAACTATTCCAAACATCTTCCCTCTTAAAGCCTAGGGAAGAAATTGTTGCTATCGAACTAACTGTTATTGGATCTTGCAAAGTCCTTTTTTTTGTAAAAATAAGTTTATGCTTTTATATTTCACAAGAACCTAACTAATTAGTACCAAAGTGGGCTAGAGCTTTAGTAATTACCTCATAGATTTTATTTAATTCCTCTTCCGAAATAGTAAAAGGGGGAAGAACATATATTGTATTTCCTAAAGGCCTAAGAAAAACTCCATTCTTCATAAAAAATTGATACAATTTATCCCGTAAATTACCATATCTAGACATTGGAAGACTCAAGTCTAAAGCCAAAATTATTCCACATTGACGACTAGATTCTATGGCAGGATGAGAACCTAGTTTACCTATAAAATCTTCATGTTGTTGTATAATTCTCTTAATATTGCCTTGTATGGTTTTGGAATTTAACAACTCTATGCCCGCCAGTGCGGCAGTACAGGCAAGTGGGTTTGCAGTATAGGTATGTCCGTGGAAAAACCCTTTTGCCACTTCATCATGATAAAAGGCTTCAAATATGATTTGCGTACATGAGGTAGCAGCCATTGGCATTAAACCGGCAGTAAGTGCTTTTGAAAGACAGATAATGTCTGGTTTTACAAGCATATAATCCGATGCAAAATTTTTACCTGTCTTTCCGAAGCCTGTCATTACTTCATCTGCTATTAAGAGCACGTCATTAGCCTTGAGCAGGCTTAGTATTTTATCCAAGGCTGTAGCCTCATAAATCTTCATACCTGCCGCACCTTGTACTAATGGTTCGTATATAAACCCAGCGATGTCTTTTTCTAGAATTAGGGCTTGTAATTCCTTTAAGATTAAATCAATATTATTCAAATTTGGGATAGGTATTCGCTCTACATCTATAAAGAATTCTTCAAATGGACCATTGTAAACAGACAATCCTGAGACAGACATGGCGCCAAAAGTATCTCCGTGAAACCCTTCTTCAAAGGCCAACAGCACATTGTTTTTTCTGCCTAAATTATGATGGTATTGCAAGGCCATTTTAATACCAATCTCAGTGGAAGTAGAACCATTGTCTGAAAAAAATATCTTACTCTGGTTTTTAGGAAGAATTTTCAATAATTCTTCGGAAAGCCTAACCGCTGGTTCATGTGTAAAGCCTGTGAAAACAACATGATCTAACTTTTGCATTTGGCCATAAACCCTCTCGGTAATACTAGGGTTGCAATGCCCATACATTGCCGTATACCAGGAAGCTATACCGTCTATATATTGCTTTCCATTCTCGTCGTAAAGTACAGATCCAGATGCCCTGACAATTCCACGCATATCTGGGTTCCTCTTATGCTGAGTTAATGGATGCCAAATATGCTTTTTATCTCTTTTACTTATGCTAGTCATTCTCGATGTACGGTTGTCTATTATATTTAGGCTAATATTACAAGTGTTATTCTAGTAAAAGTTTCTTAAGCGCGGGGCTAAATTCTGCAGCGTATTTGCTTATTACTTTTCGATCAAAACCTTCTTCCTCCCTAATTCTTCCTAACATTTTTACCCTCGTCTTGGACAAAATTATAGATTCAGTAGTGGAGTGTGGTTCTCCGCTAAAGACTAAAGATACTCTAAAGCCTTGATTCAATAAGGTGTCTAAAGTTAGTAGGGTGTGGTTAATACTTCCAAGATAGTGTCTAGAAACCACAATTACCTGATAATCTGGCTTTATGAGATCAAAAATAGTATCCGTGTTATTTAGGGGAACTAACAATCCGCCTGCTCCCTCTATAACAAGTGTATTGCGAGTTTCTGGTGCCTGAATTTTCTCTAAATCTATTTCAATTCCATCTATTTCGGCCGCTGCATGGGGGCTCATTGGCGTTTTTAACGCATAACTACTTGGATGAATAACAGCCGTATCACTGCTGATAAGATCGTGAACTTTATGACTGTCCGTGTAGTGTAAATCTCCAGCCTGTATGGGCTTCCAATAATCCGCTCCTAATGCCTCCACAATAATAGAGGAGGCAATAGTTTTTCCTACTTCAGTGGAAATTCCAGTTACAAAAATACGTTTCATGGAGTGGTTGGTTTGGTTATCATTTGGCATTGCAAGCATCTGTACTTTTTAGGCTCTAAGAATGGAAATAGTTTAAAAAATAAGCCTTTTCTGGCATAATAAACTTCTGATCTTTGTGCCTTGCAATTTGGGCAGCTTATTAATTTTCCATTGTTGTCCTGAGCATAACTTCGTATAGAATCATAAATATTCATCGCCTTTTCGCGGTCTTTTGAATAGACTTGTAATTTTACTCCGCCAATGGCCTGACTTATCAATGGATCTGTATTTATAGTATTTTCGTCTTTTAAGAACACAGGAATACCCTCCGATTCAAGCTTTAGCTTAATAATCTGTACGTCGGCTGGAAATTCAAACGCCCCGATTGTAAAAAACTCCTGTTTCATTATATAACTTTTGACAATTCCAAAAGGACGGTCTCTATCTCCTTTTGTGTATTAAAACTATGTAAACAAAAACGGAGGCGCTCTAAACCTTTAGGAACTGTTGGGTACAAAATAGGTCTAACATCAAAGCCCTTTGTTTTCAAATGATTAGATACTTTCCTTACTTTTAAATTTCCAGAGATTACACAAGACTGAATGGCCGAAGCACTAGATAAAAAAGATTCTTCCAATTTAAAATTACAAATCTGTTTCTGAAAATAAGTTATGTTGTTAAAGAGTGTTTTACGCCTTTCCTGTCCTGCATTTGTTTGGAGGAAGTCTATAGCAGAAACAATATTTAGAATGGTATGAGCAGGAAGAGCTGTAGTATAAATAAAACTTCTTGAGAAATTAACCAGATATGATTTCAAATTTCCAGTTCCTAGTACAGCAGCACCATGATTTCCGAGAGCTTTACCGAAGGTAATCACTACTGCAAAAATATTATCAATTAATCCAAATTCTGTTATCTTACCTAAGCCACTTGAGCCATAAAGTCCAAATGCATGGGCCTCGTCCACAACAAGTCTACAACTATATTTATTACATAACACAACTAGGTCTTTCAAATTTGGATTATCGCCATCCATTGAAAAAACAGATTCAGTGACAACGTATAGTTCTCCACCATCATAGCGTTTTTCAATTTGGCGAAGTATTAGACTTTCAAGATGATCCAGGTCATTATGCCGGAAAGGATAGTTCTTTGCCTTCCCCAAACTAAGACCATCCCTTATACTTGCATGTACATAAGCATCATATAAAACAATATCCTCCCTCTGGGGTATTGAGGAAAAAAGTCCAATATTCGCGTCATAGCCAGAATTATATATTAATGCAGCTTCTACCTTAAACACTTTTGCTAAATACTCTTCTGAACTTGTATATAGGTTATTATTACCGCTCAATAGTCTAGAACCAGTAGAACCCATTTGACTTTCTATTGGATGATCAACATTTAAGCTTTTGTGAAAAGAGTCCCAAGATTTAGCCAATCCCAGGTAGTCATTAGAGCTAAAATCTGTCAATTTATGCACATCAGTTAGCTCACGAAATGCTCCATTATCTTTCCGCTTTTGCAACTTCTCTTCTAATTTTCTGGGAAGATTAACCATAAAACAAAGGTACTACATACACCAATTAAATAGTAACCTTGCTTTAATAAACTGTGGTCTTCGTATACCTTATCCTATCTGGGTCACCAGCAAAATTTTCTACTAAAAAAAGCCATGCATAAATGCATGGCTTTGGACTTATACTTGTTGTCTATTAATCTGCTAAAACTATGAGCTTGTTATCATTGAGCTCAATGGTGCCACTTTTAATAGGTAAACTAACTTTACCTTCTGCATCTTTTGTAAACTTGTCTGCATGAAGCTCATCCAGCTCAATATTTCCTTGAATTTTTACCAGCCCATCCTGCAAAAGTGAGACAATGGGAGCGTGATTTTGAAGCATTTGAAATTCACCATTAACCCCTGGAACCGTTACCGATTCTACCTCACCAGAAAATAAAGTAGCCTCTGGAGATACAATTTCTAAATACATAATTTACCTTTAAATTAAGCTTCCGCTAACATTTTCTCACCTGCCTCAATGGCCTCTTCTATTGTTCCTTTAAGGTTAAAAGCCGACTCTGGAAGATGGTCTAATTCCCCATCCATTATCATATTAAACCCTTTAATAGTTTCCTTAATATCTACCAATACTCCTGGAATCCCAGTAAATTGCTCTGCAACATGGAAAGGTTGTGAAAGGAAACGCTGTACTCTCCTTGCTCTACCAACCGCTAATTTATCTTCTTCTGAAAGCTCTTCCATTCCAAGAATAGCAATAATATCTTGTAATTCTTTATAATGCTGAAGTAACTCCTTTACTCTTTGGGCACAACCGTAATGATCTTTTCCTAATATTTCAGGTGTAAGAATCCTCGAGGTAGAATCTAATGGATCAACCGCAGGGTAAATACCTAATTCGGCAATTTTTCTAGAAAGAACCGTTGTTGCATCAAGGTGAGCAAAGGTCGTGGCCGGTGCAGGATCCGTTAAATCATCAGCAGGAACATACACCGCCTGAACAGAAGTAATAGAACCTCTCTTAGTTGAAGTAATCCTTTCTTGCATGGTTCCCATTTCAGTTGCCAAGGTTGGTTGGTATCCTACCGCAGACGGCATCCTCCCTAAAAGCGCAGAAACCTCTGAACCTGCCTGTGTAAATCTAAATATATTATCCACAAAGAAAAGAACATCTTTTCCTTGTCCTTCCCCTGCTCCATCTCTAAAATATTCTGCAATGGTAAGTCCCGAAAGGGCAACTCTTGCTCTGGCACCAGGAGGTTCATTCATTTGTCCGAAAACAAAAGTTGCCTTCGACTCTTTCATGGCTTTCTTATCTACTTTAGATAAATCCCATCCTCCTTCTTCCATTGAATGAAGAAAGTCGTCTCCATACTTAATAATACCAGATTCTAACATTTCACGCAAAAGGTCATTCCCTTCTCTTGTACGCTCACCTACACCAGCAAAGACTGAAAGTCCACCGTGTCCCTTGGCAATATTATTAATAAGTTCCTGAATCAATACTGTTTTACCTACACCGGCACCGCCAAATAATCCAATCTTACCACCTTTTGCATAAGGCTCTATAAGATCAATAACTTTGATTCCAGTAAATAACACTTCTGTGGAAGTTGATAAATCTTCAAATTTTGGAGCCTCTCTGTGAATAGGCAATCCATTTTTTCCATCCTTGGCTAAGGTCCCTAAACCATCAATTGGATCACCAATTACATTAAAAAGACGGCCGTATATATCATCTCCTACAGGCATCTGAATAGCGTTTCCTGTAGCCGTTACTTCAGTTCCTCTGCTTAATCCATCTGTTGAATCCATGGAGATAGCTCTTACCGTATTTTCTCCGATATGTGATTGCACTTCAAGAACCAAAATGGTACCGTCGCTCTTTTTAATCTCAAGCGAATCATAGATTTTAGGTAAATCCGAAACTACGTCAAATTCTACATCAATAACAGGTCCAATAATCTGAGATACCTTGCCTTTTTGTTTAGCCATTATTCAATTATTTTATATTTTTTATTTAAGCCTTATTTAGAGAACTAAAATCTATAATTAGATTGGTTTTTCCGGCTGCAAAGATATGGTATTCCATTTGAAATAAGAATGGAATTTGGCTATTTTTTGACATAAAAAAAGGCGCCCACAAAATGGCGCCTTTGTATTGTTCCACAAATACTTAGATCATGGATTAATAGCCCAGGATATATAATATATAGCTCCTACCGCACCTGTTCCAATAGCAGAAAAGTATTCATCCCCCAGAATATTGGATCCCCCTATTTTAAATACAGAATTTATTCCAGGTACTGCGTAGTTCATCTGAAAATCAAAGACGGTATAAGAAGGGAGCTGCCCGTCTGCAAATGTCGCTTCCCACAAGTAGGTATCGCTCCATCTATAATTTATATTAAAACCAAAATTTTCGAAGAGTTCCGGATTTCCAAAACTAGCTTTTACTCTATGGTTAGGAGTATTGAAAAAAGTTCTAAAATCGGGAAACTCATCTCTGTCAAAATCAAAATCGGTATAGGTATAATTGGCACCTAAATTGAAATTTCCAAAAATTCTGAAATCTAATCCTATAGTTGCTCCCCAAGACTGAATGTCTACCGGAGCATTTGTATAGGTCTGATAACGAAAGGCGTCACCATTTTGTAGGGCTAATAAAGAAAGTGTTCCATCCCCAGCTTCTCCGTAAAATGGCACTAGTACATCTACGTTAGAGATGAAATTCTTATACTTATTATAGTACGTACTTAAATCAACACTAAGTTTTCCCAATTGCGCTCTATATCCAGCTTCAAAGGCAGTAATTTCTTCTGGTTTTACCAAAGGTGTGTTTACGGCAGTTGGATTGCCAATATCCACAGAATTCTCGGCAAAGGCATTTTCATAGGCGGCCCTTCCAACTATATCTACAGATTCTCTGCCAGTTAATGCTCTGCCCGCATCAGACAAAGTAAAAGTTCTAACATCTCTATCCAGATTATCCGGAGCAGAACCTACAAGTATTGAACGTCCCGTGTCCAAACCAATAAAAAGATCCTGGGTTGTGGGGTTTCTAAACCCTTGTTGTACAGAAACTCTAATATTGTGATTTCTTTTCTCTCCGGCAGTATAGGCGACTGTTAATCTGGGAGAAAAGAATCCATCAAAAAATTGGTTCTTATCATAACGCACAGAGCCGGTTAATTTTAAGCGCTCGTCTAATAATTCTTTTTGAATTTGCAAATAGGCCCCAAACTCATTATACGATATTGGACCGTCAAAATCCGTAAAGATAGTTCCCTGAGAGTTTAATACATATTCCCTAAAGGACCCTCCCACCTGAAGATCAAAAACCTCCTTTGTTATATGGCTAAAATTGTAATTGGCATCTACATGTCTAAATTTTGTATTGTCAATAAACTTAGACCCTGTCGTAAGATCTCCATCGGCCGTAACTCTGTTAAACGCATTTTCAAATTCTGGAGTACCGGGAATTAGCCTGCCTGTATCTGCAGTTTGTCTGGCGAAAGCATGGGCCTCCTCTTCTCCAAGCATAATTCCTGTACCTACGCCTAATCTACCACCAATATACGCCTCAGCATATTCTGTAAACCATTGGGTATCCCCTTTCCAAGATCTGTTTATATTGATAGCCGTAAATCTTGTATCATACGAGTCTCCAGAATTCTCTGAGGTAATATATCCTCTTAAGAAAAAGTTATTATTTCTTATTTCTAATTTATGTTGCTGAAGAATAAAATTCTTTACAGAATACCTACTTGCACCCTGGTATATAGTATTTCCCCTACCTACACGACCGTTATAAACAATCTCAAAATCATTGGCAAATGGTCTGTAATAAAGTGAAAAATCACTTTTAACACTCTGCGCATTATAATTCGCTAAAACTGCCTCCTCATAGCCCGTTCTGGTAACAAAGGCGGAACCAACTGTTCCCGATGGAAGTCCTGCTGCTGCGTCAAAGTTGAGTAGTGTTCCAACTTCATCGCCATAGACGTTTAATCCGTCGTAGTCTGGATTCACTCTGGTAGCTCCCGGGTTGGCCAAATCTTCTACACTATTTGCATGCCAATCCTCTCCCTGCAGGAAGGAAAAATTAGCTTTTATAGCAAACTTTTCACTAAAGGCGTGTGCAAATCGAATCCCAAAATCATAATATGCATTATCCCCAGCTGCTTGTTGAGAAGTAATTCCAGTTTTAAAATAAGCACTTATTCCTTGAAAGTCGAAAGGACTTTTACTGCGCATAAACAAAATTCCATTAAAAGCACCGGCACCATATAAGGCAGAAGACGCTCCTGGCAGTATCTCAACACTTTGCACTTCCAGCTCTGACATACCAACTAGATTTCCCAGTACAAAGTTTAATCCGGGTGCGGTGTTGTCCATTCCATCTACTAACTGCATAAACCTATTGTTTGCAAATGTTGCAAACCCCCTGGTATTAATAGACTGAAAAGTTAAACTATTGGTGTTAATATCCACCCCTTTAAGATTCTGCAGTCCTCCATAAAAAGATTCTGCTGTGGTATTTTTAATATCCCTGAGGCCAAATCTTTCTACGGAAACAGGAGATTCAAAAATTCGTTCCGGTGTTCTAGAGGCTCCAATAACAACTTCGTCTAGCATGGTTTGTGATTCCATGAGAACGATATTAAAGGTTTGACTCTGTTGTGTAACCTCTTCTAAATAATCCGTATAACCAATACTAGAAATATTAATTTGAAAGGGGGGAACCTCATCTGTTTGGAGATTAAAATTACCATCGAAATCACTAACTGTACCAATGGCTTTTCCTACAATTACAATGTTAGCCCCAAGAATTGGGCTTCCATTTTCATCAACTATCTTCCCGTTTAAGGTGGTTTGGGCAAAAGATCCTATCCCAGTTAAAACACAGAAGAATAAAACAAGCTTTCTCATTCTGTAACTATATTTATAAGTTCTAAGTACCGGCAAGATACCTAAATTTTTAAAGTGAGAATGCAAATATGAAAAAAATTATGCATGCATAATACTTTTTTAATAAAAAAAGGAGGGTAGATTTCGTAATTTCATATTTATTAAGTAGTTAAGTGTATTTCTATGATCAAAATTGGACTAATAGGGGGAATAGGACCTGAATCAACTATAAAATACTATCAACTTATTATTAAACGATTTAGAGAATTAAGTAATAATAAAAGCTATCCTGAAATTATTATTAGCAGTATTGACATGACACGGATGCTAAAGTATATCTCCGAAAATAATGAGAAAGCTTTCATACGATTTATGAAAGAAAGAATAGACACATTAAAAAAAACTGGAGTTGAAAAAATATTTATATGCTCCAATACTCCTCATGTCTTTTTTGATAATCTACAAAATCAGGTGGATATGAAACTAGTATCTATTGTTGAAGAAACTATAAACCACATAGAATCATTAAAATTGAAAAGATGTGGTCTAATTGGCACCAAGTTTACAATGTCTAAGGGCTTTTACTCTAAAAAAAGCGAAACTAGAAATATCCATATAGTTGTTCCCAACGAAATTGAACAAGATACTATCCATGATATTTACATGAATGAATTAGTATTTAATAACCCCAATAAAAAATCAAAAGAGACCATTCTTAAAATTATCGATAGAATGAAAAATAAAGAGAGGATTGAGGGTATAATTTTAGGAGGGACAGAACTATCCTTAATTTTAGACCAAACGGATTTTGACGAAATCAAAGTTTTAGATACTTGTCTTATCCATGTTGAGTCTATTGTAAAGGAATTAATATAAGATTTTGGGAGGTGTTATCTTTTTAAGTTTACTCATTATTGAGAAATCTAAGTGACTCAATATAAGGAATTGAAAAAGCTAGTCTCTACCACTAAGAAGGTAAAAAACAGATTAAGTGATAGCTTGCTCTACCTACCAAGCTATTCTACCGTCACAGATTTGGCTAAATTCCTAGGCTGATCCACATTACATCCTCGCATAACTGCTATATGATAAGACAATAGTTGTAACGGGATAGTAGTCAATAGAGGGGTTAGACATTCGAGGGTTTCTGGTACTTCAATCACATGATCTGCCAATTCCCTTACCTGTTCATCTCCTTCCGTTACGATAGCAATTATTTTTCCCTTTCTGGATTTTATTTCTTGAATGTTGCTGACAACTTTCTCGTAATGCCCATTATTAGTTGCTATAACTATTACCGGCATTTGTTCGTCAATCAAGGCAATTGGGCCATGTTTCATTTCAGCAGCGGGATAGCCCTCTGCGTGTATATAGCTAATTTCTTTAAGCTTTAAAGCTCCCTCAAGAGCAACTGGAAAATTATATCCTCTTCCTAGATAAAGACAGTTATCGGAATCTTTATACTCCTCTGAAATTATTTCCACCAAAGAATTAGATTCTAAGGCTACCTCTACTTTAGAAGGAATATTCTCTAACTCTGAAAGTATCTCATGGTACTTAGAATCGGAGAAAGCACCTTTCTCTTTTGCCAGTTTTAAAGCAATAAGGCTTAAAATAGTAATCTGTGTAGTAAAGGCTTTGGTAGAGGCAACTCCAATTTCCGGTCCAGCATGAGTATAGGCCCCTGCATGTGTTTCTCTGGCAATGGAAGAACCTACCACATTGCAGACACCAAAGACATATGCACCCCTTTCTTTAGCCAATTTAATGGCCGCAAGCGTATCGGCAGTCTCTCCAGATTGTGAAATGGCAATTACCACATCTTTGTCCGTAATTACGGGGTTCCTATATCGGAATTCAGAGGCATATTCCACTTCAACAGGTATCCGAGCAAGATCCTCAAAAATGTATTCTGCAACTAAGCCCGCGTGCCAGGAAGTTCCACAGGCAACAATAATTATTCTTTGAGCGTTCAGAAATCTTTCAATATTTTGATCTATTCCAGCCATTTTTATTATTCCCTGCTCTACCCTTAATCTACCTCTATAGGTGTCTTTAATGGCACTAGGCTGTTCATAAATCTCTTTTAGCATGAAATGATCGTACATGCCCTTTTCTATTTCTTCAAGATTCATTTGTAACTCCTGAACCAATGGATAAGCAATGGCATCATCTTGAATCTTTCTTAATTTTATCTCTTTTCCAAGACGAATTATTGCCATTTCTTGGTCCTGTAAATAGACAGCATTGTTAGTGAACTCTATGAAAGGTGAGGCATCGGAAGCTATAAAAAACTCTTGCTGCCCTATTCCAATGGCCAAAGGACTTCCAAGCTTGGCAACGACAATTTCATCAGGCTTATTTCTGTCGAACACAGCAATGGCATAAGCACCAACCACCTGATTTAAAGCTATCTGCACTGCCTTTCCTAATAAAACATTCTCCTTCTTTTTAACCTCTTCAATAAGGTTAACTAAGACCTCAGTATCCGTATCAGAACTAAAAACATATCCTCTTTTAGACAATTCCTTTTTAATGGTCTCATAATTTTCAATAATTCCATTGTGTATAATTACAAGATCTCCTGAATTGGAATAATGCGGATGTGAATTGGTGTCGTTTGGTATACCATGGGTAGCCCATCTGGTATGACCAATTCCTAAGGTCCCTTCTAAAGAAATACTATTCTCTGATTTTGATTTAAGATCTATAACCTTGCCCTTAGTTTTAGCAAGATTAATTTGATTTCCATCATATAAGGCAATTCCTGCACTGTCATAGCCTCTGTACTCGAGTCTTTGCAGACCTTTCATTATAATTGGATATGCCTCTCTATGCCCTATATAACCTACTATTCCACACATAATTGTTCGATTAGATTTTCCTTAAATCAATGCAAATTTAAAAGAAGAAAATGAAGAATCCACTTTTAATAGGTTATATAACGACAAAATCCTTTGTATGGTATGCCTTTTTAATTGGGCTCCGTGTAAATTATTTCTAATTGAAGCTTCTGATTTTCTTCCGCCCCAGAAACATTACTTCCAATTAACACGGTACTTAAGGGAGTAATTGTGGCGTTTACAGGAAGGTCTTGTTCTTTATTTTCTAAAACAGCATTCTTAGTTTGAATAAAAGACAAATCTGCTGAAACAGTAAGACCCAAAGTAGCATTTGTAGAATCTCTTATAATAATGTCGTTAATGTAGTCCGTTATTTTAAGCTTATACTGAACCCCTTTATCCCCTTCCTTCTCCAAAGATCCCCCGTAGTTCAGATTTATTCTTGTAGGAATATCCGCAGCACTAACCACATTTAAATCGTAAAGTGGCGTATTTGTTTCTGTGTTATACAGATAAAGAAAAGGAGGTTCGTCTGTAACACCTGTTCTATCTAAAGTTTCCCTGTCTACATAGAATATAAGGTTTGCTTCATTTACAATCCAATTATTCTCCTTTATCTGATTGATTATAGATTCCCCGTTATTTGTTTCAAATAGCGCTATTTCTGCAAAGGTTCCGGAACCTCCTTTTAAGAATATTCTACTAGCATTTTGATCTGTGTCTAGTTGATCCAAAACCTCAGGAGGATAATTCTCATTTACAAAAGTGTTTACGGCATTTCCATCAAAAGTACCGAAGGCAGAGGTTGCCGTAATAAAAGTTAAGCCGTAATCCGCTTCTTCCTTTACAATTTCGCCATTCTCTATCTTATCGTAGTCATAGTTGATATTTATCCGGGCCGAAGACATATCAAGCAGCAATAGAATATCCGAAGAAATAGGATTAACAGTCAAATAAAGTCCTCGTAAAAATTCTCGAAAATTTGCCTGACTCAGGAGCTCTACACTTCCTTCTTTATCTAAAATATTCTCTTGAAAAAAATCGGAATCTAAAACCACACGTATCCCTGGTTGAATTCTATCTGGTTCTCCTTCAGATTCATCCGCTTCTGTATCTGGATCGTCTTCTGCCGGAATCAATATCTCTTCATCACTAATTAATACCTCCCCGTCAAATAAGACGTCCGATACAAATTCTGGTGAAAATACTTGAGAAGAATAATACTCCTGTGATTCTAAAAATCCAGCATCAGGGTCAAGGTCGCGTAAGAAGAAGGTTGAACGTTCGACTTTTAAGTTAAAGGGCACGTCACGATCTCCATAAATACTATCCAAATCTACACGTCGTGGAAACCTGTTTACTATTGTCTCCGGATCATCAATATCATTTATACCGTCGTTATCCGTATCTTCATTTAAGGGATCTAGTCCAAGGGCTCTCTCATCGCTATCACTTAGCCCATCTCCGTCACTATCACTTGTAGGATCATTGGGATCTACATCAAACTCATCGGGAACACCATCTAAATCAGCATCGCCATTAGGGTTTTGAAGATATGGAATATATAGGATTACTTCGTTTACCGTTTCATTCTCATCGAGGGTATTAGGATTGCCATCACTAGCCGAGTTATCTTCTTGTCTTTGGGAGTAAAGGCCAAAAGTTGGATTCCCCGCTCCATTTAATAGGCCTACTTGAGAATTAATTGCCGCCGTTGTTTTACCATACAAAGGATCATTATACACCCCTACTTGATAAATGGGTAATTTGTTAGTCTCGTTGGCAACTACGTTCTTATTAAATGCAAAAACATCAAAGAATTCCCTTCCTGTAATAAATGGATCATCCCCTATTACTCCACGTCCTAGGGTAGTGATTTCTTCATCACAAGAAACATTAAATAACAAAAGGATACTAATAAGGGCGAGAAACTCCCTTTTAAAGCAAATTCTCATTGGGATTATTTTAAAACTTCAGTGCTGTAAAAGTTGGCATATGCTTCTTCAAATTCCTGCAAAGAAACATAAGGCAAGAGAGGTTTTTCTAGGTTGGCAATATAACTGCTCAAGTCTTCTGTAACATCTTCGGCGGCTAAAATAATGGCATCCGAAAAATCTACAGCTACTTTTAACAAATTATTATAGTTAGGGTCTTCCAGATGCTTTACATTTTCTTCTGAAATACCATCAAATATTACTTTCTTTTTTAAGCTAGTATCAAGCTGTCCTTCAAAGCCTTTTGAATAAACGGAAGTGACAATTTTACTATCCGCGAATAATGGCTCATCCGCATAGTAACTCTTTAAATATAAAGGAACCAGAGAGGCCATCCACCCGTGAACATGAATTATATCCGGAGACCAGTTTAGTTTCTTTACCGTTTCCACTACGCCCTTGGCAAAAAATATCGCTCTC
The DNA here is from genome assembly GCF_029360665.1 of Eudoraea chungangensis. GTDB lineage: Bacteria > Bacteroidota > Bacteroidia > Flavobacteriales > Flavobacteriaceae > Eudoraea > Eudoraea chungangensis. The sequence continues at coordinate 471,835 of NZ_JARDUB010000001.1, forward strand.
TCGTCGTTATCTGGAAACATTACGCCATTTTCATCCGTAAATGTCGCCTTACGTTTAAAATATTCCTCGTTGTCAATAAAATAAACCTGAATACGCTCTCTAGGAATAGATGCGACCTTAATAATTAATGGCATATCCATGTCATTAATTACTAGGTTCATCCCTGACAGTCTTATCACCTCATGTAATTGATGTCTTCGTTCATTTATGTTCCCATATCTTGGCATAAATATCCTAATCTGGCCTTTATTACTATTGACCATCCTAGGTGTTTCATACGACATTAAGGAGACTTCATTCTCTGGTAAGTAGGGTACTAATTCAGAAGATACAAACAATATCTTTTTCCCATTCATAAAAACTGTATTTTGTTTATCGGCAAAACGTAGCTGCAAAATTACAAAAATTCTAAAGAATAGCCGTAATTATAGTAAGTTTGCCTGCTTTAAATTAAAATCATGGTATTATTCCATAACAAATCGGAACTTCAAATACACTTAAAAAACAAGTGCAGAGATGCAGGGAAAATTGCATTAGTTCCCACTATGGGGGCACTACACAAAGGTCATCTCTCCTTAGTAACAAAGGGAATTCAAGAAAATAGAACGGTGGTAGTAAGTATATTTATCAATCCTACGCAATTTGATAAAAGAGAAGATTTAGAAAAATATCCCAGTACCTTAAAGAAAGACTTGGAGCTGTTGGCTACGGTTTCCGAGAAACTAATTGTTTTTGCTCCATCAGTATCAGAAATGTATCCTGACGAAGTTTCAACAAAATCATACAATTTTGATGGTCTTGAAGATCTGATGGAAGGAAGTTTTAGAAAAAATCATTTTAATGGAGTAGCTACGGTTGTAGAAAAATTGTTCAGAATTATTGAACCAGACAGAGCCTATTTTGGAGAGAAAGACTTTCAGCAATTGGCAATTATTAAAAAATTGGTAAAAGGTGTCAATTTATCCGTTGAAGTCATTGGCTGTCCAATTGTCAGAGAAGGAAATGGTCTTGCCATGAGTTCCAGGAATAATAGGCTTTCCAAGGAGAATAGGGCCATAGCCGGATTTATATATTCAACACTTGAGACTGCCAAAAATCTCTTTGGCACGAAAAGTGCCTTATACATAACAGATTGGGTTAAAAAAGAGTTTTTGAAGCACTCTGAATTTAGCTTGGAATACTTTGAAATTGCAGATGAAGTAAATTTACGCCCAATTAAAAAGAGACAGGATAAAATAAAGTACAGGGCATTTATCGCTGTTTATCTCCAAGAAGTAAGACTAATTGACAACATGCCCGTGAATTAATTAAATTTGCCAGATGCAGATAGAAGTTGTAAAATCGAAAATACATAGGGTAAAAGTTACCGGTGCGGACCTTAATTATATAGGAAGTATTACCATAGATGAAGATCTTATGGATGCCGCCAATATTATTCAAGGGGAAAAGGTTCAAATCGTCAACAATAACAATGGCGAACGATTAGAGACCTATGTTATTCCAGGTCCGCGAGGTTCTGGAGAATTAACGCTTAATGGAGCAGCCGCCAGAAAAGTGGCAGTTGGTGACATTTTGATACTTATAACATATGCCAGAATGGATATTGAAGAAGCCAAAGTTTTTAATCCGGCCCTGGTATTCCCAGATGAGCAAACTAACTTATTAAAATAGATTTGAATCTAAATTTTCGCAAACTATTAAAAACACTAATTCCAATTGGTTTGGGAGTTTTTTTAGTTTGGTATTCCTATTACAATACCTCTCCAGAAGACAGAAAGCAAATACTTACATATATCACCGAGGTAGATCTGCTTTGGGTAGGCATTTCAATATTAATAGGTATTTTTAGTCATATTTCAAGAGCCATTCGATGGAATTACCTGCTTGAACCTTTAGGTTACTCCCCTAAAATAAGCAACAATATCTTTATTATTCTAATGGCCTATTTTGCCAATCTTGGGATTCCCAGGTCCGGGGAAATACTCCGGGCAACGGCTCTGAGCACTTATGAAAATGTTCCATTTCAAAAAGGGTTTGGCACCATTGTAACAGAAAGAGTTATTGATTTAATAATGCTCCTTTTGATAATCTTCATCGCTCTAATCTCTCAAACGGATATCATTCTTAGCTTCCTTGAGCAAAAAGGATTTGGTTTAGGAACTACCATAGTTTTTTTGATAATCGGTTTTCTGGGACTTTTCCTATCTATCATGGTGCTAAGGCAGTCTAATACTAAACTTGCCTTAAAAATGAAAGGGTTTCTCAAAGGCCTGCTAGATGGAATTCTGAGTATTTTTAAGATGAAGCATAAAATTGCGTTTATTCTGCATACCCTTTTTATTTGGCTAGCCTACGTACTTATGTTTTGGGTTGTTAAGTATACCGTGCCGGAAACAATTGAACTGAGCTTTGGTGAGATTCTGGTAGCTTTCGTAGCGGGAGCTTTTGCCATGTCGACAACAAATGGTGGAATTGGACTGTATCCAATCGCCGTAAGTAAGTCTTTATCTATTTATGGCATAAGTGCAGCTGCGGGAAATGCCTTCGGTTGGATTATGTGGATAGCTCAGACTATTATGGTAGTAGTTTTTGGTGCAATATCTTTCCTATTGTTGCCGTTATTGAACAGGAATAAGTAGTTGTATCTATTTCCTAATCTTTAACTATGAAGCGTTTTTCAATTCTATTATTTTGTCTTTTTTGTATCCTTGGCGTAAACGGGCAAATTACTCAGGAAATTTTTGAATCTTTTAAATTACAAGAGAGAAGAGATGTAAAATATTATATCCCGGAGGATTATAATCCTGATAAAAAATACCCTCTTGTTGTTGTCTTGGATGCTGAATATTTGTTTGATCAGGTAGTAGCTACTTCAAAGTTTTATAGCGAATTTCAAGGGACACCAGAAACCATAATAGTAGGAGTTTACCAGGGCAAAAATGATTTGAGATGGGAAGATTGTGCCTTCGAAGAAAACTCAGGTCTTCCGTCAGAAAAGGGGAAAGCCTTTTATGAATTCTTGGGCATGGAACTTATGCCATATCTTAAAACAACTTACAATACAGCCCCCTTTAATATTTTTATCGGTTATGATATAACGGCTAATTTTGGGAATTACTTTTTGTTTAAGGAAAAATCCTTATTTCATGCTTTTATAAGTATTTCGCCCTATCTGGCAACAGATATGGAAACTAGAGTGCCAGCCAGACTAAACGATATCGATCAACAACTTTTCTATCATCTGATTGTAGGAGGTGATAAGGACGATAGCCGAGAAGAAATTCTGGCAATGAATAAAAACATAAAATCCCTAGACAAAAAAGGTTTAACCTATCATTTTGACGAATTCCCGTCTGCCAATGATGTTTCCGTTGCAACCTATGGCATTGGCAAATCATGGGGAAATATGTTTGGGATATTTCAACCTATAAGCCCTAAAGAATACAAAGAGAAAATACTCACTTCCGATGAACCCGCTTTTAAATATTTAGAAGACAAGTACAACGCTATAGAAGATCTCTTTGGATTTCGAAAGGAGGTAGAATTAAATGACATCATGGCCATATACGCTGCCTGTAGAAAAAAAGATGATTATGAATCTTTAAAACCTCTTTCTGATCTTTGTAAAGAAGAATACCCTGAGACTATGCTTGGGTTTTACTTTGAAGGAGAGTATTATGAAGAATTAGGAGAAGGTAAGAAAGCATTGCGCACCTTTGAAAAGGCATTTGGCATGAAGGAGATAGACTTTCTAACGAAAGAAATGGCCTTGGAAAAAATGGATGCCCTTAAGGCCGACTTTGGATTCTAAAAACCAAAGAAATTATTTCTGCGGTATTATCCGGGCAAATTTTTGTTTTTACACTCCTGCACAATATCTTTAGCCACTTCCAACTTCTAGTGGCATGGCTAAATCAAAAACTACTTTTTTTTGTCAAAATTGCGGAACACAATACGCTAAGTGGGTGGGGCAATGTAGTGCATGCAAAGAATGGAATACGGTAGTTGAAGAAGTAATTCAAAAAGATGAGAAAGCGGCATGGAAGATAGAATCTGCATCCTCAACTCAAATTGCCAAGCCTGTTCTTCTTAGTGATATTAGTACCTCAAAAGAGTATCGTTTAAACATTGGCAATATTGAATTTAATAGGGTGCTTGGAGGAGGATTGGTTCCTGGCTCTGTAATCCTTTTGGGTGGGGAACCTGGTATTGGCAAAAGTACTTTAGTACTCCAAATTGCGCTTCACCTCAATTTACGGACTCTGTATGTTTCTGGGGAAGAAAGTGAAAAGCAAATTAAAATGCGGGCCGAGCGTATTTTTCCAAATAACAAGACATGCTATATTCTTACAGAAACTAAGACGCAAAACATCTTTAAACAAATTAAGGAAATAGCACCCGATTTTTTGGTAATTGATTCCATACAGACGCTTCATTCGGATTATATAGAATCCTCTGCAGGTAGTATTTCACAAATACGAGAATGTACTGCAGAATTAATTCAGTTTGCCAAAGCAACAAATACCCCAATACTCCTAATAGGACATATTACCAAAGAAGGAAATATTGCAGGCCCAAAAATTTTGGAGCATATGGTAGATACGGTACTGCAATTTGAAGGAGACAGAAACTACGTTTATAGAATCCTAAGGTCTTTAAAAAATAGATTTGGATCTACCTCTGAGCTAGGAATATTTGAAATGCAGGGTGATGGTCTTAGAGAAGTGAATAACCCGTCAGAGCTACTTTTGTCTAAGAACGACACAAGTTTAAGTGGAACAGCTGTAGCTTCAACTCTTGAAGGAATGAGACCTCTAATGATTGAAATACAGGCTCTTGTTAGTACGGCGGTCTATGGCACCCCCCAGAGATCAACTACCGGATATCATGCCAAAAGACTCAATATGCTACTTGCTGTTCTCGAGAAAAGGGCCGGCTTTAAGTTAGCCGCGAAAGATGTTTTCCTAAATATTACCGGCGGAATCTCCGTAGATGATCCTGCCATAGATTTGGCCGTAATAGCAGCCATATTATCTAGTAATGCGGATATTTCAATAGAAAAAGATATATGCTTTGCTGCTGAAATAGGCCTTGCCGGTGAATTGCGACCTGTACAAAGAGTTGAACAAAGAATTCTCGAAGCAGAAAAGTTGGGCTTCTCAGAAATTTATATTTCAAAAAACAACAAGATATCCCTTAAAAATAGTAAGATCAAAGTTGTTCTTTTATCGAAAATCGAAGAAGTTATCGCCAAACTGTTTTAGTTTTTAGTAATCTAATTGTGTTCACTATGGTGCAGGGTTTGGAAAAAGCTCATGTATTTTATTAATTTCTCCTAGAAGATCTTCCCCTAATTCTATTTGAATACTACCAATATTTTCTTTTAGCTGTTCCATGTTTGTTGCACCAATAATATTACTGCTTAAAAAAGGCCTAGAATTAACAAAAGCCAAGGCCATTTGAGTCAGTGACATTTGGTTTTCCTGGGCTAAGTCAAAATACATTTGCGTGGCTTTCTTTGCGTTTACACTGCTGTATCGTTTATAATTAGGAAAGAGTGTAATTCGACCATTTGCCGGTTTTAAACCTCCCAAATACTTTCCGCTTAAGACACCAAATCCTAATGGTGAATATGCCAATAAACCTATTTTTTCTCGTATTGCAATTTCCGAAAGACCTACTTCAAAAAGTCGATTTAATAAGCTATATGGATTTTGAATAGTAATCATTCGGGGTAAACTCTTATGCACCTTACTTTCTTCTAAAAATCTCATGGTGCCCCAAGGCGTCTCATTAGATAATCCTACATGTCTTATTTTACCTTCTTCTACTAAATCTCTTAATGCTTCCAGTACCTGATGAATATTGTCCTTCCAAAAATCAGAGAGGTCGTGTGTATACCCCCTTACTCCAAAAAAATTGGTAGAACGCTCGGGCCAGTGTAATTGGTACAAGTCAATATAGTCTGTTTGAAGTCTTTTCAAACTCCCTTCAACAGCTTCAATTAAAGATTCTTTTCTAAAACCAGTAGTTCTGATAAACTTGGCGAAATCTGCCTTTCCAGCTATTTTAGAAGCGAGAACGATCTTTTCTCTATTTCCCGTTTTTTTAAACCATGACCCAATAATTTTTTCCGTGACAGCAAATCTATCTGGATGAGGAGGTATTGGATACAATTCTGCCGTATCAAAAAAATTAACCCCTTGATCTAAAGCATAGTCCATTTGTAAATGACCCTCTTGCTCTGTATTTTGTCTACCCCAGGTCATAGTACCCAAGCATATTTTACTTACTTCTAACTCGGTATGCGGCAACTTTGAATATATCATTTATATGCTCTATTTAATTTGCTTTTACATTTTTTCTAGGGCTCTATTTCTACCAAAATTGGACAATGGTCACTGTGTTTTGCTTCCGAAAGGATTGCGGATCGGACTAACTTTTTTTCTAAGGTAGTACTTACCAAGGCGTAGTCTAATCGCCACCCCTTATTATTATTTCTTGAATTTGCCCTATAACTCCACCACGTATACTGATGTGGTTCACCATTAAAATATCTAAAACTGTCAATAAAGCCACTCTCCATAAAATCGCCTATCCATTGTCTCTCGACAGGAAGGAATCCCGAAACATTTTTATTTCTTACCGGATCGTGAATATCTATTGAAGTATGACAAATATTATAATCTCCACAAATCACTAAATTGGGTCTTGTCTCTCTTAAGTGATCTATATACTCCCGTAAATCTGCCATATACTGCAGCTTAAAATCGAGCCTTGCTAAATTAGTCCCAGAAGGCAAATACATACTCATGACGGAAATATCTTTGAAATCTATTCTTAGATTTCTTCCTTCAAAGTCCATATAAGAAATCCCGGTGCCAAACTCTATATGCTGTGGTTCTTTCTTTGATAAGATTGCCACCCCGCTATAGCCTTTTTTTTGAGCGCTGTACCAATAGTGATAAGGAAATCCTATTTCTTCAAAAAGAGAAAGGTCTAATTGTTCTTTTTGTGCCTTGATTTCTTGTAAACAAACTACATCTGGATCCACGATAGTAAGCCATTCCAAAAATCCTTTTTTGATCGCTGCACGAATACCATTAACGTTATATGAGATTATTTTCAAGAATGTCAGTTTTCATCAAAAATAGTAAATGTTTTATGCTTAATAAATTGAACCTCCCCCCTTTTGCAAAACATTTTATTTTAGTAATCCAAATATGATTATTTTTGGACGGAATTTTATTGCATGAGACTTACCGTCGTTTTCCTTCTAAGCATCTGTTATTCTTTTTTTGTAAATGGGCAGGGCAATCCAACAGATTCTGTCACCTATCTAAATGAGGTAATAATTTACAATCCCGTAAAGGCTAATAAAGTATTGGGTATTATTCCATCTACTATCATCCGGGAAAAAGCTTTTCAAAATCACAGTCCAATTGATTTAGCCTCATCTATTAATCAAGTTTCCGGAGTCTACTTGTTATCCGGAGCTCTTAACACCAATAGAATTACAATTAGAGGGGTAGGTGCCAGAACTCCTTTTGGAACGGACAAGTTACGTCTATATTTTATGGGCATACCTGTAACCAATGGAACAGGTTTTTCTACGATAGAAGCTTATGATTTAGAAAATTTAGGGTCAATTGAAGTAATTAAAGGTCCCAAAGGAATTCCATATGGATCCAATCTGGGCGGAGCTATTTTATTGGATTCTAAGGGAAATGCCGGATTAAATGAAACCATTTTAGACAACAATTTAACAGTTGGTTCTTATGGAATGCTTAAAGACAATCTGAGCTTCAGGCATAGTGAAGAAAAAATGGATTTACAATTGCGTTATAATCATTTGGATACCGATGGCTATAGAGAGAATAATCGATTTGAAAGAGATGGGGTTTTACTCTCTTCTACCTTTCACCTAGACAATAAAAGCAAATTGAATTTTTTAATTAATTACATTGACTATACCGCTCAAATACCAAGTTCTTTAGGTATAACAGATTTTACGGAAAATCCTAAACAAGCGGCATCCAACTGGAAGGAAGCCCAAGGCTTTGAAGCAAATAAATACAGTCTTTTTGGAGTTTCATATTCCAATAAATTTACCCCAAAGCTTGAGAACACCACTAGTTTATTTTATACCTATCTAGACAAATACGAAGCCAGACCCTTTAATATTTTAGATGAAATTACCAACGGATATGGCTTTAGAACTCAATTCTTAGGAACATTTTTTTTCAATGAAAAGAAGGCAACTTACCTATTCGGCGGAGAGCTCTACAAGGATGAATACAATTGGAAAACTTTTGAAAATCTATATAGGGATAATAATGGTAATGGAAGTTTACAAGGCTCACAGCTTAGTGACAATAAAGAATTTAGAAGACAGTTTAATGCCTTTGCCTCCCTTATGATGCCGTTATCCACCAAATTTAAAGTACAACTAGGGTTCAATATAAATAAAACACACTACGATTTTAATGATAATTTTAATATCGGGGACCTAAACAAATCGGCAGAGCGAGATTTTAATGTATTATTTCTCCCAAGCCTCGATTTAACTTACGAACTTGGTAATGGTAGTTCTATCTACGGGAATGTTAGTAGGGGGTTTTCAAATCCAAGTTTAGAAGAAACTCTTACTCCAGATGGCCTGATAAATCCCGATATAGAACAGGAAAAAGGTCTGAATTATGAAATTGGTACCAAATTATTTCTATTTAGGTCTAAATTATGGTTAAATCTTAGTCTTTTTCGAATGAATATTCAAGACCTATTGGTTGCAGAAAGAGTTGGCGAAGACCAATTCATTGGGCGCAATGCTGGTAAGACAAAACATCAGGGGATAGAACTAGATGCTAACTATACTTTCGATGTATCACAATCTTTAAAGCTTATGCCTTTTCTTAGCTATACCTATTCGGATCATAGCTTTGTAGAATACATTATTGATGAGGATACTGATTTTTCAGGCAACCCACTTACAGGCGTACCTAAAAACAGAGTCAATGCTGGTTTAAGACTAGAGTATACAGACCACTTTTATTGGAATACTACGTATCAGTACGTAGACGGAATCCCTTTAACCGACGCCAATACCTTGTATAGCGAACCATATAATTTAGTAAATACAAGACTAGGCTATAAAAATAAAATATCGGAGAAATTATCTTTTTCTGTAGACTTTGGCGTAAACAATATTTTTAATATTAATTACGCTCAATCCGTTTTAATTAATGCCAATTCTTTTGGCGGTGCAGAACCCAGATACTACTACCCTGGTAATGATCGCAACTATTATTCAAGTTTGGGTCTGTCTTATAATTTTTAAGCTGAGAATTCTATTCTGCTAATGCTTTAAGCCAGTTTTTGCTGTCAACAGCATCTTTTATAGTTTCATTAAGCAGGTCTATTGGCACTCTTTTTTGTTCCATTGAGTCCCGATATCTAATGGTCACCGAATTATCGGTCAGAGAATCGTGGTCCACGGTTATGCAAAATGGGGTCCCTAAGGCATCTTGCCTTCTATATCGTCGCCCTATTGCATCTTTCTCATCATAGACTACGTTATAATCCCATTTAAGAATAGCCATGATTTTATGGGCTAGTTCTGGAAGCCCATCCTTTTTTACTAATGGTAACACTGCCGCTTTATTTGGTGCTAAAACAGCCGGTATTTTTAATACCGTTCTCGTAGTACCATTTTCCAGTTCTTCTTCCTGATAAGCATTAGAGAGTACTGCTAAAAACATCCTATCGACCCCAATAGATGTTTCTACAACATAGGGTACATAGCTTTTGTTTAGTGCTGGATCAAAATATTGAAGCTTCTTCCCAGAATATTCTTCATGACTGCTTAAATCAAAATCTGTTCTGGAATGAATACCTTCTAACTCTTTAAATCCAAAGGGAAACCTAAACTCTATGTCTGATGCCGCATCTGCGTAATGAGCCAATTTTTCATGATCATGAAACCTATAATTTTCTTGCCCCATCCCCAAAGATAAATGCCATTTCATGCGCATCTCTTTCCATCGCTCATACCATTCTTTTTGTGTCCCAGGTGTGATAAAAAATTGCATTTCCATTTGTTCAAACTCTCTCATTCTAAAAATAAATTGTCGGGCTACAATTTCGTTTCGGAATGCCTTTCCTATTTGGGCAATCCCAAAAGGTATTTTAAGGCGTCCTGATTTTTGAACATTAAGAAAGTTTACAAAAATTCCCTGTGCGGTTTCCGGTCTCAAATACAAGTCGGTTGAATGTTCTGCAGAAGCACCTAGTTTAGTCCCAAACATTAGATTAAACTGTTTAACATCGGTCCAGTTTTTTGAACCGGATAAGGGGCAGGCAATTTCCAACTCTTCAATTAAGGCTTTTACATCAGCCAAATCTTCGTTTTCTAAAGATTTTCCTAATCTCTTTAATATACTTTGTCCTTTTTCTTTATAGCCTAAGACTCTCTGATTGGTTGCGAGGAATTGATCTTCATCGAACGAATCGCCAAATCGTTTACTGGCCTTCGCAACTTCCTTCTCAATTTTTGCGTCTAATTTCCCCACATAATCCTCCACGAGTACATCTGCTCTATATCTTTTCTTCGAGTCCTTATTATCAATTAATGGATCATTAAATGCATCGACGTGTCCGGAGGCCTTCCAGATGGTGGGATGCATAAAAATAGCAGAGTCTATTCCCACTATATTCTCGTGTAATTGCACCATTGCTTTCCACCAATAATCCTTTATATTTTTCTTTAATTCGGCTCCATTTTGTGTATAATCATAAACCGCTCCTAGCCCGTCATAGATTTCACTAGATTGCACCACATAACCATATTCTTTGGCATGGGAGATCACTTTTTTGAAGATATCTTCCTTATTTGTCATTTGGCAAAAATAGGATATTCTAGTATTTATTAATTACCGAAGTTGAAATAAAATAATAAGATAGTCCGAAGTTCTATTTGAGATTAAACTCTGCCGAAGACAATAGTTTTTCATCTTCAAAAACATTTAGGGTATATCTGCCTGGCAACAGTGAACCTTTAGGTATTGTTATAAAATCGCAAACGCTAAATTCTTCTCCTGTACAGATCAATTCAACTCGTTTACTATAGGTATTACCGTTAACTGAGATGATATTTGCATTGTCTTCAATTACCATCATATTTGGATCTAAGAACTGTAAATAAAGTACCTTCTCTTGGTCTTTACAACTTGGGTCTGCCAATATGGTTACACATCCTCTGACCTTTTCAATAATTGAAGCCTTAGTGGTTTTTATTGGCTTACTGTTTCTAATTCTAAATCCACTACCTTCCGAATGCTCTAGTTTTAGATAGCTCTTGATTCTCAATTCTTTTTGCAATTCCTTGTTTTTGGCTCGCAGCAAAGCCTCCGTTTCCTCTAAGGAGCTACTTTTACCTCTTAGATCATCTATGATTTTTCTAGTATCTTCATATTTTTCGGAAAGAAGCATATTATTATACTTCAAGTAATTATTGCTGAGAACAAGGCTATCATTTTTAGCCTCCAATATCCGCAATTCCCTTTTGTACTGTTTTAACTTAGTAACTGTAAAGTTTAAGCGACCAACCGAATCGAGTAATTCCTGTATTCTAAAGCGAGAATCTTGAAGGTCAATCTCATTTACTTCATTAAGAGCAGACAGTCTGTCTACCTCAGCTTTCATGATAGTCAAATCTTTTACTAATAGGCCTTTTTCTTCCTCTAAATAAGTTATTTGAGACTGAGATTGTACATGACTGTAATAAAAGGCAATAAGTATACCAAAAATAACCGCAACTAAGGCGGCTAGTATTATTTTATAGTTGAATTTATTATCTTGAATAGTCATTCAAAAAGGCTAAGTAATTACTATTAAGTTTATACAAGATTTGAATTTCTCTAAGCTATCAAATATAGTAAATGATATCAATGCTGTGCTCCTGCCACGGCTGTGTTTTGGATGTAATGCTCGATTATATCGAGGAGAGCAGCATCTTTGTGCATTTTGTCGAAACCAAATACCCCTTACCGACTACGATTATGTGGTAGAAAATGCAGTTGATCGGATTTTTTATGGCAGAATCGATATTAAAAAGGCCTCTTCGTTTCTGTTTTACATGGAAAAAGGAATTACAAAAAACATCATACATCATTTGAAGTATAATAATCAGCCTGTTATCGGGGACTTTTTAGGCACTTGGTACGGTCAAATATTACAACAGACCAAACAGTTACAAAATATTGATTATGTTATCCCGGTGCCGCTACACAGAAGTAAGCTAAAAAAAAGAGGGTACAACCAAGTAGATTCCTTTGGAAAAAGAATAGCACAATCCTTACAAAGCCGATTTCTAAGTACTTGCTTGGTAAAAACAGCCAATACAAAAACACAGACAAAAAAGGGGCGGTTTTTCAGATCAAAGTATACCTCTGATCTTTATAAAATAATAGACAAAGAGGTGCTTTCTAATAAAAGTGTATTACTTGTTGATGATGTAATTACCACAGGTGCCACAATTGAGGCTTGTGCAAAAGCACTTGATAAAGTAAAAAACATTAAAATTTATATATTAACAATGGCAGTGGTTCCATAATTTCAGAATTCTTGAAATTAGTTGTTTCTTTACCAAATATTATGACCAGATGACAATAATAAGGCGGGTATTATCCCTACTTTTTCTTGTATTAGCTATTTTCGTTTTTCTTCAGTGCGCAAGGCGTGGTACCCCTTCAGGGGGGCCTAAAGATATAACACCGCCAGTATTGATTAAAACAGAACCGCTAAACTTATCTACCGATTTCAAGGATAAAAAAATCCGATTGTACTTTGATGAATATGTCAGGCTTGAAGACGTTCAAAACCAACTCATTGTTTCGCCTCCATTAAAATATAACCCACAGATTTCACCACAAGGTGTGGCAAGCAAGGTCATTGAGATTCAAATTAAAGACACTTTGGAGGAAAATACTACTTATACGATAAATTTTGGCCAGAGCATTGTTGACAATAACGAAGGGAATCCAAACAGATTTTTGACCTATGTTTTTTCCACTGGTTCTTATATAGATTCTCTTAGCGTATCCGGTGTTGTAAAGGATGCCTTTAATCGAGAGGCGGACGACTTTGTAAGTATTTTACTTTATGAGATAGATACAACGTATACCGATTCTACTGTTTATAAAAGGCCTCCTAATTATATTACAAATACTCTAGATAGCACCAATATTTTCACCTTGAGGTATTTAAAAGAAGGGCGTTATGCGATGATTGCTATAAAAGATAATGGCAAAAACAATATTTTCGATCAGACAGAAGATAAGATAGGCTTTATACAAGATACCGTTGTCCTGCCTGCGGATACCGTTTATCTTTTAAATCTGTTTAAAGAAATTCCAAACTATAGTGTACCACCACCAACCTATGCCGCTGCAAACAAAATAATATTTGGATATTACGGGGAAGAGGAAAAACTTACTATTACCCCCTTGAGTAGTATTCCCGATAGTATTGAAACCTTAGTTGCTAAAGTTCCGGAAAAGGACACCCTGAATTTTTGGTTTACTCCTTTTGAAGTAGATTCCCTTATTTTTGAGGTATACAATGAACAAGAGAATGTTAGAGACACCTTTACCGTAAAAACTAGAAAACTTCTTTCTGATTCGCTAATGCTCTACCCTAGTCATCGGCGGGAATTGAACTTTCAGGATGATTTTTCGATTACCTCTAGTATTCCAATAAAGGCAGTAGATTCTAGCAAGATAGTTTTCTTTAATAAAGACAGTGTAAATATACCCTACAGTATATCTTTAGACAGTCTTATGAACAAGATAGATTTTGACTTTGCGAAAGAGCCCAATGAAACCTACTCCCTAGAATTATACCCTAATATTGTTAAGGATATTTTTGGCAACACTAATGATACCATAGCCTATCGTTTAAGTACTGGTGGCCTAGCAGACTTTGGTAATCTTCGACTCAACTTAGAAGGAGATGTAAGTTATCCCATGCTAATACAATTAACAGATAAAGATGGTAAGTTGTATCGTGAAGTTTACTTAACGGAAGGGAATTTAGTTGAATTTAATACCATAAAACCCGATCAATATTATGTTAGGGTAATTTTCGATAATAACGCTAATAAAAAATGGGACACCGGGAGTTATCTTCTGAAAAAGCAACCAGAGAGAGTAGCTTATTATCCCCTCCAAATTGAAGTTAGAGCTAACTGGGAACTAGAGCAAACCTTTAGCATTAACAAAAATTAAATCCATCTCGATCTTCCAAAAAGCGAAACCTATTTCTGGTATCCTGCAAATACTTAAGATTTATTGAAGTGATAATTATTTCTTTTTCTTCAGAATAAGCAACTTTTTTCCCTAGGGGGTCATAAAGCCCTGTATGCCCTGGATATAAATGCCCATTGGTATCCTCTCCGATTCGGTTAACACCAATGGTATAACACATGTTTTCAATGGCACGTGCTCTAAGTAAAGTATCCCATGCTTCAATTCTTGGTTTGGGCCAATTTGCTACATAGAGAAGAACATCGTAGTCTCCTCTGTACCTAGACCAAACAGGAAATCTTAGGTCGTAACAAATAAAAGGACAAATTTTAAATCCCTTATATGAAATTACAACTCTTTCTTTTCCAGAAGAATAGTGTTCATTTTCACCTGCATACGTAAATGTGTGTTTTTTGTCATAGGTAAAAAAGCTTTGGTCCGGAAAGACAAAAAACAACCTATTATAGAATTCGTTATTATCCCTGTACAGGATACTTCCTACTACCGCTGCGTTTAATTTTTGTGCATGATCCTTCATCCAACTCAGACTTCGTTCACCTTCCTGACTATTTATTCCATCCGGATTCATGGTAAAACCTGTTGTAAACATTTCTGGCAAAACAACAAGATCTGCTTTCCCGGACAAATCGTTTAAAAGCCTGCTAAAATTTTTTCGATTTATTTCAGGTTTTTCCCAAACTAATTCGGTTTGTATTAAGGCAAGTCTCAGATCTGTTCCCATATGGTAAATATTAGGCCTCCTTCAAAATATTAATTAAGGCAGGGGCTCCCTTTAACTTAGCGTTCTCGTAAGCCGTATAACCCTTTTGATCTCTTATAGAAGTATCTGCACCAGCTGCCAATAAAAGCTTTGCAATTTCTAAATGTCCAAAGGAAGCAGCATAAATTAATGCAGTAGCTCCCATATTATTTCTACAATTAAGCTCTGCACCCTTTTCGATAAGTTTTCGAACAATGGCCTCATAACCTTTAAAACTGCTCCCCATAATGGCCGTATTTCCGGAGGTGTCTTTTGAGTCTATATCTGCGTTATTCTCGAGTAAAAAGCTAACAATTTCTAATTGGTCAAAATAGGCCGCCATGATGATAGGAGTAAAACCTCGATCGTTCGGCATATTTACACGCATTGGCGTCTCTTTTAATAACTTTTTTACTTCTGCTATATTGCCAGTTCTAATTGCTGCAAACAAGCTTTCCTTTTCTTCCCGCATAGAAATTAACTTTATTAAAAAACACAATGAAGGTAATAAAAATAGGGCATACCCAAGGGCTATATTCCAATCTTCAAAATTCCACGGTTAGTTCGAACAAAAATCCTGTATAATTATTGTCGAAATAGGAATTTCAGATTGCTAATTACTATTCCATAATTGGAAGAGACTATTGGTATAATCAAAAATCTTAAGGCAAAAACAGCTGCAGACTTTGGGTTATTTAATATTTCTAATGGCGATTACCAGGATTGTAATCCTCTGGAGAGAAAAGTCTGCCGTTATTCGTATATGGAACGTCATTGTCGTTATAAATCTCCCATTCTTCAAAGACATATATCGAATTTGCTTGTGTTATTTCAACTTTTCGTAGGGCCTTGCCATTCTCAAAATCATGGTTAGTTTGGGACCCATCTTCACCAACTAAGCCAAATCTGTCGATAACTTTTCCAAAAGGATCTACTAACTCAAAATTGTCATCGCCATTCGAATCGGCAGGCCCGTTTGCACTTATTTCTAAATCTGCCATTTTTCCATAAACATTTAAAAATTCTACTGCATTGGAGGTTAAAACAAGCGCTTTTCGAGAGGCAATAACCAAACCTGTTAATGCTACTTCTTTACTTATTTGCAGATTATCATTGGTATATCGCCTTAAAAACCATCCATCTAAATTAATATCTATAGAATCATGATTATATAATTCAATAAAACGTGCAGCTATGTTGTTATAAGGATCTGCAATTTCGGATATTAATACGCTATTGGAGCTTTGCAGAGGTTCAGTTTTTAAACAACTTTCATTTTTAAAATTAATATCACTGGTATCCTGTACTATCAGACGATATGTTTTACCCTTCTTTGTTAAAACTCCCGTAATACTTCCATTTCCTTTTGGTAAAGAATAATTGTAAAATTTAGAATAGCCGCTATTTATTAGTTGTAGTGTATTCCCTTCACAGTCTGATAATGTTCTTATGGTCTCTTCCTCTAAAAGTGCATAAGGCAATTCCTTTTCTTCATTAATTACCTCTAAACCATCCAAGCTAATAAGAGTACCCAGCATAGTATCCTCTAGTTCCGAAAAATTTGTTTTTTGAGCAATAAGCCTTACCTCATTATCACAATCTAACAGCACATGATTAAAAAGAACAGAGGACGGTAGCCTACCCACGTTTATATTACCAAAGGAATTTAAGGCCCCTCCTATTTTAAATAAATCCCCTTGTTTGTCGAAATATAATCCTTTTAACTTTATTAAGACCTTACTTCCTTTGGGAAAGAATAAATATGAATCTTGAAGGTCTATATCAACTTTGATTCCAATTTTTGGCCTATGAGGGTGGTCCTGAACATATAATGAACGAAAGACATTCCCGTGTTTATCTGATGAAATTACAAATCCTTCAATAACCAGTTCTTCAGTGATTTCTATTGGTTCCCCATGGTATAAATTCCCAAAATCGACCATTGAAATATTCGACTCTATATTCAATTCACAATACTTTTCATAAGGGATTTCTTTCATTTCCTTAGAACAAGAAGGTAGCAGACTTACCATTCCTATTGAAAAAACTGAAGCAACTAGAGATATTCTCACAAGACTTCTTTTATTCCATGATTTCCTTTTTAATCGAAGCATCATAGACTAATTGAAAAATTAATAAAAAAGGTTCGTCCAAATCCATACCAATATTTAGGGCCAAACGAAGGCCTGTCGCTTTTAGTATCACTTAAAAATTGTCCATAGTTACCATTTCTACTCTGCTCAAAACCACCACTTCTAAAGGACGTGTCCAGAAGATTATTTACACTGACAAAAACACTAACATATTTTCCGTCTAAAAGCCAGGATTTGCCTCCGACAAGATTAATCATATAAACCTCTTCTAAGACCTCTTGATTCAAAAATTCTTTTACCCTATCTTGATTTATATTTTCAAACCTATTTCCGGTTTCAGGATTTATGAAAAAGCTGTTTGTCCTGTTTATTAATGATATTCCAGAATAATTTTTAGCAAAAAAATTAGCCTTGAGATTTATCCACCAATATTTAGGACTTCTATATTCTAGGCTACAGGAAAGCGCCGTTTGTGGGCCTGTCGGAATCTTATATCCTTTAAGATCAACTTTCCCTAAGTCTTTGTTCCCGTATGAAGAAACTATTTCCTGATTATTACCAAAAGTGTCGAAGTTAATGGAAAGATTGGGGTCATTGGCGTAAACATGCTTCCCAAAAGCCATGGCCACAGAAGTAGTTACATCAGAAGAAAGCTTATATCTTAAGCCTAATTCCAGACCCATTTGCAATTTGTCGTGGTTTGTTAATACTTCTTGAACAAAGTCGGAACCAAGACCGCTATCTACATAATAAAAACTAACATTCGTTAAATTTTGATACCTTGTATAATATCCGGTAATTCTTCCCATTAAGGATGGAAATCGAAAAAAGTAATTAAAATCTATGCTCCTTACTTTTTCCGATTTCAAGGGCTCTATGCTCTTATTGTTTTCTCTTGGGTTTACAAATACGTTCTTAAGAATTGGAGCTCTTAATGTATTAATTCCGTTAATGTTTAGCCATTGCCTCCCATTAATAAAATAGGTTATTCCAAATTTTCCGGAAGGATTCCGAAATTCGATCTTTTCACTCTCTCCCTCAGAATCTTGTAGATAACGTTCGTTCTGGTACCTGCCAAATCTCTGATAGTTTCTCCAATTATAATTACCGCTTACAAAGACAAGCCATTTTTTGTAACTCCATCTTAATTGCGAAAAAAGGTCTAAATTCTGGGAATTGAAATCAAAACTATAGTTAAATATATCCCCCTCCACTTTTTCTGGCTTTCCGTTAAGATCATTACTAGAATTTGAAAATGGATCTCTATCTATATGATACTTAGCACCCATTAAATCAGATATTTCAGCATAATTATGAGCCATATATTTTTCGTAACTCACACCAGCATCTAGTACTAAACCATTATCACCTGTATAATTCCAAACCTTATTAATTCTAATGACAGAATTACGATTAGTATCGTGGTAGAATATATATGAAGCCCTTTTTCTACCTAAGATTGGGCTGTTTGCACGATATAATCTATTCCATGCTAACTGAGGTGCCGAAACAAAACCCTTTTCTGCAATTTGTGCATTTTCAAAACTTGCGCCAATTGGGCTATTTACAAAAAAGCTGGGTAAATTTCTATAGTATACAGGGTCTGGATTTGGTGCATTATAGTAGCCTAATCTACTTTGCTTTACATATCCAAATTGATGGGAAGCTGCTAAATTCAATGTTAGTTTACCAAAAGAAGAAGTATAATTTAATATTATAAAAGGTTCTTTTATTAGTCTCTCTCTTGAAGAACGGATTCTATTATTTTGATACCCCCAATAAGGATTATACCGGCCTCCTAATAAATTATATACTTCCTCAGTTATGGCAGCTCTACTCCCTTTTTTACTATTTACCACAAAAGATGTTATACATAGTGAAGAATCAGATCCCAGCGGCAGTTCTATTGATCCGAACAGGGAGGAAGAATCGAAGAAAGTTCCATCAACATAGCCCTTGTATGCATATCTTTTAGATGCTGAAAAGGAATATGCCAGACGGTCACTATAGTGTTTTGTATAAGTGCCCATTATTCTTCCTGAATAAGTCCGATTAGAGATAGACGAGGATAGCCTAAGACCTGCTCTTAACAATGAAGGTCTTGTATCGAACTGTGTGGTTCCTTGAAGGCCCCCAAAAGTATGAGAGGATGGTTGTAGCCCTATAGAAAACAATCTATTTCTAATAACATCATTTAATCCCCCCCAGTTATTCCATTCAGGTCTTCCATTAGTTAGCTTGTTCATCCGGACACCATTTATTAGGACCATATTCTCACGTGAATCGTATCCTCTTACACGAAAATAAAGTTGCCCAAAATCAAATGCAGCGGCATTTAAATAAATATCTTTTGTTGCCGATAGAACCCCAAAAGACTCATTATCCATATCATTATCCAAAAGTTGTGCTTCTGTTAATACAATGCTATTATCTTCTAAACCAACAACACTGCTATTTTCAATTCGTATTTCTCCAAGGTCAATAGACTTTCCCTCAAGAATTAGGGGCAGTCGTTTACTTTTATATCCCTTAGAAGAAATATGGAGTATTTTATTACCTTCTTCTTTTGTCCTTATACTAAACCTTCCTTCTTTATTGGTAAAAGATGTTGAGGCTGTGCCCTCTAACGAAATCCTTACTTTTTGAACCAATACCGTACCGCTTTGGTCTTTGACAGCGCCATCTATATTCATTTCTTGAGCAAAGACTTGTACAAAACTTAAAATGATCCATCCCTGTATTACCCGTTTAGAATAGGATTTAGAAATAAGATTAAAATTTTTGCTAGGTGGTATAAATTCCATGATATGCATTAAAAAAGTGTTGAAAATACTTTCAGTAATTGCAAAAAGCCTGCGGAAATTGAGATTACATTTCTAAAAAGAAAAAGATGAAAAAAGCCACTTTAATTCTAATTCTACTTCTCAAGATAAATTCTACTTATTCCCAGGAAACTTCCTCCTATTCAATCTATACCGTTGCTTTTTATAACGTAGAAAATCTATTCGATACGATTGACGACCCAAGAAGCCAGGATGATCAGATGACTCCTACTGGAACTTACCATTGGAATAGTAAAAAATACAATCAGAAAATTGAAAATATAGCTAGAGTTATTTCCCGTATAGGCAATGATATTGCACAAAAGCCTCCAGATATAATAGGTTTGTGTGAAGTAGAAAACTACAGTGTTCTTAGTGACCTTGTAAACCATCCGGAACTAAATCTATATGGCTATGAAATTGTCCACGAAGACTCTCCAGACGACAGAGGAATAGATGTAGCACTATTATACAGACGAAATAGCTTTAATCCAACTTCTTTTAAGAGTCACCGACTTTTACTATTCGATGAATTCAACCAAAGAAATTTTACCCGAGACCAACTTATTGTTGGAGGTTTTATTGAAAATGAAGAACTCTTTGTAATAATCAATCATTGGCCTTCAAGAAGAGGAGGACAAAGTAGCAGTAAACTTTACAGAAAGGCCGCAGCGCGCCTCAACCGAAGACTTATAGATTCTGTTTCAAAAATCAATCCAAGTGGTAAAATTCTAAGTATGGGTGACCTAAATGACAACCCAATTGATGTAAGCATAAAACACAACCTAACTTCTACCACCAATAGAATACAAGGGGAGAGAGATCTAATTAATCCAATGGAAGAACTATTTGCAAAAGGCAAGGGTTCATTGGCTTATAGAGATGAATGGCATCTTTTTGACCAAATACTTTGCTCTGAAAATTTAATAAACTTTGAATTAGGAACCCTAAGTCTTTGGAAGGCACAAATATATAAGGAGCCATATTTAATTACACGCAAAGGCGTCTATAAAGGGTATCCCAAAAGAACATATGTAGGCGGCAAATATACAGGGGGGTATAGCGATCATTTCCCCGTGTATCTTCTCCTATTAAAGAAAAAAGAATAAAGTCTAATCTAAAGACTCCAAGCGGATATTTTTCCAACGAACTCTGATACCACCACCATCGTGTATTTGCAGTGCTATGGAACCCTCACCTTCTCCGATTTTCTCATCCGTAATGGTCACCATTTCATGACCATTAAGCCAAGATGTAAGTTTATCTCCCTGGACTTTTATTTTCATTGTATTCCATTCACCTTCTTTGAGAAATTCTTCTTTCTCGGCCTCTGGCTTAATTAGCCAGCCCCTTCCATAAGACTCATAAACTCCGCCTGTATGCTTTCCTTTAGGAGCAACTTCTACCTGCCATCCACTTACTTTTGTGCCCTCTATGGTAGACCTGATAAAGACGCCGCTATTGCCGTCTGCTTCCTGAAAGAAATCAAAAGTAAGTATGAAGTCCTTGTAGTATGCCTCCGTTGCCAAATAACCGTATTCTTTATCTGGACCACTTTCTGATATAAGATTGCCATCTTCCACATACCATTTCTCTGTCCCATAGATTGTCCACCCCTCTAAACTCTTTCCATCAAACAATTCTTGCTGCTGTCCAGTGAGAGTAAGACAGCCAATAAAAAGGGCTATGCCCGTAATAAACTTCATATACTTAATTTTTAATTAAACCATTGTCCCCAAGGGATTCTACTGAGAATTAATACCAGTCCAAGACCATAAAAAATAGCAATACTTTTAAACTTACCCTTAGCATCTAAGAACTTTTTATGGCGGCTCCATCCTATGGTTATTAATGCAATAGCTATAATATTAATTAGGGGATGCTCTACAGCCAAAAGTCTCGCGGCAGAATTCATGCCGCCCATTCCGAGCTCCTGAATTGCATTAAGCCCGCTTGGGGAAGTAAAAAAAAGAGCCAGACCTATTAAAAGTTGAATATGTGCCAAGATTAATGTGAAAAGACATAGCCTCAGGTCTTTGTGCATAGTAAACATACGGTTGCTCAATAAGCCAGTTATAGCATTAGCCACTGCCAAAAAAAGCAGTAACAAAACAATATAGGCTAGATAAGAATGAATACTTTGAATAATTTCCATGGTCTGTTATTTGCCTCTAAAAATACACAATTCTATTTACAAAAACCCCAACATTGCTGTTAGGGTCTAAACTTGATCCATTTGTTGTAAATACCATATTATTTAAGACTTATAGACACGAAGTAAATTTGTTGTTGAAGAATCATGTTCCCCAATACTATTTGTCTTAATCTCTTGAAGAATAGTACTTGCAAGTTGTTTTCCCAGTTCTACTCCCCATTGATCAAAACTATATATATTCCATATCACCCCTTGTACAAATATTTTGTGTTCGTACATGGCAATTAACATCCCTAGCGTTCGAGGAGTTAATTTTTCAATAAGAATTGTATTTGTAGGTTTATTGCCCTGAAATACTTTAAAAGGAAGAAGCTCTTTTATTTCCTTTTCTTGCATGCCTTTTTCAAGGAGTTCTACCTTGACTTCTTCTGCATTTTTACCATTTAGAAGCGCCTCTGTTTGTGCAAAAAAGTTAGCCATTAACTTATCATGGTGATCGGAGTCTCCATGAAGAGATTTTTTAAAACCTATAAAGTCTGCCGGGATAATTTTAGTTCCCTGATGGATTAACTGAAAAAAGGCATGTTGGGCATTTGTGCCAGGTTCTCCCCAAATTATTGTTCCGGTTTCGTAGTCCACAATTTCCCCATCTCTTCCGGCACTTTTTCCATTACTTTCCATGATTCCCTGCTGCAAATAGGCAGAAAACCTATTCAAGTATTGGCTATAAGGAATTATCGCCTCCGTTTCTGCCTCAAAAAAATTATTGTACCATATACTCAATAGAGCTAGAATAACAGGGATATTTGTCTCAAAATCTTCTGTTCTAAAATGTGTATCCATTTCATTAGCTCCACCCAAAAGTTCTTCGAAATTATCATATCCAATTGCGAGGGCAATAGACAATCCTACAGCGCTCCACAAGGAAAAACGTCCGCCAACCCAATCCCACATTGGGAAAACGTTTTCTTCTTGAATTCCAAATTCTGAAATCTTCTCTGTATTGGTAGACACTGCTGCAAAATGCTTGGCAATATCACTTTCTTTCGCAGATTGAAGAAACCATTTTCGTATTGTAGTTGCATTACTCAAAGTCTCTTGCGTTGTGAAAGTCTTAGATACAATTACAAAAAGAGTGGTTTCCGGATTTAAATCCTTTATAACCTCATTTACGTGGTCCCCATCTACATTGCTTACGAAATGTATTTGTAATTGGTTTTTGTAAAACTTTAAGGCTTCAGTGACCATTAGTGGACCCAAGTCCGAGCCTCCAATACCTATGTTTACTATGTCTGTAAAAGGCTTACCAGAATATCCTCTCTTTTTTGCAGAAATAACACTATTAGAAAAATCTCTAATCTTATTCTTTACGGCAAAAATTTCAGGCATAATATTCTCGCCATCTACCATAACACTATCGCCTTCTTTGCCTCTTAAGGCTGTATGCAAGACTGCTCTTCCTTCCGTTTCATTTATTATATCCCCGGTAAAGACCTTTTCAATGGCATCTTTTAGACTTACTTCCTTAGCCAAATCCAAAAGAAGGGAAAGTGTTTTATCCGTGATACGGTTTTTAGAGAAGTCTACCAGAAAATCTTTGTAGCTCAGGGTAAGGTCTGGACCCCTCTTCGGGTCTGTTTGGAACAATTCCCGAAGATGAGATGTATTAATTTCATTATAATGATTCTCTAAGGACTTCCATGCAGTAGTGTTCTTAGGGTTATTTCTATTTAAAGACATTTAGATTAATTCAGTGTTAAAAGGTCTCCCCCCGGTTTTTCCGGAAATTCAATACAATCTAGTTGTACTTTCTGGGGACCAATATACTGAAAATAGTCTTGTCTAATGTCTTCGGGAAGTGGTTCTGCTGCAGGAAGTTTCTCTTTAAATGGGTCTACTTGTCTGCCATTTTTCCAAAATCTATAACAAACATGTGGTCCTCCGGTATTTCCGGTCATTCCTACCCAACCAATTACATCCCCTTGTCTTACAAATTCACCTCGCTTTACTTTCTGCTTTTTCATATGCAGGTATTGGGTACTATAGGTTCCGTTATGTCTAATTTTTACATATTTGCCATTACCTCCTTTTCGGGTAGACTCCGTGACCGTTCCATCGGCAGTAGCCATAATTGGGGTGCCTACAGGGGCCGCATAATCTGTGCCTCTATGAGGTCTTACTTTATACCCGTAGTATCTTATTCTTCTTTTGAGATTATATCTCGAAGAAATTCTACTAAATTTTACAGGTGCTCTTAAAAAAGTTCTCCGCAAGTTATTTGCTTCATCGTCAAAATAATCTACAATATTTTTTAAAGAATCTGATTCATATGCAAAAGCGTATAGTGGTGTTCCATTATGTTCAAAATAGGCAGCCTCTATAGGCTCAGCACCAGCGTATATAGTATCATTAATATATCTTTCCTTATAGATAACCTTAAATTTATCTCCCTTTTGTAATCTAAAGAAATCAATTGTCCATGCGTAGATGTCTGAGAGATTATTGGTAACATTGTAGTCTATTCCTTGATCCAATATTGCTTCTGAGAGTGAACTTTCAATAACTCCGGCGGCTTCTCTCATCACGTATTTAACTTGTTTTTTCTCTTTATATACCGAGACAGAATCCCGAAAGTCAACAACGGTATAATTAATTAGATCATTTTGGTATACAAAGACTTCGGCTTTTTCTAGAGAATCCTTAGACTTTAGAATCAAATAAGGAGTGCCAACTCTAATTCTTCTTACATCAAAAGTGTCGCGATATTTTTCAGACACTTTTGCAATTTTTGGATAGTCAACATTGTTATTCTGCATTAACTTCCCAAAACTATCCCCTTTGCGCACAGTATCTTGGGTAACAATGAAGTTTTCTAGGGTAAATCCATATTGCTTTTCAGGCAAAATAATCTGTGTAATGGCTTTTTCTTCCTTAGAATTTTCGGTACTTTTTTGGTTTTCTTGTTTGCAAGCTATTATGAAAACTAAGCTTAAGAATGTGCCCCAAAATTTATGCATAATCAGTTTTTACTTTTTTCAGGATTAAAGTGGTGGTCTACCCACTCTTTCCCCCAATTACTTAATTCATCTTTTGAATACAAATTTGGAAAAAACACAACATGCTGGAAACTTGGAGGTAAATATTCCTTCCAATTAGTTCCTCCGGTGGCCTCAATAGAAGTATTATCTTGGTTTAGATAGCGATGGGCAGATCCCAAATGCATCAAAGGCCAGTTTATGTTTGCGTTTATATCCATAACTTTTAACGCATCAATAAGCGCTTTATTATGCCTGCTCTTTTCAGGCATATCTAAATACTTATGATATATTGTATTCTTTTCTAATTGTTTAGCCGTACGTATAAAACGCGGCGTATATCTATATTCAAATTGCTTTAATGTAAGCGTCTTTTCCCCAGTGCGTAAATCTGTAGCTCCCTTCTTCCAATAAATTTTTTCATAAAGAGTTTCAATACTATCATTTTCAGTATATTTTCCTTCCTCCGAAACATGCACAAGATTTTCCAGGGGGGTGGCGTATAGTTCTATCATCCTATATTGTGCAGATTGAAATCCGCTTGCTGGTAGAAGAGCCATGCGATACTGAAGGAACTGCTCTCTTTCCATTCCCCGTATCATAATACTAAAAGAAGAAATTAATGCTTTGTAGTAATTATTTATTCGGTTTAGTTTTTCAATGAAAAAGCTTTCCTTTTGGGATTTATCATCTACTATCTGTTTCTCTTCATGCAGAATAAGCTTAAAATACAGTTCTGTAATTTGATGATACATGATGAAGATTTCTTCATCTGGAAAGTGGGTTCGAGGAACCTGCAGACTTAGAAGAGTGTCTAAGTGGATATAGTCCCAGTACGTAAGATATCTTTGGTATAGCAAGCCGTCCAAATAGGAGCTAATATCTTGCCCTGAATCTTTGTATTTTTCCTGAAGTTTTAAAATTTGGGATTCAATTCGACCCTTATCTTCCATAGTACCCTTAATCCATTATGATCTGAAACTGGTGGGTTAGTCCGTTAAATCCGTCTAGATCAGCTGTAATTGCTCCTATAACAAGATCAGCTTTTATTCTTATTGGGATTTTATTCCTGTCGTTAGACACCCAAAGTGCCAAACTCTCTTGCTCCTTAAAAACTCTCCCTGATTGAACAAGAGGAATAAACTTCAAACATTCCACTTTGCCAAATTTAGTTTTAAGAATCTCTTTACCCAAATACTTTAGCTTAAAATTAAAAATCCCGTCATCGTCATACAGAACTTTTAACTTAAGGGATTCCCCTTCCACCAAATCAGTAAAGTCGTAGTTATTCCTTAAATAATAAAAAGCGGAGATAAGGTCTTGGACGCTGTCCTCAACCTTAAAATTCATTTGTTTGTTATTTTTTTTGTCATTTAATACGGCTACTTCTTTATTATGGTCAAAATTAATCTCCACATCTTTTGTATAACCGCCTTCATATATTTTTCTGACAAATCGATATGGTTTTCCATCTTTCTTGTCAAAATAGCTTTCATAGGTGTCGTCTACCTTAAAAAAAATGCTGGCAAAACCAGTCGTCTTCCCTTTACCAACCACATGATATACGGGAATACTATCTACCGTATCTGATTTCAGATGTAAGGTAGCATAGCTGGCATTTAAGATCCCATAATGCACTCTAAACTTTAGCCATTCTCCTGGCTTAAAAGCAGTTTTATCTTTCGGCACTGAGGTTTCGTCCGCAAAAGATTCCAGAGAGGCGTACTGTCCACTTAAGGAAAAAGTAACAACTATTACGATAAAAAGGATAAATCTTTTCATAACCTCTATTCTATTCAAAAATATCAAAAAGCAATAAGACTAAATTGCTATTAACATTATCTTAAACAAAAATTATTCCAAAGTATTGTATAAAATACGGATAAGCTCCACATTTTTAGCCTGCTACGATGCTTCATACTTCTTTCGTATACAGACATAGTTTAGTTTTAAAATAAACCCAACTTAAAAGGAATTCTTGTAGGTATATACAAAAAAAAGCCCCGATGAGCATCGGGGCTTTTCCTAAATAACCAACCAAACTTTAAATTATGAAAAACCAATACTTAAAGTTATAAGGGAACCACCCCTTATTTGATATCAAATTTAATGCAATTAGTATTTTTAGAAAAGGTTTTAACTTTCTTTAACTAGTGCCTTAACAATAATTAATACTTTGGCCATTGAATTTGGCAATACATTAAGAAAATAGACTCTTATAATGTGCCTCTGGCTTCCTGTTCTCTTTCAATTGCCTCAAACAATGCCTTAAAATTTCCTTTGCCAAAAGACTTGGCTCCTTTTCTTTGGATTATTTCAATAAACATTGTTGGTCTATCCAGAACAGGCTTGGTAAATATTTGTAATAAGTATCCTTCATCATCTCGATCAATTAAGATTCCAAGCTCTTTAAGTGGTTCTAATTCTTCGTCTATTTCACCCACTCTATCTAAAACATCGTCATAATAACTGGAAGGTACTGTTAAAAATTCTACCCCTCTATCTCTTAAACCCGATACGGTCTCAATTATGTTATTTGTCGCCATGGCCATATGCTGTACCCCAGCCCCATTGTAAAACTGAATATACTCCTCTATTTGAGATTTCTTTCGCCCATCTGCAGGTTCGTTAATAGGAAATTTAATTCTGCCATTACCATTACTCATCACCTTGCTCATCAAAGCAGTGTAGTCTGTAGAAATATCTTTGTCATCAAAGGATACTAATTGGGCAAACCCCATAACCTTGGCATAAAATTCACACCATTTATTCATTTCATTCCACCCAACATTACCCACCATATGATCAATATATCTCAGTCCAACTGATGTTGGTTGATATCTTGGATTCCAACTCGAATAACCTGGCAGAAATACCCCGTGATAATCTTTTCTCTCAACAAAAAGATGTACCGTTTCTCCATAGGTATGGATTCCGGAAATAACCGCCCTACCGTCCTCATCTTCTAAAACTTCTGGCGTCATATAACTCTCGGCTCCTCTGCTCGTAGTTTCCCTATAACTACTTGCAGAATCTGCAACCCATAAAGCAATAGCCTTAACTCCATCACCATGAGCATCTACATGCCTGTTTATTTCGCCTCCTGCAACCAAGGATGAGGTTAATACCAATCTAATTTTGTCTTGTTGTATTACGTAGGAAACTCTGTCTTTTAATCCAGTTTCAAGGCCTGCGTAGGCCAATGGTTGAAATCCCCATGCCGACATATAATAATAGGCTGCCTGTTTTGCATTCCCTACATAAAGTTCCACATAGTCGGTTCCTAATAACGGAAGAAAATCTTTGGCCTCAGGGTTTTCTTTTGGTAATTCTATAGATTCGTTTTCTTGTATTTTCATGATTTGTCAAATTGATTTTATGATATAATATTCGTATTAAATGCTAATTTTCTACTCAGCCTTACGTATTACCACATTGCTCTTAAATGAGCAGATATATCAATCCTGTGCATAAAAATATTGTTTTGTAGGGGCCAAATATCGGAAAAATACCCCTAATTAGTTACAAAAACATTTAAAGTCTATGTAGCTTAGAACCAAAATCCTAGGCTAAAAAAAACATTCCCGTCATTTAATTCGGGAGACCAAGAATACATCACATTAACAGGGCCAAAAAATGATTCCCAACCATAGCTCAATCCGTAGCCCGAATAGTCGGGAAGGGTAAACCACTCCCCTGTTCTAAAAAGATCATCTTCCACATTGGCAAAATTAACGGTAAACATCAAATGGTGTTTTCTAACAAACTCATAGTCCAGACGACCGTATGCCTTTACATAGCTATTACCCGGTAGGCTTAAAAAATCATACCCAACAAAAGGTACAAAATTATTAATTAGTTCATTCCCATATCCACCTAAAACAAAGTCTAAGGCTTTCACTTCGGAAATCCCAAGCTTAAAGCCCCCACCCGTTTCTAAATTTAAGGACAGATTTCTAACTATGGGAAATGCCCCTCCCATTCTTGCTTTGGCAATTGAAAATTCCTTAAAATTATTATTGTAATCTGAAGAGAATAGATAAAGATGAAAATCTCCATCAAAAAAGAGCCCCTTAGTTGGGAAATAACGATCGTTATAGGTATCCAGGATTAACTTACCATACGAGCTGTAATAATTACTATTTTCGAAGTAGATTCTCCCATTATTCCCGGTTGGCACTTCAGGAAGACTATCAATAAATGTCCTGGTACTGTATTTTAATAATTTGTGTTCAACACCTACAATAAAAGCAAATTCTTCTTTTAAAACAGTTTGCAAATAAACCTGGTTTGTAAAGTCAGAAACATTTAAATTAATCTCATTTATGTTATCGTCTTGTAGGGTTCTGAAATTAGATTGAATCACATCAAAATTAATTTCATAATCAAAGACATTTAGTTGAGAATTAATTCCAAAACTCCAATAAGAGCCTTTGTCTAAATAATACTGAAAATTATACCGAATATTATCTCCTAATGCAAAATCTATTGATGCGACATCATCCTTGAAAAAAAGATTTTTCTTTGTTAAGTTAATTAGTGCCGCCGTTTTATATAAATCATCGTAGTGAACGGCAATTCTTAAAAAAGCCTTATTGGGATTCTCTATTAGTTTAAGAACTAAATCCTCCCCGTCAATCCCTGAGGAAAGCCTATATCTAATAGACTTAAAGTTATTCGTTGCCGCTAGATTGCTAATCCCCTGCTGTAACTTTGCAAAAGTAGTCCTAGCTGGTAAATTAAGACGTAGCTTTCCTTTTATATAAGCTCTTGAATAATTTACATTCCCCTCAAGGACTAGGTGGTTAATAGTAATAGAATCATTCTCCTTTATTGTATTAACTTCCGAATTTGACTTACGCTGTACACCAGCAACTTTTTGTAATTCTTTTAGTTTTTCTTTAGCCGCCAATTCGCCGCTAGAAATAATTGGATCCTTCATGTCAAAATCCATTACGGAAAAATCGTCTATTTCTGGTTTAATATAAATATCTGTTAGGCCCACTTTAGACTTCATATCGTCTACCGTCCTAAAATTATTTATTTGTAATAATATATCTGTAGCAGAATTGAGTTCTTCTCTATCTCTTAGTTTATGCTGCACATCTACCCCAATAATTAAATCGGCACCCAGAGCTTTTACTTCATCTATGGGGTAGTTATTAAGAACTCCCCCGTCAATTAAAATGGCTCCATCAATCTCAGCAGGTTCAAATAGGGAGGGAAAGGTTCCACTAGCCATAACTGCTTCTGGCAAATACCCTCTATTCAAAATCACCTGCTGACCTTTTTCCATATCCGTTGCCATACAGAAAAAGGAGATGGGGAGATCTTCAAAATTCTCAACATCTCTCACATGATACAACAGGCGAACTAATTCGTTATATATTGATTGACCTCTGCTGATAGACTGCGGAAACGATATTTTAAATTTATCGAAAGGCAGGCTTAAGGCATATCTCTCAGAATCTTCCTTTTCGTAAAAAGTCATGGCCCCTCTAGGCAAATTATCCTGAATCAAAGTATTAAAATCAGCCTTTCTAAAAATAGAATCCAATTCCGACGCCGTATATCCTGAGGCATATAATGCCCCGACTATGGCACCCATGCTTGTTCCTCCTATATAGTCGATCTGAATTCCAGCCTCTTCGATAACCTTCAACGCCCCAATATGAGCCATTCCCTTTGCTCCACCACCACTAAGAACCAGGCCTACTTTGACCGACTTTTTATCCGGTAACTCCTGAGAAAACAACCCTACATACCCAAATAAAAAAAACAGCAAAAATGTTGTTTTCAAAGAATTCTTCCTAAGGTTTATTCTAGTGAAATTTTTCATAAATTTTCTTTGCCATTACCTTTCCGGTTACCTCTGAAAGTTCTTCCAAAGAAGCTTTTTTAATTCTCTTAACTGATTTGAACTTTTTCAACAATTCTGTGGCTGTTTTTTCTCCTATTCCCTTTATACTTTCTATTTCTGAAGAAATAGCACTTTTACTCCTCTTATTTCTATGATGTGTAATTCCAAATCTATGTGCCTCATTTCTAAGTTGTTGAATAATTTTTAAAGATTCTGATTTTTTATCGAGGTATAGAGGAATAGGATCTTCTGGAAAATATATTTCTTCTAGTCGTTTGGCTATTCCAACTATCGCAGTTTTTCCTCTTAAACCCAATATATCCAGGCTCTTCAATGCCGATGACAACTGACCTTTTCCTCCATCAATAACAATTAATTGTGGCAGACTGGCCTCCTCTTCTAAAAGCCTTCTATACCTTCGATGAACAACTTCTTCCATTGACTTATAATCATCCGGCCCCTCTACTGTTTTTATATTGTAATGCCTGTAATCCTTTTTAGATGGTTTTCCGTCTTTAAAAACCACGCAGGCTGCCACTGGATTACTCCCTTGTATATTTGAATTATCAAAACATTCTATATGTCTAGGCTCTTCAGATAGTCTTAGGTCTGTTTTCATCTGAGCCATTATTCTATTGATATGTCTATCCGGGTCTATGATTTTAATTTGCTTAAAACGTTCTTGTCTATAGAATTTGGCATTTCTTTCAGAGAGTTCAACCAATTTTTTCTTGTCACCAAGTTTAGGAACTATTACACTTATTTGAGAGGGAAGGGTACAGTCAAAGGGTAAAAAAACCTTTTTAGAAGCAGAATTAAACCTCATTCTCAATTCCACGATGGCGAGCTCTAGTAAATCCCGATCAGATTCTTGTAATTTCTTCTTTATTTCGATAGTATGCGATCTCACAATAGAACCGTGAGATAATTGTAAAAAGTTCACATAGGCAAATTCATTGTCCGAAATAATGCTAAAAACATCAACGTCATTAATTTTAGGATTTACAATGGTAGATTTGGCTTGATAATTTTGAAGAATGTCTATTTTCTCTTTAATCAATTGTGCCTCTTCATACTTCATATTGTCGGCAAGACCTTGCATTTGTCCTTTAAAATAATGCAATGAAGATTTGAAATTTCCTTTTATAATTTCTCTTATATCCTTTATTTGTTGATTATACTCTTCTACCGATTGTAAATTAACACAAGGGCCTTTGCAATTTCCCAGATGATATTCTAAACATAATTTATACTTCCCTGCATCGATTTTTTCTTGAGACAGATCGTAATTACAGGTTCTTAATGGATAAACACTTCTTATTAGTTCCAGAAGAACTTTTACCGTTTTCATACTGGTATAGGGGCCAAAATATTCCGAACCATCTTTAATTAATTTACGGGTTGGGAAAACTCTTGGAAATCTTTCATTTTTAATACAAATCCAGGGATAGGACTTGTCGTCTTTTAGAAGCACATTATATCTAGGCTGGCGTTCCTTTATTAAATTACTCTCTAATAACAGCGCATCGGATTCCGTTTTTACCACAATGTGTTTAATACTGTCAATCTTCTTAACCATTACGCGGGTCTTCCCATTGGGGTGGGTTTTCGTAAAGTAAGAACTAACTCGTTTCTTTAAGTTTTTTGCTTTTCCAACATACAATATTTTATCTTCCCTATCAAAGAACTGATAAACACCAGGACTAGTAGGTAGTGTATTTATTTTTACAGATAAGGATATGTCTGTCATAGATAATTTGCCAAGTCAATGAATGATGAATAGCTAAGACTTAATACAAAATTAAATTA
Organism: Eudoraea chungangensis; assembly: GCF_029360665.1. GTDB lineage: Bacteria > Bacteroidota > Bacteroidia > Flavobacteriales > Flavobacteriaceae > Eudoraea > Eudoraea chungangensis. Next base: position 504,669 of record NZ_JARDUB010000001.1, read on the forward strand.
GTCATTTTACAACTCCTATCAAAGTTTAAGGTCTATTCAAAAAACGGGCCGTAATTTACCTTTCCTTAACATCAATAATTTGTGTTATTGGTTTAGTTTTTTTTGTACCTTTTTATCGCTTACGAAGCCCTTAATTTTAGAAGGTATTCTTCCAAACAATTTATTAAACCTGTCATGAAATTGTAATATTAATGTTAAGAATATTATAAAAATCATGTATTTCATCGATAAAAGTGCGCTCTTTATGGAGCTAAAAAGATATTTTTATTTATCTTTATGTCGTAAATTTAAACGACTACATGGAAAATTATATCATCACTCTAGGTTTATACCTTGGTCTGATGCTATTTATTAGAATATATTTTGCAGTTGCAGCAAAAGACTAGTTTTAAGATAATAGTTCCCCACACTTCAGACAAGTTTAATCGTTTTATATGCTAAAAGAAAAGCTTCGATTAAACCATAAAATTTTAAGAGAGCGACTTTCGCTGACAGAAATATCAGAAAAGAGTTTAGAAATTTCTAACCTCCTTTTAGACTTGCCTATCTGGCATTTTTCTTACTTCCATATATTTTTAACTATCCCTGATCAAAGAGAGGTAGACACGAGTTTTGTCCTAAGTATTCTTCAAGGAAGAGACAAGAATGTCATCATCCCAAAAATGTCTAAAAACAACGACTTAGATCATTATTTGTTAACAGATAGCACAATTATTAGGCCAAATAAATGGAATGTCCCGGAACCTGAAGATGGTATAGAAGTATTACCAACGAAAATAGAAGTTGTTTTTATTCCTCTTTTAGCCTTTGATAAAAACGGTAATAGGGTAGGCTACGGAAAGGGATATTATGATAAATTCCTAAAAGAATGTAAAGCAGATGTTATCAAGATAGGGCTTTCTATGTTCGAGGCTGTGGATCAAATTCAAGATATCAATGATCATGACATTCCACTAAATTATTGTATTACTCCAACACGCTCCTACAGGTTTTAACATCAATCTGTACTATTGCCAAAAGCCTTTTTATTAAAAACTAATAAAACGCCAACACCAGTGCTTATAGCGGTATCTGCCACGTTAAAAACAGGTTCAAAAAAGCGAAAGTTATTGCCCCCAACAAATGGCACCCATTTGGGCCAATTACTATCAATAAGAGGAAAATATAGCATATCTACTACTTTTCCATAAAACAGACTACCGTAAGGTTCATCCGAAAATAAGGTTGCTACCTGGTTGTAACTCTCGTTAAAAATAGTGCCATAAAATAAAGAATCGATGATATTACCCAAGGCCCCTGCAAAAATAAGCGATACAGCAAATACCAACGTACTTGTGGCATTCTTTTTTATAATATCATAAAGCCAATAGCCAATACCAACGATAGCAAATAATCTAAAAACAGTAAGTACCAACTTACCTGTTCTGTCGGAAATAGGTAAGACATCACTTAGTTTTGCTCCCCAGGCCGCTCCCTCATTCTCAATAAACAAAATTTTAAACCAAGAAAATACCTCAGTTGCCTCTCCTAATTGAAAATGTGTCTTGATATATATTTTACTAATCTGATCTACCAGTAAGACTAGTAGAATAATTAGCATGGAACGCTTAAAATTCATTATTGTAGAAATAGTTCGGGCAAAAATAGGGATTATTAAGGCAACTCTAAGACAGAATTACCAATTTAACCTGGTAAAGTAATAACCAATCTTTTTATTTCTGCATATTCTTGGCTTCAATACTTAGGGTAGCATGAGGCACTAATTTAAGACGCTCTTTATTAATCAGCTTTCCTGTAACTCTGCAAATTCCATAGGTCTTATTTTCTATTCTTAAAAGAGCATTCTTAAGGTCTCTGATAAACTTCTCTTGTCTAATTGCCAACTGAGTGTTCGCCTCTTTACTCATGGTTTCTGAACCTTCCTCAAAAGCTTTAAAAGTTGGGGATGTATCATCGGTTCCATTATTACCGTCATTCATGTACGAACTTTTTAGAAGGTCTAAATGACTCTTGGCTTTCTCTATTTTCTCTTCAATGAGGGCTTTGAATTCTGCCAATTCCTTATCTGAATATCTAATTTTTAAATCGTCTCCCATAATGTTAATGTTTTTGAACTGCCAATTTAGTGTTGACTTCGTCAAAAGAGATAGCCACGCCATCTTCCATTATTTCTTCGAAGTTTAATTCAGAAGTCAGGGTCTCATTTTTTATATACTTGAGATTATTCCTAACCGCTTTTTCCACTAAACCGTCTTTAAGTATTCTAATATCTATTTTATCTGTTACATCAAAACCAGAATCTTTTCTTATGTTTTGAATTCTATTAACCAATTCTCTAGCAATACCCTCTTCCCTTAAACTCTCATCAATTGTTATGTCTAAGGCAACCGTTAAGGGGCCCTGAGTTGCAACCAACCATCCTTCAATATCTTGAGAAGTTATCTCTACATCCTCTAACTGTAAGATAATACTTTTATTTTCTAATTCAAGTGATATTTCTCCATTGGATTCAATTTTTTGGATGTCTTTTTGATCCAATTTACCTACAGCTATACCAATTGCCTTCATGTATTTTCCGTACCGAGGACCCAACACCTTAAAATTAGGTTTTATACGTTTCACCAATATCCCAGAAGCATCATCTATTAGGTTAATCTCCTTAACATTTACCTCTGTTTTAATAAGATCTGCAACCGCCTCTATTTCTGCCCTTTGCGCTTGGTCTAATACAGGTATCATAATTTTTTGAAGGGGCTGTCTAACTTTGATTCTTTCTTTTTGTCTGATGGAGAGTACCAGGGAAGAAATAATCTGAGCCTTCTGCATTTTACTCTCTAAATCCTTATTTATTAGATGTGTTTCCACTTTGGGAAATGCTGCCAAGTGCACGCTTTCAAACTCCTCCTTTTTGGTGGTCTTTATTAAGTCTATGTAAAGGCGGTCCATAATAAATGGCGCTATTGGAGCGCCTAATTTAGCTATTGTAAGCAGGCAAGTGTACAGTGTTTGATAAGCGGAAATTTTATCCTCCTGATAGTCTCCTTTCCAAAAACGTCTTCTGCTTAAACGCACATACCAATTACTTAAATTCTCTTGAACAAAATAAGCAATTGCCCTTGCGGCCTTGGTAGGCTCATAACTTTCGTAAGCCTGTTCAACAACTTTTATCAGACTGTTTAATTCAGACAATATCCAAAGGTCAATTTCTGGCCTCTTTTGCTCCGGAATATTTTCTTCAGTATAATTAAAGTGGTCAATATTCGCATATAAGGAAAAGAACGAATAGGTATTGTAAAGAGTCCCAAAAAACTTTCTTTTTACCTCATCTATTCCTTCTAAGTCAAACTTAAGATTGTCCCAAGGGTTAGCATTAGATATGAGATACCATCTTGTAGCATCTGGTCCGTATTCCTCTAAAGTCTTCCATGGATCTATGGCATTCCCAAGTCTTTTAGACATTTTCTTTCCTTCTTTGTCTAAAACTAAGCCATTGGAGACCACATTTTTGTAGGAAACGTTATCAAATACCATTGTAGCAATAGCGTGTAAGGTATAAAACCATCCTCTTGTTTGATCTACCCCTTCTGCAATAAAATCTGCAGGAAAAGTAATCCCTTTATCTATTAAATCCTTATTTTCAAATGGATAATGCCATTGTGCGTAGGGCATAGAGCCACTGTCAAACCAGACGTCAATAAGATCAGTTTCTCTTCTCATTTCCTTTCCAGAGTCTGATACTAATACAATCTGATCCACCACATTTTTGTGAAGGTCTATTTGATTATAATTCAGATCGCTCATGTCATTTGGATCAAAAGTGGAAAAAATATCTTCGGACATAAAGCCTTTAGAGACTGCTTTTGACATTTCCGATTTTAACTCCTCAACAGAACCGATAATAATTTCTTCTTTCCCATCTTCCGTTCTCCATATAGGAAGTGGAATTCCCCAAAACCTGGATCGGCTTAGGTTCCAGTCGTTGGCACTTGCCAACCAGTTTCCAAATCTTCCTTCTCCTGTATTTTTTGGTTTCCAATTAATGGTTTGGTTTAACGCAAACATTCTATCTCTGACATCGGTGATTTTAATAAACCATGAATCTAATGGATAATATAAAATCGGTTTATCCGTCCTCCAACAATTTGGATAAGAATGCAGATACTTTTCTACCTTAAAAGCTTTATTCTCTTCTTTTAACTCTATAGCAATCTCAACATCTACAGATCTCTCTGGGGCTTCTCCCTCTTCGTAATATTCATTTTTAACATATTTCCCAGACAAAGAACCCATCCCCTGTCTAAACCTGCCTTGCAAATCGACCAATGGAACTGGATTGTTATTAGCGTCTAAAACCAACATAGGTGGAATAGGGGGATTTGCCTGCATAGCAACCTGCATATCATCGGCACCAAATGTAGGAGCAGTATGGACTATACCGGTTCCATCTTCTGTGGTTACAAAATCCCCTCCAATTACTCTAAACGCATTTTGGGCATTTTCATATGGCGTAGCATAAGTTAAAAGCTGTTCATATTCGGCACCGATAAGTGCCTTTCCTTTACAACTTCCCAAAACTTGATATGGGATCTTCTTATCTGATGTAGAATAATTCTTTACCTCATCTATAGATTTTACTTCTACATATTTACCCGCAAACTGTTTTGAAAGTAAACTTTTTGCAAGTAAAACTGTAATAGGTTCATAGGTATATTGATTAAAGGTCTTTACCCAAACATAGTCTATTTTTGCCCCAACTGTCAGGGCTGTATTGGAAGGAAGTGTCCAGGGTGTAGTGGTCCATGCTAGGAAGAACAATTCTCCTTCCACCTCTTTTAAAAATTCAGGTAATGATTCTTTCTTTGCCTTAAACTGAGCGGTAACCGTTGTATCTGTTATATCCTGGTATGTTCCCGGCATATTTAGCTCATGAGAACTCAATCCCGTTCCAGCCTTTGGAGAATACGGCTGAATGGTATATCCTTTATAAATTAAATTCTTATTGTATATCTGCTTTAATAACCACCAAACAGATTCAATATATTTTGGTTTGTAGGTAATGTAGGGGTCTTCCATGTCTACCCAATACCCGATTTTTTCTGTTAAATCGTTCCATGCATTTGTATAACGCATTACGGCTTTCTTACAAGCCTCGTTATAGTCCTCAACAGATATCTTTACCCCAATATCTTCCTTTGTAATACCTAAGTCTTTTTCAACTCCAAGCTCTATTGGCAACCCATGTGTATCCCATCCGGCTTTTCGTTTTACCTGATATCCCTTCATGGTTTTATATCTTGGAAAGATATCCTTAATGGTTCTGGCCATAACATGATGAATCCCAGGCATACCATTTGCCGAAGGAGGACCTTCATAAACAACATAATTAGGCTTCCCCTCGCGAAGAGCAATACTTTTTTCAAAAATTTGCTGGGATTTCCAAAACTCCAGAACATCCGTTCCAATTTTAGCCAAATCTAATCCCTTATATTCTGCAAATTTCATACTAACGTTTTACTTTAGAATAAATTAAGGCTGCAAAATTAAGAAATTAGAATGATATTTTGGTTTAAATATTGAAATGTATAACCTACACATTAAAGAAATATTTAAGCAACATATTTCCCCATTATAAAAGATTTGACAGAAGTCGTTTACTAAACCGTTATGTGGGATCTAAAATCGTAAATTCAGTCCCCCAATAATATTTATTCCAGGGGCTACAATACCGGAAGAATAAGGCCGGTATCTCTGATTTGTTAAATTCTCAATAGTAAAGTTAAACCGCAAGGAATTACTCATTTGAAACTGTGATCTAAGATTCAAGGTGTACCAAGAAGGAGAATAAGGGTTGCCGTTATTGTCTTTTGCATAAATATAATCTTTACTTAATTCTGAAAGAGCCAAATCTTCGAAAGAAATTTCGCCATTATAATTTACAAAAAGATCGGTTTTAAAGCGTTGGTTACGCCATATAATATGGAAGTCTCCAAAAGTTGGAGCTACATGTCTCACCGGGCTTTTAACCTCATCGCTATCTATTTCTGTTCCCTCAGTAAAAGTTATATTTGATGCCAAGGAAAACTGATCATTTAAAAAAGCCTCAAAACCAAATTCTAATCCATATAAATAGGCTCTTGATGCATTCTGAATAGCCTGAACATTGCTTAATACACCATTGTATACAATTTGACTAACTCCATTATATTCGTAATCTCGCCTAACCAATGCATTAGACAGGTAGGTATAATAGGTAGCAGCCTTTAAGACCAGGACATCGTTAAAATTTTTTCTAACTCCCAATTCAATGTTATAGGCATATTCTGGTTCTAAACTAGGATTGGGGACTACTACAGATCCAGGTTCAGAATCAAAAATCTTTCCAATATCATCAATATTAGGAGCCCTAAAACCTGTAGAACCATTAAGTGTAATTTGTAAGTCTGCTTTTGGCAACCAACTAAAACCCAAACTACCGGTCAGTGCTCCGTTATTTAAATCAGCATTATCAAATGGAAAATCAAAATACGTTTTATCAAAGGTTGCATCAATCCAAATATGGCTATACCTAAGTCCGCCCATCCACGTGAAATTTGGTTTGGACTTTAATTCTGCGTTTAAATAAGCCGCAAGGGACTGCCATGTAGATCCGTCCGGATATCTAGAGGCATAACCTTGTAAATCATCTGTTTCAATATTTAGTTGCTGGCCTTTAGAGCCTACAAGGTTAAAAACGTATTCCGTTCCATAGTAAAGCCGTAAGTTGCCCATCTTCTTATTCTCAAAATCTATATTAAAAGAAAAAGCATCTACATTTTCTTGCGTAGTATACCTAATGGGATCTCCAAAAGTCCTGTCGTTTCTACTCTCTTTAAAATTTTGATATGCCGTAGTAATTTTTAAACCATCATAAAATTTACCTCTCCCATTGTGATTTATTTGCAAATTTGACATAAACCACTTCTGTGGACCATAAAACCATTCTGCAGACCTAAGACCTGTATTGTCTTCATTTGGTCTTATTAGTCTATCGTAGCGAGAAAACTCTGAAGTAGTACTATAAAAAACACCTAAATCATAAGCCCAATTAGTATTTGGTCTGTAAGATATTTTTTGCATAAAATTCACCTGATTATAACCCGTTGGTATTTGTATTTGAGGATTATCGTTTGGTACAAGTACATCTGTATTATCTATTCTAGCAGCATACTCTCTTCTTAAATAAGCGTTAGGTCCGTGTTTGCCCATTTTCAAGTCGGCAAAATCGCTATAAGAAGCACTGGTTAAAAATGCCCATTTTTTAGTCCCCAGTTGGATATCAAAATGCCCGGTGTTTTCATTGTTTGCAGAAGCGTATCTATACACTAGGTTTCCAGATAAAAGAAGACTATCCATTTCCGAATAGGCCGGTTTCTTACTTATAAAATTCATTACCCCTCCAATGGCATCGCTACCATAAATTACAGATCCGGGACCAAATATTACTTCGGTATTCCTAATACTAAAAGGGTCTATTGAAATTATATTCTGAATATTACCTCCTCTAAAAATCGCATTGTTCATTCGAACACCATCTATTGAGGTTAGGAGCCTATTTGTAGAAAACCCTCTGATCATGGGGCTCCCACCTCCCAACTGACTTTTTTGAACAAATATTTGACCACTGTTACTTAACAAATCTGCAGCAGTTTGAGGGTTCGTAAAAGCAATGCTTTGGGAACTAATGGAAAGTATTTTCTGAGGCACATCTTTTTTTTGCTGTTCCCACTTTGAAACCGACATTACTACCTCTTCCAGTTGTTCTCTTTTTAGCGATAAGAAAACGGTTTTTCCCCTTTTTAAAAACGATTCTTTTGTTCCATTTTTAGTTTGGTAACTGAGGTGTCTTATATGGAGCCTGTCTGAATCGGAAAACACCGACAAATCGCATACCCCGTCAATATCCGATAGACTGGTTTGCGATTGATCTGCGTTTAAGACTACCGCATTAATGACTGGTTCTGAAGTTTCTCCATCTAATATTGTTATTTTTTGGGCAGATGCAATACTTCCCAAAAGGAATAGTACTAGGAATAAAATTCCCCTATGTCTATTATCTAAAAACTTCATTTAAAACAGCGAGAGATCTGGGTTTTTTAAAACCGTCCAAATGTACTTCAAAAAAGAGAATGATTGCTTTTAATAGTTCTCCCCTTTTGCCTTTATCGATTGCAATTGTATGCATAACATCAAATTTTGTGCCTAAAAAAATCTTAAACAACTCTAAAATGTCTCCAGTCAAATATGGTTTAGAACCGGGGAATACTACAAAAGCTCCTTCATGCAAATCAAAATAATCGTAGTTCATATTAGAAGTCTCTGGATAAAAGCCTAAATATCTCGTTAGTTCAATTAAAAAGAAGATATGGAAATTTGGTATAGTATTATGTGAATCTAACCACTGGAAGGTGGTTTCCAAGTAGGTATACAAATCACTGTTTTGTTCTTCTTCATAAATGCTATTTGAAAGCATTTCCGCTAAAAATAAAACGATTGCATTTTTGGAAGGACTACTGTATATGGTCAGATAATGATAGTTAATTCTTGCCTCCGTAATTCGCTCTAGAGTTCCTTTGTCTTTGTGAATCGCAGATATTTCTAATTGTGTTAACGGTTGAAAATAGGACGGTTTAAGCTTGCCCTTTCTTGAACTTAATACTCCTTTTAACATATAGGATTTTATCCCACTGGTATAGGTAAAAGCCTTAACAATTAAAGAACTTTCTCCATACTTAATGGAAGATAGAACAAGGGCCTTGGTTTTAATTTGCATTAGTCGGAAAATGAGAAACCAAATATATAAGGAATTAATAAGATGCATAACAATAAAAAAGGGTTGGTAACAACACCAACCCTTTAAAACCTTAATAGAATACTCTTAAATTACTCCTTGGGCTAACATAGCGTCTGCCACTTTTACAAAACCGGCTATATTAGCTCCTTTCACATAGTTGCAATAGCCATCTGCCTCCTTCCCATATTCAATACATGAATCATGGATATCCTCCATAATTCCTTTTAGTCTTTCATCTACCTCTTTTCTTGTCCAGCTAATTCTAAGCGAATTCTGTGACATCTCTAAACCTGAAGTTGCCACCCCACCAGCATTAGACGCTTTTCCAGGTGCGAAAAGCACTTTGGAATCATGAAAATGATGTATAGCCTCCGGTGTAGAAGGCATATTTGCTCCTTCCGCAATACACATACATCCATTAGACACCAATACTTCGGCGTCGTCTCCATCCAGTTCATTCTGAGTAGCACAAGGGAGTGCTATATCACATTTTACACTCCAAGGTCTTTCGCCTTTATGATAAGTAGCAGAACTATACTTCTCTGCATATTCTGAAATTCTACCTCGTCTATTATTCTTCAAATCCATTACAAAAGCCAGTTTCTCATCATCAATTCCGTCTTTATCATAAATATATCCGCCAGAATCAGAAAGGGTTAAAACCTTACCTCCAAGTTGTAATACCTTTTCAGCTGCAAATTGTGCCACATTTCCTGAACCGGAAACTACTACGTTCATACCTTCTATTTTCTTATCCATAGTTTTAAGCATACTCTCTGCAAAATATACCGTTCCGTAACCAGTTGCCTCTGGGCGAATTTTAGAGCCTCCCCAAGAAAGGCCCTTACCTGTAAGTACTCCTGTAAACTCATTACGAATCTTTTTGTACATCCCAAAAAGAAATCCAATTTCACGTGCACCAACGCCAATGTCCCCTGCAGGTACATCTGTGTTCGGACCAATGTGCCTACACAGTTCAGTCATAAAGGAATGGCAGAAACGCATTACTTCATCATCCGATTTTCCTTTTGGATCAAAATCAGACCCTCCTTTACCACCACCCATAGGAAGAGTGGTTAGGCTATTTTTAAATACTTGTTCAAAAGCCAGGAACTTAAGAATACTTGCATTTACGGATGGATGAAATCGAAGTCCCCCTTTATAGGGGCCAATAGCCGAATTCATTTGAATTCTATATCCTCTATTGACATGAATTTCTCCCTGATCATCTACCCAAGCCACCCTAAAAGATATGAGTCGCTCTGGTTCTACCATTCTAAGTAGTATGTTTTTCCCGTAATATATATCGTGTTTTACAATATAAGGAATAACCGTATCGGCCACTTCCTGAACCGCCTGAATAAACTCTGGTTCATGTCCATTTCGGGTTTTAACCTCCTGCATAAATGCTTCAATACTTGTGTTCATATAGCTATAATTTACTTAGGTATTTTATTGATTTAAAAAATTAAAGGCAAAATTATATCTTTTATGTAATTAAATGGTGCTTTTTTTTAAAATATGATAATTTTATCCAATTGCCTGCTCCAAGTCCGCGATTAGATCGGTCACATCTTCTATCCCTACGCTCAGACGAATTAGAGAATCTACTACCCCACTTTTTTCTCTCTCCTTTTTTGGGATACTGGCATGTGTCATACTAGCGGGATGTCCTGCAAGGCTTTCAACTCCTCCTAGAGACTCTGCAAGCGTAAATACTTGTAGTTTTTCAACAATTTTTACAGCTTCGTTGAAATTACTTCCCTTGGGTATAAAAGAAAGCATTCCGCCATAAAAACTCATTTGTTTCGAAGCCACAAGATGGCTGGGGTGTGTCTTAAAACCCGGCCAAAAAACCCGTTCGATCTTCGGATTTTCGTTAAGGAAAGTTGCAATTTTTTCAGCATTTTCACAATGTCTCTGCATCCTGACGTGTAAGGTCTTTATCCCTCTCAAAATAAGGAAACTATCCATCGGTCCGCAGACAGCCCCACTAGCATTTTGTATAAAGTATAATTTATCTGCTAAGTCCTTGTCCTTTACAATAAGAGCTCCTGCAACAACATCACTATGTCCTCCAAGATATTTAGTTGCGGAGTGCATTACTATATCCGCTCCAAAGTCTAACGGCTTTTGAAGGTATGGTGTGGCAAAGGTATTATCCACGGCCAATAATATATGGTGCTTTTTTGCCAACGTATTCACAGCCTCCATATCAATAACATTCATCATTGGATTAGTTGGAGTTTCAACCCATATAAGCTTGGTCTTAGCTGTAATTTTTTCTTCAATTTTATTTACATCCTGCATCCCTACAAAATGAAAAACTATGCCATACTTTTCAAATATTTGCTTAAAAAGACGGTAACTACCTCCGTATAAATCGTTAGTTGAAACCACTTCGTCACCGGGATTCAAAAGTTTTATAACGGCATCCATGGCAGATAAGCCACTTGCAAACGCCAGACCGTAGTTCCCATTTTCAATACTTGCTAATGAATTCTCTAAGGCCGTCCGTGTAGGATTGGCACTTCTGGAATATTCAAAGCCCAAATGTTTTCCGGGGCTTGACTGGGCATAGGTTGAAGTCTGATATATTGGAGGCATTACAGATCCGTATGCCTTGTCCGGATGTTGTCCGCCATGTATAACTTTACTATTAAACTGTAGTTCTTTTTTACTCATAATTAGGAATTTGTTTAACAAATGTATTGCTATCTTTTGGAGAAACCAATGAAAGCTTAGATTTGCAATATCAATCTCACAAGAATATGAAAAAGGTCTGTCTTATAGTGTTTAGTGTAGTATTATTTTTTGGCTGTGAAAAACAAGATCGACTCGTTTTTGAGAATTACACTATCGAGAATGAGGATTGTGGTAATTGCCCTAAAATTTCCATTCAATACCCCTTAGCTTTAGGGCAAGATAAATTAAGTAAATCTATCAATATTGCTCTTAGTGAAGAAGTGATTGAAAAGCTTACCTATGATGATGATTTGTCACCAAAAAATGTGGAAGAGGCCATGCAGTCTTTCAGTAATAGTTTCCTCGAAATAAGAAGAGACTTCCCAGATACAGAAGCAGTGTGGGAAGCAACTATTGAAGGAAGTATTTCGAATCTTGATGAAAACTATTTAACAATACAATTAAAGACTTATATTTTTAGTGGAGGAGCTCACGGTTACCAGGCCACACAATTCCTAAATTTTGACCTGAAGCGTCAAATTGAAATAGATGCCAAAGAGATGTTAAGTAATCTAGATGGGTTTATTGGATTTGCTGAAAAGGAGTTTAGAATCCAAGAGAATATTCCCTTAGATCAAAATATCAATAGTACAGGATTTATGTTTCCGGAAGAACAATTTGTCTTGCCTGAAAACATGGGATACACCCCCAACGGCTTTTTAATGTGGTATAATCAATACGAAATTGCATCTTATGCAGATGGTCCCATAAGTATACTTCTTACCGAGGAGCAGATTAGCCCTTATCGTAAGAAGAATAATACAGCAAACTAAGAGAATGCATTAGGAGCTACTATTTTTTGTAATGAAAGTATAACTCCTAAATGTAGCCCCTCATGAAAAAGATTAAATGATAGGGCATCTTCAATACTTTTGATAGTTGTGCCTGTACTAGTGGTATAGGGCGAGTACTTTTTAAAAAGGCCATTGTCGAAATCCTCTTGCAACCATTGTGCAGTAGATAGTAGAAGTTTATTGATCATTTCCAAGTCTTCGCCAGTTGGAGCTTTTTTTGGTGTCGTACCCTTCTTATATGCTTCGATCAAAGAATCTTCAACTCGCATAACACTATTACTCAAATTGTAAACCAGGAGTTGTTGCGTAACAATTATATGAACTAAATTCCACCAAATATTATTGCGATATCCTTCAGGGATCTCGGCAAGTTCATCCAGAGTAAATCTATTTAAAATTCTGCTTAAGAGTTTTCTATTTTGTTGAGTAATTGCGATTAATTCTTTCAAGAAGTCTAATTTAAGTTACCTTTTACTGAGAAGTTAAAAATAGCACAAACTTTCAGAAGATTTTTATAAGAGTTATTCTATTTTTGAATACCATATACTTATATATGAAAAAAATATACTATTTGAGTACTTGTGATACCTGTAAGCGCATCTTAAATGAATTAGCGCCATTAAATGAATTTGAGTTTCAAGATATTAAAAGTGATCCCATAACAACCGAGCAATTAGAAGATTTAAAAGACAAATCAGGGAGTTATTTATCGCTGTTCAATAAAAGAGCTCGTCTTTATCGCGAGAGAAACTTAAATGTTGACCATTTAACAGAAAAAGACCTAAAGGCATTGCTCCTTGAGCATTATACTTTTTTAAAAAGACCTGTAATTCAAGTCGGAGCTTCTCTTTATGTTGGAAATAGCAAACATACTGTTGCTCTCGCCAAAGAAAAAATCCATTCTTGAGCAAGAGGACACTTGCAATACTCGCAGCACTTGGGGCTACTACTATATACGGCCTAAATCATACTATAGCCAAAGGAGTAATGCCCGCTTATATTTCGCCATTTGGGTTTATAATGGTTAGGGTTTTAGGAGCATCTATACTTTTCTGGGGAATATCGTTTTTTGGGCCAAAAGAGAAAATAGAGAGGAAAGATTGGGGTAGAATGATTCTTTGCAGTCTTTTTGGCATGGTCATAAATATGTTGGCCTTTTTTAAAGGATTGGATTTATCAACTCCTATAAACAGCTCTGTCTTAATAACCACCACCCCTATTATTGTTGTTGTTTTGTCTGCCATTCTAATTAAGGAAAAGGTGGTCCCCCTTAAAATTGCCGGAATATTAATTGGACTGGTAGGAGCCGTAGTCCTAATTTTATACGGGAATGAAATAAGAAGTGATGCCCCAAACATTCCTCTTGGCAATTCACTTTTTCTGGTAAACTCTCTTTTTTATGGCCTTTATCTCATACTCGTAAAGAAACTTCTAGAAAAATATCACCCCTTTACACTGATGAAATGGCTGTTTCTGTTAGGCGTAATTTTTAATCTCCCAATTGCCCTGCCAGAGTTTTTGGAAGTATCATGGTCGGAATTACCCTTCGAGGCAATTTGGAGAATTGCCTATGTTATCGTAGGTACAACCTTTTGCACCTATCTTTTCAATATCTATGCTCTGACTCAGCTAAAAGCTTCTACCGTTAGTGCTTTTGTATATGTACAGCCCGTTATCGGAATATTGTTTGCTATAGTAAGCGGCAAAGACCATCTAACCGCCGTTAAAATAGGAGCTGCAGCCCTCGTTTTGTTGGGTGTTTATTTAGTAGGGTTAAAACCTAAAAGGCAAAGAATTAACAAAGACTAAATTCTGCTAATATCTATTAAACCTGTAGGTAATCTCACTGGCTTAGAGTTTTAAATCAATCGGCCTTTTATTATACCTTCGTGTATCTTGTTTAGTTAAAGTTCTATAGGTTGCCGCCTTATCCATATGTTGAAATTTACACATAATATCTTCGGGTAAGGGTGCAAGCTTTCTAGTTTTACTATCGATCCATGCGCCCAGCATTTCCCCATGGGCTAGATTCTTTCCCTTAGCATCATAAAAATTATGTAGATATTCAAAGAATTTACCCTCCTCACTTAATCCGGTTAATTCCAAAGAGACCTTCACAGGCTCACCTAAATATACCTCTTGAAAATAATATATGTGCTCATATAGAACTACTGGTGCCAAATGAAGCTTGTTAAAATCCTGTAAAGACAAACCCCCAACATCCTTAAAAAAAGACATTCGGGTATGACCCATAAAATTAACATAAGCAGAATTGGCCAGATGTTTATTCGCATCTACATCACTCCATCTTATTTCAAAATCTTTAATGTACATAGGTAGTAATCTTTGAATTTATTTTTATGACCTAAAAATAATACAGTTTTACATTTAAGAGATTCTTCTTCCTATTTTTATTGTTATTTTTAGAGAAACAAGAAATTCATATGATGCCAAAACCTGCTTTTATCAAAGAGCTTTCCTTACCTGTAATAGCTGCTCCTTTGTTTCTCATTTCCGGCCCTCAATTGGTAATTGAATGTTGTAAGAATGGAATTGTCGGAACCTTTCCCGCACTTAATCAAAGAAGCAGCGAAGGTTTTGAAGAGTGGCTAATTCAAATTAAATCTAGCTTAGAACAATTCGAGAAAGAAACGGGTAAAAAAGCCGCACCATTTGGGGTAAACTTAATCGTCCATCCCACAAATCCAAGATTGGAAACAGATCTTAAGCTGTGTATTAAACATAAAGTTCCAATAATAATCACTTCTCTAGGGGCAGTTTCGCAGTTGGTTGATGCAGTTCACAGCTATGGCGGGTTAGTCTTTCATGATATCATTAAAAAGAGGCATGCTGAAAAAGCAGCAGATGCAGGGGTAGATGGATTAATTCTTGTCGCAGCAGGAGCAGGAGGGCATGGTGGCACAATAAACCCTATGAGTTTGGTGGCAGAGATAAAAAGCTTTTTTGACAAGACCATTATTTTATCAGGGTGTATCAGTACCGGGAGAGACGTAGCTTCAGCACTTCAAATGGGTGCAGATTTAGCATATATGGGAACCCGATTTATAAATACTTCTGAAAGTAAGGCGCCTAAAGAATACAGAGAAATGATAATTAATGCCGGAGCAAGTGATATTGTATACACTGCGGCTATTTCCGGGGTACATGCAAACTTTCTCGGATCTAGTTTAGCTGCGGCTGGAATTGGGGAAGAAGATCTAAAAAAAGATGTGAAAATTGACTTTGGGAAGGAATTAGATACAGAGGCAAAGGCATGGAAAACAATTTGGTCTGCCGGCCAAGGGGTAACTACCATTAAGAATGTAAGTACTGTGAAAGACTTAATTCTTAAATTAAAAGAGGAATTTAAAAATGCCATCCAGGAGCAGTATGCCAAACTAAAAGATTATCCTAAAGCATAATTAATAAATTCGATAGCGATAAAGTAACAATTAGAGTAACTACAAAAAGAATATTTGCCCAGCCCTATAAAGTCTTATCTCTTTATTTAAAAACTATTTTATAATTGAACATTTCTTTTCATGCCATTGGATCCATCTAATTATGAACCTCAATTTATCTTTAAAAATGGTCATATCGCTACCATTTATGCTGGCATTTTTAGGAAAGTAGAAGGAGTACAACAGATACGAGAACGTATGGAGCTAGAGGATGGCGATTTTCTAGATCTCGACTGGAGTTTTGCACGGGAAAAATCGGATAAAGTAGTTATTCTATTACATGGTTTAGAAGGACATGCGCAACGCCCCTATATATTGGGAAGTGCAAAATATTTTAATGCTAGAGGATTGGATTGTTGTGCCGTAAACTTAAGAGGATGCAGTGGAGAACCTAACCGTCTTTTTAGATCCTACCATTCCGGGGCAACCGAAGATTTAAACGAAGTAATTCTGTATATCTTAAACGATAAGAAGTATCAATCCATATACCTTAAAGGCTTTAGTTTGGGTGGGAATATGGCATTAAAATACCTGGGTGAAAGAAAAGTCTCTCCCTTTATAAAAGGAGCAATAGCGGTATCCGTTCCCTGTAATTTACACGATTCTCTGCTTCAACTTCTCAAACCTCAAAACCTTCTTTATGCTAGACGTTTTATGAAGCACCTACTTGAAAAGTTAGATGCCAAGAAGAAGGCCTTCCCTGAGTTAATCTCATCCTCTGAGATTATAAAAATAAAAAATTTAAAAGACTTTGATGATATTTATACTAGTAAGGCACATGGTTTTAAAGATGCGATGGATTATTATAAAACCTGTAGTTCGGATCAATTCTTAAAAGGTATTAAAACCCCGACTTTGATTATTAATGCCTTAAATGATTCCTTTTTGGGCAACAGATGTTACCCGGTATCAGAAGCCAAAAAAAACTCCAAGCTATTCCTTAAACTCCCGAAATATGGAGGCCATGTAGGATTTCCTGAAACACAAAATCTATCTTATCCGGAAAAAATTGGTTATAATTTTTTAAAGGAGACCTTTTAAAAGAAGCTATTTTATATCTTAGTAGTTCTAATTAATATGTTATGCGGAAAATAATTACCATTTTAGGAGTACTTGCACTTGTAATAGGATGCGGGGAAAAGAAAGAAGAAAAAAAAGACGGCGGTTTTGAAATGAATCGTACAAAAAAGGAAGTAAAACCTGAAGTTACTTCTGAAGAAGTCCCTGTAGATCTTAGTAACAAAGGTATTGGCCCGGTGACCTCCGTTAGCTTCGCAGAAGAAGTAGATACGGATTTGGCTGCAGCAGGAGAGGCAAAATTTAATGCTATCTGTACTGCTTGTCATATGGCAAATCAGCGTATGATTGGTCCTGCCCTTGCTGGAGTATATGAAAGAAGAAGTCCGGAATGGGTAATGAATATGATTCTTAACCCCGATGGAATGATTAAGGAAGACCCTATTGCGATAGCCCTGTTAAAAGAGTACAATAACGCTATAATGCTTAATCAAAATTTAAGTCAGGAAGACGCTAGATCTATTGCAGAATACTTGCGTACACTTTAAGCAATCAAATATTTAATTTAATAAGCCGTACTTTTTAAAAAGTATGGCTTTTTTTTGGCATTGTTATTGGTAATCTTAACCAAATAAAAGTTCTTAGAGATGACACACACTAATCAAATTATGAAAATTAAAAATATCCTGGTTCCATTTTTCTTTCTAATCTGTTTAAAGGGATTTACACAAGGAAAGAATTTTATAGATCAACCCTATTTGGAAACTACCTCCAGAGTAGATAGTCTTGTAATTCCGGATCGGATTTATTTATCCATAACTATTGCTGAACTTGATTCGAAGGGCAAGGTTTCATTAGAAAAGCAAGAGAATCAGATGGAAGCCAAGTTAAATTCGCTTAATATTGATCTTAAAAAACAACTTTCCCTGGCAGATCTCTCCAGCAATTTTAACCAATATTTTTTAAGAAAAAAAGATGTTGAAAAATCCAAGCAGTATATATTATTAGTATATGATGCAGAAACTGCAGGCAAGGTTATCCTTGGTTTAGAATCCATTGGAATCGCTAATGTATATTTACTTAAAGGCGAATATTCAAAAATTGAAGAATTAACAATTAAGCTAAAACAAGAAGCGGTAAAAAAGGCTAAGGAACAGGCCCAGATGATGTTAATCCCCTTAGAACAAACAGTCGGTAAAGCAATTTATATATCGGATTTAAATACTTCCGTGTATAATAGAATACAAGGCAAATCGCAGGTTTTAAGAACTTCTATGGAATCGGATAATTACGAACCTATTCCTATAGAATTTGAAAAAATAAAAGTGGAAACCGCAATTACAATTCGCTTTGCAATTTCTGAGTAACGCTTAATTGCTTCTGTTAAATTAGACTTTTCTTATTTTGAACGAAGTCCCGTTAAGTATCGGTCAAAACCTTATAGGTAGGATCTTCCATTACATTGACGTCTATGATGGAGTCTGCATTGGCCAATAATCCTCTGCAGTCTTTACTTAAATGTCTTAAATGGACTTTTTTTCCTACTTTATGATATCGTTCCGTAATCTTATTTAAGGCCTCTATAGCCGACATATCTACGACCCTACTCTCTTTGAAGTCGATAATCACTTCATTGGGATCATTGAGAACGTCGAATTTTTCATTAAAAAGACTTATAGAGCCAAAAAAAAGAGGCCCGTAAATTTCGTAATGTTTTATTCCCTCATCATCCACAAACTTTCTTGCCCTAATCCTTTTAGCATTGTCCCAGGCAAAAACCAAGGCCGAAATTATAACCCCAACTAAAACCGCCAAAGCCAAATTATGTAGGAAGATAGTAACCAAGGTGACTAAAACCATTACTAAAACATCCGATTTTGGCATTCTGGTAAAAGTTCTGAGACTAGCCCATTCAAAGGTCCCCAATGCCACCATAATCATTAACCCGGTTAAGGCTGCCATTGGCACTCTTTCAATTAAACCTGCCCCAAACATTATAAAAACTAAGAGCATTATGGAGGCAACTATACCAGATAATCTGGCTCTGGCTCCATTTGAAGTATTTATAAGACTTTGGCCAATCATAGCACAACCTCCCATTCCGGAAAACAGACCCGACAAGATATTTGCTGTACCCTGAGCAACTGCTTCTTTATTACCTCTCCCGCGAGTTTCCGTAATCTCATCAATTATATTAAGTGTTAGTAAGCTTTCAATTAAACCAACGCCAGCAACGATTGCCGAATATGGAAAAATGATTTTTAGGGTTTCTATATTAAAGGGAATTTCAGGAATGTGGAAAGGTGGAAAACCTCCTTGAATAGACGCAATATCACCAATAGTCTTAGTGTCAATCCCAAAAAGCATAACAATCCCAAATACCGATAGAATTGCCACTAACGATGCGGGGACTGCTTTACTTAGTCTGGGCAAACCCCATATGATTAACATGGTAAATAATACCAGCCCCAAGAATATAAATAGGGTTGTACCAGATAACCAAGCACCATCCGTAGTCTTAAATTGATCCAATTGGGACAGAAAAATAATTATTGCCAGACCATTGACAAATCCAAAAATTACGGGATGCGGTACTAAGCGCATAAGCTTTCCAAGCCGAAGAAATCCTGCAATTAATTGAAGTATTCCGGCTAATACGACCGCTGCAAATACATATTCCACACCATAGTCTATTGCTAAAGAAACAATAACTACAGCAACAGCTCCGGTTGCTCCAGAAATCATTCCTGGCCGCCCTCCCAGAATAGAGGTAACAAGTCCCATTACAAAAGCTGCATATAATCCCGTTAAAGGGGAAAGCCCAGCTATAAGCGCAAACGCTATGGCCTCAGGCACTAAGGCCAAAGCCACCGTTAATCCAGAGAGTACCTCAATTTTATAATCAACTTTTTGTGAAAAATCGAAAAGATTTAAATATTTCTTCAAAGCCTATTGTATTAAGGCGGCAAAAATAGCATTAAATCTGCCATTTAAGGTGTAAACTCCTGAGATTTATGAGATTCTCAATTACCAAGGGTCTAAACCTAATAATTTCTTTCCCAGTTCACTTAAACTTGCCGTATCGTATTTCGTTTGTTCCCAATTTCTCGGGTCGCCTGGAAAAGCATAACCTTCTGGAGCAATTCGATTTTTCCATGAGTTAATACGCCAATTACGCAACTCTGTATTCTCTTCTTCCGCTGGCATCATGGAAATATACTGCGCTATTCTAACCCTGTCCTTTGACTTATTTGGCCGAATCCCATGAGGCTGTGTACTGTTGAATATTAATAAGTCTCCGGCATTCAATTTTACTTTAACAAATTCCTTCTCTAATCCTGTAGTATCTGGCTGAAAATGATCTCTGTCTTCTGGCTGTGTTAATTTCCAAGTGTCATAATTTCTATAAAGCCACGGAATACATTGGAAACCACCCATATCTTCATCATTCTGATCCGCCAGAGCCAAAACCCCTTGTACGTTCTGCGGTCTTGTCTCGGGGTCGTAATCCCAATGGATAAAACCTTTTCTTTCATGCCCCGGACGTTGCGGGAAATTAAGATTTGCCCGATCTATAGTGACCCATAATTTCTCTGTCCCCCAAATATCAGCAAAGGCCTTATATACTCTGGGCATTTGTCTATTATTCCATAGTAATTGGTGGTTGTAAACCTCTACCATCCCTGTTCCGGTTAATTCTTTCATTTTCATTTCTGCACGTGAGGGGGCATACCATGTACTTGAATCGTCCGGATTTTTCTCATCAAACTCCCAGATAAAGTTAGCCGTTTGTTGGGCTTGTTCTTTGGGCACCGCATTTTTGATAACTATATAACCGTTATGTTTCCAAAACAACCAATCCTTTTCACTTAATACTTTTAGAGGTTCTCCATTGCTTCGGTCATTTAGTCTTTTCTGACTGCTTGTAGCCGTAGACGGATTACCTGGTATTTCTTCATGCGCCTTATTGGCCATTTCTAACTTCTGATCTGTTGCTTTCATTTCTTTTTAATTTATAATAACAATAGTGTAAAATTATTCACATGAAACAATATGAACCACCTTGATATTGATAAAAATTTGTATTATATTGACTTTATTGTACCGTTTTTTTAAAATAAAAGGCAATTTAGTAATAATGGGGGTGAAAATTCAATTAGAAAAAATACGAACAGATGAGCAAAGGTCTTTTCGTTTACTTCATAATCCAAAGCTTAATGACCTGTTTTATTGGCACTTTCATCCTGAATATGAATTGGTCTATATTGAAGGTGTTAAAGGAACTAGACATGTTGGCGATCATATTTCTACATTTTACGGGAGTGACTTGGTTTTAATTGGTTCTAATATTCCGCATTTAAATTTCGATTATGGAATGCAGGATGAATATCGAAAAGAGGTTCTACACATCAGTCCTAACTTTAAATCCAAAATATTTCCTGAAATACCTGAATTAGATAAAATTAATACGCTTTTTGAAAAATCTAAATACGGTATTGCATTTGGTTCTTCAACAAAGAAAGAACTTGGAAGTATACTTAAAAGACTTCATAAACTTTCATCATTTGCACAATTCATGGCCGTTCTCGAAATTCTGGAATGTTTAGCACAGAGCGATGACTATAGCCTACTTCATAATGAACCCGTAAAAAGCAGGTATAATCAAAAACAACAAAACCGCCTAAGGGAAATTTATGCCTATGTTGACGAAAATTATCAAAAAAAGATCGCAATTGTGGAAGTGGCCGAACTATGCCATTTAGAAAAAGCAACTTTTTGCAGGTTTTTTAAAAAGGCTACTGGCAATACTTTTATTTCTTTCCTTAACCAATATCGTGTTAGTCAGGCAAAGAGACTTATTCTTTCAGGAAAGAACATCACAGAATCATGTTATGCCAGCGGTTTCGAAAGTCTCTCTTATTTTAATCGTATATTTAAAAAAATAGCCAATGAGAAACCCTCTAGTTTTAGACAAAGAATTTTAAAGTAAAAATATCCATCAATAGGGCCGTTAATCTATCTTGTGCTTTTGCTCTTATATATTAGGGCAAGACCTTATTTTAATTACTTTTGAAATTATCCTTTACTATATGGAACAAGACATTAAAATTGCGGTAATCGGGGGAGGGAGTTGGGCAACGGCCATCGTAAAGATGTTAACCGAAAACTCCGATGATGTTATATGGTATATGCGAAACAGTGATGCTATTAGCTATATCCAAAAACACAGACACAATCCTAATTATCTGACTTCTGTTGAATTTCAGACGGATCAGCTTTCCTTGACCGATCAGCTTGATAAGGCTATCGAAGAAGCTAATCTCATCATATTTGCTATTCCCTCGGCTTTTCTTGAGGCAGAATTAAAAAAGCTCAGCATTCCTCTAAAAGATAAGATAGTTTTTTCAGCAATTAAAGGTATTGTTCCTGAGACCGGTCTTATTGTTGGAGAGCACTTTCATAAAAATTATGGAATACCAATGAGTAGCATAGGAGTTATAACAGGGCCTTGCCATGCAGAAGAAGTGGCTTTGGAGCGCCTCTCCTATCTAACAATTGCCTGTTCAGATACCACCAAGGCCTCTATGCTCGCCAAACATCTAAACAGTAACTACATAAACACTAAAATTTCAGATGACATTATAGGCACAGAATATGCTGCAATGTTAAAAAACATATACGCTTTAGCCGCCGGAATCGCTCACGGATTAGGCTATGGAGATAATTTTCAAAGTGTTTTAATGAGCAATGCTATTCGTGAGATGAAGCGCTATATCTCTAGGGTGCATAAAATGAAAAGAAACATAAATAATTCGGCCTATTTGGGAGATTTATTGGTGACGGGATATTCCACTTTTAGCCGAAATCGAATGTTCGGCAATATGATTGGAAAAGGATATCGTGTGCAAAGTGCCATGATGGAAATGAATATGGTTGCCGAAGGTTACTATGCCACAAAAAGCGCCTATGAATTGAAAAGTCAGTTTAAGAAAAAAGTCCGGACACCAATTATAAATGCCGTCTACAAGGTTTTATATAAAAATGCCAGTGCAAAGCAAACCTTTAAGGAGCTAGCGGATAAATTAGACTAACTATTTCCTTTTTTTTTGTAGCTTACTACTTCTTTATGGAAGTAGTTTAAATTTTATGAGCAGAATTATTCCCTTTTGTCTAAATCCAAGCATATTATTAATCCTTGTTTATATTCATTTATTTAGCTCTTATTTAATCTCTGGTGTTATAAAAGTGACCCAAGTACAGAAAAACTTGGCCCAAGACACTTTTGCAGACTATTCACAAGAAGTTTCCGGCACAGACATAGTCTTTGAAATGAAAGCTATTAAAGGGGGTATTTTTGCAATGGGCGATGATGAGCACAAGGCTGATGAAAGCCCAAGTCATAAGGTAGAGCTAAGTGATTTTTATATGAGCACTTATGAAATTACCTGGGATCAGTACGAACTGTTTTTAGAAAGGCAAATTGACGGAGTAAGAAATGAAGTAAAAGAGGATCAAATTGCATTAGATGTCGATGCCATAGCCTCGGCTACTCCGCCCTATGTAGATATGAGTCATGGCATGGGGAAAAAGGATTTTCCGGTGGTAAATGTTACCCAACATGCGGCCCTTACTTTTTGCAAATGGCTTAGTGCCAAAACCGGTAAGTTTTATAGACTCCCAACAGAGGCAGAATGGGAATATGCCTGTCGCGCCGGAAGCAACCAGGACTACTCTTTTGGAAATGACGAAAAAGAACTTTCGGCCTACGCCTGGTATGGAAGTAACAGTAATAACAAATACCAAAAGGTTGGAACCAAATTGCCAAATGCCTTTGGACTATATGATATGCATGGTAATGTAGCGGAGTGGACTATGGACGGGTATTCAAAAGATGGGTATTCAAAAACATCTGAAATTTTACAGAATCCATGGACAATACCAATTTCATTATACCCCAGAACGGTTCGTGGAGGTTCATGGATGGATTCTCCCGAAGCTTTAAGGTCTTCTGCTAGAAAAGCTTCAACTCCAGAATGGAAAAGAATTGATCCGCAGATACCGAAAAGTAGATGGTGGCATACGAATGCCCCGATGGTTGGCTTTAGAATAGTAAGCCCAAAAATTACTCCAAGCGAAGAAAAAATAGCCACCTATTGGTTAGAAGCCATTGATGATTTTTAAATACAACAACATGAAAAAACAGCCTAGTAAATTAACTCGAAGAAAATTTTGTAAAAATACAGCCCTTGCAGGAGGAGCTATAATAACCACCCCTTTAGATGCCATATCATCCGCTCATGTCCTTGGTGATGACAGCATAAAAATAGCCCTCATTGGTTGCGGCGGAAGAGGCACTGGAGCTGCGGCCCAGGCACTTAGTACTAAAGAAAATGTGAAACTCGTGGCAATGGCAGATGCCTTTCAAGATCGATTAGACAAATGTTTCAATGTGTTAAGTCAAAAATTTGCCAATACCGATAAAATCGCCGTAAAGGAAGCAGACAAGCATGTCGGTTTTAACGCATATAAAGAAGCCATAGATAAGGCAGACGTGGTTCTGCTTACCACCACCCCCGGTTTTAGGCCGATGCATTTTCAGTATGCTATTGAAAAGAATAAACATGTTTTTATGGAGAAGCCTCTAGCCACAGACGCCCCCGGAATAAGGAGTGTTCTAAAGACAGCCGCTGAGGCAAAAAAGAAAAAACTAAACGTGGTTGTAGGGCTTCAAAGACATTACCAACTAAGTTATCTTGCTTGCTTAGACCAAATTAAAGCGGGCAAAATAGGTAAAATAGTATCCGGACAGGTCTATTGGAATAGTGCTGGGGTTTGGGTTAAAGAAAGGCAGCCCAAACAGACAGAAATGGAGTATCAGATGCGCAACTGGTATTATTTTAATTGGCTTTGTGGGGACCATATTGTAGAACAGCATATCCATAATATTGACGTGGCCAATTGGTTTATTGGCGAATTCCCTATTCATGCTCAGGGCATGGGGGGTAGAGAGGTTCGTGTAGATAATAAATACGGACAAATTTTTGATCATCACTTCGTAGAGTTTACCTATCCATCTGGTGCTGTTATTTCCAGTCAGTGCCGTCATCAAAAGGGTTGTCTGGATAATGTTTCGGAGAGCTTTCAGGGAACCGAAGGGAAGATTTATACCGATTCACAAAACAAGGGAATAATTACTGGTTACGATGGTGAAACCATCTACGAACATCAGGGCGTGGATGATCCCAATCCATATCAGACAGAGCACGATAAACTCTTCGCCTCCATACGGAGCGGTGGTTTAATTAGTGACGCAGAATATTCTGCCAAAACCACAATGACGGCCATTCTAGGAAGGATGGCTACCTATTCTGGGCAACAAATTAGCTTTGATGATGCCCTTAATAAAGGGCGAAGTATTATGCCTGATACTTTCAGCTGGGATAGCTTGCCCAAAGTGGTTCCTGACTCGGAAGGAGCTTACCCTATACCTATTCCTGGTATTACGAAGGTTTTGGAATCTTAAAATGGAGTCTCGGGGTTTTGCTTTAGTCCCTTTCAATAGAGAAATCAGAGTGATCCTTTATTAGTGCTTCCAGTTCATTTTTATAAGATGCAATTTGGTTGGCATCAAGTTCAAATACTGTTTTAAACTCTTTCAGAATAGCTTCTTGTAGATGAGCAATGCTCTCAATATCGAAATACAATCTTCCGGTTCTTCTTACAAAATAGTCGATTGGAGTAGTAGTCATTTCATAACGGATACAGAAGTGAAGCTCGGCTTTGGCCAAACGAATTAGGATATCTTCGTCGGTAAATTGTTTATAGTATTCAAGAATTTTTTCCGCTTGTTTCCCATATGTTGTTACCAAATACCAGGCATCATATGGTTGAAAACCATCATTATTTAATTGGGAATAGACAGTATCAATGTATTTTTTTACATGCTTAAATTTTTTAAACCCGTTCCCGCACAACGGAATTTCTTCCGTAGAGCACTCCACATATGGCAAGCCTTCCTCTTCCTCTAGCTTTCTTGCAATTAGATTAACTGCCCGTTCTGCCATTTTTCTATACCCTGTTAGTTTGCCTCCTGCCATACTTATCAAACCAGTGTCAGAAGTAAAGATTTCATCCTTTCTAGAAAGTTCCGAGGCCGATTTACCTTCCTCGTGTATTAGTGGTCTTAAACCCGCCCAGGAGGACACAATATCTTGCATTTCCAAATTTATCTTAGGAAACATGTTATTCACTGCCGAAATTAAATAAATAGCATCGGCTAAGTCTGTGCGAACATTGTCTTTATCTTTATTAAAATTAGTATCTGTAGTCCCTACATAGGTTACCTTACCTCTTGGAATAGCAAAAATCATTCTACCATCAGGAACATCAAAATATACAGATTGTTTTACGGGGAGTTTATAATGTGGAAAAACAAGATGAACACCTTTGGTTAGATGAAGTCTTTTCCCTTTTTTAGACCTATTTATTTGACGCATTTCATCTACCCATGGACCTGCTGCACTTATCACATGTTTAGCCTTTATCGAAAAGGCTTCCTTAGAAAATACGTCTGTTACTTCTATGCCCGAAATCTTATCGGCACTATAAATAAAATCCTCTACTTTGGCATAGTTTAAAGCAATACTACCGTAGTGCAAACTGGTTTTAATATTTTCAATGGTCAATCTGGCATCATCTGTTCTATATTCTGCGTAGTATCCGGCTCCTTTTACTTTTTTCTTGGGCAGGAGAGGCTCTAATTCTAGCGCTTCTTTTTTCTCTAACATTTTTCGCTTGTCCTCCCCACTTACCTGGGCTAATACATCATAAACTTTCAGTCCTATAGATGTGAGCCATTTACCGTAAGAACCTCCGTCAATTAAGGGCAATAACATTTTCTCCGGAAGTACCAAATGTGGCGCTAGTTTATGTACAATTGCCCGTTCAGAGCCAACTTCCTTAACAAGCCAAAAATCAAATTGTTTTAGATATCGCAGTCCTCCGTGGATTAATTTAGTAGACTTACTACTTGTCCCTGAAGCAAAGTCACCCTTTTCTATAAGGGCAACTTTAAGACCCCTAGAGGAAGCATCCAAGGCAATCCCAGCCCCTGTTATACCTCCTCCAATAACTACTAGATCAAAAACATCCGTCTTTAATTTAGCTATAATCGAACTTCTGTTTTTATTCGTAAATTCTATATACTTTTCCATCCACTAGCAATTTAAAAGCATCGAATCGCTTTTTACAAATCTAAATGAATAAAAAATGGAGGCAAAATAAGGGATATCATTATTAGGTTAAGGGGGATGGTCAAAAATTGTATTCCCTTGAAAAAACCTAAAGAATGGTATTCAAAAATTCTTTTACTGAATATAATTTCGCTCTAAGAAGTAATTAACGATAGCTTCTTTCATCAGAACCGATTGCTCCCCCGCTTTAAGTGGTGGCAAATTTTCCTTTATCGTATAATGAGGCCATCCTTCCTCATCAAAATATTCAAATTCATAATAACCATAAGGTTCCAAAAGCTTGCAAATTGCAATGTGCATTAGATTGATCTTATCATCTTTTTTATAGCTCCTATGATAATTCCCCTTTTCTTGAACTCCAACTAAATAAATTATCCCGTCAAGTTCTAAAGGATCCCCATCACTAAATGTGGAAGATAGCTTCTGTACTAATTCTTCCCATCTATCTTTTAAGACTATATCTCTGCTCATTTACGCTCCACTTCGTTAATTGATAAAACCTTGGTCTTTTTAACCTTTTCAAAGGTACAAATCAATATTCTATCTTTACAAAAACTAATATAATGTCTTTTCTTGATATCCTTTTTGTAGTTTTTTTGGCCTATGGATTATTCAAAGGTCTAAAGAATGGTCTGTTTGTAGAAGTTGCCTCCCTTATAGCACTTATTGTAGGGTTTTATGGGGCAATAAAATTTTCTTATGTGATTGGCGAATATCTTTCGCAAAATATGAGTTGGGATCCAAATGCCATAAAGTTAACCGCCTTTATAATTACATTTATTGCTATCGTAATTGTTGTAGGTTTGGCTGGTAAATTACTTACACAAATTGCCAACTTGGCCATGCTTGGTCTTATTAATAAGATTGCTGGAGGTATTTTTGGATTATTAAAAACTGCCGTTATTCTCGGCACCTTACTCTTTGTTGTTGATGCCGTAGGAACATCTTTTAATCCGTCTGAGACAAATTTGGTTAAAGAATCTATTCTTTATACGCCCTTAAAAAATATTGGCGTGCTAGTCTTTGGAAATGTAATTGATGCATTTTCAGAACTTTAAAAGGTAAAATTGACATTTTGTCGATTTCTTCTCCTTTTTCTCTTACTGATTAAACAATTTTTATAATATTGAGGAGAATACCACCTGTGGTATTTCCCCATTTTATATTACCGTTTTTATCCTGCTTGCAAAGAATACACTATATGAAAATGAGAATAGCATTAGCTGTCTCTATTTTAGTTGTATTATTGGCAGGTTCTTGTAGCTCCGAGTCCCTCGATAATACTCCTATTCCAGAGGCTGTTAGTTTAACGAGCGTTGAACAAGACTTACTGAACATAGTAAATTCCCATAGAAGAAGTTTAGGACACGCAGACCTGTTGTTTAATGAGGTTGCATATGACTATGCGAATTTGCACAACGATTACATGATAGTAAATGGTAGTTTAAGTCATGATAATTTTAGTGCCAGAGCTTCGGGTATTACCAGTAAGGTAAATGCAGAAATGGTTGCCGAAAATGTAGCGAAAGATTATCCCTCGGCCGATTTGGCTTTAGAAAGTTGGCTTAATAGTCCAAGCCACAGAAAAACTATTGAAGGGGATTTTACACATACAGGTATTAGTGTAAAAAAAGATACGAACGGGAAGCTGTACTATACCCAACTATTTTATAGATAATACCAAAAAGAAAGTATTCTTTTTTACCTTTGATAAGATACGAGTAGCATTGTGACTGTCTCTGCTTTCCTAAATATTATCTTATGTCTATTAAAACTCCATTTAATCTCCAGCGGTGGATAGATCAAAATCGTCATCTATTGAAACCCCCGGTAGGCAATAAAAATCTGTACAAAGAATCCGGAGATTATATTGTTATGATTGTAGCGGGGCCTAATGCTCGTAAAGACTATCATTACAATGAAACAGAAGAGCTATTTTACCAAATTGAAGGGACAATCAATGTTCATATTCAGGAAGATGGTATTAAAAAAACATTTGAATTGGGCCCTGGTGATATGTATTTACATCCGGCGAAAATTCCACATTCTCCATCCAGAAGTGCTGGTTCTATTGGTTTAGTGATAGAAAGAAAGAGAAAAAATCTAAAAGGAAAAGATGGCCTCTTATGGTACTGTGATAATTGTAATAATAAATTATACGAGACCTATTTTGAACTAAATGATATTGAAAAAGACTTTCTGAAACATTTTAAACACTTCTATTCCTCCGTAGAGCTAAGGAGCTGTTCAAATTGCGGGGAGGTAATGGAAGTTGACGAAAGGTTTATCGGAAAAGATTAGCATTTATTTTATGGAATTACTGATTACCATCTTACTGATCTTCATACTTCTTATGCATCTGTACTTTTTATGGTTCGAGATGTTTGCGTGGACAACCAAAGGGCCGAAAATTTTCAAAGGCTTTCCAAAAGAACTATTTGTTGCCTCCAAATCTTTGGCTGCAAATCAAGGCCTCTACAACGGTTTCCTCGCGGCAGGTATATTTTGGTCTTTGCTTATAGAAGATGGGGACTGGCAGACCAATATTGCCCTTTTTTTTCTTTCTTGTATTAGTGTTGCTGGAATCTTTGGCGGATTAACCACAGACAAGAAAATATTTTTTGTGCAGGCTATACCGGCCCTGATAACTATTACCCTAATATTGTTCTTCTAATTTTTTATAACATTAGTGTTCTTTTGGATGACTTCATCACAAATATTTGTAATTTTGTGTCAAATATAACTAGACCTTTAAAAGAAGTATTATGACTGCAGTTGCTATGGATTTTGGTATTGATGAAGCCTTGAGGGCATTAGGGATAAAAGATATTAACGACGGGACTTCTACTGGAAGTGATTTTTTTTCCACCGGCGAATTAATTGAATCCCGTTCTCCAGTTGATGGGGCTCTTATTGCCAGTGTTAGAAGTACTACCAAAGAAGACTATAACAAGGTAATGGAAAAGGCCACAGATGCCTTTAAATCATGGCGTAAGAAACCCGCCCCTCAGAGAGGAGAAATTGTCCGACAATTTGGGGATAAACTTAGAGAATTAAAGGAGCCGTTAGGTAAATTAGTCTCATATGAAATGGGGAAATCTTACCAGGAAGGTCTTGGTGAAGTTCAGGAAATGATAGACATCTGTGATTTCGCTGTAGGCTTATCCAGACAACTTCACGGTCTTACCATGCATTCAGAAAGACCAGGTCATAGAATGTATGAACAATACCACCCTCTCGGTGTTGTAGGAATAATTTCTGCCTTTAATTTTCCGGTTGCGGTTTGGGCGTGGAATACGGCCTTGGCATGGATATGTGGTGATGTCTGTGTTTGGAAACCTTCTGAAAAAGCTCCCCTATGTGGTATTGCCTGTCAGAATATAGCTGCTTCCGTTTTTAGAAAAAATATGCTACCTGAAGGAATTTCTAATTTAATTAATGGAGACTTTACCGTAGGAGAATTCTTGTCTACGGATAATAGAATCCCATTATTATCTGCTACAGGTTCCATTAGAATGGGAAAAATAGTAGCCCAGACAGTGGCATCCAGATTGGGTAAATCCCTTCTAGAACTTGGCGGCAACAATGCCATCATAGTAAGCCCGGATGCAGATATAAAAATGACTGTAATTGGTGCCGTATTTGGTGCCGTTGGAACAGCAGGGCAGCGCTGTACTTCAACTAGAAGGTTAATCATTCATTCATCGATTTATAATGAAGTAAAAGATGCCCTGGTTTCGGCCTATAAACAACTTCGCATTGGTAATCCTTTAGATGAAAATAATCATGTTGGGCCCTTAATCGATAAAGACGCTGTAAACATGTATGAAAATGCTCTTACAGAGGTAGTTAAGCAAGGTGGTAAGTTATTGGTAGAAGGAGGCGTCCTTACTGGTGAAGGTTACGAAAGTGGTTGTTATGTAAAACCTGCAATTGCCGAAGCCGATAATTCATATGCTATAGTCCAAAATGAAACGTTTGCACCAATTCTTTATCTTCTAAAATATTCTGAGGACTTAGAAGAAGCAATAGCAATTCAAAATGGTGTTGTTCAAGGTCTGTCTTCCGCTATTATGACCAATAATCTTCGTGAAGCAGAAGCATTTCTATCTTGTGCTGGCAGTGATTGTGGTATCGCCAATGTTAATATTGGCACCTCCGGCGCAGAAATTGGCGGAGCTTTTGGAGGTGAAAAAGAAACAGGTGGTGGCAGAGAAAGTGGATCTGACGCGTGGAAAATATATATGAGAAGGCAAACCAATACCATAAATTATACTACTAGTTTGCCTCTGGCTCAAGGAATAAAATTTGATTTATAAAAAATCCCGTTGTTTCTTCTCAAGGAACAATCAACAGGATTTCCAAACTAACTCAAACTAGAAATAAGAAGAAAGAGCCCCATTTCAATGCCTCATCCTTGTAGGGAGAAATAGGGTGCTCTTTTTTTCGAAATCAAAGATCAAAAATTGAGCCGAATAAACCCAGTGATAGTATGTAGGTTGCCTATATAATTGTATAAACGTCTCTTATAAATGTATAAGTTGTGTTTTGGCCTAATTTTGTTTAATCTTGATATTAAGTTCCCAATATAGACCCGATCGACTAACGAAATATGGGTTTTTTTTAATACATTGTAGTAGATATGTTTTTGTTATGTCCAAAAAATGGACCAACATTCTGGGTTTAATAATATCCATAGCCGTGGGCATATATTTTTTTATTATGTATTGCAGTGCGTGTTACCATGGATACTAAATTAAATGGTTTGGCATGCGTTTAATTTTGTCACCACCAAAGAACAATCAATAATTTTTGAGATTATGGCTTTAGAAACTGTAAATATCTGGTGTTGGATAATCCCCTTATTAGTTGGTGTAATTTCTGCTGTTTTTGGGTTTCTTATTGGAAAATCGCAGCCTTCAAACAGCTTGGAATTAAATGAATTAGAAGCCCTGAGAAGGGAAAAAGCGAATTGGCATAGTAGCTTGGAAGATTGTAAAAGAAATCTGGAAGCTGCCAATATTGCGCTTCAAGAAAAAAAAGACTTTCCTTTCAATCAGGCCTTGGCAAAATCTATATTCGGGAAAAGTATTCGCAAGGATGACTTAAAAATTGTGGAAGGTATTGGGCCTAAAATTGAAGGTCTATTTCACAATTATGACATTAGGACTTGGCAGGAACTTTCCTTAACATCGGTTAAGAAATGCCAGGATGTTCTCGATTCTGGGGGAGATAGATTTAAAGTACACGATCCGGCATCATGGCCAATGCAAGCTAAAATGTGTTATGAAGGTAAATGGAAGGAGCTTTTTAAGTGGCAGGAAGAGCATAAACATGGAAAGCTATAGCATCCCATTCGCTTCTACCCATTTAAATCTAGTACTATCTTCACTTATTTTCATTCTTTCAGCAATACGCTGCAAACGCGAAGGCATAGCCAATAAATAATCTCTGGCTTTCTCCGCTTCATCATTTAGACCCCGCATAGACTCTAAACCCCAACTATCGTTCAATTTGTTAAAAATATCGATATAATCCTGAGAGGTATAAACACCAAGGCGTTGTGCGCAGTTTGAAAAATTTTCAAATGCAACTCCTATACTTTCACCAGATTCTCTTAAAAAGTGTGCTGGCATCACTATTTTTCTTTTCATAATATCGGCATATGCCAACATCATTCCATTGGGATCCTGTCCGAATATTGCCTGTACAAATTCTTTATACGCCAAGTGATGCCTCATTTCGTCTCCGGCAATAATAGAACACATCTTTCCCAATAAAGTGTTCCCTTTTTTCTTCGCCATAATTCCAACCCGCTTGTGGGATATGTTTGTAGCCAACTCTTGAAAACTGGTGTAAACAAAGTTTTTGTAAGGATCTCTATCTGTTCCGATATCAAATCCATCATTAATTAGGTGTTGGGTTGAAATTTCAACTTCGCGCATATTTACTCGTCCGGAGAGGTATAAAAACTTATTGAGAACATCCCCATGCCTATTTTCTTCAGCGGTCCAAGCCCTAACCCATTTAGACCATCCTGTTGGCTCTTCAGAATGTTGGTTAATTCCCTCTACGTCCATTAACCAAGATTCATAGGTAGGAAGTGCTTCTTCCGTGATTGTATCCGCTACCAATGTAACCCAAAAATCATAGCCCAATTCTTTAGCTTCTTCCCTTATCTTTTCTAATTCTTCATAAAAATCTTCACTCTGAGAATCCGGCAAGAAATCAGAAGGCTGCCATATTTTATCGATCGGAATTAAAAAAGAGTCGATAAATCCTGCAACTTTTGGTTCAATAGCCTGCATTACCTCAAGCCTTATATTCTTAGAAGACATATTTGTTTTTTTTTGCAAATTACGGCTTAAAAATGATTAAACAATTTAAGCACTGCTTTAAATTCCTAATTCCTTCCCCTTTCCTTAGGATATAACTGATAGACAGGATCACTTTGCCATATCGTTTTAGAGTCGACATCCATAGCAGAAAGTGGCCCCTTAAAGGCGGCTCCAGTATCCATATTCCATACGTTTGCAGCGAGTACTGGTTTTGTTTTATTAATTCTTGTCACCGGCGTATGTCCTATATATATTTCAAGATAGTTCTTAAGACGTTTTGGATATAAAGCATGTTGAGGGCCAATTGTTGTATCCAGACCTAAAACCATCTCCCAAAGTGTTCTATCCCAATAAAACATTTTAGAAAAATATTCGAATTCAACTCCATTAAGATTGGTAAAACCAGCATGTACAAACAACCTGTTTTTATCATCCAAATGGTAATTCTGAAGACTTTTATAAAAACCTTTATGCGCTTCAATTAGCTTATCACTCTGGCCGGTATAGGAACTTTTCGAAGCCTCTCCCCCGTGAGCCAGCCACATAGGTTTATCCAACCCGTCTTTTAACCAGTCGTAAACCAATTCATCATGATTTCCACGTAAGAATACACAATCAATTGTAGTACTTAGATCTAATAAGTAATCTACCGTTTCTACGGCGCTACTCCAGCCATCTACGTAATCTCCTAAAAAAATTAGTTTGTCCTCTTTTTCTACGCCAATTCGCTCCAAGAGTTGTTTCAGGGCAAGATATCCAGAATGGATATCTCCAATGACAATTGTTCTCATTAGACAAAAATCGTAAAAATGCCACATGAAACGCGTACATTGAGATCGATATTTACTATTATTTTACACTATTTTAAAATTGACTATTATCTTTTTAGCCTATTTCCTTGAGAAGCAAAGTATTTCTCATTATTTTGGGAAACTATTGAATTAATAAGTGCATGAAAGAGGTTTTTTGTATTGGTGAACTATTAATTGACTTTGTTGCCGAAAGACAAGGCAATAATTTATCCGAGGCCAACGTATTTACAAAGAAGGCCGGAGGAGCTCCTGCCAATGTTGCGTGTGCAATCTCCCGTCTTGGTGGTAAAAGTCATTTTATGGGCTGTGTTGGGGACGACCCTTTTGGGGATTACCTACTAAATATTTTATTGGAAGAAGGTGTAGATATATCCTTAGCACAGAGGTCTAGTGAATTTACAACACTGGCATTTGTATCTATTGACGAAGTAGGGGAAAGAGATTTTGTTTTTAGTAGAGGGGCCGACAAAGAATTTAAATACAATTCTACCCTTAAAAATAGATTTCATAAAAACATGGTACATTTTGGTGCGGCAACAGCTTTGTTGGGAGGTAGTTTGGAAGAGGCTTATGGACGCTTTTTATTTGACGCCATTACACACGATGCGTACGTTAGCTTTGACCCTAACTTCAGAGGAGACTTATGGAAGAATAAAGAAAATATATTTATAAAAAAATGTTTGCCCTTTATTGAGAAATCGAACCTTTGTAAATTTAGCCTGGAGGAGGCCAAACTTTTATCTGGTAAAGACGACATTGCAGACGCGTGTGCCTTTTTTCATGATTTAGGGACAAAAACTGTTGCCATTACCTTGGGGGCAGAGGGTACTTTCTTAAGTTCTAATGAGGAAGCCAAACTAATACCCAGTATACCGGTTAAGACCGTTGATACAACTGGGGCGGGGGATGCGTTTATCGGCTGTCTCCTTCAACAAATATCCAGTATAAAGGAGTCTCATGAGAAGTTAGAAGACTTTACGCTTTTAACAAAAATGGTAGAAATTGCGAACAAAGCAGGGGCCATAACTACGCAAAACTATGGAGCTATTCAATCCCTACCAACTCCCAACCAACTAAACGCTTAGATGAATCAAACTTCTCTTCACAAGTTGATGGCAGTACGGGAATTAGAAAGTCTGCCGGTTAAGGATGCCAAAATATTATTCGAGAAAAGGTTTAATTCAAATCTATCTTTAATCCAGAACCTATATGTAGACCTTTATGGAGAAAGAGCCCTAGAAACGAGCTTTCCACACTTATTAGAACTATTGCCAAAATTATTTGCTTCAAGACCAACCTCCCTAAAGCAAAGAGACTTAGAGCTCCTTAAAGACTGTGACTGGTACAAGGCAGAAAATATGGTTGGAATGCAACTTTATGTAGATCGCTTCAATAAGAACCTAAAAGGTTTGCATGAAAAACTACCATATTTTGAAGATCTCGGTGTAAACCTTCTACATATAATGCCAATAAATACCCGGCCAAAAAATGCAAACGACGGAGGCTACGCAGTGAATAGCTATACAGAAGTTTCCAGGGAATACGGTTCTAAAAAGGATTTACACACCCTAATACAAGAAATGCACTCCAGGAAAATGTATCTCATGATGGATTTCGTTGTGAATCATACTTCAGATGAGTTTATTTGGGCGCAAAATGCAAAAAAAGGGCAAGAAAAATACCAGTCATTTTATTACATTTTTCCGGATCGGTTAATCCCGGATGCTTATGAAGAATCTCTCCCAGAAGTCTTTCCTGAAACTTCCCCAGGTAACTTTACCTACAACAAGGAAATGGATAAATGGGTGATGACCGTGTTTAACAACTATCAGTGGGATTTAAACTATAAAAACCCCCAAGTCTTTATGGCTATGCTAAACAATTTAGTTGCGCTTGCCAATTATGGTGTAGATGTCGTTAGGTTTGACGCTTTGGCTTTTTTGTGGAAAAAAATAGGGACGGACTCACAAAATTTACCAGAAGCCCACAAACTTATAAGTCTCTTTAGAATGTGCCTTCAGACCATTGCGCCAGGGGTTATTTTACTTGCAGAAGCGATTGTTTCGCCCAAAGAAATTGTAAAATATTTTGGGGAAGATAATAGAAAAGGTAACGAATGTGAAATTGCTTATAATGCCACTTTAATGGCCCTCTTATGGAATTCCGTGGCTACAAAAAAGACTTCGCTGCTTTATAATAGTCTGCGCAATTTACCTTCAAAACCTAAGGAGGGAACATGGATTAATTACATTAGATGCCACGATGATATTGGGTTAGGTTTTGAGGATAAATATATTTATGAGAATGGCTGGGACGCCTTTTTACATAGAAAATTCCTTTTGGAATACTTTTCAAATAAAATAGATTGGTCTCCTGCAAGGGGCCAAATCTTTATGTATAATCCTAAAAATGGCGATGGGAGAATTACTGGCAGTGCAGCCTCTCTTTTAGGTTTAGAAAAAGGTATTGACGAAAAAAACACCCTACTCATTCGCACAGCAATTAAAAAAATCTTATTAATGCATAGCATTATTTTATCCTACGGGGGTATTCCTATGCTCTATGCAGGAGATGAAATAGGGACACTTAATGATTATGACTATTTAAAGGATCCGGCAAAAAAGCACGATAGTAGGTGGCTGAACAGACCAAAACAAGATTGGAATATTATTAACACAATTAGTGAGACAGATACTCCTCAGGCTCAAATATATTATACCCTGCAATCTCTGATTCGAATAAGAAAAGTGAATCCTATTTTTGCGGATAGAAACAATCTTTTACTTCATTATAACCCAAATCCCCACTTGATTGTATACGAGCGAACATCCAATAATACAAAAAATGTCCTAGTGGTATGCAATTTTGATGAATGGCCACAAATACTTACAACCAATCAGTTGAAGGCCCTTGGTTATTCTACCGAAGAAGGGCTAATAAATCTAATAACTTCAAAAAAATTAGAACTTAAAAGTGCCCTTATTGAACTTGAACCATTTGAATATATGTGGCTTGTTCAGTCTTAATTGTATTTTACTTTGCGCAAGACTCTAAAAGACTCTTTTAAAGATTGGTACACCTCAACATTATACTTTTTAAGAAGAGATTTCGACTTTTCCATATCAATTTTCGCCTCTTCAAAACCATTTAAATAACACAGTAAATGGGTAGCGGGTAAATTTTTTAAGTCTACTTCATCCATGGGTTTTAATTTGCTTTGGTTTTCCAATTTCTTTAGGAGAGCTCTGTTTGAATTAAAAATATGATGCAGCGTTTTTCTGTTAAACTGCGGAGGTTCAAATATTAAGTCGCTATGAATCTGATAGGTAGCCTTATTCGAAAATACTATGACTACTTTTTCCAAGGGATAATACTTTAATTCATCTCCTAAACCCAGTTTTATATACTCGATAATAGTAAAGGTATTGTCGTTATATTCAATTGCCACCTCATCTAGAGCAGAATAGAAAAGTTTCACTTGCTCATTAATTAATTCGATATCTACCCTTGAATAAAAAACCTTTTTATAGGTCTTCTTTTCATGTCCAGCCCAGCATAAGACAAATTGTTCCTTAAATACTTTATAATTGCTTTTTAGGTCTTTATGTCTATGGTTTATAAAATCAATTACCCCGGAAAGTGTTAATTCAATATTATTCCTCGCGTGTTTTTCTATGGTCGCCACTGTCCGGGAGTTAATATCTTTTAATTCAATATTTACAGCCTTAGGCATACTGATGCTGCCTTCCCTAAAAAAAACAGCACCCCCATAATACTTCCATATATTTCGTTTAAGGGTACATACCTCTTCTGAAGAGCGAATTGTAACAAGACCTACTACCTTCCCTTCAGGTAGATGTGGAAATGGAATATTTTCATATGAAATTAGTGGTGGGTTTTGTAAATAAGCATTTACCAAGTTTTGAATTTTACTATCATCAAAAAAATCTACCCCGATTATTGCATTGTCATCATCTTCTACCCCAATTACAATAAACGAATTATTTCTGGGGTTGCTATTTGCCAGAGCACAAACATGCTTCAGGAATTTTGCTTTCCCGGCTTTTTGTCCAATATCTATGCTCCTTTTCTTGTCATAAAAACTATTCTCATCATTATGCGCTAAAAGGTTTTTGACCAAAAGCCGTTTATTAATCATGTAATTTTATTAATAATGGTACTACTAGCCTGCGCTGTTGGCATAACCACCAAATCTGCAATATTCACATGGGCCGGCCTTGTTATAGCAAAGTGTATTATCTCAGCAATATCGGTTGCTTGCAAGGGGGAAAAACCTTGATATACTTTTTTTGCCCTCTCCCTATCTCCTTTAAATCGAACATCGCTAAATTCGGTTTCTACCAACCCAGGATTTATAGCCCCCACTCTAATCCCGGAATAGGGATTCAAGTCAATTCTCATAGCCTTATTTATTGCGTCAACTGCGTACTTGCTTGCACAATAAACGTTTCCTTTTGGGTACACTTCTTTTCCTGCCGTAGATCCAATATTAATTATTTGGCCAGAATTATTATTTATCATTTCTGGAAGAATCGCTTTTGTAACATACAGCAGCCCTTTTACATTGATATCGAGCATAGCTTCCCAATCATCTATTCTAGCCTGGTCGAAGGTCTCCATACCATGCGCATTTCCCGCATTATTTATAAGAATATCAATCCGCGAAAAATCTTCAGGAATACTGCTTATGGCAACATTGACTTCCTCCCGATTTCTTATATCAAAAGTCAGAGTTGTAACCTCAGTATAGGTAGACAATTCATTCTTTAATAGCTCTAATCTTTCTTTTCTCCTTCCGCACAGCACCAGTCTAATATCATTTTTGGCAAATAATTGTGCCGTCGCCCTACCTATTCCACTAGTAGATCCTGTTATTAAAGCAGTTTTTTTTGTCATTTTGAATAATTAATTTACGGTACTTCATGCCCTTGGGAGGCTGTTAATAGGCTAAACCAATCTTCCGTATCTAGATCAATGTTCTGCGCCATTATTGAATCTCCTAATCTTATCTTGTTTGCTGTCCCAACAACTGGTATAACTTTAGCTGGATGTTTTAAAACCCAGGCTAATAATATTTGTGAAGAACTCGCCTCATACTTCTCCTGAAGTTCCAACATAACCTCATTTATTCTTTTCTGTCTTTTATCATTCTCTCTAAAGAAATTTCCTAAAGGACTCCAAGCCATAGCCATGCGATTATTAATAATGCAGTCGTCAAAAGTTCCGTCGTACATAACCTGCGCAGAATTTAAAGAAAATTCAACTTGATTTGCCTGTACGCTTATGGCTTTCTCCAAGAGACCGATTTGACTGGGACTAAAATTAGAAACTCCGAATTGTCTTATTTTCCCTTCCTTTTGTAGTTTTTGGACTGCCTCCGCAATTTCATTCGGTTCCATTAACGGACTAGGTCTGTGCAAAAGATAAAGATCCAAATAATCGGTGTTTAATTTTTGAAGTGAACGCTCTGCAGACCATACAATATAATCCTTTGAATAATTATAGTGTTTTACTCGATTAGACCTTGCCTTACTTACAAATTGAATCCCACATTTAGAAATAAACTGAACTTCATCTCTATTAGTATTACTTTGGAGAAATGCCTTTCCAAAAGCTTCTTCATTTCCATAATCTCCATAAATATCTGCATGATCGAAACTGGTGATTTCATGCTCTTTGCAAAAATCAATTAAACTACACATTTGCGAAGTGGTGAGCTGTTTCCCCCATTCTCCCCAAGTCATAGTTCCCGAAATTATTTTTGAATACTCGATGTTGTTTCTCATAAGCTTGTGAATTTAGCAAATAAATCCCTTAAATACTTCATAAAACTAAGGGTTTTGCCCTTTTTTTAACCAATCATTAACAGCACTTATCTAAATAAATTTTCAATTTGCGCCATACTTTTTAACCAACTACTTTTAGACCAAAAAATTAACCGTATGAATGAAAATATTACTGTAGATATTAGTGCAGTGAATGAAAAAATTTCGCAAGAAAGTGCTTTCATTGACTTACTGATTATGGAGATGAATAAAGCGATTGTTGGGCAACAACACATGATCGAAAGATTGTTAATTGGACTTTTGGGACAAGGACATATCTTATTGGAAGGTGTACCGGGGCTAGCGAAAACCTTAGCCATTACTTCTTTGTCTAAGGCAGTAAAAGGGAGTTTTAGTAGAATTCAATTTACCCCAGATCTTTTACCTGCAGACGTTGTTGGAACCATGATTTACAACATGAAGGTTAATGATTTTTCCATTAAAAAAGGACCCATATTCGCAAATTTTGTGCTTGCTGATGAAATAAATAGAGCTCCGGCAAAGGTGCAATCGGCTTTATTAGAAGCGATGCAGGAAAAACAAGTAACAATTGGCGATGAGACATTTATTTTGGATAAACCTTTCTTGGTTATGGCCACACAAAACCCCGTGGAACAAGAAGGAACTTATCCATTACCTGAAGCACAAGTTGACCGTTTTATGCTTAAAACAGTCATTGACTATCCAAAAATGAATGAAGAACAAATTATCATTCGTCAAAATCTTCAGGGACTTTCAAAACAAATTAAACCTGTGGTTTCTATAAAACAAATTCTTAGCGCGCAACAAGTAGTTAAGGAAGTGTATATGGATGAAAAAATTGAGAAGTATATCTTAGATATCGTTTTTGCTACCCGATATCCTGAAAAATATGATTTAGGAGACCTAAAACCCCTAATAAGTTTTGGAGCTTCCCCGCGAGGGAGTATTAACCTAGCTAATGCAGCCAAGTGTTACGCCTTTATTAAAAGAAGGGGCTATGTGGTTCCAGAAGATGTGAGGGCAGTAGTACATGATGTTTTAAGACATAGGATTGGAATCACCTACGAGGCAGAAGCCGAAAATGTAACTTCAGAGGAAATAGTTAATAGAATTGTAAACCAAATTGAAGTGCCATAAACGTTCAACCTAAAAAGTTTAATGCCTTTAGAGGTATAAGCCTAGTCTACATTAAAGCTTGAACCAAAATGGATACCAAAGAATTACTTAAAAGAGTTCGTAAAATTGAGATAAAGACTCGCCGTCTTTCTGACCATATCTTTGGTGGAGAGTACCACTCCACTTTTAAGGGTAGAGGTATGACTTTCAGTGAAGTAAGACAATATCAATTTGGCGATGATGTAAGAAGCATAGACTGGAACGTTACGGCAAGATATAACGAGCCTTTTGTTAAGGTTTTCGAGGAAGAAAGAGAACTTACTATGATGCTTTTGGTAGATATTAGTGGATCAGAATTATTTGGAACCTCAAATCGGTTCAAAAATGAAATTATCACTGAAATATCGGCCACTTTAGCATTTTCTGCCTTACAGAACAATGACAAAGCTGGTGTAATTCTTTTTTCAGATGAAGTGGAACTGTTTATTCCCCCTAAAAAAGGGAAGAGTCATGTCTTAAGAATCATTAGAGAATTAATAGAGTTTACGCCTAAAAGCAGAAAAACTAATATTGCAAATGCGTTGAAATTTTTGACTAATGTGATGAAGAAAAAAGCCATCGTATTTATTTTATCAGATTTTATGGCTTTAGACTATGAACAGACTTTAAAAATTACGGGTAAAAAACACGATGTTACCGGCATCAGAGTTTACGATAGCCGAGAAGAGAATATTCCAAATTTAGGCGTTGTACAAATGCAGGATGCAGAATCAGGGTCTACAAGATTAGTTAATACACAATCCAAAAAAGTCCGCTCGGCTTACGGACAATATTACAAAGACAGAGTTAACTATTTTAAAGAAGTCTTTGCTAAATCTGGCTGTGGTGTTATTCACAGTAGGGTTGATGAAAGCTATGTAAAAAAACTATTGGGTTATTTTAAACAACGAGGATAAGACTTGAATTTTAGAACTACTAAATATAGCCATAGATTATACGTAAACTCCCTAAAGAGGATTGCCCTTTTAGGAGCTTTACTACTTATGGGTATTGGTGTAAACGCGCAGCAGAAACCGGTACTGATTACTTCTATAGATACTACCCAAATTAAAATTGGGGAACAAATATTATATACAGTCACCGTAGAAACAGATTCTACCTCTGCGGTTCACTTTCCAGAAGGGCAGACTTTTTCTCCTTTAGAAACTGTTGAAGCATTTAAAACGGATACTACGCGAAAAAAAGACAGAATTACACTTCAAAAAATCTACGCCCTAACCCAATTCGATTCTGGAAATTACAAGCTCCCATCACAACGAATTGAAATCGATGGAGTTCCCTACTTTACCGACTCGGCTAGTGTACAGGTAGCAACAATTCCAGTGGATACCGTTAATCAAAAAATGTATGACATAAAGCCGCTAGTAAGTGTAGAAAAAAGCAGTAGTAAACTTTGGCTGTATATTTTATTCGCAATACTCTTCCTAGGACTTATTGGAACAATAATTTATTGGTTTTTTATTAGAAAGAAACCGTTGACTGAAGAAGAAATGGTAGCATTACTACCTCCTTATGACAGAGCTCTGATGGAGTTAAAAAGACTAGAAAATTCCAAATATCTCATACAGGATGAGTACAAAAAATACTATTCAGAGTTAACCGCTATCGTAAGGTCTTACCTGGAAGAAGAAGTAAACATTTATGCCTTAGAAAGTACTACAGATCAATTAATTGAAAAGTTAGAGCTACTGCAGGAAGCCGGGCAGTTAAATCTAAAGCAAGATACCATTAAACAGTTCGAAAGGATATTGAAATCGGCAGATTTGGTAAAGTTTGCTCGTTCAAAACCTCCAACCTCAACCGCAGAAAATGACAGGAAATCTGTAGAAGAAATTGTTATAAAAACTAAGGAAGCAATTCCTGAGCCTACGGAGGAGGAATTAATGCAACAACAAGAATATTTAGAAGAATTAGCCAGAAAAAAGCACAGAAAAAAAGTTCTTTATATCTCTGCTGCCGCAACTATCGCTGTAGTATTTGTACTCAGTAGCTTGGTGGCTTTTAAAGGACCTAAATTAGTATGGGACACTATTACTATGCATCCATCAAAGAGACTTCTTGAAGGAGAATGGATTTCTAGTGCCTATGGCTACCCCCCTATTATTCTTGAAACTCCTGAGGTCTTAGTTAGACAAGAGGTTAAATTAGACCCAGAAACAAAGGCAAATATTAAGGAGTTGCAAGCCTTTATGTTTAATAGTGAGAAAAGTCTTTTAACCATAGGTGCTACCTCCACTACTCTTGCAAAACCGGAAGAACCTGACTTCACAAAAATTGTAGAGGACTTACTCTCCAATTTCGAAAAACAGGGGGCCAAAAATATCATTACAAAGCAAGAAGAATTTAGCACGAAGACCGGTATAAAAGGGATTAAGGTATATGGCAGAGGGAAATTTAAATCTGGAAATTCAAAAGAGCTAGTCAATGGAGAATATACTATCATTCTCTTTGGCGGCAAAGGGTTTCAACAGCAAGTTATTTTGGCGTGGAAAGACGGTGATACCTATGCAGAAGAGATTATAGAAAGAATAGTTAATAAGCTTGAAGTAAAAACGGATGCATGATGTTTGAAAATGTAGAATTTGCAAACCCACAATTTTTTTGGCTGTTATTACTACTGCCATTGGCTATTGCTTGGCATTTTTTCATGCGTAAAGAAGAAAATGCCTCTTTAAAAATCCCGAGTATTGATGGCTTTACTACCCAGGACATCTTACCCAAACTTAAACCACTACTTTTTGCCCTTCGTATTTTAGCACTTGCCGCAATAATTGTAGCAATGGCAAGGCCACAAACCGAAGAGATTTCAACCAGAACTAAAACCACTAAAGGAATAGATATTGTAATTGCTATTGATGTTTCTTCCAGTATGCTGGCAAGAGATTTAAAACCCAATAGACTTTCTGCCTTAAAAGAAGTGGCTGCAGATTTTATTAGAAAAAGACCAAGTGACAGAATTGGTTTAGTGGCATATGCCGGCGAGAGTTATACAAAGACTCCTATTACTAGTGATAAGAGTATTGCCTTGAATGCTTTGCAAGAAATCACCTATGGACAATTAACCGATGGGACGGCAATTGGCATGGGTCTTGCAACTTCTGTAAACAGACTGAAAGAAAGTAAATCTATAAGTAAAGTAATAATTTTATTAACCGATGGAGTAAACAATTCCGGTTTTATTGAACCTAAGACTGCGGCGGATCTTGCTGTTGAATTTGATATTAAAACATACACCATTGGCTTGGGAACTAATGGCAATGCTCTATCACCTGTTGCTTACAATGATGATGGCTCCTATAGATATGGTATGAGAGAAGTAGAAATTGATGAAGATCTGCTAAAAGAAATTGCCTCTGTTACCGGAGGGAAATATTTTAGAGCCACGGATAATGAAAAATTAGAAGCCATTTACGATGAGATTAACAAACTCGAAAAAACAGAAGTTGAAGAGTTTAAATATTATAAATACGAAGAAAAATTTAGACCATGGGTCTTATTAGCCGGGGCCTTCTTGTTATTAGAATGGTTTATGCGAAATACACTTTTTAAGAGTTTTATATAAAGATGATTCAATTAGACGAAAAAATATATTTTTATTTACTCTCCATA
Organism: Eudoraea chungangensis; assembly: GCF_029360665.1. GTDB lineage: Bacteria > Bacteroidota > Bacteroidia > Flavobacteriales > Flavobacteriaceae > Eudoraea > Eudoraea chungangensis. Next base: position 549,532 of record NZ_JARDUB010000001.1, read on the forward strand.
ATACCCTTTATGGTGATTGTGTATATACTCTTGCGTATTTGGCAAACAAGAACTCAGAAAAAGTTTGCTGCGGCCAATTTATTAAAGAGGCTTGCTCCGAACAAATCAGGTTTCAAAACAGGTCTAAAGTTGGTAACCATGATGTTAGGGATAACTTTTTTAGTTCTAGGCCTGGTTAACCCAAAAATTGGAACAAAGCTGGAAACGGTTAAAAGAGAAGGAGTGGATATAGTTTTTGCTGTAGATGTCTCAAAAAGTATGCTGGCAGAAGATATTGCACCTAATAGAATTGAGAAAGGAAAAAGGTTGGTCTCTGAGATTATTAATCAGTTAGCGAGTGATCGTATAGGAATAATTGCATACGCCGGACAGGCATATCCACAACTGCCAATTACAACAGATTACGGCGCCGCAAAAATGTTCTTACAAAGCATGAATACAGATATGCTTTCCTCTCAAGGAACTGCTATTAATGAAGCTATTGAACTGGCGTCAACTTACTTCGATAATGAACAACAAACAAACAGGGTTTTGTTTATTATTTCAGATGGGGAGGATCATTCGGAGGGGTCTACCTTAGACGCAGTAGAACTAGCTGTAGAAGAAGGTATTAGAATTTTTACCATCGGAGTGGGGAAGGAAAAAGGAAGTCCTATTCCTCTTAAGAGAAATGGTATTGTAGAAAGTCTCAAAAAAGATGCTCAAGGCGAAGTTGTAATTACAAAACTAAACGAGGAAACCTTAGAAGACATTGCAAGCGAAGGTAATGGAGAGTATATAAATGGTTCGGATACCGAAAAAGCAGTAGACTTTATTAAAGATCAGTTAGATCAAATGGATAAGACTGAATTTGAAGCGAAACAGTTTGCAGAATACAAAGACCAGTTTCAATGGTTTCTCGGTATTGGGCTAATATTTCTATTTTTGGATATTTTCCTATTGGATAGAAAAACCGAGTGGTTAAAGAAATTAAATCTTTTTAACGAAAAAGAAATAAATTGATATGAAGACCTATTTTGTACTATTCTTTTTGGTGTGCTTTAGCTCTTATTGTCAGGATGAGGAAAAAACCAAGGAGAAAGCATTACAACTTTCCACAGATATTACCTGGAAGGCAAATAAAGAATTATCAGAAAACAACTTTATCGATGCGGAAGTAAATTATCGAAAAGCTATTTCAAAGAGTGAGGAGAATACGACGGCCCCGTTCAATTTAGGTAATGCCTATTATAATAAAGCAAGTTATTCTGAAGCTTTTGGGCGTTTTAAACAGGCTGGCGAAACGTCTGAAGGGAAACCCATGAAACACAAAGCGTTTCATAATATGGGAAATGTGTTTATGCAAAACAAAGATTATGCAAAGGCCGTTGAAGCCTATAAAGAGTCTTTACGAAATAATCCCCAGGACGAAGAAACAAGATATAATTTAGCTTTGGCAAAAGAACTTCTCAAGAAAGATCAACAAAATCAGGATCAGAATAAAGATCAGGAAAACGAGGATCAAGAAAAGGAAAAGGATAAAAACCAGGACCAACAAGATCAGGGGGAAAATGAAGATGAGAACAAAGGTGACCCTGAAGACAAAGAAAACGATCAGGAAAATAATGAAGGGGATCAGGGGGAAGAGGAGAAAGAAGAAAATAAAACAGAAGAAGGAGATGAAAAGGATAATCAAAATAAGCAGCAAGGAGAAGAAGAACAAAAAAATCAGCCAAGACCTAATCAATTGTCCGAACAGCAAATAAAAAATTTGTTGGAAGCAATGGAAAATGAAGAAAAAAAGGTGAAAGAAAAAATGGATGCTAAAAAAGTAAAGGGCGCCAAAACAAAAAATACTAAGGATTGGTGATAAGAAAAAAACTTACATATTACCTAGCTGTTCTATTTGTCATTTTGATCGCTGAGTTGTCATGGGCACAAGACAAGGATGCAGTAACTTTTGAAGTAGAACTTAGCAAAAATACCTTAGGGATTAATGAAAGATTACGGGTAGATTTTGTAATGAATAAGGATGGTGATAATTTTACTCCACCTGATTTTCAAGGCTTTAGAGTGTTAATGGGGCCTTCTCAGTCCATTAGTTCTTCATGGATAAATGGGGTTCGTACCTATTCGAAAACTTACTCCTACACGCTTGCTCCTACTGCCAGAGGAAGTTTTAAAATAAAGCAAGCTTCTATTACCATAGACGGTAAAGTATATAAATCTTTGGCCAAAAATGTTACCGTTACGGCAGCCGTAGATAAACCAAGTGATCAAATGTCCGTAGACAATATTGCGGCAGAAAATCTTCATTTAGTAGCTGAAGTTTCAAAAATAAATCCTTATTTAAACGAGGCTATAAGCGTTGTCTACAAACTATATGTTAGTCCAACAATTAATGTCCGGGATTTTAGACCTCTGGATAATCCTACGTACAACAATTTTTGGAGTCAGGATATGCCATTTACCAAGTACAATGTACAGAATGGCACCTATCAGGGAAAGTCCTACAGGTACGTAGTTCTAAAACGTGTAGTGCTTTATCCTCAGAAATCTGGAGAACTATCCATCGAACCACTTTCGTTAGATGTTAGTTTGGAAGTTCCTACAAACAGAAGAGATTTTTTTGGAGGAAGAGTCTATTCACAGGCCAATAAGACCGTTTCCGCAGGAAAGCGTGTGATACAGGTTAAACCTTTACCTCTCGAAGGCAGGCCGGCAAATTTTACCGGAGCTGTTGGCGATTTTCAGTTTAATGTCAAAACCACCAAATCTAGCCTCAATGCTTCCGAATCCTTACAGGCTATTGTAGAAGTTAAAGGAAAAGGAAACTTAAAATTATTCCAACTTCCGGAACCTTCCGTGCCTTCTTCCCTAGAGGTTTATGATCCTGAATTTAAGGAGGATGTTAAAACTAGCATTTCCGGCATGCAAGGAAAGGTCAGTGACAATTATACAATAGTACCTTCCTTTAGAGGGAAATATCCAATTCCTGGTATATCGTTTAGTTATTTTGACCCTAAGGCTGAAACCTATAAGACTATAACTTCTGAGGAAATAACCATTAATGTTCTCGAAGGTCCCCTAAATAATTCTGGTTCTTCTTCTGAAGTTGCAAGTGCCACAAAAAAAACAATTGTATCTACCGGTGATCAATTTCGATTTATAAAACTAAAACCAGGATTAAGCACTATTGGAACTAATTATTTCTTTGGGTCTACAAGATTTTATCTTTGGCTTTTTTCTCCCATATTACTTATCCCTCTGGCTATGTTTTTTGTAAGGAAAAGAGAAACAATTGCGAGTGACGTAGTGGGCAATAAAATAAAGAAAGCTAATAAACTTGCTAGAAAATATCTGTCGGAATCTAAAAAGGCGCTTGGGGAAAAAGAATCATTTTACATTGCTCTGGAAAAAGCGCTACACAATTACTTAAAGGCTAAATTAAAACTTGAGACTACTGATTTCAGCAAGGATAAAATATCTAGCCTCTTAATAGAAAGGGAAATAGGTAAAGCAACTGTTGATGCCTTTGTAAACCTATTAAAGAATTGTGAAATGGCCCGTTATAGTCCATTTTCTGATGTACAAATGCAGCAGGACTACGAAAAAGCCAGTGAAACAATTTCTCAAATGGATAAAAAGTTATAGCATGAAGCAATTGGTAGGTATACTATTTCTCCTTTTAGTTCAAATCTCACCTGCACAAGAGAACGAAGCCAGGTTTAATAAGGCGACCGATTCTTATAATGCGGGGGACTATGAGGAGGCTATATCGAGTTATTTATCCATTATAGAAGGAGGTGAACATTCTGCCGCAGTATATTTTAATCTTGGAAATTGTTATTATAAATTAAATCAGATTGCTCCGAGTATTTATTACTATGAAAAAGCGCTTCTTTTAAAACCTCAGGATAAGGAAATAAAGAATAATCTTGCCTATGCTCAAAACATGACGCTTGATGCAATAGATCCCTTACCGGTAACAAGTCTAAACAAAATTTACAACTCAGTGACAAGGCTGCTCTTCTTTGATCAATGGGCCTATTTGGCAGTTTTCTTTGTTTTAGTCTTTGTTATTTCTTATATCTTATTCTATTATTTCAGTTATTCGAATTATAAAAGAATTTCTTTCAGTATTAGCATAGGGGCATTAATTTTCTCACTTGTTTGCATACTTATTGCCTTTTTACAATACCAAGACTTTAATTCAAACAACCCCGCCATTATTTATGCGAATGAAATTGGCGTAAAATCAGAACCAAATAATCGAAGTCCTCAAGTATTTCAATTGCATGAAGGAACCAAAGTTAATGTATTGGATAAACTTAAGGATTGGAGTAAAATTGAATTATTGGATGGTAAAATAGGTTGGGTTCCCTCTTCAGAAATTAAATTGCTTAAAGATTTTTAAAAATCTTTAACACATAGTTAGCAGTATCCTTTTATATTTGTTATTTAGTCAGATGTTTTACATGAAGTCAGTAATTTTTCCGATACTAAGCTGTATTTGGTTATTTGTTGTATTTGTCCCTTCTAGTCTATTAGTTTTTGGGTTAGAAGAGGTATCCTTTATATCCATAAGTTTGGCAGATGAAGATCCAGAAGAGCAGAAGAATAATGACTTTGATGAAGAAACTGTCCTACAAGACTTTAGCCATCTAAAATCATTCACAAAAACACTAAACACTTTGTTTATTATTCCATCAAAGAGTGTGTTTTTTGGAGTACATATACTAGAAGTCTTTTTACCTCCTCCAGAATAGGCTAGACTATTTAATTTTAGTTTTTTTTAAACCCCTCGCAATTAATATTTAATCCTTATTCTAAGGAATAAACCCTTTCTTTATGTTTCGAAATTTAAAAAGTGATTTACCTGCTAGTATTGTAGTTTTTTTTGTGGCCCTTCCCCTCTGCTTAGGAATAGCCTTAGCTAGTGGAGCCCCGTTATTCTCTGGTTTAATTGCCGGTATAGTTGGTGGTATTTTAGTAGGGGCACTCAGTGGATCACAAATAGGTGTTAGTGGTCCTGCAGCAGGTTTAGCCGCAATCGTATTAACTGCTATTGGCACATTAGGGGGATATGAAAATTTTCTCGTAGCAGTAGTTATCGGAGGTGCCATCCAAATTTTATTTGGTGTTCTAAAAGCTGGTGTAATTGGCTACTATTTCCCTTCTTCTGTAATTAAGGGTATGCTTACAGGAATAGGAATAATTATAATTCTTAAACAAATTCCTCATTTTTTTGGTTATGATGTTGATCCGGAGGGCGATTTCGCATTTATCCAGGTTGATGGTGAAAATACCTTTTCTGAAATTGTCAATACGGTGAATTTCATAAGTCCCGGATCTACCCTAATAGCAATTATTGGTCTTGGTATACTTGTATTATGGGACAAGGTCTTAACTAAGAAATCTAAAGTGTTTCGACTCATACAAGGACCATTGGTGGCAGTTATCGTTGGTATTCTTTTTTTCGTAATAACCAAAGACCATAGTCTTTTATCTATCTCATCAGAACATTTGGTAAGTGTTCCAATTCCGGATAGTTTAGGGTCGTTTATGTCTCAGTTTAGTTTTCCAAATTTTTCAGTGATTGGGAGGCCTGAGATATGGGTCACCGGCTTTACAATTGCACTAGTGGCTAGTTTGGAAACTTTGTTATGTGTAGAGGCAACGGATAAATTGGACCCTCAAAAAAGAGTAACTCCAACCAATAGAGAACTATTGGCTCAAGGCGCTGGGAATATTTTCTCAGGATTGATCGGAGGCCTTCCAATTACCCAGGTAATCGTGAGAAGTTCTGCAAATATTCAATCGGGAGGAAAAACTAAATTGTCGGCAATTGTACACGGTTTTTTCTTACTTATATCTGTTGTACTTATTCCGAATTTTTTAAACATGATTCCTCTTTCTGTTTTAGCTGCCATACTATTTATTGTTGGCTATAAATTAGCTAAACCTGCGCTTTTCTTTTCCATGTACAAATTAGGTTGGAAGCAGTTTATCCCATTTACCGTTACCGTTCTGGGAATAGTGTTTACCGATTTATTAATTGGAATTGGCTTGGGACTAGCAGTAGGAATAATTGTAATCCTGATTAAAAGTTATCAAAATTCTCACTTTTTACATATAGAAGATAAGAGTAATGGGGTTCATAAACTAAAAATGACTTTGGCGGAAGAAGTTACTTTTTTTAATAAAGGAGCTATCTTAAAAGAATTAGATGCCCTCCCGCGAGACTCTTTTTTAGAACTAGATGTGAGTAAAACAAGGTATCTCGATAATGATATCATTGAAATTCTGGAAGATTTTTCTCAAAAAGCGATTAATCGAAATATTGTTATTAAATTAATTTCCGAAAGAGGAGTAGTAGAAAATCCGGAAAGCTATATAGAATTTTTTAGGCTTAGACCTAAAGCTAACTAACGTACAAACTTTAATAATCTAAAATATTTATTGTGGAACTTAAAAAAGTATTCGAAAATAACAAAAAGTGGATAAATTCTAAACTCTCAAAAGACAGCGAGTTTTTTAAAGAACTTGGAAAAGGACAAAATCCTGAACTTTTATACATAGGCTGTTCAGATAGTCGGGTAACTGCAGAAGACTTAATGGGTCTGGGACCAGGAGAAGTTTTTGTCCATAGAAATATTGCCAACATGGTTATAAGTATAGACCTGAATGTTATGTCTGTTGTGAACTATGCCGTAGATCATCTCAAAGTTAATCATGTCGTGGTTTGTGGTCATTATTCTTGTGGAGGTGTAAAGGCGGCAATGCAATCGGCAGACTTAGGAATACTAAACCCTTGGTTACGAAATATTAGGGATGTGTATAGAATCCATAAGGCTGAATTAGATGCTATAGAAAATGAGGATGAAAAATACAATCGATTGGTTGAACTGAATGTACAAGAGCAATGCGTAAACCTAATAAAAACGGCTTCTATTCAAAAGGCCTACAGGGATAGAAATTTACAAGTCCACGGCTGGGTTTTTGATATAAGCAGTGGCAAGTTAATTGATTTGAATATTGATTTAGAAGAGGTATTAAAAAATATTATGGGAATATATCACTTAGACTAGTTTATGCTTGCAATGAATTAAGGATTCTCAAATCCATATTTTTTTCTATTATTTAGTAAGTATTGAACAAGTTGAAAGTTGATATATGAGGAGTTTTATCTCAAGTTTTAAAGGAGACTTTTTTGGAGGATTAACTGCTGGAGTAGTAGCTCTTCCTTTGGCTTTAGCTTTTGGGGTATCTTCTGGTTTAGGGCCTAGCGCAGGATTATACGGCGCCATATTCATCAGTTTTTTTGCGGCTTTATTTGGTGGGACAAACACACAAATTTCTGGGCCAACCGCACCTATGACGGCTGTGAGCATGGTAATTATTGCAGATATAGTCGCGCACAATGACGGAAATATAGAGCAAGCCTTACCAGCTATATTAGGAGTCTTTTTAATGGCCGGTCTATTTCAAATAATACTTGGTGTGTTGGGAATTGGAAAATACATTAGATATATTCCCTATCCTGTTGTATCTGGTTTTATGACAGCAATTGGCCTCATAATAATCATTACACAAATTCTCCCAGCCATCGGCTATTATCCTCAGGAGGATTTGAATTATGTTGAAGAATTTAAGCCTGAGGCTGAAGAACTTATTCTGGAGAATATCTTAGAAGAAGAAGCTGAAGAAGGAATATTAGTATTAGAAGATTTTGAAGAAACAATTAATAGATCCAATGAAATAACCGAAAAGTCTATTCTTAAAGAAGCTAGAACACTGGCAGTTTCCGAAGCTTCTGGCGTTATTGGCACTTTAAAGGTTTTTGCAAAAGCATTTAGAAATATTAATTGGCTTGAACTTATCTTAGCTCTAAGTACCATTATTGTTATCTATGGTTTTAAACGAATAACGAAAACGATTCCTAGTACTCTTACGGGCCTTATACTTATCTCGGGCTTAGCCTATGTTTTTGATTTAGATTACAGGACCATTGAGAAGATCCCGGAAGGTTTTCCTGTCCTTAACTTACAAATTTTTTCGAAATTCAAATTTAGTAGTATCTCACCTTATATATTTACCGCCTTAACATTGGCTTTGCTAGGTGCTATAGATTCCTTATTGACTTCCGTTGTAGCCGATAATATGACCAAAACTAAGCACAAGCCTAATAAGGAATTGATTGGTCAGGGAATAGGTAATAGTATTGCGGCACTTTTTGCTGGACTACCTGGTGCTGGTGCTACTATTAGGACAGTAGTTAATATTAACTCTGGGGGAAAAACCAAATTCTCAGGTATGCTTTCGAGTGTGTTTTTACTTCTAATTCTATTAGTGCTAGGTCCTGTAGCCTCCCAGATCCCTGCGGCTGTCCTTGCGGGAATTTTAATTACTGTTGGAATTTCTGTAATGGATTACAAAGGATTAAGAGCAATTCCTAGCATGCCAAAAGACATTACCATCGGTCCTCTTCGTCTTAGCTCTGAAGTAATGGTGATGCTAGTAGTATTAATATTATCAACATTTTGGAATTTAGTATATGCTGTAGGCATAGGACTGGTTATTGCTTCCCTAATGTTTATGAAAAAAATAGGCGATCTCACGGCCAAAAGGTCTGAGGTAAAAGCGCTTCCTAAAGAAAAACTCTGGCCAGATGAAAGAAATTTTCCTATAAATTTAAAAGAGCAGGTTTTCATTAAACATTTAAAGGGGCCTCTATTTTTTGGTACTACTAGCGAATTTTTAGCACTTTCTGAACAAATTCCTAAAACAGCCGAATTTGTAATCCTAAGGCTTGATCTTATGCAGTATATGGATCAATCAGGATTATATGCCATGGAAGAAGTATTATTGGAGTTGAAAAAAAATGATATCACTCCACTTTTTGTGGACATCCTGGACCAACCAAAATACATGATGGAACGTATTGGTATAATCCCAGATTTAGTTCCTCCAGAACATATTTTTGCCAAATTTAGCAAATGTGTTAAATGGATCCAAAAAACCATCAATAGATCCCAAGTATAATTTTCCCTATATTTTTCTTTTAATACCAACCATCAAAGGAATTATTTTAAATTTGCACTTAATTTATCCGTAGTCCTTTAAGAAAAAATGATAGACGAACTAAAAAAACATTTGGAAATAGTAAACAACTTTTCCTCTGATAGCCCAGAGACCATTGAGGCTTTTAGGATTGAATATTTAGGAAAAAAAGGCTTACTAACACATTTCTTTTCTGAATTTAAAAATATAGCTCCTAAAAACAAAAAAGAGTTTGGGCAGACCATCAATGAATTAAAAAATAAGGCTACAAACAAAGTAAACGACCTTAAGCAGCAGCTAGAAAAAAAGGACGGACTAAACAAGGCCTTTAAAGATCTCACGAGGCCTTCAGAACCTCTGGAGATTGGCGCAAGACATCCTATCTCTATTGTAAAAAATCAAATTATTGATATTTTTTCTCGTATTGGTTTTAATGTCTCAGAAGGTCCTGAAATAGAAGACGACTGGCATAATTTTACAGCCCTGAACCTCCCGGAACACCATCCGGCGAGAGATATGCAAGACACCTTTTTCATTCAGACCAATCCCGATGTCTTATTACGCACACACACCTCCTCCGTTCAGGTAAGGTATATGGAAAATAATAAACCCCCTATCCGTACTATTTCTCCCGGAAGAGTCTACAGAAATGAGGCTATATCTGCCAGATCTCACTGTTTTTTTCATCAAGTAGAAGGTCTCTACATCGACAAGAATGTCTCTTTTGCTGATTTAAAACAGACATTACAATTTTTTACAACAGAGCTTTTTGGGAAGTCTAAAATTCGCTTAAGACCTTCTTATTTCCCATTTACTGAACCCAGTGCAGAAGTAGACGTTTATTGGGGACTAGAATCCGAAACAGACTATAAAATGACCAAGGGTACAGGGTGGTTAGAAATAATGGGTTGCGGTATGGTTGATCCTAATGTTTTGGAAAATTGTGGAATAGATAGCAATATTTATTCTGGTTTTGCTTTTGGTATGGGGATAGACAGAATTGCACTTTTACTACATCAGATTTCCGACATTCGCTTACTTAGTGAAAATGATATTCGTTTTTTAGAACAGTTTAAAAGTGCCTTATGAGATGGGATATTGGAGTATAGCTTTTCCTAAATTCTCAGTCTTTAATCCATTGTTTATAAGGAACTTTACTAAGTCTTGAATTGTAATACCTAATTTCTCCTGTTACCTCATCTCCCATCCATGACGGTTTATAAAACACCTCCGCTTCATTATTTAACTCGATCTCTGCCACAACCAAACCTTTATTTTCTCCTTTAAAAACGTCAACTTCAATTATATGCCTATCTGATTTCACATAGTATCTGTCTTTTTCTAAAACACCATCTTCGCACAGATCCAAAAGAGCCCGGGCATCTGTAAATGAAATTTCTCTTTCCCATTCAAACCTGCTGGCGCCGGAACTATTCGATTTACCTTTTACAGTAATATACCCCTTCTTATTAATCACACGAATACGTACCGTTCTTTCTGGGTGTGTATTTAAGAAACCTTGTTTGATAAACTCTTTCTTAAATGCCAAAGAAATATATTCTTCATTATTAACCAAAAATTTCCTTTCAATTTCTAACATAACTCACTTTATTGGGCGTGTTTCGCCTACGTATCTCCTACTCAACTCCACAATTTTATCAGATATTAGTCTTCCTGATGGATAGGTATTATTTGCAAGCCAGATCATGGATTTAGCTATGCACATTGGTTCAATAGATCTAAATTTTCTTAATCTCCCAATTAGTAATGGGTTTACAATATAAAATAAGTGCTTTATAAATTGCTCCATAAGTCTTCTCTCATCCCTAGAACTATCAATCAGTGAGGGTTGAAGAATATATACAAATGGTATACTTAGCTCTAAAATAATCGATTCCATCTCTCCTTTTACTCTATTATAAAAGATTGGGCTGCCAACTTTGGCTCCTAATGCAGATATTACCATAAAAGTTTTAATTTTATTAGATATACATAATCTTCCCGCCGCCACCGGAATCCCCAAGTCTATTTTAATATATTCTTCTTCCTTGGGTGTTTTAGCTTTTGTAGTGCCAATGCAGCAGTAAACCTCATCTCCCAGAAAGTCATTTTTATAATCTAACAAATTAAAAAGATCGATAATGTGTTCCTGTAATTTAAAATGGGTAATGCCTGTAGATCTTCGTGCAAAAACCACAACACTCTTGTATCTAGTATCTGTCAATAATAGCTGCAAAACTAATTCTCCGGTGACTCCGGTAGCTCCAAGGACAATTGCGGTTTTACCCTCATTTTTCATAGACTTAAATATACCTTAAATTTGAATATGCAGCTCCAGGGACCCTTTCGAAAGATTATTCATGTTGACATGGATGCATTTTATGCCTCCGTTGAACAACTAGATTCCCCTGAACTTCAAGGGAAGCCAATAGCTGTGGGGGGTAATGAAATTCGTGGGGTCGTTTCTGCAGCGAGCTATGAAGCAAGAAAATATGGTGTAAAAAGCGCGATGAGTGGGGTTTTAGCCCGAAAGTATTGCCCAAATCTCATCTTTGTAAAACCAAGGTATAATAGATATAAAGAAGTATCAAAAGCTATCAGAGACATATTTCATAAGTTTACCGACCTTGTAGAGCCTCTTTCTTTGGATGAAGCCTATTTAGATGTTACGGAAAATAAAAAGGGAAATCCCTCGGCCACTCTTCTCGCAGAGGAAATTCGAAAACAAATTTATGCTAAAACCAATCTTACGGCATCTGCAGGAATCTCTATTAACAAATTTATCGCTAAGGTAGCTAGCGACTACAATAAACCGAATGGACAAAAAACAGTAACCCCTGAAGAAGCGTTATCTTTTCTAGAAGGTTTAGATATTCGGAAATTCTATGGAATTGGCAAAGTCACTACTCAAAAGATGTATGCCCTTGGTATTTTTACTGGTAAAGATTTAAAAGCGCAGTCTTTAGAATTTTTAGAAGCTCATTTTGGGAAAAGTGGTTCCTTTTACTACAAAGTGGTCCGAGGAATTCATAATAGTCCCGTTAAGTCTAAAAGGCCGCCTAAATCCGTTGGTGCCGAAAGAACCTTTGAAACCAATTTGAGCAGTGAAATATTTATGGTAGATAAGCTTCAAAAAATAGCCAATGAATTGGACAGTCGTTTAAAGAAATCGGTAATTGCTGGACGAACTCTAACTTTAAAAATAAAGTACAGTGATTTTAGCACACAGTCTCGAAGCAAAACACTTCCATTTTATATTTCTGATAAAAGTATGATATTGGAAACTGCCAAAGAACTTCTACTTCAAGACCAACTAGAAAACTCTGTCAGATTACTGGGCATATCCCTGTCTAACTTAAATACTCAAAACCAGAATAAAAATACTATGGAAGATGAAAAAGTATCTGTTCAATTGCGTATCGATTTTTAGGTTTAAAACCATCAAAGTAAAGAACTTACCCTTACTCTTAAAGCATTTTTTCTATAAAGTAAGCTTTTTCTTGTTTATCCTTTTAGGGAATTAAGGTATAATAGAAGTAGTTTTATTAAACAAAACTGTTAATACTATATATAAATTTTACAGGTCTTATTATAATTAGTAGTATTGATAAAAATTGCTATGAAAAAGAATCTCTTAACAACCGGTTCTTTCTTTAAAACACCTAGCCTGGTTTTATAATTTATAGTATGAAAGAATTAATGGAATACGACAATGCGGCATCGCATTTTTATACAAAGCACAATCTTCATTGTTTACCTTTTAATTCTTGGGATATTTCGGGAAGATATTTTGATGAAATCTGTAAAGAGTTCAAAAATCTAAATACTTTAGATTCTCTTGCCAAAAATAAGAAGTGGACCAAACCATTGGCTTTAAAAGCTAAAGTTATGGAAGAAGGATATGTGGTTCTCGTTACGGACGCAGATTTAAGGATTGTCCATGCTACAAATAATATTAAAAAAATGAATGGGTATACCCCAGAAGAAGTCAAGGGTAAAAGACCGAGCATATTTCAAGGGGCCGAGACTAAAAGTAGTAGCAAAGAACTCATACGAGAAGCACTAAGGGAAAAAAGACCTTTTGAAACTGTCGTAATTAATTATAAAAAAGACGGAACCACTTATAAATGTTGGATCAAGGCAGAACCATTATTTAATAAAAAAGGCGACTTAATAAATTTTATTGCTTTTGAAAAAGCGGTTGCTTAATTAAAAACTGCAGGTTTCAATTTCCGTAACTCTCAGTGTATTTACCATCCCCTTATCTTTTATAGGCATGGCCGCAAGGCTAATAAGCATATCTCCCACATCTAAAAACCCCTTTTTACAAGCTATGCTATTTACATCTTCGATAGTTTCATCGGTAGAAACAAACTTATCGTAATAGAATGCCTTCACCCCCCATAGTAAATTAAGTTGGGTAAGTATTCTCTTGTTAGAGGTAAAAACCAAGATATGAGCACTTGGTCGCCAAGCAGAAATCTGAAAAGCAGTGTACCCACTATTTGTTAAAGTAGATATTGCCTTTGCCTTTATTTCGTTAGCCATTATCGCGGCATGATAACACACAGACTTGGTAATATAACGCTTGGTTCTGATATGCGGAGGTTCCTGTGGTACGTTGATAAGATCGGAGCTCTCTACACTGTGCAAAATACTAGCCATTTTTTGAATTACTTGTACTGGATAATTCCCAACAGAAGTTTCTCCAGAAAGCATTACAGCGTCTGCCCCATCCATTACTGAATTTGCCACATCATTTACCTCTGCCCTGGTGGGAGTTAGGCTTGTGATCATTGTCTCCATCATCTGAGTTGCAATAATTACAGGAATTCTGGCTTTCTTAGCCCTTAAAACTAATTGTTTTTGAATTAGAGGAACCTCTTGAGCCGGAACCTCAACACCGAGGTCTCCTCTGGCCACCATTATTCCGTCGCAATAGGAAACAATCTTATCAATGTTTTTTACGGCTTCAGGTTTTTCAATTTTCGCTATTATCGGAATTTTATGTTCTGAATTCTCATTAATCAAATTCTGAAGATCAATTAAATCCTGACTAAATCTTACAAAAGAAAGTGCTATCCAATCCACATCTAAAGAAATTGCAAACAAGGCATCTTGAATATCTTTTTCAGTGAGTGCCGGTAGACTGATATTAGTATTTGGAAGGTTAACTCCTTTTTTTGACTTTAAAGGTCCTCCCTGAATAACCTTGGCTCTTACTTCATTTTCGTTATTGGTTGTAAGAACCTCAAACATAAGTTTGCCGTCGTCAAGTAAGATTCTTTCTCCAGGTTTAACATCTTTTGGAAAACTAGAGTAATTCATATAAACCCTGTCTGCATTACCCTCAAAAGCTTCTCCGGTAACAAATGTAATTTCATCGTCGGGAGAAACAATTACCTCTCCTGCCATAACACCAACTCGAAGTTTTGGCCCTTGTAAATCTCCTAAAATAGCCGTGTAGATTCCCATTTCCTCATTTAAACCACGTATCATATCTACACGTGCTTTGACATCGTCATAATCGGCATGCGAAAAATTAATCCGAAAGACATCAACGCCAGAAAGTATCATTTCCTTAAGAACCTCTTTTTTGCTAGTTGCAGGACCCAAGGTGGCTACAATTTTTGTCTTTTTAATATCAGGCATATTTTATAAAATTAAATTTTGTTTGGATTTAATAGTGCTAACCTCAATTGGATAAGCAGTAATTACTTTGGATATTTTTAAAAGGGATTCCATAAGCCATTCGTCTAAATCTTCTCCTTCTTGCTCTATTTTAAGAAAATAATCCACATCTTTAAACTCTGGCATTAAATGATAAACTGTTGAAGTTTCTTCATTACTAAACAAATCATCTCTTCTTAAGTTTTCTTCTTTTATACTGGTATTGACAATTAAAGACCAGTTTCTTTCATTAATGGCATCTTTCCACTCATAACAAGGGAAAGAGGACTGTCCGGAGATATCAATATCAATAAGCGATCTTTTCAGACGAATATCCAGCATTAAATTAAGTGAATAAGCCAAAGCATAATCTTCCAAGTCACTGTGAATAGCAAAAAGACTGAAGTCTTCTTCATAAAACTCATCCGAAAACTTAAGAGTTGTAATCATGGCCTAGACTAAGTTGTAAATATAATATTAATTATAACTGTATTCTTCCCATTTTATCCTGCAAGGCAAAAAATGCTCTTTTTGAGGCTTTTTCTTCTGCCTTTTTTTTTGATGTTGCTCTAGCCTTGGCCATTACACGTTCATCAATAGACAACTTTACCGCAAAGTGCTTTAGAGCATCATTCCCATTATCTTCATATACTTTGTAGTGAAACTCTTTTTTCTGTTTTTGACACCATTCTATAACCAAACTCTTGTAACTTATTACTTTACCTTCTAATTGTTCAATATCAACATAAGGCTCAATTACCCGTTCTGAAATAAACTTTTCACAATATTTATACCCTTTATCTAAATAAATTGCCCCTACTAAGGCTTCAAAAACATTTCCATGAATATTGTCTCCAAAATGAGATTTAGGAATTCTACTTTCCACATACTTTATTAGATTAAGGTCTTTCCCCAATTCATTAAGATGTTTTCGACTTACTATTTTAGATCTCATTTTAGTAAGATATCCCTCATCCCCATTGGGTACTTTATTATAGAGATAGTGAGAAATAATAGTTCCAAGCATAGAATCACCTAAAAATTCTAGTCTTTCATAATTAAGAGGAATTCCGCTTTTATCTCGTTTATTGGCCGATCTGTGTAAGAATGCCTTTTTATAAATATTTAATGATTTTGGTTTAAATCCTAAAATCTTTGATATCCCTAAAAAAAAATCCCCATCCTCTCTGGAATGGGAATTAAATATATTTGACGGGAAATTCATTATTTGATTAGCTTATTTTTTTAAATATAACACAGGCATTATGCCCTCCAAAACCAAAAGTATTACTCATAGCAACATTTACTTCTCTTTTCTGGGCCTTGTTTAGTGTTAAATTTAAATTTGGATCTATATTTTCATCCACCGTTGAATGATTTATAGTTGGTGGCACCAAACTATGCTGCATACTTAAAATAGAAGCAATCGCCTCAATTGCACCAGCCGCACCCAGAAGATGTCCGGTCATAGATTTGGTAGAATTTATATTGATATTTGGGGCATGCTTACCAAAAACCTCAGTGATTGCCTTTAGTTCAGCAACATCCCCTAAAGGAGTGGAAGTTCCATGTGTATTAATGGCGTCAATATCTTCTGGTTTTAGGTTTGCATCGCGGAGTGAATTCTCCATAACCCTAACAACTCCAATTCCATCAGGGTGTGGTGCCGTCATATGGTAGGCATCACTAGACAATCCTCCTCCTACCAATTCGGCATATATTTTTGCTCCTCTTGCCTTTGCATGTTCATATTCTTCAAGGATTAGGGCTCCAGCTCCTTCTCCTAAAACAAACCCATCTCTTGTTGCATCAAAGGGTCTTGATGCTGTTTCAGGGCTGTCATTTCTTGTAGACAAGGCATGCATCGCATTAAAACCTCCCATTCCGGCAATAGCCACGGCAGCTTCACTTCCTCCTGAAACGACAACATCACAATGACCAAGTCTTATATAATTAAGAGCATCTATCATTGCATTTGCCGAAGATGCACATGCAGAAACTGTAGTGTAATTGGGACCCATAAAACCATGTTTTATGGAGATATGCCCAGGGGCAATATCGGCTATCATTTTAGGAATAAAAAAAGGATTGAATCTTGGAGTACCATCACCGGCAGCAAAATTAAGCACTTCATTTTGAAATGTTTCTAAGCCTCCAATACCTGCACCCCAAATTACCCCAACTCTGAACTTATCGATCTTTTCTAAATCTAAGCCAGAATCTAGAATCGCCTCGTCAGAAGAGATTAAGGCATATTGAGCAAATCTGTCTAATTTTCGTGCTTCTTTACGGTCAAAGTAGTCCGTAGCACTAAAATTCTTTAATTCACAAGCAAACTTAGTCTTAAACTTTTCGGTATCGTAATAGGTAATTGGAGCGGAGCCACTTTTCCCCTCTTTCAAGGCTTCCCAATACTCTTGGATGTTGTTTCCTATTGGTGTTAAAGCACCCAGTCCTGTAACCACAACTCGCTTTAATTGCATCTAACCAAATTTTAATTGATGTTCAACCTACGTGTAAATTAAAAAAAATTATCCATGCAGCACGATTACCACATGGATAATTATAAATCTTTATCAAGAAATCATAAAATTATTTGGCTTCTTCTATATAACTAATAGCTTGGCCAACAGTTGCGATGTTTTCTGCTTGATCATCAGGGATTTGAATATCGAATTCCTTTTCAAATTCCATTATCAACTCAACAGTATCCAATGAATCTGCCCCTAGGTCGTTGGTAAAGCTAGCTTCGGCTACAACTTCGTTCTCATCAACACCTAATTTATCAACGATGATAGCTTTTACTCTTGATGCAATGTCTGACATAATTATTTTGGTTTTAAAAATTTAAATCGTTGGCAAAAATAAAAAACTTTGGTGTAATTACACTATTTGTCGTTAAAATGTGATGTAATTTAAGAAATTTAAACTCAAGTATAAGATAATAGCTCTAATTTTTATACATATCAAATTTATATTAATACGGCTTAAGACCGCCGCAACCCCTAGTCGGTTAGCGAATATTGGGCTATTCTTTTAGTTTATTTCTTCTTTACATATACTTCAAAACAAAAAGAATAAATTTGTCCATATGAAACGAATTATTCTTTTTGCCTCAGGATCTGGCAGTAATGTTGAAAACATCTACAACTATTTTAAAGAAAATAAGGCCATAAATATAGATCTTGTTCTTACCAACAAAAAAGATGCCTTAGTTTTGGAAAGATGCCAAAGACTCGGGATTGCTTGTATGTACTTCAACAAAATTGCCTTCACAGAAAAAGAGATTGTATTGTGTTTACTAAAATCTCTGAATCCCGACCTTATAGTTTTGGCGGGCTTTCTCCTAAAAATCCCGCAAAGTATAGTTCATGCCTTTCCAGATAAAATTATTAATATACATCCGGCATTATTACCTAAATATGGAGGGAAAGGAATGTACGGCCACAGAGTTCACCAAGCTATAAAGGAGAATAACGAAAAGGAAACGGGTATTAGCATACACTTTGTGAACGAAAATTACGATGAAGGCTCAATCATTAAGCAAGTAACTATTCCTGTTCCATCACAAGCAACGGCGGAAGAAATCGGCGCGGCAGTGCACCAATTAGAATACCAATATTTTCCTGTAGTTATTAAAGAGCTATTAGATCAAGACAAGTAATGGCCGATAAAAAACACTATGTAGTATGGAAAGGAAAAAAGCCAGGAATCTATGATTCCTGGAAAGAATGTAAGGCAGCAATTGACGGCTTCAAAGGAACTCAATATATGTCTTTCCCTGATGTGCATTCTGCCAAAATCGCATTTAATAAAAGTTATTCTGACTACAAAGGCAGGTCTAAACAAAAGAAGACCGTTTCCGCTCAATACTTAAAATCAGTTGGGCAACCAAATATGTTTTCCATTTCTGTTGATGCCGCAAGTAGTGGGAATCCTGGGGTGATGGAATACCGAGGAGTGGAAACAAAAAGTGGCAAAGTTATTTTTAAACAAGGACCATTTGAAGAAGCCACGAACAATATTGGAGAATTTTTAGCCATAGTTCATGGTTTAGCGCTCTTAAAAAGTATAAACAGTCCAAAAGTTTTATATACCGATTCGAGAACCGCGATGAGTTGGGTACGCAAGAAAAATTGTAACACAAAGCTAAAACAAAATCAAAAAAACAAAGAAATATTCGCCTTAATAACCAGGGCAGTAAATTGGCTTAAAACCAATACTTATCATACTGAGATTATTAAATGGGAAACTAAAGCCTGGGGAGAAATTCCTGCCGATTTTGGCAGAAAGTAGGGAAGGTCCATTTTGTTTTTAAATCTTCTTTTTTAGCCAAGCAAAAGTGTATCTTTGCCGGATAAATCAAAACCTCTATATGGGTAAATTATTAATCGTTGGAACTGTCGCCTTTGACGCTATCGAAACTCCCTTTGGGAAGACTGATAAAATTTTAGGTGGTGCAGCGACTTTTATTGGCCTCGCAGCCTCCCAATTTGATATTGATATGGCTATAATCTCCATTGTAGGGGATGATTTACCCGAAGAATACCTCGGTATTCTTGCAGCAAAAAATATTGATTTATCTGGAATTGAAGTAATTAAAGGGGGGAAAACTTTCTTTTGGAGTGGTAAATACTACAACGACCTTAATACGCGAGAAACACTTGTTACCGAGTTAAACGTTTTGGCAGATTTTGATCCGGTAGTCCCTAAAAATTATCGAGATTCAGACGTAGTAATGCTAGGTAACTTGCACCCATCTATTCAGTTAAGTGTAATAAGCCAGATGGAAAAAAAGCCCAAATTGATTGTTTTGGATACCATGAATTATTGGATGGATAATACTTTGGAGGAACTTAAGGAGGTAATTAAGAAAGTAGATATTATAACCATCAATGATGAAGAGGCCAGACAGTTAACAAATGAACATTCTCTAGTCAAAGCCGCTAGTATTATCCAAACTATGGGGCCGAAATTTGTAGTAATTAAAAAAGGTGAAAATGGAGCCCTGCTTTTTCATAAAGACAATATTTTCTTTGCACCGGCATTACCCCTAAAAGAAGTTTTTGATCCAACAGGTGCTGGAGATACATTTGCGGGAGGTTTTGTTGGATATCTGGCAGAATCTAAAAATATTTCCTTTAATAATTTAAAGAATGCTGTAATACACGGTTCAAACTTGGCATCTTTTTCTGTAGAAAAATTTGGCACAGAGCGAATGAAGGATCTAGAAAAGTCGGAAGTTAAAAGCAGACTACGACAATTTAAGGAATTGACACAATTTGATATTGAATTACAATAATAAATACGCCTCGTTTTTCGGGGCTTTTTTAATTTATACAAACTATGAGTGATGCTATTAAACACGAATGTGGTGTTTCACTAATCCGATTGCTAAAACCATTAGATTATTACAGGGATAAATACGGCTCTGACTTCTTTGGTGTAAATAAGATGTATCTGATGATGGAAAAGCAGCACAATCGTGGTCAGGATGGAGCTGGTTTTGCAAGTATTAAATTAGATATGTTACCAGGGGAAAGGTATATGAGTCGTGTAAGGTCTATCGCTTCCCAACCAATACAGGATATATTTGATCAAATCAATAATAGAATTAATACCGCCCTTGAAGAACACCCGGAATATATAGGAAACACAGAACTTCAAAAAAAACACATTCCCTATATCGGCGAAGTATTACTCGGACACGTTCGCTATGGCACATTTGGAAAAAACAGCATAGAAAGTGTTCATCCTTTCCTAAGGCAGAATAATTGGATGCATAGAAATTTAATTGTCGCTGGGAATTTCAACATGACTAATGTAGATGAGCTATTTGACAATTTAGTTCAGTTGGGGCAACATCCTAAGGAAATGGCAGATACCATAACCGTAATGGAAAAAATAGGGCATTTCCTAGATGATGCAGTAGCCAAGCTTTACAGGCAAATAAAGAAAGAAGGATTTACTAAAATGGAGGCCTCGCCTTTGATTGCAGATAGACTTAAGGTTGGTAAAATATTAAAAAAAGCAGCAAAAAACTGGGATGGAGGCTATACCATGGCAGGCTTGTTTGGGCATGGAGATGCCTTTGTCTTAAGAGATCCGGCGGGTATTAGACCAGCTTATTATTTTAAAAACGACGAAATTGTTGTAGTTGCTTCAGAAAGACCGGCAATACAAACCGTATTTAATGTCGACTACGATGAAATACAAGAAATTAATCCGGGAAATGCTCTTATTATCAAAAAAAATGGTATCGTAAAGGAGACTCAAATACTTGAGCCAACAGAACGAAAAGCATGCTCTTTTGAAAGAATATACTTTTCCAGAGGAAGTGATAAAGAAATATACCAAGAAAGAAAGAACCTAGGAAAATTAATTTTTCCTCAGATTCTTAAGGCGATAGACGAGGATATCAAAAATACGGTCTTCTCCTATATTCCAAATACTGCGGAAACTTCTTTCCTCGGGATGGTAAAAGAAGCCCAGAATTATTTAAACAAAAAGAAAGAAGAGCAAATATTAACTCTAGGTAGAACAATTAGCAGAGAAGAACTCCATAATATACTGGAGATAAGACCTCGGATCGAGAAAGTAGCTATTAAAGACGCCAAGCTAAGAACATTCATTACCCAAGACAGCAGTCGAGACGATTTAGTGGCGCATGTTTATGATGTTTCTTATGGCTCTGTTAAGGAAGACGACAATCTCGTGATTATAGATGATAGTATTGTACGAGGCACCACCCTCAAGAAAAGTATTTTAAAAATTCTTGATAGACTATCTCCAAAAAAGATAATAGTAGTATCCTCTGCTCCACAGATCAGGTATCCGGACTGTTATGGAATAGATATGGCAAAATTGGAAGACTTTATTGCATTCAAGGCCGCTTTGGCACTGCATAAAGAAAAAAACACCATGCATCTTGTGGATGAGATTTATACTAAATGTAAAAGTCAATTAAATACAGCAGATAAAGATGTGATTAACTATGTCAAGGATTTTTACAAACCATTTTCTGCAGAACAAATCTCCGAGAAAATTGGCCAATTGTTAAGTCATCCTGAAATGAAAGCAGAAGTACAAATAATTTTTCAAACCATAGAATCTTTACACCAAGCATGTCCAAAAAATCTTGGGGATTGGTACTTTACCGGCAACTATCCCACCCCTGGTGGCAATAGAGTTGTTAACAAAGCCTTTATTAATTTTTACGAAGGTAAAAACGAACGCGCATACTAAGTTTTATCGATGAAATGCATAAAATCGTGCATTTCATCGATAATATGTGTTGTTTAACGGCTTTATAGTCCTATAGCCCCCTTGGAGTTTACTTTAGTTTCGCCATAGCATAAGTAGGTTAAGTTCATGGTAAGATTTGGGGCAAAAAAGGTGGAGACTTCTCCACCTTTTTTATTTACTACAACTCCCAATTCTAGCTGTAGGAGTATTCTTTAATAAAAATAGTACTATTAAGCCCTTTTCACTTTTAAACTTATAAACAAGGCGTTTATCTAAATTCTTTCCTGAGGCTGACACTTCCATATATATTTGAAGAACCATAGCATAAGTAGGTTAAGTTCATGGTAAGATTTGGGGAAAAAGGTAGGCGAAAGCCTGCCTTTTTTATTTCGGTTATAGCCGGTCTTCAATAGTTCCAAATATCCATTACACTTATATCATACAAAATTGTTCTGCTTTTCTCTCCCAAGCCATTTAACCCATTTAATAGGCGTTTATCCAATACATTTTTATGATACTATCCCTTAGCTTACTTTCGAAGAACCATAGCATAAGTAGGTTAAGTTCATGGTAAGATTTGGGGAAAAAGGTAGGCAGTAGCCTGCCTTTTTTATTTCCGAAAAAAAAGGTTTTCAATAGTCTGTACTATCCATTTTTCTTACTCCACAAAAAATATATCCCATTTCTCCCTCCCAAGTTCTTTAACCCATTTAATAGGCGTTTATCCAATACATTTTTATGATCCCATCCCTTAGCTTACTTTCGAAGAACCATAGCATAAGTAGGTTAAGTTCATGGTAAGATTTGGGGAAAAAGGTAGGCAGTAGCCTGCCTTTTTTATTTCTGATTATCAAGAATTTATGCCCATTATAGTCTTTATTATAGGGACAAAAGGAGCGGAATAAAGGGTTCAAAAGTCTAAAAATTCACAAATTTTCTTTGTTATTTCTCACAATACCAGTAATTTAGTAATGCCATAGCATAAGTAGGTTAAGTTTATGGTAAGATTTGGGACGAAAAGGGTGGAGACTTCTCCGCCCTTTTCTATTAAAAAAAAAATCATCCAATTTAAATTGGATGATTTTTTTTTAATGTGCGGTATAGCTTCGCTTTTTATTTATTTGCAGCGTACAATTCCGAAACTTTAGACCAATTAATAAGATTAAAAAATGCCTCAACATAGTCTGGTCTTCTATTCTGGTAATTCAAATAATAAGCGTGTTCCCAAACATCCAAACCAAGTATAGGTGTACCACCACACGAAACACCAGGCATTAATGGGTTGTCCTGATTTGGAGTAGAGCATACCTCTACCTTCCCTCCAGGGTGCACACAAAGCCAAGCCCAACCTGAGCCAAATCTAGTTCCAGCGGCTGCACTGAAGGTCTTTTTAAACTCTTCAAATGATCCATATGCTTCATCAATTGCCTCTGCCAGTTGTCCTTCTGGACTTCCTCCTCCGTTAGGTGACATTATTTCCCAAAATAAGGAATGATTATAAAAACCTCCTCCATTGTTTCGTACTGCCCCATTGTCCATATCCAAATTGGCAAGTATATCTAAAATTGAAGAGTTTTCTAATGTAGTATTTGCAATAGCTGCATTTAACTTAGAAGTATAGCCATTGTGATGCTTTGTATGGTGTATTTCCATCGTTCTAGCATCAATATAAGGTTCTAACGCGTCATAGGCGTAAGGTAATTTAGGTAATTCAAATGCCATATTTAGTTTCTTTAATTAATTATTAATCTCCGGTAAATTTACTCTATTTAACATATATATGAACCTAATAATATGTTAAGAACTCTTTAAGATTCCGTAATTTGCAAATAAAAATAAGTGTCTTCTAATCCTTTTAGAATATATAATGCCTCGGCTGGCTCCGGAAAGACCTACCAACTTGTCTCTGAATATCTATATATAATACTCTCTTCAAACAATTCCTTTAATTTTGATCAAATTTTGGCTATCACTTTTACCAATAAGGCAGCCAATGAAATGAAATCTAGAATTCTAGAGCGCTTGTTTGAATTTAGTTCATCAGAAATTCTTGACAATTCAAATGAACTTTTTAAAACGCTTTCTGAGGCGCTTGAATTAGAACCAATTGTGCTGCACAAAAGAGCAAAAAAAACGCTTAAACTTATTCTCCATAATTATGCTTTCTTTGATATTTCTACTATAGACAAGTTTAACTTTCGTCTTTTGCAAACATTTGCTAAAGACCTTAAGCTTCCGCCAAATTTTGAGGTGGTCCTTGACCAGGAACTTCTTCTTACAGAGGCCGTGGAAAGGTTAATAAACAAGGCAGGGAGTGATAAAACCCTGACTGCATTTCTCGTAAATTTTGCTGCCGAAAAAATTGACAATGATAAAAGCTGGGATATTTCTTACGACCTTAACCTCGTTGGGAAGCTACTTTTTGACGAAAAACAGCTGGCCCACTTAAATAGGATTAAGAATACAACAATTAAGGACTTTCAGACTTATATAGAAGTCTTTAACAAATCTATCGGCCAACTCGAAAATGACATGACCTTTGAGGCTCAACAATCCCTTGAACTTATAAATTTTTGTGGAGTGCCATTGGAGGCCTTTAACCGTGGAACACTTCCAAAACACTTTAGATACATAGTTCAAAAAGAATACGGAGTAAAAAAGCTGTATGGTAATAGCTTACTCCAATACTTCCAAGAAGGAAGACTATTAAAGAAAGCCTTCCAATTCCCGGACCCTAATACGGAAATGTTGCTTTATAATAAATATCTCCGTATAAAGGAAATATTTTATCGAAGACTATTCTTAAAAAATGCCTATCAGAACATTGTACCCCTTACTCTCCTAAAGGAAATTCAACATGAAATAGACTTAATACAACAAGAAAGAGATCAAATCTCCATTGGGTTTTTTAATGAAATCATCTCGAAGGAAATACAAAATCAGCCGGCCCCATATATTTACGAAAGATTAGGGGAAAAATACAGGCACTATTTTATTGACGAATTTCAAGATACCTCTACCATGCAATGGTCTAATCTCATTCCTTTGATAGAAAATGCCATGCAAAGCGCAGACCATCTCGGCAAAGTGGGTACCCTTATACTCGTTGGGGATCTCAAACAAGCCATCTACAGATGGAGAGGAGGGGAGGCCGAACAATTTCTTAACCTTATAAATAATGAAGAAAATCCATTTGTTGCGACACCCGTGGTTAGCTCATTAGATACTAACTATAGAAGTAGAAAAAACATTATAGCTTTTAACAATGATTTTTTTCAATGCATCTCTACTTCACTATTGAATAAGGAATATGCAAAGTTATATTTTGACGGAAATAAGCAATTAAATTATGGGAAAGAAGGAGGCTTGGTTCAGATCAGCTTTTTAGAACAACTTCCTGAAGAAAAGGATATTATTTTCTGTGCTACCGTTTTAGATTCTATTTTGCAATCCGTAAAAGAGTCCTATAGCTATTCGGATATGTGTGTCTTAACGCGGACTAAAAATCAAGGTGTGCAAATAGCCAATTATTTAGTGGATAACAATATTCCGATAATTTCTTCAGAAACCTTGCTCCTTAAAAACAACCGAAAAATCCTCTTTCTAATAAATCTGATAAACTTTGTTTTATCTCCAAATGATTACTCCAGAGCGTTTGAAATATTAGAATTCCTGTCCGAACGGAAACATCATAAACACAAATTTATTAGCCAATACCTGCGCCACCTAGACCATTTTCTAAAAATGGAATATGGATTTAATTCTTTCCTTTTCAAACAAAATACACTCTTTGACAGTCTTGAAATCGTTATTAAAAAAATGAACTTAGCACATAGTTCGGATGCTTACTTAAACTATTTCATGGAACTAGTTTTAGAAGTGGAGCAGAAAGATGATCCTTCTATTTTTACTTTTTTAAAGGAATGGGAAAAAGTGAAGGAAAGAATAAGCATCGTTGCTCCGGAAAGTATTAATGCGGTTCAGATAATGACCATACACAAATCCAAAGGTTTAGAATTTCCAGTTGTAATTTATCCTTTTGCCAGCTCAAAAATATTTGATTCTAAAGAAGGCTATCTGTGGATGCCCATTGATGAAATTGACCCCAAAAAAGAATTTCTTATATCTTATAAAGCGGAGGTTGAAAATTATGGAGACTATCCTTCTCTGTTATACAATTCTGAGAAGAGCAAACTTCAACTAGATGCCTACGACTTGTTATATGTTGCACTAACAAGAGCTATAGACAAATTGGTTATCCTAACAGAAGAGAAAAAAAATGTTCAAGCCGAAGGAGAACTAAAAGATTACGGAGATTTGTTCATAAACTTCCTTAAAAATAAAATGCTCTGGAACAGTAGTCAAAACACCTATATATTTGGCAATTTTAACGGCCCAAAAACAAATAATAAAGTACTTCTGTCCCAAAACTTCGTCCCATACTCTCTGACCAATAAGGATTCTAATCGTTTTAAAATTATCACGAAAAATGCTACGGAATGGGATACTATACAAAATGATGCAATAGAACGAGGGAACTTGGTTCATTATGCTTTAGGACTAATCCACACAAAAAAGGATATTGATTCAGCCATCCATCATCTCGTAAAAAAGAAACCTCTGCTTAAGGAAGATATATCAGATTTACGGGAAACGCTCTATAAAATAGTGGAACACCCCTTGTTGAAAACCTATTTTTCATCAAATGTCACCATTAAAAACGAAAGTGAAATAATAACTGAAAATGGGTTAATTTTGCGGCCAGATCGAATTGTGATTCAAAATAATAAAGTGAGTGTCTTAGACTATAAAACAGGCAAAAAATATACGAAATATAAAGAGCAACTCTATCAATACGCAGATACCTTAGTGCAAATGGGTTACGAGGTAGAAAATAGAATACTAATCTATATTGGAGATAAAATAATTACAGAATTCTTATAACGAAAACATGTACGGTAAAATTGAAGAACATTTAAAAAAAGAATTAGCCGCTATTGAAGCTGCAGGTCTATTCAAAGAAGAGAGAATAATTACTTCACCCCAAGGCCCAGAAGTAACTTTGGCCGACGGAAAAAAAGTATTAAACTTTTGCGCCAATAACTATCTTGGACTTTCTTCCCATCCGGAAGTTATAAAAGCAGCTATAAAAACCCTAGAAAGTCATGGATTTGGCATGTCTTCTGTAAGATTTATTTGTGGTACACAGGACATTCACAAAGAACTGGAAAATAAAATTGCAGAATTCTATGGAACAGAAGATACTATTCTTTATGCAGCTGCTTTTGATGCGAATGGAGGCATTTTTGAACCACTTTTAGGTGCAGAAGATGCTATCATATCAGATTCTCTTAATCACGCTTCTATAATTGATGGAGTAAGGCTCTGTAAAGCAAAGCGATACAGATATGCCAATGGAGACATGGAAGCTTTGGAAGCGCAATTAATGCAGGCAGACCAGGACAATTCTCGATTTAAGATTATTGTTACAGATGGTGTCTTTTCCATGGATGGATTATTGGCCCCCCTTGATAAAATTTGTGATTTGGCAGATAAATATGATGCATTGGTCATGATTGACGAATGTCATGCCACTGGCTTTATAGGCGACACCGGGAAAGGAACCCTGGAAAAAATGGGTGTGATGAATAGAATCGACATTATTACAGGCACGCTCGGTAAAGCTTTGGGAGGCGCAATGGGTGGGTATACAACTGCCAAAAAAGAAATTATTTCCATGCTTAGACAAAGGTCCAGGCCCTATTTGTTTTCAAATTCCTTGGCGCCTAGCATTGTGGGCGCCTCCATAAAAGTTTTTGAAATGCTTCAAAACGATACGGCACTCAGAGATCAGTTAGAATGGAATACTAACTATTTCAAAAGCGGTTTAAAAGAGGCCGGATTTGATATAATAGACGGGGATTCGGCCATAGTTCCAGTAATGTTATACGATGCTAAGCTATCACAGAAAATGTCCAACTTGCTGTTAGACAAAGGTATATATGTTGTAGGTTTCTTTTTTCCCGTAGTACCAAAGGGAAAAGCAAGAATTAGAGTGCAGCTTTCAGCGGCCCATACACAGGCTCATTTAGACCTCGCCTTAAAGGCCTTTACGGAAGTAGGACAATTGTTAAAAATTATATAGGAAGCGTATTTTCCTTACAAAAGAGCATAAAAAAATAGGAAATTGATTTTGTTAATAATTTTTAACAACTTACATTTGCAGCTAAATAAACACTTAAACTTAAAATTTTGAACATGAAACAGCTTAGCAGATTATTTGTTGTTGGCCTACTTGTATTGGGGTTTAACAGCTTACAAGCGCAAGACGAGGATAATCCTTGGCAGATTAGTTTTGGAGTCAATGCAGTTGATTTTTATCCTACGAGTGATCTTAGCTCTTGGGGTAATGAATATTTCAATGTAAACGACCACTGGAATATTTTGCCTTCTCTCTCTTATGTTGGTATTAGCCGATCCATAGGAGATGGTCTCTCGGTTGGCGTTAGAGGTTCTATAAACCGTATTGATAAATTTGGAGACGTTGAAGTTCCTGACTTGTCTTATTATGGATTAGACGGAACTATCAAGTACAACTTCATCAATCCTAACGACATGGAAGGTTTCTTCTCTGTAGTAGACCCATTTGTTGAAATAGGTGGTGGTTATACTTGGGTAAGCGATATAGGAGCTGGTACAGTAAATGGAGGTGTTGGTATGAACGTATGGTTCAGCGAGCAAGTTGGTCTTACTTTACAATCTTCTTATAAGCACTCTTTTGAAGATTACTTAAATTCTCATTTCCAGCACATGTTAGGTATTGCCATTAAATTTGGTGGTACAGATACTGACGGTGATGGTATTTACGACAAAGATGATGCTTGTCCTGAAGTACCTGGTTTAGAGATTTTCAACGGTTGTCCTGATTCTGACGGAGACGGTATCGAAGATAGCAAGGACAGATGTCCTAACGATGCAGGTCCTAAAGAATTCAACGGATGTCCTGATTCTGACGGAGACGGTATCCCAGATATTGATGATGCTTGTCCAAATGAAGCTGGCTTAGCTGAATTAAACGGATGCCCTGATGCAGACGGAGATGGTATTGCTGATAAAGATGATGAGTGTCCTAACGAAGCAGGTCCTGCTGAGAATAATGGATGCCCATGGCCAGATAAAGACGGTGACGGAATATATGACAAAGATGATTTATGTCCTGATGTTCCTGGTGTAGTTGCTAACAGAGGTTGTCCAGAAATTACTGAGGCAGTTAGAAAAACATTAAATGACTACGCTAAGACTATTTTATTCGATACAGGTAAAGCTTCTATCAAAGAGCGTTCTGCTGAAGTACTACAAAACATTGTAGGTATCTTAAATGAGTACTCTTGGGCTAAGTTTACTATCGATGGTCATACAGACAGTGTAGGTAGTGAAAGCTTAAACCAAAAACTTTCTGAAGAAAGAGCTTACTCTGTAATGAATTACTTAATCGAAAACGGAGTTGCTTCTAACAGACTGAAGGCTGCTGGTTATGGAGAATCTAGACCAATTGCAGACAATAAGACTAGTTCTGGAAGAAAAACAAACCGTAGAGTTGAAATTAACTTAGTAAAAGAATAATTATAACTCACATAAATAGTAAAAAGCCTCGCAAATGCGAGGCTTTTTTTATTTTTATACATGCGTAGTTTTTTACATCAAGTGACTTCTGATTTATGGGACAAACATGGTTCCTTCGAGAATGTCACTATGATTGTTCCCAGTAAAAGAGCAGGGACCTTTATAAGGGATGGAATCCCTGATATAACTAAGAAGACGGTCTTCGCTCCAGAGATTTATAGTATCGAATCCTTTGTTGAATTAATAGCTAATCTCAGTCTAAGTACCCAGACTATATTACTATTTGAATTATATGAGGCACATCTCTCTGTAAGCAAAGACTCTTCAGAATCTTTTGCTACATTTTCAAGATGGTCTACAAGTATTTTACAGGACTTTAATGAAATTGATCGTTATTTAGTTCCTGCCAAGGATCTCTTCGACTCCTTAGGCTTTATAAAAGAAATTGAGCTTTGGTCGCTAGAATCCAATTCCGTCAAACTAGTACAAGATTATTTAGAGTTTTGGAAGGGACTTTTTAAGCTATACGAGGTCTTTACTGCCAATCTGAAAAGGAAAGGCTTAGGCCATCAAGGTCTTCTCTATCGAGAGGCTATTGCCCAATTAGACGGGTTTCTTGAACAAAATGCTACCACTAACTTTATATTCGTTGGTTTTAATGCCTTAAATAAAGCAGAAGAAAAACTAATTAATACTTTTTTAGCAACAGGCAATGCGGATATTTATTGGGACTTAGACAATAGTTTCTTAGAAGATCCTATTCATGATGCAGGATATTTTATACGACATCATTTTGAAAATTGGAAATTTTACCAAGAAAACATTCCTAAGGGGATAAGCCATCACTTTAGAACTCCCAAAAATATTCAAATTATAGGAGTCCCCAAGAAAGTAGCTGAGGCCAAACTTGTTGGAAGTCTTGTTAAGGAATTATCGACTTCTTTTCCTAATCGCCTCCACAGTACGGCAATTGTTTTAGGTGATGAAAGCTTATTAAATCCCCTGCTTAATTCCCTGCCAAGTACTCCCGAAAAGGTAAATATTACCATGGGTTATCCTTTAAATAAAACCTCTCTAACTGGGCTGTTTCATTCTCTATTTGAACTTTACATATCTCTTGATCCTAAGGGCTGGTATCACAAAAATTTACTCGGTGTTCTCTCACATCCCGCAATACAAGATGGATTGGTATTAGATTCTGGCAATTCTTCCGCAGATGTTATAAATAGCATTAAAAAAGAAAATGCCATCTATATAAATCCTCAACGGTTGGTGAAATTAATGCCAGATGCATCTCCCATAGTGAAACTAGTGTTTTCAGGAGCTAATAGAAGTCCGAAAGGTTTTATAAGAATGCTGCTTGGCCTTATTAATATTTTAAAAGCAAGCTTCGAACAACGTAACAATGACCTAGGACTAGAATACTTATTTAAATATAATGAGATATTTAAGGAATTGGAAGTACTACTTTTTGAATATCCCTATATAAATGATCTAAAATCTTTACACAGTCTTTTTAAAGAACTTATAAGCTCTGAGAGTGTAGATTTTTTAGGAGAGCCCTTGGATGGCCTGCAAATAATGGGCATGCTTGAAAGTAGAAATTTAGACTTTGAAACTGTGGTTATTACCTCAGTAAATGAAGGATTCCTCCCCTCAGGAAAAACGAATACGTCATTTATTCCTTTTGATTTAAAACGTCGTTTTGGTCTTCCAACTTATAAGGAAAAGGATGCCGTTTATACTTATCATTTCTACCGGCTCTTACAACGGGCCAAAAATATACATCTGCTATACAATACAGAGGCAGACGTTGTAAAGGGAGGAGAGAAAAGTAGATTTATTCCACAATTAATTATGGATGAATTTCATGGCAATAATGTGTCCCAAGAGTTAAGAATGCCAGAAATAATTACTTCGACAAAACCAGAGCTTAAAATTGAAAAAGATGCGAACGTAATAGATGCAATTAGCTTGTACTTCGCAAAAGGATTGTCACCTTCTTCCTTAAGCAACTACATTAAAAATCCTATTCAATTTTATAAAGAAAAGATCCTTGGTATTAAAGAAACTACAGAAATTGAAGAAACAATTGCCTTTAACACCCTAGGCACAGTAATTCATAATGTACTCGAGAAAATTTACGCACCGTTTATTGATAAAAACATAGAAATAGAACTTCTATTATTGCAGCTAAAAGAAGTTAAACGACTAGTACAAATTGAATTGCTTAAATTTTTTAAAGAAGACACCATTAAAAGTGGAAAAAATCTTATTGCATCCAGAATTATCGAAAAATATATAAAACGTTTTATACGGTCCGAAATAGCAGACCTCAAGCATAACACTATAAAGATTCTTGCATTAGAAGAAGAGTTGTCTTATACGTTTAAAATAAATGGTAAGCAACAAGAAATAAAACTAAAAGGGATAATTGACAGGGTAGATGAGCGAAATGGGATTAAAAGAATATTGGACTATAAAACTGGAAAAGTAAGCCCTGTAGAGGTTGAAATTACTTCCTGGGAAGATCTAAGGACTAAAGTAGAGCGTGCAAAGGCTTTACAAGTATTGTGTTATTCCCTACTTTATATGAGAAACTATCCAAAAACGAAAAGCCTTCAAACTGGGATAATTCCCATTAAACAAAAAGCTTTGCAACCTTTTCTATTTTGTCAAAAATCTTCGGCGAGAAGCAGGGATAAAAACCATACAGTTACCGAAACTACTTTGAGTGACTTTGAAATTCAATTGAAAGAAATTATAAAGGAAATAGCAGATCCAAGTATCCCATTCGTGAACTTAGAAAACTAGTACTATTTTTTATCCGGTCTACTAGGCCTTACCTCAATTTTACTTGGTAAGGTTCTAGGGTTCATTTGTAATAAGCCCACTACCAAATCTCCAATATCTTCTGGCTGAATTTTCCAATTATCCTTTTCCGAAGGTTCATTATTATTAAAATGTGTAGCCACAGAACCAGGCATAATGGTGGAAACCTTAATGTCGTACTTTCTTAAATCGAGCATTGCCGCCTGGGTAAACCCAACTAGCCCAAACTTAGAAGCATTATATCCTGTCCCTGAAGCAAAAAAATTTGTTCCTGCCAGACTAGCCAAGGTGATATAATAGCCTTTTGAAATTTTCAATGCTTCTACAGAGGCTTTTAGCGTATAAAAGGCACCACTTAAATTCGTATTAATCATGGCATCCCAATCCTTTATAGACAATTCGTCAATAGGAGCAAAAACACCAAGCCCGGCGTTGGCAAGCACTAGGTCTACCTGACCCCATTTATTTAATACTTCATGTACTGCTTTTTGTTCGTCCTTTGGATTAGACACATCACTTTTTATAAGTAAGATCCTATTTGGTGCGTCAAGTACGGTTTCTGCCCTTTCTAAACTATCCCAGTTCCTTCCACTAATGGCAACTTTCATACCAGTTTTGAGCAGGCTTTTGGCTACTCCCAATCCTATTCCCTTGGAACCCCCGGTTATATAGGCCACTTTGTCTTTTAAATTCTGCATGTTTACTATTTTTTATAAAAAAACCCTTCAAAATAATTAAGAAGGGTTATTGGTGGAGAATACCGGAGTCGAACCGGTGACCTCTTGCATGCCATGCAAGCGCTCTAGCCAGCTGAGCTAATCCCCCATTATTAAGATGTTCAAAGGAAATACATTTTAACAAAGATTCAAAGGACTATCTTCGAAAAATTGAGCTTTATTAGTCTTTCTTAACGCTAAGAACCAAAACTGGAATTCTAGCTGAAAACTCGGACTTTAAAATGGTGTTTTTCTCCCATAACTTCTTAAAAAAACCTCTCTTTCTTCTAAATACGCAAAGCAAATCAGGTTTCGATGTTTGTAATTGCTCTAAAGCCCCCAAATAAGTGGTTGCATGTTCCGTAACGGAAAGGTGAGAACAGATATTCATTAAAGCCGTATTTATTTTTAAATCTTCATCTGAATACCCTGGAGTTTTTACAAGCAGTAAATTTACGGTCGAATTAAACTTTTTCTTAATTTCATTTAACGGCTCTAAAATTCGTCGCTGTTTTAGAATTCCCGATTTAAAAGCTGTCAGGATAACATTTATTGGTGTAAACTTAGTGCTCCTTGGAACAACCAAAGTGGGAATATCTGTCCTTTTAATAATTCTTCCAGACGTTGGTCCCAAATAGAGTTCCTCTTGGATGGTATTACACCTAGAAGCTATTATTATTAAATCGATTCCTAATTTCTTATCCAATTCTTTAAGTCCATCTATCAAATCCCCATTGTAGGTGGTAATTTTCATCTCTATATTCTTGGAATCAACCATTCCTATCAGCTCTTGTAGTCTTTTTTTACTACTCTCTTCCACTTTTTTAGAAACATTTGTCAAATCCCCTGCCCCTACTTTTGCTGAAAAAACTTCCATAACGTATATCTTTGATGAAAATTCTGCAGCAAAATCTACTGCATATTGAAGTGTTTCATGAGCATTTGGAGAGGTTCCTATTGGCACTAATATATTCTTCATAAGGACAATGTTTATTTAGATAATTAAAAGCTTAATAAAGATATTCAAATGATTAGACATGCAAAGATACTGGAAATACCTGACA
Organism: Eudoraea chungangensis; assembly: GCF_029360665.1. Classification (GTDB taxonomy): domain Bacteria; phylum Bacteroidota; class Bacteroidia; order Flavobacteriales; family Flavobacteriaceae; genus Eudoraea; species Eudoraea chungangensis. The sequence continues at coordinate 583,724 of NZ_JARDUB010000001.1, forward strand.
TTCTTAAACTTACAGAGGCCTGTGCCAAAGATATGATTCATAGAGGCATATATCAATGGAACGAAGATTATCCTTCAAAAGAAATTTTTAAAATTGATATTTCCAGAAATGAATTATTTGTTTTGGAGGAGGACAGAAATATTTGCGGTATAATTGTTTTAACCCCTTTGATGGATAAAGAATATCGGGATATAATATGGACAACTCCAAATAAGGATAACCTTTATATACATAGACTTGCTGTTTTACCGGAATTACAAGGAAAAGGGAAGGCTCAATTATTAATGGATTATGCAGAAAATTTTGGACGAAAAAATAGATACAAATCGATAAGGCTAGATACATTTAGTGAAAACATCAGAAATCAGCGCTTCTATGAAACAAGAGGTTATAAAAAACTTGGATCCATATATTTTCCAAAGCAAAGTGAATCTCCATTTTACTGTTATGAACTGGTATTATAACTCTCTTATTTGAAAACCAAAGTTACTTTTAAAACCATTAATAAACTGGCTATTCCAGCTACAATAGCCGGAATTGCAGAACCCATTCTGTCTATCACGGATACCGCCATTGTAGGAAATATTAAGACTGATGGATTAGAATCATTAGCGGCAGTTGGTATTGTTGGTGCTTTTTTATCCATGCTTATTTGGATTCTAGGACAGACAAGAAGTGCCATTTCAGCCATAATATCGCAATATCTGGGAGCCGGTAAAATAGAGGAGATTAAAAGCCTTCCTGCACAGGCAATTTTTTTTAATCTTATCCTGAGCATTATTTTACTTCTAGCCACAATATTTATAATCGAAGAAATCTTTGTGCTGCTTAACGCTTCCGGCAAAATTTTAGTGTTTTCGGTAAAATATTACTCTATAAGAGTCTGGGGCTTCCCTTTAACCTTATTTGTATTTGCTGTGATGGGCATCTTTAGAGGACTCCAAAATACCTATTGGCCAATGCTTATTGCAATAACGGGAGCGGTTTTGAATATTATACTCGATTTTATTTTAGTATATGGAATTTCTGATGTTTTAGATCCTATGAACATTGAAGGAGCTGCTTGGGCCAGTCTAATTTCACAAGCCGTTATGGCAATAATGGCCTTCGTCTTATTAAAACAAAAGACCGATGTAAGTCTTCTACCCCAATTACCTATTCATTCCGAATTGAAACGTCTCATTTTTATGAGTTTTAATTTATTTGTAAGGGCATTAGCATTAAATATCACTTTAATCTTAGCCGTAAGAGAAGCTGCATCGCTAGGAGATAGTTCCGTTGGGGGCCATACTATAGCCATTAATCTATGGCTTTTTTCTGCTTTTTTTATTGACGGATATGGCGCTGCCGGTAATATTATGGGAGGCAAGTTACTGGGTGCAAAGGACTATGATGGCCTTTGGCTTCTGGCTAAAAAAATTGTTCTCTATGGGGTATTGATTAGCCTTTGTCTAGTTTCAATAGGCTTCCTTTTCTATCATCCTTTGGGGAGAATATTTTCATCCGACCAGGCAGTTCTCCATTCTTTTTACGGAGTTTTCTATATTTTAATATTAGGGCTACCAATAAACTCTGTCGCTTTCGTTTTTGACGGATTGTTTAAGGGACTTGGAGAAATGAAGTATCTGAGAAATACTCTAATTATTGCAACTTTTCTTGGTTTTATTCCTGTTCTGCTTATAAATAGAGAAGTAAATATGGGCCTTACAGGAATATGGATAGGCCTTTCGGTATGGATGCTCATAAGAGCACTTGCTTTAGTCTGGAAGTTTAATAGAAAATTTCGCCCTCAGATTCAAAAGGTTTAATTTTATTAAAAAAATAAGGATGACCACTAATAGAGTTAATGGAAGTTTATATACCAAACTAGACAACAACATTGCGTTTATAGAATTTGGACACCCCGCAAGTAATTCATTTGTCAAAGAACTTTTGGAAAGGCTTACCGATGAAATAAAAAAAGTTTCTGAAAATGAAGACATTTCCCTAATTGTATTAAAATCAGAAGGTGATAAAGCATTTTGCGCAGGAGCTTCTTTTAATGAATTGCTGTCAATTTCATCCTTAGATGAGGGGGTTGATTTTTTTAGCGGTTTTGCCCACTTGCTCATCGCAATGCGCAATTGCAAGCAACCTATAATAGGGAGAGTACAAGGTAAAGCTGTAGGTGGTGGCGTGGGAATAATAGCGGCTTGTGATTATGTTTATGCCACAGAAAATGCCTCTGTAAAGCTTTCTGAGCTAGCCATTGGAATTGGTCCGTTTGTTATTGCCCCTGCAGTTGAGCGTAAAATTGGAAAGTCCGGATTATCTGAATTAACTCTTGCCCCTACAGAGTGGAAGAACGCTTATTGGGCAAAAGAAAAAGGATTGTACTCCAAGGTCTTTTCCAGCATAAAAGAAATGGATAAAGCCCTAGACCAAAACCTTCAGGCCTTATCAAGTTACAATCCCAAGGCTTTGAGTAATATAAAATCTATGTTATGGGAAAAAACCGAAGATTGGGAAAATCTACTTTTTGAAAGAGCAAGAATTTCTGCAACATTGTCCCTGAGTGAACATACTAAACAAACACTCGCTAGGATTAAGAAGTAATTATTGATTAAATGTATAGTAAAAAACAGGATGAATAAAGAACTATTTTTTCCGCTACTGGCCCTTGTTGTAATTGGGGTATATCTAATAAGACGCTATAGGACAAAGAAACGTTTTAAGCGATAATTTCACTTGGCATCCAAAAAATGCTAAATAGGGGATTTTCGTATTCCCATAATACTAATTGGATGATTTAATTTGGTGTATTTGAAGTTAAAAACTAATGCCTATTTTTGCCTCGGAATAAGAAATTATGAGTAAAATAAGAATTACAAAAGAGTTTAATTTTGAAACCGGACATGCTCTATTTGGCTATGATGGGAAATGTAGAAATGTTCATGGGCATAGTTATAAACTAGCCGTTACAGTCATTGGAGAACCTATTTCAGAACCAGATAATGTTAAGTTAGGAATGGTGATAGATTTTGGAGATCTAAAAAAAATTGTCAAAGAAGAGATTGTAGGGCCATTTGACCATGCTACGGTATTTAATCGGAATACCCCGCATCTGGAGTTGGCAAAAGAATTGCAAATTAGAGGACATAAAGTTATACTAGCTAATTATCAGCCAACCAGTGAAAATATGGTAATTCATTTCGCCGAAAAGATAAAGAACAGACTCCCTAAAAATATAGAATTGTATTCTTTAAAATTAAGGGAAACTGAAACTGCCTTTGCCGAGTGGCACTCCCAAGATAACTAGGTTTTTTTTTCTAACTTTAAAACTGATGAAAAGTGTTATCCTTCCTGAAGGGAAAAAAATATATTTTGCAAGTGATAATCACTTGGGCGCGCCCGACTCCATTAAAAGTCTGTCACGAGAAAAGAGATTTGTTAAATGGTTAGATGAAATAAAAGACGACGCTGCTGCCATTTTTTTATTGGGAGATTTATTTGATTTTTGGTTTGAATACAAAACGGTAGTGCCAAAAGGCTTCACGAGGACTTTAGGTAAACTCGCCGAAATTACGGACAACGGAATACCCATTTTCTATTTTGTTGGGAACCATGATTTGTGGATGAACGGATATTTTGAAAATGAACTAAACATCCCTGTTTTTCACAAACCTCAAGAATTTATAATAGGGGGAAGTACTTTTTTTATAGGTCATGGTGATGGTTTAGGGCCAGGAGATAAGGGATACAAGCGAATGAAGAAGTTATTTACAAATCCGGTTGCGAAATGGTTTTTTAGATGGTTACATCCCGACTTAGGTGTCCGAATAGCGCAATATTTCTCAATAAAGAACAAGCTTATATCGGGAGATGAAGATATCCGCTTCTTGGGAGAAGACAAAGAATGGCTTGTTCAATACGCCAAAAGAAAATTAGAAACCAAGCATACAGATTATTTTATTTTTGGCCATAGACATTTGCCCTTAGATATAGATTTAGGCCATACCTCTACCTATATAAACCTGGGAGACTGGATTAATTACTTTACCTATGGAGTTTTTGACGGTAAGAAATTTGACTTAAAAAAATTTGAGGCTTCCTAGTCTATTTTATATCGCGCAGTTTAAGTTGTAATTGCGATTTACCATTCCACTGATTTTCGTCTAATGAAAATACTGCGCTAAAGTATTTTTTCGATTTAACCATAGTTAATTTACTGCCTAAATTAAAACCAATAGCCGGGAAAATTTTAGAGCCAAATTGTTTAACATCCAGTTTTAGATGTTTCCCGTCTTTTCCAACAGTTCTTGCACTGCCCGAATCACTTAGGTCCTCACTCAGAAATATCGGCCTCATGTTTCCTGGACCAAAAGGGCCAAATTGTTTTATGATTCGCAGCAATCTCGGAGTTACTTCCTGTAGGTTTATTTCTATATCTACTTGTACCTCAGGCACTAAAAGTTCTGGATTAATCGAATTGGCAACAACTTTTTCAAATTGCGTTTTAAAGCCTGCATACTGCTCTTCTTTTAAGGTGAGTCCTGCCGCGTATTTATGGCCCCCAAATTGTTCAATATGTTCTGCACAGTGTTCCAAGGCGTTATAAACATCAAACCCCTTGACCGACCTTGCAGAGGCCGCTAGTTTATTGCCACTCTTGGTAAAAACCAAGGTAGGTCTGTAATATGTTTCCGTTAATCTTGATGCTACTATTCCTATAACTCCTTTATGCCATGAGTCTTTGTATACCACGGATGTAAATCCCTCTTCTTCTTTATTATCCGCAATCATCATTAGGGCTTCATCGGTAATAAGTTGGTCTAGGCCCCTGCGCTCTGCATTAAAGGCTTCTATTTCAGCAGCCATAAATTCTGCAGTTCCCGCATCTTTCTCAATTAATAAATTTACAGCGTTAATTCCATGTTTCATCCTACCAGCAGCGTTGATTCTAGGGGCAATTATAAAAACAACATCTGTTATAGTCAGGACTGGTTTTTTGGCTTCCATTATAATTGCCCTAAAGCCAACTCTTGGATTAGTCCTAATTACTTGAAGACCATAAAACGCCAGAATCCTATTTTCGCCTGTTACAGGAACAATATCGGCCCCTATGGCGGTAGCAACTAGGTCTAAATAAGGAACTAATTCCATAAAATCCCTACCTTGTTTTTGCTGAATGGCCTGAATTAACTTAAACCCAATACCACACCCACACAATTCGTCATAAGGGTAGTTGCAATCTTCCCTTTTCGGATCTAATACTGCAATGGCATCGGGTAATTCCTTTCCTGGTCTATGATGGTCACATATGATAAAATCAATTCCTTTTTCTTTTGCATATGCCACTTGAGCCATAGCCTTTACTCCACAGTCCAAAGCAATTATAAGGGCAATGTCATTGTCTCCCGCATAGTCTATTCCCTTCTTAGAAACCCCGTATCCTTCTAGGTAACGATCTGGAATATATGTGGCTACATTCGGATAAATCTGCAATAAGTAAGAAGATACTAAGGCCACCGCTGTGGTTCCATCAACATCATAATCCCCGTATATGAGAATATTTTCTTCCCTTTCAATGCTCTTTTCGATTCTTTCAATGGCCAATCCCATATCGGTCATTAAAAAAGGGTCGTGAAGATCAGATAACTGCGGTCGAAAAAAACTTTTGGCTCCCTCAAAGGAAGTGATTCCTCTTTGAACCAAAAGCTTTGCAACCAGTTTGTCAACACCGAGATCCTGTTCTATTCTGGCTACAGTTTCCTCATCTGGTTTTGGTTTTAAAGTCCACCGCATGCTTTTAAATTTTACTTATTATAATTCTAGTTGACGAAAATTGGGTGCACCTAAAAAAGTCTTTTAATTGTAACTAACTGTTATGATCAAAAGTTGTTCTAATTTCTAAAGTGGCAAAGCGTCTAAACATTTCCATAACCCCACAGTACTTTTCAACAGATAAATCTACCGCTCTTTGCAGTTTTTTTTCTTCCAATGCCGAACCTTTAAAAACGTAGGTAACCACTACACTGTCGTAATACTTAGGATGTTCATCCGTGAGATTTGCTGCTGTTTCTATATAAAATGCTTCTACATTTAATTTCATTTTTTTGATAAGCATGGCTACATCAAGTCCCGAGCACCCTGCCAAGGCCGAAAGCATAAGGGCTTTGGGCCTAAGTCCATTCCCTGTTCCTCCGTCTTCTCCACCAGCATCAATCTTTAGATTTATTCCCGAAGGGTTATCGCTTTCAAAAGCCATATTTCCCAACCATTTAGTGGTAATTACATTTGTAGTGCTCATATTTTTTTGTTTCTTGTGTGGCATAAAAATACAATCACTATGCCACTTGTACAACCATTAGATGCAAACCACGACCTTGAGACTAAAGCTTTGGCGGACTTCTTCAATGAAACTCTGGGATTTTGCCCAAATTCAGTACTAACGATGCAGCACCGGCCTGAAATATCAAAAGCCTTTATTAATTTAAATAAGGCTGTGATGGCCAATCAAGGAAGAGTTACTTCTGCTTTAAAACGCATGATTGCCTGGGTAAGCAGCAACGCTACCGGATGCAGATACTGCCAGGCACATGCTATTAGAGCTGCAGAACGCTATGGTGCAGAACAAGAGCAGTTAGATAATATTTGGGAATACAAAACGCATTCCGCCTTCTCAGAAGCGGAAAGGGCTGCTTTAGATTTCTCTCTCGCAGCATCGCAAATCCCAAATGCGGTGGATGAAAAAATTAAGGAACAATTATATTTATATTGGGACGAAGGAGAAATTGTAGAAATGTTAGGGGTAATTTCTCTTTTTGGATACTTAAACAGATGGAATGATTCTATGGGAACTACTATAGAAGAAGGTGCTGTAGAAAGCGGGAATCTCTATTTAAGTAAAAATGGATGGGTAAAGGGGAAACACGGGAATTAAGAGCATCTTTACAGAGGCAAATACCTTTGTCTGATTACTTCTTTTTTTCTTTATAGCCGCTTACTATGATTACAAACTCGCCTTTGGGTGGAATATTTGCAAAATGATCCATTACCTCAGCAATACTCCCCCTAATGGTTTCTTCATAAAGTTTGCTGAGCTCTCTTGATATAGATATTAATCTATCTTCTCCAAAGTATTCCTGAAATTGTAAAAGAGTTTTAACTAACTTATGTGGAGATTCGTAAATAATAACGGTTCTCGGTTCCACCGCCAACTCTTTTAATCTTGTTTGCCTCCCTTTTTTAAGTGGTAAAAATCCTTCAAAGACAAAGCGATCACTAGGAAGACCACTATTTACAAGAGCAGGAACAAAGGCTGTTGCACCGGGTAGGCACTGCACTTCGAAACCCTCTTTAATACAGGCTCTAGTAAGTAAAAATCCAGGGTCGGAAATGGCAGGCGTTCCGGCATCAGAAATTATGGCAAGTTGTGCTCCAGCTTTTATTTTAAGTATAATTCCATCAAGGGTTTTATGTTCATTAAACATATGATAACTCTGCATGGGGGTATCAATGTTATAATGAGATAATAGTTTTTTACTTGTTCGTGTATCCTCTGCAAGAATAAGATCTACCTCCTTTAAAACCTTAAGAGCACGTAAAGTAATATCTTCCAAATTGCCAATAGGAGTAGGTACCAAGTATAGTCTGCCACTCATCTAAATTGATTTAATTTTAACAGAAGATAGTAAGAATTCAATACGTTTTTTAACTCGAGAGTCTGGCAAATAGGTATAATTGTATATACTTTAAAAATTAGATAGTCTAAGAAAATCTTCGCTCAACGAGTTTAATAAGTCGTAGCTCGTACTCTTCTTGACCCGCCCAGCCATCATAATCCGGTTTCACCATATTATCTATAAAAGCCTTGGCCCGTTCTTCGGAATCTATGGTGTTAAGTTGTGAAATAACCCTATTAAAATCTTCTGTACTATCGTTAAAAAGATGTTTAACAAAAGCAAGTCTGTCATTTAAACCTACTTCAATTTCTCTTTTTACTAATCTGTCATTTAAGGACTTAGCAGCAGATACGGTCTCTATCTTCCGATCTTTTTCTATTTCGTTAATAGGTTTATCATTCTTTAAAGTTTCTGTTTTGGCTACAAACTCAGCAAACAGCCTGTCTACTTCTTCATTACTAGGCATTTCAGAAACCATTCCTTTTATGGTATCTATCCCCTGGGTGATTATATCCTCCTCATGGGGGTTGTTCTCTGGAACTAATTTATTTTCATTTATCACAGCATTAGCCATTTTTTCGAACTTAGCGGCCAGAATATTCTTAGATACATCGATTTCGATATCATTTAACTTTTCCTCAATAAACTTTAATACTGCTAATTTCTCATAAAGGTTCTTAGCCGTCTCATATAAGCGAGGAATGTCTTCTAATCCTTGAGAAGTAATAATGTCTGTAGACAATTTTACCAGTTCCTCTTTAAGTTTTCTCTTCATTTCTTTTTGTTTACTCTAAAGGGTAAAGGTCTATCTTTTTTAATACTTTTATAATCCAATTACCACTAAAGCATAAATAGGTCTTTACTTTGGTTTAAAATTACAAAATGTTTCTCGAAAACACTGTTAATCATAAAGAACAATTCGGCTGGATAGAAGTCATCAGTGGCAGTATGTTTTCCGGGAAGACTGAAGAACTGATAAGGCGTCTAAAAAGAGCACAATTTGCTAAACAAAAAGTAGAGATTTTTAAACCCATAGTTGATACCAGATATCACGAAGAAAAAGTTATTTCTCATGATGAAAATGAGATTAGATCTACCCCTGTTCCTGCAGCTGCAAATATTAGGTTGCTGGCAGATAATTGTGATGTGGTAGGAATAGATGAGGCCCAATTCTTTGATGATGAGATTATAACCGTTTGTAACGACTTGGCCAATATGGGAATTCGGGTAGTGGTGGCCGGCCTTGACATGGACTATAAAGGAAATCCATTCGGGCCAATGCCTGCTCTTATGGCCACAGCAGAATATGTTACCAAAGTACATGCAATTTGCACCAGAACAGGAAATCTGGCCAATTATAGCTATAGAAAATCAAACAACAATAAACTTGTTATGCTTGGGGAAACCGAAGCCTATGAGCCCCTGAGTAGGGCTGCCTTCTACAAGGCAATTCTAAAAGAAAAAATCAGTAAAATGGAGGTGCAGGCAGAAGAGGTTAAGGAACTAAAAAAAGGTATGGATGCCTAATTTTTCAGAAACTCATTTAGAAATAGACCTCAATGCCTTAGAACACAATTATCGTTATTTGCGTTCCAAACTTAAGCGGGGCACAAAATTTTTAGGGGTTGTAAAGGCTTTTGCATATGGAAGCGACTGTATTGTAATTGCCAAAAAACTAGAGCAGCTTGGAGCGGATTACCTGGCTGTAGCATACATCTCTGAAGGAATTTCTTTAAGAAAAGGAGGGATTCGACTCCCTATTCTTGTGCTGCACGCACAGCCGCAAGGATACCCTTTAATGATTAAGCATTGTCTGGAGCCGAATATTTATTCTCTTCGAGTTCTGCAGAAGTTTCTAGAAGAAGCCAAGAAGTTAAAACAATCAAATTACCCAATCCATATTAAGTTTAACAGTGGTTTAAATCGACTTGGTTTTGGTACTGATGTGATTTCAAAAATCAAAACTCTCTTAAAAGATAGGTCGGAAGTTAATGTTAAATCGGTATTCTCTCATCTCGCTGCCTCAGAGGATGTCTCTGAAGATAAATTTACATTAAGTCAAATAAAACTTTTCCAAAGCCAAGCCAATTTGTTTAGTGAGAATTTAGAATCCCGGCCCTTTAGACACATCCTTAACACTTCCGGGATCCTAAATTATCCAGAGGCACAATTAGACATGGTCCGCAGTGGTATTGGTTTATATGGTTATGGGAATGAAGATAGGTTCGATTCCGACTTAAAAGTTGTAGCTAGCTTAAAAACAATTATATCACAGATACATTCACTACAACCAAATGAAACTGTTGGGTATAATCGTGCGTTTACAAGTGCCCAATCCAGGCGAATTGCTACCTTACCTTTAGGCCATGCCGATGGAATAGGAAGACAATATGGAAATGGAAAAGCTTCCGTCATAATAAATGGTAGCAAAGCACCCATTATTGGAAATGTTTGTATGGATATGATTATGGTAGATATTACAGGTATAGACTGCGACGAAGGCGATGAAGTACTAATTTTTGGAAAAGGGCATTCTGCGGAAGATTTCGCAAAAACCGCAGATACGATTTCTTATGAACTCTTGTGTGGAATTTCCCAGCGAATAAAAAGAACTTTTGTGGGAGACTAGCGCGTTTCATTGGTGCCTATATATACTTTATTTTCATAACTTTATGGAAATATTTAACTAACTATTAAACACAAAACTATGCTAAAGGAATTTAAGAGTTTTATAATGACGGGCAATGTTGTTGAATTTGCTGTGGCTGTAATTATGGCAGGAGCAATGGGCCTTGTAATTAATGGCTTTGTAGCTGATATAATCATGCCAATTGTAGGTCAATTTTCTGGAGGGGTTGATTTTGCAAACCTTAAAATTATCCTTACCGAAACCTCAGGAGTTGAAGGAGAAGCTGGATATATCCCCGAAAATGCTATTAGGTGGGGCGCCTGGGTAAACACAATAGTAAACCTTATTGTTGTAGGCCTGGTAATGTTCTTCATTGTTAAAGCCTATAATAAAACAAAAACTCCACCCGCACCACCGGCCCCCAAAGGGCCTACTCAGGAAGAATTGTTAGCAGAAATTCGGGACCTTTTAAAAAAACAATAGTAAATAAGTAAGTCTTCTGGACTGAAGATGGTGCATTTCTATTAATACATTGTTGGTTTTACAACAAATTGTTATATAATTCTAATATTGCAAATAAAATTTGTACCAAAGTATTGGTTGGAATACCTTTGATAATTAATTTTTTAGAATGAAAATAGCAATCATTGGAGCGACTGGTATGGTAGGAGAGGTAATGCTCAAAGTATTATCCGAAAGGAATTTTCCTTTTAGTGAAATAATGTTAGTGGCCTCTGAAAGATCTAAAGGAAAGAAAATAGACTTTAAAGGCAAGACCCGTACTATTATTGGTATGGAGGAAGCAGTATCTAGTAAACCAGATTTGGCTATCTTCTCAGCTGGAGGAGATACCTCATTAGAGTGGGCGCCTAAGTTTGAAGAAGTCGGTACCACAGTAATTGATAATTCTTCTGCCTGGCGAATGGATCCTTCCAAAAAGCTCATAGTTCCGGAAATAAACGCCACCGCTCTGACAAAAGAAGATAGAATTATTGCCAACCCCAATTGCTCCACTATTCAGTTGGTTATGGTCTTGGCCCCTCTTCATAATAAATATAAAATGAAAAGGGTGGTTGTCTCTACCTATCAGTCCGTTTCAGGTACCGGTGTTAAAGCTGTGAGGCAATTAGAAAATGAAATGGCAGGTGTTGATGGAGAAATGGCCTATCCTTATCCCATTAATAGAAATGCTCTACCGCATTGTGATGTGTTTATGGATAATGGTTATACTAAAGAAGAAATGAAACTAGCCCGTGAACCCAAGAAAATTCTAGATGACAATTCTTTTTCTATTACGGCTACTGCCGTTCGTATTCCAACTTCTGGAGGGCATTCCGAAGCGGTCAATGTAGCCTTCGAAAATGAGTTTGAGTTAGAAGAAGTACGCTCCCTATTGCAAAATTCCCCAGGGGTAATTGTACAAGATAATCCGGTTACTAATACCTATCCTATGCCGGTTTATGCACATAACAAAGATGATGTATTTGTTGGTCGTATAAGACGAGACGAAACCCAGGAAAATACCCTTAATATGTGGATTGTTGCAGATAATTTGCGAAAAGGAGCTGCTACCAACGCAGTACAAATAGCCGAGTATTTGCATGAAAATGGACTTCTTGGCAAAGGATAACTTAAATTTTGTTAAATCGGGGGATGCCCATCTTTTAAGTAGTGAATTTTGTAGTAATTTTGTCCTTTGCTGACAAAAGCACCATGAAATGTCCTTTACCCATACTATTTGTACCCTTATTAGCCATAGGTTGTCAGGATTTTCAAGAACCAAAAAAGAGTCAAGTGAATTATCCAGCTACTGAGAAAAAAATTATAATCGACAATTATTTTGGAGAAGAAGTTAAAGATCCGTTTAGATGGTTAGAGGATGATAATAGTGAAGCCACCAAGGCATGGGTTACTCTTCAAAATGAAACTACTCATGCTTATTTAGAAAACATTCCTTTTCGTAAAAACCTAAAAGATCGTCTACAAGAATTATGGAACTATGAAAAAATAACTACTCCATTTAAGGAGGGAGATTATACTTATTTCTATAAAAATGATGGGCTTCAAAATCAATATGTTTTATATAGGTTTGAAGAAGGGGAAAAAGCACAAGTATTTTTAGACCCCAATAGGTTTTCTGAAGACGGTACAACCTCATTAATGGCCATCAGCTTTACAGAGGATGGAGAATTATTGGCCTATACCATATCTGAAGGAGGAAGTGATTGGAGAAAGATAATTGTAATTGAAACGCAGAACTGCACTATAAAGGAAGACACCATAAAAGATGTAAAATTCAGCAATATCTCCTGGTATAAAAATGAAGGCTTTTATTACTCGAGTTATGATAAGCCGCTGGGCAGTGAACTCTCCGACAAAACAGATCAACATAAACTCTATTATCATAGACTAGGTACCAAACAGTCAGAAGACAAACTAATCTTTGGGGGGACTCCAAGCGAGAAACATAGATATATAACAGCTAAGGTTACAAAAGACAATAATTATCTGTTGATATCCGCAGCCAATTCAACTGCGGGAAACAAACTGTTTCTTAAAAATTTAGTTGAAAAGAATTCTTCCTTGATCCCTATAATTTCTAATGAAGAATCGGACACTTATTTAATTGACAATCGAGGAGCAAATTTGTTCTTAGTTACCAATTACAAGGCTCCTAACCAGAAGATAGTGCAGGTCCCCGCTTCCAGTCCTACTCCTGAAAACTGGATTGATATAATCCCGGAAACAGAATATGTTCTAAACCCTACCAAAGGTGGTGGATACTTTTTTGCGGAATATATGGTAGATGCCAATTCTAAAGTTTTGCAATACAATTATGACGGGGCTTATATAAGAGAAATTCAACTGCCTGGAATTGGGAGTACAAGCGGGTTTAGTGGTAAAAAGGATGATAAGGAGGTCTATTTTAATTTTACTAACTACTACACCCCCGGCTCGTCCTATAAATTTAGTGTGAATTCAGGGCATTACGAGCAATATTGGAGTCCACAAATTGATTTCGATCCGCAGCTATACGAATCAAAGCAAGTTTTTTATCCCTCAAAGGATGGAACCGAAATACCTATGATCATTACCTATAAAAAAGATTTAGATTTAAATGCTAAAAATCCAACCATCTTATATGGCTATGGCGGCTTTAATGTTAGCTTAACTCCCTATTTTAGTATAGTAAACGCCATATGGTTAGAGCAAGAAGGCGTATATGCTGTACCCAATTTAAGAGGTGGGGGAGAATATGGCAAAGACTGGCATGATTCCGGAATAAAATTAAAAAAACAAAATGTTTTTGATGATTTTATCGCTGCGGCAGAGTACCTAATTAAACACAAATATACCTCAAATAAATACCTAGCAATTAAAGGAGGTTCAAATGGAGGCCTGCTTGTAGGTGCTACCCTAACACAACGACCAGATTTAATGCAAGTAGCTTTACCAGCAGTTGGTGTTTTAGATATGCTACGTTACCATACCTTTACTTCCGGGGCTGGCTGGCACTATGACTATGGCACCTCTGAGGACAGTGCCGAAATGTTTACTTATTTAAAGGCTTACTCCCCATTACATAATATTAAAAATGGTATTACTTATCCAGCTACACTTATAACAACCGGAGACCATGATGACAGGGTTGTGCCAGCGCATAGTTTTAAATTTGCTGCTGAACTACAGGATAAACAATATGGAGACAAACCCGTATTAATTAGAATCGAGACTAATGCAGGGCATGGAGCCGGCACACCTGTTAATAAGACAATTGAACAATATGCAGATATTTTTGGTTTTACGTTTTACAATATGGGTTATAAAGAATTACCCAATAAGAAAGTAAACAAAATCTTCAAAGAGTAAATTGAAATCCATAAATAGTTATTTTGAAATACCACAAACCCAACTATGCTCCAAATAAATGATATTTCATTTTCTTATAAAGAAAATCTAGTGCTACATGATCTTAGCTTTTCCGTAAAAAAAGGGGAGCATTTTGCAATTATGGGAGAAAGTGGTTGTGGTAAGAGCACTTTACTACAGCTTATTTATGGTATTTTACAGCCTAATACTGGTAGTATTCGATGGGGTGAACAATTTATTGAAGGTCCCTTGTTTTCTCTGGTTCCCGGAAAACCTTTTATGAAATATATGTCCCAAAGTTTTGATTTGATGGGCGTTACTACGGTTGCAGAAAATATAAGTGAATATTTAACGGTGACGAACCCAGTAGAATTAAAAACCAGAACAAAAGAACTCCTGGAGATGATTGAAATGTCTTCATATGAAAACAAAAAAGTCAAAGAACTAAGTATTGGGCAACAACAGCGAGTTGCGCTGGCCAGAGCTCTTGCCCAAGAACCAGAATTACTACTGCTAGACGAACCTTTTAGCCATATAGATAATTTTAAAAAGAATAGTCTAAGAAGAAGTCTTTTTGCTTATTTAAAAGAAAAAAAAATCACCTGTCTCACTGCCACCCATGACCATCAAGACATACTTCCATTTGCGGATAGGGTAATGGTACTAAAGGATAAAGGGATTATAGCTAATAAGCCAATTATGGAGCTTTATAAAAATCCCAAAGAATTATATGTTGCTTCCCTTTTTGGTGAGGCCAATTCTATTCCGATAGAAGTTCTAAAATCCTATGCCAACACAAAAAGAAGAATTATTGTCTATGCCCATGAGTTTAGGATTTCATATAGTTCAGGCTTGCCAGCTAAGGTTATTCAATCGTATACTATGGGAAGTTATTACTTAATTAAGGCTTTAAGTTCAGATATTGACGTTTATTTTCATTCAGATAAGGACATATCTCCCGAAACAGAATTATTTTTGAATATCCCTTTAGAGGTTATTAATTTACGCCTCAGGGAGTAAGAGGAAGAAAAGTGAATTGGAATCAAATAGTAAAAGAGCTCAAAATTAAGGCCACCCCAAGTGGTGGCCCCGGAGGACAGCATGCAAACAAAGTGTCGACCAGAATAGAAATTAGCCTCGATATTCCTAATTCTCTTGGACTTAATGAAAAAGAGAAGTCGAGAATAATAAACTCGAAACTCCTAAAATTAAGTAATCAAAACTGTTTAATAGTTCAATCGGGAGAAACTAGAAGTCAGGCAAGAAACAAAGAGATAGGGATAAAAAGAATATACAACTTATTAATAGAGGCCTCGCATATCCCAAAGGTTCGTAAAAAAACTAGTCCTTCAAAAGCATCTGTAGAAAAACGGTTAAAAACAAAAAAACACCTTTCAGACAAAAAAACTAACCGACAAAAACCCGATTCTTTATAATTTTTCTACGCAGAAACCGTATTTCTTAAAGTCCCAATCCCTTCTATACTAATTTCAATTATATCGCCCTTTTTTAAGGTGAATTCAGAGGTGGGTACCACTCCCGTTCCCGTCATAAGATAACTGCCAAAGGGAAAGCTGTTTTCTGCATATAGGTAATGTACAAGATCTTCGAATTTTCGCTTTATCTGATCTATCTTAATCTTACCATAAAAAGCCTCTACAGAGCCTCTACGGATTCTTAAAGATATAGTGGTGTCTTTAGACAGGGAATCTTTAAGAACCAGAATACATGGCCCAATTGCGGCAGAACCATCATAACTTTTTGCTTGGGGCAGGTATAAGGGGTTCTCTCCTTCTATGCTTCTAGAACTCATATCATTTCCGATGGTATAGCCTACTATGGTACCCGAAGAAGTAATAACTAATGTTAGTTCAGGTTCTGGTACGTCCCAACTAGAATCTCTGCGAATTCTTACATGCCCCTCAGGCCCAATTGCTCTATACCCCAATGCCTTAAAAAACAATTCCGGTCTTGCGGCATCATAAACACGGGCATAAAAGTCGCTTCCTCCTGTATCCTTAGATTCTTCTTCTCTACCTAACTTACTGCTATAATAGGTTACACCACTAGCCCATATTTCCTGATTTTTACCAATAGGGGCTAATATTCCTGCCCTTAAATAAGATTGAGAGTCTTCTAAAGGGGTTCTTTCCTTTGCCAAAGCAAGTAAGGTTTCATACAACTCGTCTCTGTTAATCAAGGCTTCCCATTCCATACCTTCAATTAGGTAAAAATCTTGTTCCTGTTCTAGCAAAATTCCTTTTATATGCTTGTATAATTTCATGCCAATGATTTGTTTTAGAGAAATAATTATCTCTAACTATACTAAAAAAGAGAATTCTTAGCTAATCATCCTCTTTATTTGACCTTTAAAATACTACTTTTAACTCCGTTAAATTCAAAAAAATCTCCCTTTTGCTTCCCAAGTAACAAAATGCCAATGGGACTTTTTACTGAGATACAATATATTTCATCCTGCCCTAAAGTAAAGCATCCGGAAGGAGTTGCAATATAAAAATTATTATTAGTGGTATGTACCAAACTTCCAAGCCCTATTCTTTCACTTGTCTCATTCGGGTCTATAGAACGTAGTATTTTTTGCATATTTTCTGCTTGCCTTAGTCTTTCGCCTATTTTTTCTCTTTCTATCTGCAACATTGCCCTTCCTGTTTCATGTTTATCACCAGCTGTACTCTTGGTTTCAGAAGTTAGTCCTTCTTGAACATCTTTTAGGCTATTTTGAATAGTCTCTAACTTCTTACTTACTACCAGCTCGCAAAATCTATGTAGCTCTCCTTTTAAGTCGTCTTTATAAAGCATCTAGGTAATATCTGCTATTTTTTTTCCAACTAAACTCCCTATAGCAATCCCCATTCCTCCCAATCTTACACCGCAAAATATTCTTTCGGAAATTTGTTTAACAATGGGTTTTTTTTTGTTACCAACACCCATAATCCCACTCCATCTTTGATCAATTTCAAAGTTGATTCTTGGCAGAATAACATCTCGAAGTAGTCTTTCCAGGTTTTCCTGTACCAGGGTGGTCCGGCCAAATTCTATCGTCTCTTCGGCCTTAAAATCTAAGTTCCTGCCCCCGCCAAAAAGTATACGATTCCCAATATTCCTGAAATAATAGTAGCCTTCTTCCAAGTGAAAACAACCTTTTATTGGTAAACCAGGAATTTCTTTTGTAATTAAAACCTGAGCTCTTGCAGGTTTTATATCCTCATTAAAAAATTTACCTGCAAATCCGTTGGTTGTAATTACAAGTTTTTCCGAAATAAATTCAAAGGAATTAGTTTGAATCTTAACCCCGAAGGTTTTTTCTTCGAAGGATAACACCTCTATAGCATTTAATATTTCAATTTTCGCTTTCCGGGTTTCATTGAGCAAATTCTTCATCATTTTTCCCGTATCTATTTGACCCTCGAATTTATTGGTGATATACTGATCTTGAATACCTGTAAAACCAAATATGTTTTGGCTCACCTGGAAAGGACTTTCTCTATATATTGGTCTTAACAAGTTGTTTATGTTTTGCATTTTATCCAGGCAGTTATCCAAAAGATTTTCTTCTTCTTTTAAAAATAACTCATGACCCCCTAGTTGTTCGTATTGTATTCCTTTATCACCTAAAGTGTCTCGCAATACTTTTATACCTTCCCATCTCGACTTTACAAGTTGAAAGACTTCCTCTTCACTATGAAAATTTAAATCACTCAGAATTTCAGAAATGCTTCCAAAACATGCAAATCCCGCATTCTTTGTGCTAGCTCCCTGGGGCAAAACCCCTCTTTCTAAGATTAATATCTTGGCCTCTGGGTATTTTTTAGACAATTGCAGGGCACAATTTAAACCAACTATACCACTTCCAATTATTGTAATATCAATATTGGAAAGCCATGTTGTTTTTTCCCAATAGCTTAATTCCATAGTATTAAAAAAAAACTCCAGCAGCAGCTGGAGTTGTAAATCTTATTCTTCTGGTTTAGGATTCATTTTAAAGTCTTCCATAAATTTGGTCGTGTAGTTCCCTGCCAAATAATCTGGATTATCCATTAATTGTCGATGAAAAGGTATTGTCGTAGCAATCCCTTCAATTACAAATTCATCGAGCGCCCTCCTCATTTTATTAATCGCTTCTTCCCTAGTCTGGGCGGACGTAATTAATTTGGCAATCATAGAATCATAGTTAGGTGGAATGGTATACCCACTATAGACATGCGTGTCTAAACGGACACCGTGACCCCCTGGGGTGTGTAGTGTAGTAATTTTTCCTGGAGAAGGTCTAAAGTCATTATATGGATCTTCAGCATTAATCCTACATTCGATAGCATGGAGTTTTGGTGTGTAGTTTTTACCAGAAATAGGCACACCTCCCGCCACTAAAATTTGTTCCCTAATAAGATCGTAATCTACCACCTGCTCCGTTATGGGATGTTCTACTTGAATTCGTGTATTCATCTCCATGAAGTAGAATTCCCTGTGTTTATCTACCAAAAACTCAACCGTCCCTGCTCCTTCGTATTTTATATACTCTGCAGCTTTAACAGCAGCTTTACCCATCTCTTCTCTTAAACTATCCGTCATAAAAGGTGAGGGGGTTTCTTCGGTTAGCTTCTGGTGTCTTCTTTGTATGGAGCAATCCCTTTCCGACAGGTGGCAGGCATTTCCGTATTGGTCTCCAACAATTTGTATTTCAATATGTCGGGGTTCTTCAATAAGCTTTTCCATGTACATTCCACCATTACCAAAAGCCGCACTCGCCTCTTGTACTGCGCTTTCAAATGCCGCCTCAATATCTTCTTCTTTCCAAACCGCTCTCATTCCTTTACCACCTCCGCCAGCAGTTGCTTTAAGCATTACGGGGTAACCCATTTTTTTGGCGTCCTTTTTGGCATGTTTTACATCCTTGACCAAACCTTCAGACCCCGGGATAGTAGGAACTCCTGCCTTCTTCATCGTTTCTTTTGCAGTGGCCTTATCTCCCATTTTATCGATATGTGCTTCCGAGGCCCCGATAAATTTTATTTCATGTTCTGCACAAATTTTAGAAAACTTAGAATTTTCAGATAAGAATCCATATCCTGGGTGTATAGCATCGGCATTGGTAATTTCCGCAGCCGCTATAATATTAGGAATTTTAAGATAGGATTCACTACTTGGTGCAGGACCTATGCATACCGCTTCATCAGCAAACCTAACGTGCAGACTTTCTTCGTCTGCTTTGGAATAAACAGCGACTGTTTTAATGCCCATTTCTCTGCATGTTCTGATAATACGCAATGCTATTTCTCCTCTATTGGCAATAAGTATTTTTTTAAACATAACTTAATTTATAGAATTCTAAAAAGCTAATTCCGAAAGCGGATAAGATTTAAATTGATTATTCAAAACACTGAATTTAGGATGGATCAACCAAAAATAAAGGCTGATCAAATTCTACAGGAGAAGAGTCGTCAACCAATACTTTAACAATTTTACCAGAAACTTCAGACTCGATATCGTTAAATAACTTCATTGCCTCTATCACGCATAAAACATCTCCTTGAGCGATAGTAGACCCAACTTCAACAAAGGAAGGTTTATCAGGAGAGGGCTTTCTATAGAAAGTCCCGATAATTGGTGATTTGATAGTTATATAATTTGATTCTTCGTCAGAAGAAGCAGCTTCAGTTGTTACTTCTGGTGTTGCGGGTGCTTGCTGAGGCGCAGGCGGATTCATTAACTGGGCTGCCGGAGCAGCGGCAACTGGAATTTGTTGAACATAGGCAGTTTCCTGTGTGTTGCCCAAAGCACCCGTGCGTATGGTTATTTTGATTTCTTCTGTCTCTAGTTTAACTTCACTAGCTCCAGATTTTGCCACAAATTTAATTAGACTCTGAATTTCTTTAATATCCATTTAGTTCTTATTTAATCGATTTTATTAATTATAGGCCCATTTCAAATATATTGACCCCCATGTAAATCCGCCTCCAAAGGCTGCAAAGACCAAATTATCTCCTTTTTTCAATTGCTTTTCGTAGTCGGCAAGCAGGAGTGGTAATGTCGCAGAGGTTGTATTTCCGTATTTATCAATATTCATCATGACTTTGGAAGAATCTACATCCATCCTCCTGGCTGTTGCATCAATGATTCTTTTATTTGCCTGATGGGCTACTAGCCAGTCCACATCATCATGTGAAAGACTATTCCTATCCATTATTTTAGCGGCTACATCTGCCATGTTTGAAACAGCAAACTTAAATACAGACTTCCCATCTTGGTAAACGAAATGTTGTTTGTTTTTAACCGTTTCCTCGGTGGCCGGTAAGATAGATCCTCCGGCTTCTATTTTCAAATATTCTCTCCCTGAACCATCAGAGCGGAGGAATTCATCCTGTAAGCCAAATCCTTCCGTATTAGGTTCAAAAAGTACCGCCCCTGCACCATCTCCGAAAATTATGCAGGTAGTTCTATCTGTATAATCTAAAATAGAGGACATTTTATCTGCACCTATTAGAAGAACTTTTTTATATCTTCCAGATTCGATGTATCGAGCAGCAGTTGACATCCCGTAGAGAAAATTCGAACATGCAGCCTGCATATCAAATGCGAAAGCATTGGAAGCGCCAATTTTAGCAGCAACATAAGCACTAGTTGACGCTACTGGTAAATCAGGCGTAGCAGTTCCTACAATGACTAAGTCTATTTCTTTAGTATCAATATTTGCTTTAGAGATAAGCTCTTCAGCCGCTTTTATTGCTAAATACGAAGTACCCTTACCCTTGTCTTTAAGGATCCTCCTCTCTTTTATACCTGTTCTGGTAGTTATCCACTCATCGTTGGTGTCTACCATGGTTTCCAACATTTTATTGGTTAACCTAAATTCTGGTACATAAGCCCCTACAGCTGTAATTGCTGCTGTTATCTTACCCATATTACGTTTGGTTTTTATCGAGAAACCTTTAAAAATGGTCGAAAATCGTTGAAAATTAATGATTTTTTAGGACAAATTGAGAAAAATGACGATTTAATAGAATTAAATCTATTTCATAAAAAAACTCCCAACTAAAAAATTGGGAGTTATATCTAAAGTAAACTCGATTACGCAGTTTCTTCTTCTGTTTTGTCAATCAGCACTTGTCCTCTGTAATACAATTTCCCTTCATGCCAGTGCGCGCGATGGTATAAGTGAAGTTCTCCCGTAGTAGGATCCTTGGCAAGAGTTGGAGCAACTGCTTTGTAGTGTGTTCTCCTTTTGTCTCTTCTAGTCCTAGATATTTTTCTTTTAGGATGTGCCATAATGTAATCTATTTATCCGTTAGTAAATTTTTTAATGCGTCCCATCTGGGATCAATATTGTCTTTATTCTTTTGTTCGTTCTCTTTTGGTTGTAATTCTTCTAATTTTTTTAATGCTTTTGAGTCTAAAGTACCATCGGTTACACCTGGATGAATTAGTTTTGAAGGTACTGCCAAAACAATCATCTCATATACATACTGGGCAATATTAACTTGATGCTCCCCATGTGGTATAATCAAAATTTCGTCATCGTCGTCGTTATACTCTTGTCCAAACTTAACTAATAACTCTAAATCCGCTTCAAGAGGCTGATCATAGGACTCATTCGTTAGATCACAGTTTACATTAACCAAGCCTGTGGCTGTCATCTCAAATTCCAATACGGTCGACATACGGTTTAGTACAACTCTTAACTTGAGTGTTACATCATTAAACTCGTTATAATCAAAAGATTCAAAGAACGTTTTATCTAAATCAAACTCAAACTTGTGCTTCCCTTGTTTTAATCCCGCAAAAGGAATTCTGTATTCCTTATTCTCCATCTGTTAATACACTAGATTAAGGCGTGCAAAGATACTTTTTTTTTCTAAAACACCAATAAAAATAATCATTTCTAATTCCCTTTCCGAATTGGCTTTTGTTTAAGTAAAGGATTTTTATTTAAATCTGTATATTCCTGCCTCTTCTTGAAGATACTTATTGCCATAAACAATGCCTCCTTAAACGAACTTGGATCGGCTTTCCCCTGTCCAGCTATTTCATATGCCGTGCCATGATCTGGGGAAGTTCTAACCTTTGATAAACCTGCTGTATAGTTAACACCTTTTCCAAAGGAAAGAGTCTTAAAGGGTATTAGGCCTTGATCGTGGTACGCTGCCAATATCGCATCAAAATTTTTATGCCCTTCACTTCCAAAAAAACTATCTGCGGCATAGGGCCCAAACACCAATTCGCCTTCCTCTGAAAGTGTTTTAATCGTTGGCTTTAGGACATCTTCATCCTCCGTACCTATTACTCCGTTATCTCCACTATGTGG
Source organism: Eudoraea chungangensis (assembly GCF_029360665.1). Lineage (GTDB taxonomy): Bacteria > Bacteroidota > Bacteroidia > Flavobacteriales > Flavobacteriaceae > Eudoraea > Eudoraea chungangensis. The sequence goes on from NZ_JARDUB010000001.1 coordinate 606,207, forward strand.
GTTAATCCCCAATAATGCAATTTTTGGTTTTCTAATCCCAAAATCCATTTTTAAGGACTTGCTAATAATGCTAACTTTTTTTCTGATTAATTCTGCTGTAATAGCTGTACTTACCTCTTTTACTGCAAGATGATCGGTAAGCAGGCCAATACGCAAACCATCTGTCACCATAAACATTAAACTCTCTCCCTCCAATTCCTGAGCCAAATAATCCGTATGCCCTGGAAAGTTAAACTCATTCGATTGAATATTGTTCTTATTTATTGGCGCCGTTACCAAAACATCAATGCTTCCAGCCTTTAAGGCTTTTACTGCAGATGTCAAGGATTTGATCGCATAGGTTCCCATGTCCTTTGAAAGCTTGCCATATTCAATTTTTGGGATCTCTTGCCAAACATTTACCACATTAATTTTCCCGTCAATGGCTTTAGATGCTTCTCTAATTCCATTGTAGTTTAGAACAATCCCCAAATCTGACTTCTGTTTTGAAATAGTTTTATTCGAGGCAAAAATAACAGGAGTGCAAAATTCGGTCATTCTGATGTCTTCAAATGTTCTTAAAACAATTTCGCACCCAATCCCATTTAAATCTCCTATTGAAATTCCTACCTTAATTTTTCCTTTTTCCTTCATGCAATCAATAGCTTTATTTCTACTTTTACATGGCAAAACTACTTATTTTAAACGACACATGTTTACAGGTATAATTGAAACTTTAGGAAGTGTATCTGCACTTGAAATGGAAGAAGGAAATCTTCACATAAAAATTCGATCCAGTTTAGCGGATCAATTAAAAATAGACCAGAGTGTTTCACATAACGGGGTATGCTTAACAGTAGTCGACGTTGCTACTCCATTTTATTCGGTTACCGCCATAGAGGAAACCTTGTCTAAGACAAACTTGTCTACTCTAAAAGAAGAGCAGCTTGTAAATTTAGAACGAGCCATGATCATGGGTTCAAGATTGGATGGTCATATGGTTCAAGGCCATGTAGATCAAACGGGTATATGTGAAAAAATAGAGAGAAAAAATGGTAGTTGGATTTTTATGTTTACCTATGATGCAAGCCTGAACCATTTAACTATCGAAAAAGGATCCATAACCGTCGACGGCGTTAGTCTTACGGTCATAGATTCGGCTAGAAGTAGTTTTAGTGTAGCAATTATTCCCTATACTTATGAAAACACCTGTTTCCATACATATGAGGTTGGGACGGAAGTAAACCTAGAATTTGATGTAATTGGAAAATATGTAAGTCGATATATGGGGTTAAAACCATAAGTTCTATCCTCTTTTGTTTACACCTTAATAAATATCTTTTTTTTATACATAACATAAGCCAGCATTAAGTAAAAAGAAACTACGGCCAAAGCATAAAGTAAGGAAGATAATTCTAGAGGTAAAGCTTTATAAACAAACACATTATTAAATATCCATTGATGTATACTAGTATTCTCCTGGACTTTTATAGAATAAAAAAGTTTAGTTATAAAACTAGATAAGAAGTATACGGTAATGGCATTTGCTCCAGCGTACCTAAAAATACTGCCAAATTTAACCCCTTTTACATCGGTTAAGTAATAAATAATTGCCAAGGTAATATTTGCCCATCCGGCGGTAACTAAAACAAAGCTGCTAGTCCACAGTGCCTTATTTATAGGGAACCACGTATCCCAGAGGTGGCCAAGTAGTAATAAAATTATTCCCATAAGTGCCAATAAAAAGGTTTTGTTTTCACGTTTTGATAGCAAAAGCAGGCCTGTAAAAATCCCCATTAGTGACGTAGCTATTGAAGGGAGTGTGCTCATAAGACCTTCCGGGTCGTAATCGGCTTTATACATATGCGATCCAAACACTTGTAAATCTATGAAATTTGCCCAGTTATTAGAGGCTCTCTCAAAGCTTGGCGCCAAACCATTTATGGGAATAAAACCCATCCATAACCAATAACCCAAAAGAAGAGCTACACAAATGCCCAAAAGTGTTTTCCAATTGAAGTTTATATATAGTATTGAGGCGAAAAAGAAAACAACCCCAATCCGTTGTAAAACACCTGGAAATCGAATGGAATCAAAATCTTTTAAAAATGGAAAAGCTATCGTAAATGCTCCTAAGAACAGACCTAAGCCTATTAATTTAAGGGCTCTTATGGTTATTTTTTTGTACGTTTTTTTATTCGCTTTTTTATTCTGGTACGCAAAAACTATAGATGTCCCAACAATAAATAAGAAAAAAGGAAAAACAAGATCAGTAGGGGTGTAGCCATGCCAAGTGGCATGTAAAAATGGAGGATAAACATTAGACCATGTGCCCGGAGTATTTACCAATATCATTAAAACAATGGTTAAGCCTCTAAAAATATCAACTGAAATAATTCTTTCTTTCATCTTAAAGTATATTATCCTTCATTTTATTCCATGCTTTTATCAGCAAATATCCTGAAACCACAGCGATTACAGATAGTATGATTGCGGAAGTACTCCAACCATAAATCCAATATCCGGTAGCAAACATCAAAGAGTAAACCAATATCACTCCTAAAAGCATGGCTTTAAGTCCGGACGGTACACTCCATTTCTCTCCTGAATCGATTTCAATATTATCTTTTTCTGCGTCTTTTACTACTTTACTCCATCCGGGTCCGCCAGGTTGAATTCTTTTATAAAAAGACCTCAATACTTCATTTGATTCTGGCTTGGTCGTAAATGTCGCAATTAACCATATGGATGTTGTTATTAGCATTACAAATGGAATTTCCCCCCAACTAGGAAAGATTCCGGAATCTACAGAAAACAACATAGCCCCTAAAGGTGTGGCCTTAAGTAATATCGATAAAATTCCCGAGGCAAACATGGCAGAAATTTCTGTCCATGCGTTTATTCTCCACCAGAACCATCGAAGAATAAAAATTAGTCCTGTTCCGGCCCCAAAAAGTAAAAGTAATTCAAAGATTTGTTGCGCATTTTGCATTGCCAAAGCAAGAAAGGCGCTTAATACCATTAATACCACGGTAGATATTCTCCCAACTGCAACCAATCTTTTTTCTGACGCATCAGGATTAATTTGTTCTTTGTAAAAGTCAAAAACAATATAGGAGGATCCCCAGTTCAGCTGGGTTGAGATAGTACTCATATATGCAGCAATTAACGAAGCTAAAACTAGTCCAAGTAATCCGCTTGGTAGTTTCGTTAACATGGCTGAATACGCCAAATCATGTCCCAATTTTCCCTCCGCAACATTTGGAAAAGCTTCAGAAATACTAGCAATATCGGGGTAAACCACTAAAGAAGCCAAGGCTACTAAAATCCAGGGCCAAGGTCGAAGGGCATAGTGCATAATATTAAAAAAGAAGGTCGCTCCAATAGCATGATTCTCGTTTTTTGCGGCCAGCATTCGCTGTGCAATATATCCGCCTCCTCCAGGTTCTCCTCCGGGATACCATGAGCTCCACCATTGAACAGCAAGGGGCACCACAAGAAGTGTTATAAACATGTTTGTATCGCTAGCGTCTGGCAAAATATCTAATTTAGAGGATACCAATGGATTCGCCATCATAGCCTCAATCCCACCAACCTCTGGGATATTTATTAGGTAATATGCCGCTCCTATTGCACCGCCCATGGCAACAAAAAAGAGTAAAAAATCGGTATAAACCACCCCTTTAAAACCTCCCAAAGCACTAAATACTACTGTAATAAGCCCTGCGCCAATTACGGTTTGCCAATCTTCCAGGCCTAACATAATTCCTCCGATTTTTATGGCAGCCAAGGTAACCGCAGACATTGTAATAACATTAAAAATAATCCCAAGGTAAACTGCCCTGAATTTTCGCAAAAACCTTGCAGGTTTCCCGCCATATCGCAACTCGTAAAACTCCAGATCTGTCTTTACATTAGACTTACGCCATAATTTGGCATATACGAAAACCGTCAGCATACCCGTCAAGAGAAAACACCACCATCCCCAGTTTCCTGAAACTCCCTTATCTCTAACCAAATCTGTTACTAGATTTGGTGTATCTGTAGAAAATGTAGTAGCCACCATCGACAAACCAAGTAACCACCAAGGCATGGTTCTTCCGGAGAGAAAAAATTCGTTGGAATCCTTGCCCGACTTTTTAGAAACATATATTCCAATAAGTAAAACAAGAGAGAAAAATCCAATAATTAGTGTGTAGTCGAATGTACTAAGTTCCATAGTTTGGTTTTGGTTTAGGGATAAAGATATTATTTTTTAAGATACATTTGTCTGATATAACAAAACACTACAGCTCATTTAATTGAAATTTTGGAATTAAGCGACACTACTTGGATTATAGCTTTAATAGCTGCCGTTATTCTCGGTATTTCAAAAGCAGGAATAAAGGGTATTGGAATTATCATTGTGACCTTAATGGCTTTAGCATTTGGCGCAAAGGAATCTACCGGTTTAATGGTTCCTCTTTTAATTGTAGGAGACATATTTGCCGTTGTGTATTACAATAGGCATGCCCAATGGAAATATATAATCCGTTTTTTACCTTGGATGATACTCGGATTGCTTATTGGTGTTTTTGTAGGCAAAGACCTGCCTGAGAATACTTTTAAGTACGGTATGTCTGCGATAATTTTGGCCAGTGTCGTTCTGATGTATTGGTGGGATATCAGGAAGTCTAAGTCTGTGCCCAGCCATCCCGCCTTTGCAGGTTTTACTGGTATTATGGCGGGTTTCACCACGATGATAGGAAACCTTGCAGGGGCGTTTTCTAACATCTATTTCTTGGCAATGCGATTGCCTAAAAACGTATTTATAGGAACAGCGGCTTGGCTCTTTTTAATAATAAATACGATTAAACTTCCTTTTCACATTTTTATTTGGAAAACCATTACAAAAGAAAGCCTCCTGATTGATCTTAAGTTAGTACCCGCAGTTCTAGTAGGCCTCTTTTTGGGTATTCGACTAGTGAAAATAATAAGGGAAAGATTTTATCGAAAAATGATTCTGATACTTACCGCACTTGGGGCTATTCTTATCCTTTTCCGCTAAAAACTTAGCAACGCAAATACAGGGAAATGATCAGACGGGTATCGCATATCTTTAGAATCGCTCAAGATGGCATATTTTTGAAGCGTTATTCCTTTCTTAGAAAGAAATAAATAATCTATTCTTCTGTTAACCGCTTGATTAAAATCAAAACCATTATAGGTCCCAATTGGTCCAAAAGCTTCCTCTCCTGCCAATAAATGGGCATCGTGAAATATGGTATTTAGGAAAGCTATTGTTTCATTATCCGGTTCCAGGTTGAAATCGCCCATCAGAATTACCGGGAGATTTTCCGTATTTAGCTTTGAAATCTGATCTGCTATTAACCTTGCACTTTCTTTTCTAGCCAATTCCCCCTGATGATCAAAATGTGTATTAAAAACAAAAAATTTTGTGCCTTCCTCTTTTAATTCGAACATCCCGTATGTACATACCCTATTATAGGAAGCATCCCAGCCCAAAGATGGTTTGTTCGGGTTTTCCGATAACCAAAAGGTATTAGCACTTAGTAAATCAAGGACTTGCGTGTCGTAAAAAATAGCACTGAATTCTCCTTTCTCTTCCCCATCCTCTCTTCCTTTTCCTATATATTCGTATCCCGGCATTCCATCTTTTACTGCTTCAAGCTGATGCTTAAAGCCTTCCTGTGTGCCAAATACGGATGGTCCATAAAACTTTAATTGTCCAATTAAAAAATCCTTTCTTTTGTCCCATCTATTGTCTAAATCGGAAGCCACATCCAATCTCAAATTATAGGTGATAATTTTCAACTCTTGGGAAGATAGCAGGCCGCACATAAGAAATAAAACTAAAAAAATACTAGATGATCTATTAAAACTATTGTCTATGTGTATCATTAGAACTGTATTAGGGAAAATGAATAAAGAGTTTAAACTTTTTTATGATTATACTGAGAAAGTCTCAAAGTAATTGGTCTTAATTTTATTACCTTGTGTTCTTATACATTTTAAGGTTTAAAAAATACCTACCAACTCATTAAATATACAATATGGATTTTAATTTAGCAGAAAAACTGGCCATTGTTAAGGCAATAGATGAGGTAATACTTGTTGATGGGCAAGTTAAGAAAAGTGAAATAGACCTTCTAACCCAATTGATGAATATTTTAAAATTTGATCGGGTATTAATAGAAGAAGCAAGAAATATCACTGCAAAAGAATGTATGCATATTCTAAAAGGGATGCCAGAAAATAAAAAGCATGCTCTAGGAGTAATGTTAAATGAAATGGCTAATGCGGATGGTGAATTCAATGAGGCAGAATATCGATTAATATTTAATATAATGCTCGAGGCAGGAATTGAAGTTGATCACAATCCCGATTAATCTGAATTCAAAAATTTTGTATTAATAACAAATACCAAGGCATACCAAAGGTGATATTAAATGGGAATGTTATCGCGAGAGCCATCGGTAGATACAAACTTGGATTAGCTTTTGGCACTGCCAATCGCATGGCGGCGGGTACTGCAATATAAGACGCACTAGCTGCCAGTATTGCAAATAAAAATCTATCTCCAACTTCTTGTGTAAAACTACCTGTAATCCATGCTATCAAAGAACCATTTATTAACGGGATAATAATCGCAAAAACAAAAGCAAACCAGCCCTTCTTTAAAAAATCTGTTAGTTTCTTTCCACTAGTAATTCCCATATCTAACAGAAAAACAGCTAAAAACCCTTTAAAAATATCCGTGGTAAAAGGCTCAATTCCACGAGCCTGCTCATCACTGGCTAAAAACCCGATTATTAAACTTCCCATAATCAGAATAACGCTACCATTTGTAAGAGAGTGATTAAGAATACCTTTAAGGGAAAATTTATTATTGCAATTTTTTTGAAAGATTGATATTAATAACACCCCTACAATTATTGATGGTGCCTCCATAAGCGCCATAACGGCAACCATATGACCCCCAAAATCAATATTTTCCATTTCGAGAAAAGACACTGCTGTTACAAAGGTAACTGCGCTCACCGACCCATATGCGGCGGCAATAGCTCCGGAGTTTTCGACACTAAATTTTCGTCTTAAAATAAAATATGTATAAAAAGGAACAACTACAGCTAATATAATTCCAAATACCAGGGACCATAAAATCTGTAGATTTAGTTCACTGTGCGACAATTCTAAACCTCCTTTAAATCCAATAGAAAACATTAGATATAAGGAAATAAATTTAGAGGAGTTTTGGGGAATTTCCAGATCACTTCTAAGCTGAACCGCTAGGATTCCAAGAAAGAAAAAAAGAAGCGCTGGATTGGATAGGTTATCAACCAATAAATGTAAATCCATAAAAGAAGCCTAAAGGCAAAAGAGAGATTACTTAAAATACCTTTTCAGGGGTTTTAACTAAGGTAACCTCTACTCTGCTATTTAAGCTTAAGGTATATCCTTTGTCTCGTGCTTCCAGTATAATTTCTTTTACTAAGTTCTTGGAAGCTTTTAATTCTTCGATTCTTTTAAGAGAATGAGACATATCTCCGCCGAACCTTTCCTGGTTGCTGAGCATTTGAAGGTTGTGGAATTTTATTTTATCCCCTATTAATGAGAATAATACATCTGCGGCTTCTACCGGTGTGAATTCTCCTTCTACTAATTTAAACGATTGATTCTCCATATTTAAAATACTATTTAGTTTACTTTATTGAGTGCCTTAATTAAAAGGATGCAGAACAAGATTGCCCCAGCGATTAAAAGTTGGTTCATAAAAATCATATTACTATAGAATGACATTGTGAGGACTGTTATATAAACAAGGATTGAAAAAACGATTCCAAAATTTGATGTTGAGTAAGAGTCCTTCTTTCTTCTTACTGATTGAAATTTTATTTCTGCCATACCCTTTAAGAAATTTGTTGTCTTATTTATCAATGCAAAGTTGCTAATTGTTTTTCATAAATTTTTATTTATATTTATTATCACATACATAATTTATTTTTATGAATTACACTTTACATCAGCTTCAGATATTTTTAAAAATAACACAGCATCAAAGTATTACTAAGGCATCTCAGGAGCTTCACCTAACGCAACCAGCTGTTTCTATTCAACTGAAAAATCTACAAGACCAGTTTTCTATCCCCCTAACCGAGGTGGTGGGGCGCAAGCTTTATGTAACCGATTTTGGGAAGGAAATAGCTGTAGCGGCAGAGAATATTTTAAACGAGGTAAATGCTATTAATTACAAGACCCTTTCGTATAAAGGGCAACTAGTTGGCAGATTAAAAATTGCAGTAGTATCTACCGGTAAGTATGTAATGCCCTATTTTCTTTCTAATTTCATGGAAAAGCATAATGGCATTGACCTTACCATGGACGTTACCAATAAAGCAAGTGTAATTGAAAGTTTAGAAAAAAACGAAGTAGACTTTGCCTTAGTATCCGTTTTACCTAAACAATTGAAAATTGAAACAGTTCGTTTAATGGAGAACCGTCTTTTCTTGGTAGGGAAGAAACAACTTAATAGAAAACCGTTTAAAAGTAAAAAACAGTTTTTTGAAGAAATCCCCCTTATATACAGGGAGGTCGGTTCTGCGACTAGAAATGCCATGGAAACCTTTATAAATAAAAATAAAATTCCTATTTATAAAAAAATAGAACTAAAGTCGAATGAAGCGGTCAAACAAGCTGTTTTAGCTGGACTTGGATACTCTATTCTTCCTTTAATAGGTATTAAAAACGAATTGAAAAACGGAGATTTAGAAATTATAGAAGTTAAGGGGTTGCCTATAAGAACACATTGGAATCTAATATGGTTAAAATCAAAAAACTTATCCCCAGCAGCAAGTTCTTATTTACAATATTTAGAAGATGAAAAAAAGCAAATTATTTCAACCGACTTCGAATGGACTAATAGCTATTAAAAACCCCATTTATAATGGCTGCTCTTTATTCCCATCTTCCTTCGGCTTTTCAATTTTTTTAACGGGATCAATATTCTTACCCATTTCTGAAAATAGAATAGCATAGGGACTAAATTTGGGGTTTCCTTCTAAAATTATTTTTATTACGCCAACTGTGGGAATAAACAAAATCATTCCTGAGACTCCCCATATGGTGCCGCCAACTACGATTGCCAAAAACACAATAAAGGCATTGACTTTCATCTGGTCTCCAACTAGCCAAGGTCTAAACACATTATCCTGTAAAAAGTTTACTATAAATAACGCAATAAAAATAAACAATGGCACCAGCGAACTTTCTTTGGTTAGGATTGCAAAGAGCATTATTACCACTAGCCCAATGGCATTTCCCACAAAAGGGATCAGGTTAAGAATTGCCAAAAAGACCGCAAAAAAGACGGCAAATTGAAGGCCAAAAATTAGAAATACCAAATAGTTGGTAAGCGCAGACAATAAGGTTAAGACCATAAGGCCAAAAATATAACTTCTAATAAGTTTTAATGATTTTCTAAATCGTTCTTTCATCTCCTTCAATTCCGTTTCGTCTGTAATATTCTTTTGAAAAAAACTAGGAATTAAATCTCTGTAGTAAAGGATAAAAAATAGGAAGCATAAAATAAGTACAATGGCCCAAATTTCTAATCCTAGTTCAGAGATAAATGAAAATATTGTTTTACTATGGGTTTGGACCCAATTCCCCACAATATTCTTGTCAATTTGCTCTGGCATATCGATTCCAACTAGCCGTAATGTATCTGAAAGTTCCTGGATTCTTTCTGATACTCTATCGTTAATAGAAGGTAAGTTCCTAAATATTCGGCGCACCTCCTTAAAGAAAAATAGTCCGATAAGAAAAATCCCTCCAAGTATAAAAAGGATATATACAAATACAATTAGTCCTCTATTCCACCTAGTCTTATCTTCCAGCTTTTGCACAATCCCAATACTAGCCAAACCAATCAGCAAGGCCCAGGCAAGTGGCACTAAAAAGGATTTCCCTAGAACCATCCCTAGAATAATAAACCCCAAAATGATTAATCTAAGGGTAATCCTAAACAGAGGTGAGTTATTTTCCATTAAATGAATTTACTGTTTTTACTTAAATATGGGTCAATTGATCAAAACAAAATATAGTTTTACTCCTCAAAAAGCAGCTAAATAGTCTTTGTCTGATATTATTGCTATAAAAACTCTACCTTGTTAAATTCATCACCAACCAATTTTCCGCTTTTTCCATGAAAAAATTTCCAAATGCCCTAGTAATTATGATTAGCATAATCTTTATTGCTACTATTTCAACCTATATTATTCCACAAGGAAAATACGAAAGAAAAATCTCAGAGGTCAGCCAGGAATTAAAAGTTGTTCCAAATTCTTTTTCCCTAGTTGAAGCTCCCTCGGTAAGTATTGCTGAAACATTCATGGCCATTCCCGAAGGCATAATACTGCGGGCCGATGTCATTGCGCTAATATTTCTTATTGGAGGAAGTTTCTTTGTGCTTGAAAAAACTGGGGCATTACACAACGGGATAGCCTTTCTAACTGAAAATTTAAAGGGCAAAGAGGAGATTGCTCTAATTGTTGTTTCTCTGGCTTTCCTTGCCGGTGGTGCTTTGTGTGGCCTGCAGGAAGAAATAATAGCCATGACCCCTGTAATGCTATTTCTCTGTCACAGAATGGGATATGATTCTTTTGTTGCCATCGCCATAAGTTTTGGATCGGCAATTTTAGGAGCATCGTTTAGTCCTATAAATCCATTTGCAGTAGTTCTTGCTCAGAAAGAAACCAATTTAGAATTCTTATCTGGTAGCACCTTTCGACTAATGGCCATGGGCTTGGCCTTTGTATTATGGATGATATTAATTATCAGATATGCCAATAGGAACAGGATATCAAAATCTGTCGATAATTTAAATAGTAAAACCAAGCTAACCAGAAAGACCATAGGCATTTTTGGTGTTCTGGGATTAACATTTATTGTATTAATCATTGGAATTCTTCAATATGATTGGGGCTTCAATGAAATGTCTGCCGAGTTTTTTGCAATGGGAATCCTAGTAGGCATTCTTGGAGGGTTAGGAATAAACGGTACAGCGGAAGCCTATACCGAAGGTTTTAAAACCGTAGCCTTTGCGGCCATAATAGTTGGATTGTCGAGCAGTATTTCTATTATTCTCGAGAAAGGGTTGATAATTGACAGCGTAATTAATGGTTTGTTTACACCTCTGCAATATATGCCAAAAAGTATCTCTGCAGTTTCTATGTTTCTTTCTCAAGCCGTTCTTCATATTATAGTCCCTAGTTATTCCGGGCAAGCTATATTAACTATGCCTATTTTGGCGCCATTATCTGATTTAATAGGGATTTCTCGGCAGGTATGTGTCTTAGCGTATCAATACGGGGCTGTTATGATGGACCTATTAATTCCTACCAATGGTGGTCTAATGGCAATTCTCTCTATTGCAGGAATTCCATTTAACAAGTGGTTTGGATTTGCTTTTAAATTAATGCTTCCATTATTTCTATTTGCCGCTCTGACGATAATCGTTAGCGTCTATATAGCCTTCTAAAGAAGGAAGTCTAAAGGTTAAAGATTTTGGCAATTGTGAGTGCCACAATTTATGATATTGCCCTTTAACTGCTAATAGATCTTCGTGGGTACCCTGTTCTGAGACCCTTCCTTTGTCTAAAACAACAATCTTATCGGCATTAGCTATTGTGCTTAGTCTATGTGCTATTATTATTACTGTTTTGTTAGTGCGCCTCATCTCTTTTATGGCATTATAGACCTGTTTTTCGGCCATAGAGTCTAGAGAAGAGGTAGCCTCATCAAGAATTAGAATCTCCGGTTCTTTGTACAAGGCTCTTGCAATCGCTATACGCTGTCTTTGCCCTCCTGAAAGAGAAACACCATTCTCCCCAAGGTAGGTGTAATATCCTTCAGGTAATGTCTCAATAAATCCTGTTATATCAATTGTTTTACAAATTTTATCTATTTTTTTGGTGTCCGGATTAAAGTCTCCTACAGCAATATTTTCTATAACATTCCCAGCAAATAAATCTATTTTTTGGGGCACAACGGCTATTAGGTGCCTTAAACTGGATTTTTTGAACATGTTGATATTCATTCCGCCAAGACTAATTTGTCCGTTTTGAACAGAATATATGTTTTGAAGTAAAGAAGCAAGTGTAGTTTTTCCACAACCGCTTTCTCCGACCACAGCAGTTACTTCTTTATGATGAATACATAAATTTAGTTTTTTGAAAACCCTCTTTCTACAGCCGTATCTAAAGTCTACACTTCTAAATATAATATCCCCAACTAATTCTCTTTGAAGTCTTATTTTTTTCATTTCATCTTCTTGTTCAAGATCGATAATTTCAAATAATCTATCCGCGGCAATAAGGGCATTTTGTATATCTCTATTGGAGTTAATAAGATAAACAAGGGGGCTTGTAAAATATCCCATTATTGCATAAAAAGACATTAATTCCCCTGGCGATATCTCTTGTTCTAAAACAAAATAAGAACCCGTCCACAGCAATACTATAGTTGATAGTTTAGAAACTGCACTACTACTGCTATTAGAAAAAATACGGTTTAATGAAGAATGGTAGCCGGTTTTCATCAGGCGTATAAACCTTGTTTCTGTCCTGAGGTTGGCAAAGTCTTCCAATTGAAACTTTTTAACGGTACTTATTGTATTGAGAGATTCCACTAATTGGCTTTCCAAACTAGCAGATTCTTCCATAATTCTGCGTTCCGTTTTTTTGTTTAAAAAGTTCATCAAATAGTAGATTCCAAAATAAATAGGAATAAATGAGCAAATTACAAGAGCTAGTTTCCAGTAATAAGTAAACATTAGAACAAAAGAAAAACCAATAATCAGACAATTTACGGTTAGGTTTAAGGCAACGCCATTAATAAAAGTCCTTATTTTAATTGCATCGTTTAATCTGGAGATAATTTCTCCTACGCGCATAGTATCAAAGAATCGCTGTGGAAGTTTTAATAAATGCCTATAATAGCCTAAAATAAGTCGGATATCTATTTGCTGCCCAGTCTTTAATAGAAATACGTCTTTAAAAGCGCCAATTACGATTTGAGCAAACCAAAGCAAAACCATCAGCATACCTAAAATGTTTAGAAGACTCCTATTCCCTCCAACAAAGACAAAATCTGTTAATTTTTGAATATATATGGCGGTAGAAAACCCTAGCAATGTATATATAACGGAAGCAAAAAGAGCGTGCAATAGAATCCATTTATGTGGTTTAAGCAAAATCCACAGTCTTGAATAAACAGATATTTTTAGGCTTCTTTTTTCAAACTTTTCCCCTGGAGTAAGTAAAATAAGAACCCCTGTCCACTGTTTAGCAAAACCCTCATAGGTCCAATTATGAAATTCCCCATCTGCCGGATCCATAATCCTAACACTTTTTTTACCCGTCTTGTATATTACTATGAAGTGATACATCACCCTATTAATTAGCATATGGGAAATACATGGTTTGGGGACGTATTTTAAACTAGCTAGATCTGCCTTAACTCCTTTTCCCTCAAAACCAAACTTAGCAGCAGCTTCAATCAGACCAAAGGCATTTGTTCCGCTTTTATCGGTCCCGGCAATTTGCCTTATTCTTGAAATGGGAATATGTAAGTTGTAGTGCTCAAAGACAGATGCTAAACAGGCTGCCCCACAATCTGTAGTATCGTGCTGTTTAACTCTTTTTTTGGCCATTGTCTTATATTAATAAATCTTCGGCAAACCCTTTTTTTGAATAAACCTCTGGGCCGCAGTTTTATAAAGATCATGTTGAAGGGTGCATTTGCTTTGCAAACAATAAAATCCTTTTTGCTAAAAATCCGCAAGTTTAAAATCTTGCGAAGAAGGGTATAACCAATCTTCCAATTGATCAAAAAGCAATTCCCATAAAGACCTTTTACTAAGAACGAAATGTACCGTAACAGTCATTCCCTTTTTCAATAATCCCTTAAATCCATTTTTTAGGGTTAATGTATTCTTAAACATCTCGCATTTTACCAAGAAAAAAGGGGTGTCCCCGTTAAACTGAAGATCACGACCTATTTCTGACACCCGACCAGAGATGGTTCCCCATTGGTTGTAATTGAAGGCATCTACTTGAAATTTTGTTTTCATATTTTCCCTAATTAGTCCAATGTCTAATGGGCTCACAAAGCATTCAACTATAAGGCTATTTTCGGGTGATATCTCCGCTATTCTAGTCCCAGAAGTGACATAATTGCCAGGGGAAACCGCGATAACTTTGTTTAATGTGCCATTGGCAGAGGCCGTAACATAGTGCTTTTTTATTTGTTCTTTAGTTTTATTCCTATCCATTCTTATCTGTCGCAATCTATGATTTTGCGTTTCCAGATCCTTTTCGCAAGATTCTCTGAACTCATTTAGTTGTTGTCGAGATTTTGAAAGAACGGTTTCATACACATATTTCGCTTCCAAATACTCTTTTTCTGAAACAACGCCTTTTAAAAACAAATGCTTCTGCCTCTTTAATTCTGTTTCTGATTTTATTTTTTCTAAGAAGACCGACCTCATTTTTTCTAAAAATATCGAAGTCAATTTTTGGTATTTGGAAGATCGTAATCCTTGTGTATCAATATTTTCTTTACTAAGGAGAGCTTCCAAGTCTATTTTCAATACCGATATGATTTCCATTTCTTGCTTTAATAAGAAATCTCTTTCTTGAAGAAAATTGCTGTTTAAAACTAGGAGTGTGTCACCCATATAAACTCTAAGGTTATTTTGTAGGTTACTATGAAGAACTTTTGCAGAAACAATAACGTATAGATCTTCTTTAGAAATATCTGACCTAATTACTCCTTTTGCAGAAGAATAAACATCTACTTTTAACAGAGGTAATAAACAAATCCCCAGAATCATTATAAACAGCAATACCCCCAAAAACCATACGGATTTCGTACGGTGTTTAAATAAATATACTTCAGAAGTATTTTCTAATATTTCCTTTGGAAATACTTGTTTCATCCCATCAAAATATTTTCAATTATTTCAAAAAATCATAGGTCTGAAACTAATGGCTTCAGCCGCAATATATTTGCAAATTGAAAAAATTTATGCCTCTGAGGTGTGAATATTTTAGGATGGTAATATCTATTAGTCGAAACAATCTATGGTACTGTTAATAGCGGAATTTTCAATGGCTGTATTCTTGTTTATGGACGTCTCAAAAAGCATTGCCTTATCTATGGCATGGCCAGAAGATCTTGCGGAAATTTCCATTTTATATATGCCTGCTGCTCCAAACTCCACGAAAATATCATGCGCATTATTGTCATAGGTAGATGCCTGCCATTTAAAATCAAGATTATTGCCACTTCTGTACACTTTAAACCACCCTTCTGCCCCGGCACCTTCAGGATTCGGAGATTTTCCACTTCCTTTGGGGTATACTATACTCGTTCCTTTTTTTCCATAAAAGTCAGCAGCATCTGGGAATCTCAACCAAGTATCATTATGGTCGGTTCCACTATTGCCCATAACAACAGCTGAATGCCAAATAAATTGATAAGTTCCAGGCTTATCGATCTTTAGATTGTATGTTACCATGCCATTACCAGGACTACCTAAATACTGATCTCCCTCCCAAAACATATAACCTTCACCAGAGGTCATTGCACTAATATCCTCTAGACTCCATGGCGATGTAAAAGCCTCATTTTCAAATTCGAAAACAACCAAGCCATCTTTTTCGCTAATCATTTGATTCTCTACGGAGCAGGGCAGTTCTTCCTGTTCTATTTCATTTGGATTATCATCTTCCACTGATTCATCCGATATTGCTTCTTCCTCTTCAGACATATCGGGATTAGATTTTGTATCTACCAATTCGCTATCTATCGCTTCCTCTAAACTATCCTTAGAACAGGATTGAAAAACAAACACTAAAGAAGATAAAAAAAGAATGGTGTAGAAAGAAAGGGGAGAATTATTTAGCTTTTTCATTTCGAAGTAGGTCATTACTAAATGCTTAAACGCTTATATAAAAACGCTTATTATTCTCAAAACGCTATATTCGACAAAATGAAGAGCAGCCTGCATATTACTGATGTCGTATAATACCAAAAAAGCAGATGATATCATCTGCTTTTCTAAACTAACTCAAACTATATAAAATAAGAACGTTTCCTTTTAATAAGGTTCCCCAAAAATAAGGGGGATTTGCAAGATAGATGTTAATTTAAGGGAAACAATAGGTTACTATTATGAGTGTTTTAGCGGTTCAAAAAATGGCAAATCACAGAGATAAAATTTGTTCTACTTCATTGACTTCCAATTCATTTAAGACAAGCGAACCCGCTATTACTGTTTCTTTTATTTGTCTTGCATCTCGTGCACCAACAATCGCCGCTGTAACCTCGTCTCTCCGAAGGACCCAGGCCAAAGACAATTGAGCCATACTAATGCCTTTCGCAGTGGCAATTTCCTTTAGTTTTTCTACTTTTTTAAGGTACTTAGAGATTTGTGGCTCCAAAAAAAACGGATTACGACTTCTCCAATCGGATTGGGGTAGATTAGAGGCTCTCTCTCTGCTAAATTTCCCGCTTAATAGTCCTGCTTGCATAGGACTATAGGCAATAATGCCAATTTCATTAATTTTACAATAAGGCATCACTTCTTCCTCAACCTCCCTTTTAAGCATACTATAGGGTGGTTGTAAGGAGGCAATTGGGTGAATTGCCTGTGCCTTTTTTAGTTGTTCTAAATTGAAATTTGAAACCCCCCCATAACGTACTTTTCCCTCTCTTATTAAATCTGCAATGGTTCCCCAACCTTCCTCTATTTCTTCGGCTGGTTCTGGCCAGTGAATCTGATAAAGATCAATAACTTCAATTCCAAGACGTTTTAGACTGGCCTCCACTTCCTTTTTTATACTTTTCCTTTTCAATGACTTACCTATTTCTAGGCTATTATCTTCCCATACACGACCACATTTTGTAGCAATGATCACCTCTTCTCTTCTACCTTTAATAGCCTTCCGTATCACCTCTTCTGAATGACCATGACCATAAATTGCAGCTGTATCAATCCAGTTTATTCCCTCTTCTATGGCTGCGTGTACTGCCTTGATAGAGTTAAGGTCTTTTTGAGGGCCCCATCCAAATTTCCAGTCTCCTCCTCCCATGGCCCATGTTCCCAAGCCAATAGGAGTAAGGTAGAGTTCTGAAAAGCCAAGTTTCCTTTTTTCCATTTTTTGTTGTTTAAAAACCTTTGTCCCCGTAATTTACTACATTCCCTTCTCGAATAAAAGCCATTTTTGTATATTTAAAAACTATTACTATCCCATTTAACCATAATACAGGACTATATGAATAACTCAGGAAATGCCTTAATAGGACTAATAGCTGGAACTGCAATAGGGGTTGCTCTAGGGGTGCTTTTTGCGCCCGATAAAGGCGAGAATACAAGAAAAAAGTTAGCTGAAGAAGCCGCCGCTGCCAGAGCCAGTCTGGAGGATACCGCAATAGAATTAAAGGAAAAAGTTAGCGATACCATGAATGCTGATGCTGAAACCTTAGAGGCCAGAATGGAAAGCTTGGTTTCTGATGTGAGTTATAAGGCAGACGATATTATATCGGCCTTAGAACAAAAGTTGGCAGATTTAAAAACAAAGAATAAAAAACTACAAAAAAGCTAATATGGGCCTTATTGAGTCGCTGGGAGATCATGCAGAAAAAGCAGTAGATTTAGGCGAAGATTATCTAGTAAAAACGCAGGAATATTACGAGTTAAAAATATTCCAGCAACTGAGCAGTACTACGAGTATCTTCGCTAAAATTGCCGTTATAGGAAGTCTTGTTTCTTTAGGGTTTTTACTCCTCCTTGTTGCTTCAACAATTGCCTTGGGGAATGCCATGGGAAACATAGTATATGCCTGTTTAATAAACGCTGGGGTTTTATTTTTCCTTGCCTTTGTACTATATCTACTAAGAGCTAAGATAGACAAGTCCATTGTACAAAAGATGTCTAAACAATTTTTCAATTAAATGAAATCTTATAACAATTTTGATGAGATTGAACACGATCTAAAGCGCCTAAATTTAGAGCGCCAAATTGCTTTAGAAAAACTAAAAGGAATTCAGTACACTATAAAGGAGGATTTACAGCCTCCTAATTGGCTCAATCTGCTTTTTTCAATAGCCAAAAAATATGGAGCCTACTATTTTATTCGCAAGGCATTAAAATAAGACCTTAGGAAATTCTTTAACCATCTAATCTAGTTCCAATGCTTCCAATTTATCTTTTACTATTATTCCTCCAAGGGACTACCCAAGCCTTAGATATAGAAAATTTCTCTTTTAATCAAAGCTTAAACCCAGACTATTTGGCTAGTAGTGAAAATAGGGTATGGATTCCAATTTTTAATGGCAAAGATTTAGATGGTTGGGTTGTGAAAATTAATGGTTTCCCATTAGGGGAAAATTTTGGAAATACTTTTAGCGTTTCCGATCATATATTAAAGGTCAGATATGATGCGTATGGCGATAATTTTAATAAAAGATTTGGAGCTATTTACTTTAAAAAGAAACTGCGAAATTATCGTTTAAAAGTTGTCTACCGATTTGTTGGTGAAACAGCTCCTGGAGCACCGGAGTGGGGGTTTAGAGATAGCGGAGTTCAGTTTTTTTGCCAATCTCCGGAATCTGTTAAGATTGATCAATTATTTCCAGTCTCATTAGAGTACAATCTACACGGAGGAGATGGTTCGGCTGAGAGGCCTGTTGGGCAGGTTTGTGCTAATGGTATCTTTATTGAAATTGATGGTAAGAAAAACGAATCATACTGCACCGACCCAACTGTAAAACGGACTTTTCACGGGGATCAATGGGTGAATTTAGAAATTGATGTAAAAGAGGGAAAGATTCAACATTTTGTGAATGGGGAACTACTACTAAGTTATTCCAATCCTACGTATAATCCAGAACATGAGATCAGCAAGACGCTTATCCCAAATGAAGATTTAGTTTTAGTAGATGGCTACATCTCACTGCAATCTAATAGTCATCCAATAGATTTTAAAACAATAGAATTAATAGAATATTAGATTAAAATGACAAAAAAGATTGCTCTTGTTACTGGTGCAGGTACTGGAATTGGCAGGGCAGCGGCAATTGTCTTAGGGAAGGAAGGTTGGTCTGTGGTATTAACAGGACGGACAAATGAAACTTTAGAACAAACCGCATCTTACATAAAGAATTCGTCCACCACAATAATCCTTTCCGATATACGAGACCCAGAAAGTGTTGAAAGATTATTTAATGAAATCACCACTTTACACGGCAGATTAGACTTCTTATTTAATAATGCGGGGATCAATGTCAAATCCGCTCCAATAGAAGAATTTCCGCTTTCGGATTGGGAAAATGTAATAGACACCAATTTAAATGGAGCTTTTTTATGCTTAAAGCAAGCCTTTAAAATAATGAAAAAACAACATCCTATTGGAGGTAGAATTATAAATAATGGCTCTATCTCTGCACAAACTCCCAGGCCTTTTTCTGTGGCATATAATGCAAGTAAACACGCTATAAGCGGCCTAACAAAATCGGCGGCATTGGAAGGAAGAAAATATAATATTTGTTGTGGTCAAATAGACATTGGTAATGCAGAAAGTGATATGACTCAAAAAATGACGCGGGGAATTCTACAGGCAGATGGTTCATTACAAAAAGAGCCTACCATAGAGGTTGCGCATGTAGGAAACGCAATTGCCTATTTAGCAAACCTGCCATTAGATGTTAACATTCCTTTTTTTACCATCATGGCCAACCAAATGCCCTTTATTGGCAGAGGTTAATTATCCTCATTTCTCAGTTTGGAATACTTGCCCGAACTTCTTTTACATCCTGCGCGTCAATGGGGCTGGCATTGTTGCCAAAACTATTTCGGATATAAGTGCCTACCTCTGCAATTTGCTCGTCGCTTAAAGCCCTGAAACTCGGCATAACATTAGCATATTCAGAATTATTCAATTCTAAACCGTCCGCAGAGCCATTTAAAATAATTTTAAGGAGTCTGTTCTCGTCTCCTAAGACATATTCTGTTCTTATCAGGGGAGAATTTAATCCGGGTACACCACTTCCATTAGACTGATGACAAATTAGACAATATTTATTGTATACGTCTTGTCCTGCTTCCATTTTTAGTGATAGCTTACTAGAGCTTAGTGCCTTTTTTGGACTCACGGTCGCTTTGTTTTCTTCCTTAGGGATTTTGTTCCTGTCAGATGGTTTACAACTATAGAGCACTACAAAAAATAGCAGCACTAAAGGAACGCTTCTTGCAACACACATAATTACCTAGCCCACTATCCTTTGTACATTATTCTAAAAATTGCACCTCCAGCATCGTCCGAAACATACAAAGAACCATCCGGCCCTTGTGCCAGACCTGTAGGTCTGTGCTTAGCCTCGCTCGGAGAGGCAATTTCATCTTTTCCAGCAAAGCCATCTGCGAATACCTCCCAATCTCCACTCGGTTGTCCGTTTTTAAAAGGCACAAAAACCACCATAAATCCTTCTTGTTTTTCAGGAGCTCTGTTCCAAGACCCGTGAAAAGCAATGAAGGCGCCGCCCTTATATTTTTCCGGAAACATATCGCCCGTATAAAATAGTAACGCGTTAGGTGCTAAGTGAGCAGGAAAAGCAACTATTGGATCTATAGCGTCTTCGCCTGCAGTTTTTTCTCCGTCTCCACCATATTCCGGAGCCAGTATTTTTGCTTTTAAGTTCTGATCATAATAGATATATGGCCATCCCGCATCATCACCTTCTTCTATTACATAAAGTGTTTCGGCAGGCAGTTCTGCCGAGGTTTTCGTATCATATAAATCAGGGAATAAAGTACTTAACATATCTCTTCCATGCTGTGTAACACATAGTTTGTCTATATCTTTATTCCAATCTAGACCTATAACATTTCTTAAGCCAGTTGCATATCTTTTACCTTCCGAATAGGATTGCATTAATTTGTCTTTCCTAAACTGCCAAATCCCTCCGGCAGAATCTAAAATCGTACAGGGCATCATTGCAGGAGAGCCTATGGTTCTATCTTCAACCTGGCAGGCATTAGAGGGGGCGCCAATATTAACATATATGTTCCCATTCTTGTCAAGCGTAAAAGGTTTATCTGCATGGGTTCTACCGGCCACCAAACCCGTAACCAAGGTATCTATCTCTGTCGGTGATACTACGGTGCCATCAGAACCTAATGGATAACGAAACACCTCTTGATATGAAGAAGTATATAAATAGTCTTCGTCTAATCCAATGCCCGTACCCCCATAGTTTCCAAAACCACTTCTTTTATCCATCAGACCGTCTCCATCAGTATCTTCCAGGTAAATCACTCCTTTCTCATCAATTGGTTTGCGAAGTTTTGCATAAATACCCCCTTTGGAGTTTACTGCTATGTGTCTAGGCTTTTCTAATGAATCAATAACTTTTAATACCCCAAATCCTTCAGGTAAAACCAGACCCTCATTATTAGGGCTCATTTTTAATCCAACTACTTCTTCTGTTTTCTTCACATCAGTCTTGCATCCCATAAGAACTAGGAAACTTCCAAGCATACATAAAACAAGAGGATAAACAATGATCTTTTTAAGTCTCTTCATTTGATTAAATTATAAAATTATTAAAAAAGGTACCTATGAGAAGGCAGCATTGATGTAAAAATAAGGCATAATTAAGACTTTAGATAAAAGGTTAGTTTAAAAGAACTTTTTGCCCTGTTTTAGCTGCCTTAAAGATGGCATCAATAATTTTCATGTCCTTTACCCCTTCTTCGCCATTAACCGGTATACTGGGTTCCTTGCCTTCCAGTATTATGCCAGCCATCTCGTCCATTTGAACCGTTTGGTGTGCAATGTGTTTAAAGCTCAATTCTCCTTTGTGTGTTCTTGCTTTTATTGGGCCGTAACCGGTAGAAGGTTGCATTTCAGCAAATCCATCTATCCCATTTAAATAAAAGCGGTCTAAATGATTTACAGCATAGGTAGATAAGCAAGAAGCAACTGCCCCTCCCGGGAAGCCCATTTGGAATTGAATGGTCTCGTCAATGCCCTCTTTAAATTTAACCGGGTCGTTTTTTGTTTCCTGCGCAGTTACCCAAAGGGGTTCTTCTCCAATCATATAGCGCGCTCCATTAATAGAATAGATGCCAATATCCATCATTGCCCCTCCTCCTGAAAGCTTTAAATCTAATCTCCACTGATTCGGGTCTCCAATTATAAAACCGGATTGTCCTTGAAAAAAGATAATCTTACCAAATTCATTTGCTTTACGCATGCGTACAATTTCTAAGGTATTTGCTTCAAAATGCATGCGATAACCAATTAAAAGCTTGACCCCAGCATTTTTGCAGGCATCTACCATCTGTTGACCCTCTTTCGCATTAACCCCCATTGGCTTTTCACAAATAACATGTTTACCAGCTTTGGCAACACGTACTGCCTGCTCCGCATGCAAACCATTTGGGGTAATTATATATACCGCATCGATATCGGGATTATCTTTTATCGCATCAAAATTTTCATAATTATAGCAGTTCTTTGACTCCACCTCATATTCCGATTTCCATTTCTCTATTTTAGAGGGTGTGCCACTGATAAGACCTGTAATCTTAGCTTTTTTGCAGTCGTCCATCGCCTTGGCGACCCTTGCTGCGTAACTCCCTAGCCCCATAATTGCGACTTTTAAAACTGGGCCATCATAAATATTATCTTTTGCATAAAGATCCATTGTGCTATAAACCAATGGGATACCCATTAATCCTGTTGAAGTTTTTTTGATAAATTGTCGTCTAGATGCCATAGTTTATTGGGTTTACTGAAAATATTTGTTTTGTTATAACTAGATTACTGACTTTCAAATAGATGACAAATAAAATGGCTGTTAATAATTTGTTAAATTCACGTAGATTTTGTAGTTTTAGACAACCATTAAGCTTTGTCAAGCATGACCAATTTTGAAAAACTTTTCGCTGCACGAATCCTTTCGGCAATTCTAATTCTAACCATTTTAACCCTTGGCGTAATTTTATATGAAAATTATGCTCCAGAGATTTTCAAGGAGGTAGAACATACTTTAGCAGTTTCCATGGGCACTTTTAACTCGAGTGTGGCTGTTAGATAATTTAGAATATCCCTCTTTCCCATAAGCTACTTCATCATCAAGAAAGGCTACTTGTTTGTTTTATTTACAATCTAGACAAAACGGTTTTTCATTGAATTTGCTATAAAAACTTGAAGATAATCCTATCTTTAAGAACGAATAATCAAAAATCCATAAAGTTGAAAAAAATAATTCAAAAGAGCATTTCTAGAAGAAAAGCTATTCAAAGCGGTCTGCTATTAACTATGGGAAGTATAACGAGTACGTTTTATGGCTCCGAATTAAAGTCCCTTGGTAGACCTTCAAAAGAAAGACGGGATTTACCTTTTAGAATTAGTTTAAATACCTCTACACTAATTCATTACAACTTAGGTGTAGATGAACAAATTAGGATGGTGGCAAAAGCTGGCTTTGATGGCGTAGAATTATGGATGCGAGATATTATGACCTATTTGAGTAATGGAGGCACTGCTTCGGAACTAAAGTCTCTTCTAGAATCCAATAATCTGCTTTTGGAAAACATCATTGGTTTCTCAAAATGGTGTAGCGATAAAGAAGAAGAACGGGACGAAGCCCTAGAACAGTTAAAGAAAGAAATGAGCATTATCGCCGAAATGGGGGGTAAATTTATTGCAGCCCCTGTCCAAGGAATTGATGCTATTAATCCTGACAAATACCAGGAGTATGCAAAAAGATATAGACGTATCTTAGACTTGGGCGATAGCACTGGTGTTACCCCTATTTTGGAACTTTGGGGAATGGGTGCCTTAAACAAGGTGGCAGATTGCGCACAGATCGCAATTTCTTCAGGACAT
The DNA here is from genome assembly GCF_029360665.1 of Eudoraea chungangensis. GTDB lineage: Bacteria > Bacteroidota > Bacteroidia > Flavobacteriales > Flavobacteriaceae > Eudoraea > Eudoraea chungangensis. Next base: position 630,146 of record NZ_JARDUB010000001.1, read on the forward strand.
CCTAAAGCAAAAATTCTATTAGACTTTTACCATGTATACAGGGGCGGAAATTCCTGGGAAACAATCGACTTTTTAAATGGTGCTATATTACCGGTAATGCATATGAACGACTATCCGGCTTCTCCTTCCTTTAACAAGCTAAACGACGGTGATAGAGTATTGCCTGGTGAGGGAATTTGCGATTATAACAGTATTATTCCAAAAATGTACGAGGCAGGTTTTAGAGGAGGTTTCTCTGTTGAATTGTTTAACAAGGGATACTGGGAAAGCATGGATGCCGAAACCATGTTAAAAGAGAGTTATGAAAAGTCCTTAAAAGTATTGTCAACGGCTATGAATATCTAAATTTCTCACGATGACTATCTACTTCATATTTAAAAATAATTGAAGTCCCCGAATAACAAAATTGGATGGAGAGTTGCCACTGCTTTGGTGATTGCCAACATGATAGGCACTGGTGTCTTTACGAGTTTAGGTTTTCAACTTCTAGATATTCAGAATACTTGGTCCATTCTTATTTTATGGTTAATGGGGGGAGCGATGGCTTTAATAGGAGCTTTTTGTTATGCTGAAGTGGGTTCGAACTTTGAAAAATCCGGAGGGGAATACCTCTTCCTCTCTAGACTTCTTCATCCTCTAATTGGTTATTTATCCGGATGGGTCTCTCTAATTATAGGGTTTGCAGCTCCAGTTGCCCTAGCCTCAATGGCCTTAGGAGCATATTTCAGTAATGTTCTTAGTATTTCTCCAGTGCTTATTGCCATTATGGCCATTGTAATGATCTCATTAATTCACTCTTTTAATCTCAATGTAAGTAGTGTATTTCAGTCCTATGCCAGTTGGTTTAAGGTCTTATTAATTCTTCTTTTAATTCTTATTGGTTTTTACATTTCTCCGGAAGAAACGGCTATTGATTTATCGTCTTCCTGGACTAATGAAATTACCTCCTCGTCTTTTGCCATTGCATTTGTCTATGTAACCTATTCCTATACCGGCTGGAATGCCGCGGCTTACGTTATTGATGAAATAGATCGGCCCCAAATAAACTTGCCAAAGGCATTAATAAGAGGTACGTTACTAGTAACTTTTCTATATGTTCTTTTGCAAATGATGTTTCTTAAACACGCATCCTTGGAAGAACTTAAGGGAACCTTGGATATTGGGCATGTATACGCGAGCAATTTGATGGGTAGTCAAGGAGCAAAAATGATAAACTTATTGATTTCTTTTTTTTTGATATCTAGTATTAGTGCAATGATTTGGGTTGGCCCAAGAGTCTCGATGGCAATGGGAGCAGATTACAAAATTTGGCGATTTTTACAAATGAAAAATCAAAAAAACATTCCTGTTAGAGCCATTTGGATACAGGGAGTTATTAGTATTATTTATGTTTTAACGGGAACTTTTGAAAGTGTGCTATTATATTGTGGTTTTATCTTACAGCTAAGTGCTACCCTGACGGTGGGCAGCGTTTTTGTATTACGAAAAAGAAAGCTGTCTAGTAGCTCATTTAAATCGCCATTCTACCCAGTATTACCCTTGCTTTTTATTCTTTTTAGCCTTTGGATTTTTTCCTATCTGATTATAGACAAACCACTTGAATTTTTTATTGGCCTATTTATCTTAGGAATAGGTGTTGCCAGTTATTTTGTAAATAAGAAATACTTTTAAGATTTTACGGGAGACTTATAGCTTACTAACTACCATATAAATTAGTTTGTTTGGTTTCATTCCGTAATCGGCTATTCCCTCCTTCTCTTCGTATAATAGTACTTGAAATCCTCCTGCCTCTTCAAACATTTGTTTTATAGAATTTTCTTCGCAGCCAAAATCTGATCTACCCATTTCAACCCCAGCATCTCTATGAAAAAATTCGAAGACAAATAAACCTCCAGGAACTAGAGCTTCCCTAAGTTTTGGTACAATTCCTTCAATCTGCAAACATCCTCCATATAGCCAGGTAATTAAATCCCACTTCGAAGACCCATAGGAATAAGTATCAAAACTTGCTATTTCCGTATGTAAGCTAAGATTATTTTGTTTTGCCTCTTTCTGCGCATATGCGAGGGCTTCATCTGCCAAATCGAAGCCACTTACTACCCACCCTTTCTTCGCAAGATAAAGAGCGTTGCGTCCCTGACCCATAGCTACGCACAAAGCACTCCCAGGGTTTATACTGCTTGCTGTCTGTGCCAATAAGTTATTGGCATCTTTATTAAAAATGTAGTTTTGGTTGTCTACCAAGCTCCTATTCCAACGTTGTCTAATACGTTCGTTTCTCGCTTTAGTTTCCTCATCAATCTGCGCAAATGCAGAGGCGCTAGCAAATAGAAATAAAACTATTAGTTTTTGGAGATAGTTCTTCATGTTATCCGGTTTAAGTTGCATATAGTATTTATCTAAAGATAATTAAACTGGACCGTACTCTTGGCCTTAAAACTCCAGTGTAAAATCGTATAAATATTCGTTAAGAACAGAAAGACGTCAATTTAACTTGTACGTACAAGTTAAAATTTATATTTTTACGAGCATTGGATACGACCTTTAATAAAAAATCGTAATTTATTGAATCCTAAAAGCCATCAAGTACCAAAGACAAATGAATGTTAAAAAATCAGTAGACAGACGGGAATTTCTATCAAAAACAGCTTTGGCTTCGGCCGCTGTTCTTTTTGGGTCTACATCAGGTAGAAGTCAAAAACTATTCTCTTCCGCTTCTAAACATATTCCCATCTTTGCTCATCTATGGGTATATGCGAGTAAATTTCCTCCAAACTGGGACTGTACTCCAAACCTGGAAACAGTCTTTTCAGACCTTAGCTATGCCGGAATTGAAGGGCTCGAATTAATGGAGGCAAATCTTAGACACGACGATGCAGTTATTAGAATAGGCGAACTTATAAAGAAATACAACCTAGCTGTTTCTGGTTCTTCTTATGGGGTAGGCTTAAGTCTTTTCGACAAAGATCAACACCAGAAAATCTTATCAGATATTAAAATTATCATTCCGCGCCTTAGCAAACTTGGAGGAAAAACCTTTGGAATTTCAGTAGGTCATTCAAAAGCACCAAAGACAGAAGACCAATTTGATGCCCAGGCTGACATATTAATAAAAATAAGGTCTATTTGTTCAGACCAGGGTATCATTGCTAACTTACACAACCATACCTATGAGGTGGAAAACGACCTTTATGATTTAAAAGGAACTTTGGCGCGCATTCCGGACTTTAAACTTGGTCCGGATATTAACTGGTTGATTCGTGCAGGAATTAATCCTGTAGAGTTTATAAACACTTATGGCAAGCAAATTGTTTATCTGCACCTTCGAGACCAATACGCCGATGGTATATGGACAGAATATTTGGGACAAGGCGATACAGATTTTAAAAACATTGCCAAGGCTCTGAAAGGAGTAGGTTTTGAAGGTCAGGCGGCCATTGAATTAGCCTTCCCTCAGGATTATAGCCCAAAGAAACCTTTAAAGGAAGACTGGAGGATAAGTAGAGAATTCGTACAAAACACTTTTGGATGGTAGGCATCCAAAGTTAAAAGAATCATATACACTATGAAAATTGCAGTATTAGGGTCTGGATTTATAGCTCGTTTTTACGCAGAATCCTTGCATGCCCAAAGAAGAAAAGACGAGGTGGTAATGGTATATTCACGCAATATAGCAAATGCCAAGAGGTTTGCCAACGACTACGGCTTACCGCATTATAGTACCTCTATGCAAAAAGCTATTGAGCATTCCGAAGTAGAGGTGGTCCTAATAGCACTCCCAAACCATTTACATGAAGAGGCGGTTAGGCTCTGTGCCTTGGCCAAGAAGCATGTGATCTGCACAAAACCCTTAGGACGAACTGCTAAAGAAGCCAAACGGATGCTCGACCTCGTGGAAGAAGCTGGAATTTTTGGAGGATACTTAGAAGACTTATGCTATACCCCAAAATTTCTGAAATCTATGGAAAGTGTCAAGCGAGGTGATGTTGGACGCGTCTTATGGACCAAATCAAGAGAAGCGCATCCTGGTCCACATAGTGATTGGTTTTGGGATAAAAATAAATCAGGTGGAGGAGCAATTATAGACCTTGGTTGCCATTGTGTTGAAATAAGCCGAAATTTTATTGGTAAAGACATTAAGCCAATAGAGGTAATGTGCTGGGCCGATACTCAAGTGCATCCCATTGAGGCTGAAGATCATGCCATTGGATTGGTAAAGTACGCAAATGGCGCTATTGGTCAGTTTGAAGTGAGCTGGACTTTCAGAGGAGGCATGGACCTAAGAGATGAAGTAATGGGAACGGAAGGAACCATATGGCTCAATAGTTTTTTAAGAACAGGTTTTGAAATGTTTACCACTGGTAAAGGTGGAGAAGCTTATGTTGCTGAGAAAGCAGAATCTACTACTGGATGGTTATTTCCAGTAGGAGACGAGGCTCATGAGCTTGGATATCCCCATATGTTTACAGATATGTTCTCTGCCATTGAAGAAGGTAGAGAGCCTCAAGAGACTTTCTATGATGGTTATGTGGTAAATGCCATTTTGGATGCTGCCCTGAAATCTGCCATAACAAAGTTATGGGAACCAATTATCCTGGAAGACTGGAGAGGAAATCCTGAAGATGCGATTGAAAAACAGTGGAATTCTTACAACGAAGAATACTATTTAATAAAAGAGGAAGTCCTTCCTAATGGAGATATAAAACTTATCCTAAAGGGGAAAAAGGATGGAAAAATAATTCAAAAAGTCACGAAAAAAAATTAAAGATAGAGGATGTATATAGGAAATAAAGGAACATATGAACATAGCTATGATGCCATTGTAATTGGCTCAGGAATTAGCGGAGGTTGGGCCGCTAAGGAACTATGTGAAAAAGGCCTTAAGACTCTCGTCTTAGAGCGGGGAAAAATGGTAGATCATATAAAAGACTATCCCACCGCAAGTATGCATCAATGGGAGTTTCCGCATAGAGGAATAATGCCCTATAAAGATCAGTTAGAAAATCCTGTAATTAATAGATGTTATGCCTATAGTGAGGCAACAGAACACTTTTTCGTCAAAGACAAAGATCATCCCTACCAACAAGAAAAACCTTTTGACTGGATAAGAGGCTACCAAGTTGGTGGAAAATCCCTTCTATGGGCCAGGTGGACACAGAGGTGGAGTGATCTTGACTTTGAAGCAAATGCCAAAGAAGGGATTGCGGTAGATTGGCCCATTCGCTATAAAGATCTTGCCCCATGGTATAGCTATGTAGAAAAATTTGCAGGGATAAGTGGTAATAAGGATGGCTTGCCGCAAATACCGGATGGAGAATTCTTACCGCCAATGGAAATGAACTGTCTGGAGAAACATGTTAAAGAGCAACTGACCAAAAAATTTAAGGACAGGCATCTCATTATTTCAAGGACCGCTAATTTAACCCAAAGGCATGAAGGGCGGGGCCCATGTCAGTATAGAAGCCTTTGCAATAGAGGTTGCCCTTTTGGGGGCTATTTTAGCAGCAATTCCTCTACCCTACCAGCGGCCGAAAAAACTGGTAATATGACTATTCGACCCTTTTCCGTGGTAGAATCTATAATATACGACGAGAATAAGGGAAAAGCCATCGGGGTACGAATCATAGATACCAACACAAAAGAAGTTATGGAGTACTTCTCTAAAATAATTTTTGTTAACGGCTCCACTATTAACTCCACTCTTATTCTTATGAATTCCATTTCTTCTAGGTTTCCAAATGGTCTGGGCAATGATTCAGGAGAATTGGGGCATAATCTGATGGATCATAATTACAATGCTATTATCAATGGTGAGTTTGATGGTTTTCAAGATAAATATTATTCTGGGCGAAGACCAACAGGAACTTACTTAGCGAGGTTCAGAAACTTTGGGGAGGACCAACAAAAAGATTTCTTACGAGGTTATGCGTACGCAGGCGGAGCATCCAGAGCTCCTATGTCAGAAATAAGCGATACTGCCGTAGGAAGTCCTTTAAAAAAGGATCTTACACAACTTGGGCCTTGGAAATTTAACCTCAGAGGGATGGGGGAATGTCTTCCATATCACGATAATAAGATAAGTCTAAGCAAGACAGAGAAAGACGAATGGGGAATCCCCCAACTAATAATCGATGCAGAATATAAACAGAATGAAAAAAATATGGTAAAAGATATGATTTCTTCTGGAGTAGAAATGTTAGAAAAACTGAATTTTAAAAATATTGAAGGCGTGGAAGACACCCGAAATATTGGTCTTAACATTCATGAAATGGGAACTGCAAGAATGGGAAAAGATCCTAAAACTTCAGTCTTAAACAAGTATAATCAAGTTTGGGGGGCGGAGAATGTATTTGTGACTGACGGGGCTTGTATGACCTCCAGTGCTTGTCAGAACCCCTCCATCACTTATATGGCAATTACCGCCAGGGCAGCAGATTATGCAGTAAATGAATTAAAAAAAATGAACCTATAACTAAACATATGAAAAGGAAATCGTTTCTAAATAATATAGGTCTACTTGGTGGTGGCCTTTTGCTGCTTCCGGGCAGTAGCCTTCTGCAAGGTTGTGAATATCAGCCAAGCGAAAGACGAACCTTAAAAGAAGAAGATATCCCCTTGTTAGATGAAATAGGAGAAACTATTATTCCAACCTCAGAGTCCTCACCAGGTGCCAAGGCGGTTAAAATAGGGGCTTTTATGTATAGCATTTATAAGGATTGTATGCCGCCAGAGAATCAGGCTATTTTCCTGTCTGGATTAAACGATCTGGATTTCAGAGCTGCTACTTTATACAAAACCTCTTTTTTGGAGATATCCGCTGATGAAAAGCTTGAACTTCTAGAAAAATTACAACTTGAAGCAATTGCTCTCGGAGAAAGTCAAGAGGGAGCAGACAAACCTGTGCCACATTATTTTGATCTCTTCAAAAGTTTAACTTCCTACGGATATTTTACCTCTGAAGTTGGGATGACCATGGCAAGAAATTATTTGCCAATACCGGGCAAATTTGAAGCTTGTATTAATTATAATAAAGGAGATCGCCCTTGGGCTACCTAATATGGATTTTTTTGGTACAACTTATATAATAATAGGCGGCACAACAGGTATGGGCCTTGAAGCCGCCATGGCTTTAAATAGTCGAGGTGCAAATGTTGCCGTTCTCGGAAGAAATCTAGATAGCGTTAAGAAAGCCAAGGCTGCTTTGGGTCCTAATGCACTTGTCTTAAGCGGAGATGCAACAGACCCAAATGCTGCTGAAGAATTAATAAAAAAAGCACACCAAAGCTTTGGAGTTGTCGACGGTTTATTTCACGTGGCAGGTGGAAGTGGCAGAAAATGGGGAGATGGACCCATAGATAAGCTAAGTTTAGAAGGGTGGAATAAAACACTAGAGCTAAACCTTACCTCTTTAATGCTGTCTAACAAAGCTATCATCTCCTATTTTTTAGAGCAACAGCGAGAGGGTGTAATTTTAAACATGGGATCCGTTTTAGGAGAATCTCCCTCCCCTAAGTTTTTTGTTACCCACGCCTATGCAGCAGCCAAATCAGCAATAGTTGGTTTTACTAAATCTATTGCTTCGTATTATGCACGTAATAACATTAGGATAAATGTAATATCTCCTAGTCTATTTGTTACCCCAATGGCAAAAAGAGCAGCAGAGAATGAAGATATCTTATCCTTCCTTAAAACAAAACAACCTTTGGATGGCGGAAGACCCGGAAAACCCTCTGATATCATTGGGGCGGTACTAATGTTTCTTCATCCTTCTAATAAATTTATTACAGGGCAGATTTTATCTATAGACGGAGGTTGGTCTATCAGTGAAGGACAATACCCTAATTAAGACTTAGTAATTATGCACTTTCTGGGAGTCGATATCGGGGGTACAAAAATCAAATATGTTTTATTTGACGAAGAGCTTGTAATTATTGAGAAAAACCAACTTTTAACCAAAGACAATTCTCAAGGCCTTCCACTTTGGAAGAGTACAATTTTAGACTTATTAGATAATAAAGCAGCAGCTTATTCAGGAAATCTTCTATGTGGCATATCCGCCCCGGGCTTAGTAGATAAAGAGAATAAAATGATTCTTCATATGCCTGAGCGACTAAGAGGTATAGAAGGGTTTAACTGGTCTGAAAACACAACTCAAAATATAAGTGTAATTAATGATGGTCATGCGGCTGCATTAGCCGAATACGAGTCTTTTTACAAGAATACACCTATAAAAAACATGTTGCTCTTAACCCTTGGGACAGGTGTCGGTGGCGGTATTATTTTAGATGGCGAAATATATCAAGGCGCTATGCAACGGGCTGGTCATGTTGGACATATGACTATAGATCATGCAGGGCAACCAACAATGACAAATATGCCAGGTAGTTTAGAGCAGGCACTGGGAAATTTTTCCATTGAAACCAGATCTCATGGCAAATATAAAAGCGTTCATCAATTAGTAAAAGCCTATAAAAATGGAGACCCTCTTGCCACCTTTTGGTGGTTGTCTTCCGTACAAAAACTTGCAACCGCGCTGGCCTCTTTAACTAATATTCTTGCGCCAGACATTATTGTTTTAGGAGGAGGTATCGCCGCTGGAGCAAAAAAGTCTCTACTAAGCCCATTAAAAGACTTTATGCAATTGTATGAGTGGCGCCCAGGAAAATATAAAACAAAAATAAAAACTGTAAAACACGGCAGTTATGCAGGGGCCATTGGTGCTGCCTTTTTTGCCAAAAACCAGAACAATAAAAAATGAGTATTACACAAGAATATCTAAGTAAGGCGAAAGATATTATCTCCTCCGTAGAACAACAAAAAACTGTAATCAGGGAGGTGGCAAATATATTTGCACAATCTATACTTGAAGGCAGAATGGTTCACCTTTTTGGTTCTGGTCATAGCAGAATATTGGTAGAAGAAATGTGGCCTAGATATGGTTCTTTTCCAGGATTTAATCCAATCGTTGAACTTTCACTAACATTTCACAATTTGGTGGTTGGTGCAAACGGTCAAAGGCAGGCAATGTTTTTGGAAAATGTTTCAGGTCTCGCTGCCAAAATACTTCGGAATTTTGATACCGATATCAAAGATACTGCGTTGATTATATCTTCTAGCGGTTGCAATGTTGTCCCCATAGAGATGGCAGAAGAATTTCAAAAACAAAATATAAAGGTAGTGGCCCTAGTGAGTAGAAAACATCTGGAGGGTAGTTCTTCTAAGAGAGAGGACGGAAAAAAATTGACCGACTTTGCAGATATTGTTTTGGATACCGGCGCTCCCCTAGGAGATGCAATGATATATCTTGATGGTTTAGATTCTCCTGTGGCCCCTGGGTCTACCCTGGGAGGCGTATTGCTTATTAATTCCTTGAAAGCCGAAATAGCCAATATTCTTCTCCTTAATGGCAAAATTCCGAAAGTATTAAGTAGCGGAAAAATTGTAGGAGAAAAAAGAGCATCAGAGCTATTTGAATCGGCTTACGATGAACACGCCCATCTAATGTCGAGATTGTACGAAAATGTTGGATCCATAAAATCATAGACATGCATTTTACTAAAAACATAACAAAAACCTATTCTACCGATATCCTTATTATTGGAAGTGGTAGTGCTGGATCTGTAGCGGCCATAGCCGCTTCTATGGGCAAGCACAAAGTGACTCTAGTTGAGCGCTATGGCTTTCCAGGTGGAACTTCAACACAAATGTTAGATACCTTCTATGGGTTTTTCACCCCTTCGGAAGAACCCAAAAAAATTGTAGGAGGTGTCCCGGACTTAATTGTAAATACACTCGCAAAATCTGGAGATGTTTTTCTTCGTCCAAACTCCTACGGTGCGGGGACTGGTGTCAACTATAATCCGGAACGCCTAAAATTAGTATGGGATTCTGCCTTTATACAGGCTGGTGTACAAACCTTTTATCACACCTCTTTAGTTGCTGTAGAAAAATCTGATTCTGAATCTAATTGTGTGTTTTTTAATAAGGGGATTGGCTTTTTTGTTATTAAGTCCAAAAGAATAATTGATGCCAGCGGGGATGGGGATTACGCGCATTGGGCGGGGATAGCTTATGAGAAAGCTGGAGAATTTGAACCGGCACAAAGCATGACTACGACTTTTCGAATGTCGAATGTAGACCTAAACAAATACAAAGAGGCAGGTGGTAAACAGATGATGAAGTCAAAAATGGCGAATGCCTATCAGACAGGTAGCTATCCGTTACCCAGAAAAGAAGGTTCGGCTCATGAAATGTGTCAGCAAAACTGTATATCAACGGTGGCCGTAAAGGTTACAGATGTAGATCCTTTGGATGTGGAAGGTATTACTCTTGCCGAAATAGAAGGGAGAAGACAGGCGTTTATTTTTGAAGAGTTTTTTAGAGAAGAGATTCCTGGTTATGAGAATTCCAAAATCATTGGTTTATCAAGCCAAATTGGCGTGCGTGAGACTCGAAGAGTTTATGGGGAATATCGTTTAACCAAAGAAGATTGCATGGAGGCCAGACGTTTTAAAGATGAAGTATTTCTCTGTGGGGCGCCTATTGAAGATCACAGAAAATCCCTTGACGGGAAGGAAGAAACTTTTTGGCAATACGTACCTAATGGGGGCACCTATGGTGTGCCGTACAGAACCTTAATCCCAAAGAATACTCTTAATACATGGGTAATTGGGAGGTGCTTTTCTGCCACACATGATGCCCATGCTTCTTGTCGTTCCATGGCACAAACCATGAGTATGGGACAAGCTGCTGGCTTTGCGGCAGTACAATCCTTAGACTATGACCAGGATGCAAATAACATCGATATTATTAAATTGAGAAAAAAATTAAAAGATCAAGGGGCTGTTTTAGAAACACCTTTAAAAAATGCAGATACTAGGCGTAATGGCTGGGCCAATAACTTTAAATAAAGACAATGGATTTTTTTAGAACTGTCTTGGGGGATCTCCCTACTTCAAAAATGGGGTTCACTTATTCGCACGAACATATCGTAATAGAAGATAGTTATATAACCGCAGCTAATCCCAAATTTTTGCTTAACAATACCGCCCTAATTTCAAAAGAGCTGCAAGCCTTCTATACGGCTGGCGGAAGAACAGTGGTAGATACCATGCCCTCTAATTGCGGCAGAAATGTTTTAAAATTGGCCGATGTTAGTCGTGCTAGTAAGGTGCAAATTATCGTTCCTACCGGGATTCATTTAGAAGTCTATTATCCAGAAAATCATTGGCGATATACATATTCCGAAGATGAGCTCACCAGGCTTTTTATTGCCGACATAGAAGAAGGAATAGATGAATTTGACTATTCAGGTCCCTTTGTAAAAAGGACTAAGCACAAGGCTGGACTTATAAAATTGGCTACCGGAGACGAAATATTTACCAAGCATCAAGAGAAAATATTTAATGCCGTAGTAAATGCACATTTGGAAACAGGGGCCCCAATTCTAACCCACACGAATTTTGGAAGGCAGGCCTTAGAACAGGCATTATTATTTAAGAAACTTGGGGCAAATGTAGAACACATTGTATTATCTCACGTAGATAGGGCAAAAGAAGTTGGCTATAATAGGGCTGTTCTTGACACCGGGGTAAAGGTAGAATATGACAGCGCCTTCCGATGGAAAAATCCCGAGCCTAATTACACCCTAAACCTATTAAAAGAATTATTGCCAGAATACCACAAACAGATAACCATGGGGATGGATATGGCTAAAAACAGCTATTGGAAAAGCTATGGTGGATCACCTGGACTTAACTTTCTTATAGAAACAATTCCTGCCTTTCTTAAGAAAAATAACATGGAAGAGTATCTGGACTTCATTTTTCATAAAAACCCCAGAAGCCTCTTCGCTTTTATGGACAGAACTTATAGAAAGTAGCTATTTCTTATAGGTACTGTTGACGTATTACAGTACAACTCGCTGTACAAAGTGAGTCCCTTTTTACTGGTTTTAAATCTGGCTGAAATATGTAAAACAGGATCTCCGCTTTTTAAGGATAAATTTTTAGCTATTTCACTAGTGGCCTTTTCTGCCCTAAGCTCTTGTTCAGATCCCATTATTTCAATTAAAAACTCTTGTTGAAGTGTTTTAAAAAAAGACCCCTCAACGAAATCATCCGCCTTAAGAACTTTTAAGGATTTAACAGAATACCAATTATGTTCTAACATTACGGCCTGCTTATTCATAAAACGTATTCGCTGAAAGTAGACACATTTACCTTTTTTTTCCGCCTCGGTTAGAGGAAATCCAATAGCGTCATCCCAATCTTGAATTCTTGGTTCTAGGAGAACAACGGTTCTGACTTGATAGTTAGTGACTTCTGAAAACCCTTTTACTGTTAAAAGCCCCAAGGCTTTTCTCCTTTGCAAAACCTTACTGCCCTTTCCTTGTTCTTTTTGAATATAGCCTTCTTTTAGCAATTCATCCAAAGCTTTTCTAACAGTGGTTCTGGTAGTTCCAAAATGTCTGCATATTTCATTTTCTGAAGGCAAATAGCTACCTATTGGATACTTCCCCGTCTGTATGCGTTTTCGAATATACTCCTGAATTTCTAAATATTTTTTTTGCTTCTTCAAAGCCTAGTTTTCCTTAATAAGTTACGAATAAAATTACAAGCCTTTTCGTTGATGCAATACGTCGGCAGCAATAATATTCCCGGGAGAACTTCCAAATTCTACGCGTATATAATTTAAAATATCTGCTATTTCCGTATCGCTCAAATTCTTATAGGCAGGCATCTCCCCTTCGTAGATTATCCCATCTACTTCAATTGGTTTACTTAGGCCCAACAGCATTACGTCGATTAACCTGCTCTTATCTCCTGACACCCAATCACTATTGATCATTGGAGGGATTTGACCCAAATTACCTTTCCCGTCTGGCCTATGGCAGGCTGCACAGTGAGTAAAGTACAATTTTTGGCCAGACATTATTTCGTCGTCACTGGCGTTTCTGTTCCAATTTTCATCAAGTAGAGCAAAGGGTTCTGGGTTCTCTTTTAAGAACATGAAGGTCTCATCTTTATTTGCGCTGCTAACAAATGATTTAGGAGCCACTTCTATCCTAAGTATTTTATCCCCATTTCTCTTTGGAAGAGAATCGTACATCCACGGCTGGTGACCTGGATGCCAATCTAAATTGCTATTGCTTACATATATTTCACCTCTACTCCCTACCTCAACATCACGAAGGCGGCCAAATGTTTTTTGGAGAAAAATTTTCTCGTCCTTTACTCCTCCATTAGAATCTAATTTTAGTACTCTAATTGATTGTGCTTTTAAAGTTACCAACAGCAGACTATTTTCCCATTCTGGAATTTGCTTATAGTTGTAATAGGCTAGTCCGGCTGTACCCAAGGTTGGTGTCCAAGCATAAATAGGTTCCCTAATAGAATGTTCCTTACAAAATTCCTTTTCAGGTTCTAAATCACAGAAGCCATGTACATCTGGCCAGCCATAGTTGTTCCCTTTTTGAATAATATTAATTTCGTCATCCGTAAGTGGTCCGTGTTCAGAAATGTATACTTTTTCATTCGCCTCGGTGATACCCTGAATATTTCTGTGCCCTACACTCCACACTGCAGAATTCGGTTGAATATTATCAGCTGGTAATGATCCATCTAAATTTATTCGAAGAACTTTCCCATTTAGGGTATTAATGTCCTGTGTCTGCTTATTATTTCCAACATCTCCCGTACCAATCCAAAGTATTAAATCTTCTGTAATCATCATTCGCGAACCATTGTGAAATGTATTGCCGGGAATACTATCTAAAATAACTAAGGGTTCTACGAGTTCATCCTTTGCCAAGGTAAATCGGACTATTTTGGATGCAATTATATCATTGAAATCCTTATCCTTTTGGGCGTATACATAGTGTACAAAGAGATGGGGGGTTTTTTTAAACTCAGGATGTAAAACCATACTGGCCAAACCTGTAGATTTTCTGTAGTAAACATCCGGAATTTTCCACATTACTTGTTTTTGACCGCTCCTTAAATGTACTCGGTTTATTGTTCCTTTCTGCTCCGTGAACCAAAGCCAATTATCTGGCCCCTCTTCAATATCCCATGGTACTTCTAAAGAATCTACTACTTCCGAAATCAATAATATCGTAGAATCTAGTTCCAGTTGAGCAATATAATTTCTATTTGGAATATCCGGGATTTTCTTTGTACAACCCGTTACGAGTATAATAAAAAGTAGTAACCCAACAAACTTTGTGCTCTTATCCATAATTCTTTTACGCAAGTACATTTTTCCAGTACAAGTTATGATTTTAATATCGTAAATTAGATGCTAGTTATACTTAAAAAAATAACATTACTATGGGTGAAATAAAAGATTTAGCAGAGGTACATAATTTAGTCTCCGATATATTTCATTATCCCAAAACCGCCGAAGAATGGGAGAAGTATAAATTAAGTGATGATCAGGTTTCACATTTTCATGAATACGGCTATGTTTCTGGGATAAAATTGCTGGAAGAGGATCAAATTGAAGTCCTTCGAAAAGAATTGGCAGAAATTAGAGATCCAAATCATCCAGGGCATCATTTATTCTACGAGTTTCACAGCAATGAATCTGAAGACTCCAACTCTGTTCTCTTTCATTCACTGGGACATTGGAGAATCTCCAAAGCCTTCCATGATGTCTTATGGAACCCGGCTTTTGTAATGGCTGCCCACCAATTACTAGAGTATAAGCCTGTACGTTTTTGGCACGACCAACTATTTAGCAAGCCCGCGAAACATGGAGGTGTTGTTGCCTGGCATCAGGATTACTCCTATTGGACCAGAACTGTGGCCATGCAACATCTAACTTGTTGGACTGGCTTAGATGATGCTTCAACAGAAAATGGATGCCTCCACTATATCCCAAAAAGTCATCTCTGGGGTCTTTTAGACGCCCCCTCTTTGGCGGGAGATATGAATGGCTTAATGGCCTATTTAACAGAGGAGCAAAAAGCAGAATTTAAACCCGTCCCTATAGAATTAAAAAAGGGGTATGGCACTTTCCACCATCCACTAATGGTTCACGGATCATACGAAAATAAATCCGAAATAAGTAGACGAGCTTTTGTATTAAACGTCTTTGCCGATGGCACAGTAAGTAATACTGACGATGAGTTATTGAAAGGAGTACCACCAATACCAAAAGGAAAGCAAATGCAGGGAAAGTTTTTTCCCTTGCTTTATAAAAATAAATAAAGAAGTCTTAGCAGTCCGTCTTACTCATCGAAGTGATAAAGGTCTGCCAACTTATAAACCAGAAAATTAATTATCTCGGTATCCGATGATCCTTTTCGAAACATTAAATAGGCATTTTCAAGTTGCTCTTGTTTAAAATAATCTAAATCGTCCGATCCATATTCACTAAAAGCATTCCACGATTTTAGCCCTTCTAACATTTCCCAGTGGGCTTCATATCTAAGTTTTGCGTTGGCCAATTCCTTTTTATAGTCCGATTTGTCCGTTCTGTTTTTCGAGTCTTTTAGCAGTCTATTATAGTCCGCTAACAGCCGCTTATCTGCATTTTGGGCTTCTTTTATTAACTTGTAATAGGCCCTAGAAACATAAGAATCATATAACTCAATAAACAGAGAAGCTCTTTCTCTATCTTTAGAACTCATGGTAGCTAACACAACTTCTTCTGTTGAGGAATATAATTCCTCAGCCGGTTCTGCTTCTGTCAATGGAGTTTTCTGTAGGGAGTTAAGCCAAGCTTCCGATTGAACCGTTTCTTTCCAAACTCTTCTGTATTCTTTTTTAAAATAGTTCTCGGAAGTACTACAAGAAGATAAGTTGACAATAAATACAAATAATAAAATATAGGGAAATCCCTTATTTCGATTTCTTTTTTTCATTTTCACAAAAAGTATTATAATTCAAAAATTATAGCACAATTATATCCCCTTGTTCTAAGAGAGAATACTCCTGGCAAGAAACAAAAAGAAACAAACTAAAAAAAAGAAATCACTTTAAAGGGGGTATTTCGTCGATGATTTATTAAAACGCCATTTAAATCAGATAGAGAAATCTTATTCAAAGAAGTGGTATAATCAAAAGACGTTTACAAATATTTTTCAATAAGTTGCTTTGTAGCAACTATTCCATCGGAATTACTCAGGTAACCTTCTTTACCTTGCATCTGGTAAATGCCACCTTCGTATTCAACACCGATATACCCGCTAAAATTAGCGTTTTTAATAATCTCAAACATCTTAGAAAAATCAATTTCGGTTTCCTTGCCTTCAGAGTCGAATTTGTGGGTCTTCGCGCTAACTCCTTTTGCATAAGGCATTAATTCTTGTACCCCTAAATACATATCATAAGTCTCTAAACATTTGGTATTCATATAACCTGCCAGGTCCATGGTCTCTGGTTTTGTACGTTTTAAGCAAAAATTACCAAAGTCGGGTAACACCCCAGCTCTTTTGTGATTTACTTCTTTCATAATACCCGCCAGCCACTTACCATTACAAGAATGTCCCACGTGGTTTTCTACAATTATATTCATATTGTTTTGCTCTCCAAAGTCTAGCAAACTACTATAACCTTCCAGAGCTGCAGCAGCAACTTCTTCTGCAGTCCCTTCTTGTTGTAAACTTCCAAGATTTACTCTAATTGAACTGCATCCTAAAATGTTTGCCGCATCAACCCACTTATAATGACTTTCAACTGCATGTTTACGCTTTTCTTTATCCAAATTCGCAATATTTTCATCATCAACCATTATCAGATGATTTGCGACCCCGAGATCTTCGGTACGCATTTTTAACTCTTTAAAAAAAGAAGCATCTTTAGCCTTATCTGCAAAAAACATAGAAACATATTCTACAGCGTTTATACCAAATTGCTCTTTTGCCCTTGCCGGAAACTCTAGCGTATTATGCTTGCCAGTAAAAAACTCAGAAGCAAAGGAAAATTGAGCTAAAGAAATTTCAATATCCAAGTCCTTAGAATATTCCGTAAACATGGAATACGGCATGCCACTTAACAATCCTGTTGATAGACCTCCCAGGCCCAATTGTTTTAAAAATGTTCTCCTCTTTCCCATATTCCAACTTTTTTTGAATGATTTACTATTTGGTTTAATTTTCAAATTTCCCAACCCATCGAATGGCGTTTTCTAGTATTTTTAAGTGTGTATTATCTTCAAAACTGACCGCAGAGTGTCCTAGCGAAGAATAAACAATTCTTGCATCCCCAAGTTGATGGTACCAAACCACGGGATGGTCTTCTCCCATACCCCAATCCTTATCCGATACCAATAGTGGCACGTTTCCATTTGGATCAATGTTGGTTTCGTCTAGGGTATACAATACTTTAAAACCATTTTTTCGAGGACTGTCGTAAAACATATACCATTCTTCTCTTAATTGCCAGCTCTCAGGCAAGTTCGTACTCAATGTTCTATTTTCTGCTTCTAAAAGCATTTCTCCTAGTTGGAACTGCTGCTTTATTGGGTGATGTGAAAACTGTGCCCCTAAAATTTCCTTTTCATACCAATCCCATTGATGGGAATTGTCTCCTGAGGCATGTATACCAATAAACCCCCCTCCTTTACCTATAAAATTTTTAAAACTTTCGCGCTGTTCTTCATTTAAAACTTTACCACTACAATTATTCCAAATAACCACATCAAATAAGGCTAATTGTTCATTATTAAATATGGCACCGTTATCTGTAGCATATATTTTCCACCCATTGTCTTGGGCTATTTTTTCATAAGCCGGTACGGATGCCTCAATGGCCTCTCCATGTCTAAATCCATTTGTTTTCGAAAATACTAAAACTGTTTTCCCAGAAATATCACTCGAAACCACTGGTGGGTTGCTGTCATAAAAATTAATTCCATAACGTGCCTTATAGATAAAAACGCCAAGAGAAAGAAAAACCAAAATCCCTAACCCAAAGAGACTCCAGAGAACTAGTTTTATTTTTTTCCACATAATACTATCCTTGTTTCTTTACTTCAAAAATCCATTTAACTAATGGTTGTTTAAGAATTCCAGCCAATCCATTATCGCCACAAGAGAGCCATCCTCTTCGTCAGATGACTTGAAAACCACATACAAATCTTGCATTCCTTCCAAAGGCTTGCTGAAATTTAAGGACAACTCTCTTAGACCAAATTCTGTTATTCCAACTTCTATTGGAATTATCCCTAGGAGTTCTCCATCCATAGCACCCAACCGAAATTCTACCTCTCCTCCTGCCACAAAGCCTGAAGCCATAGCGAAGGCACAGTTTACCCCGGTTACCCCGGTCATATCCAAAGTCTTAAATGCTAAATAACTGTCTTTCGGACCAATGGCAATGGAGAGATCCTCGTCTACACCTGGTGCAGTTCCTGCAGGCACATTCATTCTTGTTGATGTGCCTTCGTCAAAACTTTCAGCTTCTAACCTCGGAAAACGAAGTAAAATTGTTTCCTGTGCATTTAAGCCTTCTATTTCTCCCCCTCCCTTATCCGTGTAGCTAGCAGTTAATACATAAGTGCCTTTTGTCTGAGTTCTCAGATGCTCGTCGCTTCTAAAAACACCCCTAACCGGATATTTAGATTTTGGCGAGTTTGCGGTTGAAGAAAGGCTTAAAATATACTCCGCCATTTGTTTTGCCTCTGCCCGACTTAAGTCTGGATGTGCGGCCATGGTAATTTCTCCCCAATTTCCGCTGCCGCCATTAATGATTTTGTTTGCCAGCTCATTTGGAGCTTTGGTATCTGAGACATATCGCTCTGCGATATCTGTATAAGAAGGTCCAATAGATTTTTCATTAACCTTATGACAGGCAACACAATCGGATGAATTCACCAAACTCTCCCCAATAGTCGCGTATGCAGCATCGGCCATTTCGGAATGTTCTTTTGCGGCAATTACTTTATCAGCTCCTTGTTGTAAATAGTCAAATGTAACAACAACCTGAGAGGCGTCTAATGTATTATCGGACAACTTTCCATCTTCTGCATCGCTCACATCTACTTTATATTCTAATTCAACTGGTGTAGAAGGCCAATAAAAACTACTATTCCCTTTTAGAATTTTCCAGGATAGTTGTGGTAATTCATTCCCAACTAAAATTTCTGTTTCGGAACTTCCAATTTTACCCTCCTTGTCTGTTACTTCCAATCTTACCTTATACTTTCCAGATTCTTCAAACGTATAGGAAGTATTACTATCATAGGATTCTACATCCTTATCTCCAAAGGTCCATTTATAGGTTAGTTGGTCTCCATCATAGTCTATAGAATTCCTGGCAGAGAATTGCACTTCTAAAGGATCAGCTCCTATTGTTTTATCTGCTGTAATTACGGCTTTAGGAGAACGATTCCCTTTAATAAAATCTATACGTGACAGGGTAGCATTGGTATTATGAGAAAACCAACCCGTTCCATATTCTAAAAAGTACAATGCTCCATCCGGTCCAAATGCCATATCAATAATGTTATTAAACTTAATGTTTGGAACAATACGTGTCATTTTATCAAAAGAACCATCTTCCTTCATACTTACAGCAAATATCCAACCACGCATCCAATCATAGGCCAGGAGTTTTCCATCAAAATAATCAGGCCAACTACTTGGGTTTCCAGCATACTTATCACTGTAATAAATTGGACCCGCCATGGCGTTACGAGAACCTGTGCCTAAGGCAGGGAATTTCTCAGAAGTACTGTAAGGATAATATATCATTGCCGGCTGTGATGGGGGTAATTCTTTTAAACCAGTGTTATTTGGGGATTCGTTTATTGGTTTTAAGGTATCATATAGAATTCCCGTAGATTTTTTCACATAATCTCTGGTATTATAGGCTTGATTATCAGCTATTATATATGGCCAACCAAAATTACCAGCTCTTTGGGCCTGGTTAATTTCGTCGTATCCCTTTGGACCCAAACCGATGGAGTCATTGTTGGCATCCGGACCAACTTCTCCCCAATACAAAAATCCTGTTTTAGAATCTACTGATATTCTATAAGGATTTCTATTTCCCATAACATAAATCTCTGGTCTTGTTTTAGGATCATCGTCATTAAAAAGATTGCCCTGAGGAATACTATAGGTGCCGTCTGGCTCTGGTTTAATCCTTAGAATTTTTCCTCTCAAATCATTGGTGTTCGCCGATGACTTCTGTGCGTCCCAAGGATATCTATCTGGTCTATTGTCTAAAGGAGCATAACCATCGGCCCTCGGACTTGTATTATCTCCCGTTGCTATGAAAAGGTTGCCATTTGGCCCAAACTCTATTGAACCTGCAGAATGGCAACACTCTTCCCTTTGGGTTAATACCTGTAGTAGAATTTTTTCAGTCGATAAATCTAGAACATTGTTCTTAAGTTCGAAACGAGATAAGTTTTGTACATCTTTACCTTTATTTTCTGAATAATACATATATATCCAATTGTTTTCTTGGTAATTTGGATCTACTGCCAATCCTAACAAACCGTCTTCAAGGCCAGAGAAAACATCTAGTGTTAGAATAAGGGTGTCCCTTCCTTTAGTTAAATCATATAGATGCACGCCTCCTTTTCTTTCTATGTATAAAATTTTATCCTCCCCAATAAAATCAAGCTCCATTGGTTCATTTAAATTTTGTTTATAGGTAAGTCTATTGAAACGGTTTTCTTCAGGAACCAATTCGGCATAGGCCTTACTGTAATCTACTGGCTGGCCTAAACCAATTGCATATTTAATTCCTCCTAATAAATGGCTCAAAAATTTTGGTTCAGAAAATTGTTCTACGGTGTGGCCCATTCCTGTATAAAAGGCCTTGCCGCCATCGAATTCTTTATACCATGCGATGGGATGGTTTCCACCATTAGTGCCCCCTTGGTACGTAGACTCATCTACGGTTAGCAACACCTTGTTATCTAAGTTCATTGCCTTGTAATTATACCACTCATCAGCAATAGTCCATGAACTTGGCAAAGAATCTGTAGAAAGATGATTTGCTTGGACCACATTAACTTTTCCTTCTTGAACATTGGGATTCATTGGATGACTGTCGAAATAGGCTCCAACCAATTCTCCGTACCATGGCCAGCCGTATTCCGTATCGGTGGCAGAATGTATTCCTACAAATCCCCCTCCCGCCTGAATAAATCGCTCCATCTGACTCTGTGCCACAGGATCGAGGACATTACCTGTAGTGTTTAAAAAGATGATTGTCATAAACTCTTTCAGATAATCTTCATTAAAGTCCTCCGCGTTCTCCGAAGCAACAACAGTAAAATTGTTCTTTCTTCCTAATTCTTCTATAGCTTTAACACCTGCCTTAATAGATTCGTGCCTAAATCCCTCTGTCTTTGAGAATACCAACACCTTCACCTCAGCTGGTTGTAACATAAAATATGCACCAATAACAACCACGGCAATTATACCTGCTAGGGCGACTAAAATCCATTTAAACTTTTTTCTCATCCTTTGGTAAATTTATATTTGAGTGATTTTCACTCAAATATAAAGAATCTCTTTAAATATTTAATTAAGAAGTTTATATTCGTTTAGGAAATGCAAATCAAGTATAAATAATGGCCCAGTTAAATGAAGATGCTTTACGTAAACTTGATAATGACCTTCAAGGCTATATTCCTCAAATATCCATTAATTTAGTTATCTTCCGATTTAATGGGGAAGCCCTTGAGGTTCCCGGCGTATTGGTAGGCGACAAAAACTCATGGACCATCCCAGGCGGTTTTATAGACCAATCCGAAAACTTAGAAGATGCAGCCAGAAGAATATTAAAGGAGCAGATTGGCTCCGAAAAACTTCTATTAAAACAATTTGGATGTTTTGGGAATACCAGTCGTAACTTTGGAGCAGAAATCGAAAATTTTACAAACCACCAGCTTCCTAATTCTATCATAGATTGGTTTTCAAGGCGTTTTATTACCATTGGTTACTACACTGTGGCGCCTCCAGAGTTAAAAATTCTTAATGCAAGCCCTCTTTTCTTCAGTACGAAATGGGTTTGTGTTAAAGACACAAATACCCTAGCCTTAGATCATGCCAATCTAGTTAATGAGGCCTTAAAAATATTACGTTCCGACTTACTCAGCAAACCTTTATTAATAGATTTTCTGCCCGATAGTTTTACCATTCCTGAATTACAAAAACTTTATGAGGCTATTTTAGGGAGAACTGTTGATAGGGGTAACTTTCGACAGCGAATGCTAAAGCAAAATATCTTGACAAAACTAGGAGTCACTAAGAAAAAAACAAGTCGAAGACCTCCCATTCTGTATACTTTAAACAAACAGGAATACTTAAAATCGCTAACTGAAGATATTAAACTAGGTTTTTAGTTAAAAGTAAACTCCTTTCTTCATGATAAGATTCCCGCACCCTATTTCTAAGCCTTGTATTTTGCGTTCCAAAAAGAGCCAATGATAAAAGCTGTATAACTCTTTGAGATAATTTTTAACCGTTATCTTAGTAGAAACTCGAAAAACGGCTAAATCCAATGGGAAATACATATGTTGACCTAAATACCCTAAAGTATTTACTTTATTCTGTTCATGACTTAAATAGTGTACTTAAAAATTCTCGCTTTGCAGACTATGACAACGCTTCTGTAGACCTTTTTATTAATGCTACCAAAGACTTTGCAGACAAGGAGCTATTTCCATTCTTTAAAGAAATGGACGAAAAACCCGCCCATTTCAAAGATGGTAAAATCGTGGTACACCCACAAGTAAGAGAGTACATGAAAAAGGGTGGACAAATGGGTCTTATTTCGGCCCTTTTTGATTATGAAATAGGAGGCTTGCAAATGCCCAGTATGGTGGTTACTGCGGCTGCATATATTCAGGAAACCGCAAATAATCATTTGCCGGGATATATTGGATTAACCCTAGGTGCAGCAGAATTAATTATCCATTTCGGGTCCGAAAATTTAAAGGAGTCCTATGTTCCCAAAATGCTCACCGGAGAATGGGGAGGAACCATGTGCTTAACAGAGCCACAGGCAGGAAGTTCCTTGTCGGACATCGTAACAACTGCCATTCCAGATGGCAACCAATATACTATAAGCGGGCAAAAGATTTTTATTTCCGGCGGAGATTACGAGGGTGCTGAAAACATTGTTCATTTAGTATTGGCTCGTATTAAAGGAGCGCCATTGGGTACTAAAGGAATTTCCCTTTTTGTTGTTCCTAAAAACAGATTAAACAACGAAGGCGGTCTGGTTTCTAACGACGTAAACACCTTGGCAGATTTTGAAAAGATGGGCCAAAAAGGCTATTGCACTACACATCTTTCTTTTGGAGACAAAAAAGATTGCAAAGGATGGTTGGTTGGCGAAGCCAATCAGGGCTTAAAATATATGTTCCTTATGATGAATGGGGCTCGTATAGGTGTTGGTAGAGGGGCTGCCGCCATAACCATGGCCGCTTACCAAACCTCCTTGGCTTATGCCAAAGAAAGGCCACAAGGAAGAGCCCTATCTAGTACAGGAAAAAAAGATGCCTCAGAAAAACAAACGCTTATCATAAATCATCCTGATGTTAAAAGAATGCTGTTGCTACAAAAGGTGGTGGTAGAAGGAGGGCTGAGTCTAATCTTACTCGCGTGTAAATACCAAGATTTATCATTGACCCACCCAGAAGCGTCGGAGCGGACTAAATATATGTATCTTCTGGAAGTACTTACACCAATAGCAAAGACCTATCCTTCTGAAATGGGAGCCATTGCCGTTAGTAATGGTTTGCAAGTCTTGGGTGGCTATGGCTTTTGTACCGATTTTATTCTGCAGCAATACTATCGTGACATTAGAATTTTTTCTATCTATGAAGGGACTACTGGAATTCAGTCATTAGACCTTTTGGGCAGAAAAATTACCATGGATCACGGGAAAGCCCTTGAATTATTGTCTATAGAAATTATGACGAGCATTAAAGCCGCTAAGGAAACTGAAGGACTCTCAGAATATGCAAAAAGTTTAGAAGCAAAACTAGGCCTGGTGAAAAAAGTACTAGCTTTCCTACTTCCCTTTGCCCAACAAGGGGATTATAAGCGTTATCTTTCTGATGCCAGTATTTTTATGGAATTTATGGGGAACATCATTATAGCGTGGTTATGGTTAGATATGGCCAGACAAGCCAAAATGGATCTTCTTTCCAAAGAGATTACTTATAAGGAGGAATTCTATTTATCGAAAATTCACGCCATGAAGTTTTATTATAAATATGAGCTTCCCAAAACAAAATACTTAGCTGACGTGCTAATGAATAAAGAAGTCTTAACAGTAGATATGGAGCCTAGTTTATTTGAATAAAGAGCTTATTTAATCCCTACCTAAAAGATAAAAATATGAATACGATTAAATCTAAATTTAGCCTTGAAGGAAAGGTGGCCATAGTAACTGGATCTAGTAAGGGTATTGGTAAGTCTATTGCACAAGGTCTGGCGGAACATGGAGCTAAGGTTGTAGTTAGTAGCAGGAAACAAGAAGCTGTAGCCTTGGTAGTTGAAGAATTTAAGCAAGAAGGACTAGAGGCAATTGGTATAGCATGCCATATTGCAGATTCCGGACAGCGCGAGAATTTGGTTGCTAAAACACTTGAAAAATTCGGAAGAATAGATGTCCTAGTAAATAACGCTGCAATTAACCCTTTTTATGGCCCATTGGAAGGAGCTGATGATGTTGTTTTTGATAAGATAATGGATGTCAATGTAAAGGCCCCATGGTTGCTTTCTAATTTAGTTTTACCTCATATGAAAAGTACGGGAGGTAGTATTATAAATATTTCCTCGGTAGAAGGACTACGACCAGGTTTTGGTTTAGGCCTTTATAGTGCCACAAAATCGGCCTTAATCATGTTGACGAAAAATCAGGCCAAAGAATGGGGTAGATATGGAATTAGAGCTAATGTGGTTTGTCCGGGTCTAATCAAAACTAAGTTTAGTGAAGGTCTCTGGGCCAATGAAAAATTGGTAGAACAATACACCAAAACTATTCCTTTACATCGGATTGCTCATCCAGAAGAAATGGCTGGTTTGGTTATGCTTTTGGCATCTGATGCTGCTTCTTACATGACCGGCGGCGTTTATGCCGCAGATGGAGGTTATATGATTTCCGGATAACTATTTGTAAGACTAATAAACGATAATATGAATTTTGAACATAGTGATAAGTCCTTGGAGTTTCAGAATAAACTGAAAAATTTTATTTCGCTACATTTAGAGCCGGCAGCTCAAGAAAGGGAGGTTTTTCATCAGAATCACCAGAATTTATGGAAAAAATGGCCAGGTTTGGAGGCCCTAAAACAAAAGGCTAAAGATGCTGGTCTATGGAATCTATTTCTACCTGCGGCTTATGGGAACTTAAGTCCGGGTTTAACGAATCTAGAATACGCTCCTTTGGCTGAAATTATGGGTCGCCTGCCATGGGCTTCTGAAGTATTTAATTGCAGTCCTCCGGATACTGGCAACATGGAAGTTTTAGCCAAATATGGTTCTGAACTGCAAAAGGAAAAATGGCTCAAACCACTAATGCGCGGAGAAATAAGATCGGCCTTTTTAATGACCGAGCCAGAAGTGGCTTCTTCAGATGCTACCAATATTGAAACTTCCATTGAAGCAGACGGAGAGAATTATATTATTTCAGGGAGAAAATGGTGGTCTTCTGGTGCTATGGATCCACTGTGTAAAATAGCCATTGTTATGGGGAAAACAGATTTCAATGCTCCCAGGCATTTACAGCAAAGTATGGTTTTAGTGCCTATGGATTCTCCCGGATTAAAGGTTGTTAGGCCCTTATCTGTTTTTGGTTATCTCGATTCTCCAGAAGGACATGCAGAAATTATTCTAGACAAGGTGGAGGTCCCTAAAACCAATCTATTGGTTGGAGAAGGAAAGGGTTTTGAAATTGCCCAGGGGCGTTTGGGTCCAGGAAGAATTCATCATTGTATGCGCCTAATTGGTATGGCGCAGAAATCTTTAGAGTTGATGTGTGAAAGAGCCTCGACTAGAGTTGCATTTGGTAGAGAATTAGCTAAATACAGTAGTATTAGACAAGCTATTGCCCTTTCTGTATGCGAGATAGATCAAGCGAGATTACTTGTATTCGCGGCGGCCGATAAAATGGACAAGTCTGGAAATAAGGAGGCTAAAGATTTAATTGCCATGATAAAAGTTACCGCACCAAAAATGGCTTTAAAAGTAATAGACAGGGCAATACAAATAATGGGCGGTAAAGGTGTAAGCAGCGATACACCCTTGGCACATTTCTTTGCCGCTGCCCGTACCTTAAGATTGGCCGACGGTCCAGACGAGGTTCATATGAGTCAGCTCG
This sequence comes from Eudoraea chungangensis, assembly GCF_029360665.1. Lineage (GTDB taxonomy): Bacteria > Bacteroidota > Bacteroidia > Flavobacteriales > Flavobacteriaceae > Eudoraea > Eudoraea chungangensis. The sequence goes on from NZ_JARDUB010000001.1 coordinate 656,446, forward strand.
GCAAGAATACCATATTAAAATATACGGAAAGCTAAATGTCCAAAAAAGAACTAACAAGCGAAGTACGGAAGGGGGAAGAAATTCCCACAGAACCTCTAAAAGCATTTATGGTCGATGGGGGTTTAATAAAGGATAAAAAATGTTCCTTAAAGATAGATCAATTCTACAATGGATACTCCAATCTTACCTATTTATTAACTGCGGAAGACCAACAGTTTGTCCTTAGAAGACCCCCTTTTTCTGCTCCAAAAAGAGGGCATGACATGGGGAGAGAATTTAAAGTTCTTCAAAGTTTACATCGGGTATTTAACAAAGCACCAAAAGCCTATTTATATTCGGATAATTCAGAAATACTAGGCGTTCCATTTTATATAATGGAGAAAATAGAAGGGATAATCCTAACGGCTAAGGAGGCCAAAGAGCGACTTGTAAAACCTAATGAATTCGCTATTATTGCAGACACCTGGCTCAATTCTTTTGTCGAATTACATCAGGTAGACTATAAGGCCGCAGGCCTAGAAGAACTTGGGAGGCCTAAGGGATATGTAGAAAGACAAGTTATTAACTGGGGTAAACAATATCTGGCTGCCGCAACGGAAGAAGTTGTATCTGCAAAAAGAGTAATGCAATGGATGGAGAGTCATCAGCCCAAAGAGTACTCCTTTAGTTTAATTCATAACGACTATAAATACGACAACCTTGTTTTTACAGATAGTAGCTGGACAAATACTGCGGCAATATTAGACTGGGAAATGTGTACCCTTGGGGACCCTTTGATGGATTTAGGCACCTCTTTAGGTTATTGGACTACTGCAGATGATCCAGAATTTATGCAAAATGGACTGCCATCGCCGACAATTATGAAAGGAAACCCCAGTCGTTCCCAATTGGTAGAGCAGTACGCCCTAAAAAGCGGGAAAAACATAAAACACTTGACATTCTATTTTGCTTATGGCCTCTTTAAAATTGCAGTGATAGCACAGCAAATCTATTATAGATACAAACATGGATATACCAGCGATAAGCGTTTTGCAAGTTTAAATAAGGTTTCAGCCTTATGCTGTGATACGGCCTGGCAAGCTATTCAAACTAACAATATCGACAAACTATTTAGGTAATTTTTTATAATTCATAGCTTATTATGAACCACAAATCATATTTAAAAGGAAACCCAGAAGTGTTTAAAAGTTTAACTAAGCTGGCTACAAAGGAGCCTTTGTTAATGTTAAACTATTTGAAATACAAGGATCATGTGTCAGAAACCGGACTTTCTGGAAAAGTTTCATACCAGTTGTATTTAAAGGCCGCTGCACCGTATATAAAAAATGCAGATGCAGAATTAATCTTTTACGGAAGTCCACAGCTCATGCTTATCGGTCCGGAAGATGAAGCCTTATGGGACGAAATATTAATTGTAAAATATGAAACTCTTCAGGGGTTTCTGGATATGGCATTTAATAAGGATTATCCCTCTGAACTCAGAGAACAAGCACTGGTAGATTCGAGGTTGGTCTATTGTAAGCCTCAAAGTTTGAATCCTTAGAATTCCTGAAGTAAGACTCTTAAACAATGGATTTAAAAAACAAAATAATACTCATCACCGGAGCCGGAAGCGGAATAGGAGCTGCAACAGCGAAGCTATTAAGCTCCTATGGTGCCCAAGTAATCGTTGCCGATATAAATAGAGATAAAGTAGAGGTAGTTGCTACAGAAATAAATGCAAATAACGGTAAAGCCTTGGCAAAAAAACTAGATGTAACCCAGTATGAGGAATTTACCTCTTTAATCGAGTGTATTGTAAATAACTTTGGAGCATTAGACATCTTGGTAAACAATGCCGGGATAGGAGGAGAACATCAGAAAAAGACAGCGGAACACACCATGGAAGATTGGCACAATGTAATAGCTGTAAACCAAACTGGGGTTTTTTACGGGATGAAAGCAGCACTAAATCAAATGAATAAGCAGGGCTATGGAAATATAATTAATGTAGCTTCTCTGGCTGGCTTAAAAGCTTCGGGTTATAACCTATCTTATAGTGCCAGTAAGTTTGCTGTAGTTGGCATGACAAAATCTGCCGCATTAGAATATGCACATAAGAAAATAAGAATAAATGCGGTTTGTCCCGGCTATACCAATTCAGCATTGCTAGACAAGCTACTTTCCTTTAGGCCCGATATGGAAGAAAGACTCAAGAGAGTAATTCCGATGAATAGGTTTGGTGAAGCGGAAGAAATTGCAGAAGCCATTGCCTGGTTATCCTCTAATAATTCAAAATATATAACAGGACAAACCATAACTCTGGATGGAGGAACCTCATTGATTTAAAACAATACAAGAATTTATGAATACACTGGAAATTGAACACAAGGAAAACTATGCTGTAGTAAGCATGAAAAGAGGAAAGGTTAATGCCATTAATCACGAAATGGTTAGCGAGCTAAGTGAAGTATTTGGAGCGATTGAAAATAGCGACTTGCAGGGCGTGATTCTCAGTGGACAACCCCACTTTTTCTCAGCAGGTTTAGACCTTATAGAGTTAATCGCATACAATGAAGGAGAGATACAATCTTTTTTTAGAGATTTTGGGGCTTTGTATCAGCAATTGGTTCGTTTCCCTAAGCCATTTATTTCGGCCATCACAGGACATGCTCCAGCAGGAGGCTGTGTTTTAGCAGTAACAAGTGATAACAGGTTTATGGCCGAAGGAGAAAAATATCGTATTGGTCTCAATGAGGTGGCCGTAAACATTCAAATTTCACAGGGCTTAATCGATGCTTATACTTATTGGATCGGAGAAGGGATGGCCAATCGATATATTTTAGAAGGTAGGCTTCTTACTGCTGAGGAAGCTCAAGTAGTGGGTCTTGTAGACGCTTTGGTTCCTTTAGAAAAAGTGTTGGAATCTGCAGAAAACAAACTAAAATTATATTTAAAAGCTGATCAAGAAATATGGCTTGCAACCAAAAAGAAACTTCGTTCCCAATGGTTAATGAAATTAGAAAGGGAAGGGGAAGATTCCTTGCAAGAGGCGGCAAGGCTCTGGTGGAAGCCAGAAATTAGAACAAAAATGGAAGCCTTTGTAAAGAGTTTCTCTAATAAAAAATAACACTACAAAACAAAAAACATGAACAAACAATTACTCTTTGTAAAAAGACCTGTAGGCCCCGCAGAAGCAGACACTTGGTCTTTAGTAGATACGGAAATTCCAGATTTAAAAGATGGAGAAATTCTAATTAAACAACATTATATCTCCTTAGACCCGGCTATGAGGGGATGGATGAACGATTCTAAATCCTATATAGAACCGATGGCTTTGGGCTCTGTGATGCGAGCCGGTTCGGTGGGTGAAATAGTAAAGGTAAATAATCATCCTAGTTTTAAAATAGGAGACTTTATCTCTGCCTACGGTGGCGTACAAAAATACGCCGTCTCCAATGGACAGGGATGTTATAAGGTAGATCCCAAATTAGCCCCCTTACCAACGTATATCGGTACCTTAGGCATGCCAGGTATGACGGCCTACTTTGGCATTCTTGAGGTAGGAAAAATAAAAGAAGGAGACGTTGTGGTGGTTTCAGGAGCTGCAGGGGCTGTAGGCAGTATTGTTGGCCAGATTGCCAAGTTAAAAGGATGCCATGTAGTGGGAATTGCCGGAGGGCCTGAGAAATGTAAATATATTATAGACGAACTTGGCTTTGATGGAGCCATAGATTATAAAAATGAGGCTGTTAGAGCTAGGCTTAAAGAAGAGTGCCCTAAAGGCTTGGACGTTTATTTCGACAATGTTGGAGGTGAGATTTTGGACATCGCTTTAAGCAGATTAAAAATGAGGGCAAGAATTGTAATCTGTGGAGCCATATCCCAATACAACAATAAAATGGCGATTAAAGGTCCAAGTAACTATCTTTCCCTTTTGGTGAATAGAGCAAGCATGCAGGGCATGGTAGTTTTTGATTGGGCAGATCGCTACGGAGAGGCTGCTAAAGTGATGGGTACCTGGCTCGCAGAAGGAAAACTCAAAAGTAAGGAAGCTGTTTTTGAAGGAATTGAAAACTTTCCCGAAACTTTTAACAGGCTTTTTAGCGGGGAAAAGCTTGGTAAATTAGTTTTAAAAGTAATCGAAGACTAAACCCTATGCTAGCTATTCGATGCAATAAATATGGCCCCCCCTCTTCCTTAGCTATAGAAGAACTTCCAAGTCTGGTCCCGGGACCTAAAGAAGTAGTGGTACAAGTTAAGGCTTGTAGTATTAACTTTCCAGATACACTTATTACACAAGGATTATATCAGATTAAACCGGAACTCCCTTTTACCCCGGGGAGCGATTTTTCTGGTACTATTAAAAAAATAGGCAAGGAGATAACCAATTTTGTTATTGGCGAGGAGGTTTTTGGTTTTGTCCCTTTTGGAGCTTTGGCGGAAGAGGTAATTGTCTCAGTGAGCACCTGTTTTCCCAAACCAAGAAACATGAATTTCCCCATTGCAGCCTCTTTTATGATGGCCTATGGTACCTCATACCATGCCCTAAAGGATAGAGGACAATTAGAAGAGGGACAAACTTTATTGGTGTTGGGTGCTTCCGGGGGCGTAGGTTTGGCCGCTGTTGAGCTGGGAACACTAATGGGGGCCAAAGTTATTGCAGCAGCTTCATCTGACGAAAAATTGGCTCTGTGCAGAAAATATGGAGCACAGCTTACAATCAATTACAAAAAAGAAGATCTTAAAAGTAGGATTAAAGAGCTTACAGAAAATAAAGGAGTAGACCTCATTTATGATCCCGTAGGAGGTGAGTTTTCAGAGGCTGCATTTCGGGGAATTGCATGGAAAGGCAAATACCTGGTAGTAGGTTTTGCAGCCGGAAGCATTCCAAAAATCCCATTAAACCTACCTCTTTTAAAAGGAGCCTCCATAGTTGGTGTTTTTTGGGGAGGTTTTGCCATGAAGAACCCAAAGGAGAATATGAAAAATACCCTTAGCCTAATGCAGTGGTATAATGATGGCAATTTAAAACCTCATATTCATAAGACATACAAACTGGAAGAGACCTCAAAAGCTCTGGAAGAAATGATAGCTCGTAAGGTTAAGGGCAAAGTAATCGTACAAATAAATTAATACGTTTTAAGATGAGATTAAAAGGAAAAATAGCCATTGTAACAGGAGGTGCAGGAGGAATTGGACAAGCAGTTTCTGAACTTTTTGCCCAAGAAGGGGCCACAGTAGTGATCATAGATCTCTTGCCCATAGGGAAGGAAGTGGCTGATAAAATAAATGACACAGGAGGCAAGGCTGTGTATCATTCGCTGTCGGTCACGGACAAAAGTGCCGTGGAAGAACTTTTTAATGAGGTTGCCGAGAGCTATGGAAGAATAGATATACTTATAAATAATGCCGGAATTACAAGAGACAGAACTCTGGAAAAAATGAGTGAAGAGGAATGGAATGCTGTTGTTGAAGTAAACTTAAAAGGTGTTTTTCTATGTACGCAGGCGGCAGTCCCTTATATGAAAGCACAGAAATATGGAAGGATTGTAAGTGCCGCTTCAAATGTTGGATTAAGAGGTAATTTTGGGCAGACAAACTACGCCGCTACTAAGGCAGGTGTAATTGCCATGGCCAAAACCTGGACGGTAGAATTAGGAAAGCACGGGATTACGGCGAACGCTATTGCTCCCGGCTTTACCATGACAGATATGGTGAAAAAAATACCAGAAGAACACTTTGATGCCATAAAGGCCAGCATCCCATTAAGGACCGTAGCAGAACCAATAGATATTGCTTATGGCTATCTTTATTTGGCTTCCGACGAAGCTCGTTTTGTCTCTGGAATCTGTTTAACCATTGATGGAGGTACCTCTAGATAGACACGAAATGGCAAAATTAGAAGTAACAGATTTTACGGAATTTAAAAAACTGCAGGGCGAAAAACTCCCCGCAGGGGATTGGCTTAGAGTTAGCCAGGAAATGATAAACGATTTTGCAAAGGCAACTTTGGATTTTCAATGGATTCATACCGATATTGAAAAAGCAGAAAAATATTCCCCTTTTAAAAAAACTGTGGCCCATGGTTTTATGTCGCTTTCTCTAGTTTCTAAGCTTCTTGGAGACCTAATTCAGGTAAAGTCTGCTATAATGGGTGTGAATTATGGTCTTAACAAAGTTCGCTTTCCCAGCCCCGTTCTGGTAAATAGCCAATTAAGAATTTTAGGGAATATTAGAGATATAGAATCATATGGGGAAAATGGGTTAAAAATTACCTGGAATATTGTGATTGAAAGTGACCTCCAAAAAAAACCAGTTTGTGTTGCAGAATTTATTAGTTTAATGTTTGAATAGCAGTATTACTGCTATTTAGCATAGGAATTATTTTGTATCTTCCTAGAAACTAAACCAATAAACCAACCCATGACCAGACTATTTGACCTCCTTGACTATCAATTAGAAAATGAACCTATCGCGGCGGCAGTAAACAGCCGGAATGCAGATGGAAGTTGGAGAGCGTATAGCTCTCAGGAAGTCGCAGAAACAGCCAATAAGGCTGCCGGAGGTTTATTAGCCCTTGGTTTAGTGCCTGGCGATAAAGTTGCAATTGTAGCTTATAAAAACAGGCCCGAATGGCTTATCATGGATTTTGCAATTCAATTAGCCGGCATGGTTAGTATTCCGTTGTACCCTACAATCAGTATAGGTGAATATGAGTATATCTTAGGCGAAGCCGAAGTGAAAGCGGCCTTTTGTGGAGGTTTAGATTTGTTTGGCAAGCTTTCCAAGACGCAAGATAAGGTACCCAGTTTTAATCAACTTTTCTGTTTTGATAAAACCGAAGGCCAACCCTATTGGGAAAGCATGTTCAATACTTCCAAAACCGAAGAACTAAAACTAATTGGCGAGAAGATAAAAGAAGAAGATCTTGTAACTATTATCTATACCTCTGGTACTACCGGCAATCCGAAAGGCGTAATGTTAACCCACAAAAATATTATGCACGTAGTTGTCTCCACTTCCAATCTAGTAGAATTATATCCCGGGGAAAAAACTCTAAGTTTCCTCCCCATGTGTCATATTTACGAAAGAGCCGTTTCCTTCGTCTATTATTATAAAAGAGTATCTATTTATTTTACGGGTACAGACAACCTAAGTGGACCAAATGGAGATCTTGCCGAAATTAAACCGGTAATGTTTACCACCGTGCCCCGATTACTCGAAAAAGTCTATGAAGCAATTTACAATAAAGGCTTATCCCTGGAAGGTATCAAAAGAAAGCTGTTTTTTTGGGCATTAAGCCTAACGGATGCTTTTGAACTAGACCAAAAACTTTCCACTATGGAAAGGTTTAAATGGAAGCTTGCAGATAAACTTATATTTAGCAAATGGCGAGCTGCTTTGGGAGGTAACATCCGAACCATTGTTACTGGAGCTGCACCCTGCCCACTTAAAATACTACGCGTATTCTGTGCTGCAGGTATTAATATTAAAGAGGCATATGGCCTTACTGAAACCTCGCCTACTCTTACTGGTAATACTCCCGAGGCAACCATGTTAGGTACAGTTGGCTACGCCGTTAAAGGAGTAGAATTATATATTGACACTACCGCAGGAGACTATGGCGAGGGAGAAGGGGAAATCTTAGCTATAGGACCTAATGTAATGCAGGGCTACTACAAAAAGCCAGAACTAAACGCCCAAATTTTTAAAGAAATAGATGGGAGGACATGGTTCTGTACAGGCGACATAGGCAAGCTGATAAAAGGTCCAGGCGGGAAAGAGTTTTTAAAAATAACCGATAGAAAAAAAGAGTTGTTAAAAACTTCGGGTGGAAAATACGTGGCCCCTGCACCCATGGAAAACAAGTTTAAGGAGGACTTTCTAATTGAACAAATGATGGTAATTGGCGACAAACAGAAATTTGTATCCGCCTTGATTATTCCTGCAGAAGGAGCCTTAAAAAGCTGGTGTCTTCATAAAAAAATGGCATGGACCTCTTTGGAGGAAATGATTCAAAAGAAAAAAGTGATTCGCAAATATCAGAAAATAATAGACCGCTACAATCCTGAGTTTAGTCATATTGAACAGGTCAAAGAATTTAGATTGCTCTCTACACCCTGGCTTCCTATCCATGAAGACGAATCTGAGGCAGAACTAACCCCAACTTTAAAACTTAAAAGACGGGTAATACGAAAAAAATTTAGCAAACAAATAGCCGATATTTACGCCTAATAACTTAGGATAAAACCAACAAAACGACTACTTTCTTAGCAATTATGTTATTTTAATATCTCAAATGGTATATTTTTATTAAGTGCATTTTATTAATAATACCACTTAGTACTATTATGTTATTTGTCTGCTACTATCCGTAGTATCTTCCCGCCGTCTGCTGCTATATACAGGTTTCCGTCCGGACCCTGCTTTACATTTCTAATTCGCATTTCAAGATCTTCTAAAAGTCGTTCTTCGCTAACCACTTTACCGTTTTTTATTTCCAGCCGATTCAAATGCCTAAGGGCCAGGGCACCTATAAAAAGACTGCCATTCCATTCTGACATCTCATTTCCCGTATAGAAATCCATTCCGCCCGGAGCTATGGAGGGAGTAAAATGATATAATGGCTGTTCTAGCCCCTCTTGATGGGTAATTCCTATTCCTATTGGTTCTCCATCATAATCTATCCCGTAACAAATTATGGGCCAGCCATAATTTTTTCCCTTTTGCAGAATATTCACCTCATCCCCGCCTTTTGGTCCGTGTTCATTCTCCCATAGTTCTCCTGTTACCGGATGGAACAAAAGCCCGTGAGGATTTCTATGGCCAATAGACCATATCTCAGCTAATGCGCCAGGAACGCCTATAAAAGGATTGTCGGCAGGCACAGTTCCGTCTTCTTTTATACGCATAATTTTCCCTAAATGATTTCCAAGGCTTTGGGCAGAATCAGGAAGGTGGTATCTATCTCCCATACTAAAATATAGATATCCGTCATCCAATGCCATTCGTGTTCCGTAGTGATTGGGTTTATTAAAATAGGGCAGAATAGTGGCAAGTTTATGCACATTAACCACAGAGTCTCCAACTATTTGAAATCTTTTTATGGCCAGCGTACTTTTCGCAGAATCCCCGATGGAATGTGCAAAATAAATCCAGCCATTTTTTTTATAATCGGGATGTGCAAGAATGTCTAAGGCACCTCCATCGCCATTAGCAAAAGAGGAAGGAACTCCTCTAAGGCGCTTCTTAATACCTCTATTCACATCTACCATAAAGACAGCTCCACTGGGGCGATCGGTAACCAGAAGCAAACTGTCTGCTAAAAAAGTCATCCCAAAAGGAACAGGAATCTCATCAACAATAAGTTCAAGTTTCAATGGACCCGCAGAAGAATTACTAATACGAATCTCTGTGCTATCGTCACATCCACCAATGACAACTAGGAGAAAAAGAAAAATAATAACTCTTGCCTTGGTATTTCTACTTGTAGACTTCTGTATCATACTAAATAGAACTTAAGTATTCGCTCATTTTATTTCTCTGCTGAATCGTAGGTAATGGTCCATAACCGGCTTTTACATTATCTACCATATGGTGAGGTTTAGCGGTACCGGGAATTACACAGGTAACGGCCTTATGAGATAAGATAAATTTTAAAAAGTATTGGGCCCAACTTTCAACCCCAATATCCTTAGCCCAGGAAGGTAGGTCTTTACCAGAGGTCTTTCTAAACAATGAACCTCCATTAAAAGGCTGGTTAATAATCACCGCCGTCTGGTTCTCTTGTGCAATATCCAGAAGATACTTTTCTGCATGCCTGGAAGTGATTGAATAATTAAACTGAACAAAATCTGGCCTTTCAGAAACTATAATATCCGAAAGCTGCCTATGAGAAGAATCTACATAATGTGTAATTCCCCAATATCTAATTTTTTCTTTTTCTTTCCATGCCCGCAATGTCTTTATATGGGTTTTCCAATCGGTAAGATTGTGTATCTGCATCAGGTCTAGCTGCTTTCTTTGCATATAGTTAAACGACTGTTGCATTTGTTGTATTCCAGCCTCCTTTCCGGTAGTCCAAACTTTTGTAGCATAGAAAAAGTCGTTCTGAAACTCCAGTCCTTGGGTTAGATCCCCAACCACCTTTTCAGAACTTCCGTACATAGGAGAAGAGTCTATAAGCTCGCCGCCATAGTGGTTTAACACCTGCAAGACTTTCTTTAAATTTTTTCGCTGCTCTACGTCGTTGTGGGCGTCAAAAGTCCGCCAAGTCCCTACTCCAACAATTGGTAAAGCTTCCCCAGTGGCTGGAATTGTTCTTTTAATCATTTTTTCCCTATCAGAAAAAGAGAACAAAGTAGGTAGCACTCCAAGGCCTAGGCCACCCAACAAGCATAATTTCAAGGCTTCTCTCTTGGTATACAACTTGTTTGTGTGCATAATAATAAGGTTTAACAATTCTTATAAATCATCAGAATCTATGCAAACCTTCAAAGGTTTGCCGCTCTAGTTTTAATCTGCTTCATCGTTATTATGAAGCAATTAATACAGGCTTAAAAAAATGCTTCCCTGCAATATCCAAAATGAATTGTTAGCAGAAAAGAATTTTTCCTATTACCTATGATGCATTTATAAATCACTCATTATCTCTGTAAAAAGAAGGGGTAACTCCTGCTACCTTTTTAAATGCCTTATTAAAAGAAGACAAGGAATTAAACCCACAATCATGGGCAATACTGGCGATTTTTAAATGAGTAAATTCCTTCTTCTTAAGTAAACTTTGAGCCTCTTGAATACGGTAGTAGTTTATAAAATCAGGGAAGTTTTTATAAAACTCCTTATTTATAACATGGGAAACTACATAGACAGGCAGTTCCATGTTATCCGCTATCTCACCAATAGAACAGTTATTAGCTAAATACGGCTTCTTCTGAGTCATTAAATTTAGGATTCTTTCTTTGTATTGTTGTACTTCCAAACGGCTCAAATGAATATTGCGATATTTCTTTTTGCCTTTGTCTGAATGGAAAATTTGCGGGTTGTTCCATCCGAAGAAACTTATAAAGTATATAAAAATTCCATAAGCCACAGGGCCCAGAAGATATGGTGTTAATCCTAATATATAATTAGTGAAATACGCTGTTTGAATAACAAAAGCACAGCCAACTAAAAGTAACAGCCACCATCGGTTTTTCTTGTCTGTAAAAGCTGCTGTAAAGCTGTTCTTTCTATTTAAGGCGTATATTAAGAGGCCAATACTTGCCAGTCCATAAGCCAACTGCTGAAATAAGAGCAATGCATAACCCCCAGCATACCAGAAGTTTTGCAAGGTTAGAGAAAACATTCCTGCCAACAAGAGTGCCGACGGAAGAAAATGCCAAACGCTTTTCAAAGAACCCTTGCAATTAGAAATAAAGCTATAGCTATACAGAAACAGCAAAGGGCCAGAAGCAGAATGTGCTATAAACCCCAAATTAATAAGCCAATCCGGGATGGCATCCAAGTAAACCCAAAGGAGCGACTTAAGAATCCGAAGCGTAAGTGTTACAAAGAGAAAACCCAAAAGCACATTCTTATAGTTTTTATGCCTTCTCATAAGCATATACACACTGAGAAATATTCCCTGGGCCGCCCCCACAACACCTAATAACAATTCTACTTCTTTTGAGATTCGGAGTGTTTTCATAAGACAATAAACAAAAGTGTTAAGCGACTAAAAAGGTAGTCAAAGTATTCAAGATATGAAAAATTATAGTTCCTGCAGAGATCTCAAAATCCGTGAAGACTACGCTATATTGTGGAATAACTCATGGTGCTTTCTAATTAAAATTTGAATCCCCTAGGCAAACAATTTCCTCTTTTAAAAATAAGCCCTATCTTAAACCACTTAAGGATTTACTGTACCAAACTAAAAACTAAAAAAATGAAAATTAAATATGCTTTAGTCATTACCCTATTTTTTGTGGCTTTTACCTTGCCTATAAATGCGCAAAAGACCCTTTCAAAAATTATTAAAAACGGAGAGATCCGTGTTGGACTCAGCGGTAATCAACCGCCCTATAGTATGAAGTCCAAAACAGGGGAACTAATGGGTCTTGAAGTAGACCTGGCCAATGCTCTTGCGAGTGGAATGGGGGTAAAGCTAGCAGTGGAAGTTATGCCCTTTTCAGAATTGCTGCCGGCCCTCAAGGCTGGGAAGATAGATGCGGTAATGTCGGGAATGACTGTTACCACGGCACGAAGTGAAGACGTTTTGTTTGCCGGGCCGTATACTGTATCTGGTAAATCTATTCTTGCAAAAACGTCTGTTTTATCCAATATGAAGGGCACAGAACAGGCCAACAACGCCGCATATAAGATAAGCTTCTTAAAAGGATCTACCAGCGAGACTTTTGTAAAGAAATATATGCCCAAAGCACAGGCCATGCCAGTTGAAAATTATGATGAAGCAATTGCTATGGTCTTAAACGATGAGGTGGATGCAATGGTAGCGGATTATTCTATCTGCGTGATTACCATAATGCGTAACCAAGGGAAAGATTTGGTAACCTTAGAAAGTCCCCTGAATATAGAGCCTATTGCCATGGCTCTCCCTGCTGGAGATCTACATTTTCTAAATCTGGTAGAGAACTATCTGAAAGCCTTTGATATGGCTGGAGCTCTAGACTTGCTGGATAAAAAATGGTTGAAAGACGGAAGCTGGTTATTTAATATGGAATAACAAATCCCATTAGCTTTCTTTTAGTTATTTATGCATTCCCTTACGGAACTATTACATTGTACCTTATGATAGATTGCTTCAGTATCGCTTTGGTTAAGCAGAGTTCTAACGCATTCATTGGAAACTTCTACTCGGAGCGTAAGCTTTTTGCAGGGTTTGCTAGTGCTGCTTTAAATGCCTGAAAGCTTACCGTAAGCAAGGCAATACAGATAGCTACAAGACCAGCAAATACAAAAACCCAAAGGTCAATACTAATACGATAAGCAAAGCTTTCAAGCCAATTTTGCATTAACCAATATGCCAAAGGACCAGCTATAAATAGAGCAACCAAAACCAATCGCATAAAATCTTTAGACAACAATTGTACAATACCTACAACCGTGGAACCAAGCACCTTGCGTACTCCAATTTCCTTCTGTCTTTGTTCCGCGGTATAGGCCGCCAGCCCAAATAGGCCCAAACAGGAAATAATAATTGCCAACAATGCAAATAGTTGGGAAAGACTTCCAATAAGCCTCTCACTTTTAAAACGCGCATTAAAGGCGTCGTCCACAAATTCGTATTCGAAAGGAAATGCTGGGTTGTGTTTTTCTAAAACCTTTTCCATTGTAGCAAGTGTGATTGACAAATCTGTCTCTGGCTTCAACCTGGCATATAAATAGCGAGCATCCCCATGATAGTTAAAAAACATAACCGGATCGCTCTCTCCGTACATATCGCCATACAAATAATCCTTCACCACGCCAACCACCGTATAATTCTCATCTCCCCTTCTAACCGTCTTCCCCAAAGGGTTTTCTTTGTCAATTAATTTGGCAAATGCTTCGGTAACCAAAATATTATTCTTGGCATAGTCTATAGCATCCTTAAAACCCCTTCCCTTAACAATTTCCATACCTGCGGTATCAAAAAAACCCGAACTGATATATCTAAAAGATATAAGTACATCCTCTGTGTCTGTGCCTCCCGGCCATTCCAACCCAGATCCATTATTGCCTCCTGCAAGAACCTCAGAATTATTCAATCCTATATGTTCCACTACGCCGGAGGCAATCATGTCTTGCTTAATTGGCTCAAAATTTTTGATTATATCCCCATTGACTGAAATTTTTAGAAGATTCTCTTTAGCAAAACCAAGGTCTCTGCTTTTCACATGTTTTACTTGCTGGTACACAATAATGGTGCTCACAATAAATACTATAGAAACAGTAAACTGGGCTATCACAAGACCTTTTCTTATCCTAGTGGCACTACCCTCTTTAGACCTGATTCCTTTTATTACCTCCACTGGTTTAAATGACGATAAATAAAAAGCGGGATACCATCCGGCCAGAAGACCACAAATTAATGTGATGGCGAGTATTGAAATCAGATGTGCGGATTCTAAGAACCCAAGCTCTAATTGTTTTTCAATAAGAATATTAAACTGTGGCAAAAGAATACTCAATAAGATAATCGTTGCCAGACTTGCCATGATTGCAGTAAGCAATGCTTCAGCAATAAACTGAGAAATCAGTCTTTTTTTACCAGAGCCCAGGACCTTCCGTACACCTACTTCCTTGGCTCTTTTTTCGCTTCTCGCAGTAGACAAGTTCATAAAGTTAATGCAGGCAATCAACAAAATAATAAGGGCGATAAAAGAGAATAAACGTACATAGACTATTTGCCCTCCAACTTTCTTCCCGCCTTCAAAATTAGATCGTAGGCGCCAATCTTTCATAGGATGTAAAAAGGCATAAACATCCTTATTTTCTGTAATTGCAGGAAGCATATTTCTAACCTTGGCATCCACACTTGCAAAATCTGCTTCCGGGGAAAGTTCTACAAAGGTGTCTGAAAAATTATTCCCATATTCTGTCATCCATTCTTTATCTGCCACAAATCTTTCGAAGGGAGCAACCCATTCAAAACCATAGGTCACATTGGTCGGCAAGTCTTCAAAAACCCCAGTGATTATGTAGTTAGTATTATTGTCTACTCTAACCACTTTCCCCAATACCTGGGTATCTTCTCCATAGAGGTGTGTAGCTGTTTCCTTAGAAATAACAATTGCATCGTACTCGGAAAAAGCTGTTTTAGGATCTCCTTCCAAGAAAGTCAGGCTAAACATCTCTATAAAATCCGGATCCACAAACCTGCCATATTTATTTAGCGAATTATCTCCTACTTCAAATAGCAACGCTTCTCCTTTAGTTCTGGCACTTCCCACGATCTCTGGAATTTCTGCTTTTAAAACTTCAGCCAAGGGCCCGGGCGTAGACTGATAAAACGTCCGCCACTCTCCTTCATATTGCTGATTTGTGGGCAGGTAATACACCTGATCTTTTTTAGCAAAGTTTTCATCAAAACTCAGCTCGTCTTCAACCCAAAGTAATATTAGACTGGCACAGGTAATTCCGATGGTTAAGCCAAAAATATTAAGTGCACTGTAGGCCTTGTTTTTGATTAGATTCCTCCAGGCCGATTTTAAATAGTTCTTAAACATGGTTTCTTAGGATTGGTGTTTGGTAGACAAGCAAATCGCAAAGTGCAATTACTGTCCTTCAATGCTTTCAATTGTCTATACCGATATTTATGCCAAAAAGATAACTCCCTTGTTATCAATTATTTAGATCTATTGTGGTTTTTAGAAAAAAGCCCTCTATGTAAAATATCTTTACAGAAAGTGTACAATATTTTTACAGTATTACAGAGGTGTCGCAACTCAAAAAGGTTGTTTTAAGCACCTTGTTTTCTTTAGAGACTTCGGGTTTTTAGAATTGTGACAAAGAAGCAGTTGTAGCCTAAACTTTATCCTTGGGATGGATAAAGTTCCATATATGTTTAGCCGAATAAAATGCCATCAATTTTGTACTTTAGTGAGGCAGGATTCTTAAAAAGGGATGAAGAAGAAATTAGAAAATTTGGAAAATCAAATAGGCCAATTGTTGCTTGTGGTACTTATCGTACTACTTTTCGTTAGTTG
Organism: Eudoraea chungangensis; assembly: GCF_029360665.1. Lineage (GTDB taxonomy): Bacteria > Bacteroidota > Bacteroidia > Flavobacteriales > Flavobacteriaceae > Eudoraea > Eudoraea chungangensis. Next base: position 672,117 of record NZ_JARDUB010000001.1, read on the forward strand.
TTCCAGTTCAGATGAGGGGAAAGGAGATCCGGAACTAACTCCCCTTGCTGTATCCGATTGTGTTGAAAATGGTGCTTTGGGAAATATCGAACTAAATCACGGGCACGAACTTTCAATCAGCAAAGAGGACATAATAGCGGCCAAAGAAAAGACCTACAACATTCAGGGTTTCTCAGAGCACAACCATACTATTACGATAAGCTCCGCGGATTTCAGCGAATTAAAGAAACCCACTCGACTTAGAGTGGTAGACATTTATTCTTCTACCTTTGAGGACCACAGACATTCTGTAATAATCTTTTGTTCACCTTAAACCCAATTCGTACCATCATTAGAGCCCTTCCCTGACCTATGCCATCGTTCTACAAACCAGCCACATCCTTTGCGTATTTAGTATTTATCTCTATTAGCTTTACCATCTTTCAGGTTTCCTGCAGGAATCCAGGGTTAAAAACAGAGAAAGTAAGCGGAAAAGTCATCTCCATTGCAGATGGAGATACGTTTAGACTTCTTAAAAGTGATAATACCATTATCAAAGTTAGAATTGCCAACATTGATTGTCCGGAAAGAAAACAGCCCTTTTCTGCCAAAGCCACCCAATTAACTACCAAGCTTATTTTTGAGAAAAACGTTACCCTTAACATTTTAACGAAAGATAAATATGGCCGAAGCGTTGCAGAGGTTAAATGTAAGGGGAAGAATGTTGGAGAAGAGCTTCTTGCCAATGGCCTGGCTTGGCATTTTGTAAGGTATTCCTCCAATGCAAAACTACAGGCATTAGAAGATAAGGCCAAAAAAAAGAAGCTAGGCCTTTGGTACGATAAAAAACCCATCCCGCCATGGGATTGGCGTAGAGGAGTGCGCTAATAAATTTTAGTTTTAACCCAGTTTATTCTAAAGCTAGGCGTAAAGAAAATAGAATTGATGTTTATTAGCTTTTCATTGGCTTAAATGCCAATTTTTCATTAGTTTTAGTGAGTACTAAAAACATAATTAAATGGGAAAGTTTGCAATAAATACAGACAAAGGAGGAAAGTTTAGATTTAATTTAAAAGCGACTAATGGCCAGGTTATTTTAAGTAGCCAGGGGTATGCTACCAAAGCGAGTTGCGATAATGGAATTGAATCTGTTCGAAAAAACTCGCAGAGTGATGAGCGTTTTGACAGAAAAACTGGAAAAAACGGCAGCACTTATTTTAACCTTATGGCTACTAACGGACAGGTAATTGGAACCAGTCAAATGTACTCCAGTCCTGCGGCTATGGAAAATGGTATTGCATCCGTTAAAACTAACGCTCCCGATGCTAGTGTAGAGGAAGGCGAATAAGACTATTATGGTGTTCTTTTAGAGAACATTGTATTTAAAGGCAGCTATTTTTATAGTTGCCTTTTTTTGTAGCATATTTTAGATTAAAAAAGTGTGCTCAGTTTCAAATAATCTTTTATTGAACCTTTATGCTGTTAGCGTGTATATTAAGAAAACAGACAACATAAAAATAGAACTTATGAAATATTTAAAAGTAAAACTACTGGAGCTTGGATTACTTTGCATTGCATTTGTACTAGTATCCTTCACTTTTGCATCTGACGAAAGAATAAAAGGATGGTTCCTGGCAGGAAGTACACCGGAATACTACAAGATAGGGCTTGAGGATAATTCTGAAAAGGGCGGCAAGGTTGCTTACCTAAGGTCTACTAGAAAAAAAATAGAAAATGGGTTCGGAACTATTATGCAGAACTTTGAACCTACAGACTTTTTGGGTAAAAAGGTGAAACTCACAGGAAGTATTAAATCTTCAAACCTAGATGATTGGGCAGGAATGTGGATGAGAGTGGATGGTAATAAAGGTCGAAAAAATAAAGTCTTAGCTTTTGACAATATGCAAGACAGGCCAATAAGGGGAACTACAGATTGGACAGATTATGAGATTATTTTAGAGGTCCCTACTAATGCAAAAGGAATTTCCTACGGCGTTTTTATAAATGGAACCGGAAAGGTTTTAATACATCACTTTAATTTTGAAATCCTGACTGATACTGCGGAAAGCACAGGAAATATGATGAAATTAAAAAAACCTACGAATACTAATTTTGACGAGTATAATTAATTCTAAAGCTTAAGCTATTGCCTTTTCAATTTAATATTGATTATAAAAACATATCAGATGAACAATTAGTGTTCTATGTTACCAAGGGAAGGGAAAAAGCATTTAATGAAATTTATAGAAGGTTTTCAGGACCCCTGTTTCTGTTCTTCTATCAAAGACTATGGCAAAATAGAGACAGGGCTGAAGATTTTGTGCAAGATTTATTTCTTAAAGTAATAGAAAAAGCAGAATTTTTTGATCGAGACAGAAACTTTAAAACATGGATATATACCATTGCCTATAATATGTGCAAGAATGAATACAGAAGAAATAAGGTTAGAGATATAGATATCCGCTTATCAGAAAAAGGCCTTCAAGAATTAAAGAGTATGGATTTGGCTCCTGTTGACAAATCTCTCGACCTATCTCTTTTTAGCCAAAGGCTGCGTTTGGAACTTGATCGATTGGATCAGAAATATAGCCTAACATTCATCCTCCGTCATGAACATAACTTATCCATTAAAGCCATTGCAGAAATAATGAATTGTCCGCCAGGAACTGTAAAGTCTAGATTATTCTATGGGACAAAACAATTGTCGAGCCGGTTAAATATGTTTAGACCAACAAAGTTGTATAAATGAATAGTAAATTAGAAAATTTTCTCCTCACCAAGGATTATAAGGATCTTTCTCCTCAAGAAAAACTATACGTGAGCTCTTTTATTAAGGAAATAGAGTACACAGAATTCCGCGGTTTTTTGAAGAAATCCAGAGAAGCATTTCGGATGGAGAAAGCAACTGTTGTGGAACCAAATATTAATAACGGAATTCTTCTTCAATCCCTCAGGGAAAGGTATCCAATTAAAAAATATGCTTCTATTAAAGGTAGCCTTAAGCGTTTTACAGATTATTCAACCCCAAAATATTTAGCACTTGCTGCAACATTAGTCTTATGTATATCCATTCTTGCGGTTTATATAAACGTCAAAATGATGGATATAGAGTCGGACGTTGCAACGGAGTATCTGCTGGAAGGAAAAGAAACGATTGCCAACCCGAAATCCAGTAATGAAATCTATTCTCCAGAAGTTACTAACTTATATTCCAAGGAAAACGATTCGCTTAACAGAGAATTAGATAAGATGAACGAACATTTAGTGATAAAGACCCAAGGCTTAGACGTGGAAATTATTAATCCTGCGGAAGAATTGTAGAAAGCCTGGCTTAGGTAATAGACTTATGAAGAATCAAAAGGGACTTATCCATCCGATGATAAGGAAGGTTATTCCAAAGTTTTCTGCTTGGATCTATATATTTTCCGCAAGAGGAAGGCCTATGGTAGGAGAGGAAATAATATTTTAAAATTAACATTTAGGGGGTATTGCCTATTTAATGGCAAGGGTATTAGAAAAATATATTAGTAATCTTTTTAATCTATGGAGAAAAAATTATCAGCTCACCTATTTTTTCTTTTTCTTTTTCTGCTTACGGCCAAGCTTTTTGCCCAACAACAAGAATATATTGCCGGTAGACTGTTTGATTCTCAAACAAATGAACCTTTGGTATTTGCGAATATTAGAATAAAGGAGAGGGCCTTGGGCATAATTACCAACGCAGATGGCAGCTACCGAATTCCTCTGAAGTACAAAGATTATGGCGATATCATTGAGATATCTTCTATGGGCTACGAAACCAAGGAAATCGCAATAGAAGAACTCCTGTTGAATGACTTGAATATAACTACTTTGAATCCGGCCGTATTCGATTTGGATGAAGCCGTAGTAAGTGCTGAGGGTAAACGAAAACGAAATTTGAATGCCAAACAAATAGTACAACGCGCTATTGATGCAATCCCCAGAAATTTTCCTTCTTCTTCTTTTTCTACCATAGGCTATTACCGTGACTACCAGTTAAAGGATGGCTCATACGTAAACCTGAACGAAGCTATCCTTGAGGTTTTTGATCAGGGTTTTGATCAATTAGACGATGGAACTTCAGAAACCAACCTATTTCATTTCGCTTTAAACGAAGATTTTGAACAAGACTCTCTGGCTCGAATAGCATATGATTATCAATCGTATACAAAGACTATTAAAAAGGCACACCTAGATGCCCATGGCGGTAATGAATTTAGAATACTGAGAATTCATGATGCGATTAGAAATTACAATGTGGGTTCCTTTGATTTTGTTGGCACCCTAAAAACCGACTTTATAAAAAAACATTTTTTTATGAGGAGTAGGGATACCCGTGTTGATAATGAAGAGCTGTATTCAATTAAGTTTTGGGTGTTCTACCCCAATTATCGTGCAAATGGAACCATATACATTTCCAAATTAGATTTTGCCATTTATAAATTGGAATATACCATGTATGACGACAAGAAACGGAATAATTCCCGGAAGAAAAACAAGCATGGTCATATACAAAAGGTAATTTATGACATTACCACTGATTATAGAAAACTAGATAATAAAATGTATTTAAACTATATCTCTTTCCATAATAGTTTTCAAATAAGAAAGCCCCCCAAATTTGTCTTAGATTCTACCCTTGTTAATATGCCAGGCGGCTATTACATGTTATATTTTAATAATCCTGTGGATTCCTTATCGGCCGTGAAGCATAAAAATTATGATATTCGATTCGATCAACAGAAGTTTAAAATTGAGGAAATAATAGTATCCAAAGACTCCGTTAAACTTTATGGGGACAAAAGTTTTTTAAAAGCCTTAGATAATGTGAGGGGCCTGACCAGCGGTTTAATAAATAAAGGGCGAGCTTCTGAAGTTGCACAAATGTTTAAAGTAATGGTAAAAAATATCAGAGACGTTGATGGTAATTTAGTTAACGAACATGAAATTCAGGAATACCAACAGTTCAGAGAGTTTTTTTCACAGCGCATCAAACCCAACAGAAACGCTCCGACTGATATTATATTTATGGATAAAAGAAAACCTATATTCATTGATCAGCCTTTATCGAGACCCGAGAATTACAATGATTTTTGGATGAATAGCCCTTTAAAAGAGACTTTAAATTAAGGATGTTTATCAGAAAGGCTGTGATCAGCTAAGAATATGCTGGTTTACACTTTAGTCTTTAAAGGCATAGACTGGGTTGTGTTCTTGTCGTAAAATAACATTTCTAACCGAGCCTGCTCCTTCCATATGAATGCTTATTCCAATAATTTTTTTAGGGACTTTGGGCACCTCAGTAGAGAAGACCAACCTGCCATCTATAGAGACATCTAACTTCTGGTTTTTAGATATACACTTTAAATCCACATAATCGCTAAAGTCTACACCGAATCCGGATAAGTCGTTCTTCTTGCCGTCAAAAAATTTTTCAAATGCCATTAAAGTCAATTCAGAGATACAACCTTTTTTAGACAGGGGTATCCCAATTGCACCGCCCTCGTAAAGAACATATACCAATGCTCTCTGGCATGCACCACTAAGCCCTTCCCCAAAGTCGTTTTTTAGAGTTACTGACATTTCAAAACTATTGGTATCCAATTCACCAAAGTCTTTCACCTGATAAAAACTGACAAATATTTCAGATGCCCTTGGATCCAGATTATGGGCGGAAACAACTTCGGGGGAAATGGCTAATTTACCTTCTTTCAAAATATCGGAAGAATTCAGATAAATTGGGCGAGGTTCCTGTTCAATCATGCCCAACCAATCTTCTGTGGTTATAAAAACATCATTCTCTTTAACTATACTATCGTCTACGACTAACTTTGATTTAAAAAATCCGGGGTGATAGTAGATAGAAGTCGCAATACTGTCTTTTCTAGCTAGGCTGATTCGCTTACTATCATCCCAACTTTGCTGAATTTCAATTTTCGAATTATCGTCGGCAGCAGAAACGTCGTATTCAAAAATAACCGAATTGGGAATTCCTTTACTGACAGGTCTACTTTTAAAAACAAAATTTTCCGGTTGTAAGGAAGCAGTAATTCTTGGGCCATCCGATTTTTTTTGCCAAAAAACCCATACTAGAGTGCTTATAAGGATCAATGCCGCGAAAGAAATCCCAATCTTTACAAGCTTAGATTTTCTTAAGGTTTTTTCTTTTGGCCCCTGTAATTTCTTCGCCTGTACAAATGCCCTCCAGTGTTCGTAGCCCAAAAATTCGGATAGAATATCTAAGGTAACGGCGCTGGGGTTGGCCACCCATTCGGCACGGCCCCAAATTCTTTTCAGAGTGGTAACACTTAGTCTTTTACTTGTGGTATCAAAAATCAGCTGACTTAGCTTTTCAAAGTCCTTGTTACTCCATGTATCGCCTGCACCCCAACCCAGATGACTTTCGATTGCCATTACCAAATGCTCTTTCATGTATAAAGTTGATTTATCCATAAATGTAAAAAGGGCTTAGCAAGTGACAGAGTTTGAACAGAATTAAACAAGATTGAACAAGGTGAACGAAGGCCTGAATACCGATTGGGTATTATTTTTAGCCAAAACCAAATTTAGTTTTTAAATACAACTAGTGCAAAATTAAGAATATGATGAGAAAGTTAGGAATTGGATTAAGCATGCTATTACTCGCAGGAATGGCATACGGGCAAAAGAAAAAAGAGGAAAAAGAAATCCTTGTTCCCATGGATGAAAAACATTGGGCGTCAATGACCGATAATGTTGAATTTATCACCTATAAATCTGTTTCGGCCGTTCGCAGCAAAGACAAGGAAGGTTTTGGCATACTACTTAAGGATCTGATTTTTACAGATGGAACCATTGAATTTGATGTGGAGTTAAAAGGCAGTGGATTTCCGGGAATTGATTTTAGAATAAGTGAGGACACTTTGAATTCAGAAAAATTTTATATCCGGTATTTCGGAACTCCAGATGGTTTAAAAAGAACAACACTTCAGTATGCCGCCGTCCTAGACAGAGTAAATATGTGGGATGTTACCGACGACTACCAGGCAGCAGCCAAAATTTACGAGGGGAAATGGAACCATGTGAAATTGGTTGTTTCAGGAAAACAAATGAAGGTCTATGTAAACGATATGCAAAGGGCTGCCCTTCACATACCAGCGCTCGAGGGCATAAGCAACTCTGGAGCAATTTCTCTTAGCGGAAATGTCATCTATGCAAATCTGGTGATCAAACCGAATGCGACTGAAAACTTAGCTCCAAACGAAGGATATGACCCAACCTATAATGATTCGCGCTACTTGCGAAATTGGCTGGTGACAGAACCTATTGACTTCCCTTTTGGCAGGGATGTAATAAAACCAGATTCCGGCACCCTCATTGATACTGCATTGTTAGATAGCACCGCGGTTTGGAAACCTTTAAGAGCCGATCGCAGGGCCTTGGTTAACCTTACCAGATTATATGGCGAAACAGAAGAAGGCCAACGGAAACTGGCTTGGGTAAAAAAGACCATTTCCTCAGACACAGATCAAAAAAAACGTGTCGATATGGGCTTTAGCGATGAGATTTGGGTGTTTATTAATGGCCAGCCTTTGCACGTCGATAAAAACTATTATGGGTCTCCCGGTATGAAAGAGCCTAGAGGAAGATGTACTATAGAGAATACGTCCTTCGTATTACCTTTGCAAAAAGGGGAAAACGAGGTCTTGATTGGGGTAAGCAACTACTTCTTTGGCTGGGGCTTAATTGCACGTGTTCAGGATACGGATGGTTTGGAATTTGATTAAGGCTTCTTCACATTAAATAGTGTTTCTATTGAACTTTGAATATTAATAACAGAAGAATTAAAAAAGGGCAACATTTCTATTGCCCTTTTTTTTAAGATGAATTTCCATAAATGCGCACTCAATTATTGTTTTACCGCTTGCCAATAACTTGTATTATTGGATCAATATTTTCATTAGCTGTACTTTCTAACAAAGTACAACTTTTCAGGCACACTGATTATCTTGATAACACATCCTTATTGCCGTGATTCCCTTTTTAAGGTTTGGTCGAAGGTTTGATAAAAATACTCATGCTGGCTTCCAGAGTATATAGTATTATTTAGATATCGCAACTATTTTATTTGCTCGCTTCTCATATATGGGATGAACTTCACTGACATGTGCAATTTAAAATTGGAAAATATCATAGATGGGAGAATCAAAATTCGAATAAGAAAAGGCCCTAATTACAAGCCCCCCGTGTATAATTATCTATGCCATTACATTCGGCAGTAGAAGGATTATCATAAGTAACCCCGTTGCATCCGCAAACCGGGTCTAGTTCAAAAGTTACTACACAACTTTCTTTCTTTTGCTCTCTGCATTCTTCATTAATTTCATCATCCTCATTACAGCTTACACCAATTAGCAAAATGGCAACCATTATAGTAAATCTTCTTTTCACAACGTCTTATTTAATTTTATACACTTAACTTTTTTGAACTTCATTTCTTTGCCAATTATTTAACCTTTCCCAGAACAATCCATTTTCACACCTTATCTATCATATTCCATATACTCAGCAGTTTGTTCCGCAGTTTTCTTTCCTAAAAGTTTTTCTACAATGTGAAATGATAAATCAATTCCGGCAGAAATACCTCCTGAGGTGTAGATGTTTCCCGAATTCACGAATCGCTTTCTGTGCTGAGGTTTCCCTGTAGGCACAAGCCTTTCAAGGTCATCGTACACTTGATGGTGGGTGCAGTAAGGTTTATGATCTAAAAGACCTAGTTTACCTAACAAACGAGCTCCTGAACAGATGCTTAGTATCAGTTCAGTTTTTTTGGAAACTTGGTTTAACCAATTCAAAACCTTCCTATTTTCCATCAATTTTCGCGATCCTGATCCTCCAGCGATTATCAAGATGTCAATAGTGGGGCAAGTATTAAAATCATATTTTGGGTTTACCGATAACCCATTAACCGCAATTACTGGTTCTAGGTTCTCACCTACTGTGAATACTTCAAACGGTACAAAATTATTCAGTTCCGAGGTCACAGAAAACACTTCAAACGGACCAGCAAAATCTAAAACTTCTGCATTATCAAAAATTAAAATTCCAATATTCCTTTTCTTCATCATTTGTATTAATTGTTAGCTATTTAATCCAGCATTTATCGGTAAAATCATCCTCTATAGCTCTTCCAAAACAGACCTGCCTCTAGATCTGTCACCAGAGGTCCACTCCCAAGTCTCGTAGAGGCGTATCTTTCCATTTAGCATAACCTCTGGTTTTGAGGAGCATTTTCCCGTCCTCAATTCACCATGAACATTTACTTGATGGTAGCGCATTTCAATTGCACCATCATTATTAACTAAACCAATGAGATGACCTTGTATGATTTTACCTCCACTGTAATTAGAAGTTAGTATAGAACCATCTTGTTTATACTCAAAAACCATTTTTTCAGAAGTTTCTGCATTTATGCTATTCTCTAAAAGTCTAAACCTTTTGTTGTTGTAATTCATAACGCAAATAAGTTATTCGAATTCTTCAAAATGACGAATCTTCAATTCTTGCCAATCTTCTCTAATTATGCTGTAGTAAACATCATGTCTACTTTTACCCGTGGAATCAACATAGTTGTTCCTGAAAATACCTTCTTTTTTGGCGCCTAACTTTTCAATGGCCTTTTGTGAGCGTATGTTTTCCAAATCGGCGCTAAACTGAATCCGCCTAAACCCTATGACTTCAAACCCATATCGCAAAAGTTCATATTTACAGGCTTTGTTTAAACCAGTTCCCTGAAAATCTGCACCGTACCAGGTCCAGCCAATTTCACATTTCTCACTGGCTAAGTTGATGTTTCCAAAACGAGTGCATCCTGCAACGGCATCTTTTGTTTTATCAATAATGACAAACGGATAGCAGATGCCATCTTCTTTTGATTTAATTGTGTTTTTTTTATAGATTTCAAAGTCTTTTTTGTTGCGAATGTACATGCCCATGTATTTCCATATGTTGTCATTAAAAATAATTGATTTGAGTTCCTGCTCATGAGTCTCTTCAAAGGGTATTAACCGCACCCGATCATTTTCTAGTTTTATTTGAGAATGTAGTAGTTCCTTTTTCAGTTTAATAAGCGACATAATTAAGCTCTTTGCCAGTTTTGTAATTCAATTAAATTTCCTTCAGGGTCTTTGGCATAAACAAAGGTCAGAATTCCAATATTTTCCACTTCTTTTTGCGTGACTTCTCCCGTTGTTTTACCACCATTCGCAATTAAGGTATTAAGCAATTTTTCCACATTCTCCACCTCAAAGGCTATGTGTCCATATCCATTCGTATTCGGAGCTCTGACACCTTGATTATCTATGAGTCCATACTGATAAATTTCTAATGTAGGTCCATTTTCATCATATCCAGGAAGCAATAGATGTGCACCTTGTAAGTGTGCGTTCTTAAGTCCTGTACCCTTGTCCAACCATGTGCCAGATTGTTCCCGAATGGGTGGGACGAGTTTACAATTGAAAGTATTGATATAAAAGTCTGCAAGAGCTTTCCAATCATTACTGACTATATTGATATGCGCAAATCTCATGAGTACTACTTAAATTTTGTCTAAATCAGCTAGGGTCAAGTTATTGTCTACATTTCCCGTATTTAGGGTGGACGAGGGTTCAAATAGCATTATATGAACTTCGTCGGGTGCATAAGGTTTGTGGTCCGTTCCTTTAGGAATAATAACAAATTCACCCGCCTTAAGATTAAGTGTTTGATCCTCTATCTCAATAAACAATTCTCCATTTATAACATAGAAAAATTCATCCTCATTATCGTGATGATGCATGACAAACTCGCCTTTAAACTTTGCAATTTTGACCATTTGTTGGTTAAGTTCACCCACTACCTTAGGAGACCAATATTCACTAAAAGATTTGAGCTTTTGCGCAATGTTTACCTTTTTTATCTTCATAATTTTAGGTGTGTTTGTATTCTTCTTCTTTAAAACTTGAGAAAAAATCTTTTTTTTTAGCTGTGGCACCTATGCGTTGATAAAACTGAGGAGCCTCTAATGTTTTCAGAATTTGAAAAGAACAGCTAACATTGTATTCCCATCCTCATTATGACAATTAATTTTAACTCTTTTTCAAAATCCATTGCATTAGCTCCTCCTTATCTATGCTATTCCAGGTTGACTGAGTATTCTTTTTTTGGGAAATATCTTCATCTGATTGTAACACAACGAGTTCTGTGTCATTATTTCCAATCAGTTGTAATTCAGCTAAAAACCCAACCATATCTGTTGAATTGTTTTCATACAAAGTTCTGAGGTACTTCTTTAATCTATACTTTATCGCCGGGTCAATGTAAGCTCTCACCGCGTATTCCTTGTAATTCTCAATATTCCTATTTTTTTCATCAAAGTAGCTGTATGATGAAAAAATATGATAATTCTCTGGTGCCGTTTTAGGTGTTCCCTTTAAATGTGTTTCCAACATGTAGTTTATGAATCTAGCCTCCCAAAGGTCAATATGATTAATTCTAATATCACGTTTATGCTGATACCATTTTCTAGTCCAATCCATTGTTAAATTACTAATGACAATTCCTTTGATGTTTAACCGAAAACTGTCACTTTCTTTGTCAATAGATTCTATATATTTCAAGGCTCTATGCCCTACCAGACCTGTACCTAAAAAAAATATATTTTCATTCGGCAAATCATATTTGGAAAAAGCTTTTTGAATTTGGACGGTTGTGGAAAATGAAGATTGGTCAGAAAAATAAAAATCAAAAGGAATTTCGGTTGAAACAGATAATACCGCAAAACCTTTTTCAGAGGCATGCTTATAAAGCTGCTTGCCATTTTTATTCTTTTGATCAAATCCCGAATCCTCCAGAAAAATAAGCACCCCTTTAAGGCTTTTTTCTTCTGGAAGCATTAGCGTAAAGCCACTCTGAATGTAGGGTAAAAAGTCATTGCCCATTCCAATTCTAAGACTATCATTCGTTATTGGCTGATAAGATTCAACAATTTTTTGTGAAAAGGACTTCAGGCTCAAAATGGTAACAAAGAATAAAACAAATAACCTACAAGGTAGTTTCATAATAGTTTATTTTTAAATCTGTGCAAAATGCTTTTACAGTAGTTGTGATAATTTCACTATAAACCGATAATTTAATAATACATATTTACATCTTTTTTCCAACGGACCATAAAACACACACTTTTTAGTACTATTCGTTTTTCAGTTTATTAATACTATTAATCATCCCTTCGTTATAATGGTATTCGTTCTTTTCATTTAAGCGCAAAGCTTTCTCATAATACTTAAGTGCATTTAAAGTATCTCCTTCTATTTCATAGGTTTCAGCCAAGCCTGCAGATGCAATCCATGAATTTGGATAGGCATCTGCATACATTTTGAATACTTGAAGAGCTTTTTTAGAATTGTCATTCCACACGTGAGAATTTCCAACTCCATTAAAGTTGCTTTTTAAGTTATCAAAGCGAGAGTTTGGATTTTCTTGATTTAGTTTCTTTAATAATTGGGCAGCTCTATCAAATTCATCATTTAGTACCAAATCCATAATATCTTCTTCAAGAGTTAATCCTCTACCCTTCAATTCTGGTAATACAATTCTAGCAACATCATTAATTATTATATCAAAGGCAGGAGTTTGATACCCATTACTTAGTAGCATTATTGTCGTATTGCTTTTAGGAAAGAATCTGTAAGCTGTAGAATTTCCCCCTGAGAAACCATAAGACTCCAAACCATTTACATAATATCGACCCCAACCATGCAGAAAATCATCTTTTTGGTACTTAAAGTTATTTGTAAATGCGAATGGAGACCACATAGCCGATTTAACCTCTGGGCCTATTAGTACATCAGCTTTTAATTGTTTATCCCATTTTATGAAATTGCTGAGGGTTATATTCAGCCCATTTCCCGAATGGCCTCTTATACCAGAATTATTTGTGTCTTTTACAAACTTCTTATTTCTATCACTATAATAATATCTAGTTGCTCGATTTGGAATGCCCTCGAGGGCATTGGACGAAAACAAAACACCATTAAAGGAACCATCGAATTGATTTTTAAGAATATATTCTTCAAACTGATTTCCTGTAATTTTTTCAATTATTTGAGCCAGAAACCAATAATTGGTTTGGTTATAACTAAATTGATACCCCGTTACAAATTGCATCTTCTCCTGCAATAGTTTTTCCATCAACTCTTCGTCTGATAGGGTACTTTTATATCTCATGATATCTGGTAAACCTGAAGAATGACTTAATAGGTTTTTGATTTTGATTTGTTGCCATTCCCTAGGCAAACCATCCAAGTATTTCGATAGGTCATCCTCTACTTTTAACTCTCCATCTTCGATAAGTTGAAATATCCCTGTAGCCGTTATTAGCTTGGTAGTTGAAAAAACTCTAAACAACGTATTCTTATCTACTAAGGTGCTATCTTCTATAGAGGCGTTTCCAAAATAATTTTCATAGACTATTTTGTCTCCCTCAACTATAGCCAAAGCCAAGCCAGGGATATTGTGCAAATCCATTAAACTAATAAGATATTCATCAATTCTTACCTCATTCTCGTACTCCTTGGATTTTTTTTCTGAATTAGAACAAGAAAAACTGATAAACAAAAGCAAAAGGATGGAAAGAGTATTTAATAGTTTCATTTTTAAATTCTGATTTTTATTGCATTGATAATGTCTAATACCAACTTTTCTAATGTTCGAAACTCTTAGACTTTTTAAACGATATTTTGGCCTCCTCCTCATTCCCTGCTTTTAGATACGCATCTCCCAAATTTTCCCAAGCACTAGAAGAAGAAGGAAATAATCTTGTGACAAATGAAAAAACACCTATCCCCGCCTGAATTGCAGGCATTCTTCCACTCTTAACCAAGTGCGCTCCCGCCTTGCTAATTTCAGACTCAAAATCAAAAAAGTCATATCTCTCATCTTTAATCATTTTTGGCACCTCTTCATCCAATTGTTGTATTTCGCCTCTTACGAACATGTCGGTGATGTATCTCATTGGGTTGGGTTTAAAATTGGCATCTGAAAAAGCTAAGGCCGCATCCAATACAGGATCTTTATTGGTTGAATATTCCGCAAAACTTATATCAATTGGAATGGCTGGTGCCAACCATTCAGCATTTTGCCATGCAGGTTTGTCTTGCCACCAGGCAAATGATATATAAACCGGATGAAGTGTGTTCGGTAAGACTAGCGGCCGACTATCCCCATAGAAATTAATATTCTCAGCCGTTGGCTCACCCAAAAAAATTACATTAGTATAATTATCTAGTTCGTTAACTAGATTCTGACAAGCAGAAAATGTTCTTCTACCTATAATGACAAAAAGACTTCCAACCGTATTTATCTTCTTGTTCTCTATGATTTTTGTAACCAATGATCTATTCTTAAAGTTGTTCCCTCCACCGTTTAATCGAACGTCAATAATTAATTTTTCAACATCTTCCTTTTGAATAAAATCAAATAAGCGAGAATAAAAAGTTTCCAACTTTTCGGTTGGATCATCCTCTATTTGGCTTAGTCTTACAAATACTGCTTTTTCTTGGGGTAAATGTTTAAAAAAATACATTTTATCTAGATGATCCAGATATAATGGAATGGTATTTTGTGTCCGGGATTCAAACCAGTTTTCATCTTGAAACACATAACCATATTTTCGAGGTACTTCTTGCCCAACTGGCAATGCATTGAATTCCTTTTGAAATACTTCACCATTCTTCTCCAGAGTGAAACTAACCGAATTCTCAAGATTAGAAGTGATTCCTTGGGCATGCAACACCTCTGTAATTGTTAAAAAATTTATTCCATTACTTTTAAAGTATTGTGTATTCTCCGCACTAACTACTGGATAAACCTTTTCCAAAGCATCCATTATAGGTATTCCATTTACTTCTAGAACTTTGGCACCGACGAAGTCTTTATAATTTTTATGAACACCTTGCAGATAAATCCCATCAGAAAACTGATATAAATTTAAAGGCAAATAGTGGAATTTGAAAGGTTCGATGTTAAAGGCAACAGCCATATGTCCATATTCAAATAGCCCGATGATTCTAGACAAACCAACTATTATTTCATGACTTTCCAAAGAGGGTATTTGGTTGAATAACTTCTCCACTTCAGCATCAAAGATTTCCGCTGTTGTTTTAACAAATAGGAAGGAATAGTCTTCATGTATAGTTTTTTGCAAAAACATAAGGTCATTTTGCCAATCCTTTACGGTTGGTGTTTCCTGGGCAAATATCAATAGTGATACAAGTATAAAAAATAGAGTGCTTAGCTTTTTCATGATTTAATTAATGTTATTCTTAATGCTTTTCTGTTCTAATTACCTTTTACTTTAGTATGATTTGTCCTATCCTTCAAAAAAAATGAAAAATAGTTCACACCATGCTTAATGACTTCTTCATCCACCATGAATTCGGAGGTATGAGGTAAGGCAACGATTCCTTTATTTTTATTGGAAGCTCCCAATAGAAACATTACTCCCGGTACCTCATATTGATAGTAAATAAAATCTTCGTTGGAATAAGGCACTTGGCCATAAAAGGTCGTTACCCGTTCATCGCCATACATATCCTTTAAAGCAGCCAAACTCTCGTAGGTTAACTTTGGATCATTGACAACGGTTGGCCTCTCGGCGGTAAATGATGTTTCCAGAAGATATTTACCATATTTGGAATTTTCTACTTGGTGGGTAATTTCTTTAGTTATTGTCTCCAATCGGGTAGAGTCAGTCTCGTAATATGTGCATTCAAACGAAGTTTTCTTATTGCCTTTATCGATAGCGATATTCGAACCAATAATGAAAAAATTCTTATAAATCGTATTCGGGTTCTCCAATCCATAATCTGGATGCGTTAAGTATTTCAAGGACCATGGAGCGCTTTTTGACTTATGCCGCACAAATTCTTGTATTGTATTCTCGAAGAAGCTTTTAAAGCCCTTTTCATCAATTGATTTATCAAATATCAATTTGATTCTCCTTTGGTAGGCAAACAGTTCGCCGGGTTTTGAACTAACAGTACCTACTTCCGTGGGAAAAACATGAAGTCCAAATATTTCATCTGGTTGGATTTCTTTAAATAGCCCATTTTCAATCATATTTTTTGCTCCCTTAAAAGACTCTTCGGCTGGTTGGAAAATAAAATACACTGTACCTATACTGTCTTTAATTTTTGATAGCATGTTGGCGATGCCAAGACCAATTGTAGTATGTACGTCGTGCCCGCAAATATGCGCAGCTTGGGGGTTAGCATTAGGTTTATTGTTGAAGGTATGGAGTGCGGCATCCATGTCAGCTCTCCAAGCAACCTTCTTTCCATTTTGTATTTTGCCTTTTAGAATTCCAACCACCCCATATCCGCCAAAACCAGTTTTAACTACTAAGCCCAAATTCTGTAAATATTCTTTGACAATTATAGAAGTTCTTTTTTCACTTCCTGCCAGTTCAGGATTGTCGTGTAAATCATTTCTTATAGCCACAAGCTCCTCAAAAATATCTTCCACTTGAATTGAAGAAACATTGTCGAAATTTTGCGCCCTTGAATCATATAACCCACTAAGGAGAAAAACTAAACTACATATAGTAAATAATACTAATTTCATACTCTTCATTCATTGCATACTAATTCCTCAATACATCCTCTCTATAAGTACGTTCTTATTGCTATTGTAGTGAGGGAACCAATTATTTTAAAGTTTTAGACCAACAAAGAAAACTTAAAAATATTCATCAATTTTAGACGATTGACGATCGAGAAAAGAATATGATTAAAACGTAGATTTTGGGATTAGAACACAAAAATTATGCTAATCGTGTAGGCTAGAGTTTATTTGTTTATAGTATTTATAAGATAAAGGAACAGATATTTCGCCTAGTTTAAATTCTAGACTAGCGTTATGGGAGTTACCATTCACTGCTTTGATATTCGACAAGTTTATCAAATAAGATCGATGACATCTTTTTAAAAAAGGGGCTTGTTTATTTATTTCTCTAAGGGTGTTTCTAAAAGTCGAATGATTTAAGGAGCCATCTTGCTCGTAAAAGATTTCGACATAATTTTCAGATGATTTTACAAATAAAACATCATTTTTTAAGAGAACAATCTTCTCTTCCTTATTCAGACCCATAAAAGTGATTTCATCCGGTGATTCACTACTTGAACTCTTTCCCACTCTATTTCTGAAATACAGGTAAAAAGGAAAAATAAAAACCATTATTGGAATCAAAGAATTTGCAAAAAACCAAATACCGTGTTCGATATAGCTATCAAATCCCAAGTTGCGACTAAAGAAATTATTTAGAAATATTTGATTATAGGCATGTATGGGGACACTGGAAATTAAAACTAAAGAGATAAAAGAAAAAACCTCATCTTTAATTGTCCATACATTTTTATTAAGAATGTACCACCTTCTCTCGAGTCTTGCGTTAATCAAATAAGCTAGAGAAAAAAGAAAACCAAAGCCGCTTAAGGTCAGGTTTCTGAATTCGGAATCAAATCCATCAGTATCAAAGGGTCTCAAAAAAATCATAATAGAAGCAAGTATGCAACCTAACAATGCAGCGATTATAGCCTGACTTTTAAAGTCATGATTAAAAGGAATCTTTTTGTTAACAAATTCCTTCATGCCTAATTTAGACTTGTCTCCCATTATCTATTAATTTCCTATATGTGCCCTACAATGCCGAAATCTGTTATTCATTAAAATACTATAACGGAAATAAAGATAAATAAACTACTCGCGCATCCACATCGCTGGCCACCCATATACTTTAGATATAGCACGGACAATTTCATGACTCAATGGAAATCCATTATCAGAATTGGTCATTACAACTACGCCTCTGCCCTTTTCTGCAAACGAAACAGCATAACAAATAAAGCCGACATTTCCACCAGAATGTCTAAATCGAAATGCATCTCCCTTACCATCTATTCCAATTCCTGTTCCTCCTGCGTTGGGCACTCTCTGCATCATCATTTTGGCTGATTCTTGTTCTAATATTCCACCATTTTCACCACGATACGACTTACCCAATGCTATCATAAACTTAGCCAAATCGGATGGTGTAGTCCAAAGTCCGGCAGCTGCTTTCTCAGGATATAGGTGATATCCACCACTGACAACCTTCCCCTCGGAATCATAACCGTTTGAGATAAAATTATTCAATTTTTTAGACATAGGATGGTTAAACGTACTACCACGCATCCCTATTGGTTCAAAAATCAATTCTTCGGTTAATTCAGAGAACTTTTTACCACTAACATCTTCCAATAGTAATTGTAAAACCTGCATTCCGCCTCCCGAATAATACTCGGACTGACCAGGTGTTTGTATTACCCTTACAGGATCTGAATTAGTAATTTCACTACCATCTAATATTTGCACCAAGGTTGGGATAGAATCGTTTCTATGATATCCTTGAAATCCAGATGTACCTAATCCTGAAGTATGGCTCATTATTCGGCGTGGTGTTACCTTCTCTGTTATAGTAAATTTATTCTCAGGTACTTGCCAACTCATAAGCTTTAAATTTACATCTTCATCAAGAACTATTAATTCTTGCTCGGCAAGCATAAATGCCGTTACACTAGCTATGGGCTTGGAAATTGAAGCAGCTTGAAAAAGCGTATTCTCATTTACTTTTTGACCTTCTTTTTTATTCTTTAAACCATATCCTTTTGCCCAAAGAATTTCATTGTTGTCAAAAACGGCGATACTGACACCAGGAATATTTAATTCTTTCATGCGAGCTTCGATTGTGAGAGATCCCGTATCACTCTTACCGTTTTCATCTATTCGGCAAATATTCTTTTCCATTAGGTTTTGGAGTGAAACATCATCTACTTTATTGGAAGAACTCGTTATCTCCTTCTTGTTTCCCGATTGGCAGGAACAAATCAAAAAAACCATGAATATCAAATGAAATTTTGATTTAATCATTTTGAAAAAATTGCTATAATTCTGTATATATTTATTATTGTGATTTACGTAATCAAGAACTTTCTTCTTAGCAAAATTTCTTTCTACTTCTTTTGTAAGTCACTAATAAGATTCGTTAATTCTTCATTGTAATATCCTTCATTTTTTTCATTGAGTGATATTGCCTTTTTATAATATTTTATGGCATTCAAAGTGTCTTTTCGGGCTTCGTATACTTCACCCAAACCAGAAAAGGATATCCACCAGTCTGGATTTGCTTCTGCATTCAATTCGTAAACTTTCATTGCTTTCTCTGTCTCATCCTCCCAGGCATAGGAATTTCCAATCCCATTAATATTCCATCTTAAATTTTCAAATCGAGACTTTGGATTTTCTTTTTTGAGTTTTTTGAAAACCTGTAATGCCTCATTAAACTCATTTCTTTCAATAAGGCCTAAAACGTTATATTCTAGTGTACAACCCTTGGTGCGCAATTTTGATATTGCAAGTCGAGCAATATCATTTACTATAATATCATAGACAGGACTCACATAGCCGTTTGATAGGAATATTATTGAAGTATTACTATCAGGGAAAAACCTATAGGCTGCCAAGTTTCCACCAGAAAAACCAAACGATTTTTGATTATTCATAGGATAATTACCCCAGCCATGCAAAAAGTTTTCTTTTTGATAATTGAAATTGTTCGTGTAATTAAATGGGGACCACATTTTGGATTTGGTTTTTTTATCCAATAGAAGATTTTTTTTCAACTTCTCGTCCCATTTGATAAATTCATCAAGGGTAATGTTTAAACCGTTTCCTGAATGTCCTCTAACACCACTGTTATCTGTTGCCTTAATATACTCTTTTCTTTTTCCATTGTAAAAATATCTTGTCGCTCGATTTGGTAATTCTTCTTGTGAGTTAGATGAAAAGATGGCACCTTCATTGGTATTTGAAAATTGATTTTTGAGGATAAACTTATCAAATGTTGCACCAGTAATTTTTTCAATAATTTGGGTAAGAAGCCAATAGTTGGTTTGGTTATAGCTAAACTGATATCCAGTTTCAAACTCCATTTTATCATTGTATAATTTTCCCATCAGTTCATCATCAGTTAAAGTACTTTCATATTTCATGATATCTGGAAGCCCAGATGAATGACTCAATAGGTTTTTAATTTGGATCTTTTGCCATTCAATTGGTAAGTCATCGATGTACTTTGCTATTGTGTCATCCAATTGTAGTTGACCTCTTTCAATTAATTGAAAAACTCCTGTCGTGGTGATAAGCTTTGTGGCTGAGAAAATTCTAAATAAGGTGTTTTCGTTAACAGATAATCTATCTTCCAAGGATGCTTTGCCATAATAGTCTTTAAAAATCACTTCGTCATCTTGAATAACTGCCAAGGCCAAACCAGGAATATTATGCTGTTCTATGGTCTTCTTGATATAAAAATCAATTTCACCACTTAATTGAGAAGTTTTGATTTGCTCTTTCTTATAGGTAAAAGAGATTGAGATAATCGAAACAATAAAGATTATTGTCAATAGTTTTTTCATTTTGAATTTGTTTAAATCAACGATCCGCAAAATTACTCGAACTAGGAAAAAAAAAGTGCCACTAAAAAAAAGTGAACTGATTTGTTTGAGAAAAAATCAAGACGCTAAATAGAAATTTCAAACCAAACCCAAAAAAAGACACTAAGTGCTCATATCTTATTTTCTATTCGAAATTGTTTGGGTGTTTTACCCGTATGTTTTTTAAATGCCCTATGAAAAGCAGACTTCGAATTAAAGCCCACCTCGTATTGGATTTCTAAGACATGTGTTGATTTACGTTCAGGGTTTTGAAGTATTTTGATTGCCATTTCAATTCTATATTCGTTGATAAAATCGAAAAAATGTTTACCTATGTGCCTATTAATAAGTAGAGATAGGTCTTGTGTGTTAATGTTTAGGTTACGAGCCAATTCCTTTATGGTCAAGTCAGGAGAAAGAAAAGGTTTTTCTTTGATAATATAACTGTTCAGTCTAGTTATATCAAGATTGATTTTCTTTACATCGCTTGTAACCGGTAGATTTTTAAGATTAAATATTTTATCCCTCGGTACGCTAACCAATTGGTTTTTAATCCCCTTTGATTTAAATATTTCGGGAGTATACAGACTTCTAAGAGTTAACCATGTTACAAACGCTAGTAATAATACTGTATGCGTTGTGCGTGCAGTCAAGACAAAATCGATATTGCTTACATATACTGCTATGGTTCGAAGGAATGAAAAAACAAAAAATAATATTACTAAGGGGATAAAATCCTTTAACCACTTATAGTTTAAGTGAGTCTTGTGCGAATAATCACTTCTCAAGGTTCTATTTTTGTAATCTAATAATATCATACTCACAACATAAAATGCGCCAGAAAAAATGCTTATTGCAGCATAGGTTTTAGATTCTAGTTGGGCGTGGAATGATTGGTAAAAAACTATTCTTTCTAATTCAGACACCATAAAAAACCTTGGCATAAAAATGATTGACACCAAAATGAAAGGAGTGAGATGTATCAGGTGTTTTTTCTCAAATTTAAAATTAAAACGCAATACTGAGACAAAGTATAAATAACACAGAGGTGCCAACAACAATATTAACTGATCTCTAAACTGCTCAAAAATCAAAGGCATCTCTAAATACCTAGAATAGAGAAATACACTAATGTGTATGGAAAATGTTATTAGAAAGAATCCCATCAATCTATTGCTCATCTTCTTATGTCTATTACTTTTTACAGTGAGCAAAAAAACCGAAAGTACTAAAGTGATGAATACCACGAGCAATGTACTTTTTTCAAGAATTATATTTTTATACATATATTAAAATCAAATAAACCGTACACATAAAATAAAGATTTTTTAAGGTCAATTTAAAATATAGACAAAATAAATTTACTGCTGTATCCATTCCATACGGCATAACATAGTTTCGTGCTGTAAACGCACAATCTTAGCAAACTTGATCCTATCTTTTTGCGGGGTAAATCAAAGCTCTCTATTCAAAACTTGTTTCAGGTTTTCCAATTCGAGAATTTTCCAATGTATTTTTATCCAATAGTTTTGAAACCCTTTTGCGCTCCTACTTCCAATTCTCCTTAAGTACCTAGTTATTGTACTGTATAAGTCTATCACTTTCTAGTGAACAGTAATTAATTTTTAGCTCTAGTTCTAAATCCCTTCTACTGTTTTTTCTACTTGTTCCGTAAAGTCTAATCCCTTTAAGGGCATCTTATGGATTTCTGGAATTGTACTATTCTTTTCCCAATTGCCTAGTAGCTCTTCTAAATAATCTAATCTTTTTTGAGTCGATAATCGTAAACCATAAAGTTCATTAGATGTGTATTCTTGCACAATATTTGTCCCTTCAAAAAGTCCATCATCAGTTCAAGCGTCAATATATGTGATTTGGGGTCTTCTCTGAAAACTCCCTATCATGTACTGCAACAATTCGAATGATCGTGGTAATAGAGAAATCACTCATTCTCTTCTTTTTTATTTCATTTATATAGAAGCACCGCTACCATGCCTATGACTCTGTCACAATAGTTGCTAAGTTGTCAAAAAAGAGATTTTCGTAAGGGAGATTCATTAGGTTTCCCAAACCTCTTTTAAACAACCACTATTTCATTATAATGTAAATAGAAACTGTTGTTATTCTGTACGCAAACCTTTTTCTATATATTTCCAAATACTTGGATTATTTGAATCTCCATATTTATTTTCGCCCGTCCAAGTATACTCATCAAAGTCTTCATTAAAAACTATTTCACCATACCTCTCGTGAAATTCGCTTTCAGAATCAGGTTTATTCCGAATAGTTAATTTTCTTTGTTCCTTATCCCAAACAAGAACATCCAGCTGTGTTTTATACCAATTACTAAACATCGATACCATTTCGAACTGTTTGGCTTTTTTATTGTAATTGATGTACCAATTGTATTCTCTTTCTCTACCATTAGAATCTACCGATTTCGCAATGAATTCAATATAATTGCCTTTCAAAATATATCTTACTTCCCGGGTTGATGTTTCCCACCATCCTTTTTCAATATTATCTTCTCGGGTTTCCCATTTCCCAATTAAGAAATCAAGTTCTTTAATTCCTCTTTCTTGTGCACAGGTAAGCTTAGAAAGTGATACAATGATTAGAAAAAACAAAAATTTTCCTAGTTTTATATAATTCATATTCAAGTTTTTAAAAACGCCTTCCGGTCTTATTAAGCAATAGTTTTTAATCGTATCGAAGACATTGTTACTTATTGTTTTAATATAGTCGATTTTTTTCATCATTCTTAATGATTTCATCCATTTCACTATAGCTTTTTTCCAGTTCGCCGCTGTCCGCTAACTCATAAGGTTTCCTTAATTCCTGGGATTAAAAAGATTAATCCAACTTTGGGGTTTTCTAAGACGTTCATAAAGGTAACTGCTCTTCTATTTCCCAATCGATCCGGGATTGCTAAAGTTTTTTGGTCTAAAACTTTCACAAAGCCCGGAGGATCACCTTTTTGGTAGCTATCAAAATTCCCACTTTGGACCGATGACGAAATAACAATAAATGGGGATTTCTCAATAAATAATCATGACTTTTCATCAATATAATCAAGTGTTTTTCTGGCAACTAACGCACTAGAATGTCCAATAATATCTAGAAAATCTTGTTCGTTAGTAATGACTAATTCAAATTATCGTTTCATAATTAATACTTCTAATTACACATAACTATGAGTGTTCGATTGCTGTGGTCTCCGTTTTAAGGCTTTAGTTTCAATCCAAATTACATCCTGTTAGGAGGCGTTTTCTTAATTGTTTATTTTCTGCTTTTCGTAACCTGAAAAATAGATTTTATATCATGTTATTCATATAATTTTTGATATTAGGATCCTCATAGATTTTCTGAACTTTCTCCGTATACAACTTTGTAAACTCCTTATTTTCAATAAGATTTCCAAAAAGAGATTCTTGTCTTAAGAAGGCTAAAGTGTCTGTATTGGTTTTTTTGGCTGCCTGATGGAGTTCGATACTTCTGGCATCGATTATTTCTATGGGGTTTCCATTTCTATCTATTCCCTTATCACTATAATAACACCAAGCGGCAATCACTAAAGTTGCAAACTTTATACTTCCAGCAGTTGCTAAATTATCCTGTAGTGTGGCAATTAAAAATTTAGGTAATTTGGCGGAGCTTTCCGAACAAATCCGGCTGATACTGTCTTTAATATTAGGATTGGCAAAACGCTCTAACAAAGTGTCTTTGTAGTCTTTCAGGTTAATACCTTCTATCTCGCCTAAAATAGGGGTGGCTTCATTATCTAGAAAGGCACGTAAATAGATAACAAAGGTTTCGTCTTCCATACAGGCATTGATAGTGGGATGTCCATGAATAGCCCCCAAAAGACCCAAGACCGAATGACCTGCATTCAGTAAGCGTAATTTCATTTTCTCATAAGGACCAACATCGGGGACGAATTGCACCCCGGCCTTTTCAAAGGCAGGGCGGCCATTAGAAAATTTATCCTCTACCACCCATTGAATAAAAGGTTCGCAGGTAACGGGCCAGGCATCATCTACCCCATAGGCCTGTGTCAGGACTTCAACATCTGCTTCAGTTGTCACTGGTGTAATTCGGTCTACCATACAATTAGGAAAGCAGACTTCTTCGGCTATCCATTTGGCCAGGTCCGAGTCTTGTGCTGCTGCAAAAGTGAGTAACATCTTTCGCAGCATGTCACCATTATGTTCAATATTATCACAAGAAAGCACTGTAAATGCGGACAGACCTTCGGCACGGCGTCTTTTTAATGCTGCAGTTAAAAACCCAAAAACAGTTTTTGGTTCTTCTGGGTGCTGTAGTTCGTGTTGAATGTCCGGATTGTCAAAATTGAATTCCCCTGTACTGGGATTAAAATTATACCCTCCCTCGGTAATGGTCAAGGAAACAATTTTCGTCTCTTCAGAAGCCATGCGCAGGATCACTTGTTCTGCCGTATCGGTGCCCATTATAAAATCTACGATCGATCCGATAACTTCAGCTTCAATTTTTCCATTGGGATGTTTAACCATCAGGGTGTAAAGGTGGTCTTGCTTTTTAAAAATGTTATATAGTTTGACATCTGCTTCACGCAAGCCTACGCCACAGATTCCCCAGACTGAGGCCGCACTGTCATTTTTTAATTGGTGCAAATAATACGCCAAATGGGCACGATGAAAACCCCCAACACCAATATGAACTATTCCAGATGTTTCTTCTCCACGTTTATATTTTGGTACAGGGATTCGACTTCCCACTTTTTGTAAATTTCGTTGCCTGAGTTGTATTGGAATTTCCATGGCTATCCTTTGGTATTTGATTTACCTCTTCTTAGCGCCCAATAGGCCAATACGAAATAAACGATGGTACAAACAAAGGCGTAGGAGTAAAATAGTTCCCGATTTTCGATATAATCCGCTTCAGTAGAACTTGCGAATAGTACATTACAGGCCAAGATCAAAGTGGCTGCCAAGGCCGAAATTGCAATAATTTTCAATCCTTTGGAGAAAAAAGAAACATCCTTAAAAAGAACGGGTTCTTCCTTTGCTTGCTCCTCCTGAAAGCCTCTGATTCTATCATTTCGGAGGTCTTCTTCTTTTACTTGCTCAGAATACTCTTCCTTAGCGCCATATCGAGAGGCGAGAAAGGTATACACCGCAATGGTAAAAACCCAAGTGGGGATAAACAGGTAATAGAAGGAAATCAGGTCTAAAGCATTCAGGCCAAAACCAAAGACAAGGCCTAGGCCCCAAGAAGCAACCGCAGGCAAACTAAAGCTTAGCTTACGGTATGAAGACCAATAGCGGGTTAAGCCAATTCTAGGAAAAATCTGATGTTCTGCAAAAACAATGGCCCCTACAGGAACTACAAGCAGCCCGGCATAAGTCAATAATGGCAGTATTTGTGAAAACACAAAGGGAAAACAGGCAATGCAAACGGTGACCATACCAACTACAATGGTGGTTCTCTTTCTGGAATGGTTGAAGAAAATTGCCTGTGCAGCCAAACCCGATCTATATAAATTGGTAATGGCGGTTGTCCAGCCCGCGACAATTACAATAACAAACCCCGACCAGCCAAGGGCATAATAGGCTACATCTCCGGGATCCAATTCTATGATAGATTTTCCTAATATAACAGCAGCGCCGGCACCCATGATTCCGGCAGCAATCCATGCGATATAGTGTCCGAACATCATGCCCGTACTAGTGGCATAGCCATAGGATTTCTTTTTCGCAAAACGCAAAAGGGCCATGTCGATCAATCCAAAATGTGTAATAGTATTGGCAGCCCATCCAAAGCCTATAACTTCAACCAGTCCTATTCCTGGAGCTCCGGCACTATTGATGCCTGTCCAAATAGACTCGTCCCCAAGGGTCATAAAATCGGTCCATCCTCCCGGTAATGTTTTATGCAATACGTCTAATGATAAAGCAGGAAGGAGTACCATAGCTCCGCTGGTAAACATTACAAAGAGCCAGGGTGCACAGATGCCTGAAAATTCAGAAACTGCATTAAAACCATAGAGAGCAATGGAGACCACAACAATACCTACGGCGATTACAATCAAAATAAACCAGGCATTGGTAGGGTACCAATTGAGTTGTGCGGGAATATCAAATGCAAAGCGCACTGCTGTAGCTGAGACTGTTATCATCGCCGCTGATATTACCGAAAAGATGATAACGTTTGCCCAATTGTATAACTTTGTCATCGAGTCGCCAGCTATCTTATTGAGATAGGTATAGAGGCTCAAGCGTGTATCAACAGCTATTGGTGAGGTAATAAAGCGCCAGCTAAGTACGGCTAGAATATTTCCTATCAAAAGGCCAAGGATAATATCCATCGTTTTGGCGCCTAGGGCTACAAAGGTAGCCCCTATTACAAACTCTGTAGCCGCTACATGTTCTGCGGCATAGAGTCCTGCAAAATGAGTCCAATCGTGTAATCTATGTTTGGCGACTGGTAATTGTTCTTCATCAAGGTTTTTAAATTGTTTAAATTCTTCGGTCGTCTTCATATCTTAGTTTGTCCTTGGAAATAAGATTACTATAAGTTATTAAGTGCAGGGAATTTTCACAAACTTTATTCTAAATTTATGATGCCCCTACCCTAAATAATTCAACCCGTAGAAAGAATGAAAATAGTAGTAAGCTTTAATATACTAATAGACACTAAATTTTGCTGATATATTTTTCTGGTTCGTTTTCAAAGCTCACCTTACACCCATCACAGCAGAAGTATACCTTCTCTCCTTGGTATTCTACAATATGCTTAGGATTCAATTTGGAAACGGGAACATTACAGACAGGGTTAATGTAATAGTCGTTCACAAACTGCTCATTAACTTCTTCCTTGTTTTCCTTTATACCCCCACAACAAGACTCCTTACCGCTCTTCTCATTTCGGAAATCATCGATTATCTCCGCCAAAATACTGATGGCAACCTCACTGGCCAGTTTAGCATTAATATCCAAGCCTACAGGACTTCTCAGTTCTGCAATACGATCCTGTGATATCCCGGCATTCGTCAAAAAACTTTTGATATCCTCAGATTTTTTGGCACTTGCCACAAAGCCTACATAGCTCGCCGAGGTTTCTAAAGCTTTCTTTACGGATAGCTCATCATCTTCTCCCTGAGTAGTAACTATAATAAAGGTATTACTAAAATTTTTAAACCGGCTAAAGTCAACTTCACTTGAGATACTATTGGCCAAAGGAAACATTTGAAGGTCTGCGTCTGTTGCCATTACAGAAACTCTGAAATCTGCAGTGCAGGCCATTTGTACTAGTTTACGGGCTATATTACTTTTCCCTATTACAATTAACTCGGGTTGTGGCATCACAGGTTCTATCATAACTTCTAAGGTTCCTTTACTTTGACAAGACATTACATATTCTTTGTAGGTCGCTGTAGACCGAGAGCCACCTTCTGGGGATATTCGAATACGGCGGTAGCGCTTGTTTTTTATTACATCCAAGGCCTCTTTAATAACAATTCCGCGAACGCAACCTCCTCCTATCCACCCAATGAGTTCTCCGGTTTCTAAGATTAGTGCCTTGTCTCCCACCTTTCCAGAGCTTGGGGCAATGCGGTCTACCACCTGTGCAATGGCAAAGTTAGAGCCTTTGGCCAAGTGTTTTTCTATTTGCAATGCTAGTTCGTTAAACATCCATTAATAATTTTTCCAATTTAAGCAGACTATCTAGATTATGTGCAGATTCAAAAGCATCCAGATGGGGCATCACATTTACAATTCCTTTTTGAATTGGCTGATAGCCATCCATTCCTTTTAATGGATTAAGCCATACCAGCGTTTTGCACTTTCTGCGTATTGTGCGCACAGCTTCTTTTAGTTCTGTAACACTGCCTGTTTCTAAACCATCGCTTAAAATAACTACGATATGCTTTTGACTTAAAAGTTTACTCCCATAGTCCGACAAGAATTCTTGAAGAGATTCTCCTATTTTAGTTCCACTCGACCAAGAATTAACATTCTTCCCTATCTCCTTTAAAATTTCCAATTCATTATTTTGGCGGAGCATTGGTGTAATGTGGGTCAAATGCGTACTAAAGGTAAAGAACTCCAAACTTTTAAAATACTTTTTTAACACTAAGACATAGCGTAAAAGATAGTAACTATAGGTATCCATAGACCCGCTTACGTCCAGAATAAAAATTACTTTTCGCTTTTCCTTTCGCTTCTTTTTATAGGATAAATCCAATAACAAGCCTCCTTTAGAAACGCCTTGGCGGATAGTGTTTCGTATATCAATACGACCTCTATTGGAGTTCTCTAACCTACGCTTAAAACGCATGCTCATTTGATGAAAAAGCTCTTCCGCCAGCTCCTCTAGTTTTTCTTTATCGGTTACATCAACCTTTGAAAAATCTGTATAACGCAAGCGAATACTTTCATTTGCCCCTACGGTCTCTTTAGCTTCATGCTCTTTAACCTCTTTCTTAGGTAGTTTAAACTCTGTCCCCAAGAAAATAACCGTGGCGGTTTCCTTCTCCTTCTTTAATTGCTTAATCTGTTTTTTTCGTTTTTCTAACTTCTCCTCATAATACCGACTCCAAAAACGCTGGAACATTTCATCAAAACGGTCAAAATGTTCTTTCCTTTTGCAGTATATCGCCTTTAAGCTATATTGAAATAATTTTCGATCCAGCGCATAGCCTTTTTCAGCAATACTAAAAGCGTCACGCGTTTCTTGAGGTCCAAGCATAAATTGTCTCTCTCGGCAATACATGGTAAAGTCGATAAGGCGTTCTTTAAAGGATTTGTCTACTTCAACTAACATGAAATTAATGCAATTAATACTAGCGTTCTCTTGGATTTAGACCGGCATTCGATTCATATAGCCTCTTAAATTTTTCCATATTCACAGGCTTGTAAACTTCTTTAATAGTGACCGGAAAGTTTCCTACGTTATATTTGGTAAAGTCTTTTGTTGGCCGGCTTGGTCTTAAAGCAAAGCCTCCTCCACAATTGGGGCAAACATTGTCCAAAATATTCGTTACACATTCTGCACAAAAAGTACATTCAAAAGAACAAATCATCGCTTCACTACTCTCGTTGGGCAGTCGCTTGGCACAGTTTTCACAAATAGGACGTATTTCTAGCATAATTATATTTAAAAACCCCTTAGAGTGGTAAAATAAAAATGTTTTTGTCAATTAACTCAGCTCAACTAATAGGGTATAAGAATTCTTGAACAGATTTATTACGAACAAATTCAACGTCGTCTTTATGTTTTAAAACGCTTCCAATAGTAGTCTGGACGATTTCGTCTGTGATATTCTTTTGATTCATCAGTAATAAGGTCTTAGCCCAGTCTAAGGATTCGGCAATTCCCGGAGGCTTATGCAAACTCGACTTACGTAGATTATGAATAAAAGTAACGACCTGGGTAGCCAATTCTTCGTCTATATTAGGCAGCTTTTTTGCTATAATATTTATCTCTCCCGTTTTAGAAGGAAAATCCACCCAATGATATAGGCAGCGTCTTCTTAGTGCGTCGCTTAACTCCCTAGTACGATTAGAAGTTAAGATAACGAGAGGTTTAGATTTTGCATTAATGGTTCCTAGTTCGGGGATGCTAATTTGGAAATCCGAGAGCAATTCTAAAAGGTAGGCCTCAAATTCTTCATCGGCTCTATCAATTTCATCAATCAACAGAACAACTGGTTTATCAGAACTTATAGATTGTAATAATGGACGCTGCAATACATAGTCCATTCCAAATATCTGATTCTGTAACTCCATTTTATTCTCTTCTTGTTCAAAGAGTTTAATATGAAGAAGTTGTTTTTGATAATTCCATTCATAAATGGTAGTACTTACGTCTAATCCTTCATAGCATTGCAGCCTTATCAAGGTAGTACCTAAATGTTCTGCTAAGGTTTTAGCCAACATAGTCTTTCCCACTCCTGGATTACCTTCCAATAACAAAGGTTTTTCCAAATTTTTCAGTAGAAATAGAGAGGTCGCTAAAGCCTCGTTTAAAATATAGTCGTGTTCATAGAAGTCTTCTATGAGTGCCTGAATGTCTTTTGTCAATAGCCGCCTTTTTAAAAAAGAAAGCCATACCGTATGGGCATAGCTTTTCTTTGTTGATTATAATAATAATTAAACTGCTGCTTCAGCAGCTTCCAATTTTTTAGAAAAATTCGATACAAATTGTTTAAAAAGCTGATTGGATACGGTAGTAATTAATCGGGAACCGAACTGTGCAATTTTCCCATTAACCGTTACATCCATAATGGCATCTAATTTAACCCCTCCCTCTTCACGCTCATTTAAATCTATGGTCATCATCATTTCTGCGTTTCCATTTCCTTTAGAATCCACACCGTCACCAGTAATAATAATTTTACGGTTTTCTTCGTCGATTTCTTTATAAAAAATATCGGCATCATACTTCACTCCCATAGGGCCAAATTTCATTCCTACTTTTCCTTTGTAGTGATTATCCCCAACTTTCTCGTCTACGGTTACACCTGGCACGCAGTCCATAATTTTCTCTGGGTCTATCAAATGCTCCCATACTAAATCTGTGCCTTGTGGAACTTCGAACGATTTATCTAATTGTGTTTTCATTTAAGTTTCATTTTTAAAATCCCTTATAGGGGTTTCTTGATATTGATTTAATACTAGGCCTTGGCCTTCGCTTCCTGTATAGCTTCCCAAACTTTTGCCGGTGTAATTGGAATATCCAAATGCTTAATTCCTAAAGGATACAACGCGTCAATAATTGCATTTGCAATAGCTGGTGGTGCACCAACAGTAGGGGATTCCGCAACTCCTTTCGCTCCCAAAGGATGGTGTGGCGAAGGTGTTATAGTATGGCCTGTCTCCCAATGCGGACTTTCCACGGCTGTGGGCACTAGGTAGTCCATAAGTGTTCCGTTAAGCACGTTTCCTTCATCATCGTATTCAATTCCTTCGTACATAGCCGGAGCAATTCCCTGGGTTAATCCCCCGTGAACCTGTCCTTCGACTATCATAGGATTGATAATATTTCCACAGTCATCTATGGCAACAAAACGTTTTACATCGATAGCCCCTGTTTCCTCATCCACTTCCACAACACATATATATGCGCCATTAGGGAAAGTTAAATTTGGCGGATCATAATAATGTGTAGCCTCGAATCCTGGCTCCATCCCTGGAGGGAAATTAGTATAGGCCGCAAAAGCTACATCCTGAATTGTTTTGGACTTTTCGGGGGCACCTTTTACAAAATACTTCCCTACTTCCCACTCAATATCCTCTTCGCTAACTTCTAATAAATGTGCTGCAATTTTCTTGCCTTTATCTCTTAGCTTACGGGCCGCAATTGCCGCTGCCGCTCCTGCGGTTGGCGTACTTCTACTGGCATACGTCCCTAAGCCATAAGGCGCAGTGTCTGTATCTCCCTCGTCAATCTCAATATCTGTATATGGGATACCTAGTTCTTCAGCGAGTATTTGTGCATAAGTTGTTTCATGACCCTGCCCCTGAGACTTTGTCCCAAAACGTGCTAAAGCTTTCCCTGTTGGATGAACTCGAATTTCGGCACTATCGAACATCGCGATTCCCAAGATATCAAAATCTTTAGACGGCCCGGCACCTACCACTTCCGTAAATGTACATAAGCCAATCCCCATCAATTTTCCCTCCGCACGTTTTTTAGCCTGCTCTTTTTTATAATCGTCATAGCCCAACATGTCCATAGCTTTTCTCAGAGTGGCTTCATAATCTCCACTATCATAACTCCATCCCAAAGGAGAAGCATAAGGAAACTGATCCTTTTTAATGAAATTTTCCAAACGCAAAAGAGCTGGATCTTTTCCAATTTCGGCGGCTAACTTATCTACCATACGCTCAATAGCATGGACAGCTTCCGTAACACGGAAGGAGCATCTATAGGCTACACCTCCAGGCGCCTTGTTAGTATAAACAGCGTCTAGTTCCGCAAAGGCATTATCATAGTCGTAGGACCCTGTACAAATAGAGAACATACCCGTGGGATATTTGGACGGATTAGCAGATGAATCTGTATACCCATGATCGGCAAGAGTGGATACTTTAAAAGCCTGAATTTTACCATCTTTGGTAGCTGCTAATTCGCAATCCATATGATAGTCTCTAGCAAAACCGTTTACCAAGTTTTCAGAACGGTCTTCAATCCATTTAACTGGCTTTCCGATTAAGAAAGAAGCTGCAATGGCAATAACATATCCAGGGTATACTGGTACTTTTCCACCAAATCCACCTCCAATATCCGGAGCTATAATTCTAATTTTTTCTTCAGATAAACCTACATGGCCAGCAACCAAAGCTAAAATAGTACGAATAGCGTGTGGTGCCTGAGAGGTCAAATAAATCAACATTTTCTGGGTATCCTTATCGTAAGAAGCAACAACCCCACATGTTTCAATAGAAGCCACGTGTATTCTTGGCAGGTGAATTCTTTCTTTAACCACCACATCTGCATTGGCAATAGCAGCGTCGGTTTTTTCTCTGTCTCCACGCTCCCAATGATAAATATGATTGTCTTTCTGCCCTTCTTTATCGGGCCTTAATAAGGGCGCGTCTTCGTCTAAAGACTTGAAAGGGTCAACGATCGCTTGCATAGGCTCGTATTCTACCTCCACAGCCTCTGCCCCATCAACAGCGATATACCTATCTGTTGCCACTACTGCACAAACCTCTTGGGATTGATGCATAATAGTATCTGTTGGCAATACCATTTGAGAGTCGGAAAGAAGCGTTGGCATCCAATGTAGATTATACTGCGCCAAATCTTCACCTGTAATTACAGCTAAAACGCCATCAATGGCCAATGCTTTTTCCTTATTTATACTTTTTATTTTGGCGTAGGCGTATGGACTTCTAACCATTACCATACTTAACATGCCAGGTAATTTTACATCATCGGTATAGTTACCTTTGCCGTGTAAAAAACGGGCATCTTCTTTTCTTTTTACAGAGTGGCCCATTCCGCCTACCTCTGGTGATGTTTTACATGAGAACATAATTTTTTCTTTAGAGGTTAAACAGTTTCTTCCTTAGGGTTGGCCATTTCTTTTGCAGCCTGTTGGACAGACTTTACAATATTGTTATATCCTGTACAACGACATAAATTCCCTGAAATTCCCCATCGAATTTCTTCTTCCGTAGGGTTTGGATTTGTTTTCAACATATCTATAGATCTCATTATCATTCCAGGGGTGCAGAAACCACAATGAAGCCCGTGTTGGTCATGAAAAGCCTGCTGCAAAGGGTGGTTTGTGCCGTCGGCAGCAATCCCTTCTATAGTTGTGATGTTGGCACCATCTGCACGTACTGTTAGATAGGTACAAGACTTTACCGATTTACCATCAATAAGAATGGTACAGGCTCCGCAACTTGAAGTATCACAGCCTATATGCGTTCCGGTCAAATCCAGGTTTTCTCGAATAAAATGTACTAAGAGCAAACGCGAATCTACCTCAGCAGAAACACTCTCCCCGTTAATTGTCATTGTTACATTATGTTTAGCCATAGTAGTATTAGTTTCTGGCTCTTTCCAGAGCCTTATTTATCATTCGTTTAGTTATGGTATTTACAATAGACCTTTTGTAGGCTTCAGAGCCTCTTAGGTCCGATTCGGGTTCGCAATCTTCACTAGCTATTTGCCCAACTTGTTCAATTAGTTCATCGGTAACCTTCTGTCCTCGAAGAACTTCTTCTCCTCTATCTAAACGCATCGGCACTGCGCTAACATTGGTAAGGCCAATCCCAATTTCCTGGCAAACGCCAGCATCGTCTAATTCTATATGGACTGCAACTCCTGCCGTTGCGTAATCGCCAACTTTCCGTTCCATTTTATAATAGGCACCTCCGCTATTCTTTTTTGCCTTAGGTATTTGTATTTCGGTTAAAATATCTCCTGGTTCCAAGGCCGTCATATAGAAACCATGGAAAAATTCATCAATAGGGATTGACTTTTCGCCATCTGCTCCTTCCGCAACGATAGTGGCTCTAAGTGCAAGCATCACCGCCGGTTGATCGTTCGCAGCATCTCCATGTGCAATATTGCCTCCAATGGTTCCGAAGTTTCTAACGGAGGGGTCTGCCGTTAGCCAAACCGCATCTCCAAAAATAGGATAACTGGATATTAGTAAATCACTGTGCTCTAAATCGGTCTGCGTGGTCATCGCTCCTATTTTTAGCAAATTGCCTTCTTCCTTAATATAGGAAAGTCCGCCGATCTTACTTATATCAATAATGTGTTCTGGAGTTGCAAATCGAAGCTTCATCATGGGAAGCAGACTGTGACCGCCCGACATGTATTTTGCCTCTTCGCCAAGCTCCTGTGATAAGGCAATTGCTTCTTTAACAGAAGTGGCCTTATGGTAATCAAATTTCGCAGGAATCATAATTTTTTTGGTGTTTAATTAACAGGTAGACAATAAATATATCTTATTTTTCCCGATGTCACAAAAAAATAAGCTTTTGTTTAACGTTTTTGTTTAACCCTACTTAGGGTTAGATTAAGTGCTCTCCATTTTTCTTAATAATTAATCATTTTGAGGAAATTCTTACCTTTAATGCAGACTAAAAATTATCATTAGGCATGTACTCCCAACTCTATTTTGATTATAACGCTACCACTCCCTGTTCAAAACAAGTTGTAGAGGTTATGCTTCCTTATTTTAAGGAAGATTTTGGGAATCCTTCCAGTAGTCATCATGCCTATGGATGGTTGGCAATGAGTGCCGTAGAAGAAGCAACTCATTCTATAGCAAAGAGTCTAGGAGTCTCTCGAAATAGTCTAATTTACACTTCGGGTGCGACTGAAAGTATAAATATGGTATTGAAAGGCGTGGCAAGAAAATTGAAGGCTAAGGGAAAGCATATTATTACTACTAAGGCTGAGCATAAAGCGGTGTTAGATACTTGTAAATTTTTGGAGGAAGACGGATTTTCAATTAGTTATTTAGATGTAGATTCTTCTGGACTTATTTCTTTGGAAGCCTTAAACAAAACACTGCGCTCGGATACCATTTTGGTCTCTATACTCTATGCCAACAATGAAACCGGGAACATTCAACCTTTGCATAATATTGCCAAACTTGTTCACGATAATGGAAGTCTATTATTTTCAGATACTACTCAAGCTTTGGGTAAAGTTTCCTTGTCTACAATTCTAGATTTGGTAGATTTTGCTTGTTTTTCTGGACACAAAGTTTACGGGCCAAAAGGTATTGGTTTGGTCTATATCCGAGATAATGAAAACAGAAATACGGTGCCAAGTTTAATTCAAGGAGGAGGTCAACAAAAAAAACAGAGAGGTGGTACTATTAATACACCATTGATTGTTGGTTTGGCGAAAGCTATTCAGCTGGCCCAATCAACCTTAAACATTGAGAGTGAAAGGCAAAAAAAACTAAGAGACCAATTAGAGCAAAGCCTATTGGAGAAAATAGAAATGACTGTTCTAAATAGCAATGCGCCCCAACGCTTACCTAATACAACAAATGTTTCCTTTGCCTATGTTGATGGTGCAAATTTGCTTACTGCTTTAAGCCGTCAAATTGCCGTTTCCAATGGGTCTGCCTGTAATTCGGCCTCTGTGGAGCCTTCACATGTTCTAGTGGCAATGGGGGTGGATCGCAATTTGGCTTATGCTTCTTTACGCTTTAGTATTGGAAAATTTACGTCGGTAGAAGATATAAAAAAGGCTGTAGAGATAATATGCAAAGAAGTTACTAAGCAGCGAGAAAATAATATTCTCTGGGAGCGACGAAACGTTTAAGTAAAATACTTTTTTTGTAAGACCTTTATGATTTAATTATTCCGTTCGTGAATGGGTCCTATTTTCTCCCGCAGCATCCCTCCTTTTTTTCCTGATAGCACACTTAAGATTTCACTAAATAAACTCAAGGCAATTTCTTCTGGCGTATTGGCACCAATCTCTAGTCCACAGGGAGCGTAAATTCTATTTAATTCCTCTTCGGTAAACTCAATGCCATTTGCTTTAAATTCTGCTATCATTTTATCGAACCGTTTTCGCGGGCCCAAAGAAGCAATATAAATTGAGTCAGAATTTATCAAATTCAACAGATTGGCATAGTCCGTTTTATAATCATGAGCCATTAATATAATTGCGGTTCTGCTGTCAATGTCTGGCCGGGCTTCATCTTCTTTTAAGTAAATATTATTTACGGATTGTAGTTTTTGCTTTTTCAGTTTTTGAATATTCCCAACCAGACTTACGTCCCAATCCATCAGTTTTGCCAATTCTAAAATGGGGTAAACATCATAGTTGTCGCCATATATAGCTAAATGAAATTGTGGAGGAATCAGTTCAATAAAAACCCTAACCTCTAATTCATCTTTCTCAAACTTATAGGTTTTGGATTTATGATTCTGCAGTACTTCCTGAATCTTCTCTTGCAAAAAAATTCGCAGACCGTCATGCTTACAATCTTCCAGTGTTTCCGATTCTTTGTCGTAGTAAAAACTCTTCCCCAAAGGAATATTATCTGCCTCCATGTTCGTATCCGTAATAGTCGCAATTATATGAAAGCCTCTGTCTGAGACACATTTTTCCAACATTTCCAATGTGGAAGAATTTTCGGAAATGGGAGAAATCAATACATCTATTATGCCATTGCAGCCTAAACCTACCCCTATCTCATTCTCCAAGGAAGTATCATAAGTAACAATAGACGGTTGTTGTCTCAGTATAGCAACCTGGGATCTCCTCAGCGCATCTCCTTCTAAACAACCTCCGCTTATGCCTCCTTCAAAGACTCCAGACTCAAAAACGAGCATTCTGGCACCTTCTCTGCGATAGGAAGATTCTTCCACTCTCACTACCTGAGCAATGGCACATTTTTCGGGGGAATTCTTATAGGAATTATAAAGTTGTAGTATGGATTTTATTTCTTTCATTTTCTTAGAATTTCTTATTTCTTTCTTAAATAGCGCTCCGAATATATCAAAAAATAGCTATATTAACTGCTCTTAATTATCGAGTATTGCTATGAAGGATTCGTTTAATAGGACTATAGACTATGTCCGTATTGCAGTAACAGACCGCTGCAATCTGCGGTGTTTCTACTGCATGCCTGCAGAGGGAATTCCCTACGAACCCAAATCCCATCTGTTAAGTTATGAAGAAATTACACGGCTGCTCGAAGTATTGGGAGGCATGGGGTTTCAGAAAGTCAGATTTACTGGAGGGGAACCTTTTCTTCGAAAAGACTTTGTGCAATTATTAGAGAATACTTCGGAACTAGAGGCTATTAAATCTATACATATTACCTCCAACGGCACGCTGCTTCAAAGACATATTCCCAAGCTTAAAGAGCTCGGAATAAAGAAAATAAACCTAAGTATTGATTCTTTAGACAAAGATAGATTTCAAAAAATTACAAGGAGGAATGACTTTGAGAAGGTGATGCAAACCTTTCACCTTTTAGTAGAAAACGACTTTAAGATAAAACTGAATGCCGTTATTATGAAAGGCATCAATACTCAGGATATAATTCCTTTAGCAGAATTGGCCAAAGACTATCCGGTAGACGTCAGATTTATTGAAGAAATGCCTTTTAATGGCGGGTATAAGGAAAATGTGGAAATGTATTCTGCCCGGGATATTTATGCAGATCTAATAAAGCATTATCCAGACTTAGAAAAGCTTCCAAGCAAGCATGGAGATACGGCAAGATTACTCTCTAACCCAGGGTATAAAGGTAATATTGGTGTTATTGCTGCTTTTTCCAGAACTTTTTGTAATACTTGTAATCGTCTGCGAATTTCCTCTAAAGGAGACATTAAAAGCTGTCTTTACGATGACGGGGTATTTAATATTCGTGATTTTATGCGTTCTGGGGTAACCAATAAAGAACTGGAAGATAAGTTTAAAGAAATTGTACGTTTAAAACCAAAAGACGGGTTTGAGGCTGAAAAGATGCGAAAAATTCCAACCGCTGCCATGCAGAGCATGAGTAGTATTGGTGGGTAACTAATAATCCAAACCGTTATTGATGGTTGATTTTAGCCCTTTATTAATAGTAAAGTAGAGCTGCTTTTTTGTGATATAAAGCTCCGAAAGAACAAATGAAAAACACATTTATTCCCTACGAAAATGCCTTGTCTATCTTAGAGCAGCACAAGGCCGATTTACCCATAGAATCGCGAAATATAGAAGATTGTATTGGAGCATATCTGGCAGAAGACCTAATCGCAGATCGGGACTTCCCTCCTTTTGACAGAGTAACCATGGATGGGATTGCCATAGCATATGAAGCCTTTGAAAAAGGTATCCGAACCTTCCCTATAGAATCTACCGCCGCGGCTGGAAATCCACAAACAGGCCTGAAAGAGCCTGCCAACTGTATTGAAGTAATGACTGGTGCAATTATGCCGCAAAATGTGGATACTGTAATTCGATATGAAGATCTTACGATTGAGGGGCTAGAGGCTACCATAAATCTCGACAGTTTAAATTATAAACAAAACGTGCACTTTAAGGGAATTGATATTGCCAAAGAAACGGTAATAGTAGAAAGTGGAAAGAGAATGTCTAGTGCAGAGATCAATATTGCGGCAGCAGTTGGAAAAGATTATTTGCAAGTACATAAAATGCCAAAAGTGATTATTTTTTCTACAGGTGACGAATTGGTCCCGGTTAATGAAACGCCCAAACTGCATCAAATACGCAGGTCAAATATTTATGGGATTCAGGCAACTTTAAAAGAATGGGGCGTTTCTGCAGACCTCCTACATTTGGCCGACGATAAGCAAGAGATGTTCCGGACCATTTCTACAGCCCTTCAAGAATACGATCTCTTTATTTTTACAGGGGGTGTTTCCAAAGGTAAATTTGATTATTTACCAGAAGTTTTGGAAGAACT
Source organism: Eudoraea chungangensis (assembly GCF_029360665.1). Taxonomy (GTDB): domain Bacteria; phylum Bacteroidota; class Bacteroidia; order Flavobacteriales; family Flavobacteriaceae; genus Eudoraea; species Eudoraea chungangensis. The sequence continues at coordinate 711,561 of NZ_JARDUB010000001.1, forward strand.
ACAAGTAGAAAAACACTTTCATAAAATTCAGCAACGCCCCGGAAAGCCTTTTTGGTTTGGGACTAACGCAGAAGGAAAAAAGATTTTTGCCCTGCCTGGGAACCCCGTTTCATCTTTTGTATGCGTGTATATGTACCTAAAGTATTGGTTAGAAAAGTCTTTAGGAATAAAATCCGAAGTGTTCTATGTAAAACTAAAAAACGATATAGAGTTTAAACCAGATTTGGTATACTTTCTAGAGGCAGTCATTGAAAGCAAAGAAGACGGAACGCTGGTCGCAGAGGCTATAAAAGGAAATGGTTCTGGTGATTTCGCAAATCTTGTAAAAACCGATGGATTTTTAATATTACCGCAAAATAAAAGCCAATTTTTTGCGAATAATGTATATCCTTTTGTACCTTACCGGCAAAAATGGTAAAAAATTGCTAGGAATATTATGAAAAAAAAATGTTGTAAAACGAAGATAGAATCCCCAAAAAAATTTGTAGCTGCGGGGGAATCTATGTCTTTTTTGTCTACCGTTTTGCTCATTTTAATTCCTAAATGCCCGCTTTGCTTAACGGCCTACATGAGCGCTATGGTGATGTTCTTTGATGTAGAATACACAACTTTGGTTCCAGTTCTATTACATACCAAACCCGTAATGGGACTTATAATTATTATGATGATTATTCTTAATAGAAAAGACAAGCGCACCATTATTTCCTTAGCCATATCCGGGCTGGCCATGACCTTTTTAGTCTTAAAAACCTATTATGCCACCGCTTTATTCTTTCCGGACTGGATTATTTATATTGCTTTTATCTTTGCGATTTGGTATAATGGAAACTTCCAGTATTTCTACCGTTTCTTAAAATTTAGTCAGAAGAAAAAAGTGATTTCCTAAAACGCTATTTGAAATCCATTTACCAATAGAACTCTCACCCCTACTAGTAAAACAAGTATTGCAGTAACTATTTTAATACCGCTGCCAGTTAGTCTACTAAGACTTAAACGAATACCTATTTGTCCGCCAATAAATACGGCCACGATCAAGCCAATTACTTCCATATAAGGGAGTTCAAAAGTACCTCTGGTAAGTAAACCGCCAATTCCAGAAATAGAGTTTACTAAAATAAAGAAACTGGCAAGTGCCGCTATCTTAATAGATTTATCCCATTTCATATGGTTAAGAATAGGGGCCAAAAAAATACCTCCTCCAATTCCTACCAAACCAGATAACAAGCCAATCCCAGCGCCTAAAAGGTAGGTCAGATAGGATGGGTAATTCGGGTTTTCCCCTTCCGATTTTTTAGGTTTAAAGGTTTGGTAGATTAGGGCTAGGGCCGAAATAATCAAGGCAAAGCCCAGGATTACAAAAAAGATGTTTTCAGACAATCTAAAACGGGCGCCAACAAAAGCCATGGGGATACTACTGAGCACAAAGGGAAGAAATTTTTTAAAGTCGAGATATCCTTTTTTATAGTACATATAACAACTGCCTGTTACCACTACAAGGTTACATATTAGGGCGGTACTGCGTATCACAAAAAAACTTACAAACACCAGGCTTAGCAAGGCCAGATAGCTAGAGCCGCCACCAAAACCAACGGAAGAGTAGAGCGTGGCAATCACAAAGAAACCAAGCATTAACAGAAAGAACTCTGGGAGGGTTAGGAGCATGAAATCAAGTACTGATTAAGACCTCCTAAAATACTAAAAAATGAACTCTGAGGATACTGTTCCCTTAATTGTCTCAAGGCCATTTCACTCCGCTTCCCTGACTGACAAAGAAGATATACAGGCTCAGAAAAATCAATTTCACTCAAAGAACTGGATAAGTCGGACAAAGGAATATGTACGGAATTTGGGAGGTGATATTCTTTGAATTCTTCCACCGTTCTTACATCAATAATCTGAGCATTTGCGGCTATTAATTCATGTATCTCCTCTACCTCTATCGTAGGAAGGACTTCACAGGGCTCGTTCCATTCATAAAAATCTTGGAGTTTCTCAATCTTTAAATTTTCCGGACGCGCCTCAAATTCTATGGTAAGAGAAGACTGTTGCAAACCATTAAAAATCAATACTTTTCCTGAAAGTACCTCTCCAACTTCGGCCATTACTTTAACTGCCTCTAAGGCCTGAAAACTGCCAACTATTCCTGGAATTATACCGAGAACCCCATGTTCATTGCAATTGGGCACTTCGTTTTCCTTGGGCATTTTTGGAAAGAAACATCGGTAACTAGGTCCGTTTTTATAATTAAAAACACTAACCTGACCTTCATATCCATGAAGTGCTCCATAAACAAAGGGCTTGTTTAGTATAATACAGGCGTCGTTCACTAAATATCTAGTTGGAAAATTGTCTGAAGTATCTACCACCAGATCATACGATTCTATAAGTTCAAGGGCATTAGAGGGCGCCAAAAATTCTTGATGTGAAATAACCCTCGTCTCCGGGTTTTGCGCTTCTAACTTTTCTTTGGCGGCCAAAACTTTAGGCTTCCCTACATCGGCTTGGCCATACAGAACCTGGCGATGTAAATTACTAATCGAAACCACGTCCTTATCTACTATTCCTATAGTGCCTACTCCCATAGCGTTTAAATACGTAAGCACAGGAACACCCAAACCTCCGGCGCCAATAACCAATACCTTAGCCTTTTGCAGCTTTACCTGGCCTGTCCTACCAAAACCCTTTAAAATAGTTTGTCTGTTATAGCGCTCCTGCTTCATCCCTAGGCGAGTTGTTTTAAGGCCTTTTCATATTCCTCTTTGGAATTTGCATTCAGTAGTACGCTCTCTTTTTTGGGAAATACCAATTTGGTGTCGTGATTAATTAAGTACTTCCTAGGACAGGTGCCATTGCCAGCTTCCAGATATTGGATAGAGGCTTCAAGAGCCTCCGGTTCCCAAATAGCACATAATGGCTCTGGTAAGGGGTTTTCTTTTAAGGCAAAAGCCGTGGCCTTTTTAGAAGTATCCCGTTCAGAAATCAATTCTTTTAGGGAAGGAACGTCTATCAAAGGGAGGTCGCAAGCTAATACCAACCAGGCCACCTCCGGATACTTTTTATGTGCGGATAGCAGACCATTATAAGGTCCGCGAAATTCATTTAGGTCTACGATGGCTTCCATTTCTAGAGGTAGTTCTTTCTTCTGTTCTTCACGTAAGCTAATAAAAGTTTTATCACACACCTCATCTAAAAGGCCGTAAAGATACTCCCGCTGGGGAAGCCCGTGATAGGGAATTAAGCCCTTATCTGTACCCATGCGACTGCTTTTGCCTCCGGACAAAACCAATCCGTATATTTTTTTATTTGAAGTCATTTTTTTTATATATAAGTTTTGTGCCCTATGTGTCTCCCGTATTTACCGAGATATTCGGGTCTAAAAACGAGTTTCTTTATTCCACAAATTTTGAAAAATCAATTTAAGTAAAAATATATAGATCTCCTTTAGCTTTATTATCAATTTATGATTCACAGGCTATAATTTAAAACGCTACATCCCTAAAGGAGTCTTTCATAATTTGGTTTTTCCTAAACTTAAATTTCCAAAATTCGATTACTATCTTTGATGAAACCACTAGTATGTTTATGCCTTGTTGTATGCCCTCCAAATTGTTCCAAGCTTGAAATTAATACCTATAACTCATCGTAGGAGCTATGCAAAATGCATATTTAAGCATCTCTTTTTTGCTGTCTTCTGAACAGGAAATAAACCTCTGTGAAATGGATTATAAATGCCCTTTGGTACAGATGGAATATGCCAGCCCTTGTTGTTTTCAAAGAAAAATCACCCCTATTTCCACTTATAGAAATAGCTATCTATTTGTCTGCCCTAAGTTTAATTGTTTTGCATCTCTACAATCGGAAATGTTGCAATCAGTGTGTCAAATGAGGGTTTTTTGGTTACTCGTTAGTGGTTAAAATATGATATTAGAAATTGTGAAAATATCTCATATATTTCCTTTGGAGGATTTGAACCAAGGTATGTCATTGTAGGGTTTAATTCTAACCAACTAATCTAAAATAAAATGCAGCCTGGTCTCCGTTTTTTTCCTTGTTAAGTTTTCGCGCCATCTTCTTATACTTTAGTTTTTCGAAATATGTAATAATCCCTTTTTTAAATCCTTTGGGGTAAACAGAGAATAAGGACTCATCTTTTATATATTTTTCACTTCCTAAAAATTGAAATGCAGTAGAATCGTACTCTACTTTGTAAAAATCTAATTTTGCCAAGTCTGCCAGTTTTTGCATACTCCTAATGGAGTGAATAAAAAAATGTCGAGGTGCATCTAGTTGAACCCAGTTTGTTCGATATTTTTTCCATGCAAATGAAGAGGTCGTGGGAATTCTTAAAATAGCGACGCCATTGGGGGATAGTAATTCAGAAACTTTTAATAAAGTCTTTATAGGGTCTCCTATATGCTCAAAAGAATGATGGAAAGTAATAACATTCCATTTTCCAGAAATCTCATATATCTCAGAATTAGTAATCTCCAGGCCATTTTTATATGAAATCGACTTACTTAAATACGGGTCACATCCTAGGAGGTTTTTAAATCCGGCTTCCGCTAAGGGGTATAAAAAAGAAGAACCATTTCCGCTACCAACATCCAGAATTTTGGTGTCTATGTTTACGTCCAATCCCTTAAAAATATCGTAATCGGCCTTTCCTGTTATAATTCGTGTAAATTTTTGAAGCAATATGTTTTTACTAACCAATGAAGCGTATTTCCATTTTCTAATAGAACCAATAAAGCCCTTAAATTTTTTTTCCTCAAATTTCGTAAAACTATAATACCCACTTGGATAATATGGAGACATGTTTTCGGGTATTTCGCCTATCTGCAGACAATCACAAGCATTGCATTGAAAATACTTAAATTGATGACGCAATCCGTACATCATTTCTCTGGCGGCATATTCCATATTTCCATTTTCATTGCCACAAATTTGACAGACATAAATTTCCGTTTCATTTTTTATATCCATTGTAATTCACTTCGAATTAAATCCATCATCTCGATTAATGATTAATTGTCTTTAATACTTGTTCTTGAGATCCTTTCTATTTGCAATCGAGGAGTATTTATACCAAAGATCACCTATCTTCCATTATTGATTTTATACCATTATTGCGATCCATTCTCTTGGTAGTATAGACTAATTGTGCTGATTAAAGAATAATTAATTTGTGTTATTCCCTCTTAATCTCTCTTTCGCCACTACTTGCATTTATGCGTCTTTCATTTCAGGCGGGATTTAAAACATATTTCGTTCTCTGCCCCTCTACTAATTAATTAAAATCCATGCTGAGCCGATGAAAAATCTAAGTCTGTTAACCCTTGTTTAATTTCTGGTGCATTCATAAATAGGTTCCAAAACAACTGTGTTTTGTAATTTTCCATCATAGGACCAATGGTTCCCTGGTCAATTGCCAAATATCGCGGCGTTTTCCATTGATAATGTATGGAAAATGCATCATAAGGCCCAACAATACCAATATACTCATCCTGCATATCCTCGTATAAATAATGTAAAAATTTTAAGGATTCATCGGGCGTATAAGGAATGGAAGATAGCGCTGCGGTAGGTGTAATTACGCCTTTGTCATTATTTGGTTGATGCGCCGCATAGCCTGTGCTGCCGTCAGAATTGCGAGAATAACTAGCGGTTAACCCCCAACACTTTTCATTATAACCCTCAAATTCATTTGGGTTTTGAACGCTATGCTGATAAATAATTTGTGTATGATTTTTTACAACATCCCAATAATTAGCATAATTATCGGTTAGTCCACGCGGGTCAAGAGTCAGAAATGAATATTGAGCCCAGAACAATGGCCCTACGTTGTGGGGTGCTCCATTGTGATTAAAAATAACCGGTATGTCATACTGGCTGGCTCCGCTTAAAATACCTCCATTTCTCGCCCATCCATTGTGGTAGACATCTGGTGTAATAGAATGCGTAGGAGAGGATGCAGCCATTACATAAGCAATTAGACCTTCGTTATAACCTGTAATGGGCAAATTCAATTGCCACTCAAAATCTGGCGACCAATGCCAGTACAATACGTTTTCACCCTTTGTATACCAATTCCATTCTACGCCCTTCCATAATGCATCTGCTTTTTGCGCTAATTCCTGTTCCTGTATGCTGCCGTTTTTAAAATATTCTCGGATACAAATCAAAGCCTGACAAAGAAAGGCCGTTTCCACTAAGTCTCCTCCATTATCTAAAGGGCTAAAGGGGATTGTCTGGCCGTTGATTCCATCCATCCAATGTGGCCATGCGCCATGAAAACGGTCTGCAGTTTCCAAAAAGCTTAAAGCAGTTTCCAGGTGTTGTACCCCCTCTGTTCTGGATATGTACTGGTTTTCAATTCCCAACAGAATATTGAGAAAGCCAAAGCCAGAACCGGCTGTGGTTACTATATTCTCTTCAAAAGACAGGTTGTCTTCGTGTAATCTCTCTCGCGCTAACTTAGAACTTGGGTGTGCGTAATTCCAGAAATACCCTAAAACATCTTCTTGCGCTTTTTCGATTAATTCAATGTCAGAAAGCATTGGAACCTCTTCAACAACCATGTTGTCTTTCTTGCAGGAAGATAACAGGAAAGTCAAAATTAGAATATGTCTAAAGTGGTTTTTCATATACTATGATTGCTTTTCACTTCTTCGAAGAGGGCTTAAGGACATTGAAACATTGGATACTTTTTTTACCAATGTCTATTTGGAATAAACATAAGACTTTTTTACTTAAAGTAGTTGCCTACCAAATAACATATCGGTTCCATATTAGGAGAATACTTCACTTGCTTAATAAGTCGTTTCAGCTCTTAATTTGTACGCTTCGGTCATTTTGCCTGCATTTACACTATTCCTCTATCCTACATTTGTACTATAAAATAAAAAAACAATAATTTAAATAGTATAAACATGGGAAATATAACCTTATTATTAGCAACCGGAATCACCTCCTTAATGTTAGCGTTTAATGGGTCTAACCATTACTCCAACGACATAGAAGTGTCAAAGCACAACACTGCAATGCAGTCCGATACCTGCTTGTTGGCAGATCTAACTTATATAGACGAAAATGATGAAATAGAATTAGGTTTTGATACCGCTGTCTATTTACCTGAAGACTATAATGCTTATGAGGGCATGACTTTTGACATCAGCGAAATTGAATATGCTGAAATAGAACAAAATATAGAACTAGGATTCGACACTAAAGAATACCTTCCTGAAGATTTTAATGCTTACGCTGAAGTGGAGCTAAACTTAGATGATATCATATACATCGAAGACGAAGAGGAAGACTTCGAACATGGATTAGATGCTAGTGTTTACGTACAGTAAGACTTTAGTGTCCTCCAGAGATTAAATCGATGATTGGATTGGTTTGTTTATTACGAGCCCTATCTTTAACGATAGGGCTTGCTTGTATCAACCAAGGCCAAATTAATTTGACAAAGAAATTCATGTAAATTTGTGTTGTACCCGCCCTACCTTATAAACGATTGTTAATATGTTAAGACAAGTAAAAGTAAAACAAGCCCGTCTGATAAAAGTCTCTTTGATTCTAGCTGTTCTGGTTACTCTCCCAAAGACAATCTATATCTACAACAAATTTCATGAGGGGGATATGGATTTTTCCATAGACTGGGTGGCAGACTTTTTTATAAAGTTTGTTTTTTTCTTTCTTTTCTCATATCTCATTTTACAGCTAAATTCTAACTGGGGATATTTTTTTACAAAATATAAAAAAGTAATAAGGGTAGTTGCTGTTATTATTTTAAATCTCGGGATCCTTTTAGCAGGGGCTACCGTACTAGATTTTATTTTTGACTTCATAATTGGTAACCCATTGTCTGTGCAGGAAAAAGGGTTCTTGTTTTTTGAACTTACGGTACTTGTTATAATCTTACTTTTTGTTTCCAGAATACTTAGGCTTCAGTTGGTCACTCAGGTTAGCTTAGTTGAAAATGAAAGACTTAAACAACAAAATCTACAAACAGAATTAGCGGCATTAAAAAATCAAATAGACCCACATTTCCTATTTAACTCCTTAAATTCCCTAAGTTGCCTAATAAAGGATAACGACAGCGCTTCGCAATTTGTAAAAAAACTATCGTTTATGTATCGTTATATTTTACAGAGTGGAGACAGGGACCTAGTATCCTTAAAAGAAGAACTTAAGTTTTTGGATAGTTATTGCTATTTGATGAAAACCCGCTACAGAGATCGATTCCGTCTGGTTATTGATATCGATGAAAAATATCTTAGCAAGCAAATACCGCCATTAGCTCTTCAATTATTAGTAGAAAATGCCGTAAAACACAATGAGATATCGGAATCCAACCCTTTGACCGTCAACGTATTTTCCCAAGATGGTTCTATTTATGTTGAAAATAAACTGCAACCAAGAACAGTAATGTCTGAAGGCACAGGGAACGGACTTGTAAACCTGGATAAAAGATATTATTTAATAGAAAAGCAACGCATTACAATTTCTAAAGATGATAATAAGTTTAGTGTTAAACTACCTCTAAAATAAGAAAAATGAAAGTAGTTATTGTGGAAGACGAGCTGGCGGCTAGTGAAAACCTAACGTATTTACTTAAGAAGCTTAATCCCACTATAGAAGTACTGACAGTATTGGATTCTGTAAGATCTTCTGTTGCCTACTTTTCTGCACCGAATGAAGCGGAGTTAGTGTTTATGGATATTCATTTGGCCGATGGCCTTTCTTTTGAAATATTCGATAAGGTCCCCATAAACAAACCCGTGGTTTTTACCACGGCATACGACCAGTATGCGTTAAAAGCTTTTAAGGTAAACAGTATAGACTATTTGCTAAAACCCGTTGATGAAGAGGAACTGGCCAAGGCGCTAAAGCAATTTGAGGTACAATCCCAGACAGAGACCTCTCCTAATATGCAAATGGAAGGCTTGTTAGATCTTATTAAAGCGAATAGTAAAAGCTATAAAACCACTTATTTGGTGAGTCAGAGAGACCAATTGATCCCAATTAAAAGCTCCAATTTTGCCTATCTATATATATATTCCGGGATCGTCAAGGCCGTTACCAAAGACAACAAAAGCTATACTTTGGATAAGAAACTGGAGGACATAGAAAAGGAGTTAGACCCCAGCTGTTTTTTTAGAGCTAACAGACAATTCATAGTGCATAAAGATGCCATAGCGAATATTAAATACTATTTCAACGGCAAACTTTTATTAAATGTCTTGCCTGCTTCTAAAGAAAAAATTGTGGTTAGTAAGGCCAAATCCAAAGAGTTAAAAACATGGCTCAATTCCTGATTTGGGTTACCACAGGATTTTTAATAATGCTTATCGCAAAATTTCTGTCACGGTCCTTATGGTAGTATTCTATCTTATGCTCCTTAAGCATCTGATTTTTTTCTGAGATAAATGTACTTTATCAAAAGTGCGAAAATAAAAACCGTAACCATTTATTAATAAATGAATTACGGCTTTAATTTGTGGTCCCACCTGTACCACAATTATTGAATACCAGTGCAATCCAAAATATAGTTTTCGTTTCATAAATATTTTATAATATATTGAATACTAATGTTTTAAATGTTTATATTTTTGTTAATCCATTTCAGTAGTATTCATTAGAAGTCACCAAGCCGTACAAAAATCGTACATTTATCTCAAAAATTAAAATTTATGGCTTCCGTAAACTATTTATATCGATCTACAAAACCGGTCGGACCGCTGACCATTAGATTATTATTCAGAAATAATAATGTTGATGAAGTTTTTGCTGCTAGAACTAGATGCATAGTCCCTAAAGAATACTGGGAAAAACATCACAATTCTAAAAGATTAAAAGAAGCAAAAATGAAATCATTAAAGGTTAAAGTGGATAGGGAATTATATGAATTGGAAACACATATACTTGAATCCTTTCATGCTACTTCTTTCGAGCTATTAGACAAAAATTGGCTTATCAGTACCGTGGACGCCTTCTACAGGCCACAACTGGAAAACAATCTTTCTAATACCCCGCTACTAGAATATATTGATTCCTATATTCGATTTAAAGGCAGTGATTTAGCCAACAGCACAATCAAAAAATATGGTGTGGTAAAAGGTATGCTTTCTAAGTATGAAACTTTCATTGGTAAAAAGTTGCATATAAATCAAATTGATTTGTCTTTCAAACAAGGTTTTGAAACCTACTGCCTCGATGATGGTTATGCAATAAATACGATTGCGAAAGCCTTAAAAATTGTCAAAACAGTCTGCAATCATGCACGTAAAAGAGGTTTGGATGTAAGTCCGGAACTTGAAGAGATTAAATTGAAATCTGTTGAAGCAGAAACACTCTTCCTTAATTTAGAAGAACTAGAAAAGATTGAGGACTTGAAAGGCCTTCCCGAATATTTGGACAACGCCCGTGACTGGCTTCTGATTAGTTGCTATACGGGCCAGAGGGTTTCAGATTTCATGAGATTTAAACCGAGTATGATTACCGCAACGACGAATAAAAGTGACAAGGAAGTATTCCTCTTGGAGTTTAATCAACTTAAGACTAATAGTCCAATTACAATCCCCTTAAATCAGAAGGTTATGAAAATTCTTAATAAAAGAAACGGAAATTTCCCTAGAAAAATAGCTGATCAGCCATATAATCGATTCATTAAAGAAGTATGTAAGTTGGCAGGACTAACAAATAAGGTGTATGGAAGCAAAAAGGTTTTGGTTGACAAACTAAGCAAAAAATGGCGCAAAAAGGCCGACAACTACGAAAAATGGGAATTGGTCACATCACATATTGGCCGTCGTACATTTGCGACAAATAACTATAATTCAATCCCAACCACATTTCTAGCGTATGCAACTGGTCACAAAAATGAAAAGACATTTTTAACTTACATGCGCAAGAACAATAAAGATATGGCGTTAGAACTATCAGAGTATTTCACCTAAAAAAGAATAATTAATTGGCAACTACAAAACTGATTGAGCACCTTGAGAATATCAAGGTTTTTACAGACTATAAGAAAAGTGGACTTTCAAGTATTACCGAGTTTTGGGAACTTGTCCATGATGGAAGTTCCATAATGGACTTAGAAAACAAGAATATAAATTATGCTTCCAATGATAACCACGACCCAACTGAAAAAGAATTAGAGGAATTACAAAATAAGAGAGATTGGCTTAGTGCGAATGATCAAACAGAACTCTACCTAAGAACTGTAAGGGGACTTATTATAAGTCGCTTAGATGTAGATGAAGCGAATATCCCAGCCTTATTGGAATTGGATGACTTAAAGCAAATAATTAGTGAAAACCACTACCTAAAAAGTTATATGGCAACCACAGATAACATTATTGATGAGTACATTAGGTTTTCAAAAAATGTGAATCCTGAGGACTATTTTAATGAATATCAGCTACATGAAAGTCATTCTCGATTGAGTTCATTAAAGAACAAATCTTTTTTGGATAAATACGGAAGAATCCCTGAAAATGAACATAGTGATGTGTTTGGTATAAAAGGATACCGTTTTTTTGTTTTACTGATCAATCATTTCCCCAAATCAGATAGCGATTTTGCCTATATTTTCTGGAAATTAAAATCAGACAAATTCATTAATTCTTCGATTGGCGAAAGTGACTTTAGTCGATTTTTGGACTCTCAGGGTTTTGTAAAGGGACGACTTAAACCAATTCATACCATTTCCACAAATACTAGAGACCCCCTTTATAGTTTACTTCATAAACTTCTATATCTATAATACTGTTTGTACTATACTGTAGCAGACATGTACAATTTAGGAGCGAATTAGGTCATCAATATTGCGTTTCTTGCAGAGAACAGATTTACAAGCATTCTAATTTAATATAATGTTCCATGCAATCATTACAATTTATAGAGCTTAATCCACAGGACTTCAAAAGGGAACTCGTTAAATCGATAAAAGAAGTTCTTTTGAGCATCGAAGAACAGAAAAAACCCAAAAAGAGTATTGACTACTTGAGTAGAAAAGAAGTAGCTAGTCTTTTAAAAATCAGTGAAACCTCAGTATACCGTTGGACCAAAAACGGCCGATTGAAAAGTTACGGCTTAGGTAATCGCATTTATTATAAACGACATGAAATTGATGAATGTATAATTGATTTAACACCGGGATATCATGATTAATAGTTATAATAATATTTACAGCCCACAGGTGAACGGTGAAATTGATATATATGATTATTTGGATAGAATTGGAAATCCAGATCCAAGGACTAAGAAATTGATTTTACTTGCCAGAGAGTATAAAATGAATGGTGATGAAGTTGGATACCAAAAGATAAAAGAGTCATTAGTATGTCATACACTCAACTTTTCATTCAATAGTAAGAAATCCAATGAAAATATTATCGCCCCAACAGGCTTTATTTATTTGGACGTGGACAACGTTGATAAGATAAACCTGTCAAATCATTATGTGTTCTCTGCTTGGCGGTCCCTCTCGGGGGCCGGGTACGGGTTGTTAGTAAAAGTAGATGGCTTGACACTTGAAAATTTTAAGTCTACTTATGAATCATTAGGCAAAGAACTTGGGATTCCATTAGATTCAATGGCGGCTAAGGCTACTCAATTCACTATACAGAGTTATGATAAAGATTTATATCTTAACAATGATTCCATTTCTTGGATGGCTATAACTACGAATACCCCCACTTCATCACCATATAAAAAGAAAAAGAAAAGGTATACTACTGAAATGGGGGAGGAAGAAACTATTAAATATGACAATCTACACGAAATAGATTTTGATGGCCAAGACTACTTAGTGTTTCCAGATGAAAAATATCAAGCTGCCAAGGCCTTTGTTCCTCGCGTTATTCTCTCTGGGAATAGAAATTCAACCCTTTATTCAATTGGTTATCAATTTAAAGCCTTAAACCCTAATATTTCATTAAATTATTTATCTAAAAAAATGCATGGGATTAACAATGGCTGTTGTCTTCCTCCCATGTCGGAAAATGAAGTTGATAAAATAATTTTAAGTATTTATGAATTACAGGACTTAGAACCATTTTCAAATTATCCAAGGCGGGTAGTTTTTAATCCAGAAACGGATTTAAGCGTGTCTGAGAAGCGAAAAATAGTAAATAAGGTAACTGGTGCGATTAGGTCTCAAAAGACCTTAGCTTCTCTTGTGAGTGCTGTGTATAACTGGGATTACTGGATAGATGGAAGAATTACTCAAAGAAAACTAAAAGAACATACGAAAAAGAATATAAAAACCATTGAGAAGTATTATAAGCAATTAAAAGATATTGGCTGATTTGATCATTTCCACCAATTAACCTCTTCGCCAGTGATTTGTTTATAATCAACTTTAGTCAAATAAAAATGTTTTTTGGCACAATCAATTTTCCTTTTTTCATTTGGGAACTGTAATAAATTCGGATTCACATTACCTTTGGTTTCGCGAACTAGTTCCAGTCTAAATTTCTTGTCTTCATCCCAACGAATTATTCCCCAATCAGGATTGTAATTCCCAATTATTTTAGGAAGTGAAATCTTGAATTGATTTGGGAATTTGAAGAAGCAAATGATCTGATCATCTTCAGTCAATTTGTATTCTACAAACTTTCGTTCAATGTCAGAGTCGATTTGAACTTGATTGTATAAGGACCAATCTGCACCGTCCACCAATTCCTTTTGAGGGAATTTTCTGCTCTCAGGGAAAATTTCCTCAGGCGGATAATCCATCAATTCCTCTGTTAAGGTGTATTCCACTCTGTCTGCGATATGGTCTGCCAACGTGTTCTTGATGGAATCAATAAAAACAGAAGTAAAGCCCTCTGGATTCTTAAATATCTTTTCCTTTACGTCATTAGAGAGCCCCTTAAAAATCTCAACAAGCGTATTCTTTTTCAAATGAGTTGCTTCTTCGGCTCGTTGAATAAAGTTAAATACTGGATAGGTCGTTTGTGCTTCTTGTCGATATCGAGGATCTCCTTTTTGGCCTTTCTCACTTGAGAATGTAACAGTTTCGCCAACACGAAGAATCCCTTTGTCAGCAAATGTGATTTCGGAATGTTCTTCTTCTGCGTTAATGTCCACAATCTTGAATCCTTTTAAGCGATCATCTTTTGCGATTTTGGCTAAATCATCTCCCTTCTTAAAATTTAGTTTGAAAAGTTCTTCATTTCCGTCTGAATCGGCTTTGCGTATTTCCAACTTAATCGTTTCTCCAACAACCCCATTTAAAGTGATTTCAAATTTGGTCATTATGAAACGACCTTTTACGACCACAATGTTTGGTTCTGGAAATTTTTGACCATTGAGTTTTGCTATGCAATTCTTTATCAATACTCCATTATCAATATTGATTTCGTAAGTTGTTTTCTTGCGAAGCTTCTTCCAAAAGCTCTTAAAGCCTTCTGAGTTATAGATTTCATTATTTCTTTTCGCAGCTGATTTTGATGCATTTGATGGGCTTGGTGGCGCAACATCACCACTTTCAAGATAATCACTCTGTAATTGCTCGCAATAGCTCTCATAGCTCTCATTAGCGATTATCGTGAGTACGTTTACACCTTCGTCTGTTGCACGTTTACCATCTTGATCAACTGAAATTCTTAAACCTCTTCCTATTTCTTGTCTTTTCCTTCTTTCAGAAGTTGCATTATTGAGTGTGCATATTTGGAAGACATTAGGATTGTCCCATCCTTCTTTTAAAGCGGAATGCGCGAAGATGAAGCAAATCTTTTCATCAAAGCTCAGCAACCTTTCTTTATCTTTCATGATTAGGTTATAAGCAGCTTTTTCCAATTCTTTTTCACCTTTTGTCTTCCTTTCAATTCCCGTATCTACAAACTCGTCAGGTTTTCCTTTTCTCACTTTTTTAGCGAAATAACCTTCTCTTACATCACTTGCAGAATAGCCTTGATAGAAAGGATAACTTGTTTTTATGTTTTCAAAAGCTTCATCAAATAGTTTCTTGATAATACCATCATTCTCAACGTAGTTGGCAACCTTGTCGATGAAGAAGAGGGAGAGTACTTTTACTCCTTTTCCTAAAACTTGCTTTTGTTTGATCATGTGGGCCTTGATCGTCTCTTCGATCTGGACCCTGAAGATTTCTTCTTTTGAAAGTGTTACGTCGCCACCTTCAGCAACTTTATATTCTGTTCCGTTGGTAAAAACTACAACGCCATCTTTCTTATTGATTTCATCAATTTCAAGATCCTTGAAGTTTTCGTTACCTGTCTTTTCAAAAAGATCATCTCCTTTCTTCAGGTTTACAGTTTCAGTCTGCATCACTCCATTCTTCAAAACATTTAATCTTGCTTCAAGACCTAAACCATATCCGGCTTTTCCTTCCTTCAATATCAAGGAAAGTTGATTGTCATTGTAGTTATTTTGCTCCGTTACACCCAACACTTCAATCTTCTTCACCAAGTTTTGTTGAAATGCATCAACAGGAGTAAGGTTATAGAATCGATTCATCAATTCCCGATTATCCTCAGTTGTTTTTCCTGTCTCTTTTGGAGTAGCAGAATACTTGATTGCGAAAAGTGGGTTTAAGGTTCTCAGAGCCTCTTTCGATTTTGCACTCACATAGTTTTGTGACTCATCCAATAATATAATCGGTCTTGTTTCTTGAATATATTGGTAGGGTAATTTTTCCCCTTGTAATTTTTCGGTTGGTTTGAAGATCACATTCGTAGCTTTATTGAACGAATCGATTGTCATCACCATCACTTCCACATCTGAAGATGAAGCATAGCCTCTCAGTTTACTGATCCTTTGTCCAGAATACTGTGTGAGGTTGATCGTCTCATTGTCATAGAGTGAAGCGAAATGATCTTTGGTGATGTTGAATGTTTTTATGACACCTTCGTAGATGGCCACACTCGGAACGATGATGATGAATTTCCCCCAACCATAGTTTTTACGCAATTCATGAATGGTCCTCAAATAAACATAGGTTTTACCTGTTCCTGTCTCCATCTCACAGGTATAGTAGGGGTAACGCCATGAATCGATACCGATCATTTCAAAACCATCATCAAAATTCAGGAACATGTCTTCTACCAAGCCGTTCTCCTTTTGGACTTCCAAGAGGTTATCGAATAACCATTCTTCATCCAACATCTCATATTGGTCCATATTGGCGATGGTGTCATCTCCTAATTGGAAAGATGTTTCTCTCTTCGTGTAACCATTGAAGAGGCCAACGGTGCTTTCGATTGCTCTTACTTGGTGCTGTTGGTCACTCTCAAAATGTATCTTCAATTTACTCATCAGTCAATTCATTAATTGGTGCTGTTGGTCACTCTCAAAATGTATCTTCAATTTACTCATCAGTCAATTTATTAAATCGTTTTGATGAGCCCTTTGTCACTTAAGCGCAGTTTGTTTTGGTTGCTGATGGCACTATCCAAACAGATGAAAGTAGAAGAATTATCTAGTTCCAATTGGTCAATCAGACTTTCTTCAATTTCATCATCTAAGCAGATCAGCAGGGTGTTTGGTACCATCTCACTTTCAACCTTCACGATCTCATTGGTGCCTATTTGTGATTTAGCTTGTGAAGCATCCAATGGAAATCCTTCCAATAATATCAATTCCGTAAGCAGTTTGTTATTATTCCAGTCTTCTCTTAAAGGAGAACTATTGAAAAGGTCCAAAGAGCTTTCAAGTCGTAAGACATCTTCACTTTGAATGTCTTTCCATTTTCTATAGTTTGAAGAGGATAACTTAAAGCATTTAAACCCTTCATTGGATTCAACTTTTGAAATCACTCTTCTAATTCTTTCCTTAGTTATCTCAGAAATATTAAAAGCTAAAGAGTGATCTTTGCAAAACTCATATGCATATTTTTGCGTTTCATCATCCTTATTTAATGGTTCAGGATATTGAACTTGAATAATTTTCCTATTCTTTTTTTCGTTGATTTCTAAGTCATAAAGTGCATGTGCTGAGGAGCCAGAACCAGCAAAAAAGTCTAAAATAATATCATTATCACTCGTGGCCATTTGTAATATTGCTTGAATGAACCCAATTGGCTTTGGGTTTTTAAAAACCCTCTTGTCAAAACCTAGCTCAACAAACTGTTCTGTACCTCTTTCGCTGTTTGCCCATTTTTGAGTCCAAGAAGATGTTGGCTTGACTCTTTTTTCATCTGTTAAATAGTCTTTTTCCATAACACCCCAAATTTTTCTGGTAGGCATTAACTTTGGAAATATTTGAGTAATATTATTTTTAGCAGTATTTAACTCCCACCTCCATCGACCTAGAGAGTTATCCGCTCTCAATGGAATAATTTCAATATACCCTGTGAGGTCCATTTTATCTTTTGAAGGAAAAAAATCTCCAGTTTCCTCATTGTAATAAAAATAATAGAACATTGATTCTCTGTCTTCTTTACGATCCGCATCTCCAGTTTTTCTTAAATCTATTTCCCTATAAACAGCACCATCTTCGTCAGTTTTGTTATATCTCTTAATAACCTTTTCTTCTGGCTCCCATCCGTAAAATGATAAATCACTTTTCTTGAAAATAAGAACATACTCGTGTGATGTTGCTATGTATTTGTCGTCACTTCTTCCTTTCGGATTATTGATGTTCGCAACGCAAGAGATAAAATTCTCTTCTCCAAATACTTCATTCATTACCGCTCGAAGATTATGCACCTCATTATTGTCAATACTTACAAATATTACCCCATCTTCCTTTAATAAGTTTCTGGCTAAGCGTAACCGTGGGTAGATCATAGTAAGCCATTTAGAATGAAACCGACCGTCTGATTTTTTATTGGTGGTGAGTGGTTTCCCTTCTTCATCAATTTGGCCAGTTCTTCTCAAATATTCTTGCAATGGCTCAGTGAAGTCATCATCATAGACAAAATCATTTCCCGTATTGTAAGGTGGATCGATATAGATCATCTTGATCTTGTTGGCGTAACTCTTTTGAAGAATCTTTAAAACCTCTAAGTTTTCACCTTCTATGAAGATATTTTTCGAATCATTTACGCTATCATCATCTGGTGTTCCATCAGATTTCAAGCCTTGACCATAAACTGGCTCTAGTGTTCCTTCGGGTGGGATGGATGCTAATCGCCTTGCATCTTTCTTTCCTGGCCAGAAGAGACCGAAATGTTCCAAGTCGCCATCTTCTTCATCTTGTGCCCAATTGCCTAAATTTTGACGTAAGGTTTCAAAATTCAGCTTACCATCTTCAAAACACTCTGGAGCAATTTGTTTCAGTTGCTTGATTTTCTCATCATCAAACAAAAACTCAGGTTTTATTCTTTCGTGTGCCATCTATCTTTTAATCTTTTTTATCGTATTTCAGAAGGGTTAATATCATCAGGGCTTTTTGCTGCCAAATTGGCATTTACCCAGTCTTCTTTATCCGTATCAGAGCCAAAATCATCAAAGTATTTCCTAAAACTTCCTCGTTCACCTTTTCCTTTACTAGTTGCATATTCGCGGTAAGAAGCACAAGAAAATCTTGCATCGCATTCCCTACAAATTCTTTGGCCAAATTTAGAGTTTGTCCCCTCTAAATTACCTTTCAAAGTCTCAACGGATGCAGGCTTGAATTTCTTTTCTTCGATACAATCTACGGTGTTAGCGAAGTCAGCAACAACCTCTTTCACTTTCGCTTGATCAAAATCCAATTCAATCAAAGGATTCCATTTTGAAAGTTCATACTGTATCCTGAATTGATCATTTAAAAGGTGTGCTTCCTTGAGACCTCGGGGGTAAGCAGTTGAGATTACAGCTGTTTTATCTAATACTTGACCTCTGAGTTGTTGCCAGATATGTGCATAGACATTGAGTTGTTTTTCATACAAATCTTTATTTGACTCGATGTAAGCGGTATCATGTGTCTTGATATCGTACATCCAGGTTTCATTTTCATCTCGTACGATATCAACAATACCTTCAATGGTAAAGTTTCTCCCTTTCGGTGTTTTTTGATCGGGTAAAGTGAGTTTTACTTCCGTATCAGTGACTTTTGTAGCTACGTCACGTAATTTGGTGAAATAATATAACACTTGCGTTAGAGCAAGTTGTTTAACATCCTCTGTTAGAGCATGCCCTCCTTCTAGTCGCATTAATTCGTAATTGTCTTCAAAGTACTCTTTTATCTTTTCAAATATTTCGTATTCTTCCATCAGGCGGTTTCTTTTTTCTTCCTTTCGGAAATTAGTAAATGGTGTAAATCTTCAATAGTTTGATGCACCAAACTTCCGAAAAACATGGTTTGTGAACGTGAAGGGATGAAACAGTATTTTTTAAATAGCATATACCTTCTCGGACATTGTTGGTAATTCAAATAATCAGAAGTATAGGAATAGCTTTTGCCGAGATCATCTTCTTCTAATTTTATAAGTGGTAGCTCATCAATCTTTACCGATTCAATTATCGGATAGTTATTTTGAGCGAACATATTCTTGAAGGCTTGACTTCTTTGTTGTCGTTTCCATTGAGGAAGTATAGCCATCTGCTTGGCTCTAGATAATGCCACATAGAACATCCGCATATTATCGAAGTGTGAGATTTTATCCAGTGGTTCTCCTTCCTTTTCAAGAAGTTCTCGAATGATGATTTCTTTTTTATCGGCTGGTCTATCGATCTTGTTCATACTCCCGAGAACTACATATGGGAATTCAAGACCTTTAGATTGATGTATCGTAAGAAATGGGACACGTCCTTTCGGGAAGGGGTCATTTGCATCTTCATATTCAGACTCTCCTAAACGATAGATTGCATAGAGATAAGAACCAACAAATGTATTTGCGAACTTCTTGTCTGTAAGGAATGACGCTGTGATGATTGGTGTGTATCCTTCCATGAAACGAGCAAGGTATTGTGTAACCAAACCGAGGTTACAGACAGGTCCTTCATCAATTCCTTCTTCTGCCATTTCATACATTTTCTGGAAATGTTTGAAACCGTTCAAATGATAGAATAAATCAAGCACACTCCAGTCAACTGATGTGACACGGTTTACCACATATTTCAGTGACACAGGTTGTTTTGCTTGTTGCTTCTTCTTCAGAAGCTCAAGAAAGGCTCTTTTTTGGAGTGTTGCTCTGGCTGTTTTAGATAACCCACTTGCCGAAGCTAAATCTCGAATCATGTCTAGCTTGAGATTGTTATCAAGTTTCCACTTCTTCTTATTGATGACTTTCATCAAAGCTTCATAATCCGCTTTGATCTTTTTTACCTCTTCTTGTTTGTCGGTTACATATTCCTTCAACAAACTGTCTTCAGCCATCAACTGCTCAGCATGATACATTGCACCAACTTGCCATTGACGAAAATCTCTCAATCCGCCACTTGCTTGTCCTTGATGACTCGGTCTTTCTAAAATGTGAAAGAGTAATCCAAAAATCTCAATGGCTTCTGGAATGTCTAAAAAGCGGCCTGCCCTTGGTGCGAAAATCTGAATGCCACGATCATTCAATGCATTTTCAAAATCTGCAACTGCTCCGTTTTTCGCACCTCGAAAACTCAATGAAGGGAAGAGGAAAGCTACTTGGTTGTAATCTTCAATTTTTCCTGATGATTTCAAGTCATGAACAAACTGAGCGACCTTATCAAAGACTTCAATTTTGTCAGCTCTATCCGTTGTTACTATTGCAGAAAACTCTTCTTGATTAAATGACTGCACGTTTTTGTCAGCCACTCTATAGTGACCACTTCCATCTTTCTTTGCCCAATTAGTCTGATCAATAAAATCAGTATAGAAGTTTACTATTTTCTTTTTTGAACGATAGTTTGTGTCAAGGTCAATTCTTGTTGGTGTTTCATTGAGATATTTTTTACTTCTTTCTTCAAACTCTACAAGATTTTCAACTGTTGCACCTCTAAAGCGATACAATGCTTGATCATCATCCCCAACAACACAAATGTTTTTACTCTTCTTTGCTAACTCAAAGTAAATTTGTTCTTGAATTGAGTTTGTATCTTGATACTCATCTACAATGATGTAGTCGTATGCATCCTTTGATCCTTCATAGTTTTTGATTTTGTTGAATGCTCTTTGCTGAAGCAAGGAAAAATCTATAGTGTCGATCTTCTCTCCTTTATGGCTTACACAATAGAAAGCATACATCTTCAACACTCGTTCTAAAATCTCATCATCCGTTTGATGGGCATTTGGATCTAAATTCTCTTCAGAAAAGCGATTGAATATATTGATGATGTTTGTTGCAGCATAATGTCTTGAATAGAAATCACTACCACTGAAATACGTGTTTAATTCTCGTTGCGCAGTTTCTTCATCTTCTTCAATATTATCTGAAACCAAATAACCACCGGCACCCAAAAGCTCTCTCCAAAATGATCTTCGGTAAATCTTGAAATACTGAGCCAATGAGTCTAAAAGGATTGGTGCTTTACTTCTCACACCATCTTCAGAAAATACTCTATCTCGGTCAACCAAAATATCATGACAAATCGAATGTACTGTTCCAATGGCCATTCCTGAAATGTCATAAGGCTGCCCAGTTTCGTTCGTGATTAAGCCAAGTAAACTCCTCAGACCATCTTTCAATTGATGAGCTGCTTTTTCAGTAAACGTAGCGAGGAATATTTTCTTTGGATCAACTTGATGAAAGACTATCAAGTTTACTGTGCGCCATAGAATTACTCTTGTTTTACCAGAACCCGGACCGGCAGTCAAGAACAATGGACCTTCCGTATGAAGAATGGCTTGTTTTTGTTTTGGGTTGGGGGTAAAGTTTTTTAGATTCCAAAAGTATTCAATGGTTTTAATCATAAGTTTTCGTTCTTAAGTAGGAATTTTCGCATATAACTAATAAAGGACGGTAATTTTTTTATCTTAAAGAAATCTATACGAACAGAAATCCATTTAGTTGGAAAAAAGTAAAAGCTGTCATATAAATTCGATTTAGATCGGGAACCGAAAAGTTATATTTGGCAGGCCAAGGTCAAAAAAATGCTTTTTAATATGCCTGAGGTTTTTATTATTATGGCGTGCAACGTATTTGTAAATGAGTAATTGCCTGGGTTGGTACTAAACGTTGCAAGTAAACACTAAAATTGAAATTACTGCGGAAATTCCAAAGTAGGCGAGAAAAAACAATTGCTTATGGCCATTGTTGGTGTTTGTTTTTTATATAGACAATAACTTTTCATAGTCATATTTGTCATATTTCTTTATATCCTCTGTTTTCAATTTTACTATTTCGTTTTTAACTTGAACTCTATACCAATATTCAGGTTTTGTTCGAGAAAATGAACTAATTTTTAGTACAACTTCTGAATTCAGTTTTCTTTTACCAGTTAAATATTTATGAAGGTTACTGTCTCTCATTCCAAAATATTTAGCTAAATCTTTTTTGGAAATATCAAAGACCTTTAAGTACAATTTGACAAAATCCAAAATATCAAGAAGCTCATTTTCTTTAATGTCATCTCTTTCAATATAGTCTTCTAGTTTATATTGGATAGAAAGAAGTTTATTTCTAATTTTTCTTTCTTTAGATTGATTATCAGAATGCTGTTTAACAAACTCATTTATTTTGTTGAGTTTGTCATCGTTCCAAATGTCTTTAGGTAAGATTTCTATATTTTTCATAACCTTTTAATTTAAAAATTCATTAATGAGTTTTTCACTCCCTTCAGGTAGAATAATCATTGTTGTAGAATTTTCCATTCTTACAGCATTGTATTTTTGACTATACAACTTCATTAGTTTTATCTCATTTTCTTCTTTCTCTTCGTGTACATCAAATGCAACATATCCTTCTTTTCCTTGAATGAAACTTTGTTTACAAGCAAAAGCTATTAAACAACCTGTAACTCTATCATATCTTTTTCTATTACCTCTGTTATGCGGTGAAACTTCAACAAAAGCCATATAAACTTGATAAGGACTTTTAGTATCTATTATTAAACATCCCTCAATTATTTCAGGTGTTTTGTCGGTCGTTAAAATGTAGGTCTCGTATTCTTTCCTTTTTGAGTATTTATTAAAATTAAATCTCCATCCTTCATTCAGTGAAGGTAATTTTGATTTATTTTTTGTAATCAAATAGATTTGAGATTTAATCTCGGATTTGGTTGCTAATTCTAGGATTT
Source organism: Eudoraea chungangensis (assembly GCF_029360665.1). Classification (GTDB taxonomy): domain Bacteria; phylum Bacteroidota; class Bacteroidia; order Flavobacteriales; family Flavobacteriaceae; genus Eudoraea; species Eudoraea chungangensis. The sequence goes on from NZ_JARDUB010000001.1 coordinate 734,669, forward strand.
TTACATTCATTCAAATCTTTGTTACAAGTCAAAGATACAAAAATTATACATATTGTACAATTTTATTTTTAATGAACGACAACTCGTTATAACCATGAATCTTTTCATTTCATAAAAATAATTCTATTTTTTGTGAAGGAATTAATTGGTATATAACATGTCATGCGCAATGCCATATATTTTAATCGTATTTAAACAATAACAAAGTCTAACAAAATTATAATTAAGTGAGCAAATTAAAATACTTAGCCTATATAAAGCTTGACATTTAAGTATTTATATCAGAATTCACCTTTTCACGGTGATATTCGACATAGGAAATTAGGAGTCTTATAAATTCCGTAAAAAGACCTACATTAGTAAAGGACCAACTAATGAAAAAGGAAAGTGAATTATTTTAACCCGGGTGGGGGCTGATTCTAGAAAGTTGGTCTAAAAACTTTTAGCTTTTACCGGAGCCGGCCTAGTCATAGTTTGGTGTGTTGTTAGTGCAATTTCCAAGATTTAGAATCAAATTAACAGTAATCATCAATGGAATCACCGCCTGTCCATTCAAGTCCTTGTTTTAGTGTAAATTGTTTTTCAACACCTACTTTTTCGAAAAACGTTCCGAGACTATCATGAATAAAAACATTGCTTTGGTAAGTTATCTCTGCCAAAGAATAAGGTTTTATTGGATGTTCATCACCACTTTTACACATAATCCATAATTTATCCTTGTCTTTTGACATTGCAAAATCTTCAACAATTGAACTCGTAAATTGGTTTTTAGAAAAAACGTCACCTACACTTAGATTTTTAAAATACCTGATAATTGGATGAGGTGAGTTTTCATTAGGACAAAGTGGAAATTCACTAGGTGTTTTCCAGTTTTGCGCCTTTTGGACAGCATTTGGAGATAGAGAATTTACAAACTCTAATTCCTCTATCCTAAGGTCATCAAAGTCAATTGACAGATTTCTATTATAAATCCAATCACCTAAAGTACCACCTTGTAATGGTTTGCCACTTTTAGCCCAAGCCATCAATCTTTCTTTGCATGTTTGCGCTTCTTTTTTGCTAACTCCACACATCCACTCATAGTTTGGGCTTTTAAATTTATCCCGAAATTTTGAAGGGTCAGCTAGAAAAGCCTCAACACTTCCGCAGACAAGTTCAATACGTCTTGATGTTATTGGATTGAGTATAATATTTTCTAATCTAGTAACCCAACGCAGGTTCTCTGGTCTGTTATTATGCTTGTTTGTATCCTTATGGTCAACAACATGATGTTTTGTAAGTGGTTCTCCGTGGAATGCTGTTGCAACTATTCGATGAACTCGAACTGAAGCAATCTCTAGATAGCCTGTCCTGACATTGGGTTTACCAAAAGTCCATTTATTGTCTGTTGGTCGAGTTCGCCTATTGTTTAGGGGATGTCGTAATATAGCACCATTATCACGAACAGAGTAATACTCATTTTTATAATAGCATTCTTGTATGCCATTATAAGTTTCAAGTAAACTTTCCATATTACCTACATTTGATTAGGTACAATGTCAATATGGTGTCCTAAAGCAGATGCTAGCTTTGAAAGAATATCAAGCCCAACGGAATATTTACCTTGTTCAATTCTGCTAAGATTTGCAGCGTTTATATTTGTTAACCTTGCTAAGTCTTTTGCTTCAATTCCCTTTTCTTTCCGTATTTGGCGAATTTTATTTCCGATTCGAGTTCTTTCTGCTTGTTTGTTTCCAGAACTCATACCCATGAACGTCACACCATTTTGCAATAAATCTCTCCAAATATTGTTGGTCATTAATTCCTTGTCATCGGAGAAATTTTTATCAAAAACATATTCTACTATATGCAGTTGATAATGACGAGTTTCTTCATTGGTGTAAATCCCAATCCGAGCCAATACGGAAAAAACTTCTCCATCTGGTGCAACAACTTCGACCATTGTTTCATCAATTATTCTTGCTTTTGACTTAAATTCATGTGCTAAAAATTCCTTATCGCTTGCGAAATACTCTTTGTGTTCTTGTTTCATATCTTTATGTGCTGTATTTAATGTGTTGCCGCCACTTTTAAGTTATAAAGCAAATATAAAGAAATAAACCATAATTGGCATATAAAATAATTATAAATGGTAAATATGCCAATTGACAAGAATTACATATTCGGATTTTGGTGTTATGTGTTTTGTTTAGCATAGGTGATTTATCTGCTGACCGCTAAAGGTTAGGCTATGGCAAGTAGGGCAGGCAAAGAAACGTTTCGTTTTCGTCTGCACACATAGCCAAAGCTTTTTGTTTTGTAATTTTTTTTAATTGCCAAATCCAAAAGATTTGGCGGACTTAGTAAATAAACGCAAACCATTAAATTTATCCCTTTTTGCCCTATTTGCTATAGGTGTTGTAAGGGTGCGTTTTTTTATTCGCAATTTTCTTAATGTATTTGATTCGCTGTATATGTCCATTACGTGAAGCTTCGCTTCTTAACAAATCAACTGCGCGTTCAAAAGTATGTGGCAAAGGGCTAATACCGTTATTTTTCACTTGAACTCCGGTAACTACTGGATTGAAGGTGCAATAATGCGTTTTTTTAAAGTTAATTTTAAGTCCTCGGTTGCGCAGCTCTTCTAATATTTTCCCAGTATTTTGTTTAAAATCAATTGGACTGGAAAACGTTATGTCGTCAACGTAAATAGAAACGGTCAGTCCATCATTTATATATTTTTCAAATAGGTCACCGCAACTATGAAAAACAACCAAAGACGCTAAGAATGATGAAGTTGGGCAACCTTGTGGTATAGCTCCTTCTTTTGTGCATATCCTATTGATTAATTTTGCCACGTCAGGATAAAACCCCTCCTTTCGTAAAGCTTTTTCAACACTAGTGAAAGCAACAGATGGATAGAAATCCTTCAAGTCAGTTAAGAAAAAGTATTTGTTTCCTTGGTGGTAGCGTGCATTAAGGACAGCATCTCTATTCTTTAAACCACCGAAAAAATATTCGGGAAGTTTTAGTTTATAAAGAACCTGTTTTAATAATTGAGATTGTACATATTTTAATTTTGTAGTAGGGGCGTTTATTGGTCTAGTCAAAGCCATGCCATTTTCAAATCTTGGCAATCCTTTTTCGTCAGTTTTTGGTTCGTCCCAGTTGCGATAAAATCTAGTTTCATCGGCATCAATTGAAGAAGCTAATTTTATCAAAAAACATTTATCGACTTTTAATGCATAGGCTAAATCTTTGATTCTTTTTTTCATTTCAGATGTATTATGAAATGAAAACGTCAGTAATTAAACCTTTTATAGAAGGTTCTAACATTTTGAAAGCATCTCGCTTTGATTCAGCAATATCTTCTTGATCGAGTGAGAAAAAAACTAAAACAGGCATTGGAATAGAAAGCGCGTTTGCTATCTGTTTAAGAATACTCAAAGTAGGTTCTTTTCTGCCTTTTTCAATTGAAGAAAGATAGGACTGTGAGAGACCGCATTTGTCAGCAAAATCGGTCTGTTTCAGACCCTTTTGCTTTCTTAAATCTTTTATGGCGTTACCTATATTCATATCAATAATAATTTTAAAAAAAATGAGAAGTGTGGAATTAGAATAACCCTGAGATATCGTCAATTCCGAAGAATTTTAAAAATCTCAAAAGCAGAGAGAGAATCCTCAAAATTTGGTCCGGACTATTGTCCTTTTCGCCGTTTGACATTTCTTCCAACTCTACAAGAATTGCTTCAAGTAAAGCTTTGTCCTCTTCCGAGAACGCGTACCCGCTCTTTGCGAGTAATGACCTAACTCCATCTTGGAGTTGGTCAACCCTTTGTTTGTTTTTAACCATTTTTAAATGATTTTAATTAATAAACATGGATAGCACTATGCTACCTGCCTATTTAGCTGCGTGAACCCATATAGGATATAGTCCTACGACACTTCTCAAGTTCCTGCCTAAAGAAAGCCTTATCTAACAAGTGGATAATAACCTCTTTAAGCAATTTTGTAAGGGGTTCAATAAGCCTATAAAGCGGTCTGGTGCACTACCACGCGGGTTGTACGTTCGTCCGTTCGTTAGATTTCTTGTTGCCGTTACAATAACCCATTACGGGTGGAGGGGAAACCCCTCTTCAATTGTTTTAGTTAAAAAACTCTTGAGTTCACTAAACAAACATTTCAAAGAACTACATGGCAAATATACACAAAATATTTCTGTGAGCAATAAAAAAGACTAAAATTATTGATTTATTTTCTGTGAGGAATAAAATATGATTGTGAAGAAGTCATTTTTTATAGGATTTTGAGGATATGACTAGATTATTTTATATGCACCCGAACTCGTTATGGGGAATTAAATTAACGTATATCCATGAATCTTTTCTGGATATCAGTATAATTCTATACTTTTTGTAAGGTACAAATTGGTATATAACTTGTCATGCAAGATGACGGATAATTTACCAATATTTTTAGAAGAAAATAATCTATAGCAATTAATCCAGGGACACTAAATAGAGTAATGTTTTGTGTAAAGCACTAATAACAAAGACATTAGGTTTAGCCTGTTTGAATTTTATTCGTCCCTTGAATTAATAAATACCTGTCTTTTAATTTCCCTAAAAGGACCTACTTAATAGGGGGAGTATGTATTGAAAAAAGAAAAGGAATATATTTAAGGCCGGGGGGGTTGATTCTGGAAAATACACCCAAAAACTTTTAGCTTTTCTTGAATGGACCTATTAAAATGTGACTGTTAATAAGTTCTAGCTATACAATTACCGTACAATTTTTCAAACAAAAATCCGTAAACATCTTTTTATCAATGTGTTACGGATTTAAGAAGTGGTCCCACCTGGGCTCGAACCAGGGACCCCCTGATTATGAGTCAGGTGCTCTAACCAGCTGAGCTATAGGACCGGTTATATCCAAAATTTTGGACTGCAATATTACTACTTATTTTATTAGGTTGCAAACCCCGTCTATGCTATTTTAAACGTTTCCTTGAGAAAAGTAAACCAAATTCTCATCGCTGTTATTCTCCCACAGAGCTACCTCCCTTTCCCTCTTCGTTTAAATATTCACTATATTTAATCCTCACCTTAAACCTCTGTATTGATTAGAAAAAGACTTACGCTTTTATGCGCTCTTTGTTATTTCTCTTTTGCCGGGCTGGCACAAGAAAACATCCTATACCAGGATATCTATAGCCGGGATTGGTTTGCTGTTGGGGTTGGCTCTTACGGCCGTATTGGGGTAAGCGGTACCACAGACGCCGCCGGGATTGATGGCCGAAGACTAAACCTCAACAATATGGGGAGTATTGGTGGTAGAATGGAAGAACAAGACTACCTGGAAGCGGGGGTTGCCTTTCATATGACACCCACAGATCCGGGGCCAGACTCGCTGCAGGTAAATGTGCAGCTGCGAACTTCTATTTTTTCGCGAAGTGGTTCCCTTTTCGGGAATTCTAATACCACCGGGGAGAACGGCCTGGCCATTGCTCTCCCAGAAATGTACGTAGAAGCGAAAAATGTGATCACAAAAGACCTAAACCTTTGGGTGGGTTCCAGGCTTTACCGAGGCCCTGATATCCATATGGCAGATTATTGGGTTTTTAACGACCATAGCGGACAAGGCTTTGGTATAGAATATAAAAATACTAGAGCTGCCGCACTATTTATTGCTTCTACAGATACTACAGCAACTGTACCTCCGTATTTCTTTATAAATATTAAATCGGGTACGCCCAGTCTGGAAATCAGAAACCGGCAGGTCTATATTCTAGAACACGATATTCGCACCCCTAAGGGCAATCTTTTCTCCTTCCTGGCAGAATACCACCATATTGGAGACCCAACCGCGGTTTCAGATACTACGAACGCTGTGCTCTCTGCTCCCGGGGATAGCGGCTTTGTTTTTGGTGCGCGCTATCAAAACAACTTTAAAGGTATGCAAGAGGGCTCCTTTAACCAATTGGGAGTTCGCTACGGACGTGGCATTGCAAACGGGGGTGATGGGGGTTCTTCGCGAACCTGGGAAACCTTTGGCGCTGTGAATACGGAGACATTTAAATTTAAGAATGCCTACTCTTGGCATATTATAGACCACTTTCTTTTAAACTTTTCCAACAACTTTAGCCTCAATGGTTATGCCGTCTATAATCGCAGTAAGGGTGCGGCCGATGGGAGGGGGCTGTCTGAAACCTATCTGGGCAGGGAAGTCTTTAATTTTAAACAAGACTTTACGGTGGGCTTTAAAGGGGTACGCTATATAACGGACCTGTTTCACCTGCAAGCGGAAGCTCATTATTCCCAACGGCAGGATGGTGACCAACCTTGGTATCGTATGGGTAAATTGTCTATTATACCTACCCTGGCCCTGCGAAAGGAACGCTCTGTATGGAGCAGACCACAACTACGTTTTATTTATTCTATGGGTATCTATAACGACTTTGCTCAGGAAAATTTGTATTCTCCTTTTCTGGAATTAGTAGGGCCGCGAAAAGTAGGGCATTATTTTGGAATACGGGCCGAGTGGTGGACCTGGTAAGACTTAATTAACAGAAAGATTTGTTTTAAATAAAGGACCTGTCTTTTCGCCAATATGCATGGAAAATTTTTGCATCAGGCAATTACTTTTTGAAACACTAATCCAAGTACAGAATTCTAATAATACAACTGGTGTATTTTTCTTTGATAAGTATTTATTTAGTAAATAATACACTATCTTGTTGAAGCAATAGTGTCTGTCCTCCCCTGACCAGTACTATAAGCAAACTAATTTATCGGCATTCTGAAAACATAGACTTATTCTGGTTTTTTGATAAGATTTGCGCTTACCGATTTAACTTGGTCTGTCATATTATGGCCACAGCCAGTACTGGCGATGAGCTTTTTCGGTTCTCATTATTACAGACAGCCCAACAGTACTTAAATAATTAATCTTAAAAATACACTACAATGCAAAATTATAAAAGGAATCGACTAGGTAGATTTAAAATTATCCCACTTCTGTTATGCGCGCTTATGTGGTCTTTCCAGCTTAGTGCCCAGGAAATGAAACCCAGTCAGACTGTTTTTAAAAATGTTCGTGTTTTTGATGGTAAAACAAATAAACTTTCCTCCACAACACAGGTGTTGGTTGAAGGCAATATGATTAAAGAAGTATCTTCTCAAGCAGGTGATAAAGCCTCTAAAGATGCTGTAGTGATTGATGGAGAAGGTCTCACCTTAATGCCCGGGCTCTCAGATACGCATGTGCATTAAGCCTTTGCATCGCTTCCACAAGCTGAATTACTATTTGGCGATGCAGCATACAGCTATATCCATTCTACCGTGGATGCCAAGATATACCTGATGAATGGAGTGACGTCTGTCCGCGACATGGGCGGCAATACCTTTGGTCTTAAAAAGGCCATTGATCAAGGAATAGTTGAAGGGCCAAGGATTTATCCGGCCGGAGGTGCAATCACTCAAACCGCTGGACATTTCGACTTTAGAACTCCTAATCAAAAACATCCAAGATTTGGAGGTAGCGATCCGGCCTATGTAGCGGAAGGACACGCCTATATAGTAGACGGAACTTCAGAAGTACTTGCAGCTGCCAGAGAAAATCTCCGACATGGCGCTTCCCATATCAAACTAGCTGCAGGTGGCGGTTATGCCTCCCCGGCCGATCCTTTACTTGGTGACCAATTTACATTCGATGAAATCAAGGCAGCTACAAATACTGCAGGCGATTGGGGTACTTATGTTACCATTCATTCTTATCATCCAAGTGCCATTAATAAGGCCATTGATGCGGGCGTAAAAGATATTGGCCATGGACAATTGCTTGATAAACCTACGCTGGAGAAAATGGCAGAAAAAGGGGTCTTCTTAAGCACCCAGCCGTTTACCCTATGTAGTGAGCCCCAACTGGATGACTTCTCCAATTCAAAATTAGCACAAGTGTGCAAGGGAACAGAATTTATCTATAAGACGGCCAGGGAAATACCCAATCTAAAACTCACCTACGGTACAGATATTTTCCTTAGCCCCAAGGAAACGGTAGAAAGCTCTGTAAAAATGATGGAACGTCTTCTGCCATGGTACAAGCCTGGAGAAATCCTGATTATGGCTACGGGAAACTCTGGCGAACTCTTTAAACTAAGCGGCCTCAGAAACCCCTACCCGGATGGAGATTTAGGAGTGGTTATGGAAGGTGCTTATGCGGATATCCTCTTGGTAAATGGAAATCCACTAGACGATATAACAATGGTGACCGATAATTCGAATATTCGAATTATAATGAAGGATGGAATGATTTATAAAAACACATTAGACTAAACTAGATACACTAGAGAAAGTACCTGGGTGGTTCTGCTGAAAACGGATAAATTATAGTGAAATAGGGTGTTTTAATTTTTAATTAGACCCTATGAAGGAGTGGTCTGAATTTTTACCCTATTATAAGATAACATAAAAAACCTAACCTATCTCTTGGCACAGTTCTACGAGTACACCGTTGGTGGTCTTAGGATGTAAAAAAACCACCAGCTTGTTGTCCGCTCCCTTTTTAGGAGTCTCATTTAAAACAACGAAGCCTTCCGCTTTCAGCCGGGCTACCTCTGCCTCAATATTTTCAACATCAAAGGCAATATGATGAATGCCTTCTCCTTTGCGGTCTATAAACTTGGCTATAGGACTATCTGGTTTTGTAGCCTCTAACAATTCTATCTTATTGGGGCCTACCTTAAAAAAAGAGGTTTTAACGCCTTCCGAAACTACTTCTTCCATCTTATAGTTAACTTCTCCAAAAAGTTTGGCAAACAATTCGTTGGAAGCATTAATGTCTTTTACGGCTATCCCAATATGCTCTATTTTATTCATAGTGCCCAACTGCTAAAGGTTTCTTTCTAAACTAACTCTAAAGTACGTATTTTTGCCCTATGGAAACACAAAGACAGAAAAAAATTGCAGGGGTTTTACAGAAAGATCTGGCCGATATTTTACAACGGGCGGCTACCGATGGTGGACTAAAAGGAACACTGCTTTCTGTTTCTAAAGTATATGTAACAACAGACCTTTCTATTGCCAAGGTGTATGTGAGTATCTTTCCGGTTGCCAAAGCCAATGAATTACTGGAAGGGTTAATTTCTAACCAACCACTTATTAAGCACGAACTTGCCCAACGTACCAAACACCAGCTTAGAAGGATTCCAGAGCTGTCTTTCTTTTTAGACGACTCTTTAGAATATATTGATAATATTGAAAAGTCCTTAAAGGGAAAAGAAAACCCTATTGATAATCCGGAACTACTGCCGAAAAGAAAAAAATCTTAGCTTGAACTTTCCTCTTTATATAGCAAAAAGGTATGTGCGTTCTAAAAGTTCACAGAATGCAGTAAATATTATCAACTTTATTACTTTTTTGGTTATAGTTATTGGGTCTGCCGCACTGTTTATTGTCCTTTCTGGATTCTCTGGCCTAAAAACCTTCAGTCTTTCCTTTAGTAACATCTTTGACCCCGACCTTAAGGCTTCACCCATTAGTGGTAAATTTTTTAGTCTCTCTGCTGAAGAGGAACAAAAATTAAAGGAAATAGAGGGCATTGCCTCCTATTCCAAGGAAATGGAAGAACAGGTATATCTTACCTATAGACAAAAAAGTTCTGTAGCCTATCTAAAAGGAGTAGATACGGCCTATACCCAAGCAACTCAGGTAGATAGCGCCATCTATTGGGGAAATTGGGCGGTAGACAACCAGCAGGCGGTTGTTGGTTTGGGTATCGCACACCTTTTAAGCCTAAGCATTAACGACTACCAAAACCCTCTTCAAATCTTGGCTCCCAAACCCGGACTAGGATCTCCTACCCAGCAAGGTTTTGGTGCAAAACCCTATAACGAAATGCCTGTGGTAATTAGTGGCGTTTACGCTGTGGAGGAAAATCTGGATAAAAAATATATACTGACGAGTCTTCCTTTGGCCCAAATTTTATTGGAAAAAGACAACACCCAAATTTCTGGGATAAATTTTCGATTGACCCCTGATGTAGAGATAACAGAAGTACGGAACAAAATACTTGCTCTTTTAGGAGACAAGGTAAATCTTATGAACCGGCGACAGCTGAACAATGCCTTATACCGCATGCTGAATACCGAGAATTTAGCTACCTATCTAATCTTTACACTGGTACTTATTATTGCGCTCTTTAATGTGGTAGGTGCTATTATTATGATGATTCTGGACAAACAACAAAATTCTAAAACCCTTTATAGTCTCGGCGTTACGATTAGAGAAATTCGAAAGGTGTATTTTGTGCAGGGGGTAATTGTAACGGGCATGGGAGGTCTTATAGGCCTGTTTCTGGCCTCTTTACTAATCTGGTCTCAATTGGCCTTTGGATGGCTGCGAATTACGCCTTCTTTGGCCTACCCCGTAGAATACAAATTAATGAATGTTTTGGTGGTAATCGTAACCATAGTGGTTCTTGGGATTGTCGCCTCTAAAATTGCCAGTAGCAGGGTAACAAAAAAGCTTTTGTCCTAGACAAAGGCGAAATCTCCAAACTTCTCTAACACCTCATCAAAGGCGTCAAAAACATCCTTAGAATGGTCGCTGGTAACCATTTTCATTCGGTACTCCTTAAAATTGGGAATGCCCTTAAAATAATTGGTATAGTGCCTCCGCGTTTCAAATACGCCTAGCTTTTCTCCTTTCCAATCTATAGACATTTGCAAATGTCTTCGAGCGGCCTCTACCCGTTCTTCCATGGTAGGCGGTGCGAGGTAGTCGCCGGTTTTCAAAAAATGTTTTACCTCTTTAAAAAACCATGGGTAGCCTATACTGGCTCTTCCAATCATTGCGCCATCTAAACCATATTCGTCCCGCATTTTTTTTGCTGCTTCCGGGCTATTCACATCCCCATTTCCAAAAACAGGGATATGCATTCTGGGATTATTCTTAACTTCTCTTATAGGATTCCAATCGGCATAACCCTTATACATCTGTGCCCTGGTTCTACCATGGATAGCAATTGCCTTACAACCCACATCCTGCAGCCGCTCGGCCACCTCCACAATTTTAATGGTACTATCGTCCCAGCCTAGTCTTGTTTTTACCGTTACCGGTAAATGGGTATGTTCTACCATGGCCTTGGTTAAGGAAACCATCAGATCTATGTCTTTTAAAATCCCTGCTCCGGCTCCTTTACTGACCACCTTCTTTACCGGGCATCCAAAATTAATGTCGATAATATCTGGTTTGGATTTTTCTACAATCTCCACGGAACGCAACATGGAATCCAGGTTGGCTCCAAAAATCTGAATACCTACCGGACGCTCCTTTTCATAAATGTCGAGCTTCATTACACTCTTGGCGGCATCCCTGATAAGGCCCTCGGAGGAAATAAACTCGGTATAGACTAAATCTGCTCCTTGTTCTTTGCAAAGGGCCCTAAAAGGAGGGTCGCTTACGTCCTCCATAGGAGCAAGTAACAACGGAAAATCAGGCAGTTCTATGGTGTCTATTTTAACCACTATATATTAGTTTAAGCTGCAAAATTAAGCAAAATTGAATATATCTATCTAATAAGGACAATCTCCATAAACAAAGAAAAGCTCCCGTTTCTTATCGCGGTATTCTTCAAACTAAGAATTTGTTTGTCCAGTAATAGGAAGTATAGACGGAGAAAAATGTATCTTTGACCCCTATTTTATATTGCGGATAAAGAAAATGAAGCACATTCGAAACTTCTGTATTATTGCTCATATAGACCATGGTAAAAGTACTCTGGCAGATCGTCTATTAGATTTCACTGGTTCGGTAACGGAAAGGGAAAAAAAAGAGCAGCTGTTAGATAGCATGGATCTGGAAAGGGAAAGGGGCATCACTATTAAAAGTCATGCTATACAGATGGACTATACCTATCAGGGACAGGAGTACATTCTGAATCTTATTGATACACCCGGACATGTTGATTTTTCCTATGAAGTATCCCGCTCTATTGCCGCCTGTGAAGGCGCCCTTCTTGTGGTAGATGCCGCTCAAAGCATACAGGCGCAAACAATTTCTAACCTATATCTTGCCCTAGAAAACGATTTGGAAATAATCCCGGTGCTAAACAAGGTAGACTTGCCAAGTGCCAGCCCGGAAGAAGTTACAGATGATATCGTAGATCTTCTAGGCTGCGACCCGGAAGAGGTTATCCCAGCAAGTGCTAAAACAGGCATAGGTATCGAAGAAATACTCAGCGCTATCATTGAGCGTATTCCGCCGCCTGAAGGTATATTGGAGGAACCATTACAGGCTTTGGTCTTTGATTCGGTTTACAATCCTTTTAGAGGAGTAGAGACCTATTTCCGAGTAATAAATGGGGAAATTACCAAAGGGCAAAAAATTAAGTTTGTAGCTACGGGTAAAAGTTATTTTGCCGATGAGGTTGGAACTTTAAAGCTTACACAATTCCCCAAACAAAGTATTAAGGCAGGAGATGTTGGCTACCTTATTACGGGGATAAAAGATGCCAGAGAAGTAAAAGTGGGAGATACCATCACCGATGCGGTAAACCCAACAGTAAATGCTATTGCCGGTTTTGAAGACGTAAAACCTATGGTTTTTGCAGGGATATATCCTGTAGATACGGAAGATTTTGAAGAGTTGCGCTCTTCTATGGAAAAGTTACAACTCAACGATGCTTCCCTGGTCTTTAGCCCGGAAAGTAGTGCTGCCTTAGGCTTTGGTTTTAGATGCGGATTCCTGGGGATGCTGCATATGGAAATTATTCAGGAGCGTTTGGAACGCGAGTTTGATATGACGGTGATTACCACTGTACCCAACGTAAGTTACCACGCCTTCACAACAAAACATCCCGACAAGGCCATTATTGTAAACAATCCTAGTGATCTACCAGACCCTTCTACCCTGGAAAGAGTGGAAGAGCCCTATATAAAAGCAACAATTATAACCAAATCCGATTTTGTTGGGAATGTAATGTCTCTTTGTATCGATAAAAGGGGGCAGATTACAAACCAGACCTATCTTACTACAGAAAGAGTAGAGCTCAACTTTGATATGCCCTTGGCAGAGATTGTATTCGATTTCTATGATCGTCTTAAAACGGTTTCAAAAGGCTATGCTTCTTTTGACTATTCTCCTATTGGCATGCGTGTTTCAAAATTGGTGCGAGTAGACATTTTATTAAATGCACAACCCGTAGATGCCCTATCTGCCCTAATACATTTTGACAACGCCCAATATATTGGAAAGAAAATGTGCGAAAAGCTAAAAGAGCTTATTCCTCGCCAACAATTCGATATTCCTATTCAAGCGGCCATTGGTGCTAAGATTATTTCAAGAGAAACTATTAAGGCGCTTAGAAAAGATGTGACCGCCAAATGTTACGGGGGGGATATCTCACGGAAAAGAAAACTTTTGGAAAAACAAAAGAAGGGGAAAAAGCGAATGCGCCAAGTTGGAAATGTAGAAATTCCGCAGCAGGCATTTATGGCGGTTCTAAAACTAAATGATTAGCTTGTTCCTTGTACTGTCGTCTTTTTCTTGCAGGTCGATGTCTTGAAGATTTTTCTTACTTTTTTGCTATAGAATACAATAATAACAGACATATTGTGTTATTTAGACTGTAGGAAAAAACGCAAAAAATGACAACTTATATTGCAGAATTTAAGGCGGTCCACTCCATAATTCAAATAATACAACACTCCGTATTTACCTGGCAACAGGAAGGTGGGGAAATAGATCCGGATCTGCTTTCTGGAAAAATTAAAAGAGAATCTTCTGTTCATTTTTACAAGCTTCTGGCGGGAAAGAACTACGATATTTCTCTAGAGGATATCTCTGTAGAAATTAATAAGACTACTTCCTTTCTTGGCTAAGACCACAAAAACTTAAGGGCGGTTTACTAAAGGGCTTCACCTGGAAGGCTTGCTCTAGCTTATTTGATAAGATTCTAGTAAGGTAGTAAAGAGTTCTTTAGGCAGATAAGAATAGGATGTGCGTAAAAGGAAAAGGCGTATTGTTATTTGCGCGACTTTTTATCGGCTTCCACTAATTTGTCGTCGTTCCATTCGCCTTTCGCCATTACATCTCCGTCGCTATCAAAAAACTGACCAGTACCACTGCGCTTATCTTCCTTCCATTCCCCAGTGTATTTCTCTCCATTAGGCCAGTAATAAGTTCCCTGGCCACTCCTTTTGTCTTTGTCGTAATGGCCAACATAGTATTGCCCGTCGGCCCAATAGTAGGTACCTTCTCCATGACGCTGGTTGTTTTTCCACTGTCCTTCGTACCGGCTTCCAGTATCTAACAACGCAATTCCAAAACCATTGGCCTTTCCATTTTTTACCTGCCCCACATAATGAATTTGGGCTCCTTTATTGCTTTTAAACTGCAAATATTCTCCAAAAGACTTCTGTTTTAATTGCTGTTGTAAACGAGAAAGTTTTACCTGTGTTTTTTGTAAAGCAAACTGTAGAGAATCGTATTGCTTGGCAGTTGTTGCATAGGTTGTTGCCTGGAGAGACAAACTATCTTTATCCTTATCACTACCTAGAGTGGGTGCCTGGCTTGAAGATTCCAGATACATCAATTTTTCAGCCAAGGCGATACGCAGCGGAATAGCCATTCTATTCTCGTTGGCAGTCTTCATTGTCTGTGCGTAAGATGCTACAGCATCTGTATAAGAACCGGTAAGCAACATAGAATCTATCTCGGCCAATTGCTCGTAGTGAGTCAGTTTTTCTGTAACCATTATGCTCTCGGCGTCTTTGGCAGCCATTTCTTGTTTCAGGCTAATCGTCTGATGTCGGTATATTATTGCAATACCTACGGCGAGCACTAGTAAAAGATAAGGGATAAATTTCTTTGCTTTCATACCTAATAAGCTGTTCTTACATGCTTATCTACGAATTAATCGGTCAAATGGATTTCGGGAAGCTTATTTTTCACCTTCCTAAAGTCCGGTGAGAAGTACATATGGAAACGCATGGTCCATGCCTGCTTGTAAATACCCCCGTTTATCAGCTGTTGTCCTTGGGAATACATCATGCCCGCTGCAAAGGACAATCTTGGGTTTACAATATATCCAAGCGTGGTTGTAAGCCGCAAATCTTCCATAGGACTGGCCACCACCGACTTTCCGCTTTGCATGATCAATTCGGCCTCTGGGGAAATATAAAAAGTCTTGGGCTGCAATTTATGGCTGTTTAAAGGCGTCTTCATCCTAAACATATACCGCCATCTATTTCTAAAGATGTAATCACTATTGTCAACAAAGCTCTGGGTCCATCGGTGTTCAATCCGAATTCGATGGTAGATCATAGAACTTCCCAGGGGTATGGCGAATTGATACTGATGCCATATACGCCACTCAGGTACTACATTGCGATCCGGAGAAAGTGGATCCGTATTAAAATTGATCCGAACCACTCCCCCAAGGCTTACATTAAACTTTTTGGAATAGATGTAACCTATCGCATGACGGTTATATATCTGGGCTATTTGACTCAGATAAGGAGTGCTCTCTGTTTCTACAAATCGAAAATGGGTCTGGGCATCCCAGAAAAGACGTTTGGAAAGGCGTATGTTCCCATAGGTGTTAAACCAAACCCTGGTAATAGGGTCCTTGTATTCCGATTCAGGAGGCAGCACTACTTCACCCTGTGCTTGCGCTAGGATACCATGGAATACGCCTATTAAAAACAAAACTGTGAGTCGTTGACTTCGAAAGGGATGCTTAGTTCTCATTCGACTTTGGTTGCAGAGTTTCCTAGGTTGAACAATTCCAGAACTGTTTCTGGATCCTTTTCTTTGCGAAGTTTTCGCTCTAATTTTTTAGTTTCCTCATCACGCAGGGCGAACATCCTTTGATTGGTGCGCTGTATTTGCTGGGAGAACTCCTTGGCTGTTTCACAGCTTAGCGAAGTCTCTATGTTTTTTAAGAAATAAGGAACTAACACTTTGTCATAAGCAGCAAGAATTCGTTTTTTAACCTCTTCCTCCATCACCGTGGCCATAAAAGGGTTCCATACGCCATCTGTATAGTGTTTTTTAAGCGAGTCTCGCTGCTGCGGAAGACTTCCTATAGTTCTGCCCAATTGATTTAATTCTTTAAAACAGACAACTAATTCCTCTGCCAAAGCAGTTTTTAAAGCCGTATCACTGCGCATGGCATAATCGGATAATTGTTTCTCTGCAAATACCCCTACAGACAGCAAGGTTTCATGATAGGCTTTTGGAAGTTTTTTCTGAACCGAATCTACATAAGTTTGCAGGCTGTCATTTAATACAATTAAACGCTGCTCTACGGCAAGAAGCTCTTGTTCTCCCTTATGTAACCCCAGTTTAATCTCTAATTCCTTTTGAATCATTTTAAGGCTTTCTAAAGCATAAGAAGCCGCCTGAGCCGAAGACATTAAATTGTTCTTATACAAATCATAGTGATCCGCATCAGGAAGAACGAAGGTGGCTTTTGGAATCTTGCCTTCCGCATAAGGGGATAGGTCTATGGTGGCAGATGGTATCCCATTGGGCCAGATATAAGCTACCAGCGGGGGGCGCTTCATATAGTCTAGTAAGTCTTGTTCGTAATATTGTTTTATTTTCCCTAACGGCTTCAGCCATTCTTGTCTTATTGCCTTTAATGCGGCATATCCATAAGCGGCCTGTTCATCAGACAAGGCCAAAAGGTTTAATTGAGAACTGTTCAATAAGGCATCGCTTATTACTTTGGCTTCTATAACATCCTGGTGTATGCTCTGTGCATACTGTTGTTCCAAAGAATCGAGTGGATAATACGCCAGTTTTACCTTCCATTTCGGATAAAACTCTGTAGTACCTAAAGCTGTGAAAATAGTGTCTAGATTATGGTAGAAGATGTCATTTTGTACTAATAAACTAGGTAATAAGCCTTTTAAATAGGATAAGGAATCATCAGCCTTGGTTTGAAATCGCAAGGCTTGCAAATATCCTTCTCCAAGAGTTTTAGTTTTAAACTCAGTAGTGGATTCGTATTCTAGCTGCCATACTTTTACTTCCCCATCATTCTTAGTTTCTACCTGCTGTAAAACACCATCCTCAAAGTACCAGTTCTCCTCTATTTCCAAGTCCCCTCCTCCGAATAAGGTCCATTGATCATGCGCAAGGCCATCTCTTAAAAAACGCCCCACCAAGGCACTTTCCAAATCTTCGATCTGAAAGCTGCCGTGTGGAATACCTTTTTCAAAATCAACCTTGCTTTTAAAATTAGATTGGGCCACCTCAGAATTTTCAATCCGGTTTACGGCTACATTCCACATTCCTTCTGGCAGGCCATTGCGAAGCATCCCTACTGCTTCTTGTTGTATGCCGTTCACCAAAACACGATATTGATAGTCCACTACCTCCGAACTATTCCCAGAAGTAAAGGAACCGTATTTAAGTCGCCAGGTTCCCTCTGGAATATTATCCTTATAATTTCCAGAAAAAAGAAAAGAAGTGTCCTTATTCTGCAACAACGATTCTAAATCTGATCTTTGAATACGAAAAGGACCGTTGCGCAGGGTATCTCCCTCTATAATGTAATATTGATAATTTGCCTCTCCCTTGTAGCCAGCCACCCGAAGAGGTCCCTGATACCTGGTCTCCTGGGACTGTGCTTGAAAAGAACCAAGGATTAGTATCCCGAGGACACATATGCCTGTAAATATAGATCGGAATGGTTTCATCCGGGAAATTAGGTATTTTATTGAATGGTTACGAGGTAAGTACGAAAAATTATGGGCTTTGGATTATATTCCTTAGTTCTTGGTCCGGAACAAGACAAAGCCTACTGTTCGTTTAAGCGTTTTCCCAGACATGAAATATTCCTATTTTCTTCTACTAGAGGCTTATTGCAGGTGACGAATAGAGTGTATTTATGGAATTAATAGGTCGGTTTTCGTTAAGTAATCTTCCTAAATTTCGCAATACTTCCATTAAAGATTTTTGAATTTTTCTTGCTAAATTCACTGGAAATACTTGTTTAATCATGCTTCAAAAATTATGTTTTAGTATTGCCGGCTTTTTGTTAGTTGGCTGGTGTTTTGCACAAACTTCAGGGCTTAAAATAGAAAAGTGGAATACATTGGAAATAACCTTAATAGGACAGGGCTCTTATTCTAATCCCTATACAGATGTTGCGGTCTGGGGCGTGTTTACCAATGCACAGGGAGACACTATTAAAAGACCCGCTTTCTGGGATGGGGATTCTATTTGGAAAATACGTTTTACTTCTCCTAACGACAAAGACATTTGGAAATGGACCTCTTATGCCTCAAATAAAAAAGACCAAGGGCTACATGGGATCAAAGGCTCGGCCCAGGCAATGCCGTATAAAGGCAAAAATAAACTTCTTGCTAAAGGGCTTTTGGCAATGAGTAAGGACAAGAGAAGTGTGGTCCATCAAAATGGCGATCCATTTTTACTGGTAGCGGACACCCCTTGGGCCATGCCGTTTCGGGCCACCTTAGACCAGGTTAAGACCTACAGCGAAAACAGGAACAGAAAAGGTTTTAATGCTGTTCTGTTAATGACTTTACAGCCCGATAAGAATGCTGAGGGACCCGATAAAAGAAATGCCGAGCAAGGCTTTAAGAGAGCCTTTGGAGATTTGTCCGAAGGGCATATCAACCGTATAAACCCTTCCTATTTTCAATACCTTGATAAAATGGTCGCAATCCTTATAGACCATAATATCGTTCCGGTATATCAGCCAGTATTTCATGGATTTGGGTGGAAAGGTCTACAGGTGTTAGGAACCAGTATTGAAGCAGAAGAGTATGTAAGGTATTCTACCTACTTACTGGCCAGATATGGGAGTCAACCCGCCATTTGGCTTTTAAGCGGGGACCACGACGGGAATGACCCAGGCATAGCGGAAAGCGGGGAAATGTTAGAATTATGGGACAGTTACAAACAACCGGCAGGCCTTCACTATAATCCTTGTGATGACTACGTAGCTGAATGGGCTATAAATGACCCCTCCAAACACTGCATGCACTACAATAAAACACATCAAAATAAGACCTGGTTAGATTTTCAATGGGCGCAAACAGGTCATGGAGGAGATCACAATTATAAGAAGGTTGCAACAATGTATAACAACCTCCCCACCAAGGCAGTGGCCAATGGAGAGCCTACCTACGAAGGCATGAATGATGGCAAAAACGGTTTAGGTTGGTGGCAGGGCGAAGAAGCTTGGATGCAATTTATAAGTGGAGCTACCATGGGAGTTGTCTATGGGGCTGCCAGCCTGTGGCAATGGAAAATATCTTCCACTGAAGAAGGCTGGACTTCCTGGGCAGTTCAGGAAAAATCATGGAAAGAAGCACTGCAAATGAATGGTTCTACCTATGTTGGTCTATTTGGAAAAATACTCTCGTCGTATAATACCACTGGCTTGGAAAAAAGATGGGATCTCGCAGAAAACAGACCTCTTTTAGTTAAAGAAGGAGTGCTTTATATCTCTTACCTGAATGAAGGTGGCAAAATAACGATTGAGAATCTTCCTAAAAGAATGTCCTATAAATGGTTAAATCCAAAAAGTGGTGAGGTGGTGCAAGAAGGAAAGGTTGAAAGTTCATCTTTAGACGCACCAACCAATACCGCCTGGGTTCTAATAATCCATAATTAAACTATCTGGGAACAATATCAAGATCAAACATCTTACCCAGATAAACTAATTTAAAGCCTTCATTTATGTTTTGATGGTTATTGTTAAAAGAAGATATTATGGAAATTTTTCCGTCTGGAGATTTAATAAAAATTGGTATTATTTCATCATCCTTGTTGGTAATGTCAATCAATTGCTGGTAATGCTCCTCTCCTTCTAAGTCTATTTCATGAATGGCAGGATATCTTCTGGTAGCCTCCATCAATTTAATAAAGTCGTCCGTGTGCGAAAACAAACCTTCCTCTGGGTTGTTCTCCGGATCGTTCATTTCATCCGAACTCACTAGTCTAAAAGATCCATTTTCTCCAAATTGATCCCCAAACTTCTCAATTACGTATTTGTTAATTTCGGAACTTCCCGTAAGAGCTAACAAATAACCCATGTCGTTTAGTTCAATATTGTTGGTAAGCGAGTCTGAATATATATTGGCCGACATTGCTTCAATACCCAGTTTTTGTGCATGTTTAATATTAGCTTCATTATTATCTATTAACACCACATGCCTGTTGTTCTTCTTAAGATAATTTGCTATAAGCCTAGAAACTTTAGAGGCGCCTACAATTAATATGCCTTCGGAATGTTTAAGGAAAACCCCAACCAATTTTGCAAAATATCTTGCCGTAGTGGCATTTAATAATACGGTGCCTAAAACAACCATAAAAACCAGAGGGGTAATATACTCTGCCCCCGGTTCACCTTTCTGCATAAGTTTTGTGCCAAAAAGAGAAGCAATACCCGCTGCAACGATACCCCGGGGACCCACCCAACTTATAAAGAGTTTTTCATTAAATTTTAAGCTAGAGCCTCTTGTACTAAGAAAAACTCCCAGCGGTCTTATGATAAAAACAATCACAAGAAATAGCGCAACCGTTTTCCAATTATAGATAAGCTCTACATCGGCAATATCAATATTTGCCGCTAGTAAAATAAAAAGAATGGATATAAGTAATACACTAAGAGATTCTTTGAAATATAACAATTCCTTTAAATTGGGAAGGTTCATATTCCCCAATACCATTCCCATAACTACTACTGCCAATAAGCCCGATTCATGAGCCAAAACATCCGATTCCACAAAGACAAGGAGAACCACAGATAAGGATACCACGTTCATTAAATAGTGTGGCACATAGTTCTTTTTAATAATAAAGGCGAGGGCATGTGCAAAGGCGAAACCAAAGGTGGATCCAAAGAGTAGTATCTTACCAAAGTCTATCAAGGCCGTTTTGGTATACTCCTGCCCTTCTCCAACGCTGATAAACTCAAACACCAATACGGCAACCAGGGCGCCAATTGGATCAATTAAAATCCCTTCCCATTTTAATACCGCTGAAACTTCTTTTTTTAAGGGAATGTTTCTAAGAATGGGCGTAATTACAGTTGGACCAGTGACAATTATTAGGGCGGCAAACAAAAACGAAATCTGCCAACTCAAATCAAAAATAAAATGTGCCGCCAGTCCTCCTCCAAAAAAAGTAACGATGGTCCCTACAGTAATTAACTTAGAAATTACTGGCGCAACATTCTTAATTTCAGATCGCTTTAAGGTTAAGCCTCCTTCAAAAAGTATAATGCTGATAGCGAGAGATAAGAAGTAGTAAAGACCATCTCCTGGAAATAATCCTTTGGTTCCGTTCCAAACTGGTTCAATGAGCTTGGATCCATCCTCCGTATACAAGGTTGCAATAGGGCCTACCAACAAGCCAATAAGAATTAAGGGAAGAATAGCTGGCAGTTTTAATCGCCAAGCCACCCATTGGGCAATAATCCCAAGTATAATAATTCCTGCTAATTCTACCATCACAAACGGTTTCCGCTAAAATTATCATAAAGTAATTTGCTGCGCAATTAATTAGCACTAATCTTTCATGGTAAGTCGCAAAACGGAGCATGCAGAGTTTTCAGCAAACTTGTCCTTTCCCGTCCCGAAAAGCAGTCTTATCCAATTGTCTTTTTGAGGGGTACCCAAAATAAGTAAATCATAGCTCGCGGAGGCATTGGAAATGGCCGAGATAGGGTCGTCGTTCCTTTCAATAACTACTTCGCTTGTTGCAGGCACTTTGGTTAATAGCTTTAAGGAGTTGTTTTCCATGGCACCCAACTCTTCATCGTTCAGGTGCTCGGGAACTACGTGTAGCAGAGTTAGACTGGCATTGTAGAAAGCACAAATTCTATCGGCAACTGCAATAAAGTTTTTGTCCTTACGGCCGGGTCTTAAAGCAAGAAGAATTTTCCCAATATTTCGCACCCCATTATCTTTAAAAAGGGCAAAATCAGAATCAATATGAGTTAAAAGCCAACCTATTGGGTTGCTCACCAAGATACCCGAATGAGATCTACTATTCCAACCCATCACCAACCAGTCACAGTTCGTTTGATTGCTAAGGGCGTGAATGGTATCGGCTATTTCATGGGTTACTGCAGCCTCAAAATCAATATTAATGTTTTGTGCGTTAGCTAGTCTTGAAAGTCTTCTCTCTAGAGAATTTGTTCTCGGGTTTTCTTCAACAAAAGCATCCAGAAAAGTCTGATTAGGAACCTCGGTTATATCTACTGCCTGAAGGATATCTGTTTTGTTAATAGCCGCTGCTATTTCTACTAACATTTCGGGGGAGTTTTCGTTGCCGAGTAGAGGAACAACTACTCCGGCATTGGATACTAACTGACCATCTAAATTCTGATCTCGAGCCGTAAGCCTTCTAGTGCTGCCATTTTCCTTTTTTTGGTCTTTTCGTTGGTACATTAAATATAAGGCCGGTCTGTGCCCGTACTTCCTTAGGACTCCAGTTCGCGTAACATTTTTACCGAAAAACCTGTATATAAATAAGCCCAAAACAAATATGCTGATAACGGCAACAAATGGTCCAAGACCTAGTAAAATCAACAATATTATGCCGCTAATTATTCCAAATAACTGCATAAACGGATACAATGGAGAACGATATGGAGGCTTATACCATTGCGCTGCAGTTTCTCTAAGTACAATAACACAAGAATTAACCAGAATAAACATGGTAACCATAAAAGCACTCGCTAGCTTCGCAATTTTCTCTACATCTAAGAAGAGAATCACAAGACCCATAACTACGCAGGTTAAGATTATCGTAACCACCGGGGTTAAATATTTGCTGTGAATTTTTCCCATAAACTTGGGCAAAAGTTCATCAATAGCCATAGCAAATGGAAATCTGGATGCCGCCAAAACGCCTGAATTGGCCATAGAAATTAGGGTAATAATCCCCACGAGTGCAGCCGCATATCCAACATATGGTCCACCTAATATATCTGCTACGGTATAAATCGGGCGAATGTCGCTTTGAAGGGCGTCTAAAGGTATGTTTCCTACTAAGACAAAGGCTACACTAACGTATATAGCCGACATAATTAGAAGGGAAAGTATCATCGCCCTTGGCAGATTAACACTTGGATTTTTTATTTCTCCGGCTATTGCAGCTACTTTGGTAACTCCGGCATAAGAGATATACACAAAGGCAACCGTAGATACTAAACCTAGTTTGCCGTCTAAAAGAAAAGGGGAAAGCAAGTCTGGAGAAACTTTGGGAAGGCCAAATAATAAGATAGACCCCAGAGTTAAGAGGCTTATTGAAACAATAACGATTTGTACTTTACCCACTTTCTTTACGCCGAAAATATTCAACATTAAAATAATTCCCAAGAAGATTAAAGCAATATAGCTGGTATAGCCCGGGTCTATTTGTACCAATACAGATAGGTAGGCACCAAAGCCAACCAGTGCAAAAGCGCTTTTTAACAAGAGAGAAAGCCATAGTCCAATCCCGGAAATTGTTCCCAATCGTGGCCCAAAAGCACGTTCTATATAAACGTACGTCCCTCCGGAAGAAGGCATTGCCGTGGCCAGTTCTGACTTAGACAAGGCCGCCGGAAGAATACAGGCTGCCGCTATTAAATAGGCAAGCCATAAAGAAGAACCTGTTTTCGCAGCAGCAAGACCAGGGAGCACAAAAATTCCACTACCTAGCATTCCTCCAATACTTATGGCAATAACGGAGGTTAAAGATAGACTTCGTTCAAGTTTTTTCAATCTCGGTTGATTAGACGCTAAAAATAGGCTTTTTTAATATACTTCCTAAAATGATAATATATTCTTAATCAATTAGTCAATTCGTATGGTTTTAGTAATTTGCGCTTCTTTTATGCAAATTACATGACAATTTTTCCAATTGAAACTGGGAATTTCAAGCTAGATGGAGGCGCAATGTTTGGGGTAGTTCCAAAAGCGATATGGCAGAGAACCAATCCGGCCGACAGTAATAATATGATTGATATTGCCGCCCGAAGCCTCTTGATTGAAGACGGAGATCGTTTAATACTCATAGATAATGGCATGGGTACCAAGCAATCTGAGAAGTTCTACAGTTACTATTATCGTTGGGGGAATTATAATCTGGAAAGTTCCCTAAAGAAATACGGGTTCCATAAGGACAACATTACCGATGTATTTATGACGCACTTACATTTTGATCACTGTGGTGGAAGTGTAGAATGGAACAAAGACCGCACCAGCTTGCGTCCTGCTTTTAAGAATGCGCGTTATTGGACAAATAAAGAACATTGGTCGTGGGCAATAAATCCGAACGAGAGAGAAAAAGCTTCCTTTTTAAAAGAAAACCTGTTCCCGATGCAAGAAAGTGGTCAGCTCTGTTTTGTTGACAGAAATGAAAATTCCTTTGTTTCTTCGCCCGATCTTGGTTTTGATATTTTGTTTGTAGACGGGCATACCGAAAAACAAATGATCCCACATATTAAATACAAGGGTAAGACATTAGTCTTTATGGCAGATTTATTACCTACTGTAGGACATATTCCGTTGCCATATGTTATGGGTTATGATGTTAGGCCATTAAAAACACTTACAGAAAAATCCTCTTTTTTAAACAAGGCGGCAGCAGATGAATTTGTGCTTTTTTTAGAACACGATGCGCATAATGAACTTTGTACTTTAAAAGAAACTGAAAAAGGAATTAGATTAAATAACACCTATAGTTTTAATGAAATTTTTAACGCTTAGTTCTTACTTACTTTTTGCCCTAGTTGCAATAATTAGTTGTAAATCTACGGATTTGACAAGTACTGATTTTACAAAAGAGAATGCTTTTACGCCCGGCATTGAAGGTCCGGCCGTAAGCCCAGAAGGAGATCTCTTTGCTGTGAATTTTAAGCAAGAAGGCACCATAGGGAAAGTGAATGCAAAAGGAGAAGGAGAAGTATTTGTGACCCTTCCAAAAGGTAGTATTGGAAATGGCATACGTTTTGATCTTCAAGGCAATATGTTTATTGCGGATTATAATGGTCACAAAGTTTATCGAATAGCAAGGGGGAGCAAAACCCTTGAAGTTTGGGCAGAAAACGATCTAATGAATCAGCCAAACGATTTGGCAATAAGAGACGACGGGTATATTTATCTCAGCGATCCTGATTGGGCCAACAGTACTGGAAATATTTGGATGGTGACCCCAGAAAGGAAAATTTTATTGCTTGAAGAAAACATGGGAACAACCAATGGTATTGAAATTAGCCCGGACAGCAAATATCTTTATGTTAATGAGTCTGTGCAAAGAACTATCTGGCGTTATGAGTTTGACGAAAAAGGAGGCTTAAAAAACAAAACGAGTTTTATACGTTTTAAAGATTTTGGCCTGGATGGGATGCGATGCGATCAAAATGGAAACTTATATATAGCACGCTACGGCAAAGGCACTGTGCTCGTGGTTTCTTCAGACGCCAAAATTCTACAAGAAATCTCGCTTAAGGGTAAAAACCCTTCTAATATTACTTTTGGTGGCAAAAAAGGAAACCGCTGTTTTGTAACCATGGCAGACCGGGGCTGCTTTGAAACTTTTAAATCCTTAGCCCCAGGAAATTATTATTCTAAAATACATTAATAAAATACGTTATGACTTTAAAACAATTAAAAAGCTCTTTCTATTCTGTGGCCCTGGCACTAACCCTTATTGCTTGTGGATCAACCAATATAGTTTCTACTCCAATAGAGAATATTGATTCCGTAACTCCTAAAACAACCGACCTAACGAAGGCTGAAAAACAAAACTGGGGGCATGCAGATTTAATGAACGATACCATTCCAGGTATCAGCCTTGATAGAGCTTATGCCGAACTAATAGGTTCTAAAAAAGGAAAAAAAGTAATTGTAGCGGTAATAGACTCAGGAATGGACCTAACGCATGAAGACTTAGATGATGTAATTTGGGTGAATAAAGGAGAAGTGGCCAATAACGGCAAAGACGATGACAACAATGGTTATATTGATGATGTTCACGGCTATAACTTCTTGGGAGAGTCCTATAATGAACAGCTAGAATATGTGCGTATGATAAAGTTCAATATTGGGGATGAAAACACTCTATCTGAAGCAAGGACAACAAGGGATAAGAAATACCTTGAAGCTACACAAAACAAGGAACAGTATGAGCAAATTCTTACTTTGGTGAAACAGGCAGACCTGAATATTAAAGAACACTTGGGTAAAACAGAATATACCTCAGCGGAGGTAGCTGAAATTTCTTCTTCCGACCCAAGACTAATGCAGTCTGTTTCTATTCTTAACCAAATGTTCGATATTGCCGATACAATTCCGGAAGTAATTCAGGAACTTAAGGATGGTCTGGTGCATTTTTCGGATCAGATCAACTACCATTTAAATGTTGAGTTTGACGGTAGAGAAGTCGTTGGGGACAATGCCTATAATTTTAATGACAGGGGCTATGGCAATGGAGATCCCCAAAACAGAGTAGATACTGAAAGTCATGGTACTCATGTTGCAGGTATTATTGCTGCAGAAAGGAATAATAAAATAGGAATGGACGGCGTGGCTAATAATGTGGAAATTATGAGCATAAGGGCGGTCCCAAATGGAGATGAGTACGACAAAGATATTGCTCTCGGAATTCGATATGCAGTAGACAATGGTGCAAAAGTAATTAACGGTAGTTTCGGAAAAGGATATTCTCCCAACGCAGAATGGGTACATGAGGCCATACAGTATGCGGCAGAAAACGATGTGCTATTTGTACATGGAGCGGGGAATGATGGCTTGGATTTAGACGACCCTGCAAACCCAGGCTTTCCAAATGACCAATTAACGTTCAACTCGGCTGAAATAGGAGACAACTTTATCAATGTAGGTGCACTAACCATGGACTATGGTTCGGAAATGGTTGCCTCCTACTCTAACTACGGTAAAATTAAGGTAGATGTATTTGCTCCAGGTAGTGATATCTATTCTACAATGCCAAATAATAAGTACAAGTTTAACAGCGGAACCTCCATGGCCTCCCCAATGGTTGCCGGCTTAGCTGCTCTAATTAGGTCATATTATCCCAAACTTAGCGCTTCTGATGTAAAACAAATACTGATGCAATCCGGACTATCATCAAAGGCAAATGTAATACTAGATGGCGATAGTAACAAGGCCAGAAGTTTTGATGAAATTTCAAAATCTGGTAAAATGGTTAATGCCTATAATGCACTAATTCTCGCTGATAAAAAATCTAAAAATTTATAATCCCATCACAATGAAAATCTTATTAAAATATACGCTTATTTCATTTTGCTTTCTGAATTTTCTGCCTGGGATCTATGGGCAGTCTAATCATAGTTATTGGCAACAACACGTTGACTATCAAATGGAGGTTGACTTTGATGTTGAGAATTTCCAATACACAGGAACTCAAAAATTAACCTACACCAATAATTCACCTGAGGAAATAAGTAAGGTTTATTACCATATGTATTTTAATGCCTTTCAGCCAGGTAGTGAAATGGATATTAGGTTGCAAAATATTCCTGATCCTGACCCTCGTATGTTCGTGGACGGACAAAGTAGAATCGCTAATTTAAAACCAGAAGAAATAGGTTATTTAAATGCCACTTCTTTAGAACAAGACGGGGTTAAACTGGAGTATTCTTTAGAAGGAACGGTTTTAGTGGTTAAACTTGCCAAAGCAATACCAGCTGGTGGTAAAGCTACTTTTGACATGAATTTTGAAGGACAGGTTCCTATTCAAATAAGACGTTCGGGCAGAGACAATGCTGAAGGTATCGCCCTGTCTATGGTACAGTGGTATCCAAAATTAGCAGAATACGACTTTGAAGGATGGCACGTAGATCCTTATATAGGAAGAGAGTTTCATGGAGTCTGGGGAGATTTTGATGTAAAGCTCACGCTAGATAAAACCTATGTAGTAGGTGCAAGTGGATACCTACAAAATCCTCAGGAGGTTGGGCATGGTTATGAAGAAGCAGGAAGTAAGTTAAAAAAGGTTCGTGGAAACAAACTTACCTGGCATTTTAAAGCCCCACAAGTACATGATTTTATGTGGGCAGCCGATCCAGAGTACATCCATGACACCTTAGAAATTTCAGATGGCCCAACCTTACATTTCCTTTACAAAAATAAGCCGGAATTACTGGAAAATTGGAAAAATCTGCAATCTAAAACAGCTGATGCTATGAGCTTCTTTAATCAAAATATTGGCTTATATCCGTACAAGCAATATTCAGTGATTCAAGGAGGTGATGGAGGTATGGAATATGCCATGGGAACTTTGATTACCGGAGAAAGAACCTTTGGTAGTTTAGTGGGAGTTATGGTCCATGAACTTGCACACTCCTGGTTTCAGCATGTCTTGGCTACCAATGAATTAAAACATAGTTGGATGGATGAAGGGTTTACCACTTTTATTTCTAGTCTCTGTATGAATGAAATCATGGAACAGAACAAGGAAAATCCTTTTGAAAATTCTTATGCCAGTTACTACGGACTCGTTAGTGTAGGGAAAGAACAACCACAATCAACACATGCAGACCGATATGCATTTAACTCGGCCTATAGTACAGCTGCATATAGTAAAGGTTCCATATTTTTGTCGCAACTGGGCTATGTGGTAGGGCAAGAAAAGCTTATGGAAAGTCTAAGACAATACTATGCCGATTTTCAATTTAAACACCCTACCCCAAATGATATCATTCGGACCGTTGAAAAGGTCTCTGATATGGAGCTAGACTGGTATTTAATAGATTGGACACAGACCACGAATACGATAGACTACGGTATTAAAAGTGTTGTCGCGGAAGGTGATAAGACCCGTATAACTCTAGAGAGAATCGGACTAATGCCAATGCCTCTAGATATTCTAGTGGTATATAACGATGATTCTCGAGAGACGTTTTATACTCCTCTGCGTATGATGCATGGGGAGAAAGAAAATCCATATAACAGCTTACAAAGAACGGTATTGGACGATTGGCCCTGGGCTTATCCCAG
Source organism: Eudoraea chungangensis (assembly GCF_029360665.1). Lineage (GTDB taxonomy): Bacteria > Bacteroidota > Bacteroidia > Flavobacteriales > Flavobacteriaceae > Eudoraea > Eudoraea chungangensis. Next base: position 763,665 of record NZ_JARDUB010000001.1, read on the forward strand.
TTTTGAATATGTTATAGACAAACCTCTAGGTTCTATTAAGGCTGTTGTAATTGACCCCTCTCAGCTAATGGCAGACATAAACTTTGCCAACAATATCTGGCAAAAAGCCCAATGATTAAGAACTAAAATATAACTAGGTTAGGTTTTATTTAAACCAAAAGGTATTCCTGTACATTTCTTTCTTGGCCACCCGCTCTCTGTTGCTAAGAATTAGGTGGCTTCTGTCTGCTGTTTTATTTCGATATCCCAAAAGATGAAAAAATGGCTTGCTAAAAAACCGAGCTACTCTTAAGTTAACTTTTAATTGTTCCTTAGAGGGCTGTGACCAAGAAACTCCTGGCAACATTGTTAGTAGTGTATCTGTTTTCCATCTTCGTAAGCTTGCAGAAAAGCTAAGAACCCATGAAGGTATTTCCCTTATCAGAAAAAAGCCTTCTTCTCCTTGATCCTGATAAAGAGGCATAAAAATAATGGTGTCTTTTTTTGCCTTTATTTCTTTGCTATTATGTAGCGCCAGAAATGTGCCTTTTCTAATATAATCAAAGCTCTTAAAACCGGGCAGCATCTTAAATGTACTTGTTTCCTTAATTGCATGTCTATAAATAACTTCATAAAAAGTCCTATTGCTTTCCGCGTATTTCTGAAGCGCCTTAATTTGATTTTCAACATCCACATGCTTTTCGTCCAGAAACCCGCTGTAAATCATGGTAAGCCATGTAAATGCAATAGAACAAATGGCGGCAGCGTCTGTGTTGTGCTGGCCAGATTCGAAACCTAAAGAAACATAGCCTAGCTCATTGATATAGCTTAGCAATGGTCCTTCCAGATACTCTTCAATACCTAGGATTACCGGAACAGGGAACAAACTAGAAAAGTTTCTATTAATTAAGGCGTCATTAATGGTTATGAATGGTAAAGTTGGACTAGAAGTGGTATGAAAATCTACAAAATAATAAGGTGCAGCAGCGGTTTCTAAAATGGTAAAAATTTCTTTGTGAATTCCTAACAACTCCTTTTCCTCTATCGAACAATCTTCTTCACGTTTTCTTAATATCAGCTCTATCTGGGTTTTATACCAAATTCTGTTTAAATCGGTCTCTAGAAATCGCTTTTTCCTTAAGAGGGCAGGAATATTTCCTCTTATTCCATATACAGCACCTTTTAGGGGGTAGTTATTCCTGATAATCTCCTCGAAAACTCTTTCCAGAGCCACTACACCAGAGGGTTCATTCCCGTGAATACCTCCAAAAAAAATAAGCGTAGGCCCCTTCTCCTCTCCAACTAACTTACCAATGAGCCTTGCAGTCTTAACTTCTTGCTCGGATAGGGTTCCCTGAGTCATAAAAACTAAAAGTCATTAGAAGTAATAATTCCTATCAGTTTTTTACCATTTACAACGGGCAGGGAATTTATGTGGTTAGCCACCATCAGTTCTTTAGCTTCCGATAAAAGCGTCTCTGGGCCCACGGTTACCAGCTCCGTTTTCATTAGAGAACTAATACTTTTCTTTAGTTGTTTCTCATCTTGCAAATCGTTTTCAACATCTGTCCATGTAAGAATACCGCATAAATCGAGGTTAGAGTCTAATATCGGGGCGTGATGAATGTTCTTCCATAACATCATTTTTAAAACTAATTCTGCGCTATCGTTCTCCATGGCAGAAATAGTTTTGGTATTCATACGATCTTTTACTTTTAAAGACTCCTTTGGAATCAGGTATTCGTCTCCCCGAGGAAGCTGCCAAGCATCTACCGTGTAATGTCTTTCTTGCCTGTCATACATAGTAGCAACTAATATTCTAAGGGCATCCGGAGCCCTAAAAGATTTCTTAAGCTTGCGATAGGCCTTGGTTGTCCAACGGGACCCATTCTGGGATCTAATTCTATTTTCTATAATGGAGAGGTAGTGTTCCGCATCTTTTGGGGTAACACCCATGCTGTAGAGGCCTCTATAGGCCATCGGAAGAAATTCGGACATCAATAACTCGTGACTGTTTATTAATTTTTCATCCCAATGGAACTGGGCAGCCATACCATATCTGGCCGCATTAAAAAAGTTTCCCTTGGCATCCTTAAAATCCATTTTTGTATGAATTTCCTGAAACTTTTTTGGCCTACCCATCATCACACCAACCCAAAGCATCATATTGGCAATTTCATCATCCGTAGTAGGGCCAGATGGGAGGTACCTGTTTTCTATTCGCAGGTGTGGAACATTGTCATTAACGCCATAACAAAGGCGATTCCATTTGTAAATGGTACCATTATGGAGGGTTAAAGCCTTAAGACTCGGAGTCACCCCCTCCTTGAGCAACAACATGCTGTCTTTTTCAAAGTCTGTTGTCAAAAGACTTCTAAACCGAATTACGGCATCCTTATAAAAATCGGAAACGGAACCTTCAATCCAATCATTGCCGAAACTTACTCTAGATTCTTTTTCGTTCAAAATAAAGGTGCTTGCTCTGGTGTCTACGCTTTGGGTAAATAAGGCAATCCGAGTTTCTTCCCATAATTCCTGACCCATTAGCAAGGGAGAATTTGCACAGATAGAAAGTATTGGCCCCGCTATGGCCTGCGCCCAATTATAGGTGTCTGCAAAATCCTTAGGGTCTATTTGTAAATGTGTTTGAAAGCTTGTATTGCAGCCTTCATATAAAATGGAATTATGGTGCAGATTCACCTCGTCTACCCCCTTGATATGAAGCTCTATTTCATCTTTGCGAATATCATTTATAGCTTCATTTAAAACCTTATAGCGTTTTAAAGGAGTCATGTAATCCAATTCCAAATAAGGAGTATCAACCGTTGGCAAAATACCCGTAAGAAGCACCTTGTTATCATGATTTTGAGCCTTTTCTTTAGCTAAGTTTAAAAGGGTGTTGAGTTTGCCATGCAGCTCTGAGAAGCAGTTCCCGTTTAACACTAAAGGATCTAAATTAATTTCCAGGTTGTAACGTGTTAATTCCGATGTAAAATGAGGGTCATTTATTTCCTTTAGAATAACTTCTGCCTTATCTGAGGGGTTCCATTCTGCATCCGTTAGACAAAACTCTTGTTCCGCCCCAATCTTAACCGGGTCTTTAGTGAACATGTCGTTTTCTAACATATATTCTAAGGCCTCAATATCTGTAAGCAATTGCTCTATATAGCCCGCTTTATCTTCGTTCTTAGTGAGTTTTTTAACATTGAGTTCCCCCATAATAATCCGTCTTAATTAGTCTGTTTTTGGAAATATAATTCAATGCAAGGTAAAATCCTAGGAAGGGAATAAATATGATATAAGTCATGCGCTGAAAACAAGTATTATTTCCTTAATTTTGCTATTTATGCCTTTCCAATTTTCCAAACAAGAGAAGTTAAAAAGCAGAAGCATCATAGGGGATCTCTTTGATAAAGGCCTGTCTCTTAAGCAATCTCCTCTAAAATTAATTTACGCCAAAATAGACCCCCCTCTCGAACCCAAGATACAATTCGCCGTTGCCGTTCCCAAGAAAAGTTTTAAAGGAGCCGTAGAACGGAATAGAATAAAACGATTAATTAGAGAGGCTTACCGATTAAATAAAGGAGAATTTTTTAACAACATAGAGGGAAGCTATGCGTTACTATTTTTATACCTTGGAAAGGAAATGCCGACTTTTGATACCATAGAAAAACCTTTGATTAGTATTTTGGAGAACTTAATAAATAGGACAAATGAAAAGTAGTTTATTAAAAAAGACCCTTGTTCCAATCTTGGCAGTAGTTATACTTGCTTTTTCAAGTAGTTTTAAGAGTGATTATTTTGAAATCGCCAAGCAAATAGAAATTTTTACCACCTTGTTTAAAGAACTAAACATGAATTATGTGGACGAGACTAATCCGGCAGAATTAATGGATACAGCCATTAAAAATATGCTAGACGACTTAGACCCTTATACAAAGTTTCTTAATGAACAGGATGTAGAGGCATATAAAATAAGTAATGCCGGAGAGTATTCGGGTATTGGTTCTTTGGTCAGATCTTACGATGATAAATTACTTATTGTAGAACCATATAAGGGATATCCGGCAGATAAGGCTGGCCTGAAAGCAGGAGATGAAATTACTAAAATCGGCGATATTGAAGTCTCGGACTTTAAAGACAATGCCAGCGAATTGCTCAAAGGCGCTAACAATACAAAAGTAGAGGTAACGTATAAGCGGCAGGGCAAAAGCTATTCCACCTCTATTGAACGAGAAGGCATAGAAATAGACGCAGTTCCTTACGCCAAAATGTTGAATGAAGATACTGGCTATATTGTTCTTTCTCGTTTTAACTCTAAAGCATCTTCCCAAACTAAATCGGCCTTGTTAGATTTAAAAGGCAAAGGAGCCACAAAAATTATTTTAGATCTTCGTGGAAATCCCGGAGGACTACTCTCTGAGGCAATTAACGTCACCAACCTTTTTGTGCCTAAAGGGGAGCTCATTGTAACTACAAAATCGAAGGTTAAAAAATTCAATAGCGAATATCGCACGAAGAACAAAGCGGTAGATGAAACCATACCTCTTGTTGTTTTGGTAAACGGAAGTAGTGCTTCTGCTAGTGAAATAGTATCAGGAAGTCTGCAGGACCTAGATCGTGCCGTAGTCATTGGTGCCCGTAGTTTTGGCAAAGGCCTTGTACAACGACCTCTTAAGTTAACCTATGGTACCCAATTAAAAGTAACTATATCCAGATATTACACCCCCTCTGGAAGGTGTATTCAAGCACTTGATTACTGGAATAGAGATGCCTATGGCAATGCGGTAAAAAATAACACCTTTAAAGAGTTTAAGACCCGAAATGGCAGAAAAGTAGAAGATGGCGGAGGCGTAATGCCAGATATTGTTATTGAAGCACAAAAGACCAATGATCTCACCAAAGCCTTAAAAAGTGATCACTTGATATTTGACTTTGCGACCCAGTACTACTACAAGCATAAAGTAGAAAGTCCGAAAGATTTTGTTTTTAAGCAAACAGATTACGACGCCTTTAAGGATTATATTTCCCAAAGTAACTTTGTATTTGAAACGGCAACCGAAAAAGCCTTGAAAGATGCCATAAACGGGAAAGACAAAGCCTTAAGTAGTCCTGAAATTATGGATAGCTATAATAGTCTTCTTGCGGAGATAAATAGGGAAAAGGTAAAGGCTTTGAATAGCTATCAAAAAGAAATCCAGGCAAATCTAGAAGATGAAATTATCAAACGATATTTTTATAGAGATGGTCTTTACGACTACTATCTGAAAAATGATGAGGCCATCCTCACCTCTTCTGCATTGATGAACGACCCCGTGAAATATAATTCCATTTTAAACTAGATCGACTCTTGTCTGAGGTTTGTTCGAAATCTTTACTTTATGTTATAGTCATTTTTCCTATCTTACCAAAGCGATACCGTAACCGTATAAACAACGCATCTACTTGCTATTAGTTGCTGCGTAATTTTTGTTCGGGCGTAAATTGTTTACTGCTCTAATATGGGGGGCTCATTATTTAATCTATTTAAAGAGAAATGAATTATGAAATTAATCCGCTTTGGTGAAAAGGGAAAAGAAAAGCCAGGAGTAATCCTCCATGGAAAAAGACTGGATTGTTCGGAAAAGTTTGTCGATTGGAATCGTGAATTCTTCGAATCCAATGGTCTTCAACGTTTACAGGAATTCCTGCAAAAAGAAGGGAAGAATCTACCAGAAATTGAGGCCTCCGTTAGACATGGAGCCTGTATCGCCCGTCCGGGAATGATTATGTGCATTGGTCTTAATTATTCGGAACATGCAGAGGAGTCTAATATGGAAATTCCAAAAGAACCCATCATTTTCGGGAAAGCTACAAATACCTTAAACGGTCCTTACGATGATGTGGCTATTCCACTGCATGCAGACAAAACAGATTATGAAGTTGAGCTCGGTGTTGTTTTATCTAAAGACGTTTACGGCTTAAAAAATGAGGAGGAAGCCGAAGCAGCAATTGCCGGTTATTGTCTGGTAAATGATCTGTCTGAGCGTACCTTCCAATTAGAAAAGGGAGGGCAATGGATAAAGGGAAAATCCTGTCCCGGGTTTAGCCCCGTTGGCCCATTTCTGGCAACCGCAGATGAACTTGGAGATTTAGATAGCCTTAAAATGACCTTAGCCGTGAATGGGGAGTTACGACAAGACGGCAATACTTCCTATATGATATTCAGGCCTGCATTCTTGGTATACTACTTGTCACAGTTTATGCTGTTAGAAGCTGGAGATTTAATTTCAACTGGCACCCCCTCAGGAGTTGCTCTAGGGATGGATCCGCCTCTATATCTTAAACAAGGAGATGTTGTAGAGCTTAGCATAGATGGTTTAGGAAGTCAAAAACAACTAATGGTATAAACGATTCGCTTCCCATGTATAAGGCCAATCTAGTATACAATGCGCAAGCAACCCTCGGAGAAGGACCTATTTGGGATGTAAAACAGAACTCGCTTTATTGGGTAGATATAGAGGCTTGTCGGCTTCACCAGCACCAGCCCAAACTAAATTCCAATATATTTTGGCAATTTGAAGAAATGTTGGGGGCTGCACTTCTCACAGATGATAATTCAATACTCCTGGCCTTAGAGAAAGGTTTGGCGTTGTTTGATCCTAAATCAAGAGCTTTACACAAATTAGGTGTTTTGGAAAACGATGATGCTTTGCTTCGTTTTAATGATGGTAAGTGCGATAAAGACGGCAACTTATGGCTGGGAACTATGCACAAAGAGCTGGCGGCAAACTATGGTAGCCTTTTCAAAATAAGCCCCTCCTTAGAAGTAAGTAAAGAACTTTCCGAAACCACTATATCTAACGGCATGGCTTGGTCTATAGAAAACAAAGAATATTACTATATAGACACCCACAATTATGAAGTATGGCGTTTTGATTATAACCCAGATGATGCGAGCATCCAAAATAAAGCGGTATGTTTAACAATTCCACGAGATTTCGGAGGACCCGATGGTATGTGTATAGATACCGAAGGTTGTTTGTGGATAGCCCATTGGGGTGATAACTGTATCAGAAGGTGGAATCCAAAATCAGGAAAAGAAATAGATAAAATTAATGTGGATGCGCCCCATGTTACTTCTTGTTGCTTTGGGGGGGCAGATCTTAAAACTCTTTATATTACTACCGCTAGGAGTGGTCTTACAGAAAATCAACTAAAGGAGCATCCTCATAGCGGGGGATTATTTAGTTGCCAAGTTTCCGTAAAAGGCACGGCACCAAATTATTTTAAAAAAAGCTTCTAATGTTCACAGGGATTAAAAATAAAGTTGCGATTATAACAGGTGCAGGGACAGGGATTGGTTATGCCATAGCAAAACTCTTGCTCGAAAATGAAGCTAAAGTTGTTATAAACGAAATAGACAAAACTGTAGTTGAATCTTTGTACAATGAATTAAATTCCCAATTTCCGGATCAAACCGTACTACAACTTGGCGACGCAGGTGAAATTGAAGTAATAGACCAACTCATATCCGCTGCTGTGCATAATTTTGGCACCATAGATTTTGTAATTCCCAATGCAGGAATAACCCTTTTTGGCGATTTTTTTAAGTTTAAGCCAGAAGATTTTCAAAAAGTAATTCAACTAAACCTGCAAGGAGCGTTCTTTCTGGTTCAAAAAGCTAGTAAAATTATGATCGCACAAAACAAAGGTGGGCGGATTGTTCTTATGTCTTCTATTACAGGAATTAAGGGCTATCCGGATCTAACCTGTTATTCTATGACCAAAGCCGCCCTAAGGATGATGACCAAAAGCCTTGTGTTGGTATTAGGTCCTCATGAAATAACGATCAATTGTATTGCTCCAGGCGCAACGCTTACCGAAAGAACCAAGAATGAAGAGCCAGATTACGCCGGAACCTGGGCAAAACTAATTCCTAGAGGAAAAGTAGGGACTCCTGATGACATAGCCCAAACCTGCCTCTTCCTCCTGTCTAAAGAGGCCGCCCACGTTAATGGCCAAACCATTGTGGTAGATGGAGGGTGGACTGCCATTGGACGTTATCCTAATGATTTACAAGAGTAATCCTTGTTTGCTTCTCCTTTGATTCAATATTTACACTTCGAAGTCCTATTTTTACATCTTAAAAAATCATATCATGAGCAGTTTATATAGCAAATGGTTTCATCCATACAAGCCAGCAAAGGCATATCAAAAAAGAGTCGCCTATTTCAGCATGGAATTTGGAATAGATCAAGGGTTAAAAATATATTCGGGAGGCCTAGGGTTTTTAGCGGGGTCTCACATGCGCTCTGCTTTTGAACTAAAACAAAATTTAATTGGAATTGGCATGTTATGGAAATTTGGTTATTACGACCAGGGTCGAAATGCCGACCAAACACTCCAGGCTAAATTTATAGAAAAAAACTATTCCTTTCTAGAAGACTCTGGTTTGGAGGTTGAAGTAGCTATTAATGATAACAATGCTGTTAAGGTTAGGGCCATGGTTCTTAAACCAGAAATATTTGGAACCGTGCCTATATATCTGCTAACAACAGATGTGGAAGGGAACGACTATTTGTCAAGGACAATTACGGATCATTTATACGACGACAACCAATTTACCAGAATCTCACAAAATATTGTTCTAGGAATAGGTGGGGCCAAAATAGTACAAAAGTTAGGTGGGTCGGATATATACCATTTAAATGAAGGGCATGCCCTGCCGGCGTTTTATTTTCTTAATAATAATGGGATTAAGAAAGAACAGTTACGATTTACCACACATACCCCGGAAAAAGCTGGAAACATGGAAAGAGAGGCCAGCTTATTAAATAATATCGGGTTTTTTGGACGGTATCTTAACGAGGAGGAGTTGCAAAAAGAAGCCGTAGCCTTTAATGCACTAAATTATACTATTGCCGCCTTACGCCTTGCCCAAAAATCAAATGCTGTTTCTAAATTACACGCCAAAGTGGCTAAGGAAATGTGGAAGGACTATAATGGCATTAGCCAAATAATTCCCATCACCAATTCACAAAATCAGTTGTTCTGGCAAGACCCATCTCTAAAACTTGCATGGGAGGAAAAAGATAAAAAGGGCTTTATCGCCAGAAAAAAAAGGTTAAAAAAACAACTTTTTAAACAAGTTCTGGATCAGACCGGAAAACTATTTAACCCGGATGTTCTTACCATTGTTTGGGCAAGAAGATTTGCCCAATATAAAAGAGCAGATCTTTTGTTAAGAGACATTCATCGATTTGAGCGTTTAATCTCTTCTGAAGACCACCCCGTACAAATTATTTGGGCCGGGAAACCATATCCCAAGGACGCCTTTGCAGTAGATCTATTTAATTATTTAATTCAGTATTCTAAATTTAAAAAGAATATTGCCGTGCTAACCGGTTATGAAATAGCTCTATCCAAACAATTAAAAGAAGGTTCCGACGTCTGGTTAAACACTCCCAGAATAACCCGAGAGGCCTCTGGCACCAGTGGAATGACCGCCGCAATGAATGGGTCTTTAAACCTAAGTATTAATGATGGCTGGATTCCAGAGTTCGCCGTGAATGCAAAAAATGCCTTTGTATTGCCAGAAGCTAACCCTTTCTCATCAGACTGGGATCAGGACGAGTTTGATAGTAAAAATCTTTATAGAACTCTAGAAGAAGATGTTCTTCCTGTTTACTATGAGAAAAATGAAGAATGGATGGAAATGGTTTTTAATGGAATAGATGGGGTAATTCCTAAATTCTCCAGTAAAAGAATGGCCAAAGAGTACTACACCAAATTGTATAAATGATCTTCTAAAACTACTAATCAGACTTGTATGAATTTAAGGTTAGACCTAATGTCTGCACTAGAGCAGGAAGTCGGAACCAAAATATTAAATACAGTTGTTCTTAGCGGAAGTAGTAGCTCGCAAACCTATCTGCTAATCACGGCAAAAGCCAGATTATTCTGTAAAATAGACCTATCCGCGAAGGCTTGGAAAATGTTGTGTTCCGAGAAAGAAGGCTTAGACGCAATTAAAAAAGCAGAGGTTCTGAAGACCCCTAAAATATATTGCATAGGGAATTTTGAAAATGGTGCCTTTATGGTTCTGGAGCATATTGAGGCCAAGACTCCGGAGCGTAGAGATTGGCAGGTTTTTGGCAGACAGCTTGCCGAGCTGCATCAAACAACATCTTCGGAATATTACGGCTGGAGAAAAGATAACTTCATTGGAAGTCTTTTTCAAATCAATAAACCTCAAAAGAGTTGGGCTGCATTTTATCTTATAAATCGTCTTCTTCCACAACTTAGACTAGCTGTAAATAAAGGACTCCTAAGGGCCTCCGAAATTCCCTCCGAAAATAAACTTGAAAATACTTTAACTAATCTCTTAAGCTGTCATGCGCCCTCCTTGATTCATGGAGATCTTTGGTCTGGCAACTTTTTAATTGATAAAAGTGGTATTCCTGTGCTCATAGACCCTTCCATATCTTATGGGGATCCGAATGTTGATATCGCAATGTCTAAATTATTTGGTGGTTTTGGCAATAGTTTTTATGACTCTTACTACGCTAGTAATTCCTCTTTAAAACAGATGTCAGAAGATCAGGAAATATATCAATTGTATTATTTATTAGTACACCTTAACCTTTTTGGTGCAAATTATTATTCTCCAGTAATTGGAATTCTTAGAAAGTATTTCCAATAAATCATGGGACTTTATGAACAAATCCTTTTAGAAAATGCCATGAAGGTTTTATACTTTTAATGCTTTCTAAAGCTTAAATATGAAATTAAAAAGTCCTTATTGCTTGTCAACACTTCTGCTTCTCTCCTTTCTTTGTTCATGCAACCCAGAGGAAGACAGTGAGAAAAAAGACAGCCAATATAGAACCTGGACTTCATACCTTGGCGGACCGGATAGAAACCACTATTCTGAATTATCCCAAATCACAAAAGAAAATATATCCCAATTAAAGGTTGCCTGGGAGTACAACACGCCAGATTCCGGACAAATGCAAATGAATCCTATTGTTGTGGATAGCATACTGTATGGTGTAACTGCTGCTTTACGGGTTTTTGCCATTAACGCTAAGACAGGAAAAGAGTTGTGGCTGCATGGAGACTCTTTAAAAGTGTGGCATTCAACCAGTAGAGGGGTGTCTTATTGGAGTGATGGAAAAGACAAAAGAATACTGTTTACAAGGGGGAGTGAACTTATTGCCCTAAACGCTATTACAGGTGAGCGCATAAGAAGTTTTGGAAATAATGGAGTAACTGACCTGCATTTAGGAATGCCAGAATCGGCAAAGGATAAGTTTGTTATCTCAAACACCCCGGGAACTATTTTTAAAGACTTTATCATCATGCCTCTTCGAGTATCTGAGGGCGTGGGCGCAGCGCCTGGAAATATTATTGCATTTCATATTAAAACCGGCAAACTTGCGTGGGTTTTTGAAACTATCCCTCCTGAAAATAAGCCTGGAGGGAATACATGGAAAGGGGATAGAAGCAGAATTGGGGCAGCCAACAACTGGGCAGGCATGGCCGTGGATGAAGAGAGGGAGATCATTTATGTTCCTACAGGTTCTGCTGCTCCCGACTTTTATGGTGGCGACAGACTTGGTTCTAATTTATTTTCCGATTGTCTTTTGGCCTTAAACGCCAATACAGGAGAGCTCTTATGGCATTTTCAATTTACACACCACGACCTCTGGGATAGAGACCCTCCTGCGCCGCCTAATTTACTTACCGTTACTCGGGAAGGCACAAAAATTCCTGCCGTTGCCCAGGTAACTAAACAAGGTTATGTTTACGTATTTGACAGGAGAACCGGCAAGTCTCTTTTTAATATTGAGGAAATTCCTGTTCCCAAATCTCCTTTAGAAGGAGAAGTGGCTTCTCCCACCCAGCCGTTCCCGATGCTGCCGAAACCTTTTGCAAGACAATCTATCGATTTAACCGCAAAAGACATAAACCCTTATGCCAAAAACCAGGATTCCCTGCTAAAGCTTTTAGATAGTTTTGATAAAAGAATCTATGCGCCACCAAGCCTAGAACCCGTTTTATTATTGCCTGGTTATGATGGTGCGGCAGAATGGGGTGGTGCTTCTGCTGATCCAGATAAAGGAATTCTTTATGTAAACTCAAATGAAATGCCTCGTGTTTTGTTAATGGAGAAAAACAACACCCTTACATCGGAGGCCAGTTTGGGCGAAAGAGTTTATCAAAACTATTGTGCGACCTGCCATCAAAAGAATAGGAAAGGAATTCCAGAAAGTGGCTACCCTTCTTTACTAAACATTAATAATACCAGAACGGAAGAGGAGATTGGTGTGATTATTTCTAATGGTAAAGGAATGATGACTGGATTTCCTCAACTTACCGAGGAACAGAAAAAAAGTGTTATTGATTATTTGACAAACAATATTGAAGAAAGTGCGAAGGAAGTAACTACCACAGATGATTTAACTCCATTACCATATAACCACATGGGTTATGATAAATTTTTGGCTGCCAATGGGCAACCGGCAATTGCTCCGCCATGGGGAACTTTGCACGCCATCGACTTAAACTCTGGCGAGTACATTTGGTCAATTCCCTTTGGAGACACCCCAGAATTAAAGGAAAAAGGTTTGCCACCTACAGGAACCGAAAATTATGGAGGAGCAGTAGTCACAAAAAATGGATTATTGTTTATTGGAGCTACTAAAGACGGTTATTTTCGGGTTTTCAACAAACAGAATGGGGACTTGCTTTGGGAGTACAAGCTTCCGGCTGCAGCTTTTGCAACACCGGCTATGTATGAAATAGATGGCATACAGTATATAGCGATTGCTTGTGGGGGCGAGAAATTAGGTACCCCGAAAGGAAATAAAATTGTTGCATTTACCGTGAACTAAGGTTGTTTACAGTTAAACTCAACCCATTTACTGCCAGAAGGTTTTAGATAATAATAAGACTCTATTTCTTCTTGTAAATCGAAGTTCTGCATCTGATAATTTGGGGTATAAAGAACCTCGTCCCAATAGGTTGTTTTAGGAAGGCTTGCTCTTAGATCACCTGTGCCTTCCATCCATATTTGAAGCTGCTTTTTTAAAGCATTTTTTGTTTCTCTAAAGTCTGGTTTATCCGCCAAATTATGCATGTTGTAGGGGTCGTTAATAACATCGTACAATTCCTCTGAAGGTCTTTTTGCAAAAGCGAGATTAAAATAATCCACGCCAGGTGAGCTATCTTGCATATCCATTATTAGAAATTTTGTTATAGAGTTGTCTATGTCTCCATATTGTCCAACGGATTGGTGTACCTGTGGACTTCCTGCCGGCCACCTTGATGGCTCAAAATTCCATATAAATAAGAAGTCTTTGGTTCTGATAGCTCTTGAGGGATAACTTAGGTTACCTTTTCGAACATTGGCATGTCTTTCTCTTTCTAGAAATACCTCTTCTCTTTTCCAATCTGCCTCTGTATTTTCTTTTATTAAACCCAATAGACTCTTACCTTCAAACTCCTTTGGTATTTCTTGTCCAGCGGCCTCTAGAAAAGTGCTGCCAAGATCAATTAAATTTACAAAGCTTTCGATTTGGATCGGTTCTGCAATTCCATTCTTCCAATAAATAGCAAGAGGCATTCTTGTTCCATAGTCATATAAATTCGCTTTTGCCCTAGGAAATGGCATTCCATTATCGCTTGTCATAACAATAATAGTATTGTTAAAAAGACCTGCATCTTTAAGCTTCCGAACTATGTTTCCGCTCTCCCTGTCAAACCGCTCCACCTCATAGAAGTAGTCCATTATATCATTCCTTACGCAGTCAGTGTTCGGAAGGAAATCGGGTACCTCTATTTGGTCAGAATCCATTCCTGTCTTTACACCACTATTTGTTTCGTATACTCTATGGGGGTCCTGACTTCCAAACCAATAAAAAAATGGCTGCCCTTGTTTCCTGTCTTCTAAAAAGGCATCGAAGTCTAAATAATCCTTCCCTGCCGGATTGTTTGTATATCCCCCTTTTTGATAATTTCCTGGACCCCATCCTTTTCTACTTTTACCTGTATGATAGCCTGCATCTTCTAAAATCGAGACCCAGTTTTTAAACTTATCCGGAAAAACAGACCATAAATTTCCTGCGCTTTCTAATTGATGTGGATACCTGCTTGTTAAAATACTGGCCCTAGACGGAGAGCAAGAAGGCGCTGCGCAATAGGCATTGGTAAACAGCACTCCTTCCCTGGCCAAGAAATCAAAAGTAGGGGTTTGCACAACTTTGTCTCCATAAACCCCTGCGTGGGGATAAGACCAATCATCAGCAATCAAAAAGACAATATTCGGAGGCCTGTTTTTCTCTATTGAATTATCCGTAGTTTCTCGATTGGTTTGGCCAAAACCAAGCATACCAACCAGCAAAAAAATTCTAATAATATGCCGTTTAAAGTACCGTCTGTAATAAGTATTCTTCAATATTTAATAGGGTTGTACTCAAATATATAAAAAGTATGGTATTTTTATTGGACTCAATATTTACATTGAAAATATATAAGCGCACTTAGAATGGATCCTATCAGAATTTTAATTGTTGGTTGCGGAAATATGGGAACTAGTCATGCCAGAGCCTATCACAATATTGATGATTTTGAGATTGTTGGGCTAGTGAGTAGAAAGCCTGAAAGCAGAGAAAGACTATCCAACGAGCTTGGCGGTTTGCCAACATTTTCGGATTTTTCCAATGCCCTTCAAGTTACAAATCCCAATGCTGTGGCTATCTCTACCTATCCAGACACTCACGCAAAATTTATACGAGAAAGTCTTGAGTTTGATGCCCATGTTTTCGTAGAAAAACCTCTGGCAACTACCGTTGAAGAGGCAGAGGCTCTGATTGCTTTAGCAAAATTGAAAAACAAAAAGCTAGTCGTGGGATACATCCTTAGAGTACACCCTGCTTGGAGTAAATTCGTTGAGCTTGCGCAGGGTCTAGGTAAACCATTGGTGATGCGGATGAACTTAAATCAACAAAGTTCTGGAGAGCAGTGGTATACCCATAAACAATTAATGAAGTCTATGTCACCCATTGTAGATTGCGGTGTACACTACGTGGATATTATGTGCTTGATGACTGGGGCTAAACCGATCAGTGTTAGCGCAATTGGAGCTAAATTGTCTGATGAAATACCTGCTGGGATGTATAATTATGGGCAATTACAAGTTAGGTTTGATGACGGCTCCGTTGGCTGGTATGAGGCTGGATGGGGTCCTATGATAAGCGAAACGGCTTTTTTTATAAAAGACGTAATTGGCCCAAATGGATGTGTGTCTATTAAGGACGATGATAAATCAAATTCGGATGAGGTCGAAGGCCATACAAAAACTGGCGGCTTATTACTTCACAAAAGCGCTTTAGACAAAGAAGGAAAGTATCTTAACGAAGACCAGCTAATAAGTACGGAAAATGAACCAGATCATGACGCATTATGTGAGTTAGAACAGCTCTACTTCTTAAATGCTATTATAAACGATAAAGATTTAAATGAGCATTTAAGGGATGCCATTAACAGTCTAAAAATTGTTTTAGGGGCAGATCAATCATTCAAAACAAACCAAACAATAATTCTTTAGAGCCGCTAAATACTAAGCCATGATAACCCTATTGGAAAGAGCAAAATTGTTTATGGACCGTAAGGCCATTGTGTCTAATGGGCAAGACTACAACTATAAGGCTCTGCTTAAGGCATCGCATAATGTTGCTGCCAACCTATTAAACCAAAAAACCGACCTAAATGAGGCAAGAATTGGTTTTCTAGTGCCTCCTAGCTTTGAATATGTTGCAGTACAGTGGGGAATTTGGGCCGCAGGTGGAATTGCAGTTCCTCTTTGTGTAAACCATCCTTTGCCCTCTATTGAACATGTAGTAAACGATGCAGAAGTTAAGACGCTTGTTGTGCATAAAGATTACTATACCCTACTAGAACCTTTAAAACAAACACACGCTGTAGACATATTTCTGCTAAGCAGTCTTTTTGTTAAAAAAGAGCCCCTTCTGCCAGATATTGTATTAGACAGAAGGGCCATGATTCTCTACACGAGTGGAACAACGAATAAGCCAAAAGGCGTAGTGACTACTCATCAAATTATCGAATCCCAGATAAAAACCCTTGTAGACGCTTGGCAATGGGTCCAAGAAGATTATATATACAATGTTCTGCCATTGCATCATGTACACGGAATAATAAATGTCATGAGCTGTGCTCTATGGAGTGGAGCATGTTGTGAGTTTCAAGAAGTGTTTAGTGCAGAATGTGTTTGGAAGGCCTTTTTGGGAAGAAAGCTCCGCCTTTTTATGGCCGTCCCTACTATCTATTTCAAGCTTATAGCCTATTGGGAAAATTCCCCGGAGGCTAAACAAAAGGAAATGTCCTCGGCAGCTTCTGAACTGAGGTTAATGGTTTCTGGTTCTGCCGCACTGCCTGTATCGGTTCTGGAAAAATGGAGAACAATTACCGGCCAAACCCTACTGGAACGCTACGGTATGACGGAAATAGGAATGGGCCTATCTAACTTATATAATGGGGAGCGGCGTCCAGGGTTTGTAGGTCTGCCCTTGCCAGGAGTACAAGTGAAGCTACTAAATACATCCGGAGATGAAGTGGAGCAAGGCGAGGCGGGTGAAATTCATATAAAAGGACCCTCTGTTTTTAAAGAGTATTGGAATAACACAGAGGCCACAAAAAAGGCGTTTACAAAAGAGGGGTGGTTTATTACTGGGGACATTGCAATTCATCAAAATGGAATGTATAAAATATTAGGCCGGGACAGTGTAGACATTATAAAGTCTGGTGGCTATAAAATTTCTGCTTTGGAAATAGAAGATGCGTTAAGAAAGCAAGATCTCATTAAAGACTGCGCAGTAATAGGCAGTCCAGACAAAGAGTGGGGAGAGGTCGTAGTGGCGTTTATTATAAGTTCAGGCTCGCCTATTGGCCATCAGAAAGTTATAGAGCAATTAAAGACTGAATTACCAGCATACAAACTCCCTAGAAAAATTATATCTATTGATTCGTTGCCCAGAAATGTTTTGGGGAAAGTAACTAAGAATGCATTAAAATCACTTTTATAGATGGACTTTTTAACTCTTCTGCCTTATCTAGGAATAATAATACTAACCGTATTGAACGCAATATTAGTGCTTAAAAGGACTATTAAGGTTGACGATAATAAAAGTGAAGAAATCAACTAATGGCCTATTTACAGGAGCATTATATCACTTTGTTACTAACCCTATTTTATATTAGCGGTTGTTTATATATAGGCTGGTATTTTAAAAACAAAGCCAACAAAGGAGTTGAAGGTTACTATGTCGCTAAAAGAGAGATCCCTGGTTGGGTTATATCCCTGGCTTTCTTTTCTACTTCTGCCAGCACAAATACTTATATTGGACAGGCAGGAATTTCATTTCAATATGGATTATCATGGGCTTGGATGGGTTTAATCTGGACTGTTTTTTGTGTTATTTCCTGGCAGCTACTTGGCCCTAGAATGCGGTATCAAACTGCTCTATTGAAGTCTTTTACTATTCCCGACTATTTTCATCTACGCTATAAAAGTAATTTGGCCAAAACCATAAGGGTTTTCTCAGCGCTCATTATTCTGTTTGCAACCATCTGGTATATGGTGGGTATTGCCAAGGGTTGTGCGCATGTTTTAACTTCCGTCTTAGATATACCTTATTGGTTAGGGGCTTTTTTTATAATAGCAATCACCTGCATTTATACTATTTGGGGTGGGATGTACAGTGTGTTATGGACAGATGCTATTCAGGGGATAATCATGTTCGGTGTCGCCATTCTAATGTTTGCCATTCCCTTTATTTATGTCGGAGGAGTTAAAGAGACTTTTGAAATTATATCATTTACAGAACATATCACTCAAAATGGCGAACCAATTGAAAATGGTTTAGTTGTTTTTGGCAAATTAGTCTCCTTTTTATACATACTAGGTATAGGGCTTTCTATTGGTATGAAACAAATATCAGAACCAAAAAACCTAATCAGGTTCTATTCCATTGATAATGCCAAAAGCATGCGCTTTGCAATGATTTGGACGCCTTTTTTTCTAGGAATCTCTTTAGTCTGTGTTATGGGGTTAGGTGCCCTTGTTCACAGTATGGCTAGTTATGAAGAAGCTGCCTATCTTATTAATCATACAGACGAGGTAATTGGTTTTATGCTAAATAAATTTGATAATCAATGGGTAAGCGCTATTTGTGTAGCTGGTCTTTTTGCTGCGGGGATGTCTTCTTTGGCCTCCGTGATAATAATTATTGGTACTGCTTTTGTAAAAGACATTTGGCATGTAATAAGGCCTATGAAACAAGTAAAAATTATTCCCAGAACCAAATGGTTTATGGCAATTTATTGTGGTTTAATTTATATGCTTACACTATTTCCGTTAGCCGGAATTGTGGAGCTTACAGCTTTTGCAGGGGCGGTTTTCGCAGCTAGTTTTTTTCCGGCTATTTTTGGAGGTCTATATTTAAAATGGGGTACGGATATTGGTGCCTTAGCTTCCATGCTAACAGGGATTCTCGTAAACATTATCTGGCGGTTTGCGTTTAGATACACCTATGAAGGCTTAAATGACATACATGAGATAATACCTGCGTTTATAGCGTCATCTCTTGTTTATTTATTGGTTAGCTTACTCAGTAGTAGCCGAAAGCCCAATAAGAAACATCTAAGCCTTTTGTTTGATTAGAGCATCAAGTACGTTCCATTAGAATGTGTGGAATGCCGTCCTCTAAATAGCCTTCCCCTAGTTGCTTAAAACCTAATTCTTGGTAAAACCTTTTTAAGTATAACTGGGCGGATACTTTTACGGTTGTTTCGTTAAAAACATCTTTAATAGCTTTTATTGAAGCCTTCATTAGTTTTTCTCCATACCCTTTTTTTCTATAAGCTTGGCGAACTACAACTCTGCCAATGCTTGCTGTGTCCATATAATCCTGAGGTTTAAATAGCCTTGTATAGGCTATAATAATATTATTCTCATATGCCAACAAGTGCATAGCCTTATCGTCCTTATCGTCTATGTCTTGATAAACACAGTTCTGCTCCACAATAAAAACCTCTGCCCTTAGCTGAAGAATCTTGTATAGTTCTTTTTTTGTTAAATCTGAAAACGAAACAATTTTTATAGTCATAACTAGTCTTGAACAATTACATGCTTACTATCACACTTCCCAAACTCAGGTTGAATATTTACATGATTAACACCAAATTCATTAAATACAATCTCTTCTATTTCATTTAATACTTTATCAAACTGAGACAGCTTAATGTCTTCCTTGAAATCAATATGAGCTTCCAAATGAATTTCTTGCTCATTTAATTGCCAAATATGTACATGGTGAATATTTTTTATAAGTTCCAACTTACTGAGTACTGCCACAATTTTTTTTACTTCAATAGTATTGGGTGTAAAAAGCATTAAAACTCTTGTAGCGTCTTTAAGAAGAGCTGCACCTACATATATTAAATAGAATGCAATTAAAACAGTAAGTAATGGATCTACCCAAAAAAATGCAAAATACTTCATAAAAAGTCCGCCCACAAGAACCGCAATTGATGCTAACATATCTGTAAACAAATGCAAATACGCGGAGCGCATATTCATATTTCCGTGAGCTCCCTTTCTTAAAAGAAGAACACTAAAACCATTTACCAAAATACCTAACAACGCCATCCATATAACTATGCCCGACTTAATTGGTACGGGGTTTATAAAACGCTGAATTGCCTCGAATATTAATATTGCAGCAACTACTATTAGAGCAGAAGAATTAATAAAAGCTGCTATAATCTCGGCTCTTTTGTAACCAAAAGTTTTATTTGATGTAGCTTTCCTTTTGGATAATAGGCTTGCTATATAACTTATAATTAGAGATAAGACATCGCTAAAATTATGAAGCGCATCTGACAACAAAGAAAGGCTTCCGGATAGTATACCGCCAATAACCTGAGCTAAGGTTATTATTACATTTAATAAAATTGAAATAAATAGATTTTTTCCCTTTAGGTCGTTATGCGAATGGGGGGTGTGGGAATGATCATGACCCATAAAAAATGCTAATTAAAGGGAATTTTTTCTATTCTTCGTTCATGTCTTCCCCCTTCAAACTTAGTATTAAGAAAAGTTCTTACCATATCCAAGGCCTGATTAAGCGATATAAAACGAGCAGGTAAACTAAGAATATTAGCATCATTGTGTTCTCTCGCTAATTGAACAATCTCTTTGTTCCAACATAATGCTGCTCTAATACCATGGTGTTTGTTGGCAGTCATACTTGCACCATTGCCACTACCACATACAATGATTCCCAGGTCTACAACTTCGTTTTCAACATCTTCTGCAACTGGATGAATAAAATCCGGATAATCCACACTATCCGTACCGTCAGTTCCGTGATTAATAACCTCAATCTCTAAAGATTTTAACAAACCAACAATAGCGAGCTTATATTCGGTTCCTGCGTGATCATTACCTATGGATATCTTCATTTTGTTATCTTTTATACTATCTTACAAAGTTACTAAACCCTTTGAAATAGAATCTTAAAATACCTATCAACAATTAAATTTTTTAATAACTGTAATAAATTGATTTTTAGAAGTTTAATTTATATAATATTTGTTAATAATTACCAAGAAATATTAATTACTTAAGTTTTAAAAAACAATTGAAATAAGCAATACAAAATAGAATTAAGCTTTCAAACTTTAGTTCTTAAAAATTAGTAGAAAGTTATTCTTCTTTTAAATAGAGAACTTAACATATAAACATCTAATTACTTATTAAACATTTTAGTGAATAAAAGTTATTAGACCATGTTCAATAAAAACCTAATCAATTGATCTAGAGTTAAAAAAAATAAAGTTTTTAGTTGATAAACTAGTATATCTGTTAATAGCAATTTTTCTAACTTTTTTTTATCCCAACTATTAACACCCTATAATAAACACCATTTTTATTTTAAATTAATTAAGAAAAAAGATAAATATTATATAACGGTTAATAACTATTAGATTTTAAATTAATTTAAAATTAAAGTTAGCTAAAGAAGTCTCTTAATAATAATTCGTACTTTTCAAAACAAATAAATGATTTAATGTCGAAGAAGAAAAAGCGTGCTAAAGGGCACCTAAAGAATGAAATTACCAAAGGAATTTTTACAGTATTAGAGAAAGAACCTTCCAAGAGTTTTAACTATAAGCAGCTGGCTGCAAGGCTAGATTTAAAGGATACAGAGAGTCGCAACCTTCTTATAAGACGTTTAGGAGAATTAAAAAGCGATAAAAGAATTGAAGAACAGAATAGAGGAAGTTATAAAGCCTTAGAAAGAAATAATACATTACAGGGAAAGGTAGATATTACCGCCAGAGGAAATGCCTATGTAATAGTAGAGGAGTTAGAAGATGATATTTTTGTACCCTATAATAAACTGAATAGGGCATTTCATGGAGATTTAGTAGAAATTCTTATTTATTCCAGAAGAGGTAAGACAAAGTTAGAAGGGGAAATAATTAGAGTTGTAGAAAGAAGAAAAAACACCTTTGTTGGAATAGTGGATCTTCAGAAAAAGTTTGCTTTTGTAAAGCCAACAGATCCACGAGTATATAAAGATATATTTATCTCCTTAGATAAATTATCTAGTGCTCAAAATGGAGATAAAGTAGTAGTAGAAATAACAGAATGGCCAGAGAATGTAGACTCCCCTTATGGTAAAATTATAGAGGTTTTAGGAAAGCCAGGAGAACATCAAACAGAAATACATGCAATTTTAGCAGAGTATGGACTGCCTTATAAATTTCCGGAAGAGGTTGAAAACTATGCTAATAAAATTGATACCTCAATTAAACTCGAAGAGGTACGAAAACGAAAGGATTTAAGAGATGTTTTAACATTCACCATTGACCCGAAAGATGCCAAGGATTTTGATGATGCCTTGTCATTCGAAATAACAGAAAATGGGAATTATTCTATTGGCATACATATAGCAGATGTTTCGCACTATGTAAAGAAAGGAACCATCTTAGAAGAAGAGGCTTATGAAAGGGCTACTTCTGTGTATTTAGTAGACAGAGTAGTACCAATGTTACCAGAAGTACTTTCTAACAATGCATGTTCCTTAAGGCCTCATGAAGATAAGTATACATTTTCGGCAATTTTTGAATTAGACGATCAGGGAATTGTAAAAAAGGAATGGTTTGGACGAACTGTTATTAATTCTAACGAACGTTTTGCATACGAGGAAGCCCAATATATAATTGAAAATTCTAGCAACGAAATACCTGTGGATATTTCTATCCGAACAGATGCCTATAAGGTGAGTGAGGAGGTTGTTAATGCTATTATTAAACTAGATAAGATAGCTAAGGCAATGAGAAGTAAGAGAATGGAACATGGAGCTATTTCTTTCGATAAAGTAGAAGTAAAATTTCAGCTATCCGAAGATAATGAGCCCGAAGGTGTATTCTTTAAAGAGGCAAAAGATGCAAATAAATTGATTGAAGAATTTATGCTTCTGGCAAATAGAAAAGTGGCAGAGTTTATAGGAAAACAATCGCCAATTAAAACCTTTGTTTATAGAATCCATGATCAACCAGATGAGGATAAATTATTTGCATTAAATAGTATTATAAAAAGGTTTGGACACCGTTTAAACCTAAAGGATAGGAAATCCGTAAACAGCTCCTTAAATAAGCTCTTGGAAGATGTAAAGGGTAAAAAGGAGCAAAATTTAGTTGATACTCTTGCAATTAGAAGTATGAGCAAGGCGGTTTACAGTACTGATAATATTGGACATTATGGCCTGGCTTTTGATTATTATACTCATTTTACCTCTCCTATTAGAAGATATCCGGATGTATTAGTACACCGATTACTTCAACATTATTTAGAGAAGGGTAAATCTCCTGAAAAAAAAGAGTATGAAATATTATGCAAACACTCCTCTGATATGGAGATACTGGCGTCTAATGCAGAAAGAGATTCTATAAAATATATGCAGATAAGATTTATGGAAAACCATGACGATCAAGAGTTTTTAGGGGTAATTTCAGGAGTTACAGAATGGGGTGTTTATGTAGAAATAATTGAAAATAAGTGCGAGGGAATGGTTCGGATAAGGGATATAAAAGATGATTATTATACCTTTGATGAAAAAGAATACGCAATTATTGGACAACGTAACCGTAAAAAGTATCAGTTAGGGGATGAGGTTTTGGTTATGGTAAAGAGCACGGATTTGGTAAAACGTCATTTAGATTTTAAATTGTTAGGTAAAGCAGAAGTTCTTAAGTAGAACTTTTTACTAGTTGGGATAAAAAAAAGTATTAGAATGAAACAGTATGTTTTCTTTGTTTTTTGTCTTTTGGTAAACTTTAGTTTGATTTCTCAGGATCAAACGATTACTACAAAATTGTCTAAATTTTCCAGGGTGAAAGTTTTTGATGGTATTTCTGTTAATCTTATAAAGTCTTCTGAGAATAAGGCTATTGTAACTGGCGCTAATACGTCTAATGTGAAGTTTGTTGTAGCTAATGGAGAGTTAAAAGTAAGAATGGCTGTGACTAAATTATTCAGTGGTTATAGAACCTTTGTTGATTTGCATTATAGGGATGCTCTTGTAGTTATTGATGTAAATGAAGACGCCAGAATTATTTCTACGGAGAAAATTAATCAGGATGTTATAGAATTAAAGGCTCAGGAAGGAGGAGAGCTTCAAATAAATGCTGAGGTAGAACAAATGTTAATAAGATCTGTTTCTGGAGGAATTATAACTACAACGGGCATCTCTGATATACAAGACGTGGCTATAAATACAGGAGGTTCTTATCTAGGGAAAGACTTTAAAACCAATTTTACAACTGTAAATGTTAACGCTGGCTCCAAGGCCGAAATATATGCTTCAGATTATGTGAAGGCAACTGTGAAGGCGGGTGGCGAGGTTCTAGTCTACGGAGACCCTACCAAAATGGATGAAAAGACTGTTTTTGGAGGAAAAGTAACTCGAATGTAATTTTTGTTTTAAAATAGATGATAGAGGATGTACAGGCAGCGATACCGCTGGGGTTTTTACTGAGCTTTATGATTGGTCCTGTTTTTTTTGTACTCTTAGAGACCAGTGCTACAAAGGGTTTTAGGGCAGCTTTGTTTTTCAATCTAGGCGTAATACTTGCTGACATATTTTTCTTAACCATAGCATATTTTAGTAGTTATCAATTATTAGAAAACTTAAGCAATCAGCCGGGTCTTTATGTTTTTGGTGGTGTAATTTTATTAATTTATGGCCTTACCACGTTTTTTAGTAAAGACTTTGTGAAAAGAAAAACAGATATTAAACCGAGAAAGGGCGGGTATTTGAGTTTATTTATTAAAGGTTTCTTATTGAATTTTATAAACATTGGTGTCCTGGTGTTTTGGTTAGGCGTAATTATAATCGTTGGCCCAAGCCTGGAGAATAATCCAAACAGAATAATACTTTTCTTCTCTAGTATGCTAGCGGCATATTTCATAACAGATTTGTTTAAAATATTACTGGCAAAACAATTAAAAAGAAAACTTACCCCTGAAAGAATACGATGGGTGAAAAAGGGTTTGGGGATAATTTTGGTAATTTGTGGGGTTGTACTAATAATAAAAGGGTTCTTGCCAAAAGATCAATTAAATATTGAAAAGGGTATAGAATATATAAGAGATTAGCCGGGGCCTTCGTAGAATTATACAAGTAAAAAACCCTTCTAAATGGAAGGGTTTTTGGAGGCATCGAGCGGATTCGAACCGCTGTACAAGCTTTTGCAGAGCTGTGCCTAGCCACTCGGCCACGATGCCATTAGAAAGGGTCAAAGGTACTATTTTTTCCTACTTAGAAAAACACTTAGGACCTCTTTTTATTTAGCTCAATAGTTACCATCTCAACATCTCCTCCTATAGGGGGATTTACTTTTGAAACGGTTATGGAAATTTCATCTACGGCATCTAATTCTCGAAAAACGCGATCAATTATTCTGTTTCCAACATGTTCCAGTAGTTTGGACTTAATTTCCATTTCTTCTTTAACAATATGGTTTATGTGAACATAATCAACAGTGTCAGCAAGTTTGTCGGAAAGAGCTGCTTCTCTAAGATTTGCGAGAACTTCAATAGTAACCAAGTAGTCGCTTCCAATTAAGCCTTCTTCTCTTAGACAGCCATGGTTGGCATAAACCCTAATATTTTCAATTCTTATCTTGCCCATTCTTATAAAATAAGTGCAAACATAAGACAAAGAAAGTATTTTCTAATACGTACAGCGACAATTACTAATCCCTTGGAATAGATCCACACCGATAGTTACAACGTGAGTTCCGGTACTAAAGCCCAGAATTTCATTGAGTATAATTTGATAAGAGTAGCCAAAATAGAAGTTGCTCTTTTTTAATCCCACCAAAGGAGCAATATATAAGGGATCCCCAATCTGATCGTTCAGAAAGCGATAGGTGGCACCGACATAATAATAGTCTTCAAAATCGTACCATCTAAACTTTGCATTTAAATCGGTCACAGATCTTCCGTCACTTTCAAACCATTGAAAGAAGACAGAGGGTTCAATTTCAAAATTGCTATTCTTGTTTTTGCTAAATCTATATCCGGTGTATAAATAGTAATTTCTTAATTGATTTGGTTCTGATATTGGATTAAATTTAGTTAGGTCCTTATCAAGAATATTGGAGGCATTTAAACTAAGATAATACTTGTTTTTTCGGTATAAAACGCCAATGTCAAAGTTATGATTGGTTGTGGAACGATCATCTGTTACACTTGGGTCAAAACCGTCAAAATTTTCAATATCAATTCTAAATTGATTAAAATTATAGGACAAACCAAAAGATAGAAACTCGTCTTCGTATCGATCTAGAGTAAGGTGGTGGGCAAAGGAAAGTCTTGCTCCTCTTTGCTTAGTTTCCCCATTGCTATCGTTGTATAAGACCATGCCTATACCAGATTTATTTCCAATTCTTCCGTCTGCAGCCAAAGACTGTGTGTCTGGAGCATCTTCAATTCCTACCCATTGTGTAAGACCATTAATTCTTATTTTTATATGATCTCCAACACCAGCATATGTAGGGGACACTACAAATGGGTTGTCTGCCAAATACTGGGATAATTGGGGGAGCGTTAGCTCTTGTCCACGAGAGACAAAGGCAACTAGCAGCAGTATTGAGCAAATTAATCTATTGCGCATAATTCTTTTAGGTTAAGTTCGCTATCTATATAAGGTGAAATGGCCAACAAATTCTCTGTCATCTACTTCTCCTTTGAGTTTTATCACATACCAATAATCTCCTGTTGGGAGTTCTGATCCTTGGTATAATCCATTCCATCCAGCATCTCCATAACCCATCCTATAGACCTCTCTACCATAACGATCAAATACGACGGTTAGTATTTCTGGGAACTGTTCAATATTACGAGGGACCCAAGTATCATTTAGGCCATCGCCGTCTGGGGTAAAGAAATTCGGAATCTCGATATCTATAAATTCCATAAATATCTCTGCAGACGTTTCACATCCATTCTCATCTACCACTATAACCGTATAAGTATCTGTTCTATTGATATAGTAGGTATTGTCATTTCCATTATCGACCCCATCAAAATAGAAGGTATAATCTTCCAAACCACCGGTTGCTATGGCCGTTATTTCGTTCAGATTTTGTTGCTCAAGGCTAATAGTAAGGGGTTCAAAGTCTTGAATTTCAAAATCGATAGTTAGAACACATCCATTAGCGTGTGCAATTGCCAGATAATGATTCCCGGGAGTAATATTGCTAAAATCTGGGTCCAAGACCATATCAGCAGGATCAGTTGAATCTAAAGCATACATTACTGAGCCAAGAACAGTAGGATCTTCGAGCGTAATTTCCAGGCTGTTCTCAAGAAAATTGTCGGTACACTCATAGATAGGCTCAACTAGGGCATTTATATTTACGCCGGGCTCAATTTCAACAATAACATTAGTTTCACAACCCATGGCGTCCTGTATGAATATAACATAGGTGCCGGCTGCAAGATTATTAAATTGTACCTGGTCTAAAATGTAGTCAGACGCACTATTTGAATTAAACGCCGTGCTATAAGGTGCTGTTCCCCCAGAAATTGTTAATTGAATCTCCCCATCTTCATTGCCTATACACACTTCTGGAAGCGCAGTAAAGGTAGCAGCTAAAGGACTAGGCTCAATTATTGTAAACTGGAATGGGATAAAACATCCGCTTTCGTCTTGGGCAATAACGTCATAAACGCCCGGTTCTAGGTCTTCGAATGTATTTTCTGTATCAAATTGATTTAAGAAAGGGCTAATAGCGTACTGAATGGTACCAGTACCACCAGATACTTCTACTGTAATAGTTCCATCGTTTTGACCCGCACAAGTAACATCGGTAAACTCCTCCCGAACAACCTGTAAGGGAAGTGGCTCTGTGATTATAACTTCCGTAGAGACCTCAATACAATCACCGCTTGATACTCTAATAAAGTAACTGCCACTGGCCAACATATTAAATGTATTTGAAGTTTGAGGCCCGGCGATGAGGTTTGTTAACGTAGCATCTCCAAATAGTTCGTAGCTGTAATTACCTAGCCCGCCTCTTGCTTCGGCAATAATGGTAGCGGTTGCTTCGCCGGTACAATTTATTATGGCAGCGGTTTCATCTAAGTTTATGGTTAACGGAATTAACGGATCTACAGATATTTGATTCGAAATAGATGCTTCACACCCGAAAGAATCTCTTACATAATATTGATAATTGCCGTCTGGGACCGTAAATACATGCGTATTTCCAAAATCAAAGGCTGTAAATGAAGTTCCATCCAGACTAAACTCATAAGGTCCTGTTCCCCCCGTTGCACTTAGTTCTAATTCCGCCTGATCAATACAGGTTAAGCCAGAAAGCTGAATCAAATTGCTAGACACATCCGAGGGTTCGGTAATGGTTACTTGTGCCGTCTCTATGCCACAGCTCCAGTTGTCTGAAATTGTTATGCTGTAAACACCAGCACCTAAGTTATCAAATGTAGGACTTAATTGTCCACCACTACTAAAGTCAATTGTGGTTCCTGTTGGATCATAGTAATTCAGTTGGTACTGATACGTACCCTCTCCTCCAAGGGTATTTATTGCAGAAACGCTTGCATTTGTATCACCAAAACAAACTAAATTAGTTGGCGTAGCGGTTATCCCAGCCGTAATGGGCATCGGCAAAATCAATGTTTCCACTTCGTTTATAATACAACCGCCATTATCTGTAATTTCGACATCAAAATTGCCGGCAGACAAGCCAGTAAATACATTACTATTTACACCAGTAACGGTATATGTCTGCGTAGTTGTGTTGTTTGTTAATACAATGTCGTAAGGCCCATACCCTCCTGATGGCGTTACTATTATTTCGCCCTGATCATTGCTACAGCTTACGTTAGCCAGAGGGCTTACAATGGCTGTTAGCGGCATATCAGGAGAAATTATGGTGCTTATATCAGAGTCTTCTACACACAATGGATTGGCTGTTTGTCTAACCCTTACAAAGTAATTACCCCCAGAAAGTCCGATAATACTTAAAGGATTGGTACTCGTGTTTGCCGAGCCCGTTATTCCGGTGGTTACTCCGGCGGCATCAAACACCTCATAATCATAAGCGCCTGTATATCCTGAAATCGTTATTTCTAAAGCGCCATCGGCACCACCAAAACAGCTAACTTGGCTCACAGGGTTCGACGCTACTGTTATCAAATCAAAGGGCAAAATTTCATAAGGGGCCGTATCGACATAACATCCGGTTGTTGTATCTGTAATCCTAAAAGTATAACTGCCAGCCGCGGACAAATCAAATATTGCAGACGTGTTTGTAGGATTAGATGTAAGTGTTCCGTTAGGGTTTGCTAAAGGAAGCAATTCAAAAGTATAGGTGTTACCAGGATTGCCATCATCTGTTACAGATATCAATACCTCTTCTGGATTTGCACAGCTTATGGCAATATTTTGAGATACGAGCGCACTAAATGTATTAATAGGCGATATAGAAACAAGGTCTGTTTCAGTACAGCCATTTGCGTCGCTGACATAGACAGTAATATTTTGTACAACACCAGTATCGACTACCTCAAAAGAGCTTGAGCTTTGGAAATTAACATTGTCAATACTATATAAATAAGGAGCGGTACCAGTTCCAGGAGTTACACTAACACTAAGAGTGGAAGTGCTTACCACATTGGCTGGACTACAACTAAATGCAGTAGCGTTTGCAGATACAACTAAAGCTAAAGGTTCTCCCACTGTCACTGCTTCCCTAAGAGAGCATCCTCTTGCCGAAACTGCTTCTACTTCATAAGTCCCAGCAGACAAGCCATTAAATGTTGGACTAGCCTGAGGTCCGGCAATTAGCACTCCGAGATTGTCATATAGATTATATTGATATATTGGATTATCATTTGTACCTGGAGTTGATGCACTAAGCACAATGGATATGCTGCCATCACTTAGACCATTACAGGAAACATCTACAATGTCGTGCGGATCAAAAGCAACGATTGATGGTGCAATTAATTCGGTTGAGATTGTTTTGGTACAAACGGGATTTGTAGTGTCTAAATCTGTAACTACAAAATCATAAAGGCCTGCCTGATCTAGCCCAACAAAGACACCAGAATTGTTGCTGCTGGTTGTAATGCCATCAGGATAGGTCACAGTATAGTCTAGATTTAAGGAGCCTCCAGTTACCGTAATTGTAATTTCCCCATCTGGATTGATAGTACAATCTAGTGGCTTTACTAAAGTACTCACCAAGTTCATTTCTTCATAAAGTACTTCTGGCCCGATAGTAGCAGTACAGGCCCATTGGTCCGTTATTACTACTTCATAGGAACCAGCACCGAGTCCTGTAAATACTGTGGTAGTCTGTGGCGCACCAAATGGCGTTGAATCTTTGATAAGCTGATAACTATAGTTGGCATTCTGCCCTCCTGTAGTTCCAACAACTTCTAATTCGCCTTCTAAATTGGTACAATTCTCTTGATTTACCTGCAGACTTGCTGTAATAGGAGCAGGATCAGCCAAGACAATGCCATTTTGAACTAATTGTTCACAACCATTTTGGTCAATTACCCAAGCTTCATATGTTCCGGCAGTCAGATTTTCAAACCTGGGAGACACCAAGTAGTCTCCAGGGCCAGTAGGACTGACAACTCCGACATAATAAGAATAGCCTCCCCATCCACCAGCGGCATCAATTACTTCAAGAATACCATCGTTACCTAAACAAGTAATATCACTCAGGTTGACGTTAGCAGTAATTGCCTGGCTTGGTCCGTTAATACTGAAGGCTTCTATATTAACACAACTTGGATTATTGGTTTGACTTATCTCAACATAATAGCTTCCCGCAGGCAGGTTAACCACTGCGCTAGGCCCATTACCAGCTTCATTTCCAGTTAATATAGAAATATCATCTGCTATATTTACTGCTGTCCCATTGGTGTCCCATACCTCCCAGTCGAATCCACCAGGATAAGTAGCGTCTACAAGTTCAAACGTAACCTCCCCAGTAGAAGTTCCAAAACAAATAACATCTTGTAACTTGTCTACAACAATATTGAAAGTGTTTGGGTCTTCTAACACCTCAGAAGTTGTTATGATACAACCCGTATCTAAATGACGGACCATAAAATTGTAAGTGCCGATATCCAAACCAGAGAATACATTTGATGCCTGATAGTTTAGGCCATTATCAATGCTGTATTCAAATCGCGTTGGATCGTTATTGATGGAGGTGGCAGTTATTGATATTTCGCCATCTAAACCTGGATTACAACTGATTGGGTTTGTAATAGCTGCAGTGGCAGTGAGAAGCTCATCATAAGGTAAAATAACACCAGTTGTACTACCAAGACACCCATTGGAGTCATAAACATTAATTGTATAGCTACCTCCTAAGGGGTTTGTTTCCGTATATGAGGAATTTCCCCCTAGCTGTAAGACTACATCGTCACCTAAGGGTGCGGTTCCTTGATTGTTTATAAATTCATAAACCACATAAGAACCACTTCCTCCGCTGATTAAGGTATTGTCTATGCTAATAGTTGCATTGCTATTATTATTTCCAGAGACACAGCTAAACTCTACAATGGTTGGTGCTGGTAAGGTGATTACCCCGGGCTCACCTATGATAATTCCAGAAATATCAAATGTACAACCATTGGTTCCTGTAGCCGTAATAGTATAATTATTTGGCGGAAGATTTTCAAAAGAGTTGGTTGCAGCGTTAAAAGTTCCTGCGACTGGCAATATAGTATAGCTCAAAGGGCTTATTCCGTTGTCTGTTTCTGTAAGGGTAATTGAGCCGTCATTGGCACCATTACAGCTAACATCTAAATGCGTTTCTGTGAAAGTTGGCGTGATACTAGCAGGAACTTCTACCGTGAATACTCTATTACATTCTGGCCCACTTGTGTTGTTGTCATAAACAGTTATTGTATAAGTTCCAGGGGCGCTTGCAAGATTCCATACAAATGGATTTGCAGTCAATGAAGTTCTTGCCTCGTTAACAGGCCCTGCGATTTCGAAATCATAGTCATTAGACCCAGCCGTTACTTCAATAGTTATTTCGCCATTAGGGCTAAGCGAACAGTCTATTAACTTTGTTAAGTTCACACTTGCCTCAAGTACAGGGTATACTTCAACTACCGCAGTATCTGAACACCCATTACTATCAATTATTGAAATGTTATAAGTGCCTGGTGTAACATTTGTAAAGACCCCTCCATTATCTGCGTAGCTTAAGCCACCATCATTGGAATATAGTATTTGGGCTGCAGTACTACTCGCTGTTATTGTCAAAGAAGGATCTGAGGAGCAGTTCTCTACGGCTATAGCATCTATTGTAGGATTAGGGGAAAGCAATAGGTTAATTGGGCCAAAATCACTAAAACAACCGAATTGATCTTCTACTCTAACAAAGTAATCCCCAGCAGGAGAATTGGCAGCGATTTCAATAGGATTATCAGGAGTATTACTAATCGTTGTAAAACCAACAGGACCAGTAACTGTATATGTATAAATGCCGCCACCACCAATTACATTGTCTACAGAAATTATTCCTGGCGCATTACATGTAATATCCTGAACCTTACTAAGGCTGGCATTAATTTGGTCTAGTTCTTCAATTAATATGTTCTCACTTCCAGAGACACAATTGTCAACATTTAGAGCATCTACTTCAGTAACTACGATATAGTATTCTGCTGGCGCCAAACCATTAACAGTAATAGTTGGAGAATACGGTATATTCCCACCACTACTTGTAACCAATGCGCCCGTAGCAACGTTGTAGAATTCCCATCGCATGGAAGGCTCTATATTTCCGTCCGTATCTGTAAGCGTGTAGGTAATTTCTGCATCATTGGATCCAAAACACGATGGTTCATAGCTGGCCGTAATTTCTATAGGATTGGTGGTAATGTCATTTACATTTACATTACTTTGCCTGATACAACCACTTGAATCTCTTACATAAAATACGTAAGTCTTACCAGGTATAAGGGCTGTCCACGTATGACTTAAAGGCACCGGCGCCGTCCAAGCCGCAGTAAGCGGATTAAATGTGGAAGGATCATCTGTATAGGCATATTCATAATTAGGCACACCTTGTGTTCCTTGCACAGTTACCTGTAAATCATTACAGTTAACAACAACCGTAGATATTGTAATATCTAAGTCGTCAAGAGGATAAGGAATTACGTATCTGGGCAGATCGGTCTGACAAACAGTATTTCCTAGACCGTCAACTGTTCTCATGGAAGGAAACACACTAACTCCAGAGAAATAACCGGTAAGCACATCACTAGTTCCTGGAGCACTATTATCTCCTGTCCAGGTGGCACCTCCATCCGCACTAAATTCAATGGTTCCCAAGGTTGTCGGATAGTTCGTAAACCTAAACCCATAGTCATTTGGATCAACACTGCCGCAGGCAGCAGGCAATACACCACTAATATCGGCAGTTAGCTCGTCAGGATTGTTTATTAAAATAGGACTGTCCGAAACCATACATCCAAAAGCGTCAGTAACGTTAATCGTATAGTTTCCGGGCAATAGGTTAAAATAGCTTCTTGTGGTAGAAAGTATGTTGTTATTTGTTTCGTTAGACGCACCACCATTGTCTAAGTCGATTATTTCATAAGTAAAAGGACCGTCACCACCAGTAATAGTTACCTCTATAGAACCTGTGCCATCATGACATTCTGGATCGGTTGGTGTAGTTGTGAAAACCAATGGATTGGCAGGTAAAACACTTACCGTCTGCATGTTCTCGCAAAAAGGAACTATGGCCGAATTGTCTCGGACATAAACGTCAAAGTCTCCTTCATTTCCAGCAGATACAGCAAAGGTATTAGTAGTCGAGAAGGCGCTAGACGGACTATTTCCAGTGGGCACAAAGGCGTACTCATAAGCTCCGTTACCACCTGTGGCATTTGCGGTAATAGTTCCGTCTGCACAAGAACTAATATCTATAACATCAATGGTTACCGATAAATTTGGATGAATAGTTAGGCTTTGTTGTATTCCTACACAGCCGAATTGATCTCTTACATCTATGGTGTAATTGCCGTCAGATAGGCCATTAAAGGTGTAAGTTGTAGCATTGCTCGGCGATGGCGTTAACCATGGCCCGGAATTTAAGCTAAATTGGTATTCACCATTTCCAAGGGTAACATCTACTTGTATACTTGCATCATTGATACCGCTATAGCAAGCCGTAGGTGTAGAGGTAAATGTAATAGCCTGAGGAGCCACAACGCTTATTGCCGAATCAATAGGATCTTCACACGAATTTGTGTCTAAAACCCTAATTATATAATCACCTGTAGGAAGACCAGTAAAGACAGCATTTGTACTATATGCACTTAGTATTGCACCCAAAGTATCTTCTAACTGATATTGATAAGAAGGTGTTCCTCCTATAGCGGAAGCGGTAATCGTTGCTCCTGCATTACTACAGGTTGCTACTTCCGTAATTAGGGCACTTGCCACTAAAAGAGAAGGCTCTAAAAGGGTTTCAGAAAGTATAACAGAACAGCTGTTATCCAATACATCTCTTACTTCAATGGTATTAACACCAGCTGAAAGTCCGCTAATGATAATGGGAGAAGCAGTTTGTGGAGCAGAGAAACTACCGCCATTTACAGAATATTCAAAACCGTTAATGGCGTCAAAGTTTTCAACATCAAAAGTCAGTTCTCCATCGGAAAGACCGTTGCAGCTAATGTTTACAAAGGAGGTAATAGAGGCGTCAAAAGCATTCCCATCCTCTACTACTACGTCAATACTTACGGTAGAAGGACATACTTCAGGAATTTGAAAGGCCTCAATATCATCAATGGCAATATCATTTCCACCTGTTACGGCAGAATTTGTTCGTATCACAATGTCCAGATTGTTAATTGCTCCTGGATTTAATGTAACCGTATAGTTTTGCCAATCATTAGCATTATTATTTTTTGGTATATTACCAGTTGTGGTGCTAGCAATGACCGTTCCGCCACCATCCACTAACTGTATATTAATATCTGGATCCGCTCCACCAGTGCCCACTCGTAAGAGGTTAAATGCCCACAGTGAAATTGTAATATCTCTATTGGGAAGGACTTCAATATCTCTTTTAGCATAAATTATTCCATTAGGCCCAACCGCTCCGCCTACATTCATTGCCAAGAATCTACCATTAGGCACTGCAGAATGGTCGTTAGGGCTTCTCCAGGACCCATATGGACGAACAATTAACTGGGTTACCGAATATTCACCATCTTGAATCCTATCACTTATTGCCCAACCGCATGAGTTTACAGAACCATCTTGTGGTTCGTAACAATATGCAGGGTCTACTTCTGTGATGCTTATATTTGGACCAGCACCAAAGTCTTCTAATAACAAACTACTAGGAGAAGGAGGAGTACTTATGATATAGTCGGCTGTAATGGTATGGCTTCCTACAGCTACATCTGTAAATATTGCAGAGGTCGCGGGAGTGTTTGGCATGCCGTCAATAGAATACGTATAATTATATCCTGGATTATCCGGTGTAATTGTAATGTTACCTTCACCATCACAGGCGTATGTTATTACGGGACTGATGCCTGGAGGTGTTGGTTCTGGAGCAACGGTTACATCCATGGGATATGTACAGTTGTTGCTGTCTCTAATAAATAAAGTATGTGTTCCGGGTAGCAGAAAACCAATTGGACTTGCCACAAAAGACGTACCTCCATCAAAGCTATATTCATAGGTTCCACTCCCCCCTTGGGCATTCGTAATTCTTACCTCAGCCCCTATAGAAGGATTACATTCAATTAGTTCCGTTACTGCTGCCGAAGCCGTAAGGGCTAAGGGCTCAGAAATGGTATATATCTGAGATATTTCACAGTTATTGGCATCTCTTACTCTTGCAGTATAGCTGCCTGCAGCAAGGTTAACAAAGCTTGGTGATGACTGGTATGAGCCACCATTATCTATACTGAAAAGAAAAGGAGCAGCTCCGCCAGACGGTACTATAGTAAGTGTTGATTCCATAGATCCACTACAAAGAATAGGGGTATTAGAAATTGCAAGGCTTAATGGCGCATCTTGAACTATGTTAATATCAAAAGCAGCTTCACAAAATCCTGCATTTCCGTTATTATCCCGAACATAAACATCGTAATCACCAGTTCCGGTTATGGTAATGTTGTTTGAAGCTCCAAAATCTCCTGGAGCTGGAACTACAGCGTCTGCAACGATAGCATAGACGTAGGTTCCATCTCCACCAGCGGCATTAATGGTTACCTGAGAGTCTGTTCCGCAAGAAGTAATATTTGGGGCACTGGCACTTACACTTAGTTCCGGGTTTATGGTAATCGTACTGGTATCCGTACAGTTATTTCCATCTAACACGTCAATGGTATAGGTTCCAGGACCAAGTCCAGCAAAAACATTGGCAACATCGTAGGGGCCACCATTTATTCGATATTGAAAATTTCCATCTCCGCCTGAAGTAATGGAAGCAGTAAGAGTTAGGCCAACTAAAGCGTCGTAGCATAAGTCGTTCGCAGTTACGTCGAGAACAGGGGAAACGGCAGCATTAAGCACAAAAGTATCCGTTATTGAGCAGCCATTTGCATCTGTAACACTAGCGCTATAGGTACCTGCTTGGTTTAAAGAGTTGAAATTTCCTGTTGTATTGCTTAAAGAGGTCGTTAAATCGGGGTATGTAAGTGTATACGTATAACTGCCCCAACCGTCAGAGGCACTTAGGGATACACTACCGTCTGTAGTACAGCTAGGCTGAACTTCTGTATAGGATATGGCCAAAGGTACAGTAGGCTCTTCGACGACTACGTTGGCCAGAGCTTGGCAGTTTGTTTGATTATCCGTTACCGTAATGTCATAAGAACCAGCAGGCAGGTTTGTAAAAGGTATAGCAGTACTTGTTTCATTGGTACCATTAAAGTTTAGAGGACCCGTAACACTGTAGTCATAAGTTGTATTAAAACCATTAACGTTGAATAAGATAGCCCCATCAGAGCCATTAAAACAACTTACATTCGTGGCTAGCTGCCCTGTTGTATTTATGGGCGTAACAGGGTTAATAGTAAAACTCTCTTCATACACACAACCTTTATTATCTGTGACTCTATAAGTGTAGGTGTCTGGCGCTAAACCATCAAAATCGGCAGTGTTCCCTGAAATCGAGGAAGCAGGAGTAGATACCGGAGCAATTATTTCAAAATTAAAGGGTGTATTTCCTCCAATTACGGTAGCGGTTACGTCTGAGGTTTGTGTGGGACAGTTTGGTTCAGTTGCAGAAAAAGTTAGATCTGTTGGAGGGTTTAATGGATCAATTATCACAGAATTGGTTACAAAAACACATCCATTAGCATCTCTTACTGTTATAGCATAAGTACCATTAGTAAGATTAGGAAAAGTTTCCGCACCTAAACCAGCAACAAAGTTCACTCCGTCAATACTGAACTCATAAGGAGCTGAACCGCCAACAATATTTTGTGCCTCTAAAGTAGCGTCTTGCAAACAGGAATAGTCCTGTACTAGAACTGCATTTGCGGTAACTGAATCTGCTGGGCCACTAATAGTAAAAGTTTCAACATAGTCGCAAATAGCAGTGCCATTTGATTGGGTAATAGTAAGACTATAATTTCCCTGACCTAATCCAGTAAAGGTTCCTGAAACATTTGAAGCAGTACTTGTATCTGGATATGTTAATACATAGGAAGCGCTATAACCATTAAAATTAGTAACATTAACAGCATAGGATCCGTCTGCTCCACCCAAACAGGTTTCATCAGTCACTGAGGTAGTATATTCAATAGAAGGCGCAACAGCAATCGTTGCAATATTAGAAACGAAAGTACAGTTGTTAGCATCTACAACCAGAAACTCATAATCTCCGGCCTGAGCAGCATTAAAGAAAAACTCTGAAGTGTCTTGAAAAGCACTGCCCGGAATGTCGGATACATTTGCGTATAAATCCGTACCATTATAACTCCATATGGCATAGAGATAATTGGGGTTAGGAAAACCTCCCGACCCGCTTACTGTTATAATTCCATCGGTACAATCTATGGGTTTTGTGGTGACGGCATTTACATCTAAATCTGTAACATCATTAATAGTTACCTGTTGGGTTAAAGAACAACCATCATCTGTTGTTACCAGTACATCATAAACCCCATCATTTAGGTTAAAGAACGTATAATTGTTATCGGTAGAAGGGCCAAAAGTGTCAATAGTGGTTCCTCCTTGCGAAATTTCATAATAGTATTGGGGTTCCACATCCAAAGCGGATATAGCTATTTCCCCTAAGCCATTACAGTCAGTGTCTTTTGTGGTGATATCCAACTGAAAGTCTCTGGTAAGAACACCGATATCTTCTAATCGGAAAATACAGCCATCAAGTACGCCTTGTTGGCGCATTTCAACGGAGTAGGCCCCATTGCTGGAAATGGTGAAACTTGGACCATTATTAGCACTATAGGGAACTAAAATAGCATCGGTAGTAGCATCTAATAATTGAAATTCATAATTGGCGGGCATATTTGTTACCGTAATGTTTCCGGGAGAAAGACAGATTAAATCGGTGACGTTAAACTGAGGATCTAAAGGGTTTTTGAATATATTGAAGTAGAACCTGGTAAAACACCCATTCTGATAGTTAATAATTAGCCTGTATTCACCAGCATCACTGGCAAGAAAGTTGTTTCCGAAACCAACATTGTTCCATCCACAGCCAGAATCCTTATTGGCACAATCATCTAAAGAGGCAGCACAGCTTGTTTCATCTAAACGCTCCCATTCAATACTATCTGCGTCTGGAATGTTAATTTGTACTAGTTCCGTATCATTCAGACCACAAAGGAAGATTTTGGGAAGGAGTTCCCCATCGTTTGGACATACCGCTACTTCTCCTTCAACACTATTCGTAAGATCATTAATTAGGGATGCAATTGGATTTACCTGAGTAGTTCCAAATCTTTCAACAGTTATAATTTCTTTAAAGCCCTTACAGGGATCTGCAACAATTTTGTCTACAATATATACGCCCACATCAGTAACAATCTGCGTACTTGGATCATTATCAGGGTCTCCATCATTCAGGACAGTGTCTGTGGGATCTATTTCTTCGTTTCCATTCTCATCTCTTACCCAAACGTAGCTGTCAAAATTATCTCCAGCATCCAAGACTACATTATCACCACAAAGTTGTACAGTTCGGTTAAAATTACAGTCGCTAAGATCATCCAGAAGAAAGTTGGTTGCGCCTGGAGTAACGAAACCACAATTATCAAAATCAGAAACACTGGGGTCGTCTGTGATTATGGCGCTATTAAGAACACCATTGTAAGTTGAAAAGGCGATG
Organism: Eudoraea chungangensis; assembly: GCF_029360665.1. Taxonomy (GTDB): domain Bacteria; phylum Bacteroidota; class Bacteroidia; order Flavobacteriales; family Flavobacteriaceae; genus Eudoraea; species Eudoraea chungangensis. Next base: position 802,617 of record NZ_JARDUB010000001.1, read on the forward strand.
TTTTCAATTAAATCGGTACAGGCATCTACAAAGTCAAAACAATTTTCAGCCACCCGCACACGCATGCGAATAGCGGAGACAGGATCTCCTATTTCTACGAGATTATTAGGAATATTAAAGGTAACTGCTTGGGTTGGGGCGTCAAAAGAGTACGTAACGCCCGGAGGAAGCACCATATTTGTTTCATCTAGGGTAACGTTTGTAGGCAGTACGTCCCGTATGGAATAGCTATCTGCATCATCATTTCCCAAGTTTCTAAAGGAAAGTACATATTCCAAGGTTTGGCCCAAATTTACCCCAAGGCCGGTAATATCATTTCCCGCAATATCCTCTACTTTTTTTTCCAAGATAATATCTGGCTCAATAATTTCAACGGAGAAGGTAGCTAAGAAAGCGCCGTATCCATCTCCGGTAGATGTAAAGCGCAGAGTTGCACCAGATTCATCGTTTGGAAGCACTGAGTTTAGAGGGTTGTTTAAATTAAATAGATCTAAATCAGTTCCTAAAGTATTCGTGCCAAAGGGAGTTCTGGTAGATACTTCTGCACCATTGGTAGTTATTGTAGAATTAAAAAAGTTATTGTTGGGGTTAAGCCCGGTAGACATCTCTACAAAGCCACCCGCAGACAAATCGGCTCTAAACCTAAATCTATCATTTCTTATACGTCGATCTCCTTCTAAAGCACCCACTCCAATTCGTGCCCGCACTGGAAAAGGAGGGGGTAAAGTTCTAAAACCATTAACGGCTACATCCACGGAACCAACGGATCCGGACAATCCGGCGTATCCGTCGAAGGTAGAAATAAACTTTCCAGTTTCTGTAGGGTTTTCATAAATAACCACCAGAACCCATCCTGCGGAACTAGAACCATTTCGTCTTCCTTTGGTGGCCCTTACATTTGCCACTGTGTATTCTCCGGATGGATCAGCGTTAGTTCTTACAAGATCTGTTACATTTTTATAGCAGATATAAGGAGAGTCCTTAAAGGAATTATTGATGTTTGTATAGTCGTATCCGTCAAATATAATATCGTCCTCATCGCCTACTGGATCGGCATTTGTATCGGCGGTTAAGTCAACATAGCTTCCTCCTGGGATTCTAAATTTAATATTATTCCAATCTTCAATTCTAGGCGTACCACTAAAAGGTTGACTGCCATTGGTACTTCTTTCATTAGGATAGGTGGCAGCCCAATATAGACCCGCATAACGTACCTGGGAACAGTTAGGGTCATTAAGGGTTAATTCGGCACTACTGGAACTAAAGGTTGAAGGATCTCCATCAATATCAATATACTCCATCCACAGAGAATTGTTATTCTGAGTACCATTATAGGGAGTATTGGCTTGTCCTGGGTTGGTTTCACTTGCGCGGTTTAGGATATTGTTTCCAACAAAAATTATATCTCCACGTATTTCAATATTACCACCATTTAATCTTGGGGTGAAGGGAACTGCTTCTTGGGAAGAGGCCCAGAAGTGACATCCAACTAAGAGAAATAGGAAAAAAAACTTAAGTAGGTTTTTTCTAGAGTTCTTTTGGTTCATTAGGTAATTAAGTTTGGTGTAACACGCATTATCCACATCTTGTCGTCGTATGCGTCATTTAGTTTGGAGTAGTATGATATCAACGCATTTGTCCAGGACTCATGCCGTTTTAAATAAACATACCGATAGTTGTTTTTGGGATTAATAAAATAGCTGGCGCTCAACCCCTGAGTGTTTAAGAGACGAACAAACCGATTGGCATTTTTAGCATTCGCAAAGACGTTAGCTATAATATAGTAACCGGATGGTCCACCTTTTATATTTCGAACTTCGTCTTGGTTAGAGACAAGCTTGTCTTTTACAACAACGTTTTTCTGGAGAACATTAGAGTCGTATTTTGAAGATTTTTCGCGTACCTTATTGCTATTCTCCGCATAGGCTTCGTTCGTATATCTATTTTCAACATTCATTACCCATAACTCTCCGTCATAGGTGCCGTTTATTCCGGATTTATGCGCTGCCAGAGCCTCTTTCCAAGTATCATAACGTTCAAGATAGACGTATTTAAGACCATTTTTATCGTTTTCAATATAGTCGGCATTAAGACCTTCATTATTGAGTTTATCAACAAACTTGTTTAAATAGTGCTTGCCTTTATAGACATTTGCTACGATATAGTAACCGTCTTGCACACCGTCTAGGTCTCTGAACTTCTGACCCTTAACTTTGTTCTTTTTTGCTTCTTGAAGAAATGCGTCAAGTGGTATAGTTTTCTCTGTATAGCTGGTGTTTTTGGTTTTTGAAATAGTTGTTCTTGTGGCTGCAATGGGGTTGGGTAGATTGTTGTTTGGCTCAACGGTTCTAGGCTTAGGTGTATTTTCAGCAAGTGCTGTTTTGTCATTGTTAATAAGATACATCTGTTGTGCCTTGTTTTCAATGTCTGGACGATTGCCACTTGTCTCTGCCCTTACCATTCTCATAACCATTTCAAAGCGTCTTTCTAGATCCTTTTCTTTGTTAGACTCAATAGAATCTTGTCTAAAAATCATTTCAGCAAGAATGGCGTCGTTTTCGGCCAAACGCCGTTTGAGCTCTTTAATTTCTTCGTCTTTGGAGCTAAATGAGGTAGCTTCATCTTCCTGTTCTTCCTCCTCTACGGCGGCAACTAGATCTTCACTGTCATCTTCTAGCATAACTCTGTCTTCTGTTAAGTTTGGAGTGAAAGAATAGGCAAAGGAAATTTCATGCGTTACACCGAAGTTATCAATGTTATTTGCAAGACCTTTCTCCATTGTATATCCTAAAGAAAGCCTTTTACCAAGGTTAAAGCCCACACCTGCGGCGGCACCGTAAAAACTGTCATATCCAGCTTGTACCCACCCTAGTTTGGGCAGATCAAATATGATGTTCCCACCGAGGGCAATATCTTCCTGCCCAGGCATTCTAACCCGGGCTATTGGCATTAGACGAGAGTTCTCCAGAACACCGGAGGTGTTTCTTAGCTGATGCGTATATTGTAAATGACCAGAAAAGGTTTTGTCTTTGAATTCTGTAATCGACTCACTTGTTTTCAGGTTATAGTCAAAAAGATTCTCAGCGAACATCCCAAAATCGAACTGGCCATAAGATAAATTAAAACCTGGCTGAAAGGATAGCAAGGAACTGTCTTGAAAACCATCTAATAAGGGATCTATTTCAATTGGATTGGCCCTGCTTTCATCAAATCCTGAGCTGTAATAAGAAACATTGGCACCAAAGGTAAAGTTGCTTTTATCGCTAAGTTTTACACCGTAGGCATAATTGGCTAGTATACCATAATTGCTGACTACCCCTTCTCTTTGCGTATATAGACTAAGTCCAACACCAGAACGGTCATTCACACGACCACTATAACTCAGAAAGTATAGTTGATTGTTGTCATCAAAAGATACCGACTGGTTTCTATGCAGAAGATTAACATAAGACAAATCTTCTCGGACAGTAGAGAAAGTAGGATTTATTAAAAATCTATTAAATTTTAATAAGTTTTGTGATGGCACGTCGTAGGTTATAAACGGGTTATCTTCCTGAGCACTAAGCCCCGTCAGTGCAAACACAAAAAGCAATATGTATACTAATTTAGACTTCATTTGGGTTAACGAATAATTGTTATGGTCCCCTGCTTTAACACAGCGCTGGCGTCTTTAATTTTGTAATAAAACACCATGTTTTGTTGTGGAAAAGACATTGAGGATTCTGGCCAGTTGTTTCTGTAATTGAATTCATTAAGAATTTCTTGGCCTGAATTGTTATATATTATGACATTGATATCTGATTTGTTTGAATAGGAATTTGGAATAATCCATTGGTCATTAATTCCATCACCATTTACGGTGATCACGTTAGGAATTTTAAAGGTGTCAAGATATTCTGCTGTAAAATTCTTGGTAACCTCACAATTTCCTATTGTAGCGATTAGAAAATAAGAACCGTCTTCGCTTATAGTTACCGAAGAACTATTTCCTATTTCATTATTCTGTGCATCAAACCATCTATAGGAATCTCCGCCACTAGCGGATATTGTTCTGTTTGTTCCTTCTGGAAAAACAATATTGTCAGAATCTGGGTCTAATGTAATGAGAGATGGATCTAAGGTTCCTATCACGATTTCGTTCGACATGAGAGAACAACCATTTCTGTCTAGTACTAATTGGTATATTCCAGGAGTACTAACACTTAATATCTCTGATACACTTTCAATATTTACTCCATCTCGGGTCCAAAAAAATGTTTCTCCTGTCAATGAAGTATTTGTGGTAATGGTTATTGGTTCAGCCGGGCCGCAACTTATCAGACTAGTACTATTAATTTCAAGTAACTCGTTAACTAGTAGCTGTACCGAAAGATTATTGGACGTTACATTATAAGTAGATAATGAACCGTTTAGGCTATAAGTGCCATTTTCTGAAATATCCGTCAAACTAATTGTAGAAGAAGTACTTCCCGTAATTGGGCTTCCGTTATGTGACCAGGCATAGCTAAAGTCCGATAGTACGGAAGCAGTTACGTCAATTCTATTTCCGGAGGGGTCCACTGCAAGAATCGTAGTGGCTTCCAGTACTATAGAATTGTTTACACAGGCAGAATAGGCTGATGCGTAGTCTATTAGTAGTTCGAAAGAATCTGGCGTAACTACAGTTGTAGTTTCAGAATCAATAGAAGTGGAAGTACAGGCGCCACCAGACAACGAAACTCTGGCAAAATATTCGCCCACTTCAGTATTGTTTATGTTTAAGGAATTAGAGGTCGCTCCTGCAATTGCTGAGCCATCTCTAAACCATTGATATACTGGTGAAGTGGCATCTGTGGAAACACTTAAGACCTCAGTCTGACCAGGTAAAACAACGATGTCTTCCGGATTAATTCTTGTTACCGTGAAGCTGCCTGCATTAGTTATGGTAATAGGAAGAGATCTTTCTACACAAGTTCCGGGCCCAAATATTTCTACTTCATAGTCACCTTCAAAGCCGGGAATAGATGCATCTACCGTATAATTAAAGCTATTTGACGCCGGAATAAGAACCCCATTTTTAAACCATGAATAGGTAAGACTGGAATTATTTATATTGGCTTCTAAGGAAAGTGTTTCACCAGAACATAAGGCCGACTTAGACGGTGGATTGATGGCAACACCGAGACTTGCCCCTGTGGTTACATCAATAATGTTAGAAAGAGTATTACCTGAGCCAGAACAGCTGCCATAGTCTATTTCAACGTTATACATGCCATCCTGGGTAACGGTGATAGCAGAAGTTTTCTCCGAAAGAGGTGTACCGCTTCTATACCAATTATACTGATAGGTATTTGCGTTTGGTAAATCATAAACCTCTAAAGTTATTGAGTTTCCGTCGCATACTTGGGCGGTACCATCACCGAAGTCTGGATTACCTTGTTGTCTCAGGCTAAGGCCCGTGTTGACATCAATAAAGTACATAGAAAAAGCAACAGACTCTGCGCCAATGGTTGCCGGACTTGTACTTCTAACACGCAATTTATAACCTTCTCCTCGTATATTCGAGGGAATTGTAAATTGAAAGAAGAAATCGAAATTGGTATTCTTTGTAGCATCTCGCGCTAGTTCAACAGCGCTGGCAAAACTTCCGGAGGAATTAGATAGCTCAAGAATAAATTCATTATCGCTATTTACTAAAGGTGGGCTCCAGGTAAAGTTTACCCAATAATCATTAAAAGTGCTGCTTGCACAGGCTTTGTCCCAGGCAGAGCTGCCTATTGGAGGCGTCTGATTTGGTGCAGCCGTTGGCGCGTCTAATACCTGTGCATTAATTTGTAAACATCCTAGGAAAAATAGGATGGAATAGTAAAGCTTCAATTTTGAGGATAGTTTTGTTTTCATAAGTAGAGGTAGTTTTGGGGAACTACAGTTTAGTCATCTCCTTGGGCAGGAAACGCCTAGACCGTATAGCTACTGTTAAAAATTTGTTTTTCCGCATATCTAATGCATTTTGCAAATTGAGTCTTGTATTCAAAAACAAATATGACATTTAATATTAGCCGTAAGAATTTAATGTTGTGGCAGCTTTTAAATATGTTGTGAAATAGGATTATTGCATGGTAAGCTTTAATTTTTAGGCGTCTTGACGTCATTTTTGCTACATTTGTCGTTTAAAATTTGATAAATGGCAGAAGATTCAAAATCACTAAATTTTATTGAACATATCATTGAGGAAGACTTGGCTGCCGGATTTCCACAAAGCCAGTTGCGCTTCAGATTTCCTCCGGAACCTAATGGCTATTTACATATTGGGCACGCAAGCTCTATTTGCTTAAATTTTGGCCTTGGTCTGAGGTATAACGCAGGAGTGAACCTAAGGTTCGATGACACCAACCCTGCAAAGGAGGAGCAAGAATTTGTTGATGCTATAAAGAAAGACATTGAGTGGTTAGGTTTTAAATGGGATACCGAAAGGTATGCTTCTGATTATTTTCAAGTTTTATACGATTGGGCCATTGAATTAATAAAAAAAGGAAAGGCCTACGTCGATAGTCAGTCTTCGGAAGAAATGGCTAGTCAAAAGGGCACCCCTACTAAGGTTGGTGTTAATAGCCCTTATAGGAATAGAACTATAGCTGAGAATTTAGAGCTTTTTGAGGGAATGAAGAATGGGGTTTATGAGGAAGGACAACATGTACTGCGGGCTAAAATTGATATGAGTTCTAGCAATATGCTTATGAGAGATCCTATCATGTACAGGGTGCTTAAGAAAGCGCATCACAGGACTAATACCGATTGGTGTATTTATCCAATGTATGATTGGACGCATGGAGAGAGTGATTATATTGAGGCGGTAACACATTCCTTATGTACATTAGAGTTTGCTCCGCATAGAGAACTTTATGATTGGTTTTTAGATCAGGTTGTGGAACCGGAGAGAATTAGACCCAAACAGCGTGAATTTGCACGAAGAAACTTAAGTCATACGGTTGTAAGTAAAAGAAAATTATTGGAATTGGTAAATAATGGAATTGTTAATGGCTGGGACGATCCTCGTATGCCAACAATATCTGGAATGAGAAGAAGGGGCTTTACGCCAGAAGCGATAAAAAGTTTTGTGGAGACCATTGGGATAGCTAAAAGGGAGAATATAGTGGATGTTGCGCTTTTGGAGTTCCATGTTAGAGAACATTTAAACAAAATTGCGCCTAGAATAATGGCGGTATTAAATCCTTTGAAGTTGGTAATTACTAATTACCCGGAAGATAAGGAAGAGTGGCTTTTAGCGGAGAACAATCCTGAAGATATTTCAGCTGGGAGTCGTAAATTACCGTTTTCTAAAGAGCTTTATATAGAGAAAGAGGATTTTAGAGAAGAGGCCAACAGAAAGTTCTTTAGATTAAAACTTGGAGGAGAAGTAAGATTAAAGAACGGATATATCATAAAAGCAGAAAGTTGTACGAAAGATGAAAATGGAAACATTATAGAGGTACAATGCACTTACGATCCAAAAAGCAAAAGTGGTAGTGGTTCAGAAGAAAGCTTGCGCAAGGTAAAAGGAACACTTCATTGGGTATCTATTAAGCACGCAATAGAGGCAGAAGTAAGGATTTATGATCGTCTGTTTACAGACGAAAATCCAGACGGAAATAAAGAGAAGAGTTTTCTAGAGTTTGTTAATCCTGATTCGCTTAAAGTGGTTACGGGGTACATTGAACCTAGCATAGTGGATGCCGAACCAGAAGAAAGATTTCAATTCCAGAGATTGGGATATTTTAATGTGGATAAAGATTCGACCAAAAATAAATTGGTGTTTAATAGAACGGTAACTTTGAGAGATACTTGGGCGAAAATTCAGCAAAAAGCTTAGAATAGTTTTTTTCTATATAAAAAACAAATACAATACAAATTGTCGATTTATCAGGCTTTAATGGGAGGTGTCTATTGGCTTTATAGAAAAAATCATACAGTAAGGGCCACAACACCTTCAATATGCTTCTTAGAACGCTTAAATGGGATTAGAAGCTCTTAGGTCTAGGGTCAGGTCTAAAAATTAAATATTATACTCTTGTCTTAATTATTTTTTTGGATTTTGTTTCTTCATAGATTCTCCAATCATATTACTTGCAGTAAAAGAGGCAACCATATTATTAAGCATATCACTTCCGGCCTGAGGAGAGTTTGGCAATAAAATTAGGTTGGTGTTAGTTTCTTCGCCAATCGATTGCAAAGTATCGTAATGTTGGGTCACAACAATAAGAGCAGATGCTTCTTGAGAGTTAATTCCAACTTTGTTTAAGACTTCAACAGATTCTTCCAGGCCTCGGGCAATTTCTCTTCTTTGGTCGGCAATTCCTTGACCTTGAAGTCTTTTACTTTCCGCTTCCGCTTTAGCCTTTTCAACAATAAGAATTCTGGCAGCATCTCCTTCGAACTGGGCCGCAATTTTTTCTCTCTCGGACGCATTGATTCTGTTCATGGCCTCTTTTACTTGAGCATCGGGATCAATATCCGTCACTAAGGTTTTAATAATGTCATAACCATAATCTAACATGGCGTCCTGTAATTCAGATTTTACTGCAATGGCAATATCATCTTTCTTTACAAAAACATCATCCAACTTCATTTTGGGAACTTCCGCTCGAACCACATCAAAAACATAGGAAGTTATTTGATCATGAGGATATTCTAATTTATAAAACGCCTCATATACCTTCTCTTTTATAACAACATATTGAACAGAGACTTTAAGTTTTACAAAAACGTCATCGAGCGTTTTTGTTTCAACAATTACGTCTAGTTGTTGAATTTTTAGACCCAGTCTGGCGGCGATCCGATCAACGAGGGGTATCTTTATTTGTAGCCCTGAATTTCGAATACTGTGAAATTTTCCAAATCTTTCAATTACAACAGCGGTTTGTTGCTTTACAATAAAGAAAGAAGAAATGAAAATAAAGAATCCAATTATAATTAGTGGAATTAGAAAGAAGTTACCCATGTTGATTTATTAAAATTAAGTATTAAATAAAGATACGTAATTAATGAGTCGAATAAATTGCAACTTTGTTACAATTTATCTATAGCCATGTTAATTCTTCTAATAGTTTCTTCTTTCCCAATTACAGACATTATGTCGAATAAATGCGGACCTTTAAGATCACCAACTATAGCCAAACGCAAAGGAGGCATAACTTCGCCAAATGAATACTCCTTTTTCGTTATCCAATTTTTGGTTAGTTCCTCTAAATGATTTGCGGAGAAATCTTCCACCCTTTCGAATTCTGAATTCAAATCTTTTAATAGAAGGTTGGTATTAGGTTTCCAACGCTTTCTTACGGCTTTTTCATTATAGCTCTCCGGTGTATGATAAAAGAATTCACCTAACGGCCAAAAGTCTTTAACAAACGTAGCTCGTTCTTTAAGTAGTATTAACGTTGTTTCTATATATTTAGGAGAAGATGTTACACTTGGGTTGAACACCCTGGTTTCCTTTATCTGTGATTGCAGAATAGGTAAAAAAGCTTGGGTTAATTCGGCAGGAGTTCTATGCTGGAGATACTCATGATTATACCATTTAGTTTTTTCTGGATCAAAACGTGCTCCGGCCTTATGGACTCTCTCCAGTTCAAAAAGGGAGATTAATTGTTGTTTGTTAAATATTTCCTGATCCGTACCAGGATTCCAACCAAGCAGGGATAGATAGTTTAATAGAGCATCTGGAAAATATCCCTCTTCTTTATACCCAATAGAATCTTCCCACGCTAAAGGAAAGACCGGAAAACCACCTTTGGCGCCATCTCTTTTACTAAGTTTACCCTTCCCTTCCGGCTTAAGAATCAAAGGTAGGTGAGCAAAGATTGGAGGATCCCAAGCAAATGCTTCATATAAAAGAATATGAAGGGCTAATGAGGGCAGCCACTCTTCCCCTCTTATCACATGTGATATTTCCATTAAATGGTCGTCTACGACATTGGCTAAATGATAAGTTGGCATCCCATCACTTTTGAACAATATCTTATCGTCAAGCAAGGAAGAATCTATTTCCATCGTACCTCTTATAACATCATGAAGGACTAGTTTTTTACTATCTGGGCTTAAAAAGCGCACGACATAAGGCACATTTTTTTCAAGCCTCTTTGAAACCTCTTCTTTACTTAAGTTCAAAGAGTTATCTAGTTTATTCCTGTTATGCCAATTATAAATGAAGGTTTTGCCCTTTAGTTCATGTTCCTTTCTATGAGTATCAAGAGACTCGCTAGAATCGAATGCAATATAGGCTTTGCCATTGTCGAGAAGCTGTTTAATATAAGTCTTATATATGGTGCTTCTTTCACTTTGTCGGTATGAGGCATTGTTGGTTTCTTTTCCCGGCCCTTCGTCAAACGGTATATTCATCCACTCCAGAGCCCTAATAATATAGTCCTCTGCTCCTTGAACGTATCTCTTCCTATCAGTGTCCTCAATGCGCAATATAAACTCACCTCCATGCTTCTTGGCATATAAATAATTATAAATGGCAGTTCTTAGGCCACCAATGTGAAGGGGTCCTGTAGGACTTGGCGCAAAACGAACTCTGACAGGTTTTAAGGGCATAGCATTTTTAATTTAGATCGCAAAGATAGAATTATAAGCAAAAAGTTTTTAGCAAGAGTCTAGATATTTGCCTCCAATCCTATTTAGACCGGTAATATGCTGTTTAATTAAAAGGAAGACTTGATAAATATCAGAATAAGATCTGGCTTTTTTAAAGTAGCTCTTCAACGGGAGTAGCTTCTTTTTAACAGAAGTTTTAAAGGGTATTGTGAGTTATCTAGTATCTTGGAGGTAAATTAAACACGGGTGGGTAGCTATCAAGAAATTAGAGAGAAACTTCGTCTTTTTAGCCTAAAGTTTTATATGAACAGGTTAATTAAAGGGGGTTTGTTGTTCCTTGCCTTCGGTCTCCTGATTCTGCTAGGCGTCTTAGGGGTGGAGTATTTCTTTTGGCTTAGTTCTATGGGTCGTTTAGTTCTGTTCGCCTTTTTAGTTGGCATGGAGTTTTTGCTTTTATGGCGCTATATACTAGTTCCGTTGTTTTATATAACCAAACTTAAAAAGGGGATAAGTGACAAGTACGCTTCTTTATTAATAGGCAGGCATTTTAGTGAAATAGGAGATAGACTTTATAATCTATTGGAACTCGCAGAGAATGATAACAAGACAGAACTGCTGCAAGCTAGTATAATACAGCGATCCGAGGATTTGCGTGTTTTTGGCTTTACCAAGGCAATTCAAATAAAGGATTCTCTTAGATCATTTAGGTATGTTTTAATTCCTGTTTTTGTATTGATTTTAATTTGGTTGTCTGGAAGTTTAAAGGCATTTACGAGTACTTACGAAAGGGTGCTGCATTACGATTTGGCCTATGAGCCCCCGGCTCCATTTCAGTTTAGGCTGCTAACCGAAGAGCTAAGTACTCTTGAAAAGCAAACTTTTGCATTACAGGTATATACCACGGGTACTGTTAAACCAGAAGAAATTTATATTGAACTGGACGATAACCACTTACTACTTACAAAAAAAGATAACTATCACGAGTTTATTTTTGTACCTCCTTTTGAAACACAGAAATTTTCACTGATTGCTAATAATATTCAGTCTAAAGAGTATGAGCTAGTAGTTTTAAAAGTACCGACAATTGAAGGGTTTGAGATAGAGCTAGATTACCCGGATTATACGGGAAAAGCAGATGAGATAGTTACAGGTACAGGGAATGCACTTATTCCGGAGGGAACTAGTGTTCATTGGAAAGTTGTGGGTATAAATACAGATGAGGTATCCATAGTTACGGGCAGCGAGAGGTTTGTTTTTGAACCAAATGGAAAAGAATATGCCTTAAAAAAGACATTGGTTAGTAATTTAGAATATAGTATAGAGGTATCTAATAGAAATGCGCCAAAATATGAAAAATTGGCCTATCAGATAGAAACAATAAAGGATGATTTTCCCGTGTTAAAGGTTACTGAAATACGAGATACCCTTAATGCGTATAATATAACGTACGAATTAGAGGCACAGGATGATTATTTGATAAATAGCATTGTACTTAAGTATTTTCCAAGTAATTCAGAAGACCGGGTTCGAGAGGTGATACTGGACACACCAAGAAGCAATTATAGGGGTTATGATTATGTTTTTCCTAGTGGACTTGAGCTAGATGAAGGACAAGATTACTCCTATTATTTTGAAGTCTCTGATAATGATGGTGTAAATGGGAGTAAGAAGGCAAAGTCAAAAGTTTTTACCACCAGATTGCTGAGCAGGGAGGAAAGAGTGAAGAGGGATTTAGAGACAAATGAAAAAATTATAGACAACTGGCAGGAATCATTGAAAGATAAGGATAGTCAGGAAAAGGAGTTAGATAGGTTCAACAGTAAGGAAAAGGAGAATAGTGAGTTAGATTATAATACAAGGCGTGAATTAAAGGAGCTGTTAAAGGAAGAGGAAATACAAGAGGCAAGAACGGAAAAACTAAGTAGAGACTTACGCAAGAATCTAGAAGATGTAAATAGTGATAATCCTTTGAACAAGCTCTTGCAAGAAAGGCTGGAAAGAGAGGAGTTAGAGGCTAAAAGGAATAAAGAGTTGCTTAAAGAGTTGGAGAAAGTTGCAGATAAGATCAGCAAGGAAGAACTGACGAAAAAATTGGAAGAGGTAGCCAAGAAACAACAGAATAGCAACCGGAATCTTAAACAAATTTTAGAACTGACCAAAAAGTATTATGTAACGGAAAAGGCCGCTCAGCTATCAAGAGAATTTGAAAAACTTTCTGAGGAACAGATTGCGTTATCTGCTAAGAAAGATAGGATGGCTGAAATGGACTTGCAGAAAAAGCTTAGTGATAAATTTAAAGAATTAAGCAGGGAACTAGAAGGGTTAACAAAGGACGATGCTGAATTGAATAAACCAATTGGTATAGAAAATATGAAGGAGTTGCAGGATGGCATAAATAAGGATCAGAGAAGAGCTATGGAGTTGATGGAAAAGCAAGGTGAATATGAGGAAGATTCAAGTCCTGAAGAAGAAGGCTCAGAAAATTTAAAACAAAAAAGTGCTGGAGAGAAACTAAAGGAATTAAGCAAATCTCTGGAGTCAAGTAGCTCTGATTCGTCGGATGGAATGGCGGAAGATGCACAAATGCTTAGACAAATTCTTGAAAATTTACTGGAGTTCTCTTTAGAACAAGAGAGATTGTATGATAGGGTAAAGATTACTGGGGATAGTGGCACCTTTCAGTCCGCTAATGTTAAAAAGCAAAGTGAATTACGTGGTTTATTTGAGCATGTAGACGATAGTTTGTTTGCATTATCTCTTCGAAGGGCTGAGTTGTCGGAGTTTGTGAATGAGCAGATAACAGATTCTTATTATAATATGGAAAAGTCTTTAGAGATGATGTCAGATAATAAGCTATACCAGGCTGCCGCCTACCAGCAATACACCATTAACGCGTCAAATAGCTTGGCAGATTTTCTTGCCAATGTTCTGGATAATATGCAAATGAGTATGAAGTCTGGTGCTGGGAGCGGGGAGTCCAAAGAAGGCTTTCAGTTGCCGGATATTATTCAGGGTCAGTCTGGATTAAATGGTAAAATGAAGCAGTTAGGGAAAGAGGGTAAGGAAGGAAGTCAGGGAGATTCAGGCAAAGAAGGAAATGCCGGAAAAAATGGAAATGAAGGTGGAAGCGGAGGGAAAGGTAATTCTGGTAAAGATGGTCAAGAGGGTAATGAAGGAGAAGGAAATAAAGGCGGAAAAAGTGGTCAAAATGGAAAAGGTGGAGATGGCCAGGGAAATAGCAGTAAGGGGAAAACAGGCTCTGGTAATGGTGGTGAAAACGCTGGTGAAGAAGAAGGTTTTGAGGAGTTATTTGAGATTTACAAGGAACAGGAATTGATAAAAAATAGGTTAGAAGAACAGTTAGAAGATATGATGAACCCTAAGGACAAAGAAATTGCAAGAAAGGTATTAAGACAAATGGAGCAATTTCAGAAAGAAATTCTCGAACAGGGGTATACATCACGTACAATGAATAGAGCAAATTATATTGAACACGAATTATTGAAGTTGGAAGATGCGGCTATGAAGCAAGGCAAGAAACAAGAAAGAGAGGCCGTGACCTCCAGAAGTACGGAAAGGAATAGTATGAAGGGGGAGTATGGAGGAGAAAATATTAAGACAAGGGAAATTGAGTTATTAATGAGACAAGCCTTACCTTTGCAGCAATTTTACCAAAAAAAGGTGCGAGACTATTTCCAGATTAATGATAGAATATCACAATAAAACAACGGAAACGATTGTTTTCGAGAAGAAATATACTGATTGGGTTATTAGTTTATTGACGAGTGAGGATAAGACAGATGGGGATATATGTTTTATCTTATGCAATGATGACTATCTTCTAGAAATTAATAGAGAGCACCTTGATCATGATTATTACACAGATATAATAACATTCGATTATTCTGTGGGGGACAAATTAAGTGGAGATATTCTGATTTCATTAGACAGGGTAAAGGAGAATTCCAGAATTTATGGAGTGCAGTTTATTGAGGAATTAAGGAGGGTTATGGCTCATGGAGTACTGCATTTAATGGGCTATCAGGATGGAACAAGTACAAGTAAACGCGAAATGCGGGCAAAAGAGGAAAAAGCATTGAAAATGTTTCACGTGGAACAATAATTATGTTTGATAAAGAGTACGACGTAATAGTGGTTGGAGGAGGCCATGCAGGGGCAGAAGCTGCTGCTGCTGCAGCAAATTTGGGATCAAAGACCCTGTTGGTTACCATGAACTTACAGAATATTGGACAAATGTCATGTAACCCTGCAATGGGCGGGATTGCCAAAGGACAGATTGTAAGGGAAATTGACGCCTTAGGTGGATATAGTGCGGTTGTTACGGATAAGTCGGCAATTCAATTTAAAATGTTGAATAAGTCCAAAGGGCCCGCTATGTGGAGTCCAAGATCACAAAATGATAGAATGATGTTTGCGGAAGAATGGCGCTTGGCATTAGAAAGAACCCCAAATGTAGATTTCTATCAGGAGATGGTAACTAGTTTACTAGTTAAGAAGAACAAGCTCGTAGGTGTTAGGACATCTTTGGGAGTGGATATAATTTCCAAAGCTGTGGTACTAACCAATGGGACTTTTTTAAATGGGTTGATTCATATTGGTGATAAAAACTTTGGGGGTGGCAGGGCTGGCGAAAGAGCGGCCACAGGTATAACGGAGCAGTTAATTAACTTGGGGTTTGAAAATGGTAGAATGAAAACGGGTACACCTCCTAGGGTGGACGGTCGTTCTCTGGATTATAAGAAAATGATTGTGCAGCCTGGGGATGTCAATCCAGGAAAATTCTCCTATCTCAAATCAAATATTTTAAAAAAACAGAGGGATTGTTATCTTACACATACAAATGCTGAAGTACACGATTTATTAAAAGAAGGATTTGATAGGTCTCCAATGTTTAATGGGAGAATACAGAGTATTGGTCCAAGATATTGTCCGTCAATAGAGGATAAAATTAATAGGTTTTCTGATAAGGATAGCCATCAGATCTTTGTAGAACCAGAAGGATGGAACACCGTTGAGGTTTATGTTAATGGATTTTCTACATCATTACCTGAGGATGTACAGTTTAAGGCGCTGCGGAGTGTAAAGGGCTTTGAGAAAGTTAAGTTCTTTAGACCTGGATACGCCATTGAATATGATTATTTTCCTCCAACGCAGCTAAAGCACAGTCTTGAGACTAAAATTGTGGATAATCTTTATTTTGCAGGGCAGATAAATGGAACAACGGGCTATGAGGAAGCTGCTTCTCAAGGGCTAATGGCAGGAATAAATGCGCATTTAAAAATACACGAAAAAGAATCCTTTGTTTTAAATAGAGATGAGGCATATATAGGTGTATTAATTGATGATTTAATAACAAAGGGCACCGAGGAGCCCTATAGAATGTTTACATCTCGGGCTGAGTACAGAACCTTGTTGCGTCAGGACAATGCCGACTTACGCTTAACCCCAAGAAGTTATGAGATTGGACTAGCCACAGAAGAAAGGTTGCAGCTAATGAGACAAAAAGAAAAAAATTCATCAGAATTAGTCGACTTTTTTAGAAAGACAAGCGTTAAACCGGAAATCATTAACCCAATTTTGGATAAGGTAGATTCGGCCCCTATTAATCAGTCAGGAAAAATGTTTAAAATATTTGCCAGACCAAGGGTGTCTTTGTCTGACATGATGAAGGTGGAATCCGTGAAAGACTATGTTGAGCTTAATGAGGTGTCTAATGATGTGTTAGAGCAAGCAGAAATACAGGTTAAGTATTCGGGTTATATTGATAAAGAACGGGCAAATGTTAATAAAATGAAAAGACTCGAAGATGTAAATATACCGCTGAGTTTCGATTACAAACGAGTACGTTCATTGTCCTTTGAAGCGCAAGAAAAGTTAGAAAAAATTAGACCGGTTAATATTGCCCAGGCTTCACGAATTAGCGGTGTTTCCCCAAGCGATATAAGTGTTCTTTTGGTTTACTTAGGCAGGTAAAATTTTAATGTTCCACGTGAAACAATTCATAGAGACTCAAAGAGAACTTTAAAGCAGAAATTCAAATGAACGGCGTTGATCCCTATCTAAAGGCAAGAGATTTCTTAGTAAGTAAAGAAGAGTTTGAGCTCTTGTGGGATAAAGAAAAGGATATGTTGATTACGCATCCACAGCCTAAACAAATTGAGAAATATTATGATCATGAAGAGTATATTTCTCATAATGACCGGGATAATACGTTTATGGGAAAACTGTATTTCTTTGTAAAAAGTATTAATTTTCACAGAAAAGTAAGGCTTGTTAAAAGTGTTATTGGCGACAAGGGCAATCTTCTAGATATAGGTACTGGAACTGGGTATTTTGTTTCTAAACTAAAAATGATGGGTTGGGAGGTTTCTGGAATGGAACCAAATGAAAAGGCTAGAAGCATAGCAAAGAAAAAAGACATCCAAGTATTTAAATCTTTGGAAGAATTAGCGGATAGGCAATATGACGCTGTTACGCTTTGGCATGTGTTGGAACATATGCCAAATTTGAATGAGGTTGCAAAAAAATTAACAGGACTGGTGGCAAATGGAGGATGCCTTGTAATAGCCGTTCCCAATTTCAAATCCTTGGATGCTCTGCATTATAAAGAATATTGGGCAGCCTTCGATGTTCCCAGACATTTGTCTCATTTTTCTAAATCCAGCATAATCAAGTTATTTGAACGTCATGACTTTGAGCTTGTATTAACCAAACCAATGGTCTTTGATGCGTTTTATATTTCTCTATTGTCCGAAAAGTATAAAACCGGAAGGTCTAATTATATCAAAGCAATCTATCAGGGTCTCCGATCCAATTTAAATGGGCTTATAACAGGAGAGTACTCTTCCATGCAATATGTGCTGCAAAGGAGAGAATAGGCCTTAAAAGCTATATAAGAGCATTTCTACCACTTAAGAGTTACTTGCCTCCTAAGCATTTATATCAAGGCGCATAAGGGCGGTTATTCACTCATTCGGAATAAATTAAAATTATTAAAAATAAATTTACTATAGATAAAAATTATTAAATTGATTAAGGGTGAATAGCTAGCATATAGTACTTCCCAAAATATTTGTATTCTAATGTAAAAACCTTTTGTATTTTTGCCCCTCAAAATAATTAATTATGAAAAATCTTTTGTTAGTGGTGTTTGTTTTTGGAATTTTTTCTTGTGAACAAACCAAAATGGGGTACGTTGATAATGTTAGGCTTATGAATGAGTATCAGGAAAAAATTGATATTGAAACAAAATACCAAAGCAAAACAGAAGCATTGGCAAAAAAACGAGATAGTATTTCTCAAGCATTCCAAATAGAAGCTCAGGCGTTTCAAGTAAAATCAAAAGGTCTAAGTCAGGAGAAAGCCCAAGAAGAATATGGAGTATTACAGCAAAAAGGTCAGTTTATAGGGCAGCAATTACAACAAGAAGAACAACAATTGCAACAACAAGGCCAGACAGAGATGGATAGTTTAATATCTAAAGTAAGAAAACAGGTAAAGAACTATGGCAAAACAAACGGTTATTCATACATCCTTACGGGAGGAGATGGTGGTAGTGTTCTTTATGGAAGTGATGGCGACAATGTTACAGATGATATTCTTAAAATATTAAACGCCAACTATCAGAGCAACTAATCTTTCATAATTTTGCTGGCTAGATTAGATCCAGTCTTTTTTAGTTAGCGGCAACTTAAATTAAGTTAGCCAAGCTAAGTTGTAGTATTTTATCCGAGTTTTAATTCATCGGGTTTTTTATGTAGTAGCCTGGTTAGTTTTATGCTAAGATCAGTCATAATTATTTTGGCATTTCCGTTTCTTTCAATATGGTAAAGAGCATTTTCTAGTTCTTCAATAATACTTAGAACGTTATTCTCATGAATATAGGGAGCAAATTTGGCCAGGTCAAAACCCTCTACATGAATCTTAACAAAAACTAACTTATCGGCACCATAATTTTTAAGTAGGGCTTGCCGGATTATCCCAATGCAAAAATGGAGAAACTTTTTTTGAACCTCTCTACCTGTTTTGGCAACTTCTTCACTCCATAGAATTAAATCATGAACCACAGATTTGTTTCCTTTAGCCCGAAAGGCCGTGCGTACCCATTCAACAAACCATTTTTCAAAAATGAGATCTTCTGAATCCATATTCATAAGATCTAAAGCCTTATTAAAATTACCATCAGATTCGTGTGCAACTGAAATTGCTTCATTTTCTTCAAGGCCCTGATTTATTAAGGCGTGTTTTATTTTGGCTTCTGGAAGTTTCGAAAATTGAACGATTTGACATCTAGACCTTATTGTTGGTAAAATTCGATCCGTATTTTCCGTTATTAAAATAAAAAGAGTTTTATCCGGGGGTTCTTCAATTAGTTTGAGCAATTTATTTGACGCAGGGGAATTTAATGTTTCCGCCATCCATATAATGATCACTTTAAATCCTCCTTCATAAGATTTAAGGCTTAGTTTCTTGACAATGCTTTGCGCTTCATCTACTCCAATTTGTCCCTGCTTCTTTTCAATTCCAATAAATCTATACCAATCAAACAGATTGCCATACGGCTGCTCTTTTAGAAAATTTCGCCAATCGGCGATATAATGATCACTTATTGCATGCGATTTTACTTTGGCCGAATTTGAAACTGGAAAGGCAAAGTGCAAATCTGGATGAATTAAGGCGTCACATTTTATGTTACAGGTGGTTTCGAGAGGTAAATTCTCTCCATGTTTATTATTACATAGCACGTATTGTGCATAACTGAGAGCCATCATCAGTTTGCCGCTGCCCTCTGGACCCACAAAAAGTTGCGCATGAGCAATTCTACCATTATCGGCACTATTCGTGAGGTATTGTTGAACGCGTAAATCAGAGATTATATCCTTAAACAACATGCCCCCAAAGATAGGCTTTTATAAAGAAGTTAGATTAATTTACCCCGCAGCTTCAATGGAACTTCAATAATCTTTACATTTGCTTTTCTTTTAAACTATTTCCTTATGAAAACACTTGAAAACTTTAACTTCAAAGATAAAAAAGCAATAATAAGAGTAGACTTTAACGTACCGCTTGACAAAGAATTTAATGTGACGGATACCAGCAGAATTGAAGCGGCAAAGCCTAGTATAATAAAAGTGTTGGAAGATGGAGGTAGTGTAATTTTAATGAGTCATTTAGGCAGACCAAAAGGGAGCGTAAACCCTGAAATGTCCTTAAGCCACATAGTAGGAAAAGTATCTGAGGTTCTAGGCGTTCAGATTAAATTTGTTGAAAACTGTGTTGGAAAAGAAGTTAAAAAAAAGGTCACTGAACTTCAAAACGGAGAAGTTTTACTGTTGGAAAATTTAAGATTTCATAAAGAGGAAGAGGATGGGGATGAAACATTTGCTAAGGAGCTTGCCGATTTAGGAGACATTTATATAAATGATGCCTTCGGAACTGCCCATAGAGCACATGCTTCAACTACAATAATTGCCAAATATTTTAAAGACTCTAAATGTTTTGGGTATTTACTTGCCAAGGAAATTGACGCTATAGAAAAAGTCTTAAGAACAGGGCAAAAGCCTATAACAGCCATACTTGGAGGGGCCAAAGTTTCTTCAAAAATCACGATTATTGAAAATATTTTAGACAAAATAGACCATTTGATTATTGGAGGAGGGATGACCTATACTTTTATAAAGGCCCAGGGCGGAAACATAGGAGATTCGATTTGTGAAGACGACAAAATGGCTTTGGCTTTAACCATTTTAGAAGAGGCAAAGAAGAAAGGTGTAGAAGTTCACTTGCCGGTGGATGTAGTGGCAGCAGATGATTTTGACAATGCCGCACAGACAAAGATAACGGATGTAAATGCTATTCCAAACGGCTGGCAAGGTTTAGATGCCGGACCCAAAACCTTAGAATTATTCGGAAAAGTAATACTAGAATCTAAGACAATTTTATGGAACGGTCCTGTTGGAGTATTTGAAATGGAGAGTTTTTCAAAGGGCACCATAGCAATTGGGGATTTTATAGACCAAGCCACAAAGAATGGAGCTTTTTCACTTGTAGGAGGGGGGGATTCTGTTGCAGCGGTTAAACAATTTGGTTTTGAAGACAAAGTAAGTTACGTATCAACTGGAGGAGGTGCAATGTTGGAAAGTTTAGAAGGTAAATCTCTTCCTGGTATTGCCGCAATAATAGAAGATTAAGGGCGTTATCGATAAACGGAGATAGTAGTTTTGGCTTAGTTTTAGGAAGTGAGATTTTAAATTCTAAAAAAAAAATGCGATTTTCGTTTGTTTCTCACGTCCAAATAAGGAGATATGTTTACTAAAATAGGAACTATTTGTGTTTTTCTTTGCCTTTCGATTAGTGCAAAGCTATCAGCCCAAATTGAAGGTTCCGAAGAGAATCGAAACAAACTTATTGAAGATTCATTTCAATTGAATGCTTCTAACCCGGTAAACGCCTTAGAAATTACTAAGGAGAATGGTGTTTTTCTATTAAAAGACCACGTAGAGGCAGCAAAATATGACAGTCTTTGGCTAAGAACCCTTCATGAAAGCGCTTCTTTGTATCAAGAAATGTACGATTTTGTTTCTCCTTTGAAAATAGACACTTTAGCATCTCATTCCATTGAAATAGACACAGAAGTATTAAAAGAGAGGTTGGCTGCATTAGACGAAAAAACTCCGTTTGATATTGCTTATAATCCATCCTTGGAAAGCGTAATCAAATCATTTTTGTCTCGGAAGCACGATTTTATAGAAAGAATGATTGTGGCTAGTCAGTTCTATTTTCCTCTATTTGAGCAAGAATTAGATAATTATAACATTCCTTTAGAGATAAAATACCTGGCTATTGTAGAATCGGCCTTAAACCCAAGAGCAAAATCTAGAGTTGGAGCTACAGGATTATGGCAGTTTATGTATAGCACTGGCAAAATGTATGGCTTGGACGTGAGTAGCTATGTGGACGACAGAAGAGACCCGATTAAATCTACCAAAGCAGCATGCGCCTATTTGTCTAAGTTGTATGATATATTTGGAGATTGGGATTTGGCATTAGCTGCTTACAATTCCGGACCAGGGAATGTAAACAAGGCAATTAGAAGGTCTGGAGGATACACTAATTATTGGAATATTAGAAGAAACTTACCTAGAGAAACTGCGGGATATGTACCGGCTTTCTTGGCAACAATGTATTTATTTGAGTATGCCGAGGAGCATGGAATTGAAAAAACAAGGATAGACCGCCCCTATTTTGAAACAGATACTATTCACGTTAAAGAGCTGATTACTTTTGATCATATTTCTGACTTAATCGGGATTAGTAAAGAAGAGCTTCAACTCCTTAACCCTTCGTATAAGTTAGATATAATTCCAATGGTAAAAGGCAAGAATTATATTTTACGCTTACCTAAAAACTTGATTGGAAAGTTTGTGGCTAATGAGGATATGATTTATGCCTATGTGCGAGAAGATTTAAAAAAGAAAGAAAGCCCCCTCCCCGAACTTGTGAAGACGCAGAACCGGGTAAGATATAGGGTTAGAAGTGGCGATTATTTAGGTAAAATTGCAGAAATGCATGGTGTAGGCGTTAGTCAAATAAAAAGATGGAACGGATTGCGGAGTAACAATTTGCGTGTTGGACAACGTTTAACCATCTTTCCTAGAAAACCAGTAGCTTCAGCTACCAACAATTCTTCCAATAAAACGGCTTCAACTTCAAATGATAAGGTTCAGGTAGAAGCCAAAATCCATACGGTTAAATCAGGAGATTCCTTATGGACCATTTCTAGAAAATACCCTGGCATTTCTATTGAAGATTTAAAAAAATGGAATAGTCTTAGTGGCAATAATCTTAAACCTGGAACTAAGCTGAGATTGTGTGATTGTTCCTCTTAACACTACATATATGAAGAACATTTGCGCCTTGGTTGTAATTCTTCTCTTATCTACATCTTGTGATGATAAAAAGAAAAAAGCCTACAAGCCAGCTTCTGTTGGAGCCCTAAATACCTTGGCCGTAGTAATGGAAAATGACCTATGGGAGGGAACAGTTGGTGACAAGGTAAGGGAACATTTTGCAGAATCCCTAATTGGCCTTACTTGGAATGAGCCCCAGTTCAATCTAGAGCATATGCCTCCTCAGGTGTTTACTGGAATGACCAGACACAGAAGGGCTGTCTTATATGTAAGCATAGATACGGTGGATATTGCACATATAAAAACAGATCTCTACGCAACACCTCAGAAAGTAGGTGTTCTAAAAGGCCGAAACCAGGATGAACTCATTACCAATATTGATAAATTTTCCGATAAAATTATTGCATCAATTCGAGAGACGGAGCTAGACGAGACTCAAAAACGGTTTTCAAGATCGCTGAGCCTTGATCGATCCCTACAAGAAGAATTTAATATTTCTTTAAAACTACCCACAATTTACAAAGTTGGTAAAGTAGAAGAAAACTTTGTTTGGATAGATAGAGAAATTCCTAAAGGGAGTATGAATATTATTGTCTATACAATGCCAGGGAATAGTTTTGACAAAGACTCTACTTTTGTAAGTGATATTGTAAAGATGCGCGATTCTATCGGCAAGAAGTATATTCCTGGCCCGGATATTCCTAATAAAACTACGTATATGGTAACTGAAAAGGCCTTTGCTCCATATGTTTTTCCTGCAGAGTTGGCTGGAAGAAAAGCTGCTGAGGTTAGGGGTATTTGGGAAATTCAAAATTACCCCATGGCTGGACCATTCCTCACCTTTATAGTTAACGACGACAAAAACAATCGTAAACTAGTTGTAGAAGGATTTACTTTTGCTCCGGCTACCAACAAACGCGATTATATGTTTGAACTGGAGGCCATCCTTAAGACACTTCAGATAGATTAGATCAAAGAGGTAATTCTTCTTAGTCAAATGCAAAACCAGTAAAGACTCTGTATACAAAAGCATACATGGTAATGGACAGTAGGGCGAAGCAAAACCAGGAAAATACCTTAAAATACTCCTTTAAGAATATGCTTTTCCAATTTCTAAATGCTTCAAGATAGATTTCTTTAAATAGTAGAACTTTTTCCATATTGTATTCTCATATAGTTAGTTCTACAAAGGTGCTTCTACTTTTATGATACGGTATATTTTATGGATATAATACCGGAATAAAAGTTGTATAACTCATCAAGCTTACAAAGCTCTAGGAAGGGTAGTTTTATTCGATGAAAGGAGCGCTGTTATGGCGTACCCATCTCAATTTAGCCCCTAAGTTACGAGTAAAAGCCTTAATTAGTCAAAGGCAAAACCTGTAGCAACTCTAAAAATAAAGGCATATAGCACTACTATAAACAACGCAAAGCAAAACCAAAAGAAAAGCTTTAAGTAGTTTTTAAGTATGATGTGCCCTATGTTTTTAAAGGCGTTAATATAAATTTCTTTAAAAAGTAAAATATGTTTCATGATAATAGGGTTTAGATGACCTATTATTATAACTATATGCTTGATTATAAAGTATTTAGAGGTTGTAGATTGTTGTGAAATCTGTTATTTCGGATGTAAAAGAAGAAACAATACTATTATTTAGGACCTTTGCAGTCTTTCAGGACCTGTCTATTTCTTTAAATCTGCTATTAGCAGTATGAAATGAAGATGATTTTAGTCTAGGTAAGCTATTACATTTTGACTATAATAAATTCTGAACGCCTGTTTATTTGATGCTTAGCCGAGCTACATCGTACAGTTCCATTACATTCATTTAAGAGGCGCTCTTCGCCATAACCTATTGCACTTTCAATTCTAGAAGGATCGATACCCTTAGAGATTATGTACTCTCTAGTAGATTTTGCACGTTTATCCGAAAGATATTTGTTGTATGCTCTCTTTCCTCTAGAATCGGTGTGGGATTCAATTTTGATTACCATAGATGGGTATTCATTCATTACTTCCACTAATTTGTCAAGTTCATTGCTGGCGTCTGTCCTAATATTAAACTTATCAAAGTCGAAGAAAATCATTTCGGTTTTGAGTTTTCTAATACCATCCTCAATCACAATTAGTTCTTTTAATTTCTTCATCGTTACGTCAACTTCAACCAATTGATTATCCTCGGTGACTATATCGCTAATATCATTGAAATAGCCTTCCTTCTCCGTTCTTATGATATATTTCGTTGTACTCTCCAGATCTTCAAATACAAAGCTCCCATCTGTGTTGGTTTCGAGCTCTTTAAGTTTAATATTATTTTCATCTAGCAGACTTACAAGAGCGGCAGGCATAATGTTCCCTGTGATTTTATCAGTGACAACCCCAGCAATAGCATTTTCGTTTGCTTCTTCAGGTAGAATTCTTTGAAATGAATAGATGTCGTCATCGCCTTTGCCTCCTCTGCGATTAGAAGCAAAAAATCCTTGCTGAGTGTTTTCATTAACGATATATGAAAAGTCGTCCTTTTTGCTATTTACAGGTTGGCCAACATTCTTTACTTCCTTAAACACCTTATCTTCATCATATTCAACTTCAAAAACATCTAAACCGCCAAGTCCAATATGTCCATCAGAAGAAAAGTATAATTTCTTTTCATTGATAAAAGGGAACATTTCTCGTTGCTCTGTGTTTATCTCAGGTCCTAAATTGCGTGGTTCTGAGTATTCACCATCTCCAATAATATCTACCACGAAGATGTCGGTTTTCCCTATAGTTCCTGGCATGTCTGATACAAAAAACAGCTGTTTCCCGTCAGGACTTAGAGCCGGGTGCCCTGTAGAATAGTTATCACTATTAAAAGGTAATTCTTTTACGTCTTTCCACTCTCCATTAATTTTTTTGGCGGTATAAATTTTTAAGTTGTTAACACCGTTTTTATCACGTTTAAGCTTTTTACCAAAATTGTTTCTCGTAAAATACATTGTAGTATTATCCGGGGAGAAGGATACGGAGGCTTCATGGTATTTTGTATTTATCTTTTTGGAGAATTTAATGGCATCTCTTACCTCCTGCGTTTCCTTGTTAATTTTCGCCACATATAGGTCAAGGTAGGGCTGATCATTCCATTTATACCGTCTGGTATGTAAAAATAGGGAATCCATCGCCGAAGCAAATACAACGCGGTCGTCTCCATAGAAGGATGGAGAAAACTCGGAATACCTTGAATTAATTTCGAGATTAGCTATGGTAAACAAATTCTTTTCACTCAGAATGTTGTCGAGAATTATTTCGTTATAATCCTCTTTAATGTCATTTGCATTTGCGGCATTAGAATTATCGCGTTCATAGAGCTTCATTAGTCTTTTTGCCCTGGCATATTTACCGGTACCTTTAAGGGTATGAGCATATTTAAATATATTATCATTAGACATTTCATTTTTGTAGTTTTTAAATAAAATATCATACCAATAGTATGCTCTTTCCATATTGGTATTATAATAATGCGCATCGGCAACCTTTTGAATGATATCATAGGATGCATTACTTCCCTCTGCTTCTAAAACCTGCTCATAGATGTTTGCGGCCTCTGCGTACCACATTTTCTCAAAATACGTATCAGCTTTCTCTAAGAGCTTTTCGTTTCCTAAAGAACTGCGTTTAGATTTTTTCTGCGTTGGTTTGTTATCGGAAAGAAGTGTCTTTTTAGAAGGAATGTTTTTCTGATTAGACACAGCCTTGGTGTTTTCGGAATGTAATTCTACACTATTTTTTACTTGTAGAATCCAAAGCTTGTTCAAATATGAGCCGTTAAGTTTGTTTTGATGAGCCAAAATTGCTTTGTCCGGATCTAAATATTTTTTTAAATAAATATAGTTTAGATTGTTCTTTTTGTTTTTGAAAATTCCAGGTTTAAATCCTTTTTCTGTGTATTTGGCTATGTTTAATGCTGCATTTTTAGGATCCCCGTAAACTCCTGCAATTAAATAGAAGCCATTGCTAACCTCCTTTAAATCATCAATAACTCTAGCCGGCACTTTTTTATCCTTGGCGATCTTAAGAAAGCTATCGTAGCCTTTATTAGGTTTAACCGCTTCAAGGACGTTTTTTGAAATTGTTGGAGCTGCATGTAAAACCCATGTTTTGGCGGTATACTGATTATTAAAATTCGAATTTATTAAGGCTAAGGTATTCTCCCATCGGGAGTCATAGTTTATATAAACATAGTTCAGTTTTGACCCCTTATGGTAGAGTATTTCTGCGGGCAGTCCTTTTAAAGCAAGCTTTTTCTTAAAGTTTTTGGCATTCGATAATTCTCCAAAAACTCCGGTAATGGCATAAAACCCTGTAGCCTCCTTAGGAAAGCCTTTGACACTTCTTGATGGGATGCCGTGTTTTTTGGCGGCAGAAAAGAAATTTTCTAGGCCCGAAATGGTATTACTTGTTGTAATAGAATTTGGTGCGTCCATTTCAACACTTATTTCTGTGGCATTCCCCATTAGCATAGATTGCCATAGAATGAAACAGGCAAACAAGTATGTTGTATATAAAGATTTAGTCAAAAAAAGGTACTTGAAAAACAAAATCTAAGATTTAGAATAAAGGTTAGTTTTAGTAAGACTCACATTATCAGCTACATCTGTAACCAAAAATAAACCTATATCTTATCTGGATTTAGTTTTTGTTGTGAAATAGAACATTTTTGTCGTGTATGTCCAACTTATGTATTTCATCGATACGCCGCTTACCTATAAAGCCTTAGAAAATCAAGAAGTAGTCTGTATTTGTGTTAAAGCAAATTCGATTAAAATAGAATACCGATAAGTATAATAACGGGAAAGGATAAAAAAAATGCGCCATAATAGCGCACTCTAGTTATATTATAATATTTCTAAGATTGAGCGGTCTAATTGTCCTTATTTTCTTCAAGTTGTTCATCTTCTTTAGAGGCATCTTTGAATTCTTTTATTCCACTACCAAGGCCTCTCATTAGCTCAGGAATTTTCTTTCCTCCAAAAAGAAGTAAAACAACCATGACGACGATGGCAATTTGCCATGGACCTATTGCTAAGAATGTTACTGCAGCGATCATATTATTTTAATTTAGTAAAATCAAAGGTACTAAAAAGTCTTTACTTTGCGGTTTATTAGAACGGCTTCTTGGGAAAATAATTGTAATTTTTTCAAAAAACCATAAAAGAATAATCAGTCTATATTAAATTAACACCTTATTAGCTTTAGACAAAAGTCGAATCTTATCTTTGTAAACGATGGCTAAAAAACAAAAGAAAAGGAAAGAGTTGCGCAGAAAACTTCTGCATAAGTATCGTTTGGTGATATTGAACGAAAGTACATTTGAAGAAAAAATTTCCTTTAAGTTAAGTCGTTTGAATGTTTTTGTTACTGGAACATTGCTTATTGTAGGGCTCATTGGCTTAACAACTTTATTAATTGCCTTTACTCCTTTAAGAGAGTATATACCTGGTTATTCTTCTACCAAGCTTAAGCGTCAGGCCACCGAGCTTACCTATAAAACGGATTCATTGGTAAATGTTTTAGAATATACCAATAGGTATTTATCTAATATTAGAATGGTATTAAAAGGTGAGGTTGAAAACAACCAGGTCAATAGAGATTCTCTCTTTCAACAGTTTAAAATAGACCCCAATACAGTTGATCTATCTCCGATTAGGGAGGATTCCTTATTGAGAGCTGAGGTGGCCTTGGAAGATAAGTACAATCTATTTGAATCGGACTCTGAAAACAAGGCTTTAATTTTTTTCTCCCCATTAAGCGGCACTATTTCCCAACCTTATAATCCTAAAATAAAACATTTTGCCGTAGATATTGTCTCCTCCAAAGATACTCCGGTAAAGGCAATTGCTCCGGGCACAGTGGTTTTTGCCGAATGGACAGCAGAAACAGGTTATGTTATCATCCTAGAACATAAGAACGGACTTATTTCTGTATATAAACACAATGGTGCTTTGAACAAATCTCAAGGAGATTTTGTAAGAGCAGGAGAGGTAATTGCCTCAGTAGGTAACACAGGACGATTGACAACCGGACCTCATTTACATTTTGAGTTGTGGAATAATGGAAACCCTATGAATCCAACGGATTATGTTGATTTTAATTGAGCACTATGTCTATAAAGTCTTACGCTTCTCTTTTGTTTGCTCGTTTTATTGTTAGGAAAACTAATAAATGGAAGAACCACCCTCAAAGCGCTCAGGAAAAAGTTTTTAAATCGCTAATTAAACATGCAGAAAAAACAGACTTTGGGAAAGACCATAATTTTCATTCCATAAAATCGCATAAAGACTTTGTTAGAAATGTGCCGATTAGAGATTATGAGGCACTAAAACAATACGTAGATAAGATGGTTGATGGGGCTACGGATGTTCTTTGGCCAGGACAACCCCTATATTACGCAAAAACTTCTGGTACCACTTCTGGAGCAAAATATATTCCTATTACTAAGGCATCCATTAAAGAGCAAGTGCTGGCTTCCAGAAATGCCATATTAAATTATATAAATGAAACAAAAAACACACAATTTGTAGATGGAAAATGGATTTTTTTGCAAGGAAGTCCAGAATTAGAAGACTTAAATGGAGTTCAGCTAGGTAGACTTTCAGGTATTTCGGCGCATTATGTGCCTAATTATTTACAGAGTAACCGGTTGCCCAGTTGGGAAGCCAATTGCATAGAAGACTGGGAAACCAAAGTAGAGCGTATTGTTGACGAAACAATATCTGAAAATATGACCGTTATAGCAGGGATCCCTTCATGGGTACAAATGTATTTTGAGCGCCTAAAATTAAGATGCAATAAGAATATCGGGGATCTTTTTGAAAACTTTCAACTCTTTATTTACGGCGGAGTTAATTATGAGCCATATAGGGCAAAGTTTGAAGAACTTATTGGCCGTAAAGTAGACAGTATTGAACTCTTTCCTGCTAGTGAAGGATTTTTTGCTTATCAGGATTCTCAAAAAGAGAAGGGAATGTTGTTATTATTGAATTCTGGAATTTTCTATGAATTTGTTAGGGCGGATCAATTTTATGAAGCGGACGCCCCAAGGCTTACTATAACCGAAGTGCAATTAGCTGTAGATTATGTAATGATTATTTCTACAAATGCAGGGTTATGGGCGTATAACTTAGGAGATACCGTTCAATTTGTATCATTAATTCCATTTAAAGTAATTGTAAGTGGAAGAATCAAGCATTTTATTTCTGCTTTTGGGGAACATGTTATCGCTAAGGAAGTAGAATACGCCATGCAGGAGGCTTTAAGTGCCTCAAAGGCGATTATCAATGAATTCACAGTGGCTCCACAAATAAGTCCTATTAATGGCTTACCATACCACGAATGGTTTGTTGAGTTCGAAAGTGAACCAAAAGAAATGTCTGCTTTTATAGAGAAATTGGATTTAAGCTTGCAAAAGCAGAATAGTTATTACTTTGACTTGATAGAAGGTAAAGTACTTCAACGTCTTATAGTTACTCCTGTAAGAAAGGGTGGATTTCAAGATTTTATGAAGAAGAAAGGTAAGCTTGGCGGACAAAATAAGATTCAGAGACTGTCTAACGACAGAAGAATTGCAGATGAATTACAAGAGTTTATACAGAAGTAGCCAATAGTTGTTTAGTTTTAGGCTTTCCTTGACTTCTTTAGCCATAAAATATTTAATGTAATTTTGTTTTACGGAAATGAAGAATATTAAGGATACTACCAGGGCACAAGAATCTACAAATGCCATTGAACGCTTGTATATTACAATGCGCCATCTGTTTAATAGAGGTTTTTACAAACCGAATGGTGTTTCAGGCGCTACCCTTCGAAATGCCTTACTCCTATTACAGCCTGAGATATATGGTTCCATAGCGGAAGAAAAAACAGAATTGAACGGACTGCTCTATGTTCTGGATCGCCTACCCAGAGGAATTGAAGAATGCAGGTATATCAATCTAACCTCAGATGAGGGATATCGAAAATCTCATTTTGAAGTAATTATCCCTCCCAAAAGAAGAAGGAACTGTTATAGAATAGATGAAGAACAGATGAATATTGAAATAACACGCGGCAGATCGGATATTTATGATATTCTTACTCATCTCACTTTTCTTTATATTGAATCAGATAAGATATGCAGACGTGTACTTATTGAAGACACGGATCAGACCATTAGAGATTGGGTGAAATTGGAAAAGGCAGTGTCCTTGGGTAAACTGACCGAAAAACAAAGAGAAACGGCCCTGATTCACACAGCGAATATTTTAGGAAGATCTTTTTTGGAGATATTAGAAGTCTACAATAAGCTTAAGACAAAGGAAAATCCTGAACGTTTTCTTAAAGTCGTTTTTTGGCTTGGCAGACTGGCAATTGAAGAAGAAACTGGCGGAGAAAAGAGGGTTGTTACGTTTAGTTCTATTTTAAGGGAACGCTTGGGACATCATATACATGGTGAAATTTGGGCCAATACTATTAAAAAAGAGCTGCAAACTAAAAACCTACTAACACGACCTATTCATATCATTAGTGCCAACATGCACAGTGTTGTAAATTCTCTTTACGCTAAAAAAGCTTTAAAGGAGGATTTTGCAGAAAAGGAGTCTCTAAGCATCTTTGAGGCCTTGAGTTCTCCCGAGAATAACGCCTTACGAAGCAAAGTATATAGGGTTGCGGAAGAAAATGGGATGATGTTTATACCCGATAATTCGGGAACGAATATCGACGTCCAAATCTTTGATATGGCCAAACTTGGTCCTGAAGCCTGTTGCTATGAATTGAAAGACAACTTATCTCATGATCAAAAACCTATTATCTTTGTTATGGACTATGCGTTTGGTGAGCAGGCATATGAAACTATTGATGAATTACTAAAACCCTTTATTTCTAAGACAGGGAAAGAGTATTATTTAAATGTTATATCAATCTCAATTATGGGGAAAGCAGGTATTTTAGATGGGGGGAAGGGAGATTTAATGATTCCTTCTGCGCATATTTTTGAAGGGACTTCAGATAACTATCCGTTTAAGAATGAATTATCGGCACTTGATTTTGATGGGAACGGCTTAACAGTAAAAGAAGGTACAATGGTAACCGTTTTAGGAACCTCATTACAGAATAGAGATATATTAGAATTTTTTCATAACTCTACCTGGGGCGTTATTGGCCTTGAAATGGAAGGAGTTCATTACCAAAAAGCCATCCAATCAGCTTCAAAAATTCGAAGAAGTATAAGAGAAGATATAAAAGTGAGGTATGCGTACTATGCCTCAGACAATCCTTTGGAAACAGGAAGTACCTTAGCATCTGGAGGTCTTGGAACTACAGGGGTAAAGCCAACTTATTTAATTACAGATAAAATTTTACAACAAATTTTTAATTCCTAAACATGTCGGATCAAAACACCAACAAATCAAGTATTCCAAATGACGAAATAGATTTGGGGCAACTAATGAATAATATTAGAAAGGGATTCACTAATATTTTAAGAGGGTTCTTGCGCTTTTTCTTATATATCAAACATAACTTTATAAAGCTTGTCATAATTTCTGTAGTTGGATTGGCCATGGGTTTTGGACTGAACAAGATTACAACCAAAAAGGAGAAAATTGAGGTTATTGTTAAACCATTATTAGAAAGTAAAAATTATCTCTATGATGCTGTATATGAAATAAAGGCAAAATTGAAATCTAAAGATGCTGCTTTTTTTGATCAATTTGGTATTGAAACAGAAAAACTCCAGGGCTTTGACATTGATATCATTCCGGTTGAAAAAGAATCTTCAGGAGACATAGAAGATGACGTTAAGTATCTTACCATGTTGGAGAAATTTAAAGTTGATCCCGTGGTTTCGGATGTTGTTAGAACGGAAATCCTTAACAATAGTACTTTAAACCATAAGATTGTTTTTAGTTATAAAAACCATGAGGTAGGGAAAACCTATGCCAAAGAGTTACTTAAATATATAAATTCAAATGAATACTATTCTAAATTAGTTGCAGTAAGAATAGACAATGCCAAGAATAGAATTCTCCTTAACCAAGGTCTAATTGCACAGGTAGATGAATTAATTAATAACTATTCTTCCAAATTATCAAGTAATTCTAAGGAAATGGAAGGTAAATTGATTTTGAGCAATGAAGATCCATTGGATATAACGGGGTTGCTTGGGCTCAAGAATGGGTTGTTAAGGGATATTGAATCTAAAAAATTAGAATTAGAAGGGGAAAAGCAAGCAATTACCGTAATAAATTTTGGCAACCCTCAGGTGATTCAGAAATCGTTCTTTGGAAATAGCCTCATTTTGGTACCAGCGGTATTAATCATTCTATTTTTACTTTTCGATTTCGTAAAATACCTTAATAAGAAGGCAAAACAGATGGGGCTCGAATGATAAGATCAGCGAATAAAAAAACGTTACTGATAACGGGAGGAGCAGGTTTTATCGGCTCTCATGTAGTAAGAAAGTTTGTTAAATCGTACCCACAATATCACATTTATAACCTTGATGCTCTTACATACGCAGGGAATTTAGAAAACCTTAAGGATATTGAAGATTATCCAAACTACACTTTTATTAAGGGTGATATATTAGACGTTGCATTAATCAGTGAAATTTTTTACAAGTATAGATTTGATGGAATCATCCATTTGGCTGCCGAGTCTCATGTAGATAGATCAATAGACGAACCTCTTGCCTTTGTTAAGACAAATGTTTTAGGAACTGTTAATCTTCTAAATGCGGCAAAAAATTTATGGCAGGATACAACTCAAGGATGTCGGTTTTATCATATTAGTACAGATGAAGTTTATGGTACCTTAGGAAAGGATGGTTTATTTAGTGAAACTACAGCATATGACCCTAATTCACCTTACTCTGCCTCAAAGGCAAGCTCTGATCACTTTGTGAGAGCCTATGGAGAAACCTTTGGCCTTCCTTATGTAATTTCCAATTGTTCTAATAACTATGGCCCGAATCATTTTCCAGAAAAGCTGATCCCGCTTTTTATCAACAACATAATGGAAAATAAGGCACTGCCTGTATACGGAGACGGTAAGTACACTCGAGATTGGTTGTTTGTTAAAGACCATGCCAAGGCCATTGACTTGGTCTTTCATAATGGTAAAAACCAAGAGACTTATAATATAGGCGGTTTTAATGAATGGCAGAATATTGATTTAGTAAAACTTCTGTGTAAGATGATGGATCAAAAATTAAATAAACCTGAAGGGACCTCACAAAGACTAATTACTTTTATAGCCGATAGGCCCGGACATGATCTGAGGTATGCCATAGATGCAAGTAAAATAAACAAGGAACTGGGTTGGAAACCTTCTGTTACTTTTGAAGAAGGTCTTGAAAAAACTATTGACTGGTATCTAGATAATCAAGAGTGGTTGGCAAATGTTACTTCTGGGGATTATAAGGATTATTATAAAAAAATGTATAAATAAAGAGATCTCTCTTTGTATCTAATTAGTAATGAAAGGAATTATTTTAGCAGGGGGCTCTGGCACAAGACTACATCCGTTAACCTTATCGGTGAGTAAACAACTTATGCCAATTTATGACAAACCAATGATTTATTACCCTTTGTCTACTCTCATGTACGCAGGCATTAAAGAAATTTTAATTATTTCAACCCCAAAAGACCTACCTCTCTTTAAAGAATTATTGGGGGATGGCAGCAAATATGGTTGTTGTTTTTCCTATGCCATTCAAGAAGAACCGAAAGGACTTGCCGATGCTTTTATTGTTGGATCCCAGTTTATTGGAAACGATAAAGTTGCCTTGATTCTAGGGGATAATATTTTTTATGGAACCGGATTAACAAAACTTTTACAGTCCAACAACAATCCCGATGGAGGCATAATATATGCCTATCGCGTAACCGACCCCGAACGCTATGGAGTGGTCGAATTTGACGATAGAGGGAAGGTTATAAGTATTGCAGAGAAACCATCTGAGCCGAAATCTAATTTTGCAATTCCAGGAATATATTTTTATGATAATGAGGTAGTTGAAATAGCTAAAAATATTAAACCTAGCGCAAGAGGAGAACTAGAAATAACAGATATTAATAAGGAATATCTAAAGAGAGATAAGCTTAGCGTAAGCATTTTAGACAGAGGTACGGCCTGGTTAGATACTGGGACCTTCCAATCCTTGATGCAGGCGGCCCAATTTGTTGAAGTACTCGAAGAAAGG
Organism: Eudoraea chungangensis; assembly: GCF_029360665.1. GTDB lineage: Bacteria > Bacteroidota > Bacteroidia > Flavobacteriales > Flavobacteriaceae > Eudoraea > Eudoraea chungangensis. The sequence goes on from NZ_JARDUB010000001.1 coordinate 837,340, forward strand.
CAAGGACTAAAGATTGGGGCAATAGAAGTTGCCGCATACGAAATGGGTTATATTGACAAGGGGCAATTTATAAAATTGGCAGAACCTCTTTTGAAGAGTGGTTACGGAAAAAACTTGTTAGGGATTCTTAAAAATTATTAATGACCATAAAAGAGACCAAATTAAAAGGATGTTATCTTTTAGAACCGGATGTTTTCTATGATGCTAGAGGGCATTTTATGGAGTCTTTTAATAGTAAGAGATTTAATGAGGCTATTGGCTCATCCATTAGTTTTGTACAGGACAATCAATCTTTTTCAAAAAAAGGTGTAATAAGAGCACTACATTTCCAAATAGGAGAACATGCACAAGCCAAATTAGTAAGAGTGCTATCAGGTAAAGTACTTGATGTTGCTGTAGATCTAAGAAGGAATTCACCAACATTTGGAGAACATGTTTCCTATGAATTAAGCCATGAAAACAGAAAGCAGCTTTTTATACCCAAAGGCTTTGCTCATGGATTTGTAACCTTAAGCGAAGGTGCTGAATTACTATATAAATGCGACAACTTCTATCATAAGGAAGCAGAAAGAGGAATTATATATAACGACTCCGAGTTGGGAATAGACTGGGGATTATCCGATGAAAAGGTAATTCTATCCGAAAAGGACCGTAGTTTACCTTTTCTAAAAGACCTGGATTTATGACAAAGATATTAGTTACAGGTGCTTCTGGACAGTTAGGTAAGAGTATTCAAAAAGTGAGTTTGTCCTTTAAAGACCTAAAAATAGTCTTTACAGATTCTAACAGCCTGGACATTACAAATAAAGAGGCAGTCTCAAAGTTTTTTTATGAAAACAGTTTTGACTATTGTATAAATTGTGCAGCATATACCAATGTAGAACAAGCCGAAGTAACTCCTGAAATTGCATTTAAAGTTAATTCTGAGGCTATTCAATATTTAGTGGAAAATTGTCTTAATCAGGATGTTGTATTAATACATATTTCAACAGACTATGTGTTTGATGGCAAAAAAAAGGAAGGCTATTTTGTTACCGACCCAACTAATCCGATCAACGAGTACGGGAAATCAAAATTGGCCGGGGAGAAGATTATCCAAAGGGATATGAAAAAATACTTTATTGTTAGGACATCATGGTTGTATTCTGAGTTTGGGCATAATTTCTATAAGACCATACTAAAAAAGGCGAAAGAGGAGAAAATACTTTATATAACAGACAAGCAAACGGGCCAACCCACTAATTCAAATAACTTGGCCTTTTATTTGTTAAAAATTGTTGCCGCAAAAGATGACAATTATGGCATTAGGCATTTTACAGATAAGGAAACAATGACTTGGTATGATTTTGCCATAACAATCCTAAAAGAACATGAGTTAGAAGGTATTTGTAGAATAGAAAGAGCTGGGAATTATCGTACTTTAGCGGAAAGACCAGAATATAGTGTTTTATTGTAATTAGGATTTCACCATAAAAGTCTTATTGAAGAAATTGTATTAAGATATGGATCAACTAAGATTGATAGGAAGGGAAAAAGAGTTATTTGTAAATGATATTAAAAATCATCAGAAAGATTTAGAAGGAATTGTGTCTTCCTCTACATTTTTGGTTTTGGGAGGTGCAGGTACCATAGGTCAGGCTGTTACCAAGGAGATATTTAAGAGAAGTCCCTTAAAGCTTCATGTAGTGGATATCAGCGAGAATAACATGGTAGAATTGGTTCGCGACTTACGCAGCACATACGGCTATATTTCCGGAGACTTTCAGACTTTTGCCTTGGATATTGGTTCTATTGAATATGACGCTTTCATAGAAAGTGACGGCAAGTACGACTATGTTTTAAATTTGTCCGCATTAAAACACGTTCGCAGTGAAAAAGATCCTTTTACCCTAATGCGAATGATAGATGTAAATATTTTTAATACAGAAAAAACATTAAATCAGGCAATTGCCAAGGGCAGCCGTAAATATTTTTGTGTTTCAACAGATAAGGCTGCCAACCCTGTGAATATGATGGGGGCATCCAAACGAATCATGGAAATGTTTTTGATGCGAAAAAGCAAAGAAATTAAGATTTCCACCGCTCGTTTTGCTAATGTTGCATTTTCGGATGGATCGTTGTTATATGGGTTTGAAAAACGTATTCAAAAACGGCAACCTATTGTTGCCCCCAATGATATTAAAAGATATTTTGTAGTTCCCAAAGAATCTGGTGAGCTGTGTTTAATGTCTTGTATTTATGGGGAAAACAGGGATATTTTTTTCCCAAAACTCAATGAAAACCTCCATTTAATTTCTTTTGCAGATATTGCTGTGAAATATTTAAATAATCTTAGTTATAAACCATACCTCTGTAGAGATGAACAAGAGGCAAGAGATTTAATTTTGAGTTTGCCGGATAAAAACCAGTGGCCGTGCCTGTTTACAAAAAGTGATACCACTGGGGAAAAGGATTTTGAAGAATTTTATACAGAGAAAGAAGTTTTGGATTTAAACCGATTTGAGAATCTGGGAATCATAAAAAACGACTTATTATTTGATGATGAAAAACTGACCTTATTTGAAAATACAATTGTTGATTTAAAAAAAGAAAAATCATGGACCAAAGACCAACTGGTTGAATTATTTTTTACAATGATACCTAGTTTTGGACATAAAGAGACAGGAAAATATTTGGACCAAAAGATGTAATTACACCTATGTTTAACTCTACGATATCCTTCATAAAAGAAAAATTTGATCAACAAGCATTTATTCCTCTTCATGAACCTTGTTTTGCAGGCAATGAAAAAGAGTATCTTTTGGAATGTATTGATTCCACTTTTGTTTCGAGTGTCGGTAAATTTGTGGACCAATTTGAAGATAAAGTTGCAAAATTTACCAAGGCTAAGTTTGCGATAGCGACTGTAAATGGCACCTCGGCTTTGCACACTGCACTTCTTTTATCTGGAGTTGAAAAAAATGATGAAGTTATAACCCAGGCCCTAACTTTTATTGCTACTTGCAATGCTATTAGCTATATAGGTGCACATCCGGTGTTTGTTGATGTGGATAAGGCGACCTTAGGCCTCTCCGCTGAAAAGTTAGAAGAATTCTTATCTGCCAATACGCAAGTAATCAATGGGATATGTATCAATAAATTAAGTAAGAGAAAAATCAAGGCGGTAGTTCCTATGCATACTTTCGGTTTTCCAGCACAAATGGAAGAGCTATTAGCGGTGTGCAAAAGATACAGCCTACCAATAATAGAGGATGCAGCAGAATCATTGGGAAGCCTATATAAAGGAAAACATACCGGCACGATGGGTCTATTTGGGGTATTTAGTTTTAATGGAAATAAAACTATAACTACTGGCGGCGGTGGGATGATTGTTACAGACGATCTAGAACTTGCTAAAAAAGCGAAGCATTTAACTACAACTGCCAAGATTCCTCACAAATGGGATTTCGTACATAATCAGATTGGTTACAACTATCGACTACCCAATGTAAATGCCGCTATAGGATGTGCGCAAATGGAAATGCTACCAAAAATAATTGCAAAAAAAAGGGCATTAGCAGCAGATTATAAAGAGTATTTTGAGTTACAAAAAGTTAACTTTGTGACAGAACAAAAAGAGTCTTTGGCAAATTACTGGTTGAATACTCTAATTTTGAATGATGTAAATGAGAGGAATTCTTTTTTAGAAGAGACCAATGCTCAAGGCGTCATGACCAGGCCAATCTGGAAATTAATGAATCATTTACCAATGTTTAATAAAGCACAAACCGACGGCCTAGAAAATTCTAAATGGTTGGAGGAGAGGGTAGTAAATATTCCTAGTAGTGTCAAATTCTAAAGATGTTTACTTAATGGGTTATTCTGGCCATGCTTATGTTGTAGCCGATATAGCATTGGCAAATAACTATAGTATAAAAGGCTATTTTGATTTTCAAAAGAGTTTAAAAAATCCCTACAAGATCCACTTCCTTGGCAATGAAAATGAAGTTGATGTACCAAAAATAATTGCTGATGCTGCCGTTTTTCCTGCAATAGGTTCAAACCTAATTCGAGAGAAAGTAACAAACTTTATTATAAAAAATGGTCTAAAGCAAATAAGACTATTCGCTCCAAGTTCTTTTATTTCGAACAATGCTGAAATTGAATCCTCAACAGTGATTGGGCCTAATGCTGTGGTAAACAGCTTAAGTACCATAGGGCTAGGCTCTATAATAAATTCCGGTGCAATAGTAGAGCATGAATGTAGCCTGGGTTCCTTCTCGCATTTAGCTCCGGGAGCCATTTTAGCCGGAAATGTAAAAGTGGGAAAAAGAACCTTTATTGGAGCCAATGCAGTGGTAAAGCAAGGGGTTGAAATAGGAGATAATGTAGTTATTGGTGCAGGTTGTGTGGTTATTGAAGATATTCCTTCGAATGGCACATGGGTTGGAAATCCAGCGAGAAATATAACAAAACATGCGAAATAAAGTACTAGTCATTGCAGAGGCAGGGGTTAATCACAATGGAGATATATCTATGGCTAAGAAGCTTATAGATGTGGCTTGTGAAGCTGAGGTTGATTTTGTGAAATTTCAGACTTTTAACGCTAAAAAACTAGTTAGCAGGTCTGCAAAAAAGGCTAAGTATCAGGAGGAGAATACAAAGGACACTTCGGAATCTCAGCTGAAAATGTTACAAAGACTTGAACTATCCCAAGAAGACCACTTTGAACTAATTGCATATTGTAAGACTAAGGGAATAAACTTTTTGTCTACGGGTTTTGACCTGGAAAGCTTGGAATTCTTAAATAAGCTGGGGATCCCATTGTTTAAAATCCCTTCAGGTGAGATTACAAATTTGCCTTATTTAAGAAAAATAGCCTCTTTTGGAAAGCCAACAGTGTTATCGACTGGAATGGCAAATATGGCAGAAATTAATGAGGCCATAATAGAGCTCTTATCGCAGGGATTAACAATAAAAGACCTCACGATACTGCATTGCAATACTGAATATCCTACACCTATGGAGGATGTAAACCTTAGAGCTATGCAAACCATCGGAGATGCATTTGGAGTTGCCATAGGATATTCGGACCATACTTTGGGGATTGAAGTTCCGGTTGCGGCTGTTGCTCTAGGGGCAAAGGTTATTGAAAAGCACTTTACTTTAGACAGGGGATTAAAAGGACCAGACCACTTGGCTTCATTGGAACCGGGAGAATTAAAGGAAATGGTTAGGTCTATTCGCAATATTGAAATGGCTATGGGAAATGGGATAAAAGAGCCAAGTAAAAGCGAGGTTAAGAATAAAGAAATAGCCCGTAAGAGTATTGTAGCTAGCCAAAGTATTAATAAAGGAGAATACTTTTCAGAAAGAAATCTAGCAGTCAAAAGACCTGGTACAGGAATAAGTCCAATGAAGTGGGATAGCATTATTGGTACAAAAGCCACAAAGGACTATAGAGAAGATGATATTATATGAAAAAAATCGCCGTAGTTACTGGTTCCAGAGCCGAGTATGGTCTTTTAAAACCACTAATTAAACTAATTGCGTCAAAGGATGATCTGGAGCTACAACTAATAGTAACGGGGATGCATCTTATGCCAAAATTTGGGGATACTTATCTTCAAATAGAAGAGGATGGATTTCATATTACAGCAAAAATTTATGATGATTTAGTTGGAGATTCTTCCCGAGAAATATCTAGGGCTATGGGCAATACGATGATTGGTTTTGCAGATGCTTTGGAAGAGCTAGAGCCAGATATCATGGTAGTCTTGGGAGATAGGTCAGAAATATTTTCAGCGGTTGCAGCTGCCCTTATTGCACTAATACCCGTCGCTCATATTCATGGAGGCGAAACAACAGAAGGAGCTTATGACGATTATTTAAGGCATGCGATTACTAAAATGAGTATGTTCCATTTTGCCTCGACGGAAATTTATAGGAAGAGAATTATTCAAATGGGAGAGAATCCCGATAAGGTTTTTAATGTTGGCGCTATTGGGATTGATAGTATTCGCTCATTAAATTTAATGACCCAAGAAAATTTGGAAAAATCACTTGGAAAAAAATTATTAAAGAATTCGGTGTTAATCACTTTTCACCCGGTTACCTTAGAAAATGCTAGTGCTCAAAATCAGTTTGGAGATCTTTTAAAAGCCTTGGACGAGCTAAAAGACACTACCTTAATTTTTACGAAACCTAATTCCGATAAAGACGGAGATATAATCATAAAAATGATCGATGATTATGTATTTCAAAACGCCTCTAAGGCAATTGCCTTTACCTCATTAGGTCAATTAAGATATTTATCTGCATTACAGTATGTATCTTTTGTTATTGGAAATTCATCTAGCGGAATACTCGAAGTTCCCTACTTTAAAATTCCGACTATCAATATAGGTGATAGACAAAAGGGACGAATTATGCCTAAAAGTGTTATTAATTGCAAACCAAGTTACCCAGAAATTCTAAGGGCCATTGGCCAGGCAAAGGACGATGATTTTTTGAATGAGATTCAATCGCAAAAGAACTTATATGGGGATGGTCATGCCGCAGAGGCCATACTGGATAAGTTGGAATCCTTTGATTCCAAAGAAATGAAAAAACCGTTTTATGACATCAAAGATTTAGATTTTGAAAAACCATAGAAAACATATTATTAGTATTGACAGCACTGTAAAAGAGGCACTTATTAAGCTAAATGACTTGGGGAAAGACGCTGTTCTTTTTGTAGTTAATAATAAGAACAAATTAATGGGGTCTTTAACTGACGGAGATGTTCGTAGAGGACTTATTAGGGGTATTACCCTAGACAGCACTTTGAAGGAGGTAATTCAGGGAGAGCCGAAGTTTGTTAGAAAAGGAGAGCAGAATATTGAAGAAATAATTCAATATCGTGAAGGTAATTATAGAATATTGCCCGTGATTGATAAAAAAGACAGAATAGTAAATGTTATTAATTTTAGAGAATTACGTTCATATCTGCCTTTAGATGCGGTTATTATGGCTGGCGGCATGGGTACTCGGTTAAAACCACTAACCGAGAAAACTCCCAAACCATTACTAAAGATTGGCAAAAAGCCAATTATGGAACACAACTTAGATAGACTAGCGTTGTATGGAATTGATGACTTTTGGGTTTCGGTAAAATATTTAGGAGAACAGATAGAAGGCTATTTTGGGAATGGAGATTCTAAAGACATCCAGATTCAGTACGTATGGGAAAATGAGCCTTTGGGAACAATTGGTGCTGTTTCCAAAATTGAAAGTTTTAACCACGATTACGTTTTATTGACGAATTCAGACATACTAACCAATTTGGATTACGAACATTTTTTCTTAGATTTCTTAAAGCAAAAAGCCGATTTATCTGTTGTTACCATTCCGTACAAAGTAGACATACCCTATGCCGTATTAGAAACAAGTAATGGCCATGTCTTAAATTTAAGAGAGAAACCTACCTATACTTATTATTCCAATGGAGGGATTTATTTGATAAAAAAAACAGCACTAAAATTTTTACCCAAAGGCGAGTTTTTTAATGCTACGGATTTAATGGAAAAACTTATAGCAGAAAAGAAAAAGGTAATTTCATACCCGCTTTCGGGCTATTGGCTAGATATTGGAAAGCATGAGGACTTTGAAAAGGCACAACGAGATATAGAACAAATTAAGTTTTAATGGAAATTTTAGTTACTATCTGTGGAAGAGGTGGATCTAAAGGGATTCCCGGGAAAAATATTAAGGAATTAAACGGGCGGCCTTTAATAGAATACACAATCATGCATGCCAATAGCTTTGCAGAAAATAAGCAGGCAGATATTGCCTTGTCTACTGATGATACCGAAATTTTAAACATAGCAAAAGAGTGCGGACTTAAAACGGATTATAAAAGACCAGATTATTTAGCAACGGATAAAGCAGGAAAAATAGAAGTTTTAAATGACGTCTTATTGTTTTATGAGAATACAAAACAAAAGCATTACGATGTTATACTTGATTTGGATATAACTTCACCTCTGAGAACAATTAATGATTTAAATGAGGGTCTTGAAAAACTAATACAAAACCCAGATGCTATTAATTTATTTTCAGTTTCTAAACCACATAAGAATCCGTATTTCAATGTAGTAGAAGTTGCTGAAGACGGCTATGTTAAATTAGTTAAACCTAGTGAAGTGAGGTCCAGACAAACCGCCCCTAAAGTCTACGATATGAATGCCTCATTTTACTTTTATCGGAGTAAATTTTTTAAAGAAGGATACAAATCTGCTATAACTCCACGCAGCCTATTTTATCTTATGGACCATATCTGTTTTGATTTAGATGAACCATTAGATTTTGACATTATGGAGTACCTCTTAAGTCAGAATAAACTAGGAATGCAGCTATGAAAGTACTGATTTTAGGTTTGGGTTCTATAGCTCAAAAGCATATACATGTATTAAAAGAACTAGAACCAAAAGTGCAATTATATGCGCTAAGATCTTCTGAAAATTCAGATACACAAAAAGGGGTCACCAACCTATTTACTTATGAGGAACTGAGGCAATACAAATTTAATTTTGTTTTAATTTCTAGTCCTTCTTCCATTCATTGGGATCAAATTTTTCGCCTACAAGATCTAAATGTTCCCATGATGATTGAAAAACCATTATTTATTAGTAAAGATCAAATTGAAGCTTTTGAAAAGAGCAATAGTAATTGGCCATTAATGTATGTAGCCTGTAATTTCAGATTTCATCCATTAATTAAATTTATTAAGACTTACTTAAAAGAAAACCCATCTAAGATTAATGAAGTTAGTGCGTATTGCGGGTCTTTTTTGCCAGATTGGAGACCTGGAAAAGACTATACCAAAGTATATAGTGCAATTAGAGAGCTTGGAGGTGGCGTGCACTTAGATTTAATACATGAAATAGACTATTTAGTGTATTTGTTTGGACTACCCCTTAGTTCTGTATCCAAAAAAAGAAAATCGTCGAAATTAGAAATCAATAGTTTTGATTCTTCAATGAGTATTTTGGAGTTTAATAGTTTTCAGGCACAAGTAACGCTTAATTATTTTAGAAAAGACACGAAGCGAAATTTAGAAATTGTTCGCGAAAAAGACACCTTATATGTAGATTTTGTAAAAGGTGAAATTACCAATTTGTTTAATAATGAATTGCTTTTTAAGGTGAAGGATTTGTCCATATTTGTGACCTATAAAGAACAGATGGCCTATTTTTTGGAATGTGTTGATAAAAATAAGTCGCCAATGAATTCCCCTAATGAGGCAATTGCAGTTTTAAAGTGTATACTATGAATTTAGATGGAAAGATAATTTTGGTTACTGGAGGAAGCGGCTTACTGGGGCGTGCAATTCTAACAGATATTAAACAGAACAATGGAACGGCCATAAACCTGGATATAAACGCAGATAATAATATCGACAAAGGTGAAATCAATTTAGACATTACCAGCGATAAGTCAATAAAGCAGGCTATTACCACAATTCTAAAAAAGCACAAAAGAATAGATGGGTTGGTCAATAACGCCTACCCAAGAACCTCAGACTGGGGAAAGGCTTTTGAAGATGTTAATCCAGATTCGTTTAGTAAAAATATAGATATGCAGTTAAGCAGGATTTTTGCCCTTTCTCAACCTGTATTAGAAATAATGAAGAAGCAAGGTTATGGTTCTTTAGTTCATATGTCTTCGGTTTATGGCATTGTTGGAAATGATTTCACGGTATACGAAAATACTCCTCTAACCTCACCCGCAGCTTATTCCGCAATCAAAGGAGGACTTATAAACTTCAGCAGGTATTTGGCCTCTTATTTTGGAAAATACAATGTAAGATCTAACTGCGTTTCTCCCGGCGGGATTTTTGATCACCAAAACAAAATATTTGTAGAACAGTATGAGTATAGGGTCCCCATGAAAAGAATGGGAACTCCTAAGGATATTGCACCCATTGTGAGTTTTTTACTGTCAGACGACTCGAGCTATATTACAGGGCAGAATATAGCCGTAGATGGAGGTTGGACAGCTATTTGAGGGAGAACATATTATTTATAGCATATGAGAATTGATTCATTGGATTACCTGCGGGGTTTAATGGCAATAGCGATTATGTTCTATCATTATTTTGTATGGACATTTGGCATCTATGGAAGTGACACACTCTTAGGCAAAATAGGACTTTACGGGGTTTCCATCTTCTATGTTTTGAGTGGTTTAACACTCTATTTGGTATACGAAAACAAGCTCAGCCTCACTAATTTATTCTACTACTTTAAAAAAAGAATTTACAGAATATTTCCTCTATTGTGGATATGTGTTTTTCTAAATATACTTCTTTTAACGAATACGTATACAACTACTAAAGTATTGCTTAATTTGTCCGGTTTATTTGGTTTTATTGCGGTGGATCAATATATACCAACAGGAGCGTGGTCTATAGGAAACGAACTGGTATTTTATGCTTTTTTTCCAGTGGTATTGTTACTTTCCAAGAGACTTAAATTCTTACAGGAATTGTTTTTTATAAGTTCCGTCTTGGTTGCTACTTACTTTGCTTTTGGTCCATTGTCCGCGAAGAATACAATTGGAGAGGCATGGAAATTATATATTAATCCTTTTAATCAATTATTTTTATTTTCAGGAGGAATTTTAATGGGAAAATATGCTATAGGCAGAAAGAATAGTCTGCTAGGATTCCTTCTGCTTGTCCTGGGACTTGGATTACTTTTTTTTGGCCCTGGCAAGGGAGATTTAATTGATTTAATTATTAGTTGGAAAAGATTCCTTTATGCCGGGGTGTCATTTATATTACCACTGGCGTTCCTTTTAATAAACTATTCCTTTAAGGGATTTTTTGGAAGGATTCTATTGAAATTTGGATATATTTCTTATTCCATATACTTGATTCATCCTATTATTTATTGGTATTTGGTAAAATTTATAGAAAAGGAAGACAGTCCAATGATGTTAGTAGTTATAAGCCTAACTTTAACACTTATAGTAAGTTACTATATTTATATTCTAATCGAAGCTCCTTTTATAAAACTAGGCAAAAATTTGAGTTTGAAAAAAGATGGTATCAGAAATTTAAAGGCCAAATCATTCTATTGGTTAATACCAATAGTAGCTATAATTATTCTGCAATTAAATAAACGGAATGCCGATGTTCAGGGGCAAGCTAGGGAAATTCAGTTGCAAAAAGAAACCAACTCTCCCTATGTAAAGCTTTTAAATCAATTACCGGTTTATAGGGATAGTGTATATAAGATCTATATTGCCGAGATTAATTCCAAGAACAAAATAATTTTCATGAGAGATGGCTTGCTTTCAGACCAACAGAAAAACAGTAAATTTTTTATTCATATTTATCCCAAGGATACTACCTTACTCCCCGGGCAAATAAAACATTTCGCTTTAGATTTTCATAATAAAGTAACAGAGTTAAGCTATAAAGGAGAAACTTATTTTATATCGGATCAAGAACTTCCTTCATATATTATTTATAAATTAAATGCCGGGCAATACGGTTATAATGGAGATAACAGTATAAATTGGCAGATTGAAGATCTAATAATGGGCAAAAAAATAGGAAAAGTACTTTCAGAGAACCGGGAATCTATGTCTATTTTTGAGTACCAAAGAGATACTTTTTAATATTTTAAATTATGATCGGGCTCATAAAGAAGATAAAATTTGATATCAAATCCGATAGGTTAGGTCCTGACTGTCCTTTTACCCATTGGCGTCTGTTTTTTAAGAAAGAGATGACAACTATTTGCAAAAAAAAGTTTTTATCCTTTGGTGAGAATGCAGAAATAAGACCATATTCATTTATTGTTAACTGCTCGAAAATAAGTATCGGCAATAGGGTTGTTATAAGACCAGGGACTATGCTCTTTGCGGACAATCGTTTCCCTGATAAAGGAAAGATTACTATAGAAAATGATGTTTTAATAGGATCTGGAGTACATATTTACGTTTCTAATCACGCCTATGGTAAAAAGGGTGTTCCAATTATCGAACAAGGGCATTTTGACCCTCAGGATACTATTTTAAAAAAAGGCTGTTGGATTGGAGCCAACAGTGTTTTATTACCCGGGGTAGTTATTGGCGAAAATTCTATTGTAGGAGCAGGTAGCATTGTTACCAAAAGTATTCCTGCCAATGTAGTTGTAGCTGGAAACCCTGCCAAAACCATAAAGAATTTATCTTGAAACACAGCGTAGAAAGTCTTTTAACTCGCGGAATTTCTATAGGTTCCAAGTTTTTACTTCTTGGATATACGGCCAAGGTGTTATCTCTTGCGGACTACGGAAGTTTTCAATTGGTTAGCTATTTCATATTGATTTCCACTACTATTTTTGGCTTGGAGTATTATAATATTAGTAATAGAGAAATAGCGGAAAATCCATCAAAAAAAGATGTTTATCAGGAACATCTTGCCTTTTACTTCAGGGCTTTTCCCATTGTGCTGTTAATTCAGATAGGAGTGTTTTTGGCTATATTCCCTAAGGAACTTATCACTATAACCAATGTAGTTTGCATCACCATAATAGGTCTTTGTGACTATCTTTCTCAAGAAGTATACAGGTATTTAATGATAAACAAAGAATATCGAAAGGGTAATATTCAACTAGTCTATAAGAGTTTAGTTTTTCTTGTTCTGATTATTCTTTATGTTTTAATTTTTAAGGGCTTGAATTTCGATCAACTATTGTTAATTATGGTTGGCTCGTATTTGCTATTATTATTATTCGCCTACCATAGTTTTTCAAATAATCTTTATAGTATTTCTTTAAACAAAATACGAATTCTAAATTGGCGAGACTTCAAAGTTAAATGGTCCTTAATATGGCCATTTGTTGTTCTGGTTTTATTCTTAAAAGGAATTGAGTTTTCTGATAAATTTCTTATTGGAAGATATGAAGGTTTAGAAAACACAGGTATATACTCCTTTATATTTGCCATCGCTTCCGTAATAAATGTCTTTGTTGTCAGTGGATTTTATATAATATATCTACCTCAGTTAATTGGTAGTTATTCTTCAGATAAAGTTATTTTTCTAAAAGAGTTACGCAAATTTTCTTTACTTACTATTGTCTCAAGTATTTTACTTGCTATAGGGATATATATGATAGCGCCATTTATTATCAAACTAATAGACAAGGAAGTCTTTTTAGACCATTTGGATATGTTAGGTATTTTATTAATTGGGTTTGTTCTCAATAATATCTCATTAATCCCTCATTTGTTTTTATATGTTAGCCATAAAGAGAAATCAATAACTGTAATTATGGGAATTGCATTAGCCATAAACCTTAGCTTTAACCTTATTTTGATTCCCAAATTTGGGATTTATGGTGCGGCTTACAGTTTCTTAATCACCTATGTAGCTGTTTTAATTTTAAAATCAATAAGCGCCTTAAGAGTATGGAAGAGAATTGCGGTTTAATCGTATTTGAAGCCGCCATGAATACACGCTATAAGGAATTAGCGAGGATACATGGCTTTAAGGTATTCACAGTAAATTTGGACAATAACCTTAGCCCTAGGTTAATTGATAATATCATTAAACGCATAAAATCAAAAGAGGACCTAAAACAACGGTTGTTGGTAATGTCTAAGTTCATTCGCGATAATAATTTTAATGTGGTTTACCTTTCTAATGCGGAGGGATATGTAAGCATGAATTTATTGTATCCATTGAAAAAAGCGTTTCCCAACATATCATTTATAGCTTTACAACACGGTATTTTTCCTTTGAGGCATTCTTATATTAGGGAGGCACTGCGCAAAACAGTAAATAGAGCAGCCTATTTTTTTACTGGAGTATTTATATTTGGTGAGGGGTTTGGAGGAATAAAACTAGACAAATACTACGTATATTCTGACCGTGAGCGAGATTTTCTACTTCGAAAAAAGGGGTGGAGGTCTGAGGCAGTTATTGCAGATATCCGATTTATAAAGGCAGAATTGTATGAGATGTTCTTAAATAGCACCTCTAGACAAGATGAAGGTACCGTACTGTTATTACTCCAAGGTCTGTATAGGGCAGGATTATGTACCGAAAAAGAAGAAGAATCGCTAATTCAGGGTACAATAGACTATCTTTCAGCTAATTTCAATAAGGTATTAATAAAAGAACATCCTTCATGTGGGAATCGTTTGAAAAATATGAACATGCCTAAAAACACTGAAGAAGTGGAGACTATGCTGGAGGGGTTTTCTAGGAGCAAATCTGCTTATAGCTTCTTCTCTACTAGCTTAATCGATGCAAAAATATTTGAAATAAAGACATATGGGATCTACTCTAATTGGATTAACGTAGACCCTGAACTCTACGAAAACTTTGATGTAAAAGTACAATTTGAAGACACTATCTGTCCCAAAAGCTAGTTTGGTTCTTTTATTAGGAACTATACCACTTAACTTTATTGTTTTGGGGGGAATAGGAAATGTTTATTTGTCTACAATGACCATTTTTATTCTTTTTATTCTGATGTCCTTAATGCTTCCGGTTCGACTGTTTAATAGAACGAGTAGTTTAATTGCAATTTTTTTGGTGGGCTTTTTCATTCTTACCACTACTATTAACTTTGTCCTTGATGGGGGTAATTTGTTTAAAGACCAACTGGTTTTCACTATTATTCACCTTCAGCTGGTTCTCGTATTTATTCTATCCTATTATATTATGGGTCGCATAACATTTCAAGAACTTTACCAAGTGTTTTTGATTGTCGTATTTATTTTTACTTTAAGAGTTTTTATTGATGATTCTTCGAGGGTATTTTCCTTCAGTTCAGTTAGAGGTGAACGTATTGAGGCACTTTATGCGGGAGGTGTAAATAACTTTGCTTTGTTGGCAGGGACAGCTCTAATCATTAGTTTTTTTAGTATTACCCGAAAATATCTGAAGCTTATTTCATGTCTTTATTTTCTATTCATAATTCTCTTAACTATGTCTAGAGGGGCACTCCTTGGAGTTATTTTTACTTTATTTATTACCGCTCTTTATGACGTAAATAGAAAAACACTCATTGGCCTTTTAAATATATCTTTTGTATTGACATTGCTCGGGATGGTCTTTCTTCTGACTTTTGATCAGGGGCAGGAAATTCTTGATCAAATTCAAAAGAGGTTTTTGGGATATTTTACAGGAGAGTTGTCTTTAGAGCAGGCTTCATCTGGCCGTGAAATAATTATTAGGGATATTTATGTTAACCATATTAAAGACTCTTCTCTCTATGAAATGGTTTTTGGACACGGAATGGGCAGTATTAATTTTAAAGTGAATGGTTCTCCTTATGAATCTTCCCACAATATATTAGTGGATATATTCTATCGAAATGGGCTATTAATTTTAATAATGTATTTAATGTTAATAGGCTATTTGTTCTTTAGGTTTCTGAAAAGGCGGGGAAAAGAAGACCTGGCTTTGTTTGGAGTATTTATATTTCTTCATTTTGAAATTTTGGTAAACCCATTTATATATGCTGCCCAAACCGGATGGATTTATGCTTTTTTCCTCGCTGCATTTTTTAGGAGTAATTTACTTTCGATTAACTCAACTAAAGCTAACGCTGGATGAAACAAAGAATTATAGGAGCACTATTACCAGTTTTTCTTGGTTTACTACCTCTTGCCGCTGTTTTTATTAACGAGAACAGCGCTACCGGGATAATTCTAGTGTTGGTTTTATTATTCTTATTAGAAAAGAACAAGGGGAAAAATTATAAGAAATTCAAGTATTTTTTGACGCCCTATTTAGTTAGTGTTTCTGTTTTTATACTATACGCTTTACTTTCACCGGATATTAAATTAGGTTTGAAAGTACTAGAACGGCAGTCACCTATGCTAATAATACCTATTATAGTCTTTTGTTCCAATACTAATTTTTCAAGGATGAGGATATTTCTTTTATCCTTTCTTGCAGGAATGTTATTGATATCTGTTGTCTCGTTCTCTTACCTTCTATGGTTTTATGAAAATTATTCAGACTGGGTTTCCGTAATGAATGACGTACAGCAGGCCAACACCTATCTGCAGTACAAATTCCCTCATTTGATCGGAACACATCCTACTTATTGGAGTTATCTGCTTATTATTTCTAATATAGTTTTATTAAACAACAGAGAATTCCATATTATAAGGAAAAGAAGTCTAATCGTTATAGGCCTTTTAGTTTTTAATGGGACCTTATTGTACTTGTCATCTAGAACCGCTATAGGGATTAATTTATTGATTCATATTGCTGCTTTGGCCTTGTATTTAAGAAGGGAAAAGATTTCTGCAAAAGGCAAAATAGCTGTTTTTGGAATAGGTCTAATGGCCTTTGTTTTTATGGTCAACTCACCCCTTTTTAAAGCTAAAATAGTATCAATTTCTTCAGATGAAAGAATGTATTTATGGCCGGTTGCTATAGAGAAAATACAAGAAAACTACTATATTTTAGGCGAAGGTTTAGGTCAGGGGAGAGAAGTTCTTAAGAAATATATTATAGCAAATGGTGATCAAAGGGTGAATTATCATTCCTTCGATCTTCATAACCAGTACCTAAGGCATTACTTAGATATGGGTCTTTTGGGAATTACGGCCTTATTATTTCTTATTTTATTTCCGTTCTTTCAAGTAAATAAAAGAGATGTATTCAAAAAACACATAATATGTAGCTTTACAATTTTCTATGTTCTATGTCTTTTTACGGAAGCCTCATTATATCGATTTAAGGGCGTAATAATTTTCTCTTTATTTTCTGCTGTTTTTATGCTTTTGGATTACCAGAAAAACGTATTAGCTAAGGAGACTCTATAATTAATAGATCCTTTAAAAAATAATCGGCCGTTAATAATTACGTATTGCTTGCAATTCTAAATTTCTTTTTGAGCTACTTTGTTAAAATTATCAATCATTATTATAGATTTGCACAAAAGGAACTAGGCCAAACATGAATAAAATTGCCATTATTTTTGGAGGGTGCGGATATATTGGCACCAATCTTCTGTCTTTTTTAATAAAAGAACAAGTTTTTCACAAATACTATGTTTTTGACATTCAACCCATAAAAGGATTTGAAAATGAAATTGATAATGGCCTTGTTAGTTATCAGGAATTAGATGTTAGAGATTTCATTCCCCCGACTCTTGATGATTTTGCAGTAGAGGGTTCATGGATTTTTAACTTTGCTGCCATTCACAGAGAACCGGGGCATCAGTTTAAGGAGTATTTTAAGACAAACATCCCCGGAGCCGAAAACATCAATAAGGCAGCTGTTCACTGGGGAATTAGGAATATATTTTTTACGAGTAGTATAGCGCCTTATGGGAAGTCAATGGAACAACAGTCAGAAAGTTCAGCCTTATTCCCTGAGACTGCCTATGGTATTTCAAAAGCTCTTGCAGAAAAAATACATGAAACTTGGTTAGCGGAAGATGCGAAAAGACGACTAATAATTGTACGTCCAAGTGTTATTTTTGGGCCAAAAGACCCCGGAAATGTTTATCGGATGTTAATGGCTTTAAAAAAAGGCACCTTTGTACTACCTAATGGGGGTAATTTTATTAAGGGGTATGGTTATATTTATGGACTAGTAGAAAGCATGCTTTTTACCATTAATCAAAATAAAAGATTAATAGTTTATAATTATGCCGAGAATCCGTTGGTATCCTTAAAGGAAATGGTTGAGATTGCTAAGACCGAATTGGAATTTAAAAAACCCACGGTTAATCTGAATGTACGTTTCTTAGTATTTCTATCTTTTTTTATTCAGAAGGGATTTTGGTTAATTGGAAAAAAATCTGATATTCATCCGGTTAGGGTAAAGAAAGCCGCTTTCCCAACCAATATTAAACCGCAGTATTTAATAGAAAATCAGTTTAAGTTTAAATATGATTTTAAAAATGCACTTAGGCACTGGAAGAATGTTTCACCTGAAGACTTTGAATAAATGAAGGTTGCAATTGTACACGAATGGTTAACGGTTATTGCAGGTTCGGAAAGCTGCTTCAAAGAGTTTGCCCAAATATATCCTGAAGCGGATATATTTGTTTTGGTATCTACCAATGATAGTTTAGTTAAACTTAACATCGACCCTTCCAGGGTTACCAATTCCTTTATTCAGAAGCTACCAAAGGCCAAAACAAAATGGAAAAATTATCTGCCTCTTTTTCCTTATGCGGTTGAGCAGTTTGATCTCTCGGAATATGATTTGATTATTTCATCTTCTCACGCAGTGGCAAAAGGAGTGATAACAAATGCAAACCAAATACATATCTGTTACATTTACTCTCCTATTCGCTATGCGTGGGATTTATACCATCAGTATTTAGATGAGGCAAATCTGAAGAGTGGATTAAAAGGTTTTATTGTTAAACAGGTTCTTCATTATATAAGAAGGTGGGATAGATCTACCGCTAATAATGTAGATGAGTTTATTCCCATTTCTAAGTATATAGAAAAACGTGTTTGGAGGACTTATAGAAGGAAATCTTACAAAGTAATTTATCCACCGGTCGCAGTAAATGAATTTAAGCTTAGGGAAGAAAAAGAAGATTTTTACCTTACTGCATCAAGACTTGTTCCCTATAAAAAAATTGGGCTTATTGTAGAAGCTTTCGCCCAAATGCCGAATAAAAAGTTAGTTGTAATTGGGGATGGACCCGAATTTGACAAAATAAAAAAAGAAGCAAAGGAGAATGTGCAAATTATGGGTTATCAGAAGTTTGAAGTCCTGAAAGATCATATGCAGAGGGCCAAGGCCTTTGTTTTTGCCGCTGAAGAGGATTTTGGAATCATTCCAATCGAAGCTCAGGCATGTGGAACACCTGTGATTGCCTACGGAAAAGGAGGTTCTTTAGAAACAGTAAACGGCTCTTTTGTAAACGAAGAATTAACGGAGAATACTACTGGAATATATTTTAAGGAACAGGAAGTGAATTCTTTGATAGACGCAGTAGACTACTTCGAGAAAAATACACAACACTTTAATCCAGTGAAAGTGAGAAATTTTGCATTAAACTTTAGCAGAGAATTATTTGTAGAAAACATTGAAACCACGTTTCAAGAAATAGTAGAAAAACACACGAAATGAAAAAAGCAATTATAACGGGGATTACCGGGCAAGACGCAGCATACTTAGCCGAGCTCTTATTGGAAAAGGGATATAAAGTAATTGGTACTTATCGAAGGACTAGCTCTACTAATTTTTGGAGAATAGAAGAACTTGGGATTGAAAACCACCCAAACCTACAATTGTATGAATATGATTTGGTGGACTTATCAAGTGCTTTTAGAATAATTTCTGAGGTAGAGCCCGATGAAATCTATAATTTGGCGGCTCAAAGTTTTGTCGGAGTTTCTTTTACTCAACCAATTGCAACTGCTCAAATAACCGGTATTGGCGCCATGAATTTACTGGAGGCCATTAGATCTATCAATAAGAACATTAAATTCTATCAGGCGTCTACTTCTGAAATGTTTGGAAAGGTACACGCCATTCCTCAAAATGAAGAGACTCCATTTCATCCCCGTAGCCCATATGGAGTAGCAAAAGTATTTGCCCACTGGGCTACCTTAAATTACAGAGAGTCTTATGGTATTTTTGGAACTAGTGGAATCCTATTTAACCATGAATCTCCTCTGCGCGGGAAGGAGTTTGTTACGCGCAAGATTTCGGATAGCGTCGCAAAAATTTATTTAGGGAAGCAAGAATTTATAGAGCTCGGGAATATGGATGCGAAGAGAGATTGGGGTTTTGCAAAGGAGTATGTAGACGGGATGTATAGAATGTTACAAATAGAGCAACCGGATACTTTTGTCCTTGCAACAAATAAAACACAAACTGTAAGGGATTTTGTTACCATGGCTTTTAAAGCGGTTCAGATAGACCTTGAATGGAGGGGTAAAAATGAAGAGGAAATAGCTCTGGATCAAAAGACAGGGAAGACCTTAGTAAAGGTAAATCCAAAATATTATCGACCGGCAGAAGTTGATTTGCTGATTGGAGATGCATCAAAAGCTAACGAAATCTTAGAATGGAAGCCCAAAACTTCCTTAAAAGAACTATGTGAAATGATGGTATTAAAGGATATTCAAAGAAACCAAAATGGAAGCACCTTCTAAAGGAATAGTTTTTATAACGGGTATAGATGGATTTACTGGAAATCACTTGGAAGCAGAACTTCTTAAACAGGGCTTTCAGGTATATGGAAGTACGTTTAAAAAGCCAGAAAATCCAAATCATTTTCAATGTAATATTTTAGAAAAAGAACAGCTTGAGGTTGTTTTTGATAAAACAAAGCCTGTTTATGTAATTCATTTGGCTGCAATATCCTTTGTTGCTTCTGAAAACATTCCAATGATGTATGAAACTAACATCCTTGGGACTCTAAATGTTCTAGATGTTTTAGCCTCTGCCGGATTTCCTATTAAGAAAGTTTTGGTGGCTAGCAGTGCCGCGGTTTATGGCAATATAGGAAATGAATTAAGTGAACAAATGATGCCGAGGCCTGTAAATCATTATGGAAACAGTAAATTGGCCATGGAGAACATGGTATCCAACTACTTCGAAAAGCTAAATATCATAATTACACGACCTTTTAACTATACGGGCCCTGGACAAGAAGAACATTTTTTAATCCCCAAAATCATTGCCCACTTTAAAACTAATAAAGAGGTTATTGAATTGGGCAATACAGGAACATATAGAGAGTATAATGACGTCCGATTTGTTTGTAAATTGTATGTAGACCTATTAAAGGCCGGGAGTGTTTCAGAGGTGGTAAATGTAGGCTCAGGAAAGACCTATAGTATAAAACAAATACTGCAGACCATGGAAGACCTAACAGACCATAGTATACGCGTTGAAGTAAACCCAAAATTTGTTAGGGCGAATGAAATTCTAGAACTCAAAAGTGATACGAGGAATCTTAAAAAAATTCTGAACCGAAAGAGCTTGGGCATATATCCTTTGAAGGAGACGTTAGACTCAATGCTTAACGCTTAATTCATCAAAACTCACAAAAGATTAAGTTGTATTTTTGTGCGGTACTTAATCATTTGGATTTGAACTGTTTTGCTTTTGGCGATTATTTTTTGAACCATCCCTAAAGGTTAGAAGAAATATAAGTATGTTTTTTAAAGAGGGTAGATTTTCTGGCTTAATTACACCATTTTCTTACGGTGTAGATTTATTGATAATTAATCTTTTGGCATATTACCTTCCAATTCAATTTGAATATCCTGTTCTTTTTCACAGTTATATTTCCCTTGCATGGCTA
Source organism: Eudoraea chungangensis (assembly GCF_029360665.1). Taxonomy (GTDB): domain Bacteria; phylum Bacteroidota; class Bacteroidia; order Flavobacteriales; family Flavobacteriaceae; genus Eudoraea; species Eudoraea chungangensis. The sequence goes on from NZ_JARDUB010000001.1 coordinate 858,606, forward strand.
ATAATAGCTGTAATGACTAAATTCTATGTAATATACAGATATACCAAAGTCACTCAATTATTGATTTTATTATTCCGTCAGTTTTTCTTTTTCTTTTTAATTCTATATGCTTTTATAGGCTTTTTTAAGCAACCTAATATGAGTAGATTGGCCTTAGCGAAATATGTGCTCTTTGTCTTTCTGGCTATTTCCGTTGTAAAGTTTATCAGCTATTTCTTATTATTAAAATACAGACAAAAAATTAAGGGAAATATTCGGAATGTAGTGGTAATTGGGAACAATAAAAAAACGGCGCAGTTAGTGAACGTTTTTAATGAAAGAACACAGTATGGTTATCATTTTGTCAGGCAATTTAGCCCAAATGATCATAGCTTTAATATTATGGATTGTTTTAGGTTTATAGTGCAAAATAATATAGATGAAATTTACTGCTCTGTTTCAGAATTAAACAATAGTGAATTAAATCAATTTATAAATTTTGCAGACAACAATCTTAAAACGCTAAAGTTTCTTCCCGACAACAAAAACATCTATTCTAAAAAATTAAAGTTCGAGTATTACGATTATTTGCCGATACTATCATTAAGAGATATTCCACTTCACAATACCATTAATTCCGTAATTAAAAGGAGTTTTGACATCGCTTTTTCCCTAATTGTTATTTTTGGGTTACTAATCTGGATCACTCCCATATTTGCCCTTCTAATTATATTAGAATCTCCCGGGCCAATATTTTTTATCCAAAAAAGAACAGGATTCGATAACAATGAATTTCATTGTTTTAAATTCAGATCCATGGGAGTAAATGCTTCATCTGATGTAATTCAAGCAGAAAAGAACGATATGAGAATTACCAAAATAGGTAAGTTCATGAGGTCTACCAGTATAGACGAATTACCACAGTTTTATAATGTGCTTTTTGGCAACATGTCGGTTGTAGGGCCAAGACCCCATATGATTACTCATACAGATGAGTACGCCAGTAAAGTAAATAAATATATGGTAAGACATTTCGTGAAGCCCGGAATTACGGGCTTAGCACAAGTAAAAGGCTACAGAGGAGAAATCGAAAGAGATAGTGATATTCAAAATAGGATTAAGTTTGATATTTTTTATATCGAAAACTGGTCTTTTTTTCTAGATATAAAAATTATTGTTCAAACAGTTGTAAATGCTTTTTCTGGTGAAGAAAAGGCGTATTAGTTTTTATAGGGAAAAAATAGAAGTAATTTTCCAACTATTGAATTTAAACCGCTTATCAATACTTGTTTTCCATATGTTTTTAGTTCTAGAAGAGAGAAAACTATGTTTTATTGATTAACTAAGCCTATTAATTTGACTTTAAGCCGATATTATTTGCAGAGAGAGTTCTTAATAATACATTTGACTTTTAACCAAACAAATAAACGGAGAGAAATTTCCGTGAATTACACGATACAAAAGCCATGAAAAAAGTACTAATAACAGGAGCCGCGGGATTTTTGGGCTCACACCTTTGTGATCGTTTCATTAAAGAGGGTTATGGTGTGATAGCGATGGATAATCTCATAACCGGGGATCTTAAGAACATTGAACATTTGTTTAAACTTGAACAGTTTGAATTTTATAATCATGATGTAACAAAGTTCATTCATATTCCCGGTGAGTTAGACTATATCTTACATTTTGCGTCCCCTGCAAGTCCGATTGATTATTTAAAGATTCCAATACAGACTTTAAAAGTAGGTGCTTTGGGCACACATAATTTACTAGGACTTGCAAAAGAAAAAGGAGCAAGAATACTAATAGCTTCCACTTCGGAAATATACGGCGACCCTTTGGTGCACCCTCAAACCGAAGATTATTATGGAAATGTAAATACCATTGGTCCTCGCGGGGTGTATGATGAAGCAAAGCGCTTTCAAGAATCTATGACCATGGCATATCATAGGTTTCATGGTTTGGAAACACGGATTGTTCGAATTTTCAATACCTATGGCCCCAGAATGCGGCTAAATGATGGCAGAGTTATTCCTGCATTTATGGGACAGGCCTTAAGAGGGGAAGATTTAACTGTTTTCGGTGATGGTTTGCAAACGAGGTCTTTTTGCTATGTAGATGACGAGGTTGAAGGAATTTATCGGCTACTTTTAAGTGACTACTCATATCCTGTAAATATTGGGAACCCTAATGAAATAACAATAAAAGACTTTGCTGAGGAAATAATTAAGTTAACTGGTACAGATCAAAAAATTATTTATAAGCCACTTCCCCAAGATGATCCATTACAGAGGCAGCCAGATATTTCTAAAGCCAAGGAATTATTAGGATGGGAACCTCTCATTGGTCGTGAAGAAGGAATGAAAAGAACCTTTGATTATTTTAAGACTCTTTCCACAGAGGAACTCCAAAAGACAGAGCACAGAGATTTTAGCGAAAGAAATAATAGGTGACAGACAAGAAAATTTAAGGAGAAATATAAATTGATTTAAAGGGGTATTTTATTATCAAAATGTATTTTTGTCTAAATTTTTAAAATGAACATACTAGTACTTGGCTCTGGAGGGAGAGAACATACCTTGGCATGGAAGCTAAATCAAAGTGAGAAATCCGGTAAAATATTTGTTGCTCCTGGAAATGCCGGCACTTCTGAGATTGCGACAAATGTATCTCTAAATGTAAATGACTTTAAGGCAATAAAGGATTTAGTTTTAAAAGAAGAAATTAAACTTGTTGTAGTAGGGCCTGAAGATCCTTTAGTTAATGGGATATATGATTATTTCGAAAATGATCCACTACTTGCCGGAATACACTTAATTGGACCTTCCAAGGCAGCTGCTGAATTGGAAGGTAGCAAAGAATTTGCAAAAGAATTTCTCATCAGACACAGTATACCTACGGCAGCTTATAAAAGTTTTAATTCCGAAACTTTTGAGGATGGCGTCGCTTATTTGAAGAATGCGAATCCCCCATATGTATTAAAGGCGGACGGCTTGGCCGCGGGAAAGGGGGTTGTAATACTAAATGACCTAAACGAAGCGATTCAGGAACTTAGCGACATGCTTCTGGAATCAAAATTTGGCAAAGCAAGTAATACAGTAGTAATAGAAGAGTTTTTGGATGGGATAGAATTTAGCTGCTTTGTACTTCTAGATGGGAACAGTTATAAGATACTTCCTTTGGCAAAGGACTACAAACGAATTGGCGAAGGAGATAGTGGTTTAAATACAGGCGGCATGGGAGCTGTTTCCCCTGTGCCATTTGTAGACGAAGAATTTTACGCAAAAGTTCAAAGTAAAATAGTTGAACCCTCTGTAAATGGTATAAAAAGGGATGAGTTAACCTATAAAGGCTTTCTGTTTATTGGGTTAATAAAGGTTGGAGATGAGCCTTATGTTATTGAATACAACGTTAGAATGGGTGATCCTGAAACTGAAGTTGTAATCCCAAGGGTGAAATCGGACTTGATTGATTTACTTCTGGCCATATCAGAAGGAGAATTAGAAAATACCGAAGTCTTAATTGATGCTCGAAGTGCAGCTACGGTTATGCTCGTCTCTGGAGGTTATCCGGAGGCCTATGAAAAAAATAAAACTATTACAGGGCTAAAAGAAATAAATGATTCGGTTGTATTTCACGCTGGCACAAAAAAATCGGCACAAGAAATTCAAACTAATGGTGGAAGGGTACTTGCCCTTACTTCTTTTGGGAAAGACCATAAAGAGGCCTTAAAAATGAGCTATGATAATATTAGCTCCATTCATTTTGACAAAATGAACTACAGAAAAGATATAGGATTTGATTTATAAGTAAGAGTGCGAAGTAATACTTTTATCTTCTTCTCCACTATCATTAAATTTCTTTAATTCCATTAGCCAATAAATCATGGCGATACTTCCTATGATGACGAATATCCAATTAATTATATTTGAAGCCCACCAATTTTCCATGAACCTAAAAAAATCATAAGGCCAAAAAAGACCGTTTACGAATAAATTCTCTATCCCTTCAAAAAATGCTCTCATCTTACGTTATATTTACAATGCAAAAATATAAAAACCTTAGATGATTTCAAGCATATTTGGAAAAACAAAGCCTGTTAATTTCGTAATTATTCTTGGTTTTGTATTCTGCTTCTATTGGGGGATTAATTTATTGACGTTTTCCGGGGCCTATGATTTTGGGGAATTCCTTTTTCAGCTATTAGTGTCAAGCTTGTTGTGTTTCGGTATTTTTATTGTTGATTTTATTGCAAAAAGAAATCAGATAACCGGGACCAATTCATTTACAATTCTTTTCTACGCACTTTTAATTGTAGTTTTTCCGGAAGTATTAACAGATTCAAATGCTATCTTTTGTTCTTTCTTCCTACTACTGGCATTTAGAAGAATTATTAGTATGAAGTCTTTAAAAAGTGTAAAACTGAAAGTGTTTGATGCAACTTTTTGGATTTTGATAGCTAGTTTTTGGTATGATTGGGCATTATTATTTATTGTACTTGTATATGTGTCTATATACTTTTATGAACCCAAAGTTTTTAAGAATTGGTTAGTACCATTTGTAGCATTATTTGTAGTCTTTTTAATTTCTTACGCCATCTTAGTCTTATTGGAGAAGGATTACCTTCTAAAAGAACATTATCAATTCAGGTTGGATTCATTTGCTGAATATATTGGAGGTTATACTAAGTTAGCCATCTATGCTTTATTTGCTCTAGGGATAACATCTATTACGTTTATAAGAATGAGTAAGCTTGGAATGGGTAAGATAATTACTATGAGACTCATTGCTATTGCATTAGTTCTGGGTCTTGGACTCACAGTATTTAAATCATCCGAATCCTATTTTCCTGTATTAGTAACATTTTTTTCGACCTCTATTTTCCTCACTAAGTATGTAGAACTAACCAAAAAGACAAATATTAAGGAACTTTTTTTAATAGCTTCAGTGGTATTACCCTTTCTAATCTTGGGTATAGAATTGGTTCTTAAATAAACGGTATATTTGCAAAAAAAGAGACGATGTTTAGTGATTTTGCCAATAAAATATTTGAGGAAAGTATTCGCGACTACCACATCAAGGATACCGTTGAACAAGAAATAAACAACCCATATCCCAAAAATGAAATTGCACATTTACTATACAGAAAAAACTGGATAGACACTGTGCAATGGCACTATGAAGACATTATAAGAGATCCGGATATAGACCCTGTCGCTGCCTTAAGTTTAAAAAGACAAATAGATTCTAGCAATCAGGATAGAACTGATTTGGTTGAATATATAGATAGCTACTTTTTCAATAAATATAAGGAGGTTACTATTCAGGCTGAGGCATGGATAAATACAGAAAGCCCTGCTTGGGCTGTAGATCGCCTTTCAATCTTAGCGCTAAAGATTTATCATATGAAGGAAGAAACGCTCAGAGAGAACGCCAGTTCAGAGCATATTGCTAAATGCTCTGAGAAATTGGGTGTATTAAACGAACAACAAAAGGACTTGTCTCTTGCAATCGACCACCTTTTATCTAATATAGAAGTAGGTAAAGTTTATATGAAGACCTATAGACAAATGAAGATGTACAATGACGAGGAGTTAAATCCTATTTTGCGTGGAGAAAAATAGTCCTTCCCAAGTCTTGGCTATAAGACTTTCAGCAATGGGAGACGTGGCTATGACTATACCAGTTTTTAATCTAATAGCCAATCAGTATCCGGAATTAAAAATAATACTTCTTACTAAATTACATTTTAAACCTTTGTTTGGACACCTTAATAATGTCTCTGTTTTTCCAGCCGAAGTAAAGGGCAAGCATAGAGGTTTATTAGGCTTAGGACGGTTGTTTTTAGAACTAAACAAACTCGGCGTAAGCAGAGTTGCAGACTTACACAATGTCCTGAGAAGTAGAATAATAGGTTTGCTGTTTAGGTTTGCAGGCACTGATATTGAAATTATAGACAAAGGGCGAAAGGGGAAAAAGGCCCTGACATCTCACAAGGATAAAATCTTCGAACCACTTACTACAACTTTTAATCGATACAGAGAAGTATTTGCTAGGCTTGGTTACCCAATAACCCTGAATGATAGTTGGTTAACTCCAAAAATGGGAATTCCGGATAAACTCCAATACTTGTTTTCCAAAAAGAAAAATACCCTTGGAATTGCTCCCTTTGCTGCATTTACTGGAAAAATGTACCCTACAAGTCTAATGGAAGAAGTAATAGCTTATTTAAACAATACAGGTGAGTATCAGATTCTTTTGTTTGGTGGCGGGGAAAAAGAGAAAACTATCACGAAAAAATGGGAGAATGAATATATAAATTGTACAAGCCTGGTCAATGAGGTAAGTTTTGAAGAAGAGTTAGCAATCATTTCAAACTTAAAGGCTATGGTGGCAATGGATAGCGGTAATGGCCATCTTTCTGCTATGTTCGGAGTGCCTACAATTACACTTTGGGGAATAACCCATCCCTATGCAGGTTTTGCACCCTTTGGCCAACCTGAAGCAAATAGCATTCTGGCGGATAGAGCAGACTTTCCTCTTATACCAACCTCTGTATATGGCAATAAAATGCCAGAGGGATACGAAAAAGTAATGTTTACTATCAATCCAATGCGCGTAGTTTCAAGGATTGATGAGATATGTAATGGGGATTAGACAGTTTCTTTAAGTCTTAAGGAATTAAAATATCTACGAAGCTGTTGCAAATAATTATATTTTAAATTTTTACAATTTCCTTGTACCATTAGTGTTCGAACACCCATATAGGAAGAGATTAGATAGGTAGCGACCCCTTCGCTGTCTACATGTCGGTCAACGAAACCATCCGATTTACCCTTCTGCAGAATGGTAACTAAGTTTACTTCCCATACCTTATATATATCGGTAAGATATTTAGATATGGTTTCATTTCTCCGGTTAAACTCGGTTAAAAAATTCCCTAAAATGAAACCGTAATCCATTTCATTGTGTTCCGCAGTTTCCAGAGAGTTTTCAAAGCACTTGTCAATTACTAAGAAAGGATTTTCCTTACCCTCAATAGGTTCAATTAAGGTGCTGTATACTTTTCTAACAATTAGAGATTGAATAATGCTAATAAAGAAGTCTTCTTTGGATTGAAAATGATAGTAAAAGGCTCCTTTTGATAGAGACAGCGATTTCAAAATATCGTCAACACTCGTGTTATAGTATCCATTTTGATAAAATAGTTCCAAGCCTTTTACTTGCAGCTTGTGCATAGTCGCCATGCGTTTTAACTTCTTTTCCATAAACTTATTTTAAATTATTGCACAGACCAAGGGGTCTGTTATTTAATAACTATTCCTTTCTTTAAATAGTATAGAAGTATTGTGATTTTGTTGTCAAATCGATAAAATACATGTTTAGTCGGATGTCTTTACAAGGAATTAACTAGGAGTGAGAGACCTTAATTTTTATACCACGTCCTATTTAGTTCTAATGTGCAATTTTAGCAAGAACAGCCAAAAAATCTTAGAACAAACTACCTAGTCTTTATTTAAAACTAATGGAAATGAATAAGTACTCCTAAATTGGGGTTTAATGCTATTTAACAGGATGAGTAGCAGAAAACATGAGTAAAATGCGATAATTACGTCATTTTACAAACTAATCAGTTTCAAAAAATGCTAAATTTAAAAATGCAAATTAGTTAGAACAATACTCTAAAAGAGTAAATTCTGCGTCGATTAGCGCCTTTTTTTGGAAAATTCTAAACGTCGTCATAGTCTACCTTGATGACTGGTGTGATGGGATGTGCTTGGCATGTAAGAACAAGACCTTCTTTAATTTCACCATCTGTTAAAATTTGGTTCTTTTCCATTTTTGCCTCCCCTTCTGTAATTTTCGCTATGCATGTACTACAGACACCACCCTGGCACGAGTATGGAGCGTCTATTCCTTCTTCTAGTACCGCGTCTAATATGGTTGTATTTTGATCCATTTTAAACGCATGCGTTTCGTCGTCTACTTGTACTATTATTGAAGTGGTACCCTCTAGTTCTTCCGTTAACGCGCTTTCTTCTTCAGGGCTCGTAAAAAGTTCATGAAAAATTCTACCTTCTTCTATTCCCGTTGACTTTAGTACATCCGATACTAAGTTTATCATCCCTTCAGGGCCACATAGATAAAAAGCCTTGTAGTCTTGAGAGGAAAATCTATTCTTTATTACATAATTAACATTCGAAGTATCTATTCTGCCAAACAAACAATTGTCTTCTTTGGCCCTGCTGGTGATGAATTGGACAGAGAAACGCTCCTTGAATTCATTCAACATGCCAATGATTTCCTCATAGAACATCGTCTCTTCTTGATTTTTATTTCCGTAAACCAAAAGAAAGGTATTTTTCGGGTTGTTCCTGAGCACTGTTTTTGCGATACTCATTATTGGTGTAATTCCACTCCCGGCAGCAAAAGCGCAGACATTATCCTGCTCGTTTGTAGGATTATATACAAACCGCCCCTCAGGCGCCATGATTTCCAGGATGTCTCCAACTTTAATCTCGGTATTGGCGTAAACGGAAAAAGTACCATTTTCTACTTTTTTAACTCCGATAGTGATATCTTTTTCCTCTGGACTGGAAGAAATTGAATAAGCCCGCCTAACTTCTACACTATTAATTACATGCTTTATGGTAATATATTGTCCGGCTGAAAAGCGAAATTCTCCCAAAAGTTCTTCAGGGATAGAAAATGTAATAGCCACAGAATTTGGAGTTAACTTGCTAACTTCTTTCACGGCCAAAGAATAAAACATATAATAGTCTTTAAAATTTTGGCAAAATTACACAATGCTTTTAATTATAAACTACAAAAGAAAAAAAACCTACCCATTGTAACAATTTATATATTTGATCAACTCATTTATACACCTAACAAAAGTAGATGCTAAAACAATTTTTTAGTCTTCAATGGAAAGCCTTTTACAGGTCTGCTGCCTTTAAGACAAATTTGGCCATTAAAATTCTAATGGTTTTTGGTGCTCTGTATTTTTTGGTGGTATTTTTAGCAATGGGGTTAGGGACCTATTATTTTATAGAGAAACAGGGTTTAGGAGACCCTTTCATTCTCGTAAATACGTATCTCATATTTTATCTGGCTGTAGATCTCTACATCAGGTATATGATGCAGAAAATGCCTGTTTTAAATATCAAGCCGTTACTCTATCTGCCATTTAAAAAAAACCAAGTGGTATTTTATTCACTAGGAAAGACCTTATTGTCATTTTTTAATTGGGTGCATGCCTTTTTTTTCATTCCTTTTTCTATAGTTCTTGTCTATGAAGGTTATAACATTTTAGGAGTAGTTTCATGGCACTTGGCCATTATGGCCTTGTTTTTTTGTAATAACTTCCTTAATGTATTGATGAACAATAAGGATATTGTTTTTTATCCTATTATTGTTCTTTTTGCATTTGTGGGTATTTCGCAATATTATCAATGGTTAGATTTGAGCACTTATATTGCCCCCTTATTTAGAGCTTTTTACAATACGCCTTGGACTATTATTATTCCTGTTTTTCTTTTAATTGGCTTAGCTTTTATTTCCTTTAGATACTTTAAGAATAATCTTTATTTGGACGCGGGCCTTTCTATAAAACATTCTAAGGCAAAAATTGAAGACTATTCGTGGTTAAATCGCTTTGGAAATCTGGGAACGTTTTTGAAGAACGACATAAAGCTGATAAAAAGAAATAAACGATCCAGAACCACTGTGGTAATGAGCTTTCTTTTTTTATTTTATGGACTTCTGTTTTTCACGGGAAGTATTGAGGTCTATGACGGCCCCATCTGGAAAATATTTGCGGGAATTTTTATTTCTGGAGGGTTCTTGTTTAGTTTTGGACAGTTTGTGCCTAGCTGGGATAGTTCTTATTACCCACTTATGATGAGTCAGAATATCCGATATAAGGAGTATCTGAATTCCAAATGGTATTTAATCGTATTGGCAACCATTGTAAGCACCATTGTAAGCACATTTTACCTCTACTTTGGATGGGAAGCTTATTTGGCTATTTTAGTGGGTGCGGCATATAATGTTGGTGTTAATTCCTATTTGGTTCTTTGGGGTGGGGCATATATCAAAACACCAATCGACTTAACATCCAATAAGAATGCTTTTGGAGACAAACAAGCCTTTAATGCAAAAACACTTTTGCTTACCATACCTAAATTGGTACTTCCTTTACTAATTTATGCCTTAGGGCATTATTTAATAAACCCCATAGCTGGTTATATTTTTGTTGCAGTTTCAGGTTTTATTGGACTTGCTTTTAAGGATATTGCATTTAGAAAAATTGAGAATATTTATAAGAAAGAAAAATACAAGACCCTAAACGCATATAAGCAAAAAGCCAATTAGCAAAAAAATATGATTGAAACACAAAATTTAACGAAGACGTATGGAAAAGATACGGTACTAAATATCCAATCCTTGGATATCCCGAAAGGACAGAGTTTTGGTCTAGTAGGAAATAATGGGGCCGGAAAGACAACGTTTTTTAGTTTGCTATTAGACTTAATTCGGCCTTCTACGGGCAGAATTATTAATAATGGAATACAGGTAGACACAAGCGAAGAATGGAAGCCTTTTACCTCTGCTTTTATTGACGAATCCTTTTTAATTGGGTATTTGACCCCTGAAGAATATTTCTATTTTATTGGAGATTTAAGGGGTCAATCGAAATCGGATATAGACCTTTTTTTGAATGATTTCCATGCTTTTTTTCACGAAGAAATCCTGGGAAAACAGAAGTACCTTAGGGATTTATCTAAGGGTAATCAAAAGAAGGTTGGTATTGTAGCTTCCTTAATTGGCTACCCGGATGTAGTAATATTGGACGAGCCATTTGCAAACCTTGATCCTACCACTCAAATAAGACTTAAAACATTAATAAGGGAACTAGCCGAACAAAGAGACCTGAGTATTTTGGTCTCTAGCCATGATTTAATTCACGTTACAGAGGTATGCGAAAGGATAGTTGTTTTGCACAAAGGGGAAGTGGTCAGGGATATTAAAACTTCAGAAGAAACCTTAAAAGAACTTGAAGTTTTTTTTGGAGGTTAAACCCTTCTTTGAATACACTGTATCTCTAGTGAGGAAGTTATACATCGCTGCCTTTTTAGGAAACTATTTGATACTCGGTTTTAGTTTTTTAATCATCCAGTTCTTTAATCAGGGCGCAAGTATAATATTTTTTCTGTTTTTTAGTTTACTAGACTAAAGATTACCATCAATTTTGAATCTTCGAAAATTCTATTTTGTCGCGAGTATAATTGTAGTATTACTCAGCAATGCTTGTTCTACCAAAAAAGACACTTTTGTCAATAGAAATTGGCATGCCCTAAACACAAAGTACAACGTCTTGTATAATGGCAATAATGCCTTTGATATAGGCAGGGAGGAACTGAATGTATCTTATGTGGATAATTATTGGGAGCTTTTGCCCATAGAAAGATTAGAAGTCAAAGATGAAATTAAGTTAGACTCGGAAGACAATAATCCAAATTTTGAAATCGCTGAAGAGAAAGCCACCAAAGCAATTCAAAAGCACAGTATGGATATTCAGGATGAAGAACGGAATCCACAAACAGATGAATCCTTTCTTCTTCTTGGTAAAGCCAGGTATTTTGATCAAAGATATATACCGGCGCTGGAGGCATTTAACTATATTTTAAAAAAGTATTCGCAAAGCGATAAATTAAATGAAGCCACTATTTGGAGAGAGAAAACCCATATACGATTGAGCAATGAGGAACTCGCCATTAAAAATCTAAAACGACTTTTTAAATACGAATTGCTAAAAGATCAGGAATATGCAGATGCCCATGCGATTATGGCTCAGGCATATATCAACCTAAATTTTCCAGATTCGGCTCTTCAAGAATTGAAAGTTGCTTCGGCCTACACACCCAAAAATGAAGAAAAGGGAAGGTACTACTTTATAATTGGCCAATTATTTAATGAATTAGGTTATAAAGACAGTGCAAATTACGCCTTTGATAAAATTATAGAGCTCAATAGGAAATCACCTAGGGTATACATGATTAATGCCCATATAAAGATAATTCAAAACACCGAGATTACGGAGGCCAATGAATTAGAGCTTTTAGAATATCTTACAGAATTAGAAGAAAATAGGGAAAATCGTCCTTTTTTGGACAAGATATATCACGAGATCGCCAACTATTATTTAGAATTAAACAGAGATAGTATGGCTATTGTTTATTATAACAAGTCCTTGCGCGCAACCACCAATTCGGAACCTTTGAATGCTTTAAATTATGAGTACTTGGCGGAGTATTATTTTGATAATAATGAATATAAGCTATCTGGAAATTATTTTGATAGTGTACTTCCTAATTTACCGCAGAACACAAAAAAATACAGGGCTGTAAAGAAAAAATTAGACAATCTAGAGGATGTTATTAAATATGAAGACATCGTTCAGCATACAGATAGTATACTTGGAATATATTACTTGCCCCAAGATGAGCAGTACGCCTATTTTGAGATGTATATTGAAAAACTAAAACTAGCTGCACAAGAAGAGGCAGAGAGAAAAGAAAAACAGGCGAATGCTGGTTTTGCGAAATTTGCCGAATCCCAAGGCGGCAAAGCAAACAAGGGGAAGTTCTATTTTTATAATATAACAAGCCTCGGCTATGGTAAAAGTGAATTCAAGAGAAATTGGGGAGAAAGGAGTTTAGAAGATGACTGGCGATGGAGTAATAGAAATACCGCTAGATTACTAGAAGGGAACAGGGATGTAACCGAAAACCAAGACCAGGACTTAGAGCAGAATATTACAGAAGACCAGAAGTATTCGGTTGAATACTACCTCAGTCAAATACCTACAGAAATTACGGTGATTGACAGCTTAAAACAAGAAAGGAATTTTGCCAATTACCAATTAGGACTTATCTATAAAGAAAAATTTAAAGAGAATCTTCTAGCCGCTGAGAAACTAGAGAGGGTGCTAAAGTACGATCCAGAAGAACGACTAGTTCTACCCACCAAGTACAATTTATATAAGATTTACGAAGAAACTGGCAGTCCATTGGCAGCAGATATGAAAGACAACATATTAACAAATCATCCAGATTCCCGTTACGCCGAAATACTTTTGAATCCAAATGCCATTTTAAACCGTGCTACGGACAGCCCAGATGCTAAATATGCTAGACTGTATAAACTCTATCAGCAACAACAGTATTTGCAAGTTATAACTGAGTCTGAAAAAAATATAAATTTATATACAGGGGACCCAATTGTTCCTAAATTCGAAATGCTTAAAGCGAATGCCATTGGAAGGTTACAGGGCTATGTAGCTTTTAAAGAGGCCCTAAATTATGTGGCTTTGAATTACCCAAATAATCCCGAGGGAAAGAAAGCACAGGAAATAGTAAAAGAACAATTACCGAAACTTGAACCTAAAGAATTCTCGCTAGAAGTAGGTTCTGAAGGCACGGAAAATTGGAAAGTTGTTTATCCGTTTAGAAGACAGCAAGACGATCAGGCAGTTGCGCTAAAAAGAATAATTGAGAAATCCATTTCAGAGCTGAATTATAAGAACAAAGTATCTAAGGACATATACGATTTAGAAACCGAATTTGTTGTTGTTCATGGATTTATATCAAGAGAGTATGCCCTTGGCTATGTTGAGCTATTAAATATTAACAAAGATTACGAGGTTGATAATGAGAATTTTGTAATTTTATCCTCCAACTATAAAATCATTCAAGTACATAAAAACTTACAAGAATATATTAATCAAGTTGTAACCCCAAAACCATAAATAGAAATGTTTTCTGACAACAAAAAACCTAGAACTATGAACGAAACAGCAGGTCAACCCAACAGAATTGAAAAAAACACTCGGATAAAGGGCGATATTATCTCTGAAGCCGATTTTAGAATTGATGGTAAATTAGACGGAAATGTAAAAACTTCTGGTAAAGTTGTCATAGGTAAAGAAGGTTATATTCATGGAAAAGTGGAATGCGTTAATGCCGATATTGAGGGTAATTTTAATGGAGAGCTACAAGTTTCTAATTTGTTGGCTTTAAAGGCGTCAGCTGTTATTGAGGGTACGGTTACTGTCTCTAAATTGGCAGTAGAACCAGGAGCAACATTTAACGCTTCCTGTAGCATGAAAGGAAAAGGCAGCAATTCACATTCAAATGTATCCTCCTCTTCATCAGGACAAAGTCAGCTGTCTTCTTCCTCCGATAAAAATTCAAAAGCTGGTAACACATCAAGTAGCCCAACCAGCAGGAGTGAAGCGGCTAAAATTGGGTAAGATTTAAATAATAGTACTACAAACAAAGTATTCTCTTTATTAGTTTGGATTTGTTCAAACGGTACTAACAGGACCTTTTTTAAAATAGATTATGAACAAGAAAAAAAATCCTGCTCATTATTGGTTAGGTCTTATTGGAATTGCCTTTCAAATGGGAATTATAATCTATGGGGGTGCTAAATTAGGACAGTGGTTAGACCATCAATATAGTACAGATTCAAATACCTATACCATAATTTTTACGCTGCTGGGAGTTGTGATTTCCATGTATTTGGTAGTAAGGCAAACAAAAAGGCTAAACCCTTGATAAAAAAAACGCTGATTTTCTTAATTGTGCTCGCTGGAGCACTTCTTACCACTATTTTTTTTCATTTGGCAATTTTTTATGCCTGGAATTTACCTATTAAACCAGAGGTATTTATTATTTGTTATTTGGGAAATTTGTTGATGGCCTTTATTATCTATCTGTCGATGCTTCTATTGGCAAAAAACTATGGTAAATATTTAGGATTTATATTTCTGTTTGGCAGTATTTTTAAATTTGCTGTTTTTTTTGCAATTATTCAGCCTGTTTTGCTTCAAGACGGTACGGTTGGTCGTGCTAGATTTTTCGTTTTTTTTATTCCGTATCTGGTAAGTCTTTTTGTGGAAACTTATGCCTTAGTAAAACTACTAAGAGAACAAGAATCCTAGGCACATTCTTTAGTAGAAAGTGGGGTCCAAAATAAAACTTCAAATGCTTTTTTCTTTTTCATAGAATAGCGTACATTTGCACCGATTTTTAGAGACCCATTTTAATACATATGATGCATAATCCTCTGTTAAGAAAGTTTTTATTGGTTCTGACATTTTTTTATGGCTTATCTGTCTTCGGCAACAGCGTTGAGGTTAGTAGTGAAGAAAAAGGCAAAGACTTAAAGACCGAAATTGATGAATATATTCAACATCACTTAAAAGATTCTCATGATTTCTCCCTTTTTTCATATACAGATGAGGCAGGAGAAATACATCATGTGGGACTACCACTTCCAATTATTTTATGGGATAATGGCTTGGTAGTATTTTCTTCCTCTAAGTTTCATCATGGTGAAGAACTGGTTACCGTAGGAGACAATACCTATAAACTTTATCATGGAAAGATCTATAAGACAGACTCAGAAGGGACCATCACCTATGATGAAAAGCATCATGCGACAAATGATAAACCATTAGACTTTTCAATGACAAAAAGTGTAGTAATGATAATTATTACTGGACTTATTATGTTTTTCTTATTTAGAGGACTTGCAAGGTCTTACCGCACTAATGGAGGAATTGCCAAAGGGGCTGGGAGATTTTTTGAGCCAATTATTTTGTACATAAGAGACGACATTGCCATAGCTACCATTGGTGAAAAAAAGTATCAAAAATATATGCCTTTCTTGTTAACTATATTCTTTTTTATATGGTTTCTGAATATGTTTGGCTTAACTCCTTTGGGAGTAAATGTAACCGGTAACATTGCCATAACAACAGCTTTGGCAATTTTAACCTTTTTAATAACTAATTTATCCGCAACCAAAACGTATTGGAAGCATTTAGTAGACCCATTGGGTCATTCCATGCCTTGGTATGCAAAAATTCCCTTATACATCATCCTAATACCGATTGAACTTTTAGGATTGTTTATAAAACCGTTTTCACTTTTAATACGTCTTTATGCAAATATGCAGGCTGGTCATATTGTGATAATGAGTTTAATAGGATTAATGTTTATTTTCAAAAATTGGATTGGAAGTTCATTGTCCTTTGGATTGGCTTTTGCCATTTCATTAATTGAAATTTTAGTAGCTGTTTTACAAGCATACATATTTACCATGTTATCGGCCTTGTATTTTGGTTTTGCTTCAGAAGAGCACGACCATGAGGAGGCCCCATTAGTTTGAATGTTTAATTTTTAATTATATATACTATGACCATTCCAAGAATTGTAGGAGCAGGATTAATTGTAATTGGTGTAGGTGTGGGTATCGGAAGAATCGGTGGCCAAGCTATGGAAGCAATTGCACGTCAGCCTGAAGCTTACGGAAAGATTCAAACAGCAATGCTTATTGTAGCTGCGTTGATTGAGGGTATTGGTTTTGCTGCACTTTTTGCAACTGCAGAAAACTAAAAAGATTTAACGATGGTAACGGTTGGTTGCCATCGTTATTTTAATTTTTAAACTTTAGACAAATTAGTAAAAAATATTATGGAAAAATTAATAGAAGATTTTTCAATTGGTTTGTTTTTTTGGCAAACATTGTTGTTTTTAGCCTTATTATTTCTTCTTTGGAGGTATGCCTGGAAACCTATTTTGAATGCGGTAAATGACAGAGAAAAGGGTATAAGAGATGCTCTTGCGGCAGCCGATGAGGCGAAAAAAGAAATGCAGAATGTTACTGCCGATAATGAGAAACTTTTAAAAGAGGCAAGAGCAGAGAGAGAGTCTTTATTAAAAGAAGCAAGAGAGATTAAAGAAAAAATAGTTGCGGATGCCAAAGACATTGCACAGGTAGAAGGCGACAAACTTATAAAACAAGCTAAGGCTTCAATAGAAAGTGAAAAGAAGGCCGCCGTGGCTGAAATGAAGAATCAGGTAGCAGAATTATCTGTTGAAATAGCGGAAAAAATTATCCAAGAACAACTGGCAAACAAAGAGAAGCAACTTAAGCTTGTGGATGATATGCTAGGAGATATTAAACTCAAGTAGATAAAAATGAGTGATTCCAGAGCTGCCCTTAGATATGCCAAGGCAATTATTGAAACTGCAAAGGAGCAAAAGCTTACCAATGTCGTGGAAAAGGATATGCACTTAATTGTTGATACTCTTTCTTCTAGTGATGCACTAAAAGATGTTTTGGCAAGCCCGATTATTGAGGGAGAGGCAAAAATCAAAGTTTTAAAGAGTATTTTTGCCGAAGCACAGACGATTACCCTTGAACTTTTAGATTTACTCATGCAGAAGAATAGAATTCCGATGCTTAATGAAGTAGCTAAAAGCTATATAAAACTCAACGAAGAATTAAAAGGAGAAAGTGTAGCAGTTATTACCACGGCTGTTCCTATTTCTTCGAACTTAGAAAAGAAAGTATTACAAACTTTACATAAAATTTCAAAGGAAAAAATCACTTTGCAAAACGTAGTCAACCCGGATATTATTGGCGGTTTTGTTTTGCGAATTGGAGATTTGCAATACAATTCAAGTATTTCAAATAAACTAAATAATTTAAAAAGAGAATTTACTAACGGTATCTAAAGGATCTACTAATAATAGGTAGGTCTTTTACATCATTTTAGATCTTAATTATAATGGCAGGAGTAAAAGCCGCAGAAGTATCTGCAATTTTAAAGAAACAATTATCGGGATACGAAGCAAAAGCTTCATTAGACGAAATAGGAACAGTACTTCAGGTAGGAGACGGTATTGCCAGAGTTTATGGCTTATCGAATGCTGAATATGGCGAATTAGTTGAATTTGAAGGAGGTTTAGAGGGAATTGTTTTGAACCTTGAAGAGGATAACGTAGGTGTCGTTCTCTTAGCACCTTCCCGAGATATAAAAGAAGGAGCTATAGTAAAAAGAACCAAACGTATTGCCTCTATTAAAGTTGGAGAAGGCATTACGGGGCGGGTTATTAATACCTTAGGAAACCCTATCGATGGTAAAGGGCCTATTGCTGGAGAGCTGTATGAAATGCCATTAGAAAGAAAGGCGCCAGGAGTTATATTTAGACAGCCTGTTTCCGAGCCTTTACAAACTGGAATAAAGGCGGTTGATGCAATGATTCCTATTGGAAGAGGTCAGAGAGAATTGGTAATTGGGGATAGACAAACGGGGAAAACAACGGTTTGTATAGATACCATTCTAAATCAAAAGGAATTTTATGACGCAGGAGAACCTGTACATTGTATATACGTCGCCATTGGTCAGAAAGCATCAACGGTTGCTGCTATTGCTAAAACTCTGGAAGATAGAGGAGCTTTGGCTTATACAACCATAGTTGCAGCAAATGCTTCCGAACCTGCACCTATGCAGGTTTATGCTCCGTTTGCGGGAGCAGCAATTGGAGAGTATTTCAGAGATACTGGAAGACCTGCACTTATTATATATGATGATTTGTCTAAACAGGCAGTTGCATATCGAGAGGTTTCTCTTCTATTAAGAAGACCACCAGGACGAGAGGCCTACCCTGGAGATGTTTTCTATCTGCATTCAAGACTACTAGAACGCGCAGCTAAGGTTATTGATGATGATGCGATAGCACAAAACATGAATGACTTGCCAGAGGTGCTAAAGCCTTTAGTGAAAGGGGGAGGTTCCTTAACAGCACTACCTATTATTGAAACACAGGCAGGAGATGTATCTGCTTATATTCCAACAAATGTGATTTCTATTACGGATGGGCAAATTTTCTTAGAGCAGGACCTTTTCAACCAAGGTGTAAGACCAGCTATTAACGTTGGTATATCGGTTTCAAGAGTTGGAGGAAGTGCACAAATAAAATCCATGAAAAAGGTTGCGGGAACACTTAAATTAGACCAAGCACAGTTTAGAGAATTAGAGGCTTTTGCTAAGTTTGGATCTGATTTAGATGCAGCTACCTTAAATGTTATTGAGAAGGGAAGACGAAATGTTGAAATATTAAAGCAAGCTCAAAGTGATCCTTTCACGGTTGAAAATCAGGTTGCAATTATCTATGCTGGATCTAAAAACCTTCTAAGGGATGTACCTGTAGACAAGGTGAAAGAATTTGAAAACGACTTTTTAGAATATCTAAATGCAAAGCATAGAGATGTCTTAGACACGTTAAAAGCTGGTAAATTAACCGATGAAGTTATCAGTACTTTGACTAGTGTTTGTAAAGACCTTACTGCTAAATACCAAAATTAATCCAGACAGATTTATTTATAAATGGCAAATTTAAAGGAAATACGCAATAGGATAGCTTCGGTATCATCTACTATGCAGATTACCAGTGCCATGAAAATGGTATCTGCGGCTAAATTAAAAAAGGCTCAGGATGCAATTGTGGCAATGAGACCTTATGCCGATAAATTAACCGAGCTACTTCAGAATTTCAGCGGAAGTTTAGAAGGAGATACAGGGGGTAAATTTACAGGGAATAGAGATATAAAGAATGTGTTAGTGGTTGCAATAACATCGAACCGCGGTTTGTGTGGGGCTTTTAACACCAATATCATTAAGCAAAGTATTTCTTTGAAATCAAATGCCTATAAGGAGTTTTCAGTTGACTATTTATCAATAGGTAAGAAAGCAAATGATTTATTAAGTAAAAAGAATCATATTGTGTCTGATCATAGTGATATTTATGACGACTTGTCTTTTGAAAACACTGAAAAGATTGCAGAATCTTTAATGCAGTTGTATGTAGATGGAAATTACGATAGAATAGATATTGTGTATAACAAGTTTAAGAACGCGGCAACCCAGAATGTGGTAACTGAACAGTTTTTACCTATTGTTCCCACGGTTTCAGATTCTAATGTTAGCATAGATTATATTTTTGAGCCTTCTAAGGAATATATAGTAGAACAGTTAATTCCTAAGTCACTGAAAACCCAATTATTTAAGGCTATAAGAGATTCATTTGCGAGTGAGCATGGAGCGCGAATGACGGCTATGCATAAGGCAACAGATAATGCAACGGAACTAAGGGATCAATTAAAATTGACCTATAACCAAGCAAGACAGGCCGCTATCACAAATGAAATCTTAGAAATTGTTGGTGGGGCTGAGGCGCTAAACAACTAGGAATAAAAATTTAGATACATGAAAACCTGCAAAATGCAGGTTTTTTTGATTACTATACCTTCGTAAGGTTTTTGGCATCAATTTTGGTCTTTTCTATTAATTTAAATGGCAATTTATATGAAAGCTACCACATTATCACTTATTCTCTGTATGTCCTTAACATTTGCAGGTTGTTCTTCAAAGTATAGTTTAACGAAGACGGCTCCTTTTCAAATTGGAAATGCCAAATATGAAGCCAATGGAGCAAAGAGCGCGAAAGAGGTTCCCGGTTTTGAATTGAGTATAGAAGTAATGCATAACCCATCGGTTCCTATTCATTATAAGGAAGTCTATTTTAGAGAACAAATCTTGTCTCCAAAGGCATTAGAAAAAGACGGGCGCAGTATTCTAATTTGCACGTATATAAAGCCTGGAAATAGTACAAAACCTGATATAATTATGGACGCAGATTCTACAAAGGAAG
Organism: Eudoraea chungangensis; assembly: GCF_029360665.1. Classification (GTDB taxonomy): domain Bacteria; phylum Bacteroidota; class Bacteroidia; order Flavobacteriales; family Flavobacteriaceae; genus Eudoraea; species Eudoraea chungangensis. Next base: position 879,158 of record NZ_JARDUB010000001.1, read on the forward strand.
TTGGGAATCAGCCGCCTTATATGGTTAAACAATCTAAGACTGAATTCCCTTTTAAATTGAGGAATTCCGAGGCAATTATAAGCTATACCCAAGTAATTCCTGGCCAGGAACAAGATAGGGTTTTCTATTATAAAATTTCAGATATCAAGGAGAAATAAGAAGCTCCTCTCAGGGAAGTCTTTTTTAGTACTTTGCACCATGAGTTTAAATAACTAATTTTAAACTCAAATAATAATATCCATTGGGGATTTTCAAAAAACTTTTTAAACAAACTTTTATATATGGTTTAGCTACTGTATTGCCTAGAATGCTTTCGTTTATTCTAGTACCTCTATACACCAAAGTGATGCCACCTGGAGCATATGGAGAGGTTACTTTAATATTTTCATGGTTTGCAATTTTCAACGTCATTCTTGCCTATGGAATGGAAACAGCATTTTTCAGATTTTACAATGGTAAGTTTGAAAAGGAAAAAGTTGTTTCCACTTCTCTAATCTCATTAACATTTACCACAGTTTTATTTACAGTGGTTGCTCTTTTTTGGAAAGAACAACTTGCTTTGACATTAGATATTGAGTTTCAATATATAGTATATGTAATTCTCATATTGGCTCTGGATGCTTTAGCTATTATCCCATTTGCTTATTTAAGGGCGAATGAGAAACCTATGAAATATGCTGTGGTTAAGATGATGAATGTTGGATTAAACCTGAGCCTGAATGTTTTCTTTTTAATCCTATTGCCGAAAATTGCTATTGCTAATCCGGAAGGTTTTTTAAGTAGTCTATATGTACCTAACTTTGAAATTTCCTATATTTTTATTTCTAACCTTGTTGCTAGTGGACTTACGCTTTTTGTAATGGGGCGCTTATATATAAAGGCCACTTATATTTTTGATAAAGCATTGTGCTATAAAATGCTTCAATATGGCATACCAGTTATGATAGCGGGAATTGCCTTTACAATCAATGAAGTTTTTGATAGAATTTTGCTCGCCAAGTTATTGCCTGTAGAAATAGCCAAAATTGAAATGGGAAAGTATTCTGCATGTTATAAATTGGCTCTTTTTATGACACTTTTTGCTACAGCATTCCGATTGGGAATTGAACCTTTCTTTTTTAGTCATTCAAATACCGATAACCCCCAAAAGAGCTATGCGCAGATAACGAATTATTTTGTAGTCTTAGGTAGTGTAATTTTACTGGCCGTAGTGGTCTTCGCCGATGTTCTCAAAGTTATTTTTATTCAAGACGAGGCGTATTGGGAGGCTATGCCTGTAGTTCCAATTATTTTACTGGCTAGTTTTTGCCTGGGAATATATCATAATTTATCCGTTTGGTATAAAGTTACAGACAAAACAAGATATGGCGCATTAATATCTATAATTGGGGCGGCAATTACTATTTTCATTAATGTGTTATTAATTCCTAAGTTGGGTTACTACGCGTCTGCAATGGCGACTCTTTTGGCCTATGCATCTATGATGATTCTATCCTATAAATTGGGAAAAAAGTATTATCCAATTCCATATAATTTTAGGAAAATTATATTCTATCTGGGAACTTCAATAGTCTTTTCCATTCTGTCATTTTATGTGTTTAACAGAAATTTAATAGCGGGGAGCCTTTTTCTTTTACTATTTTTATTTCTAGTGTATAGAATGGAGAATAAAACCCTTAAAATGATCTTTATTTCATTAGTAAAAAAACAAAATTAGTTTTTCGATATGGACGTCAAAATTAAAAATCTCTCAGAACATGATATACCGGCTTACGAGTCTACTGGTTCTGCCGGAATGGATTTAAGAGCCAATTTGCCAGAATCGATTACAATCAAACCTTTAGAGAGAGCTATTGTACCTACTGGAATTTATATGGAGTTACCCTATGGCTACGAGGCACAAATAAGACCTAGAAGCGGATTAGCTGCAAAGAAAGGGATTACGGTTCTTAATGCTCCAGGGACAATAGACGCCGACTATAGGGGTGAAATAGGAGTAATCCTTGTAAATCTATCCAAAGAGGATTTTATAGTTGCTCATGGAGAAAGAATAGCCCAAATGGTGGTTGCCAAACATGAAAGAATAAATTGGATAGAGGTAGAAGACTTATCCGATACTAAGAGAGGTTCTGGCGGCTTCGGTAGTACTGGAACTAAGTAAATTAGGCATTTCCGGCCAGTATAATTAGATGAAAATGAGAATGCGCAGCGGTATTTTAGCAATTGGTTTTAGTATTAGTTTTCTAATACAAGGCAATATGCTTGCGCAAGAAGAAAAGAATGCCTCCTTGTATCTCGAGGCCTACACGGATGAATTTCAAAACATGTTTTTTGAAGCATTAAAACAAAAAAGTATTGAGAATTATGACAAGGCTGTAAATCAGTTTTTAAAGTGTAAGTCATTAGATGAAACAAACCCAGTAATCGATTTTCAGCTTGCTGATTGTTATAGCAAAGATGGGCAATATTTACTAGCCCAATCCTATTCAATTAATGCTGTAAAAAGGGATCCCGAAAACTATTGGTACCTCAGTAAGCTGGTAGAAATAATGGACAAACAGTATTCGTCTATTGGAAGTATTGAAAAAGAACTCCCAAGGTCTAATATGCCACTAACGCGCAATTTGGCAATGATACTCTTTAGACAAGGGAAATATGAAGAGGTGAAGAAGGTATTAGATGTTATGAAGGATTCTGCGTTTAAGATCGAGTATCTGGATAAAATCAAAGATTCCATACGCACTACAGACGAAACCTTAGAAAGTATATCCAACAACAAGGAAGAAATTATTGAATCTCCTTTGAATATTTATAAGAGAGAAATTCAAATCCTCTTAAATGAAAATGACAGTATTGCCTTATTAAATGCTTCTGAGGTTGCCATTGAGGAATACCCTACCCAACCTTTTTTTTATTATTCGAAAGGCGTAGCGCTTAATAATTCTGGGAATCCAGAAAAGGCCGTTCAAACCTTGCTAGAAGGGTTAGATTTTATTTTGGAAGACCTGGTTATGGAAAATTCTTATTACGAAGAGCTGGGCAGGGCCTACAATTTATTGGGGAATTCATCAAAGGCAAATATGTATCTTAGTAAAATTAAATCAGGATTATAGAGTATGAGGCAAATAGCAATCCATATGTATAAGGTGATTTTTATGGGATTTCTGGTTTTAATGGCGCATTCATGTAAAACAAAAAAGGTAATTTCTGATGGCAAAGTAGACAATAAACTATCATCCAAAACCATTATTAAAAACCATTATAAAAATACCCTAAAGTTCAATACGATTAGTGGCAGACTTAAGATCTTATATAAAAACGGCACAGAAGAACAAAGTGTGGTCGTAAGTTTGAGAATGGAAAAAGATAAGACTATTTGGATGAGTGCTCCTTTTGGTGTTGTTAAAGCTCTCATAACACCGGAACGAGTCAGTTTCTATAACAAACTAAATAATGAATATTTTGATGGGGACTTTGGATATATTAGCAATTTGCTGGGAACCGATCTAGATTATTCCAAACTACAAAACCTGCTATTGGGTCAATCTTTGTTCAATCTTCGAGAAGACCGCTATATATCTTCTCCATTAGCAGATTACTATGAAGTTAAACCAAAGAAAGCGGAAGAATTATTCAAGACCTTGTTTTGGATAGATCCTAGTTCCTTTAAAATTGCAATGCAACAATTAGCGCAGCCCAGCGAAAATCGCTTTTTAGAAATTGTTTATAAGTCTTATGAGCTTAAAGAAAATCAATTAGTACCTCAAGAAATTGATATTCTTGCTAAGAATCAGAAGGACTCAACTAATATAGCCATCCAGTTTAGAAATATTGAAATTAATAAACCTTTGAATTTTCCTTATAAAATACCAAATGGTTATCAAGAAATAGTATTGAAATAAAGTGAAAAGTTTGCAAGTATTCATTAAATATTGTCTTGTATTTTTTGTGAGTGTTTATTGCTTTATTGGTTATGGGCAGACTAATGAACAGAGAGAGCTAGAAGAGAAAAAGGAGCAACTTCAAAAAGAAATAGAGTCTATTAACCGACTTTTATTTGCGGAAAAAAAGCAGAAAGGGACAGTATTAGATCAAATGGAGGTTTTGGACCAAAAGATCAACGTTAGACAACAACTTATTAGAGTTACTAACCAGCAGGCTAATTTGTTAAACAGACAAATAAATGCGAACATCAGAAATATTGGTAATCTGAGAGATGATTTAAAGACTTTGAAAGAGGAGTATGCCAAAATGATTCAAAAATCATATCAAAACAGCTCGAAACAAAGCAGAATAATGTTCCTTTTGTCCTCAGAAGACTTCTTTCAGGCTTTTAAAAGATTAGAATACTTAAAGCAATACACACAGTATAGGAAGAAACAAGGCGAAGAAATTGTTGCCAAAACAGAGGAGTTAACACAGTTGAACATCAATTTAGCGGAACAAAGAAAAAACAAAGAGTCCCTGCTGGCGCAAAATACAGAAGCCAAAAATGAATTATTTAAAGAGATTTTGGACCAAAAAGATCTTTTAAAAACAATTAGACAAAATGAGAGTAAATATGCTTCAGAGATCAAAAAGAAGCGACAAGAAGCAAGAAGAATTGATCGTCAAATAGATAAATTAATTAAAAGTGCGATTGCGGCATCCAATAAAAAAGCGGGTAAAAGTACAAGCTCTTCAAAATTTGTGCTTACTCCGGAAGCTACTTTAATTGCTAATAATTTTTCGGCGAATAAAGGGAAATTAATATGGCCTGTTGCCAAAGGTATAAAACAACAAGGGTTTGGTATCTACAAGGATGCGGTTTATCCGGGGATAAAACACCAGAGTAATGGGGTAATTATTGCCACTGATGTTGGGGCCAGAGCAAGGGCGGTATTTGAAGGAGAGGTTATTGCTATTTTGGCAGTACCCGGAGGTAATAAAGGAGTTCAAATTAAACATGGCAACTATATTAGTACCTACTATAATTTATCTAACTTATATGTAAAAAAAGGAGATAGAGTGGTAATAAAAGAGGAGCTTGGAGAAATATATACCAATAAGTATAATGGATTGACTCAATTAAAATTTTATCTTTATAAGGATGCGACACGTTTAAATCCGGAGGAATGGATTTTTCGACTCTAAATAACTATTAACTATGAATGGAATAACGGATATAAAAGGGTCTTTCACCCTTCACAACGGGGTTGAAATGCCCTACTTAGGACTAGGCGTTTACTTATCCGAAGATGGGCAAGAAGTGGTAAATGCAGTAAAGTGGGCTTTAGAACATGGATACAGACACATAGATACTGCTTCAATATACAAAAACGAGGTAGGCGTTGGTCAGGGAATTAAAGAGAGCAATGTCTCTCGACAGGAGATTTTTTTAGTAAGTAAAGTTTGGAATTCTGACCAGGGTTATGAAGCTACCATTAAGGCATTTAACGATAGTTTGGATAGACTTGAGTTGGATTATTTGGATCTTTATTTAATTCACTGGCCTGTGAACGGCATGTACAAGGAAACATGGAAGGCCCTGGAGTATTTATATGAGCAAAAACTGGTACGTGCCATTGGCGTTAGTAACTTTATGAAACACCATTTAGAGGATTTATTGGAGGATTCTACTATAGTGCCGATGGTTAATCAGATGGAGTTCCATCCGTATTTGGTTCAACAAGATCTTGTAGATTTCTGTAAAGAGAAAAAAATTCAATACGAAGCCTGGTCACCGATGATGCAGGGAAAAATATTTAAGCTACAGGAATTTAAGGAATTAGCGGAAAAATATAATAAATCTATAGCACAAATTGTTCTAAGATGGGACCTTCAAAAAGGTGTAATTACTATACCTAAATCTTCCAAAAAAGAACGAATTATTTCGAACGCAGATATTTTTAACTTCCAACTGAACTCCGAAGATATGGATAAACTATCTAGTCTCGATAGGTCTAAAAGATTTGGGCCAGATCCAGATAATTTTGATTTTTAAACTTAAACATTCTAATCACTTTGTGAATAAAGCTTTTAGTTCTGTGGCAGCAGAGGGCTCCATTTTACCCGCTAATACCAAACTAAGCTGTTTACGTCTTAATGCGCCTTCAAAGCGTTCTATTTCTAGTGCCGACTCTGGTATTACCTGAGGTACTGAAGTAGGCTTACCAGTATCGTCAACCGCCACAAAAGTATAAATAGCTTCGTTTGCCTTTGAACTTACCCCAGTATACCTATCTTCCATCCATACATCGATATATACCTCCATGGAGGTTGTAAATGCTCTTGAAATCTTAGCTTCTACAGTGACTACACTTCCCACTGGGACAGATCGATTAAAGGCGACGTGATTTACCGAAGCCGTCACTGTAATTCTTCTGCTATGTCTTCTAGCAGCTATACTGGCAGCGCGGTCCATCCTTGCCAATAATTCTCCTCCAAAAAGATTGTTTAATGGATTTGTTTCGCTTGGAAGAACCATATCGGTCATTATTGTCCGAGATTCACTAGGTGTTTTTGACTTCATAGGATAGGTTTGATAAGATTAGATCCTGTGATTATTTAGGCGGAATTCACTATTTAACCGAAAGTAACCAAGCATCAGGAGAATCGGTCTGCTTAATTTCTCTTAACCTTTTAAGAGCTTCTTCTGGTCTTTCAAAGCTATCGTAGGCAACCTGATGCAGGCCGTATTTGTTTACACCCAAATAAGAAGCATTGTAACCTTTTACGCGAAGCTGCGCCATCTTTTTATCGGCATTCTCTTTGATTCTAAAGGCACCAGCAATAATATGATGATTTCCAGTAGTTTTTTTGATAATTGGAAGTTCTAATACAGGAAACTCCAAAGGATCTGTATTAAAAAAAGTTGCTTCTTGAATATTTTTAGAAACGATATTTTGAGCACCTTGTTTTACCATTAATTCGTTAGATCCTAACTTATTATAAGCCAAATAAGCAGTTAAACCTGTCGAGAATGCTAAGAGGAGAATGGCTGCATATTTAATATAAGGTCTAAAGGACTGCTTTTGTCGTCGCTCGGGGGTAATTATAAATGGAATATTTTCTTCTAACTTTTCTACTTCTTCTTTGTAATGCTCTCTATTTATTGGAGATGAAATAAAACTGCTTAGCCCAAAGGAAGAAGGTAAAAAGTTTAGCTTATTAGAAGGTTCAAATTGTATTTTACCCTCTTTATTAATCCATAGACTACCAATACTATCTAGCAATATTTTATTTCCAGATCTTAAGTTCTTATCCCAACTTTTGGATGCTGTTGTTACCACTTCTAAAGCCTCTTCATAGCTTTTACCCTGGGATTCTGCCATGAATGAAATTAATAGGCCATCATTTGAATTAAGCTGTTCATTAAAAGAAATCTGCTTTGTTGGAGGATAAAAAGTTTTGCCAACACTATCTATTACGGCACTCTTCCTATTAGTAAGGAAAGCCCCAAAATTAGGAACTACAACACAGTTGTATCTATAAAGCAATTGTTCGATATAGTATTCAATAGCCATTACTACAAATATTAAAAAAAATTAGAGTGCAGCAAACTGGCAGGCTAAAGTATTTATTAACATAATAATTTAAAGTATACCCTTGATAAACTAAAAGCCTCGTACATGTCTGAAGACGAACTCATTGCCTTGCTACGCCTGCAATGTATTCCCCATATTGGTTCTATAAGCGCTAAAAAGCTAATTACTCATTGTGGCAGTCCGGCGGCTGTTTTTCGGGATAATACAAAAAACTTAAAGAAAATTCCGGGTATACGGGATAAGATGATAAATGAGTTGCACTTAAAGAAATATCATTATCAGGCAGTTACGGAGTTAAAATACATTCAGAATAATAGTGTTGAGTATTTTTACTTCCTGGAGGAAAACTACCCAGATAATTTAAAACATTGCGATGATAGTCCGTTATTGTTATTTAAAAAAGGGAATATAAACTTAAAGGGGAAAAGATTAATAAGTGTTGTTGGAACTAGAGGAAGTACTAGGCACGGAGTAAATTTTAGTAAAAAAATTATAGAAGAACTCGTAGAGTTCAATCCAATAATTGTAAGCGGCTTTGCCATGGGAATAGACATACATGCACAATTGGCTGCCGTGGAGAATGGACTGCAAACTATTGGTTGTTTAGCACATGGTTTAAACCAAGTATATCCAAGATCACATCAAAAATATATAGGACTGATTTTGGACAATGGAGGGTTTTTAACTGAATTCTGGAGTAGTAGTTTGCCAGAAAGAATAAACTTCCTAAAAAGGAATCGAATCATTGCAGGACTTAGTGCGGCTACCATTGTAGTAGAATCCGGAAGTAAGGGCGGCAGTCTTGTCACAGCAGATATTGCACATTCGTATAACAGGGATATTTTTGCCGTACCGGGAAGACCAGCAGATCAATCTAGCGCGGGTTGCAATAATCTAATTAAGAGTCAAAAAGCCCATATACTGACTACGGGCTTGGATGTGGCATATATTCTTGGATGGGAACCTACAGCTAACAAGCCCCAAGGCTTTCAAACAGAATTAGTTCTTAAGTTGAGCCAAGAAGAAAGGGAAATTTATGACTATTTATTTAAAAGAGGAAGACAGTCCATAGATCAAATTGCTCTGGATTGTAAGCGACCTCTAAGCAAGATCCTAACCACCCTGTTCCAAATGGAATTAAAAGGAATTTTAAGAAATATTCCCGGGAAACTATATGAAATATTATAGTTTTTACAGACCGAGTAGTTTAAATAATCATAAAAGTCCCAACTAAAGCCACGTCAATATGCTTCTCATCGACGAATTACACAAGCTTATCTTAAGAAAGCATAAGGTTAGTTTATCCTGAAGCACAAAAAAAAGACTAGATAGTCGGAAAACCTAATAACCCACTTTTTTTCTTACTCTCCTTAAAACAGAGTCGGCAACTAGGCTTGCTTTCTTTGCCCCAATAGATAAAGCGGTGTCTATTTCCTCAAGATTATTCATATAGTAATTGAACTTTTCTCTGGGTTCTTTAAATCTTTCTAGAAGTAATTCAAAAAGTGCCTGTTTTGCATGGCCATACCCATAATTACCTTGGATATAGTTAGAATGCATATGGGCAACTTGGTCGTCAGAGGCCAGTGTCTTATATAATGCAAAAGTAGTATCGGTTTCCGGATTTTTTGGAGCTTCTAAAGGAGTACTATCTGAAATAATTCCCATTATTTGTTTTCGCAACTGTTTATCTGTTTGAAATATGTTAATCAGATTCCCTTTACTTTTACTCATTTTAAACCCATCCGTACCGGGGATATACATAGTATTCTCATGCACCAGCCCTTCCGGAACCACAAACGTTTCTCCCATTTGTGAATGAAAACGGTTGGCGACATCTCTTGTCATTTCTATATGTTGCAATTGATCTTTCCCTACCGGCACCACATTGGCATCATATAGTAGGATATCTGCAGCCATCAACATAGGATAAGTAAATAATCCTGCATTAACATCTTCCAGTCTATCTGACTTATCTTTAAAGGAATGTGCTAGGGTTAGTCTTTGGTAAGGGAAAAAGCAGCTTAAATACCATGAAAGTTCGGTTACTTGCGGAACATCGCTCTGTCTGTAAAAAACTGTTTTGTCTATGTCAAGGCCAAAAGCCAACCAAGCAGCGGCAGTAGCGTAGGTATTTTGCCTTAATTCATTGCCATTTTTAATTTGAGTAAGAGAATGCATGTCAGCAATAAATAGAAATGATTCATTATCTTCTATTTTTGCCATTTCTATCGCCGGGATGATGGCTCCCAAAATATTTCCTAAATGCGGGGTTCCCGTGCTTTGTATTCCTGTAAGAATTCTTGCCATAAAAAGTTTATTATAGTTCGCAAAAGTAAAAGAAATACAAATACCCTACTAAAATTGTTATTTTTGATTTATGCGGTTACTATTTAATAAACTGGGACATATTATATATCGTATTTGGTTTTATATTCTTGTGAGTGTTCCAATTTTCTTGTTTTTTCCTCTATTAATCATCACCTCGATTTCGGAGAAAACCTATCCCCAATTCTTTTGGCTGGCTAGAAATATTTGGGCGAATACCATTTTATATGGAATGTTGTGTTTTCCAAAGATCAAATATGAAGAAAAAATTGCACGAGATAAGAGTTATATGCTTGTGGCGAATCATACGAGTATGCTAGATATTATGATGATGCTAAAGGTTAGCAAACACCCGTTTGTCTTTGTAGGGAAGAAGGAACTTGTAAAAATACCGGTGTTTGGGTTTTTCTATAAGCGAGTTTGTATTATGGTAGATAGAGAAGACAGTAGAAGTAGAACAGGAGTCTATAGACGAGCTCATAAACGACTTAGTAAAGGCCTTAGCATCTGTATTTTCCCTGAAGGAGGCGTTCCAGAAGAGAATATTGTGTTAGACAAGTTCAAGGATGGGGCTTTTAAAATGGCGTTAAATCAAAAAATACCAATTGTTCCAATAGTGTTTTACGACAACAAGAAAAGGTTTCCTTTTACATTTTTTAACGGTCACCCAGGAATCACTAGGGCTAAGGTAATGCCATTTGTTAATACCATCAATTTGGAGGAAACGGATTTAGCAAGATTAAATAATGGTGTACGAACGTCTATTTATCAGGAATTAATCAAAAGCATGTAAAATACCAATAGGTATAACTTATGTTTTTTAAAGTTTGAAATTAAGTCCAGTGAATACGCCAACAGAAAAGGGCTGAAAACTACCAGCGGTCTGAGAAAATGTATTTAACTGATACTTAAACATAGGTTCAAGACTTAATTGAATTTTAGAGCTAAACTTATAATTAAAGCCCAGTCCGAAATTTGTACTGAGGTTAACAGAATTGAGGTTGTTAGCTTCTCCCATTTCCATTTCACCGTCGCCGGATTCTAAAACCACAGCATTGTTGACCAAAAAGAGGGAACTAAATCCACCAATGACATTAAAACCAAATTTTTTATCAATAATGGCATAGTTTAGCTCTAAGGGTAATTCTAAGTAACCAAAGTCTTGTACCATAGTTCCCTCTCGTGTAGGACTCGGAGCTGCAACTTCTACATTAGTGGTTTGCTGAATTATTCTTGATTCTTCTGCATTCCTTACTACAAGATTTTGAGAGGTTGGAATGTAATTAATATTGTCTATTTGAGAATTTGTTGAGGCTGTCAGAGAGGCAGAAAAGGCAATATCATTTGTATTATAACTATAATCGACTTTATTTAAACCCGATCTGATCTTAACTTTTTTACCAACTTGATATGCCACTCCAATACCATAACTTAAATTTATATTACCTGATTTAGAATTAGGCACAAAATTGGAATGTATTGGGGAACCAGTTCCAAACGAATTGAAATAGACTGGTCCTACCGTGGGACCTAATTCCCATTGTCCTTTATTAGAATCTTCATTTAGGGCCAAATCCTCACTTTTTTCAATTTCTTCAAATATGGATCTTTTGTTATCCGAAGTAACAGCCGGTTTATCATTTGTTTCCTCACTAGTAGTATTGGTAACTACACTAGATTCTTTGTCAATATTAGAATTGACAATATCATTTTTCTTTTGTTCATCTGTTGTTCTTGAGGCTAAAATTTCTGTACTTTTCTGAGGTTCCTTACCCTCTTCGACACCAATAGTCTTGTCTTTCAGGTTATTGGTAGAGGCCAAATCTTCTCGTTTCACCTGGTTATTTTTTGGAACAAGTACATCACTATTTTCAGAATTATTGGAAGTAGTTGCTGGTAATTTGGTCTTTTGTGTACCAACCAATTGTTTATTGGTAACCTTCACTTCGCTGGAATTCTTTAGAGAATTGTTATTGTTCTCAAAAGTATCAGAGTCGGTCAAAACTTCTGTATTTCTTATATCGTCATTCTTTGTGGGGTTATTATTTAAACTATCTCTAAGAGAATTTTCCGAATTATTATTTGTATCCGTGATTTTCTGATTAGGGATTTGATTTTCGTTTTGTGGATTAAAGAAGAGGAATGATATGGCTATAACGGCAGCTATCCCTCCTAATTTCCACCAAAGTGGAATTACTCTTTTTCTTTTCTCTTTTTTGTCCAATGAAGCTGAAATTGCCTTCCACACCCGCTCATCAGGGACTTGGCTAAAGTCTTTCAGCTCTTTTTGGTACAATTTGTCAATATTTTCCTTTTTCATGCTTTAATATTTAAGCAATATTTATTTTTTCTTTTGTAATTTTTTCTTTTAAAATAGCCCGTGCTCTTGCTAAATTAGATTTTGACGTACCCGTACTTGTACCGAGTTTTTCACTTATTTCTTTATGTGAAAATCCGTCAAGTACATACATATTAAAAGTAATCCGATACTTATTCGGCAATTCCTGTACATACTTCAAAAGAGTTGTCAAATCAATTTTAAAGTATTCAGACGCCGAGTCTGACTCCATTTCATCTGCTTCATTTTCTGTTACTACTTTAAGGTAGTCTTCTTTCCTATATTTTTGCAATACTGTGTTTACAGTAATTCTCTTCATCCATCCAACAAATGACCCCTGAAATTTATATTGCCCTATTTTTTCGTAAATGGTCATAAAACTGTCATGTAGATTATCTTCTGCTTCTACTTTGTTCTTTGAATATTTTAGGCATACACCAAAAAGTATAGGAGCGTACTCACGGTACAACAGTTCTTGTGCCCTTCTATTTCCTTTTTTACAGTTATGTATTAGCTCTTCCAGATTCAAAATTATGATTGGATTAATACACCTAAGATAGTAGATTATTGATTTACGGGCACTTCAACTTCAAGAAATTCATCTTCCCCGTCGGCATCCTTACCGGTATAAAACCTAAATAGATAGGTATCCGTATAGAGCACAACAAACCTAAAAGAACTTTCCACCTCTTGTCCACCATCTACACAATCGGGATCGTCAAATTGTGAGCCTATGGGAACCACATTTCTAGTCGTCTGTTCCACAGGGGTTATATCAAAACCATCAAAAAATGTACATCCGTTTGGGATAGCGTAGGTTACTGCTATCTCATAAGATTCATTTAATTCAAAGGAAGGTGGTAGATCAGCACTAACAACTTCTAAAGGTATTAAATGGTATCGGGGGCTATTGTCATCAACACTACACGACGTCAATAGCAATGTGATCACACAAGCCGTAAGTAAGAGTATTTTCCTCATAATTATCTATTAACATCATATTCTATAGATGAGACAAATAGACAATGGTTGCTTAAAAAGTGTAATAAATACAGACTAGAATCAGGAATTCACGGTAGTAATAGCAAGCTTAATTTTTCCTTCTAATTCTTCAAATAGTTCTGGGTTATCCATAAGTAAAGACTTAACAGCGTCTCTACCCTGTCCAAGTTTAGTATCACCGTAGCTAAACCAAGAACCACTTTTTCTAATTATTTCGAATTCTACACCGAGATCAATTATTTCGCCAACCTTAGAAATTCCCTCGCCATACATAATATCGAACTCAGCTGTTTTAAAGGGTGAAGCCACTTTGTTTTTAACTACTTTAACCCTTGTTTTGTTTCCCTGTACACCACCATCTGTATTTTTTATCTGTGTAGACCTTCTAATGTCTAACCTTACGGAAGCATAGAATTTAAGAGCATTTCCCCCAGTAGTTGTTTCAGGATTACCAAACATAACACCAATTTTTTCGCGTAATTGATTTATAAATATCACTGTACAATTGGTCTTGCTAATGGAACCTGTAAGTTTTCTAAGGGCTTGAGACATTAATCTAGCGTGTAATCCCATTTTAGAATCCCCCATTTCCCCCTCGATTTCACTTTTTGGAGTCAGAGCAGCAACGGAATCAATTATCACTATATCTATGGCTCCTGAGCGAATTAAGTTATCGGCTATTTCTAAAGCTTGTTCCCCGTGGTCTGGCTGCGATATGATAAGATTATCAATATCTACACCAAGTTTTTCCGCATAAAACCTGTCAAAGGCATGTTCTGCATCTATAAAGGCTGCAATTCCTCCATTTTTTTGTGCCTCTGCAATTGCGTGTAATGTTAAAGTGGTTTTACCTGAAGATTCTGGCCCATAAATTTCAACAACTCTTCCTCTCGGATATCCTCCAACACCTAAAGCAATGTCTAACCCAAGAGAACCCGATGGAATTACCTCTACATCTTCTGCAACAAAATCCCCCATTTTCATTACGGCTCCCTTTCCATAAGTCTTATCTAGTTTATCTAATGTTAGTTTTAGGGCCTTTAGTTTTGCTTCATTCGTTGTACTCATAGTATATGGACGCTATTAAATTTGAAAAGCTAAATTACCATTTCTTTTTTGCATTTTACAAACAGAAAGCAACCTTTATTGATAATCTGCATCTCTTATGTAAAAGAAGTAAATTTAAAATATAAATTCTATATAATTTCTTATAGGATAGTGGTGGTTACCTCCTTAAAAGTTCAATCTATGAAAAAGGAAATTGTTGAGGGTTAGCCTATAAAGAGTCTTGAAATCCAAGGCTCTTTTTTATTATTAATTAATTAAAAAGTTTCTTTTTTGGCTCTCCTGAAGAATAATCTTAATTTTGTCTCTTAATCTATTCACTACTTAATATTAGTATAGCATGCAACTGTACAATACGTTAAGTGCGAAAGAAAGAGAGGCCCTAATTGAAGAGGCTGGGTTAGAGAGACTAACTATTTCTTTCTACAAATACGCACAAATACGCAATCCACAGCTTTTTCGAAATCATTTATTTATCAACTGGAGTGAACAAGACGTTCTAGGGAGAATTTACGTTGCCAGTGAAGGCATAAATGCACAGCTATCTGTTCCGGCAATTAATTTTGATAAATTTAAAGAACATCTAGATAGTATTTCTTTTCTTGAAAACGTTAGATTAAATATTGCTATAGAACATGATAATAAGTCATTTCTGAAACTCAAAGTTAAGGTTCGGGAGAAAATCGTTGCAGATGGACTTAAAGATGATACTTTCGATGTTACCAAAAAAGGAACACATGTAGGAGCAGAAGATTTTAATAAACTAATCGACGATCCTGACACTATTTTGGTGGATATGAGAAACCATTATGAAAGCGAAATCGGGCACTTTCAAAATGCGATAACCCCAGATGTGGATACCTTTAGAGACTCCTTGGATATTATTGAAAAAGATTTGGCAGAATTCAAAGAAAATAAAAACCTTGTAATGTATTGTACAGGTGGAATTAGGTGTGAAAAAGCAAGTGCTTATTACAGGCACAAAGGTTTTAAGAAGGTCTTTCAGTTAGAAGGGGGAATAATTGAGTATACGAGACAGGTTAAGGAAAAAGACCTGGACAATAAGTTTATTGGAAAAAACTTTGTCTTTGATCATCGCAGAGGAGAGCGAATATCTGAAGATATAATTGCTAAATGCCATCAGTGTGGCTCCCCTTGTGACACGCATGTAAACTGTGCCAATGAGGCCTGTCACCTCTTGTTTATTCAGTGCGAAGAATGTGCTACGAAGATGAACGACTGCTGCAGTGATAAATGCAAAGAGATACACGAGTTGCCTTTCGAAGAACAAAAAGCCCTTAGAAAAGGGAAAGTCGTAAGCAATAAGATTTTTAAAAAGGGGAGATCAGAAGTGCTTAAGTATAAAAAGTAGCTGATCTTAAAGTGCTCGGGATTAATTTTTCAAATTTAGATTCCCAATTAAAGACAACGTAAAGACATAGAATTGCTTGGCATTTACTCCGTAGTCTTTGGTCTTTTTATGAGCATAAAAAATGCTATCTTTACCTTCGAGAAATTTTTATGAACCTACTTTAGCAATAGAAAATTTCGTCTAATGCTAAATCAAGATATAAAATATGGGTTGTACCAATTGTTCGACCGGTAAGGACGGACAGCCAAGAGGATGCAAGAATAACGGTACTTGCGGCTCGGATGGATGTAATAAATTAACTGTTTTCGATTGGCTTTCAAATATGTCTTTGCCTAATGGGTCTAGACCTTTCGACTGTGTTGAAGTACGTTTTAAAAACAGCCGTAAAGATTTTTTTAGGAATTCTAATAACCTTTCCCTTGCAATAGGAGATATAGTAGCTACCCAAGCAAAAACGGGGCATGATGTTGGCATGGTAACTTTAACAGGAGAACTGGTTAAAGTGCAAATGAAGAAGAAGAAATACAGTGAAGAAGGAGAAGAAATGCCCAAAATTTATAGAAAAGCCAATCAAAAAGACATTGATAAGTGGCAAAGATGTAGGGACAAAGAAGAGGAAATAAAAAAGAGAGCACGTGAAATGGCTATTCTTCTTCAACTTCAGATGAAGATCTCAGATGTTGAATTCCAAGGGGATGGATCCAAGGCAACTTTCTATTATACAGCTGAGGAGAGAGTAGATTTCAGACAGCTCATAAAGGATATGGCCAAAGCTTTTGGGATAAGAATTGAAATGCGCCAAATCGGCTATAGACAGGAGGCACAGAGATTAGGTGGAATTGGATCTTGTGGCAGAGAATTATGCTGTTCTACATGGCTTTCGGATTTTCGCTCCGTAAGTACTTCCGCAGCGCGCTATCAGCAGTTATCTCTTAATCCTCAAAAATTGGCTGGACAATGCGGTAAACTAAAGTGCTGTTTAAACTATGAGTTGGATTTATATTTGGAGGCTTTAAAAGACTTTCCTAGTCCTGACAGTAGATTAAATACAGAAAAGGGGATAGCGTTTTGTCAAAAGACCGATATTTTTAAAGGGATCCTATGGTTTTCATACAAAGAGGATCCATCTAATTGGCATACGCTTACAAAAGATCAGGTGCACGAAATACTTGCTAAAAACAAAGCTAAAAAACCAGTTGTCAGTTTAGAATCTTATGCCTTCGAGAATCTGGAAGAAGAAAAATTGATCTTTGAAAATGTGGTTGGTCAAGACAGTCTAACAAGATTCGATAGGCCGAAAAGAAAACGTAAAGGGAAAAATAATAAACGAAGAAAAAACCGTAAAAGACCTAGTAATAATGCCTAGAACCCTGCTATATCTCCTACTCTTATGGTTTTTTATTTCATGCAATGATAAGCTCGTAGTTTCCGAATACCAGGCTAATCCATCTGGTATTTGGGCAAAAGATGATGTAAAACAGTTTGCATTTACTCCAATGGATACCATAAATTCATATGACCTTTTTATCGACTTAAGAAATGACGATTCGTTTGCCTACAGCAATCTTTTTATTATTGCCGATTTAACAGACCCAAATGGAAAAGTTCAAAGGGACACCATAGAGTTTCAAATGGCCGCTCCAGATGGTCAATGGTTAGGGAAGGGACTGGGAAGTATAAAAGAAAATAAACTTTGGTATAAGGAAAACGTCAATTTTACCGTTAATGGCGTATATATGTTAGAACTGTCTCATGCGATGCGAAAGAACGGGGATGCTGAAGGTATAGTTAATCTCGCAGGAATTACAGATGTAGGGTTCTCAATAGAAAAGCATAAATAAGATATGGCAAAAGCCAAGAAAGGTAAGAAATCTTCTAACTTCAGGAAGTTTATTAAGTGGTTCTGGATCCTATTTGTTTCTGGAATATTCTGTATTTTTTTAGTATTTCAGTTAGCGGCTTGGGGTGTTTTCGGTGAAATGCCGACATTTGAGCGCTTAGAAAATCCCCAAACAAATCTGGCCACAGAAATTATCTCTTCAGATGGTGCTACCCTAGGAAAGTTTTATTTAGATGATAATAGGACACCTATTTCTTATGACGATCTTCCCACGAATCTAATTCAGGCATTGGTAGCTACGGAAGATGCTAGGTATTATGATCATTCAGGAATTGATGCCCGAGGAACCTTAAGAGCAGTGGTGTTCTTAGGTACTAAAGGTGGTGCCAGTACCATTTCGCAGCAATTATCTAAGCTATTGTTTACCAAAAGAATTTCGGGTGGTGCAATGGGCAGGATAATACAGAAAGTAAAAGAATGGGTTATTGCTACAAGGTTGGAAAGACAGTATACCAAGGATGAGATTATTGCTATGTATATGAATACATATGATTTTGGCAATAATGCTGATGGAATTAGATCGGCAGCGAGAATCTACTTTGGCAAGGAACCTTCTGAATTAAAAACAGAGGAATCTGCGGTATTAGTTGGGATGCTTAAAAACTCTTCCTTGTATAATCCTATGCGCCGAGAAGCCTTAGTACTGGATAGGCGAAATACAGTTTTAAGTCAAATGTACAAGTATGATTTTTTGACTGAAAAGGAAAGTGATTCATTGCAAGCAATGAAGTTAGATATCAATTATAATCCTGAATCTCATAGTGTTGGCCTGGCTACTTATTTTAGGATGTATCTTCAAGGATTCTTGAAAAAATGGATTGAGGATAATCCAAAACCTGCCTTGGAGGGAGAGAGAGATAAGTGGAATATTTATTTGGATGGTTTAAAGGTGTATACTACTATTGATTCTCGTATGCAAAAGAATGCAGAAGATGCGGTAAAAGGGCATATGAAGAGACTACAGAAAGAATTTTTTCATCAAAATACTAAAAAAAGAAACCCTACAACGCCATTCCTCGATTTAGAAAAAGAAGAAATCACTTCCATAATCAGGCGGGCAATGCGAACCTCAGAACGATGGAGAAAGATGAAAGCTAACGGCAAGTCGGAAGATGATATTACGGCCTCTTTTGACCAAGAAACAGAAATGACGGTTTTTGACTGGGACAGCCCAACTATGGAAAAAGATACGGTAATGACGCCTAGAGATTCTATACGTTATTACAAGACTTTTTTGAGGGCAGCCATGATGTCAATGGAACCTCAAACGGGTCATGTAAAGGCTTGGGTTGGGGGAATAAATTACAGGCATTTTCAATACGACAATGTTATTCAAGGCTCTAGACAGGCCGGCTCTACCTTTAAACCATTTGTTTATGCGGCGGCAATTGATCAATTGCGTTTATCACCTTGCGACGTCTTGCCTGATAGTCAGTACTGTATAGAAGCTGGAAAACATGGAAATCTTGAACCCTGGTGTCCAAAAAATTCGGACGGAAAATATTCTGGTCAGATGTATACCCTAAAGCATGCACTTGCCAATTCTGTAAATTCAGTTACGGCACAATTAATTGATCGTGTTGGCCCTAAACCTGTAGTTTCTATAGTGCAGGATCTTGGACTAAAAAATGATATTCTTCCTGTTCCGGCAATTGCTTTAGGAACCGAAGAGTTTAATGTATATGAAATGGTTGGCGCCTATGGAGCATTTGCCAATCAGGGAGTTTATGTGAAACCAGTAATGGTTACAAGAATTGAAGATAAAAATGGTACTGTCCTGTTTGAATATGTCCCTGAAACTAAAGATGTATTGAGTAAAGATGTGGCCTATGCTATGGTGAACCTTATGGAGGGTGTAACCGAAGGAGGCTCCGGAGTTCGCTTAAGGACAAATGCTAGTAAAGACCAACCGGTATATAAAGAGATAATTACAGGTTATCCATATGAATTTACCAATCCTATTGCAGGTAAAACCGGAACTACACAGAATCAAAGTGATGGTTGGTTTATGGGAATGGTTCCTAATCTAGTCACTGGGGTTTGGGTTGGAGGCGAAGAACGCGCTGTTCATTTCAAATCTATTCGATACGGGCAAGGGGCGTCGATGGCATTGCCTATTTGGGGATTGTATATGAAAAGCAACTATGAAGATGAAGATCTTGGTATTTCAAAAGAAGAATTTCCTAGACCTGAAGAGTTATCTATAAGAGTAGATTGTTCAATCTCTGAAGAAGAGGAAGAAGAACAAATAAATTTTGAAGATGATCTGGAAGATTTAGACTTCTAAGAGAAATTAGATTTATCGGCATATTAAAATCCCCTTTTTTAGGGGATTTTTATTTAAATCTGTACATTAGGAAAACTATTTATAATTCAAAGAGAGTAGTCGATGATCAGTAAGAAGGTTAAGGATGTCAAGGAAGCTTTGATAGGAGTAAAAGATGGGATGACTTTAATGCTTGGAGGTTTTGGCCTTTGCGGTATCCCGGAAAATGCCATTGGCGAACTTGTTCAATTAGGAGTAAATAATCTTACCTGTATAAGTAATAACGCGGGAGTAGATGATTTTGGTTTAGGACTCTTACTACAAGGGCGGCAAATTAAAAAGATGATATCCTCATACGTGGGTGAAAATGATGAGTTTGAAAGACAAATGCTCAGTGGTGAATTAGAAGTGGAACTTACCCCTCAAGGAACTTTGGCTGAAAAGTGCAGGGCAGCCCAGACTGGTTTTCCAGCGTTTTATACTCCAGCAGGATATGGCACGGAAGTAGCCGATGGGAAGGAAACCAGAGAATTTAATGGTAAGATGTATGTGCTTGAAGAGGCATTTAAGGCAGATTTTTCTTTTGTTAAGGCTTGGAAAGGAGATGAGGCAGGAAATCTTATTTTCAAAGGAACCGCTCGGAACTTTAATCCCTGTATGTGCGGGGCAGCGAGAATCACCATTGCCGAGGTAGAAGAACTTTTACCTGCTGGAAGCCTTGACCCGAATGATATTCATGTTCCCGGAATTTTTATTCAAAGGATTTTTCAAGGAACTAACTATGAGAAACGCATTGAGCAAAGAACAGTAAGACCTAAAGAATAATTTCTTTTAAAGGTATATTTATGTTAGATAAAATTGGAATCGCGAAAAGAATAGCCCAGGAAGTTAAAGACAAGTACTACGTAAACTTGGGAATAGGAATCCCTACGCTAGTAGCAAATTATGTAAACCCTTCAATTGAAGTAGAATTTCAAAGCGAGAATGGAGTACTAGGTATGGGCCCATTTCCCTTTGAAGGGGAAGAGGATCCGGATCTCATTAATGCCGGAAAACAAACGATAACAACTTTAGCCGGGGCATCTTTTTTTGATTCTGCTATGAGCTTTGGAATGATACGAGGGAGACATGTCCACCTTACCATTCTAGGGGCAATGGAGGTGGCACAGAATGGCGATATTGCCAATTGGAAAATTCCCGGAAAAATGGTAAAGGGGATGGGAGGCGCCATGGATTTAGTAGCATCTGCTGAAAATATTATCGTTGCTATGATGCATACTAACAAGCATGGAGATTCCAAATTATTAAAATCGTGTACGCTTCCTTTGACAGGTGTTGGTTGTGTAAAAAAAATTGTAACAAATCTGGCTGTCTTAGAAATCGTGGATGATAGCTTTCTCTTATTAGAGAAGGCACCTGGCGTAAGTATAGACGATATAAGAAATGCTACAGAGGGAAATTTAACAGTTCCCGATATTGTACCTGACATGACCGTTTAACGATGATTTAATACATTTCATCTAAGGGTAATTTATAGGACCTTTATTTCACAACAAAAAATTATCACTTCACAACATATTTGGATTACGCATGGATTGGCGTCCTATCTTTAAAGAGTTCTTATTTTAAAGAGCTCCCCAAATTTATAACACCTAAAGGTTAATCTAAACAACTATGGAAACCCAAATTGACAACAGACCATTTGAACAAGAAGTGCAAGTGTATCAAAATGAATATTTCAGTGGTATTTTGATGCTGGCCAAAAAACTGTTTATGTTGTAAACGTTTAGAATTAGTGTTTTAAAAGGAGTTATACGAAAAGTATAACTCCTTTTTTTATTTTTATAAAATGCAAATTCAATTTAAGAAATGCTCAGTAAACCATCTCAAGGAGTTGGTAGAATTAGGGAAGACCACATTTACAGAATCTTTTCGAGAAGACAATAATCCTATTGATTTTGACAACTATATTAGAGAAGCTTTTTCGGAGGTACAATTACTAAAGGAACTACGGAACACAGACATGTCGTTCTTTTTGGTTAAGGAGATTGATACTACCGTTGGTTATTTCAAACTAAATCAGTTCTCTGCTCAAACTGAGCTAAGAGAAGATGAAGGTTTAGAGATAGAACGGATATATGTTAAAAAAAAATTTCAAGGAAGGGCTATTGGAAATCATATGATGAAATATATAAAAGAGCTTGCGGAATCCCTACAGAAGGATTATTTGTGGCTTGGGGTATGGGAAAAGAATAATGGGGCAATTCGGTTTTATGAAAAAAACGGATTTAAGAAATTTGGAAAACATCCCTATTATATTGGTAATGACAAGCAAATGGACTGGTTAATGAAACTTGATTTACGTACTTTAGACACTTAAAAAGAGAAAATGAATAAGACTGTTTGGACAATTTTAGTTTTCCTGCTCATAATAAACATTGGGAGATCACAGGAAAAAACGTATTTCCCAAAGAAGAATGCAAAATGGGAGGAGAAAGAGGTTTCAGAGACAAATTTTGACAAAGACTTGCTCGAGGAAGCCGTTAATTTTGCTATCACTAATGAATACAAGGGTTCTAAGGACCTCCGCATTGCAATCCTAAAGGGTTTCGAAAGAGAACCATTTCACGAAATTTTGGGTCCGACAAAGAAGCGCGGGGGACCAGCAGGAATGATTCTTAAAAGTGGGTACTTGGTAAAGTCATGGGGAGATATTAAAAGGGTGGATATGACTTTTAGTGTTACCAAAAGCTTTCTATCTACTGTTGCCGGGATGGCAATTGACAGAAAACTAATTTCCAATACAACCGATAAAGTGTCTAACTATATATGGGACGGTACTTTTCAGGGAGAACACAATGAAAAAGTAAGCTGGGAACATTTATTACAACAAAATTCTGATTGGTCTGGGTCTTTATGGGGAGTTAAGGATTGGGCAGACCGTCCGCCAAAAGAGGGTGGCCTTGATGATTGGAGATATAGGAAACTAAAGGAACCGGGAACCTATATGGAGTATAATGATGTTAGGGTAAATGTGCTGGCCTACGCCCTTACACACGTTTGGAGATCTCCTTTACCTTTGGTTTTAAAGGAGAATTTAATGGATAAAATAGGGGCCTCAACCACTTGGCGTTGGTATGGATATGATGATGCTTGGACAGTTATCGACGGACTAAAAATGAAGTCCGTGACGGGCGGTGGACATTCTGGAGCCGGGATTTTTATTAATACAGAAGATATGGCCAGATTTGGATTATTATTTTCCAATGATGGATTTTGGGAAAAGGATGAAATAATTAGTTCTTCCTGGATTAATGCCGCAACAAAACCGTCAATTCCTAATGTCAATTACGGGTATATGTGGTGGTTAAATAAAAAGGGAGACCGTCACTGGGAGGGACTATCCGAAAATATTTACTATGCTGCAGGTTTTGGAGGAAATTTTATTGTAATCGACAAAGAAAACGATTTAGTAGTAGTAACTAGATGGATAGAGCCTTCAAAAATAGGGGAGTTTATGCAAAAATTGACTGCGGCACTTAAATAAACGTTGTGCTGGCTTAGCCTAAAGACTAGATAGGATTTCTGTAGCCTGTATTATGGTTTCTTCGGTTTTGGCAAAACAAACTCTAATTTGTCTATGATCTAAATGATCTTTGTTAAAAACAGAAATTGGGATGCAGGCCAAACGATGTTCCTCTACTAATCTTTTTCCAAATTCAAGGTCACTTTCATTGCTTATATTAGAATAATCCAAAAGTTGAAAGTAGGTGCCTTGTGTAGGGGTAAAACTAAATTTTGAACTAGAAATACGATCTAAAAAGAGGTCTCTCTTTTTCTCATAAAAACTGCCCAAACTAAGATAATTATACGCTGTTTTCAGGTATTCAGCCAGAGCAACTTGAAAGGGATGATTAACGCAAAAAACGTTAAACTCATGAATTTTGAGAAACTCTTTCATCAAGGTGGCCGGTGCAGCGCAATAGCCCATCTTCCATCCTGTGGCATGAAAAGTTTTTCCAAAGGAAGCACAAACAAAACTTCTTTCTGCTAAATATGGATACTTTGAGGCACTTTCATGGGAATTCCCTTTAAATACAATATGTTCGTAGACTTCATCGCTTAGCAATATAATATTAGTTCCCTTTAAACACTCTTGTAGTTGAAGCATATCGTCATTTGAAAAAACTTTTCCACTCGGGTTATGTGGTGTATTAATTATTACCATTCTTGTTTTGGCGCCAATATGTGCCCTAAAACTCTTCCAGTTTATGGCGTAGTCTTTACCTTCCATTTGTATTAATATAGGCTGCCCTCCATTGGCAATAATAGCGGGCTCGTAACAGTCGTAAGCAGGTTTAAAGACGATGACTTCATCACCTGGCCAAACAAATGCTGATATTGCAGTAAATATAGCCTGGGTTGCACCTACTGTAATGCAAATTTCTGAGGAAGGATTATAGGTTTTACCATATAAGCTTTCAATTTTTTCTGAAATTACTTCTCTTAGACTATAAATACCTCCCATAGGGGCATACTGGTTATATCCGCTTTTTAGAGCTTTTGCAACCAATTCTAGTAAAATTGGATCAGGCTCGAAATTAGGAAACCCCTGTGAAATGTTTATGGCATTGTATTGTTCTGCCAACTGAGTCATGTTGGCAAAGATCGATGGAGGTAAAAGAGGTAATTTGGATTTAAATTTATGTAAAGGAGCGCCCATAAATATTTTTTATAGTTCTAAAAATAAGGAAAAACGACAGCTTATTACAGAAAAAACCCGGCTAGTATACTGCCGGGTTCAATATTTAAAAAGATAGTTGTTTAACCTTTTAAGGAAGCGCTTAAATATTCTCTATTCATCCTTGCGATATTTTCTAAGGAAATACCTTTAGGGCATTCTATTTCACAAGCTCCTGTATTGGTGCAATTGCCAAACCCCTCTAAGTCCATCTGGCGAACCATATTTTGTACGCGCTCAACCGCTTCTACTTTCCCCTGTGGGAGTAAGGCAAACTGCGATACTTTGGCCGAAGTAAAAAGCATAGCACTTGCATTTTTACAAGCGGCAACGCAGGCGCCGCAACCAATACAAGTAGCAGCATTAAAAGCTTTGTCTGCAAATTCCTTTTCGATTGGAATGGCATTAGCATCTACCGGCTGACCTGAAGTATTTACGGAAATAAAACCCCCAGCTTGCTGAATTCTTTCAAAAGATGTCCTATCTACAATGAGATCCTTCACTACCGGAAAAGCTTTAGCCCTAAAAGGTTCAATAACAATAGTATCCCCATCCTTAAAACTACGCATGTGTAGTTGGCATGCGGTAATTAACCTATCTGGACCATGAGGTCTTCCGTTTATTTGTAAAGAACAAGTACCGCAAATTCCCTCTCTGCAATCATGATCAAATTCTACAGGAATTTCTCCCTTTGCAATTAAGTCTTCGTTAAGAATATCTAACATTTCTAGAAAAGACATATCGCCTTCTACACTTTCCATAGTATAGTCCACTAATTCGCCTTTTGCAGATGCGTCTTTTTGACGCCATACTTTAAGATAAATCTTCATAGCTTTTTTATTTATAGGAACGAGTTTTTAACTCGATATTTTCGTAAACTAGGTTTTCTTTATGCAAAACAGCATCTTTTGGTTCTCCTTTATATTCCCAGGCAGATACAAACTTGTAGTTTTCGTCATCTCTTAAAGCCTCTCCCTCGGGGGTTTGATATTCTTCCCTAAAGTGTCCGCCACAAGACTCATTTCTTTCCAGGGCGTCTTTTGCAAATAATTCTCCAATTTCCAGGAAATCTGCAACTTTACCAGCTTTTTCTAACTCTTGATTTTTAGTATCCGCAGTACCTGGTACTCTCACATTTTCCCAAAAGTCTTTTCGCAATTCTGAAATCTCTGTCATTGCCTCTTGGAGTTCTTTGGCATTCCTAGACATCCCGCATTTATTCCACATTATCTTACCTAATTTCTTGTGATAGTAGTCAACGGAATGCTTACCTTTTGCAGACATAAGTTTATTAATTCTTTCCAGAACTTCCTTTTCCACCTCATCAAACTCTTTTGAATCTGTTGGAATCGGCCCTGTCCGGATGTCGTCTGCAAGGTAATCACCAATGGTATAAGGAAGTACAAAATAGCCATCAGCCAGACCTTGCATCAATGCTGAGGCACCAAGTCTATTAGCCCCATGATCACTAAAATTAGCTTCACCCGCGGCATAACATCCAGGGATGGTAGTTTGGAGATTATAATCCACCCATAAACCGCCCATGGTGTAATGAACAGCAGGATATATCATCATAGGAGTCTTATAAGGGTTTTCGTCTACAATTTTCTCATACATCTGAAACAAATTGCCATATTTCGCCTCTACTACTTCTTCTCCAAGTTTTCGAATTAAGGTGTTATCCGCCTCTTTTATTCCAGATGTCAATGCTTTCTCTCTACCGTATCGCATTATTGCCGCATCAAAATCTAAGAAGACTGCTTCACCGGTCTTGTTTACTCCAAAACCAGCATCACACCTTTCTTTCGCTGCTCTGGAGGCAACGTCTCTAGGGACAAGATTTCCAAATGCCGGATATCTTCGCTCTAAGTAATAATCTCTATCCTCTTCTTTAAGCTCCGTTGGTTTTAGTTTCCCTTCTCGGATAGCCACTGCGTCTTCTATTTTTTTAGGGACCCAAATCCTGCCATCATTTCTTAGGGATTCCGACATCAAGGTTAGTTTAGATTGATGTTCTCCGGAAACTGGAATACATGTTGGATGAATTTGAGTAAAACAAGGATTAGCAAAAAAAGCACCTCTTCTATGCGTTCTCCAAGCAGCCATAACGTTAGCCCCCATACAATAGGTAGATAGGAAAAACAAGTTTCCATAGCCACCTGATGCAATCACAACTGCGTGAGCTGAATGCCTTTCAATTTTCCCGCTTACCAGATCACGTGCAATAATACCTCTCGCTTTTCCATCGACCATTACCAAGTCTAACATTTCATGGCGAGTATAAGACTTAATCTTCCCTCTGTGTATTTGTCTATTCATAGCGGCATAAGCACCTAATAATAACTGTTGTCCTGTTTGTCCTTTTGCGTAAAAAGTACGTGATACTAGAACCCCACCAAAGGATCTGTTGTCTAATAGGCCTCCGTATTCCCTTGCAAAAGGAACTCCTTGGGAGACGCATTGATCAATAATATTACTAGAGACTTCTGCAAGTCGGTATACGTTCGCTTCTCTTGATCTATAATCACCACCTTTTACTGTATCATAAAAAAGTCTGTAATTACTATCGCCATCACCTTGGTAATTCTTTGCGGCATTTATTCCCCCTTGGGCAGCAATAGAATGAGCTCTACGAGGAGAATCTTGGTAACAGAAAGTTTTTACATTGTAACCCAGCTCCGCAAGAGTAGCTGCTGCCGAACCCCCAGCCAATCCAGTACCTACAACGATAATGTCAATATTACGTTTGTTGGCAGGGTTAACCAGGTTAATTTCGTTTTTATGCTTGGTCCATTTATCGGCCAAAGGACCGGATGGAATATTAGAATTCATACTTCCCATATTTAATGACTTATTGGGTTAAAATGATGATAGACTGCGATGAAAATAAATACTAAAGGGACTACTATGGCATAGGCCTGAGTAAACTTTTTTAGAACAGGAGTGTATTTATTATTAAATCCCATGCTTTGAAAAGAAGAGGCAAAGCCATGCCAAAGATGAAGGCTTAATAGAACGAAAGAAACGACATAAAGCAAAGTTCTCCACATAGGCGCAAATTTCATTACGGTTTCTTCATAATACCTTGTGGGGTCCTCTGGACTCGACTCTATATATTTATAGGTCATTTCATGTACCCAAAAGTCGTAAAAATGAAGCCCTAAAAAGGCAAGAACCACCAAACCTGTAACAATCATATTGCGGGAAACCCAGGAGGCATTGTCACCACCTTTGTATTTAACGTATTTCACGGTCCGCGCTTTATTATTTTGGATTTCGAGTACAATTCCCATAACAAAATGGACAATCACTCCGGCAATAAGAATGGGTTGCATTATATATTGCACCAAACCATTGTATCCCATGAAATGAGACCAAGTGTTAAAAAGATCTGGAGATACTACTGAGGTAAAATTAATGGTGACATGAAGCGCCAGAAAAAATACCAAAAAAAGACCCGAAAGTGCCATAACGACTTTCCGGGCTATAGATGATTTGATTACAGTACTCATTGGGTTTTTTTTTAGAATATCAAATTTAAGTCAGAACCAAATCATTAACAAACTTGAACCCCACTAAGATTGGTATTTAGATTGATTTTAAGCAACAAAAATATCTTTGTTTAATCTTAAATGAAGTTTGAGAGGACTTTGTATGCAAAAAATGAAACACTTTTTGTGTTTAATCCGATATACTTTCTTCAGTACTGTCCATATTTCGAAGTTGGGTATTAAGGGATTTAGTGGATAGTTGTACTTCAATTAGGGATAAGACTAAAGAAGTCATTAACATCAATAAACTCATGCCAAAAAAGAAGTTCGCCCAAAAAGCCATCTCGATATAAATCAGAAACATGGTGATAGCACTAAATAGAAAACTTAATATCGCCACGGCCTGCATGTTTTTTATAATTGTAAGTCTTTTTTTAAGTTGTCTAACCTGAATCTGAAGTCCCTGTTCAGGAGTTTGCAAATACTCCTTATACAATTGTCTGATGAGTGCAGCTATGGCTAGATACCTCGCATTATAAGCCAACATGCTCAGTGAAATTGCAGGAAAAAGAAGGGCTGGAATGCTCAGGTTTAATTCCATAAAACTAGATTATTGTGGTTATATACTTTAATTAGAACCCTTTAAAATAGGGCTTAATAGGATAACTGTGAAAATAGGAATTTAATTTGGGATATCTTTTTTGCTGTCAATGGGCTTATTCCTATTTTTGAGAAAACAGCTAATACCATGAAATACGATCAAATTGACAAGGCTCTTTTTATTAAGAACAGAAAGAAATTTATGGCGAGAATGAAGCCTAAGAGTATAGCCGTTTTCAACTCCAATGATATATACCCTATTAGTGCAGATAGCACAATGCCTTTCAAACAGCACAGTGATATTTTATATCTAAGCGGAATTGATCAGGAAGAATCTATTCTCTTATTGTTTCCGGATGCCTTGGATAAAAAGTATAGACAGGTATTATTTGTTAGAGAAACGAATGCACACATAGCGGTATGGGAAGGGGCAAAATTAGACAAGGAACAGGCTAGGTCTGTTTCTGGAATTGAAACCGTTTATTGGCTTAGCGATTTTGATAAGATCTTTTTTAGTTTAATGACAGAATCTGAAGTGATTTACTTTAACACGAATGAGCATTATAGGCAAGCTGTGGAAACCCAAACCAGAGAAGATCGGTTTATAATAAAAACAAAAGATGAGTTTCCGGGCCATCAAGTCGCAAAAAGTAATCCTATCCTACAGGAAATAAGAGGGGAAAAAGAGAAAGAGGAGATCGACTTAATAAAAAGGGCTTGTGAGATTACAGAAAAAGGCTTCCGAAGAATTTTGGGTTTTACCAAGCCTGGTATTTGGGAATATGAATTAGAAGCAGAATTTTTGCATGAGTTTATAATTAATCGGTCTAAAGGATTTGCGTATACCCCAATTATTGCATCGGGCAATAACGCTAATGTTTTACACTATATTGAGAATAATAAACAATGTAAGAATGGAGATTTAATTTTGATGGACGTGGGTGCTGAATATGCTAATTACTGTAGCGATATGACCAGAACGATTCCTGTTAATGGCAGATTTTCTGAAAGACAACGGCAGGTATACGAGGCAGTTTTAAAAGTAAAAAATGAGGCAACACAAATGCTAATACCCGGGGCTTCTTGGACAGAGTATCACGAGGAAGTTGGAAAACTCATGACTTCAGCACTTATTGATTTAAAACTATTAAAAAAATCGGATGTTGATAATGAATCTAAAGATTGGCCGGCGTATAAGAAATACTTTATGCATGGCACAAGTCACCACTTGGGACTAGACACTCATGATTACGGTCCAATAAAGACACCAATGAAGGCAAACATGGTTTTTACCGTAGAGCCGGGAATCTACCTTCCGGAAGAAGGTTTTGGAATTCGTCTTGAAGACGATGTGGTTATCACTTCCAACGGTGATCCTGTAAACTTAATGGAAAACATTCCTATTGAAGTAGACGAGATAGAATCCTTAATGAATGGCTAAACGTTTTTCAGCCAGTAGCGCTCAAGGAAATTTGAGATTACAAACGATACAAGAGCCGGCACTAACCATCCTATGCTTAGACTTGTAAAAGGAATCCATGAAGTTAAATAATTAAACTCTTCCCCATATCCAAGACTATTCAGTAGGTCGGGAATGCTAAAAATAATTGTAGTATAAACCACTACTTTAAATACAAAATCGGAGTTAAATTTTGAGGGAATAATATTTAATAGAATGAGAACAATAGTTACTGGATAGACAATTATCAGAATTGGAATTGCCACTTGGATTATTTTGGCCACATCTAATTGACCAATGAGAAGTCCTAGCGCACAACTCATAAAAGCAGTCACAAAATATACCTTATTATACCTTGGCAACCTCGATTGAAAATAGTCAGCGGTTCCGGTAATTATTCCCACGCAGGTCGTGAAACAAGCAAGACTTACTAGAATACTCAAGAATAAACTTGCATTAGTACCTAATGTAAAACTACTGATGCTTTTAAGAAGATTAGACCTGCTTATCGTAGTATCAAACATGCTTTGAAAAGTTGCACCTGAAAAAATAAGCCCGGTATAAACTAGTAAAAGGCCGAGGCCGGCAATCCAGCCTGCTTTAGAAATAATATCCCTTTTTTCTTCAAAACTTTCCTCCTTAAACCTCAGGTTCACGGAAACTATTATTACGCCACCAACAACAATCGCCCCAATTCCATCAAAGGTTTGGTATCCTTCTAATACCCCTTCGGTTAAAGGATTCAGGAAAGAATTACCACCAATAATTGTGGAATCGAAGAAAATTGACTTTCCAATGATTAGAAGTAAAATGAGCAGGATACCAGGCGTGAGCCATTTGCCAATTATTCCTAGGATCTTTGATCGATTAATTACAAAGAGGAAAACTAAGCCAAAATAAACTATACTTGTATTTAAAGGAGAAGAATCAAATAAAGGAGCTATTGCGATTTCGTGTGTTACTGAGGCCGTTCTTGGGGAAGGAAGAGTAATTGCGATGGCATATATAATAAAGGAATAAACGAGGCTAAAAAGTGGAGACACCTTTTTGCCAAAGTCGTACATAGTTCCTTGCAATTTTGAGTACGCCTGTACTCCTAAAATTGGAACAACTACTGCAGACAGACAAAAGCCTATAGTAACTAGCCACCAGAGCGCCCCGGATTTAAGCCCTAAATAAGGGGGAAGTATAAGATTTCCTGCGCCAAAAAAAAGAGAAAATAGCGCGAAGGAAATTATAAAAAGTTCTTTTGTTTTATTCATCTATTTATATGGTGAAGATAGAAAATCTAAAAAGAGTATTGATTTAATAATCAGCAAAAAACATTTGAATCCATATAGCTCTTTCAGTACGTTCATCGAAAAAGTAATTTTTTTTATTCCACATACTCAATAAAAGCTTGGGTAGATGCGTTGATACTTAAGATAAGGTAATATAGTGTTGAAGCATTGCTTTGTCTTATCTCTAAAAGATTTCCCAAAGACGTCCCAATCGTCAAAAAACATAATAAAAAACCTACTTCTATGAAGAGATTATTTTGCAGTATTTTCGGGCACCATTATTCCGTCTCTAAAAAAGTTACCTCCCATATTAAAGAATACAAATGTGTTCACTGCGGGAAAGAAGTCACTACAGATGTAAGTGGAAACTTATCCGTTTTAACTCCAGAACTTCAGGAAATTAATCATGTGCTAGAAGAACTATATCAGAAAAGACATAGAGCAACGGAACACCAACAAGTGGCTTAATTTATGCCTTGGCAAAAGAATTCCACCCCTGAGCGGTTAGTGGAATTTTAGAATTATTCCTGGAAACTAAGTGTGCACCTTCACTCTTAGCTGTTATGTGCCCCACAACAGTTAAGTTAGGATTGCCCTTTATTTTCGGGAATTCTTTTTGGTTAATAGTGAAAAGCAATTCATAATCTTCTCCTCCGCTTAATGCAACAAGAGTGCTATCTAGTTTAAATTCTTCACAGGAAGATATTACCGTTGGATCTAAGGGGATTTTATCTTCATATAGATTACAGCCTACGCCACTATTATTACAGATATGAAGTATTTCGGAAGATAAACCATCGCTGATATCAATCATAGAAGTTGGGACTACCTCGAGTTGCTCTAACAGAGTAATTATATCCTTTCTTGCTTCGGGTTTAAGTTGCCTTTCAATAATATAGCTGTAAGGAGTTAAATCGGGCTGATTTTTTGGGTTTACCTTAAACACCTCATTCTCTCTTTCTAAAACCTGTAACCCCATATACGCAGCACCTACATCTCCACTGACCACTAAAAGATCGTTCTCTTTAGCGCCATCTCTAAAAACCAGACTGTCTTCTTTGGCATCGCCAACTGCGGTTATACTCAACACCAGCCCTGTTGTTGAGGTAGTGGTATCTCCCCCAACAAGATCTACCTTGTATAATTCACAGGCAAGCTTTATGCCCGCATATAGTTCTTCAAGAGCTTCCAAAGGAAACCGATTTGAAACGGCTAAGGAAACAGTAATTTGTTTAGGAACCGCGTTCATTGCATAGATGTCCGACAGGTTTACTATTACAGCCTTATAGCCCAAATGCTTAAGTGGCATATAGCTGAGGTTAAAATGAACGCCTTCAATAAGAAGATCTGTAGAAATGACACATTTGTGCTCCTTAAAATCAAGTACAGCAGCATCATCACCTATACCCTTTAGGGTTTCCGCATTACTAGAACGGAAGTCTTTGGTTAATTTTTCAATTAATCCAAATTCGCCAAGTTGATTCAAGGGAGTTTTTTCTGATTCTTTGTTCTCAAACATAGTGCAAAAATAAGGTGAAGAGAATAATATAGTATCTTTATGGCCAAAAGATTTGCTAAATTTTCATTTCATGAAAAAGGCCTTACTTATCATCCTTGTCCTAGGATTATTTTTTGGGTGTTCCAATGACGACGCTTCCTCCTTATCACCTTCTGAAGATTTAGATACCGGAGGAGAAGAAGAGACTCTACCAGAAGATATGTTGCCAAATGGATTTACAGCCTGTAATAATGGTTTAGCGGGGATATTTCCTTGTAATGAAATCGACTTGCTTGGCATCATCACCCTGGAGGAAATGGAGGCTACATCAGGAAATGATATTTGGGGTTGGATAGATCCACTAAGTTCAAAAGAATATGCGATTGTTGGCTTAAACAATGGAACAGCTTTTGTTGATATTACGAATAGCGAAGATTTGGTTTATTTAGGAAAGTTGCCTACTGCAACAAGCTCTAGCACTTGGAGAGACATAAAGGTCTTTGAAAATCATGCGTTTATAGTTTCTGAGGCACCTGGCCATGGGTTGCAAGTATTTGATTTGACAAGACTTTCAGAAGTGTCCAATCCTCCAGAAGTATTTGATGCTGATGCGAGGATTACAGATTTTGGGAATGCCCATAATATAGCTATTAATGAGGATAGCGGTTTTGCCTATGTCGTAGGGACTAACAGGAATGATCTTTATAATGGAGGTGCTTTTTTTATTGATATCAATGACCCACAAAATCCAATTGTAGTAGGAGGTTATGGCGGAAGCGGCTATTCACATGACGCCCATGTTGTTACTTATTCCGGCCCGGATACCGACTATGATGCAAGAGAATTGCTGGTTGGTGCAAATGAGAATCAGATAAGCATAGTTGACGTAACCGATAAAGTAAACCCACAGTTAATTAGTTCATTTGGATATAGCAGTATTGGATATACGCACCAGGGATGGTTTACGGAGGATCAACGCTTTTTTATAGTTGGGGACGAACTGGATGAACTCAATTTTGGCTTCGATTCCAGAACTTTGGTTTTTGACTTTAGCGATCTCGACGAACCAGTTTTACACGACACCTATATTGGACTTACTTCTGCGGTAGATCATAATGGCTACGTTTTAGGGAATGAGTATTATTTGGCAAACTATACCGCCGGCATAAGGATTATTGACCTGGCAGGAATAAACGAAAGAGCATTAGAAGAAAAGGCTTTTTTTGATACCTATTTGGAGGATAATAACGCCACTTTCGACGGGGCATGGAGTCTTTATCCATACTTCAATAGCGGCAAAATTATCGTTAACGACATTAATCTTGGACTTTTTGTATTGAGGAAAACTGAGCCATAGAGAAATGAAGCACACTTTTTGTATTTTTTTATTAGTAATGTTTTTGTCCTGTACAAGGGATGATATAGGAGTGAGGGAAGATGAAGAATTTATTGCGCCTTTTATGGGCGAATTGTCATGGGTTAAAAATTTTGGAGGGACCGATGAAGACACTGCTCAATCCATAATTGGCACTGAAGATGGGGGTTTCGCCGTTCTTGGATTTACCAAGAGTACGGACGGAACTTTAAGTGATAAAACTACATCTGTAAATGACTATTGGCTTTTAAAGTTTGATGAAGAAGGCGAGTTGTCTTGGAGTAATACTTATGGAGGCAGCAAAGATGATCGAGGTCAACAAGTTCTTCAAACCTCTGACGGGGGTTACGCAATTACCGGCTATGCCATGAGTGATGATATAGATGCCTCGGCAAACCAAGGTTTTCATGACAATTGGGTTTTGAAACTAGACGCTTTGGGTGGAATTGAATGGGAAAAAAGTTTTGGTTTCTCTGGACACGACCATTCGTATGACATAATTGAAACTTCCGACGGGGGATTTTTTGTTGCCGGGTTCCTTGATATAACGGCTGCACTGGAAGATGGAAATTATAGTAAAGGAAATCTGCTAACCAGGCATGGGGTAGGAGAATTCTGGGGTACAAAATTAACTGCCACTGGGGAGATTGAGTGGCGGAGCTATTTTGGCGGGACTAATAATGATAGGGCTTATGCTGTGGTAGAGACGTTTGACGGGGGTTATATTCTAACAGGTTTCAGTGAAAGTGATGATTTTGATATTTCTGAAACTCAGGGCAGTTATGATTTCTGGGTGGTTAAAATAAATCAGCAAGGAGAGTTAGTTTGGGAAAAAACATTTGGAGGTAGTGGAATAGACATTGCGTATGATATTTCAAAAACTATGGATGAATCCTATGTGATTGTGGGCAATACTAACAGCAATGACAAAGATATCTCAGTTAATTATGGAATCAATGATGTTTGGTTAATTAAAATTGATGAAAATGGTACTATGCTTTGGGAGAAGACCTTTGGCGGGTCGGAGTATGATGGGGCTCAGAGTGTTACATTATCAAAAGAAGGAGGATTTATTATTACTGGGAATTCGAAGAGTTCAGATTTTCATGCCAGTAGAAATAAAGGGGAGAATGATATGTGGGTAGTTAAAACAGATGCAGAAGGTAACTTACTTTGGCAAAACTCTTACGGAGGATCGGACTTGGATTATGCTTTTGACGGAATCGAGTGCGCTAATAATGCCTTATTAATTGTCGGGGAAAGCAATAGTTCTGATATTGAAGAAATAGAAAGTTTGGGATCGAAAGACTTAGTTATTTTGAAAATAGAGTAGTGCGTTTTAATCCCTTCAGTGGGAGGTCTTTTTCTCGGTTTTTTTTCCTCGATTAAACCCTTTAAGAACTATAGATTTGTGCTATAAACATATACGTTATAATAATGTTATCAATTATGATAAAACCCTAACTATATCCTATATTTGTAAACTATTTAGAATTATACCAAATAAGCTTCAATTATGATCAAAGTATCAGAAACAGCAAAAAAAAGAGTATCTCTATTAATGGAAGAAGAGGGCTTTAATGCCAAAACAGATTTTGTCCGGGTAGGGGTGAAGAGCGGCGGATGCAGCGGATTGTCCTATGAACTAAATTTTGATAATAAGATAAGTGAAGCCGATAAAGTCTTTGAAGATAATTCGGTAAGGATTATAGTAGATAAGAAGAGCTTTTTATACCTAGTGGGAACCACGCTTGAGTATTCGGGTGGTCTAAATGGAAAAGGTTTTGTTTTTAATAATCCCAACGCACAAAGAACGTGCGGGTGTGGTGAGAGTTTTTCATTATAATTATTAAGTCAATTAGAGAATATAAGCTCCTATGGCATATACAGAAGAAGAATTAAAGAAAGAGTTAGAAACCAAAGAATATGAATATGGTTTTTATACAGATATAGCGTCTGAAACCTTTCCTAAAGGCTTGAGTGAAGAGATTGTTATTGCTATTTCTCAAAAAAAGGAAGAGCCAGCTTGGATGACCAACTGGAGATTAGAGGCATACAGGTCTTGGGTACAAATGAAAGAACCTGAATGGGCTAACGTAAAATACAAAAAACCAGATTTTCAGGATATTTCATATTACTCGGCCCCAAATAGCAAGGCTAAGTACGAAAGTTTAGACGAAGTAGATCCAGAACTCTTGGAAACATTCAAGAAACTTGGGATATCTATAGACGAACAAAAAAAATTAGCTGGCGTAGCTGTTGATATTGTTATGGATTCAGTATCTGTAGCCACAACGTTTAAAAAGACACTTGCAGAAAAAGGAATAATTTTTTGTTCTATTTCAGAGGCCATTAAAGAACATCCTGAATTGGTTCAAAAATATCTGGGAACCGTAGTACCTCAAAAGGATAATTTTTATGCAGCATTAAATTCGGCCGTTTTTTCTGATGGTTCTTTCTGTTATATTCCTAAAGGGGTTCGATGCCCTATGGAATTATCCACTTATTTTAGAATAAATCAGGCCGGAACAGGACAGTTCGAGAGAACACTGGTCATTGCAGACAAGGACAGTTATGTAAGTTACCTAGAAGGATGTACAGCACCATCAAGAGATGAAAACCAATTGCACGCCGCTGTTGTAGAATTAATAGCATTGGATGAAGCAGAGATCAAATATTCTACTGTTCAAAATTGGTTTCCAGGAGATAAGGAGGGCAAAGGTGGGGTCTATAACTTTGTGACGAAAAGAGGGCTTTGTGAAAAGAACGCTAAGATTAGTTGGACACAGGTTGAAACAGGTTCGGCGATTACCTGGAAATATCCTTCTTGTATTTTAAAAGGAGATAACTCTATAGGGGAGTTTTACTCTATTGCTGTTACGAATAATTATCAACAAGCGGATACAGGAACCAAAATGGTACATCTAGGGAAAAATACTAGGAGCACTATTATTTCAAAAGGGATCTCTGCGGGGAAATCCCAAAATAGCTACAGGGGTCTTGTTCAGATTAATGGCCGTGCTAAGAACGCACGTAACTTCTCACAATGTGACTCATTATTGATGGGGAATGAATGTGGGGCACATACATTTCCCTATATAGAAGTAAAAAATAAAACGGCTCAGATAGAGCACGAGGCTACCACAAGTAAGATTGGGGAAGATCAAATATTCTATTGTAATCAAAGAGGAATAGATACCGAAAAGGCCATTGCGCTTATTGTTAATGGCTTTAGTAAAGAGGTACTTAATAAATTGCCTATGGAGTTTGCTGTAGAGGCGCAAAAGCTCTTGGAAATTAGTTTAGAAGGATCTGTTGGTTAATACCTAAAAAAAGGGATTAAAGTTTATTTACAATACCAATTAGAAGTTTTAAAAAAAAAGCCAGAGGCATCAAATTATTTAAATTAAACGGAATATGTTAAAGATTAAAAATCTACATGCAGGGGTAGAAGGGAACGAAATTCTTAACGGAATAGATTTAGAAGTAAAAGCAGGTGAAGTCCATGCCATAATGGGTCCAAATGGGTCTGGGAAGAGTACATTGGCGGCAGTTATTGCAGGGAAAGAAGAATTTGAAGTTACGGAAGGAACGATTGAATTAGAGGGGGAAGATTTAGACGAGACTAGTCCTGAAGAGAGGGCACATAAAGGGGTTTTCTTGTCATTTCAATATCCTGTTGAAATTCCAGGAGTTTCTGTAACTAATTTTATGAAGACGGCGATTAATGAGTCTAGGAAGGCCAGAGGTTTAGAAGATATGCCTGCTAATATAATGTTGAAGTTAATAAGAGAAAAGTCCGAATTATTAGAGATCGACAGAAAATTTCTTTCTCGATCATTAAATGAAGGTTTTTCCGGAGGGGAGAAAAAGAGAAATGAGATATTTCAAATGGCCATGCTTGAGCCTAAATTGGCAATTTTGGATGAAACAGATTCTGGACTAGATATTGATGCTCTCAGAATTGTGGCCAATGGAGTTAACAAACTAAAAAGTCAAGAGAACGCCGTTATAGTAATAACACATTACCAGCGTTTACTAGATTATATCGTTCCAGATTTTGTTCACGTCTTGCATGAAGGTAAAATTGTTAAATCGGGAACTAAGGATTTAGCATTGGAACTTGAAGAAAAAGGATATGATTGGATAAAGAACGAGACTCTTGTCTAATACTGGGTATTAACGAATTTTTCTGTTTTTAAAATAAGCATACAACACTATCAAATGGATTTAAAAGATAAATTAATTTCGTCTTTTCTCGCTTTCGAAAATAATGTGGATGTAGATCATCCTGTGCATGATATTAGGTCTGAAGCAATTAAGAATTTTGAAAGTAAAGGCTTTCCAAACAGAAAGCAAGAAGCATGGAAGTATACCTCCTTGAACAGTTTGCAAAAAACGAATTTCAGTATTTTCCCCAAAGAGGTTAATGCTCTTGAATACAAAGAGGTAAAAAAATATTTTTTGCATGAGGTTGATACCTTTAAGATTGTTTTTATCGATGGAGTTTACAGTTCCTTTTTATCGGAGACAACACATGATGGAGTAGATATTTGCCTTATGAGTGCTGCTTTATCCAAGCCAGTTTATAAAAAAGTTATAGACGAGTACTTTAATAAAATTGCCTCCAAAGAGGAGTCGTTAACAACTTTAAATACAGCCTTTAGTAAAGAGGGTGCCTTTATTTTTATACCAAAAGGGAAAATGCCTATAAAACCGGTTGAGATTTTACATTTTACAACTGGAACTACAGAGGCATCATTGTTGTTGCAACCCAGGAATTTAATTGTAGCTGAAGAAAAGGCAGAACTGCAAGTTATTGAGAGACACCAGAGTCTTACAAAAAATGAAGTTTTAACTAATTGTGTCACAGAGATTTTCGCTGCCAAGAATTCTATTGTTGATTATTACAAAGTACAAAACGACCTGGATAATGCATCTTTAATAGACAATACCTATATAGATCAGAAAGATAGTAGCGTAGTAAAAATTCACACTTTTTCTTTTGGAGGAAAGCTAACTAGAAATAACCTGAACTTTTATCAAAACGGGGAACGAATAGACTCTACAATGAAGGGAGTTACGATATTAGGAAAGAAACAGCATGTAGATCATCATACACTGGTACATCATAAGGAGCCTAATTGTGAAAGCCATCAAGATTATAAAGGTATTTATGGGGATAAATCTACAGGTGTTTTTAATGGGAAAATCATAGTGGATAAGGTAGCTCAAAAAACAAATGCGTTTCAACAAAATAATAACATACTCATAAGTGATAAAGCAACAATAAACACTAAGCCTCAGTTAGAAATATTTGCAGATGATGTTAAGTGTTCTCATGGTTGTACTATTGGGCAATTAGATGAGGAAGCTTTGTTTTATTTACAATCTAGAGGGATACCTAAAAAAGAGGCAGCCGCTTTACTTATGTATGCCTTTGCAAATAATGTTTTAGAGAGCGTAAGAATACCAGAGCTTAAAAGGAGAATCAATACTTTAATTGCCAAAAAGTTGGGTGTAGAATTAGGTTTTAATCTCTAATAAGCAATGGTTTAGTTGGTTGATAGAAATGATAGAGACAAAACTAAATATAGAGACTATTCGTAAAGACTTTCCTATACTAAGTAGGAAAGTTAACGGTTATCCACTGGTTTATTTGGATAATGCAGCGACCTCACAAACACCAAAGCAAGTAATTGACGTTATTGTTGATTATTATTCAAGGTATAACGCCAATATCCACAGAGGAATTCATAGCTTGTCTCAGGAAGCTACGGACGCTTTTGAAAATTCCAGAAGCACCATTCAAAAGCATTTAAATGCCAAATATCCTCACGAAGTTATTTTCACTTCAGGGACCACGCATAGTATCAATATAGTTGCGAATGGTTTTAGTTCTATCTTGAAAAAAGGGGATGAGATTCTAGTTTCAGCAATGGAGCACCATTCAAATATTGTTCCATGGCAGATGTTATGTGAAAGAACCGGGGCTATTCTAAAAGTAATTCCCATGAATCACCAGGGAGAATTGCTATTATCAAGTTTTGAAGTCCTGCTTTCCTCAAGGACAAAACTCGTAGTATGTAACCATGTTTCTAATGCTCTTGGGACAATTAACCCCATAAAACAGATAATTGATTTGAGCCATCAGTTTGGAGCTGCAATCTTAATTGATGGGGCACAGGCGGCTCCTCATTTGACTGTAGACATCCAAGAATTAGAGGCAGACTTTTATACTCTATCAGGTCATAAAATATGTGGGCCTACTGGTATAGGAGTTTTGTATGGAAAAGAAGCATGGCTAAATAAACTTCCCCCCTATCAAGGTGGTGGTGAGATGATATCTGAAGTCACTTTTGAAAAAACCACCTATGCAGACTTACCTCATAAATTTGAAGCTGGGACACCAAATATTGCAGGAGGTATAGCTTTAGGAGCAGCAATAGATTATATAAATGGTTTTGGGCTACATTATATAGCGGCTTATGAACATGAGTTATTGTCTTACGCAACTAAGAAATTAAGTGCAATAGAAGGTCTTGAAATTTACGGGCAAGCGTCTGAAAAGACTTCTGTTATTTCTTTTAATATCAAAGGGATTCACCCTTATGATATTGGTTCTATCCTCGACAAACTAGGAATTGCCGTAAGAACCGGTCATCATTGTGCCCAACCAATAATGGATTATTACAATATATCTGGAACAATTAGAGCGAGTTTTTGTTTTTACAATACTTTGGACGAAGTAGATCGACTAGTGGAAGGTGTTTTGAAGGCAAAATCTATGCTGTCTTAAAGGATAAAATTTTATAAGAAGGAAAGACTATGCAAATCAAAGATATTCAAGAAGAAATCATAGAGGAGTTTTCCATGTTTGAGGATTGGATGCAACGCTATGAATACATGATAGAGCTTGGAAAATCCTTACCCTTAATTGAAGAACAATACAAAACAGATGATAATATTATTAAAGGTTGTCAGAGTAAAGTATGGGTGCATGCCGAGTTAGAAGCTGATAAATTAGTATTCACGGCAGATAGCGATGCCATAATAACCAAAGGAATTATTGCCATTCTAATCCGAGTATTTAGTCATCAAAAACCTGCGGATATAATTAAGGCAGATACAAATTTTATTGATGAAATTGGCTTAAAAGAGCATTTGTCGCCAACAAGGGCAAACGGATTGGTAAGTATGATAAAACAATTGAAATTATATGCAATTGCTTATCAAACGCAATTAAACTAACACTTAAATATTGTACAATGGAGGATATTGTGAACAGTACACAGGAA
This sequence comes from Eudoraea chungangensis, assembly GCF_029360665.1. Lineage (GTDB taxonomy): Bacteria > Bacteroidota > Bacteroidia > Flavobacteriales > Flavobacteriaceae > Eudoraea > Eudoraea chungangensis. The sequence continues at coordinate 920,697 of NZ_JARDUB010000001.1, forward strand.
CTTGGGGAAAAAATTGTGGTGGTATTAAAGACTATCTATGACCCAGAAATCCCGGTGGACATTTATGAGCTGGGATTAATATATGATGTTTTCGTTAATGAATCTATGGATGTTAAGATACTTATGACGCTAACTTCTCCCAATTGTCCTGTGGCTGAGACTCTGCCAGTGGAAGTTGAAGAAAAGGTGAAATCTTTGGACTTGGTAAATGATGCGGAGGTTGAAATTACATTTGATCCGCCATGGACGCAGGACCTTATGAGTGAGGAAGCAAAATTGGAACTGGGATTGCTATAGTATTTATAAGACCAAAACTCTTTGTATGTCCGAAATTATTAATCGTGTAGCCAATAGTAGTTTAATTACTTTTGATTTAGAGGATTACTATCCAGAGGGTAAACGAGTAGAAATTGATATTAAAGATTGGTTGTTCAATGGCTTCATTCTTAAAGAGAAGGAGTTTAGAAACCATCTGGATAACCATTTATGGGATAGTTATAAAGACGCATATATTGCATTGAATTGCAGTACAGATGCCATAATTCCAGGTTGGGCGTACATGCTACTTGTTACGAAACTGGATCATATAGCTAAATTAGTGGTGATCGGAAATCTTGAATTGTTAGAGACTGTGATTTTTAAGTCGGTCCTTGACTCCCTGGATACATTGCCATTTAAAGACAAAGCGGTCATCGTTAAAGGCTGCACGAACAAGCCCATTCCCCCGAATGCTTATTTGTGGATTACACAAAAATTACAAGGGGTAACTAAAAGTTTAATGTACGGGGAAGCCTGTTCATCCGTACCATTAATTAAAAGGAAAAAAGGCTGAAAATAAATTCGTAATACGCAACATTTTATACATTTACACTTCTAAAGAAACACTAAACACTATGAAAAAAATTGCTTTATTAACTGGGTTACTGCTCATGGCTATAACCTTGCACGCTCAAACAGAAGAAGATTTGAAGGCGGCGCAATCTATAAAACAGGATTCTATAAATGACATACAAAGTCGAATTGATGCTCTTCAGGCAGAGATTGATGCCTTACCTGGCTGGAAGATAGGTGCTTTTGGTACTATTGGAGGAAGTTTCTCTGGTTTTAGCAATTGGTATGCGCAAGAAACACCTAATAATGACGCTGGCACCATAGGTTTTACTGTAAATGGATTTGCTCATAAGAACGAGCCTAAATATTTTTGGAGAACAGATCTTACTTTGAATTTGAACTGGGTAAAATTTGATGATAAAGACGACCCAGACGATCAAAATGGTTTTAGACAAGCTACAGATGTCTTTAATATCTCTTCATTATACGGATGGAAATTAAGTGAAAAATTTGCCCTTTCTGCTCTAGGGGAGTATAGAACAACGATTTTGAGCAACTTCAATGATCCTGGATATTTAGATCTAGGTGTGGGTGGTACCTGGACTCCCTTTACAGATTTCTTAGTAGTTATTCATCCTTTAAACTACAATTTTGTTTTTAGTAGTGATGACACAATTTTTGAGTCTTCATTTGGGGCAAAGATTGTTGTTGACTATAGTAAAGAGATTGGAAAGTTTAAACTTAAATCTAACCTATCTTCTTTTTTTAGTTATAAATCCTCCAATTTATCAAACTGGACTTGGACAAACTCCTTCAGTTATACTATTTGGAAAGGGATTGGTTTAGGATTTGATTTTGGTCTAAGAGATAACAAGCAGGAGGCCTTAAATTACGCGATAAATACATTGGGAGATGCAAATGCAACGTTTGATAGTATTGATAACGACCTACAGACATATTACACCTTAGGAATTAGTTATAAGTTCTAAATATAAAAGCAAGTATTAAAAAACCCGGTTAGAATTACCGGGTTTTTTAATATCCATAAATTTTAAAAAGGGGCGGGATAAAACCTAATACTCATCTAAATTCTCCGGATATAAAAAATTATTGTAGGGAAATCTGGAGATGTGAATATCTCTAACTGCATGATATACTGAGCGTCTGAACTCGTCTAAATTATCTTTGTTAAGAGCAGAAATAAAGATAGCATTTTCACCAACTTTTTGCATCCAAGTATGTTTCCAGTCGGCAATAGAATAATGCCTTGTGGTACGTTCTGTAACCAAATCATCCTCATCGATGGTTTCAACTTTGAACTGATCAATCTTATTAAATATCATCAGGGTGGTTTTATCAGCTACGCCGATATCACTTAAAATTTGATTGACTGAACTGATATGATCTTCAAAGTTGGAATGTGATATATCTACAACATGTAGCAATAAATCTGCCTCCCTTACTTCGTCTAATGTACTTTTAAAACTTTCTACTAGCTGTGTTGGAAGTTTTCTTATGAATCCAACCGTATCGCTAAGTAAAAAGGGCAAATTACCAAGAACAACCTTTCTAACCGTTGTATCTAGGGTAGCAAATAATTTGTTCTCTGCAAAAACATCACTTTTACTTATAACGTTCATTAGAGTAGATTTACCAACATTGGTGTATCCTACAAGGGCTACACGAACCAGAGAACCCCTATTCCCACGTTGGGTACCCATTTGTTTGTCAATCTTAGCTAGTTTCTTTTTTAGAAGAGAAATACGATCTCTTACAATTCTTCGGTCTGTTTCTATTTCTGTCTCCCCAGGACCTCTCATTCCAATCCCACCTCTTTGCCGTTCTAAATGCGTCCAAAGCCCTGTTAATCGCGGAAGTAAATATTCGTATTGAGCAAGTTCAACCTGCGTTCGAGCATAACTCGTTTGTGCTCTTTGTGCAAAAATATCAAGGATTAATCCCGTTCTGTCTAGTATTTTACAGCGAAGAATTTTTTCAATGTTTCTTTGTTGTACAGCCGAAAGTTCATCGTCAAAAATAACAGAGCCAATTTTATTTTCGCTAACAAAAGCTTCCACCTCTTTTATTTTTCCACTACCGATATATGTTTTTGGGTTAGGCACTTCTACCCTCTGAACAAACCTTTTCTCTACTTGGCCACCAGCAGTATAAGTCAAAAACTCTAGCTCATCCAAGTATTCTTTCACCTTGTCTTCACTCTGCTTTTGATTGATAACACCAATCAACACCGTTTTTTCATGTTCAATGCTCTGGGTCTTTTCTATCATGCTTTTTAATATTAAACAAATCTGGTTAATCCCAGTAAGTTCATTTTTGTACTTTTAAACAAATATCTTTTATGGGTTTTCCTTTTTCAGATAGCAAAGATGACAATTATTTACATACAATTGCATTTTACAATTTGGAGAATTTGTTTAATACTAAAGATGATAAACATACTCTTGATAGAGACTTCACTCCAAATGGACGCAAAAAATGGACGGACGCAAGATATAGGAAGAAGTTAAGAAAACTTTCTACTACAATTTCTAAAATTGGTAAAGAAACGGCATATAAACCTCCGACACTTGTTGGTATTGTCGAGGTGGAAAACAGTGAAGTTATCAAGGATTTACTCTCCACTAAAGGCTTAAAGGATTATGATTACGACTTTGTACATTTTGAATCTCCTGACGAGAGAGGAATAGATACAGCTCTTTTATATTTAAAGTCTTATTTTAAAGTAATTGAATCGAGACCCATTCCCTTGCTTATTTTTAATGATAATGGGGTTAGAGATACAACAAGGGATATTCTATATATACGTGGAGAACTTAACGGAGAAGAAATACATGTTTTTGTAAATCATTGGCCTTCCAGGAGAACGGGTGCCTCAGAAACTTTAGAGAAGAGAATGTTAGCCGCGGAAAAAGTCTTAATGGAAATGACGGAAATAGAGAAGAATCATTCAAATCCTAAGTATATAATAATGGGAGATTTTAATGACAACCCAAATGCCCAGAGTATTCGGCATATGATTAGTTCCAAGCCTTTATATAATCCTATGGAGACCTTGTTAAGCGAAGAAAGAGGGAGTGCCAATTATAAAAGGCAGTGGTCTCTTTTTGACCAGATTATTATCTCTGAACGCTTTTTTAATTATGCTACAAAACAACATAGTTTTACTGAGGCCGATATTTTTGATAGCTATAACCTTAGAGAGTGGTCTGGACGGTATACTGGAAATCCGTTTAGAACGTATGTGGGAACCAAGTATCTAGGTGGGTCTAGTGATCATTTTCCGGTTTATATCCAGCTAGAATACAATCCATAATTTTAATCTATAGGTTTTAGTTGCTCCTTGCACAGGATTCTCTCATTTTTAAATCGTAAAAAAACATTAACCAAGTTTAGTATGTCTTTTTCGGCAGAACTCCATTTTCTAGATTGACTGGTATAATCAGACGCCGGATCACCTACAAGATGGGTGCCTTCTTTCTTTTTACTTGTTTTAATGGCGGAAAGGATATTTGTTAAAAGGGCTAAAGAAATATTGTGTTTATAGGCACCAAACTTCCATAATTCAAGAGTATCTAAATAAGGAGTTTCCCAAGGTTTTTTATCATAGGCAGCCAGTTTTTCTGGCAGTTTAATTTGATTTATAAGATACCTTCTTCCAAGAAAAGGGAAAGTAAATTCTTTCCCGTTATGGGCACAAAAAAGGTGTCTTGATTTATTAAAAAATTTCAGAATATAAGCCTTAAAATTTAAAAGTATATCTGGTTCTTTTCCTTTAAAAGTTTTTATGTTTAGGAGTTTTCCAATTGCATTGGTTTCAAGAGATCCAGTGGTTATTGAAGAAATTTTACCAAATTCTGCCCACAGAGCGGCCTCTCTTTTATAAGATATAGACGGATGCTCCCTAGCCCAATTGTATTTAGATTTACTACCCCAAAAGAGTTTTTGATTGTCATCTAGTAATTCGAATTTCAATTTTTGACGAACAGTTTCGAGTTTAATAAAAAGAACGTCTTCAGAGTTTATATTTTTGAATTTCATTTTCATTGGATGCTAAAGTCCGCAAGAATTCAAAACTAGAGGTCTTTGTTGAAAAGACCTTGCGGTTCATCGAAATACTTCTTAGAGCATCAATATATTTTTAGTAAATGCGTTACTATTTATAAAAATTAAAGGGATATGTTTTCTAAACGGAATTTTTTTACAAGGATAGTTTGTTTGCTACCATTTGTTGTTAGTTTTGTGCTTTTGATATCTTGTACTAATGATAATTCTGACAGTGAAGGAGAACTAGAGTATATTTTACCAGACGAGGAGACGGGGAAAGACTTAAGTTCTAATAAAGCGACAAAAGTGAAGGGGCAGGGCTAGAATAAGGAAATAAAGCAGCCATGGCTTTACGCCCAAATCAAGAATACTTTAGTAGGGTTTTAAGATAAATTCTTGGATTTAATCCTTAACTTTCCCAAAAAACTGCATGAAATCTTACAAAGGATTACTCATCCCATTTTGGTTTGGGGTGTTTACTCTGTTACTATCCTGTTCGAATGATGATGAAGGAATAGAAGATACTTCAGTTTCTAACTTTCCCAGCTACTCCGTTATTGGAGAAAATTTTCAAGGAGTTTTTCAATTTAATTACGATGGTTTAGATGAATCTGGCCAACTAATTAATTTAACGGAAGAGAACAATGTCTTAAGAGAATACCTTACCCTTAGACAAGTATCTGAAACGCTAACATTTTTCATTTTTTCTGCTGGAAAATTTTCGGCAGTTCAAAGGAACTACATAACGGGTGAAACAAATTTTGTAAATGAGTTTTATACCGATTCTAACGAAAGATCGGTCATTTGGGGAGCAACTTCTGAAAGTCAGATTTTTATGGCCAATTATAGTCCCAGAGGGTCTACAAATTTTGGAGTAAGAATAATTGATCTAGTTACTCAGGAAGAAGAAGATTTAATAGTGGATTTTGATGTAAATAATGTTTACCAACCTCTTTATCTCAATGGCAGGTTGTTTTTAGGCTATATGGACTCAAATTCGAACCATAAACTTGCCGTAGTAGATACTAATTTAAATACTTTGATTAGGACCTTTGATTTTGGACAATTTGCCCCTAGTATCTTTATTGCAAAGGATAAGAACATTGGGATTATCAGTGGGAATAATAGTTCCGACTATAGTTTTACACTTTATGATATTTCCTCTCTAGAGCCAATACAAGAGGAATCATTAATAATTAACAGATTTTTTAGCCCTGGCGCTATACAAACACAGGCAGAATTTGCTAACAATGGCTTGTATTATCTGAATTTCTATTTCCAGCCCTCTCCTATTAGCTTTGGACCGGCATACTACGATTTCGTTCAAAAAGAAAATACAATCATCGATATGGTCTCTATAGCGCAAGAAGTTCAAGATGAAATAGGGATTCCATTAGAAATTAGTGCATTTGACTATGAGGAGGAATCAGACACATTTCTAGTGGGTTATACCACTTTTGAAAGCCCTGATCTATTAAAAGGAGGGATTCTAATTATCTCAAGAGAAGGGGAATTATTGCTACGTGAGGCCTTAGATTTTGCACCAGACTATTTTATAAGGCAATAATAGCGTTCTAGACTAGTCAGTCTTTTTTTACTAGAGTATGGATGTAAGGCTTTAAGTCAAAAAAGGGACAAAAGAATCACAGTTTCGTCGAAATACTAAAATCTAGTTCTTTATAGTATAATTATTCAGCTTTTACAAACCATATAGTCTGTATGCTTAAAAGAGAGATTGCTGTTTCACAGGATTTTCATGGTCTAAAAGCCATTTTTTTCGATGTACCCCTCCTGCATAACCTGTTAAAGAGCCATCTGAACCTATAATTCTGTGGCAAGGTATTACAATCCATAAGGGGTTTTTCCCGTTTGCTGCGGCTACGGCTCGAATAGCCTTTACGTCTCCCAGAATATTAGAAAGATCCCAATAAGATAAGGTCTTTCCATAGGGCACGTCTAATAATGCCTTCCATACCCTTTTTTGAAACTCGGTTCCCTCAGGATTTAAACGTAGATCAAATTTCTGCCGGCTTCCTTCAAAATATTCTCGCAATTGATAGACAGCATCTTCCAAAAACTGGGGGATTACAAGACTCTCTTTTTCCTGCGATTCTAAAACGCTAATTGAAGAGAGACCTTCATGATTGCCTTCTATTTTGGTATAACCAAGAGGGGTTTTAATAAATACTGTTTCCATTACTCAATAATTCCGGTTCTTTTCGCTCGATCCTCCCATTTTTTACGTGCCAAAAGTTGTAAATCTTCAACATTATCACTTTCATCCATTATTTCAAGGCCTAATAGTGTTTCAATAACATCTTCCATGGTCACTAGACCGCTTACCGAACCATACTCATCAACCACCAGGGCAATATGTTCTCTTTTAGCTATTAAAGTTTCAAACAGCTGAGGAATTGGAGTATCGCGCTTGGTTATTAAGATCTCTCTTTTAATATCGGCTAGAACAGCATCTCCATTTTCTTCGATAATCTCTTCAAGAACACGATCTTTAAGTACATAACCAGTTATTTGATCAGGACTATCCATATATACGGGTATCCTCGAAAATCGTAATTTTCGATTTTCCATAAAGAAGGCTTTTATGGTGGTTAATTGATCGGCTATCTTAATAACCGCCCTAGGAGTCATAATATCCTTGGCATATATTTCGTCAAATTTTAATAGATTTTTAATGATTTTAGACTCCGATTCCTGAAAAACGCCTTCTTCGCTAGCTATATCGGCCATTGTAGTAAAATCCTCCCTGCTTAGAACACTTCCGTGTAGTTCTTTTTTACCTATTAGCTTGGTAAATAATTGTAAGACCCATAAAACTCCGGTCCATTTTAGGACTAGGACCAGTATATCTAGGGCCCTAGTGGAAAAGTTAGCCAATTTTTTCCAGTAGGTTGCCCCAATGGTCTTTGGAATGATTTCTGAGACAACTAAGATGAGAACCGTCATTAAAGCAGAAACTATTCCTACCATAACATCCTCCGTTATCCTAATGCCAAAAACGGTTTGCGTTTTTGCACCATAAATTTCTTGGTAAGCTACTTTTGCCTGCACGCCTACTAAAATTGCCCCAACGGTATGCGCAATGGTGTTTAAGGTTAGGATGGCAATTAATGGCTTGTCTACATCCTTTTTGAGATTTTCGAGCTTGAAGGCGTATTCTTTACCTTCTTTTTTCTTTAGGTTAATAAAAGTTGGCGTTACGCTAAGTAGTACGGCCTCTAAGATCGAACATAAGAAAGAAAAAAATATCGATATGAGAGCGTAAAAAACAAGGAGTTCCATGAAGGTCTAACTTAAGCTACTAAAATACTAATAAACTCTTTAAGATGCTTCAAAGCCTTATTATTAATAGCCCAATATTTCATTGTAAAAGAGCTGATGTATGGAGGTTCTTATATTCAGACTGTATAGATTCCTATGACTTCTAGTAGGATAGACTCTATTGGATAGGAATATATATACCAATTGGTTTTTTGGATCTGCCCACACAAAAGTACCTGTAAAACCGCTATGTCCGAAACTTTCCTTACTTGCACTAGGTGCAGGATAGGCCTCTGTTATTGGCAATGAATTGTTGTTGAGATAGGGTTTATCAAATCCCAAACCGCGTCGATTATCATTAAGTGGATATTGTGTTTTAGTAAACTCCTTTAAGGTTAATTCCGAAATATATTTTCGATAGTTATAGACCCCATAGTTTTGGTACATCTGCATTATTTTAAACAAGTCCATAGCAGTGCCAAAAAGACCAGCATTTCCCGATACTCCTCCAAAAAGAGCAGCATTTTCATCATGCACCCAAGACTTTACAAGAGTTTTTCTAAAGATTGAATCATATTCCGTTGGAATAGTTTCGTTTAGAAGTTTACGCTCTTTTGGTTTATATCCTAATGTTATTGAACCTAGGGGTTGATAGAAATTCTTGTATAAATAGTATTCATAAGAACTACCACTTAGATTTTCTATTACTTTGGGAAAGATTAGAAAGGCAAGACCAGAATATTTGTACTTTTTCTCTTCTCCAATAGAACTTTGGGCTATTTCTCGATAGATTTTCTTTTTAAAACTACTTCTTATGTAAAGGGAATCATTTATGGGATTGTTAAATCTATAAGATGCTGTGTTGTGAATGATGTTGCTCTTAATTTTATTTTTTTTCAACACCTCGTTCATGAAGACAATATAAGGCTCCAAACCGGCCTGATGGGACAGAATTTCTCTTAAAGTGAGATCGCGTTTATCTTTTCTTTTTTTCCATCCTGGCCAATAGTTACTAAACGGAACGTCCAATTCTATCTTGCCCTCGTCATATAGTTTCATAAGGGCTGGAAGCGGGCCAAGAATTTTGGTAACGGAAGCCAGATCATATAATGCATTCAATGGAATTTTCTGAATACTGTCGTAGGTTGCATAGCCAAAGGCTTTGTGGTAGATGATTTTCCCCTTATGCGCAGTGAGAACTTGGGCTCCTGGGAAGGCCTTCCTTAAAATACCGTCTGTTATAATTGAATCAATTCTTAGACTGATTGTTTTGCTTATTAAATCAATAGGCAAAGGATCTTCATAAGTATTTTTGCCAACATAAGCTTCAGAAAAGTCTTGTCCAACTAATGGAAAGCTAGCTAGGGAAATCATTAAAATACTAATTAGTATTTTAAAATTGCAAAAGTGCTTGGAGGGTATATGGGTTGCCATGATAGAACGTTTTAAATGAATCTATCCAAGAAGTTTAACCACTTCCTTGGCAAAATAAGAAGCGATAATATCCGCACCTGCTCTTTTCATCGAAATCAATTGTTCCATCATAATAGTATCATGGTCTATCCATCCTTTTTCTGCAGCCGCCTTAATCATCGCATATTCTCCGGATACCTGATAAACGGCAACTGGTACGTCTACCTCATCTTTTAATTCTCTTACAATATCCAAATAGGATAGGCCGGGTTTAACCATAATTATATCCGCCCCTTCGTCAACATCCATATGTGCTTCTCTGATGGCCTCCAATCGATTGGCAGGATCCATTTGGTACGATTCCTTGTCCTTAGGAATATTTTCCTTATCAATTGGTGCAGATTCCAGAGCATCTCTAAATGGGCCATATAAACCACTTGCATATTTAGCACAATAGCTTAATATTCCTGTATCAATCAATTCTTCATCCTCTAAAGCTTCCCGAATTATTTGAATTCGCCCATCCATCATATCGCTGGGTGCCACAAAATCCGCTCCGGCTGAAGCATGGGAAATACTCATTTGGGCTAGTATTTCACTTGTTTCATCGTTTAGTATCACTCCATCGGCCACTATGCCGTCATGCCCATAAATAGAATATGGGTCTAGTGCTACATCAGTCATAACGAGCATTTCAGGACATACGTCTTTAATCGATTTAATAGCTCTTTGCATTAATCCATATTCATTCAAAGCCTCCGTTCCTTTATTATCTTTTAGGTTTTCAGGGACTTTAACAAATAATAGTACGGACCGCAGACCTAGACTCCACAATTCTTTTACCTCTTTCGCAAGGATATCTAAACTCAGGCGATAATAATTTGGCATAGAAACAATTTCCTCTTTAACGCCCTTACCTTCAACAACAAAAAGAGGGACTAAAAAATCGTCCGGAGTAAGAATAGTCTCACGGACCAGACTTCTAATCACCTTATTGTTTCTTAATCTTCTATTACGTCTTAATGGATACATAGTAATTATTATAATTTAAAGGTAAGTGTTTTGTGGTTATTTAAATAGCAATATATCCTTCCAAATAAGGCACGGCAAAACCAGTTAGTATTACACGATCTCCTTTTATCTGACATTCTATTGCCCCACCTCTTCTAGACAGTTGTCTTGCACTCAAATTATTTTTACCAAGCTTCTCTGACCAGAAAGGGACAAGGCTAGTATGAGCTGAGCCGGTTACCGGATCCTCATTTATACCACAATTGGGGGCGAAAAATCTCGAAACAAAATCTACATTATCGCCTGCGGCGGATATGATTATTCCCCTCACGGCTAACTGCCCTAACAAGTGGAAATTGGGATTTATATCCCTTATTTGCTTTTCGCTTTTAAAAATGAGCATAATATCTGTTTTGCCTTTAAAGGCAGCAACAGGTTTTTGGCCAATCGCCTGGATCAGATCTTCAGAAGCTTGTATGGGATTTAAGGTGTCTTCTGGAAAATCTAGAGAGATGGATCCATCCTTTTGCAAACTTACATGCAATAGTCCCCTATTTAGAGATGCAAATACTATTTCTTTTTTTTCTTTTTCGTAATAATTAAAAATAACATAGGCCGAGGCAAGAGTTGCATGACCACACAAATCCACTTCTGTTTCGGGAGTAAACCAACGAATGTCATAGCCTATTTCATTTTTTACTACGAAGGCTGTTTCCGCCAGATTATTTTCCATGGCGATATTTTGCATTACCCTCTCTGGTAACCATGTATGTAATACACACACCGCAGCAGGGTTGCCGCCGTATAAGTTGGCGGTAAACGCATCTATTTGGTAAATTTTCTGTTTCATACTATTCATCGTTTACTGAGCTAGCCAATCTTTAGGTTGTTTTAATACATTTTCCAGCTTTGCTTCTTCACTTCCCACACTTGGTTGGTAATCATATTTCCATTGCACTACAGGAGGTAGGCTCATAAGAATACTTTCTATTCTTCCATTCGTTTTTAAGCCAAAAAGAGTACCCTTGTCGTGTACTAAATTAAATTCAACATACCGTCCTCTTCTTATTTCCTGCCAGGTTCTGTTTTCCGGAGAATACTCGCGTTTGTACCTTTTCTCTACAATCGGAAGGTAGGCTGTCAGAAAGCTATCTCCAATTTCTCTTACAAACTCAAACCAATCATCTATAGACATTTCCTTGTTAGATTTACAGTAGTCGAAGAAAAGACCACCAACCCCTCTAGCCTCATTCCTATGGGTATTCCAAAAATAACTGTCGCATTTTTCTTTATATTTTTTATAAAACCCTTGGTTAAACTTATCACACCCGGCTTTGCAGATTTTATGAAAATGGATAACATCTTCTTCAAATAGATAATAGGGTGTCAAATCCAAGCCACCCCCAAACCACTGATCAATCATCGTTTTGTCTTTATCATACATTTCAAAATAGCGCCAATTGGCGTGCACTGTAGGCACCATTGGATTTCTAGGATGAATTACTAGACTAAGACCACAAGCAAAAAAATCAGCCTCCTTTACGCCAAAATACGCTTGTAAACTCTCGGGGAGTTCTCCGTGAACAGCAGAAATATTAACTCCGGCCTTTTCAAAGATACTCCCCCCTTCCAATACGCGGGTTCTGCCACCACCACCTTCTAGGCGCTCCCAAAGATCTTCTTGAAAATCAAGCTTGTCTAGGGCCCCTAGCGTCTCAGTGATACTATCTTGTAGCTGTTCAATGTAGTGGTAAAACTTCTCTTTCATTTTTTGCTTCATATAGTTCCATATCTAAACAAATTCCCGCTGAGGTACTATGGGATTTGCTTAATGTTTTTGTCCATTCAAAGCCGCATTTTTCAGCAACGCGAATACTTGCCAGATTAGATTTGTGTATATGCGATTCTAGGATTAATAGTTGAAGGGAATCAAAGGCATATTTAACAATCTGATTTACTGCCAATGTGGCCCACCCTAAATTACGGATATTTTGTTGTACACAATAGGCCACCTCTGCTCTGCCTTTTATCCAGTTTAGTTCTTTAAGAATTACAAGCCCCAAAATAGTACTTTCCTTCTGCGTCTTGATGGTAAAAATATACTCTTTTTTTTCGATTTTCAGGAGTGCTTTCTGCTTAATATAGGCAAGAGAATCTTCTTCATTTTTATTCTCATTTAGGGTAATTGGAAAGAATTTTTGAAGCCACTTCCTATTTGAATTAATAAAAAGGAACAAATGTTTTGCATCTTTCCGCTCCAGGTGTTCTAACCTAAGAGAATCTTCTCCTAATGGTAGTAATGCCATAATTATTCATTTAAGTGTACTAATTGTTCCTGCGATTGGGCTTTGATTTCTGAGATGTTTTGAATAGCCAAGGAAGCATCTGCCAAGTGTTTTAAACTTTTCATGTTTTCAGTTCTTGAACAACTTTTATTAGCGAGATAAAAGACTCTGCCAGCTTCATTATTGTGATCGTCCATGGCCTTTTCCAGAGGACTATTCTTAAACAACTCTTCATGTAAATCGGTTATTTTTTTAGCCCAATGCAAGGATTTTTTTTCTGAATTAAGATATTGTATAGAGTAATCAAGGATGAGATAATTCCAGAGAGCATGCCTGAAGGCATTGGAGTTGTTGTTGGTATGGTGTTGGTCACCAAATTCTTGTTCTGTATAGCGAATACATTTTTTTGTAGCCAAAAAGGTAGGATAAATGAAAGACATGTTGGAAAAACAAATTCCCAGTAATTTCCATAGCGCCTTAGTATCTAAATTTCTTAAAAGCTGCCCAACCAACATATTAAGAATATTCTTTCACAGCATCAATAAATGCTTTGGCATTTTCTACAGGAATATTTGGTAAAATACCATGTCCTAAGTTAACGATATAGCGGTCTTTTCCAAAGTCATTAATCATCGCTGTAACCATCTTTTTAATGTCGGCTGGTGGTGAAAGAAGCCTCGCTGGATCAAAATTCCCTTGAAGGGTAATTTTGCCTCCTGTTAGATATCTTGCATTCTGGGCGGAACAAGTCCAATCTATTCCTAAGGCAGAGGCTCCAGAATTAGCCATATTTCTAAGTGCAAACCAGCAGCCTTTGCCGAAAACAATGACCTTTGTATCTTCCTTTAAAGCATCTACAATTTGCTGTATATAGTGCCATGAAATTGTTTGGTAGTCTTCAGGAGACAACATTCCTCCCCAAGAATCAAAAATTTGTACGGCATTGACTCCTGATTTCACTTTCGATTTTAAATAAGAGATGGTAGTATCTGTTATTTTTTGCAAAAGTATTTTCGCTGCTTCTGGATTTGTAAAACAGAAGGCTTTTGCTTTGTCGAAATTTTTACTGCCTTGTCCCTGTACACAATAGCAAAGAATGGTCCAAGGGGATCCGGCAAAACCTATTAATGGGATTTCATTATTAAGTTTTTCTTTGGTCATGGTTATGGCCTGCATAACATAGTCTAGCTCTTTTGTTACATCAGGAACTATAACCTCTTCCGCCTCTTTTAGGCTTCGTATGGGATTGGGCAGAAAGGGTCCAAAATCTGGCTTCATTTCAACCTCAATCCCCATTGCTTGAGGAATAACTAGAATGTCACTAAAGAGTATAGCCGCATCCATGCCATACCTGCGAATTGGTTGCACGGTGATTTCAGAAGCGAGTTCGGGAGTCCGACAACGAGTAAAAAAATCGTACTTCTCCTTTATTTTCATAAATTCTGGCAAATACCTTCCAGCCTGTCTCATCATCCAAACCGGAGGTCTGTCCACAGATTCTCCATCTAGTGCTCTTAAAAATAGATCGTTTTTAATGTTCATCTCCCCTTATTAATTTTTTAGATAGTTTATTAATTCAATGATTAAATTTTCTTTAGTGGGTTTTTTTGCCACCTTTATTTCGCCACCTTTCTTTTGAGCTTCTTTAGCAGTAGTAGACCCAATACAAAATGCAATACTGTTTTCTAAGTTATTTAACCTTGTATAACTCTCAACACCACTAGGGCTATAAAAAAGGACTATATCAAAATTGGACGTGAAGGATAATACATTTAAGTGTGTTTTATAGACTACAATTTCTTTAAGTGCTATTGAACTATTTTTTAAGAGTTTTGGCAATTCTTCCCTGCGCATATTTCCGCAGAAATACAAAAAGGATAAAGAAAAATAGTTGGCAACAATATTTTCAGCTAAAGTTTTACTGTTATCGGAACAGGCAACAACATGAAAATTATTCCTTTCTAATAAAACCTTGGTCTTGGAACCAACACAAAAACATTTATATCTAATCGCTTGATAGTCTTTTGAATTAGGGTTTTTCAGAAATGCCTCCACAGCATTTTGGCTAGTGAATATTAGATTTACAAATGACGAATTCCATGTAAAATCTAAATACTCAATTTCAATAGCATCGTATTCTTGATATTCCGCACCTACATCAATTATGCGTCTTTGATACATTTCAGACAAGCTTCTTGTAGATAGTATTTGAATCATTTTACAGTTGCTCCTTTACCTCTTGCATTAGTTCTTTACCTCCGTTTTGTAGTGCCTCCTGCGCCCAAAATATACCTTGATTTTCAGCTTCAGATGCAGGAATAGATTTCTTGATAGAGATGCTTTTTCTCCCATCTAAAGACAACAAAATACCTTCAAAAGATATTTCATTCCCTGAAATGGAAGCAAGGGCTCCAATTGGGGCAGTACAACCTCCTTCAAGTTCTCTTAGAAAATCCCTTTCAAGTTTTGCACAAACTTCGGTAGCCGGGTCGTTTAAGGTTTTGACAAGGGCATTTAGGGCTTCATCCTGTATCTTCGAGGCAATCATCACAATTCCTTGTGCTGGTGCCGGTACCATCCAATTTAAGACTTTATGATTTTCTGGTAAAACGTCTATTCGTTGTAAACCTGCGGTTGCAAAAATGGCCGCATCCCAATTATTATCCTTGAATTTTTTTAGCCTTGTATTTACATTCCCTCTCAGATTTACTACCTCATGTTTTGGATATCTTTTTAGCCATTGGGCCTTCCTTCTTAAGCTGCCAGTTGCTACAAGGCCATTGCCGTTTAGAAAGTCTAATCCTTTATGTACAATAAGGTCTCTAGGATTACCTCTTTTTAATACGGCAGTTTGTTGTACACCCAAAGGTAGTCTTGTGGGAACATCTTTCATTGAATGCACCGCCAAATCAATTTTATTGGTCAGTAGTGCCACGTCTAAGGTTTTGGTAAAAATCCCAGTAATCCCCATGTCGTACAGGGGTAGATTTAATTCTAAATCTCCATCTGACTTTACAGGAATTAAGACTGTTTTATACCCTTTTTTCTGAAGTTGGTTTTGAACATTTTGGGCCTGCCAAATGGCCAGAGCACTATCACGAGTGCCAATTCTTATGACTTGGCTCATTCTTTAGCTAATTCTATTTGGAATACTTTTTGAATAAGTTCCAGACTGTCTTCCGCATCATTTTTGGGATCCTTAAAATGGTTCGCGAACTGTGTAGTGATTTTTTGAATTATTCTTTCAGAAATTATATCTGCGTGTTCCGTATTAAAATTAGAAATCTTTTTGGACTGAAAATCTAATTCTTCTTCTTTAAAAGACTTTAATTTGGTTTTAAGTGCTTTAATTACGGGTGCAAATTTTCTTGTCTCTA
This sequence comes from Eudoraea chungangensis, assembly GCF_029360665.1. GTDB lineage: Bacteria > Bacteroidota > Bacteroidia > Flavobacteriales > Flavobacteriaceae > Eudoraea > Eudoraea chungangensis. The sequence continues at coordinate 936,958 of NZ_JARDUB010000001.1, forward strand.
ACCACTGGTTAAATTCCGTTTTTATTTCTTGAATAATTATTTCGGCCTGCGGAATAAATGCTTTTCTTCTCTCTAAAGTTTCATCCGTAATTTGCGAAAGGTGGTCTAGATGTATAAGAGTAACATCTTCAAGCTCTTTTACAGAATCATCTACGTTTTTAGGTATAGATAGATCAAGAATCAGTAAGGGTTTGCGATTGTAGATTAGCTCTTTGGTAATGGTTGGATGGGGAGCGCCTGTTGCTACAATGAGAACATCAGATTTTCTTATTTCAGCCTGAAGATCCCCGAAATCCTCCACTTTTAAACTAAACTTTCCAGCGATTTTTTCTGCCTTATCCTTGGTTCTGTTAATTAAGGTAATATGTGGATGACTTGTATGTTTCACTAGATTCTCACAAGTATTTCTACCTATTTTTCCTGTGCCAAAGAGAAGGATATTTTTATTGGAAATATCGGAAATATTTTTCAAGATATATTGCACAGAGGCAAAGGCAACTGAAGTGGCCCCTGAAGATATCTCGGTTTCATTTTTAATCCTCTTACTTGCCTGAATAACAGAATTAACAAGTCTTTCTAAAAAATGACTAGTAAGACCGTGGGTTTTGGAAAGTGCAAAACTTCTTTTTAATTGACTAATAATTTCAAAATCTCCTAATATCTGACTATCTAAGCCAGTACCCACCTTAAACAAATGATCTATGGCTTCCTGGTTTTTATGTATATAGGCAACATTTTGAAATTCTTCAACCGTCCCTTTAGAATAGTCACATAGTAATTTGATTAACTGAAAAGGATGCTGCGCAAACCCATGCAATTCCGTTCTATTGCAGGTTGATACAGCTAATAAACCATCTATTCCCAATAATTTAGCCTCTGCTAAAATAGCATTGATGCTATCGGTGTCAAGGCTAAATTTTCCCCTTAGCGTTGCGTCTGCCATTTTATAACTTAGACCTACGGAATAAAAGGAATTGTGTTTGGAGATATTATACCTCTTCATATAATTTATTATGAGCTCAAAAATAAGTGCATCTTACCTATAAAAATAACGCTAGAAGGGCAATATATGTCGAAGGAAGTGATTTTCACCTAATTTTGACTGTAAAACTGAGAAAACCATTATATTTAGGGGGGTTATTATAGGATTGTCTAATTTAATTTAGAAAGATTCTAAATAGATAAGGAATAAAAATGTTGGGAAAGATGCTAAAAAATATCGCTGAAGGTTCTAAGGACGAAGTAGTTATTGAGGATGACTTTTACATTCTTAAATTACAAAATGAAACTTCTGTAAATCAAAAAGTTACGCGAAAAATAGACCGTACTTTCATTCAATTTCATTTTTGCCTGAAAGGCCAGGCTAAGTTTATTTTTAACCAGGGGAATTATGCCTTAGATATAGCTGAAGAAACCTCTTTATTATTGTATAATACTAATCTGGATTTACCTTTAAATTTAGAATTAGGTTCCAATTCATGGCTTATTTCCGTGATAATGACACTAAAAAGATTTCACTCTTTGTTTAGCAGCGAGGCAGGTTTTATCCCATTTCTTGCAGGAGAAGGCCGGGATCAGAAGTATTATGCCCAAGAAGTTGTTACTCCGGCAATAGCTGTTGTATTAAGTCAGATTATCAATTACAACCTCAATTCGTCTATCAAGACCCTTTTTGTTAAGGCAAAGGTTTATGAGCTTATGGCCCTTTATTTTAATAAAAGTGAAGATGCAGATATAGAGCAATGTCCGTTTTTAGTTGACGAAGAGAATATTAAACGAATTAAAATGGCTAAAGAGATTATGATTACAAGAATGGCAGAGCCGCCTACATTAAAAGAGTTGTCAGACGAGATTGGGCTATCCTTAAAGAAGCTAAAAGAAGGCTTTAAGCAAGTTTACGGGGAGCCTGTCTTTAGTTTCTTATTTGACTATAAGATGGATTATGCCAGGAAAATGTTAGAATCTGGGCGGTTTAATGTTAGCGAGGTTGGTCATAGGATAGGTTATAGTACTCCTAGTCATTTTATTGCCTCGTTTAAAAAGAAGTACGGTACTACTCCTAAGAAGTATTTGATATCTCTTGGTTTGTAATAAAGAAAATTATTTACATTTAACAACACTAAAAGTACTAACTATGAGAACTTACTTTACACTTATCATTGCTGTTTTACTTGGAAACTCTCTGTTAGCTGAACCAGTTCAGGCCTCTTCAGCCATAACAGATGAAATAGAATCGGCCCCGGCACAAATATTAGTTTATACCAAAACTCTAGGATATCGGCACAAGTCCATAGAAAAAGGTGTAAAGACTTTGAAAGAACTAGGCAAAAAAAATAATTTTCAGATTACACAGACGGAGGATTCTCTTCAGTTTAACTTGAAAAATTTAGAGAAGTATCAATTGGTAATATTCCTAAGCACTACTATGGATGTCTTAGGTGCGGAGCAGGAAAAGGCCTTCACAGATTATATACGAGGAGGCGGAAGCTTTATGGGGATTCATGCCGCGGCAGATACAGAATATGAATGGCCATGGTACGGGAAACTAGTAGGGGCTTATTTTGAAAGTCACCCCAATGATCCGAACGTTCGTGAAGCAAGTATGAATATGGTAGACAAGAATCACGCTTCTACAAAACATTTGGACGATATATGGACCAGGTCTGATGAATGGTATAATTATAAAAATATCAATCCTGATCTTAAGGTATTAATATTTCTAGATGAGTCTACCTATGAAGGTGGAACTAACGATGATTTTCATCCTATAGCCTGGTATCACGAATTTGAAGGCGGTCGAAGCTTTTATACAGGAGGAGGTCATACAAAAGAATCTTTTGATGAGCCAGCCTTCCAAAAACATCTACTTGGAGGCATTAATTATTGTCTGGGGAGGTAAAGAACTTATTTATAGCCTCACTACTTGGTCTGGCAACCATTATTCCAGTATTGTTTTTTACAGTCTTTAAATATTCTGTTAATGGACTTTCTGTGATAGTTACTTTTCCAGAAGAAGAAGCATGTAAAAGGTGTAGCCGTTTGTCTTCTATAAATATGGCCAGTCCAGTATGCGTAATATCGAGCCCATCTATGGAGGTGGTCAGGGCTATTATATCCCCATCTTTGATCTTTTCCTCATTTTCTTTGATATTTTCAGCTCGAATAATCCATATGGCTTTCTGACTAAGAACTTTCTCAATGGCTTCTATTTTTTGAAAGTTTAAGTCATCCGTCAGAAAAGGATAAAGATCTCTATGAGTACTCATAAAATCTATACTTTTCAGAGATTTCTCCCCCCCTATATCCTTGGTAATATCTTTAACAAATCCTTTTTTTTCGTTATTGGCAATCCAGTCTGAAAAATAGTGTAATCTGGAAGCATAACCATCTAATACCCCATCACGATATCTTACACTTTCCAAAACCTTTGTAAAGGTTTCGAAATCTGATTTACCCGTGTAATTCATTAGGCTTAGTGCTAAGACATTCTCAACATAGGTAGTACAGTCCAAACCATGAAAATTCACTACTAGGGTCTCTTTTTGTCCAACTTCAAGGGTCTTGGCCACATAAGGAGTCTCCAAAAAGGATAAACCTACGAACTTCACAAACTCTCCAAAAGAATCTGCATTTATGGTTTGAAAGTCTGTTATCTTTTTTTTAAATAATTCCTTGTCTTGAATTGTGCAAACAACTTCTTGTGAAAAAATCACGGAGGCAGACAGGAAGAAGAAACACAATAGAAAGCCTTTCATAATAAATGTTTGTCAAAAATAAGCAAATCACGGATAAGATTTTCAGTTTAGCTTTAAGACTGTCGCTTTTCATAGTTTATAGCATATAACTACCATTTAGAAGAGAGAGTTTACTTTATAAGTATACTTTATGGTAACATTAGAAAAGTATAGACATAAAACGGTTTTTGTTTTATATCAAATAGTATTTTTGTTTTTTGAATTCCTAAGCGAAGATATATGAAAGGTGTTTTATTAGTAAACTTAGGCTCTCCGGATAGCCCTACTGCAAAAGATGTAAAACCATATCTTGATGAATTTTTAATGGACGAGAGAGTAATAGATGTTCCCAAATTACTGAGAAATCTTTTGGTGAGGGGGATTATTTTACAAACAAGACCAAAAAAATCTGCTGAAGCATATGCCAAAATTTGGTGGGAGGAAGGATCACCTCTTATTGTACTTTCTGAGCGCTTTACTGAAAAAGTTGAAAAGCATTCTTCCCTACCAATAGCACTTGGCATGCGATATGGTTCAATGGATATCAAGAGTGCTCTTGGAGAACTACATAAGAATGGTGTAAATGAAATACTACTGGTACCTTTGTATCCCCATTATGCCATGTCTTCCTATGAAACTGTAGTTGTGAAAACAATGGAGGTTCAAGGAGAATTTTACCCCGATATTAAACTTACTACCCTTCCCGCATTTTCTAAGAACAGCCATTACATCGAAGTGTTTTCTAATCATTTAAGAGAAAATTTAAAGGGTTTTGACTATGATCATTTATTGTTTTCCTATCACGGAATTCCAGAAAGACACATTCGAAAATCAGACCCAACAAGGTTCCATTGTAGAATAAATAGTACTTGTTGTACTGCCAATTCTGTAGCGCACAATACCTGTTATAGACATCAATGCTATAACCAAACGTCCAACGTAGTGAAAAAACTTGGTCTTTCTAAAGATAAGGTAAGCACTTCTTTTCAGTCGAGACTCGCTGGAGACCCTTGGTTAAAACCTTATACTGATTTTGAGTTTGAAAGACTTGCAAAATCTGGGGTACGGAAACTAGCTGTAGTAACACCTGCTTTTGTAAGTGATTGCTTAGAAACATTGGAGGAGATTGCAATGGAAGGAAAGGAGCAATTTCTAGAGGCTGGGGGGAGCGAATATATACACATACCCTGTCTTAACGATAGTGATCCTTGGGTTTCACTTATGGTTAAGTGGATAGAGGAATGGAATACATCGGGAGCACTTCCAATGGTTAATTAGGATATAACCTCTTAATTAAACAGGCTATTTTACTGATTGTTAGCCATAAAAGTGGCTTGAGTTACGCAGCCTTAATATTAAGCTCCTTCATAAAACGCAGAACATTTAATATGGCTAAAGTATCCGCAGAACAACTAGGAAATGAACCAATAGGCCCCCTGCTTATTTCACAAGCCGTACCTGCCTCAATAGGTATTTTGGTTATGTCCCTGAATATATTAGTAGATACTATATTCGTTGGAAATTGGATTGGGTCTATTGCAATTGCAGCGATTAATGTAGTCTTACCAGTATCTTTTTTCATTGCGGCATTGGGTATGGCCATTGGTATTGGAGGCAGTAGTGTCATCTCTAGGGCTTTAGGTGCAGAAAATAAAGAAAAGGCACTTAAAACCTTTGGGAATCAGATAACGCTTACCTTGCTAGTAACCATAACTATGGTGCTTCTCGGACTTTATTTTGTAGATAGTCTTATTCCAACTTTTGGCGGTAAAGGAGCGATTTTTGATCCGGCGAAAACCTATTATATAATTGTCCTTTACGGGGTTCCTTTTTTAGCCCTTTGCATGATGGGAAATACGGTTATTAGGGCAGAAGGCAAACCTAAGTTCGCCATGATTGCTATGATTATTCCTTCCCTTGGAAACCTTTTTTTGGACTACTTGTTTATTTATGTATTTGATTGGGGGATGGCTGGTGCAGCATGGGCTACAACGGCAGGATATCTAATGTGTTTCGGCTATATCCTATACTTTTTCCTTTCTAATAATTCTGAATTAAAACTTCGTCTCCACCATTTTATATTAAATGGGAGAATACTAAAGGAGATAAGCGCCCTTGGAGTAGTTACCTTGTCTAGACAGGCAGTTACTAGTATAACCTATTTACTAATGAATAATATTCTATTTTCCTTGGGAGGAGAACCTATGGTGGCAGTATATGCTATTATTGGAAGGATGCTAATGTTTGCTCTCTTTCCGGTTTTTGGAGTAACCCAAGGGTTTCTGCCGATAGCGGGTTTTAACTATGGTGCCAAGAAGTTTCAACGAGTTAGACAGTCTATTAAAATTGCAATTATGTATGCAGCCTTGGTGGCAACCGTAGTATTTCTCATATTAATGGTTTTTCCCTTTCAGATTACCTCCTTGTTCCTGGGAAATTCAGATAATATGTCTGCTTTAGATGTAGAGACTAATGCTTTTATTTTAGAGCATGCACCAAAAGCAATGCGATGGGTATTTGCAGCTACGCCCATTATTGCCTTTCAACTTATTGGAGCGGCATATTTTCAGGCCATAGGAAAGGCCATACCAGCGCTACTTCTAACTCTATCTAGACAGGGCTTTTTCTTTATACCTTTGATTTTAACCTTACCCTATTATTTTGGAGAGACTGGGGTGTGGATCTCTTTTCCAATTGCAGATGTTTTGGCCACTATTGTCACCGTCTTATACCTTAGAATGGCTGTAAAAAATGAGCTGCAGACAGACTAATGAATCCTTTTTATCACATTATGTAAAATCTCTTGGGCTCTAGAGGTTTTGGCAGTTCTTCTTCATTCAATATCTCCTTAATATTAATTTCAATAGCCCTTGCGATACTAGTCATAGCAGTATCCGTAGGTCTGTTTTCAAAAGGATCTTGAATGGTAAATGCTATCTTTTCAAGCATAAAAAACGGGATGGAGATTAGCACCAAGAGAGGAATTTCAAGAAAACCATAAATATCCTCAAGGGATAAAGATAAAAGGCCTAAGAAGATATAGATAAAAAAGTGTAATACATTTCTATACGTTCTTGGAAAAACAGTATTTTTTATTCTTTCGGCCTTGCCCATAGACGCCGTTAACCGGACCAAGGTACTGTCTATTTGTACTTGCTGATAGGCGTTAAGTTGTATATTCTTGGATAATTGTCGCAAATCTTCACTCTGAAGGTCTAATAGGGCCAATGGAATATGCTGTTTTTTAGATATGCTATGAAATTCATCTGGAGCAATAAAATCCTTTATCATTGAAGTAATCTCAACTTTGCGCAGGTATTGTCCAAGGGCATAGCACCAGGCTATTTGTCTATAAGACATTTTTGAAAGGATAGAATTTGACGGGTCTTCAGCAAAACTCTTTACTTGTAATACAAGGCTCCTGGAATCATTGACAATAGAACCCCAGATTTTTCTGGCCTCCCACCAACGATCATAAGACTGGGCCAGTTTAAAAGAAAGAAGAAGGGCAATTGCAGTGCCGAGAAAAGTTCCTATTGCTATGGGGACATCTATATTTACAACGTATAATTTGAAAAAGTATACCCCAAGAGAAAAAAACATTACAATTAATAAGTCCCATCTTACTTCCTTGGCCCAATACCTAATGGGGATGCTTTTTTCGAGTATCATATCAACAATAATTTAATTAGTTTGGACTAAAGATATGCGGTTTCTAATATATCAAAAATCTTTTTGAATCTTTCAGCCAAACAAATTCATTTATAATATCGTGAAGCAAACTGGATTGAAGCTACAATATAATAGTTTAAGGGACATCTAAATTCACCAAAAAAGCATTTTTTAAGCCTTTAAATAAAACGCTGTTTTCACTTCTTTTCCCTACATTTAGGTCGACTAATTCGAAAAGTGAATAGAATGATAAAAAACGGACTTCTGCTTCCCCTAATTGGTGCTTTTCTTTTTACTGGAAGTATTTTAAAAGCACAGAACACTAAATCCAAAAAACAGAGCACAAGTGAGTATCCTAAAGAGCTCTATTCAAACTTAGAATATCGATTAATAGGCCCTTTTAGAGGTGGTAGGTCTGCTGCAGTTACAGGAGTCCCCGGAGAACCCAATCTTTTTTATTTTGGCGCTACTGGGGGAGGAGTTTGGAAAACTACAAATGGGGGTAGAAGTTGGGAAAATATTTCTGATGGTTTTTTTGGCGGTAGTATTGGAGCTGTAGAGGTCTCCAAAAGCGATCCAAATGTAATTTACGTAGGGGGGGGAGAAAAGACGCTTAGAGGAAATGTTTCTTCTGGGTATGGAATGTGGAAAACTGAGGATGCTGGTAAATCTTGGAAAGCCTTAGGTTTAAGTCAGAGCAGGCATATTCCAAGAATAAGGATACACCCATCAAACCCAGATATAGTCTACGCTGCAGTCTTGGGGAATATCTATAAACCTAGTAAGGACAGGGGCGTATATAAAAGTATTGACGGCGGACTCACATGGGAAAAGACCCTTTTTGTCAACGAACAGGCTGGGGCTGTTGATTTGGTTATGGATCCCAATAATCCGCGAATACTCTATGCTTCTACCTGGAGGGCGCAAAGAACGCCGTATAGCTTAAGCAGCGGAGGCGAAGGGTCGGCCTTATGGAAGAGTACAGATAGCGGGGAAACTTGGCAAGAAATCTCCTTAATGGAGGGTTTTCCAAAGGATACCTTAGGGATAATTGGTGTAGCGGTTTCTCACAAAAATTCTAATAGAGTTTGGGCCATTGTAGAGAACAAAGACAATGGGGGGTTATATCGAAGCGATGACGGAGGCCATCGGTGGGCATTGGTAAATCAGGAGCGTAAATTGAGACAAAGAGCTTGGTACTATACCAGATTGTATGCGGATACGGAAGATGTAAATACCGTGTATGTTCTAAACGTACGCTACCATAAATCCACAGATGGAGGAAAAACGTTTGGCACCTTCAATGCACCACATGGTGATCATCATGATTTATGGATTGCACCGGAAAACTCAAATCGAATGATTATTGGAGATGATGGCGGGGCTCAGATATCCTATGATGGAGGGGATACTTGGAGTACCTATTATAACCAGCCTACAGCGCAGTTTTACAGAGTAACTACAGACAACGATTTTCCGTATAGAATTTATGCCGCTCAACAAGATAATTCTACCGTTAGAATACGCCATCGATCTGACGGGGAGTATATAGGCGAAAATGATTGGGAGTCTACTGCAGGGGGAGAATCTGCTCATATTGCCGTAGACCCATTGAACAATAATATCGTTTATGGGGGTAGTTATGGGGGCTATTTAACAAGAGTAAATCACGAAAAGAATACTTCGAGGGCGATTAATGTTTGGCCCGATAACCCTATGGGCTATGGAGCAGAAGGAATGAAATATCGGTTTCAATGGAATTTCCCAATTATTTTTAGCAGACATAATCCCAAAAGAATTTATACTTTTTCAAATCATGTGCATATGTCCGAGAATGAAGGAGAAAGTTGGGAATTGCTAAGTGAAGATCTTACACGAAACGATTCTACAAAATTGGTTTCAAGTGGCGGACCTATTACACAAGACAATACTGGAGTAGAGTATTATTGCACCATATTTGCTGCAAATGAAAGCCCTCTCAAGGAAGGAATTCTATGGGTGGGAAGTGATGATGGTCTTATCCATATTACTAAAAATGGAGGACAAACCTGGGAAAATATTACACCTCCAAATCTTCCAGAATGGAGTATGATAAATAGTGTTGAACCCTCCGCTTTTAACGAAGGCACTTGTTATGTAGCCGCCACCAGATATAAAATGGGCGATTTTAAACCGTATTTATACAAGACAGAAGACTATGGCAAAAGTTGGAGCAAAATAGTAAATGGGATTGCAGAAGAACATTTTACCAGGGTAATAAGAGAAGATCCAAAACAAGAGGGTCTTTTATATGCCGGAACGGAAACAGGAATGTATATCAGTTTTAATAATGGTTCTGATTGGAAAAAGTTCCAACTAAACCTACCCATCGTTCCCATAACAGATTTAACGGTTAAAGAAAATAGTTTAATTGTCGCAACTCAGGGTAGAAGTATTTGGATTTTAGATGATTTAACGGTTTTACATCAGTTAGAATCCGCAGGAAATTCAGAAATAGTTCTTTTTAAACCAAAAGATTCTTATAGAACAAAAGGTGAAGTTGGAAAAACTGTATCTCTTGTTGCAGGGCAGAATCATCCAAATGGTGTTTCTACACATTTTTATCTGAAGCAATGGAATGAAAAAGACACACTGAGTCTAACATATATGACCCAATCAGGAGATACTTTGGCTAGTTTTAACAGCAGTTCAAAGGAGGACGATAAAAAACTTAAAGTTAAAAAAGGAGGAAATACTCATATTTGGGATACTAGGGCAGATGGAGCAGAGAAATTAGACGGGATGATATTATGGTCTGCAAGTTTAAGTGGTCCAAAGGCCGTTCCCGGAACGTATCAAGTTTCTTTACATTGGAATGGCGAAGAAAAAAAGCAATTGTTTACCATCTTGGCAGATCCAAGAGCTGAGGTCACAGTAGAAGAGATGCAAAAGCAGTTTGACTTTATAAATGAAGTAAATGGTACTGTTAATAGAACACACCAGTCAATAAAAAGAATTCGGAAAATAAATTTACAATTAGAGACTTTTACTAAGCAGTATGAGGACACGCCTGCAACAGCAAATTTGGTTACTACGGCTAAGGAGATGAAAAAAAATTTGGAAGAAATAGAAAAAGCCTTATACCAAACAAAGAATAGAAGCCCTCAGGATCCATTAAATTTCCCGATACGTTTAAACAATAAACTTGCACATCTAAATAATTTGGTCGCAAGAGATGATTTCCCTCCAACAGAACAAGACTTGCAGGTCAAAGAAGAGTTAACCTTAAAAGTAAATGAACAACTTAGCAAGTTTGAGGAGATGATCGACAATGAAGTGGAAAGTTTCAATAAAGAATTTAATGCCTTGAATTTAAACTATCTTTTTATTGAAAAGTAGCATATTGTTTTAACAAAATTTTCATTATGAATAAAATAGCCATATCCGGAATATTTTTTTGCTTTTTATTTTTGGGGATTGCCCAAGATGCAGATTCTTATTTTGAACCACTTAAATTTAGAAATATTGGACCCTTTCGTGGCGGCAGATCTGTTTCTGCAGTCGGAGTACCTTCAGATCCTCTTACCTATTATATGGGTACTACAGGGGGAGGTTTGTGGAAAACTACCGATGCAGGACAAATTTGGTCAAATATCTCTGATGGATTTTTTGAAACAGGTTCTGTAGGTGCGGTTGCCGTTTCTCCTTCAAGTCCTAATATTGTCTACTGCGGTATGGGAGAACATGCTCCACGTGGGGTTATGACTTCTTATGGAGATGGAATTTACAAGTCATTAGACTCAGGGAAAACATGGAAAAAAGTAGGGCTTACCAAGACACAGCATATTTCCCGAATCTTAATTGACCCAACTAATCCCGATATAGTTTATGTAGCAGCACAGGGAGCTTTATACGGACCAAACGAAGATCGAGGAGTGTTTAAAACTACTGACGGCGGAGAGACATGGGAGAAGGTATTATTTGTTAATTCGCTTACAGGATGTTCGGAACTTTCCATGGATGCTAATTCTCCTGAAACCTTATACGCGGCAATGTGGGAACATCAAAGAAAGCCTAACAAGGTTATAAGTGGTGGTAAAGGAAGTGGCCTTTATAAATCTGTAGACGGAGGAAAAAATTGGTTTCAAATACACAATGGACTTCCAAAGGAAAAGGGAAAAATGGCAATTGCAGTTTCGGCTGCCAACTCAGACAAAGTTTTTGCTCTAATTGAGAGCGATACAAATAAAGATCAAGGGGGGTTGTTTGTATCTGACAATGGTGGAGATTCCTGGGAAATGGTTAGTGGGGATAATAGATTGGTTCAACGTGCTTGGTACTATATCGAAGTTTTTTTGGACCCTAATAATGAAAATGTCGTTTACGTGCTAAGTGCCTCGGCTTACAGATCTATAGATGGCGGTAAAACTTGGAAAGAGATTACGGGGACTCATGGAGACTATCACGACTTGTGGATTAACCCAAATAACTCGGATAATATGATTATTGCCGATGATGGAGGTGCAGCTATAAGTTTTGACTTCGGGAAAAATTGGTCTAGACAAGACAATATGCCAACGGCACAGTTCTACCGAATTAACACAGACAATTTGTTTCCCTATAATATTTATGGAGGGCAGCAAGACAATACTTCAGTAAAAATTGCCAGTCTTTCAGTTGGACGGGGGAGTATATCTCAGCAAGATTGGACCTATGCCGCCGGAGGTGAGAGTGCATTCTTAGCTTTTGATCCAGACAATCCAAGATATGTGATGGGGGGCAATTATTTGGGTACGATTGAGATTTTGGATATGGAGACAAAAGCCGAAACAAAAATAATGGAGGCTCCTATTCAGTACCTTGGGAGAGCCGCAAGAGACATGAAGTATCTTTTTAATTGGAGTGCCCCAATTATTTGGTCTAAACACGAACCTGATACATTTTATCATTGCGCACAAATGGTTCTAAGGACTAGAGATAAAGGCCTTAATTGGGAAGAGATTTCTCCCGATCTAACAAGAAATATGGACGAAAAGCAAGGTTTGGGAGGAGGGCCTTATACGAACGAAGCAGTAGGAGCCGAAAACTATGGGACCATAGCATATATTATAGAATCACCCGCAGAAAAGGGTGTGTTTTGGACAGGTAGTGATGACGGATTGGTACATATAACAAAAAATGGAGGCGAAACATGGGAGAATGTTACTCCAAAGGGTTTGGAAGAATGTTTGATTAATTCAATAGAAATTTCTCCTCATGATCCGGCAACGGCGTATATAGCCACTACAAGATATAAGTTTAACGATTATAGACCTGGGCTTTACAAAACCACAAACTATGGAAAAAGTTGGCAAAAAATTAGCGAAGGAATACCAGAAGGTTCTTTTACGAGAGTTATTAGGGAAGATGTAGTCAGAAAAAATCTACTTTATGCAGGTACAGAAAAAGGGTTATACGTTTCCTTTAATGCCGGACAAAGCTGGGAACCTCTTCAATTAAACCTGCCAATAACACCAATCACAGATTTAAAACTTCATCAAGGAGATTTAATTGTAGCCACTTCTGGAAGATCTTTTTGGATTTTGGACGACCTTACCCCTCTTCAGAAATACAACTCCAAACAGAACGAACTTTATTTATATGTAACTAAGAAAACCTATAATGGTACCTGGAGAAGTCCAATGACTGAAAATTCTAATTCTTTTGATGGGAAGGACTCTTTTGAAGGGATAAATCCGGCCAATGGGATAGCTCTTTTTTATCATCTTCCAAAAATAGCCGATTCAACAGAGGTAGTATTACGTATTGAAGATGGCCAAGGAAGAGAAATTCGTCGTTTTAGCAGTATTCCAAACTCCGACTACAAGCCAAATAATGGAGGTGGACCTCCTCCGGCACCAAAACTTTCTAAAATGACAGGTTTAAACAGGTTTGTTTGGGATATGAGACATCCAATATTACCAGGAATACCTGACACGTACATTGAAGCAGACTTTAGAGGACACAGGGCGCCGCCAGGAACATACAAATTTAGTCTAATGGTCGGGGATAATGCAGTGAGCGCAGAGGGAGAAATAGTCCAAACTCCGGGATGGAGCCTTCGCGAACAACAATATAGTGAGCATGATATTTTTATGAGCGAAATGGAAGAGAGCCTCACGGAAATGCATCAATTAACGAATAAATTATATGATGTAAACGTGCAGCTAAATCAACTTCTTGACAATCTAAAGGATAGTGAAACAAAGCAAAAAGGGATTGCCTTGGCTAAGGAATTGAAAAGTTGGGATAAAAAAATGATTCAACGTAAATCAAAAGCCTATGACGATGTTGAAAATTTTCCAAATAAGTTTACTGCAGAGTATTTGTTTTTAATCAATCAAACGGATAGCCCAATACCAATTCTAAATACTTCAAATATAGAGAGAAGACAGGTGCTAGATAAACAATGGAATATTTTACGAAAAGAAGCCATGTCCTTTTTAAATTCGGGAATTCCAGAGTTTAATAAAAAACTATGGGATTTAGGAATAGGGGCAATCAGATATTAACGTTTTGGAACAGTATTACAACTATATTAAAGCCCTACACCTAATTTTTGTAATTACGTGGTTTGCTGGATTGTTTTATATTCCACGTCTTTTTATTTATCATATAGAATCATCCTTAAAAACATCTCCTGAGAAGGAAATTTTAGGTAATCAGTTTAAGCTTATGGAGAAAAGGCTTTGGTATATAATTACATGGCCCTCTGCCTGTTTAGCTACTATTTTTGCAATTTGGCTGTTGGTAATTGTTCCTGAATGGTTACAGCAACCCTGGATGCATATTAAATTGTCCTTTGTTGTGCTTTTGATTTTTTATCATTTAAAAACACACCAAATGTTCCTTGAACTGCAAAAGGACAAGATTAGGTATTCTTCTAAATTCATGAGAATTTGGAATGAAGGTGCCACTTTAGCGTTGTTTGCGATTACATTTTTAGTAATTCTTAAGGGAACTTTTAATTGGATTTATGGAATTGCAGGTTTGTTTACCCTAGTTATCCTATTAGCATTAGGGATTCGTTTGTATAAAAAAATACGCGAGAAAAAGCCTGAAGCTTAAAAGCTATTAGGACCCAAATAATACTGATGCTTTGGCCTGATTATTGTTATCTTTAATTCCAAATTGGAAATTCTTGTTTAAGAAACTCTCTTTAAGGTCGCGCATTTTTGTTACCATGATTCTCTTGGTATTGATTGCTTCTATATTGATAGCAGGGGTTACTATTTATCAGTACAGGGAACAGTCTAATGACTACCACCAAATAAGACTAGAGCGAAAAGAGGCTCAAATAAAGCAAAGTATAGCTTATACATTACAAAAGACTACCTATCCAATTACTACCGACAATTTGGCTTTAATTTTTAGAGATGATATCTATAGGATAGCTGATGTGCAGAATGTAAACTTCAATATATATGACTTACAAGGAAATCTAATAAAAAGCTCAAAGCCACGTTTTCGGAACGATTCAATTAACTCTCATCTAAAAAAAGAGATATTAGACCATGTTGCCGAATCTTCTAATAAGAGGTATGTCTTCGATGATACTGAAGCTGGGGATAAGTATCAGGCTTCCTTCACCTATATAACTGATGAAAAGTTTAAGCCAATAGGGATTTTGAATATTCCCTATTACGAGGACAATTCGTTCAATGATATGGAACTCAAAGAGTTTTTAATGCGCTTAGCAGTGGTTTATTTGTTTATGCTGGTTTCCGCTATCGTTTTTGCCTATTTTATTTCTAAATATATCACCCGTTCTCTTCAAACTATCTCGGATAAACTATCTACTACGGATATAAATAGAACAAACGAAAAGATATTTATTGAAAATCCCGGGCATGAAATTGGTAAATTAATAGATTCATATAATGCTATGATCGACGAGTTAGAGCTCAGTGCAGTAAAACTAGCACGAAGTGAGAGAGAACAGGCTTGGAGAGAAATGGCGAGACAGGTTGCACACGAAATCAAAAACCCTCTAACCCCTATGCGCCTAAGTGTCCAAAGTTTTGAACGCAAGTTTAATCCTGAGGACCCTGAGATAACTATCAAGGTAAAAGAGTATTCGAATACTTTGATACAACAAATAGATACGATGAGCAGTATTGCATCTGCTTTTTCGAATTTTGCAGAAATGCCAGCACAGCAGAACGAAGATATCAATGTAATTAATATAGTAAAACTAGCCGTAGATATATTTAATGAAAAATATATACATTTCACGGCAAAAGAGGAAGAGATAACGGCCGAGTTAGATAGAACACAGTTAATACGGGTTATAACTAATTTAGTTAAAAATGCAATTCAAGCCGTTCCAGATGTGGTGGACCCAAGAATATTAGTTTCTGTCTCATCCATGGAGGATAAGGTTCAAATAACAGTTGCTGATAACGGAATTGGAATTCAGGACGATGTAAAGGCTAAAATTTTCGAACCAAAATTTACCACTAAAACCAGTGGAATGGGATTGGGGTTGGGAATGGTCAAAAATATAGTTGAAACCTACGGAGGTTCTATTGATTTTACCTCTCAACCGAAGAAGGGAACTGTTTTTACTGTTCGATTTCCAAAGAAAAGCAAAATACACAAATAAAATACCCATGACCTATACATCCATCGAAGTTCATACAGACTACCCAACGGCAACTATTACCATAAATCGCCCTGCTAAGTTAAATGCATTAAACAAAGAAACTATTAAGGAATTAAGTAAGGCCTTAAAGAAATTAGATGAGAATAACCGTATTAGAGTAATACTTATTACCGGTAAAGGGGAAAAAGCTTTTGTTGCAGGAGCTGATATATCCGAATTCTCAGACTATTCTGTAAAACAGGGGAAGGAGCTATCCGCCAAGGGTCATAAGTCGTTATTCGATTATATTGAAAATTTGGGTACTCCGGTTATTGCACTAATTAATGGTTTTGCCCTGGGAGGAGGCTTAGAATTGGCTATGGCATGTCATTTTAGAATTGCAAGTACCAATGCAAAAATGGGACTGCCAGAAGTTTCTTTAGGTGTAATTCCTGGCTATGGAGGCACCCAAAGACTTCCACAATTAATAGGTAAGGGGAGAGCCTTAGAGTTGATAATGACCGCTAATATGATAGACGCCCATAGGGCAAAAGAGATTGGATTAGTAAATCATGTGGTACCTATGGAAGAACTCCTAGAAAAAGGTCTAAAGACTGCAAATTCTATTTCTAAAAATTCACCTGTCGCAATTTCTTATGCAATAAAAGCAGTAAATGCCGGTTTTAATCATAATATGAATGGTTATAAAACTGAGATTGATGCTTTTGGCGATTGCTTTGGAACCAAAGATTTCAAGGAAGGTACTCAGGCATTTTTGGGGAAACGCAAAGCGGATTTCCCAGGAGTTTAGATGGCCAAAATTCTTTATTTCTAATGAACTTAAAGCTGTGTATTACCCTATTTTTTGCGATTTCACTTACTTACGGACAAGATACTCCTGTAGATTATAATTTTGGTGAAAAATATCCGGATAGATATAAGTATTCTAACTTAGTTACAATTTCTGATGACGGTTATGGCGGAAGTATCTTGGTAAGATCATATTTTACAGGAATGATTCTTAAACCTAAAGGTTATTTTATAGAACATTATGATAGCGATCTAAAGTTAGTAGAGGAATATAATCTAAAACTCAAAGGGCCCGAGTTTATTAATGGCTATGTTGCAAATGGACAGTTGTATATGCTATTTCTGGATTATAATGAAGTCTCTGCCAGCTATGATTACTTGGCTTACAGAAGCCCAATTTCGGATTTTAATTTTACCGTAGATAAAATCCTTTCCATAGCTTCCTTGCAAGTAGATGATCCATATGATCATAATTATTATAACAGGGATTTTAACCGTGGGTTTACAACAACTGCTTTATTCGATGAATCCAATTCGGGATTTGTAATCAGCACACACTTTAAAAAGGGAAAAACGAATAAACATTTCATATATGCTTTTAACTCCTCCCTAAAGAAAATTTTTGAAAAAGACTTTTCAGATGCTATTGAAAACAAAAATTACGCTTTCGAGAGTATGGCGTTTTCTTCAGATCTTACCAAAACATTTATAATCGCAAAAGCTTACTTTACAAAAAAAAGGTTTAAAGCAGAGGAAAGAAAGTTTCAGTATGAATTAATAAAAGTAGACTCTAAGGGTTACAAAACAAAAGTTTTTGATGTTGATAACAAATATTCTGAAGCCCTAAAACCTGTTTTATACGAGACGGATTTGTATTGTGTCGGATTTTATGCCAATCGAAAAGACAATCGATATAACGGAGTTTCTTTTTTTAAAATGAATCCGAACACCTTAGATATTTCAATTTTTAAATACAATCCCTTTTCAGATCAATTCATGAATGATAAGTTTGGGAAAGAGAACGCAGAGCAGGTAAAAAATCTTGTTTTTAAGAACGTAAGTTTTACCGAAGACAAATCTATTCTTTTCAATGCGGAAGAGTATTTTGTAACCACAAGTATTCAGGCAAATTCTAGTGGGGGTAGACTAAGGGTCGAAAGATTTCATTATAACGATATTGTAAGTGTAAAATTGAATAGTTCAGGGGAAATGCTTTGGGCAAGAAATATCAATAAATCGGAAGTTACACAGGGAGATGGAGCTTATGCATCCTATAGTTCGCTAAGCAAAAATAATGATACCTTCTTCTTTATAAGTACAGCTTCAGAAAACCCACAATTGTTAAATAATGAAAGACTGGTATTTAAACAAGGATTAAGCAGAAATAGAAATGTTTTTGTGATTCAATTGAATGAAGAAGGAAAGATGAGTTATAAAAAGATAATTGATGATAAAGAGGCTCGACTTCCTTTAATGGTCTCCAAGCCCCTATTGAATTATAAAGAGAATAATCTAATCTTTTACGCTAAAAGGGGAAGTAAAAAACAATTGGTTAATGTTAGCTTAAATTAAATATTCATATTACGGATTTATTCCATAAATTTGGAATAAATCCTATTTAAATTGAAGCCTGATCCATTTGCTAAAGGGCGTGGAGCCCAAAAGAATAGCCTAAACAAATTTCAAAAAGAATTCCATCTATTAGAAAAGTCATTTCAAGAATATTGCCGTTTAGAGGGGGAAGAACTGTCATCTAAACGTACGCAATATCTACCCATATTCCCTAAAACTATTGTCAATAAGGTATTGAGTCCAGATATTCCCTTAGACTACTCTATGAACCCTTATCAGGGTTGCGAACATGGATGTATATATTGTTATGCTAGGAATACTCACGAATACTATGGATATAGTGCAGGACTTGATTTTGAGCAAAAGATATTAATAAAAGAAAATGCTCCCACCTTATTGGAAGAAAAATTAACATCCAAAAACTGGAAGGCAAGCCCTATAGTGCTCTCGGGAAATACAGACTGCTACCAACCTGCAGAAAAGACCTATGAGATTACAAGAGCTTGCCTAGAAGTATTTTTAAAATACAAGCATCCAGTAGGCATTATCACGAAGAACAGTTTGATTTTAAGAGATTTAGATCTTTTAAAAGAATTGGCCCGATACAATTTGGTTTCAGTGGTTATTTCGGTTACCTCCCTGTCTGAATCAACACGAAGAACTTTAGAGCCAAGGACGGCCAGTATTTCCAAAAGACTTAAAACAATTTCTGAATTATCCAAAGAAAATGTTCCCGTTAGTTGTATGCTGGCACCGATTATTCCCGGAATAAACAGCCATGAAATAATGAATATGGCTGAAGCAGTTTCGAAGCAAGGAGCGATAAATTTTGGATACTCTATAGTTAGACTTAATGGCGCTATTGGCGACCTCTTTAAAGATTGGCTGGCCAAGGCGATGCCAAACAAGAAAGAAAAGGTACTTTCTTTAATCGCCTCTTGCCATGGAGGAAGCCTTAAAGATAACAGGTTTGGAATTAGGCATAGAGGAGAAGGTCCTATTGCCGTACAAATTAATGCTATTGCAAAAATTGCAAAGCAAAAGTATTTTAAAGCAGCTAGAACCCCTAAATTAAATACGGCATTGTTCAATAATAATAAAGACCCACAACTAAGTTTGTTTAATGAGCCCTAAGTCAACAAGGTGATAAAATGAGGTTTCCTTAGGTTAGTTCCCATCCTTGGCGATAGGTTCCTTTTACCCACTGATTTGCGAATTTGTAGTTAGTTACTTCCATCTTATCCCCATCCCACAAAATTTTTCTTCTTCCCGGATAATCAAATCCACGACCTCCGCTTTTGGGCTTTTTATACTGGAAAGACTTTATGGCTAAATTTCCCATTAATACGGCTTCTGTGAGGGGTCCCGATTTTTTGAAATCAGATGATGTAGGACTTCCTGTTAAACAGGCATCAACCCAATTTTGTTGATGCCCACCAGTACCTCCCTTAATCCGAAGGTATTTTTCAGGAGGAGGCGAATAGTCTTTCATGCGTTCTGAAGGTAAGAGTCTCGCATTTCTGGAATAGGTGTCACAAATAAGGATACCTTTTGAGCCATAAAAAATACTTCCTCCTCCCGTATCTCCAATGCTCTCATTATCCTTTAAGGCATCCGGTAAGTCTGGCATTAAACCTCCGTCATACCAATTAAGAGCAATATCTCCATGTTCTGGAGTATTAAATTTCAGCCGGACTAAGGAAGATGAAGGACATGAAGCGCTATAGTCTGCTTCTACAAAATCGCCTACCCAATTGGTAGTGCAACTGGCCTCCGCTTCTGTAGGGTACCCCAGATCTAGCACTCCAAAAGGTGTTTCCATGATATGACATCCCATGTCACCTAATGCTCCAGTGCCAAAATCCCACCAACCTCTCCATTTAAATGGGAGATAGGAATTGTTATAATCTCTCAATGCTGCAGGTCCTAGCCAAAGATCCCAATCTAGTTCTTTAGGAATGGCATCGACCTGGGTAGGCAGAGGAATACCCTGAGGCCACACAGGTCTATTTGTCCAACAGTCTACTCTATTAACTTTTCCGATAACACCAGATTCTATCCATTCTTTTGCTTGTCTACTGCCATCGCTGGAAGCTCCCTGATTCCCCATCTGAGTAACTATTCCATTCTCTTTTGCTACTTCGGTCATTAAGCGTGCTTCTGAGATATTATGTGTTAAAGGTTTTTCAACATAGGCGTGCTTTTTTTCTCTCATAAAAGGGAGAGCAATGCTAGCATGGGTATGGTCTGGACTAGCCACCATAATGGCGTCAATTTCACTAAGGTGTAAATCAAAGACTTTGCGAAAGTCTTTGTATTGTTTTGCTTTTCGGTATTTCTTAAAGGTCTTGGCAGCACTGCGTTCGTCAACATCACACATGGCTACAAACTTCACTTTTTTGGTTTTGTTTAGCCCATTAATGACCCCTGCACCCCGACCACCAACACCAAAAGCGGCTATATATAATGTATCGCTTGGAGGGATATGACTCTTGCCCAAAACGTGACTTGGAACTATGGAAAAAACACTGGCGCTTGCAGCCAAATTTTTAACAAACTTTCTTCTTTTCATAGGATTTTCGACTTTAACAAGCCTTGAAAATACAAAAAACTATTTCATCTTTTACGTCGGTTATATCGATTTCTTATTTAATTCCCTTCCATTCCTTATAGAATTGTTCTAAAAATTCGCGCATAAACAAATCTCGTTCCTGTGCAATTCTTTTTCCAAAAGAAGTATTCATTCCTTCCTTCACAAGTAATAGCTTTTCATAAAAGTGATTAATGGTCGGTGCGGTAGAATTCTTATACTCTTCTTTTGTCATTTCCAGGTTTGGCTTAATGGAGGGGTCATAGATTTCTCGATTTTTAAAGCCACCAAAACTAAAGGCTCTTGCAATGCCAATAGCGCCAATAGCGTCTAATCTGTCCGCATCTTGTACGATGTCTAATTCTAAAGAGTTAAAAGTAGAAGAAGTGGTATCTAGGGTGTTTTTAAAGGAAATATGTTTTACAATATTTACAATATGTTCTGAAATCTCCCTGTGGAGATTTAATGTCATTAAAAATTCTCTTGTACGGGAAGGGCCAATAGATTCATTGCCATTATGAAATTTGGAATCGCCAATATCATGTAAAAGCGAAGCTAATTCCACTACAAATGTATCCGCATTTTCATGTTTAGCTATTTGTAAGGCGTTAGCTCGAACTCGATCTATATGAAACCAATTATGGCCACTTTCTGTATTGTTAAGCGAATTTTTTACAAACGTTTCTGTTTGGGTTATAAGTTCCTTATGTTTCATGAGAAAGACGTCACTCCTTGTACAATTTCTTCTTCAACTTTAGCGATAACCGCTTCTATATTATTATTGTTTTCAATTGGTTTATGCACATCTAGTGTTATATGTGAACCCACACCATATGGGAATTTTCCATAGCGCAACATTTTCCAAGAATTATTAATACTGATTGGAACTATTAGCGCTGAAGGCGCTTTTTTAAGCAAAATTTTTAGACCTGTGGTTTGAAATTTTTTGGGATGCCCGTTTCTGCTTCTTGTCCCTTCAGGAAAAATAACAGCACTTCTAGAAGTTTTTTCGATGTATTTTCCCAGTTTTGCGATTTCTGTCAGGGCTTGTTTGCCATCTTTCCTGTCAATTAAAACAGAGCCCCCATGCCGGAGGTTATAAGAAACACTAGGGATTCCCTTACCCAGTTCAATTTTACTGACGAATTTCGGATGGTAATCTCTCATATACCAGATTATTGGCGGGATATCATTCATACTTTGGTGATTGGCTACAATAATCAATGGTCTGTCTTTTGGAATTTCATAAGGATTTCGAAAACTATAGTAGGTGCCCAAAATGTGCGTGCATCTTAAAAGTGAAAGATTTAAAATACTTACACTTTTTTTATGTGCTTCGTATCCAAACCAATTAAAACAAATCCATTGAATAGGATGAAAGAGCAATAAGACTGCTCCAAAAAAAAAGAAGTACAGTAGGGTTAGTGGATAGGCTATAAGCTTTTGCATAGAACAAAAATATAAAACCGTTCTAAATAGAACGGTTTTAATAGGTAATTCCGAAAATTTGTATTTTCAACTGGTGGCCTTAACCATCAGGAGAATGATTTAGCCTATGAACAAAACTCTTCGTAAGCTTCTTTTAAATTATCCGCAATCATATCGGCAGGTCTTCCCTCAATATGATGCCTTTCGATCATATGTACTAATTCTCCGTCCTTAAATAAGGCCATACTTGGAGATGAAGGAGGAAAAGGAACCATTAAATTCCTGGCGGCATTAACTGCTTCTGTATCTACCCCTGCAAAAACAGTAACTAAGTGATCTGGTTTTTTGGGATTGCTAAGACTAATTTTTGCAGCTGGTCTGGCATTAGCCGCAGCGCAGCCGCAAACTGAATTAACTACTACCAATGTAGTTCCTTCTTGATTAATTGCTTTTTCTACTGCTTCGGCTGTATATAATTCCTCAAAACCGGCTACAGATAGGTCCGCTCTCATAGGCTTTACTAATTCTTCTGGATACATATGCTATTTTTTTAAAAATGAATGATGCAAAGATAAGGAATTTGAAGTATTTAACTTGAAAACTATGGTCATTGCAAAATAGCAGTTCTTCTGATTATTCTATATTTGCCCATATATTTTTTATAGATATGTTAAGATGGGTTGCAGCTATATTGGGTTACTTCATTTTTCGCCTTCCGGGGGCTATAATAGGCTTTTTGGTTGGGAGTTTTATTGATAATACTTACGGGGGTAATAAAGGACGTAGTGTTTTTCAGGATTTTTCAAGACAGCAAGTTTCACCTGCAGATTTTGAATTAAATCTTCTTTCACTATGTTCTATTGTCATTAAAGCTGATGGACAGGTTAGTCAGAGAGAGCTAGATTATGTACGTCAGTATTTCGTTAGTACTTATGGCAAAGAAAAGGCCAATGCTATTTTCAGAACCTTTAATGAGGTTATAAAGAATAGAGAGATTTCAGCACAGAAAATATGTTCTTACTTAAACCAGAGAACTAGGTATGAAGTTCGACTCCAATTGTTACATTTTCTTTTTGGAATTGTACAAGCAGATGGGGCTATAAGACCTGCAGAAATAGAAAAAATAAGAGAAATTGCAAGGTATCTCAAAGTTGGAACTTATGATTTTGAAAGTATTAAGGCCATGTTCGTCAAAGCTGCAGATAATGCCTATAAAATTCTTGAAATAGATAAAAATTCTTCGGATGCCGAGGTTAAATCGGCATATCGAAAAATGGCAAAAAAATACCATCCAGATAAAGTAGTTACAAAGGATGAAGCCATAAAAAGAGGAGCGGAAGAAAAGTTTAAAGAAGTACAAAAAGCCTACGAACATATCCAGGCAGAACGCGGTATTTAGGCCTAAAGTTAGATTATAAGAAGGACACAGATATGTACGATTTTATTTTTTATTGTAATCTTGGACTGCAGCATGTGTTAGACTTAAACGCCTACGATCATTTGCTCTTTCTTACAGCACTTGCCATTCCATTCAGCTTTAAGGAATGGAAAAAAGTATTTATACTGGTAAGTATATTTACTATTGCACATTGCACCTCACTGGCTCTTGCAGGTATAGGTTTTCTGCAAGCAAACGTAGAAATAGTAGAATTCTTAATTCCAATAACAATAGTTTTTACGGCGCTTTTTAATTTATATTGGATAAACGGGACCCGACGAGAATCAAGAAGTCACTTTCTGGAATTTAGCACCCTTATTTTTGGATTAGTTCATGGACTGGGATTTTCGAATTATTTTAAAATGATAGTCGCAGGAGAAGATACAATTCTCAGGCCGCTAATTGCCTTTGCCTCCGGGATAGAATTAGCCCAGCTCCTTATTATTCTGATAGTATTGGGGCTGTCTTCTGCCATTAGTTCTCTTTTTGGTGTTAACTACTATCATCGTACTTCCGGTGTTTTAATATTAGTCGTATTAATGACAATACCACTGTTGTATCAGACTTGGCCCTTTTAAGGTATCTTTATAAGATAACCCAGCTCAGGGCAGAACAACGGTTTTAATTAAATATTAACCGTTAATGGTTGTAATGAAATTATAAAGCAAGTATCTTAGTATTTCAACTTTTTTCCAAAAGGGACATTATTTAAGTGAAGAAAATTAAACAAAAAAAATACGACAAGGCCTATCTTAGAATGGCATATGAATGGGGAAAGCTCTCTTATTGCAAAAGAAAACAAGTAGGGGCAATAGTGGTAAAGGATAGAATGATTATCTCCGATGGATATAATGGAACACCAACTGGATTTGAGAATTTCTGTGAAGATGATGAAGGGTATACCAAGTGGTATGTATTGCATGCCGAGGCTAATGCTCTCTCAAAAGTGGCATCATCGACACAGTCATGCAAAGGCGCAACCCTTTACATTACCTTATCGCCTTGCAGGGAATGTAGTAAGTTAATTCATCAGTCTGGAATAGAACGAGTGGTATATAAACAAGCTTATAAGGACACTTCCGGATTGGAGTTTTTAGAAAAAGCAGGAGTTAAATTGACCCATATTCCTATGATTGAAGAGGAAGACTAGAGTAGTGAAATTATTATGAAAAAGCAATATTACATATGGCCCACTGTTATTGCACTGGCCTTGTCTGTGGGAATTTTGGTCGGAGGTAAGTTACATTTTAATGACTCGCCTGAGAAGCTCTTTACAACCAATTCTAAGAAGGATAAATTAAACAGATTAATTGACTACATAGATTACGAATATGTCGATGACATTAATACCGATAGTATAGTTGACGTTACGGTGAATAACATTCTAGATAAATTAGACCCTCATTCTGTATATATTCCCAAGGAAGATATGACCAGAGTCACCGAGAATATGAAAGGAGATTTTGTGGGGATTGGGGTTAATTTCTATATGTATAGAGATACTATCACTGTAATTCGGACGGTTGAAAATGGTCCTAGTGCTAAAAAAGGATTAAAACCCGGAGATAGGATTTTAATGGCAGACGAGGATACCTTGTATGGAAAAAGACTGTCTAGCAATCTGATCGTAGATCGTCTTAAAGGGATTAACGGGTCATCGGTAGAACTAAAAGTGTACAGAAAGTCTGAAGAGAAAACTTTTGAAGTAGAAATAGATAGAGATAGGATTCCTATTAAAAGTGTTCAGTCTTATTATATGTTGACTCCGGATATGGGATATATCGAAATTAATAGATTTGCCGAGTCAACCTATAGAGAATTTGGAGAGGCTTTGAAAAGTTTACAACAGCAGGGAGCTAAGAAACTTACGCTAGACCTTAGAGACAATCCTGGCGGGTATTTATGGATAGCAGAACAATTGGCCGACGAATTTATTGAAGATGGAAAGCTTATTCTTTTCACTAAGAACAAAAAAGGTGAGACCCAGAAAACCTTTGCTACCAACAGAGGAAGTTTTGAGAATAAGCCGGTATACGTTTTAATTAATGAACGATCTGCTTCAGCTAGTGAAATTATTGCGGGTTCCTTACAAGATAATGATATAGGAACAATCGTGGGTCGAAGGTCTTTTGGCAAAGGCCTGGTGCAAAGAGAAATGGAATTAGGCGATGGCTCTGCCGTAAGATTAACGGTATCTAGATATTATACCCCCACCGGACGTTCTATACAAAGGACATATAAGAACGGAAACGACGATTATTATCAAAGATTCACAGAGCGTTTTAGCAATGGGGAATTGGTATCCGTTGATAGTATTAAGGTAGCGGATTCTTTAAAGTTTCTAACACCAAAAGGTAAAGTTGTGTATGGTGGAGGGGGTATTATTCCAGATGTTTTCGTGCCCATTGGCACAAATGAAGAGGAAGCTGTAGAAAGCTTAGACAACTTAGGATTTATTTCACGGTTTATTTTTGAACATCTAGAAGAAGATAGGACGCAGTATTCGAATATCGGAGAAAACCAGTTTTTAACAGAATTTGTCGTAGATGATATTCTTTTTGAAAAATTTATTGACTACTCGATTGATCGAGGTGTTAAGCTAAATTATTATGATTTCGAGGCTAAAATTAAGCTGTATTTAAAAGGTGCCTTAGCAGAACAATTATTTACGGCTAACCTTGGAGCGCAAATTAAATCAACGTCGGACAATATGTTGCAAAAGGTCAAAGAATTGGATCAACCAACAATTCAGCAGACCGAAAGGGGTTTAATAGAAAGCTCTAATTAATTGTCTTTGATTTTGTTTTGGATCTTTTTCGAGGTCCAAAAAATAAGCAGCAAGATTATCGCGCAAAGGGACACAACTATGCCAATTACGGCTACGGTGCTGTCACCTTCAAAGGGATTGGAATAATCCACTAAAGATGCATTGTATATTATTAATCCAAGGGCAATAACTATCAAAACGATCATTAATACTTTGTTCATCGGACAGCGGGTTTTAGGTTAATGTTGTTTCTCATAATTTAACTACTGAAAAAGCTCATTTATATTGGAGGTAAAAAGCTTTACAGCAATAGCCATTAAAATAACACCAAACACTTTTCTAATTATATTGATGCCATTTTTTCCAAGA
Organism: Eudoraea chungangensis; assembly: GCF_029360665.1. GTDB lineage: Bacteria > Bacteroidota > Bacteroidia > Flavobacteriales > Flavobacteriaceae > Eudoraea > Eudoraea chungangensis. The sequence goes on from NZ_JARDUB010000001.1 coordinate 963,940, forward strand.
AAACGTTCAATTATTTTCGAAGACTTAAGTACAATATAGACAAAAATTGTATTCAGTATTATGGCAATTATTATATTTTCTACATGGAATTCTGCGCGCAGAGCAAGTAGGGCTGTCATGGTTCCCGCACCGGCAATCAATGGGAACGCAATAGGCACAATAGAAGCACTCTCCGGGACATCATCTCTGTATAAAGCTATCCCCAATATCATTTCAAGAGCCAAGAAAAAAATTACAAATGCACCGGCTACAGCGAAAGAATTAACGTCAATACCAATTAGTTTAAGAATTTCTTCTCCTATAAATAGAAAGGCAATCATAATACAACTAGCAACAATTGTTGCCTTTTCGGATTGTATATGACCAACCTTATTTCTCAAACTAATTATTATCGGAATACTTCCAATAATATCAATTACTGCAAAAAGAATCATCGTTGCAGAGGCTATTTCCCGTAAGTTTAAATTCATCTCTTAAATTTTATAAAAATGAAGTTGGCAAATGTACGATATAGATCAAGTTTTGGATGCCTTAAAGTTTATTTTTTAATGAATAATGCGCCAAAGAATTATCTTTGACCAAAGAAGAATACAGTATGTTTAATTTAGAAAACACTATAGTTTCCGAAGAGATATTGGATAATGAATTTGTATGCAATTTAGATGCTTGTAAAGGCGCCTGTTGTATAGATGGAGATGCCGGAGCTCCTTTGGAGGAATCCGAGACTGAAATCTTAGTGGATATTTATGCAAGGGTAAAACCGTATTTACGGGAAGAAGGAGTAAAAGTAATAGAGAGCGAAGGCGCCTTTGTAAAAGGAGATGATGGAGAATGGGAAACACCACTAATTAACAAAGAAGAATGCGCATATGTCATATATTCCGAAAAGGGAATTGCCAAGTGTGGAATAGAAGAGGCCTATAATCAGGGAGCTATTCAATGGAAAAAGCCACTTTCTTGTCATTTATACCCTGTAAGAATAAAAGAATATAAATCCTTTACCGCGGTAAATTATCATAAATGGCAAATCTGTGATGCGGCCTGTACACTAGGAATGGAATTAAGTGTTCCAATTTACGTTTTTGTAAAAGATGCTTTGATAAGAAAATTTGGAAGTTCTTGGTATGCCGAATTGGAGTCTGTAGCTAAAAAAAAGAAGGCTAAAGAGTAGGAATATGTAGAATTACTTTAGTTCCAGAAGCCCTGCCTTTTTCATCAAACAGATCTATTATTTCTATGTTGAACTTATTTTGATAGTCTCTTGAAAAATTCGATAGACGTTCTTTGGTTATTTCTATACCTATTGATTTTCGTTTAAGTACCTTATTCTCTTTTAGTTTTTCTGCCATATCTCTTCCAACACCATTGTCGATAATAGAGATCATTATATATTCTCTTTTTTCTTTTGTAACATGTACCAAAATGCTTTTTTCCCCCTCTTTTGAAGATAGTCCATGCCAAAGAGCATTCTCCAAAAAAGGTTGTAAAATGAGGGAAGGAATTTTAATTAGATGTGGGTCTACTTCCGGTTCTATCGCCACTTTGAATTCAATTTCATTGGAAAATCTAATATTTTCTATATTCATATATAATTCTGCCGTTTCTAATTCCTCTGCCAGTAATATTTCCTTTAGTGATGAAGCTTCTAATATTTTTCGAACCAGTTTAGAAAATTTATTCAGATAGTGAACGGCATTCTTTTTTTCGTTGTTAATGATATATAGTTTTATTGAGTTTAGGGAATTAAAAAGGAAGTGAGGATTCATCTGACTTCTCAGCATGCTCTGTTCTAAGGTGAGCATCTTTTTATCACTCTTTAATTGGTATTGTCTATATAAAATATAAAGAATCAGTGTAAACAATGCCAATAGTAGGCCACCAACCAAAAGATAATTCTTATTTCTCCTCAGCTTTAAATTGATGATTTCATTTTCTTTGGCTAAAACTTCAATCTGGTTATTTTTCTTATCCGTTGCGTATTTAACAATCACATCGCTTACATAATTAAGATTTAAGTCGCTGGTAACCTTTTGCGTAAATTTTTCTGCTTCCTTGTAGTGAAATAACGATTTTTGATAGCTGCCAGTCTTCGTATATAGTTCCGATAAGAGCTTGTTACTACTAGACATATAATTGATAAAGTGATTTTCCTGCGCTATTTTCAATCCTTTTTTGAGGTTTATCTCGGCTTCTCTAAAGTCATTATTCTCCATGTAAGCCCATCCTTTGGAGATTAGCACTGCCGTAATTAGTTCTTTTTCCCCGGAATCCATAACCGTAATCAATAAAGGATCTAGAATTGCCATTGCCATTTTTAAATCGCCTTCGATAATATAAATTTGGGCAATACTATTTTTACAATTTGCTTCTTCGTCTTCTGCACCAATTTCCTCATAAATGGCCAGGGCAGTTCTATAACTTTCTAAAGCTTTGGTCAACTTTTTTTGCGCCTCCAAGCACTCTCCAATACTTTGGTAGTTAAAGGCCATTCCTATTTTGTTATTGAGTTCTGTTTCTAGATAGAGAGCACTTGTAAATTGCTCAAGGGCTAAGTCGTATTGTTCTAAGTTTTTATAGATGGTACCTATGCTGTTTAAAGCTACATTAATGTTTTTTTTTGTTTCTAAAGATGGGTTTTCTATACTTTCAGCAAGCTCCAAGGCCTCTTGGTGATAGTCTAAGGCGGTTTTAATGGCATCACCACTTCTGTAACTAATGCCAAGCTTATTTAGACTTATAATTTTTAACTCCAGGTTATTTTCTTTTATAGAGTAGTCTAGTGCTTTTTGGTGGTTATCGATGGCTTCTACATAATTCAACATATTGTTATATACTGTGCCCTTTTGGTTAAAGGCATAACTAAGTCCTGCGTAATAGTCTTGGTCTAATGCCTTCTTTATAAAATAGGTTATGGCGAGCGTATCTAGACTTTGAGGGCCGAGTACTTTGTCTATTTCAACATAAGAAATTGGTTTATTTTCAAGAAGACTGTCTATGGAGGCTTTAAGCGAATTGGGAAGTGTTTGCCCACTTAATAGGGCTAAATCAATAAAAACAAATACAATAATAATTATTCGTAGTCTAAAAAACTTCATAGAAAGGTGTTAAAGCATATCCAAGAAATCTGACTTTTTTTGTCGGGATACAGGTATTTTGTGATTGGACTGTAGTACAACATACCCGTCTGTTTTTAGGAATTCTTTAATCTTACTAAGATTAATAATATAGGAGTTGTGAATTCTATAAAAAGTTGATGAAGGAAGCAACTCGTTAACTTCTTTTAATTTCTTGGTAAGCACAATTTTTTGACCATCTTCTAAAAAAATTGTGGAATAATTCCCGTCGGAGGCTGCGTATAGTATTTGTTCACTTTTAAGGAATATTAGCTTGCCATCGGTGCTTACCGTGATCTTTTTGTCCTTGTCGGTAGCATTAAATTCTTTAAGTATTTTTTCAAAGCGCTCTGCTGTAAAACTTTTGGCATTAAACTTTTTAATTTTAACAATAGTCTCCATTAAATCATCCGTATCAATAGGTTTTAGCAAATAGTCAATGGCCTCATTTTTTAAGGCTTTAATGGCGTATTGATTGTAGGCTGTGGTGATTACAACGGGAAAATTCTTGTTTTCAAGTTTTTGTATGAATTGAAACCCGTCCATGGTAGGCATTTCAATGTCTAGAAACAAACAGTCGGGAGTATTTTTTTTTAAGTAGTCAAGGGCTTCAAAGGGATTGGTAAAGGAGGCAACCACGCTTATTTCATCGCTAAAATTAGTCAACTCCCAGGAAAGGCTTTGGAGTGCATTTTTTTCATCATCTACTAATACAGCATCTATCATTTGTCCTTTTAAATATGGATATAAGTTACAAAATTAGATATTATGAAGAAGGCTTCTGTGGAAAGATGTATAAACAGATTAAAAGTGAGTATAATTGGGATAATATTCTTTAAAACTGACATCTTATAGAGGTTTTTTGTAGATGATAGTGTTTTTTGTAGTTGTAAGGCATGCCTACAATATATTTAAGGTATAATGAGAACAAGCGAGCTAGATGTTTCGCTAGATTTATTGCAATTTCTTGAGCTGCAAACTATACATTTTTCGATACCATTTGTACAAATCAATATTGTACCCGATATAATCAATTTAACTTGGTCCTCGATAATGCTGTTAATGCGGTTGCACAATTAAATATTAAATCATGAAAAAGTGCATTATTTTTTTTCTACTCTTTGTTATTGTTTTGGTGCTTGCGGTTTTCACTGAAAAAGCTCAAACCCAGATAGAAGTAAATGACGTAGTATTAAAAGAAAATAACATCAATAATTTAATGGCAGAAGAATAAAGACAATAGTCTTTAAATAAACTAAGAAATAACCTAAATCGTCCTCCATGCCTCATTTCTTTATCAAGTCTATAAAGGTTGCAGTACTTTTAATGCTCCCATTATTTTATGGTTCTACCTTGCACAATTCTGCCACGGAAACTTTAAATTCTAATGAAGGGGCTTATCTATTAAAGACAAAAGGGGAGAAAGAAATAAATCTTCAGGGGGTTGTAACTTTTGATTCATCCATCGAAGTGGGTATTCATGGAGAGAAGTACGCCATACTTAAATTAAATCTTTCAGACACAAAATCCATAAATGGGCATTCATTTGGATTCTTAATTTCACGCCCTATTCTTAGCGCAAAGCTTATCGGAATAGGAGACTATAAAATAACTTCTAACATCAATGGTTTTCTGGATTACTTTGAGGGAGTCTTTGGTTTTGCAAACGTTAATGCTTTTGGAGAAACGCCGTATTTTGCTAAATCGGGATCTATTTCAATTGATAATATTGAACAATCTAGAATTAAAGGTTATTTAAACATTGCTTTTGAAAACAGCAATGGAGAAGTTATGTCGGTTAGCGGAAAATTTGATGCAGCTCGAAAATGATGTTTATTTCCCAGAACTTTTTTTAACAGTTTTTTGAAAACACTAAATTTAGATTGTATATTGACCGTTCTAAAAATATTGTCAAACATTGTGTACGACTCAGACTGAGGTATTTATGAATTTAAATGGCGAGGTCGTAGGTGAAATTATTGATTGGAAAGCCATTTCAAATGAGTTGGTTGAATATGTATGAAATTAGGTTTCGGGGGAACTACCTAAGTCAGCATTGCCAAGAGATAGTTTAATTAACACCTGCCGAGTCGTACCGTTTGATAAATCTCCTTTCTTTCTTCTTTTTCTATTTAAAATTAAAATGTTTGGGTTTCTCAATCCTTATAAGGATGATTAGGGCTTAGACTAATACGTAGTATTTATAAACCAAAAAGTATAATAAAAACATACTTTTTGGTTTTATTTTTATTGTTTAAGCGGGTAATGAAATTTATCAAATGAATAGATTTCCGCGAGAGCAGCAAATACCTAAGACCAAGTTAGATTTCAACATAGTGTGTTAAAAACTTTGGGACGATATTGCTAAAACAACCTTTAGAAATTGACAACATTTTTCAATCTTTGTTAACCCAACTCTTAGGAAATTTTTCCCTTCACAATTATTAAATTAAATAACTATGTCCGTAGCCGTAGAGCCAATTTTAGAACCAAATGACGACCGTTTTGTAATTTTTCCTATTCAACATCATGATTTGTGGGAATGGTATAAAAAGTGCGAAGCCTGTTTTTGGACAGCCGAGGAAATTGATTTACACCAAGATCTTACAGATTGGGCTACTAAATTGAGCCAAGATGAGCAATACTTTATTAAACATATCTTGGCCTTCTTTGCAGCTTCTGATGGTATTGTTAATGAGAATTTAGCAGAAAATTTTGTAAATGAAGTACAGTATTCGGAAGCTAAATTCTTTTACGGATTTCAAATAATGATGGAGAATATTCATTCTGAAACCTATTCTCTATTAATAGACACTTATGTAAAGGACGAAAAGGAAAAGGCGATACTTTTTAATGCCATTGAAAATTTTCCAGCTATCAAGAAAAAAGCAGACTGGGCATTAAAATGGATAGAATCTCCAAGCTTTGCGGAAAGATTAATTGCTTTTGCTGCGGTAGAAGGTATATTCTTTTCTGGAGCTTTTTGTTCTATTTTTTGGTTGAAAAAAAGAGGTTTAATGCCAGGACTTACTTTCTCCAATGAATTAATTTCTAGAGATGAAGGAATGCATTGTGACTATGCCGTTCACCTGCATAACAAACACTTAATAAATAAAGTTCCAAAAGAGCGAATTACAGCAATTTTGGTAGACGCTTTGAATATAGAAAGAGAGTTTATTACAGAATCTCTTCCTGTTAGTCTAATTGGGATGAACGCGAAATTAATGACACAGTATCTGGAATTTGTAACAGATAGGTTACTAGTAGAGTTAGAATGTGAAAAAGTCTATAATTCTACAAATCCTTTTGATTTCATGGATATGATCTCCCTACAAGGAAAAACTAATTTCTTTGAAAAAAGAGTATCTGAATATCAAAAAGCCGGAGTATTAAATAAAGATAAGGACGTAGATTCTCAAAAAATTAGCTTTGATTCTGACTTTTAGATAACAGCTGATCCAGAAAGAATATCATAATGTCTCCATTATAATAGGAGATAAACTAAATAACCAACAAAATTTAAAAACACAAAGAAACTTATGTATGTAGTTAAAAGAGACGGAAGAAAAGAGCCGATGATGTTCGACAAAATCACGGCGAGAGTACGAAAATTATGTTATGGCTTAAATGATCTTGTAGATCCGGTTAAGGTGGCAATGCGAGTAATTGAAGGTCTTTATGATGGTGTTACCACTTCCGAACTTGATAACTTAGCGGCAGAGATAGCGGCCACTTTAACTACAGCTCACCCCGATTACGCTAAACTAGCAGCACGGATATCTGTTTCTAACCTACATAAAAACACAAAAAAGTCTTTTTCTGACACGATGAGGGATTTGCATGAGTATGTGAATCCGAGAACCGGTAAAAAGGCGCCTCTATTATCCGATGAAGTCTTTGCGGTTATTAAGGAAAATGCGGAGGTTTTAGACTCTACTATCATATACAATAGGGATTTTGGATATGACTATTTTGGTTTTAAAACTTTAGAGAGATCTTATCTGTTAAAATTGAATGGTAATATAGCAGAGAGACCGCAGCATATGCTGATGCGAGTAGCGGTTGGAATACATTTAAATGATATAGATGCTGCTATAGAAACCTATGAGCTAATGTCTAAGAAGTATTTCACTCATGCTACTCCCACCCTATTTAACTCCGGGACTCCTAAACCTCAGATGTCTTCTTGTTTTCTTTTAGCAACAAAAGATGATAGTATTGATGGGATTTATGATACCCTAAAACAAACAGCAAAAATCTCACAGTCTGCAGGCGGAATAGGCCTGTCTATTCATAATGTACGTGCAACGGGTTCTTACATCGCAGGTACGAATGGTACTTCCAATGGGATTGTTCCAATGCTAAAAGTTTTTAATGATACTGCGAGATATGTAGATCAAGGTGGGGGTAAAAGGAAGGGTAGTTTCGCTATATACGTGGAGCCCTGGCATGCCGATATATTTGACTTCCTAGACTTGAAAAAAAACCACGGCAAAGAAGAAATGAGGGCGAGAGACCTGTTTTATGCGATGTGGATTCCGGATCTTTTTATGAAAAGAGTAGAGGCCGATGCTAACTGGACTCTTATGTGTCCTAACGAATGTACAGGTCTATTTACTACACATAGTGAAGAATTTGAAAAGAAGTATGTAGCATACGAGGAAGCTGGCAAGGGAAGGAAGACTATTAGAGCAAGAGAATTATGGGAAAAAATCCTAGAATCTCAAATAGAAACTGGCACGCCATATATGCTGTATAAAGATGCTGCAAACCGCAAAAGCAATCAAAAGAATTTAGGGACAATACGTTCTTCTAACCTTTGTACAGAAATCCTGGAATATACGTCACCGGATGAAGTAGCCGTATGTAATTTGGCCTCGATAGCGCTTCCGATGTTTGTTAAAAATGGAGAATTTGATCACAAGGAACTTTTTAGAGTAACCAAACGGGTAACGAAAAATTTAAACAGGGTAATTGATAGAAACTATTACCCAGTAAAGGAGGCCGAAAATTCTAATATGCGCCATAGGCCAATTGGTCTTGGGGTTCAAGGATTGGCAGACGCCTTTATTTTGATGCGACTACCTTTTACTTCAGATGAAGCCAAAACCATAAATCAAGATATCTTCGAGACCTTGTACTATGCAGCTGTAACCGCCTCTATGGAACTTGCTAAAGAAGAAGGGGCATATTCATCTTATGAAGGCTCTCCAATTTCAAAAGGAGATTTTCAACATAATTTATGGGGCATTAAGGATGAGGAGTTATCCGGAAGATGGGATTGGTCTAAGCTAAGAAAGAAAGTAGAAAAATTTGGAGTTAGAAATTCATTATTGGTAGCCCCAATGCCAACGGCGTCTACTTCTCAGATTTTGGGGAATAATGAGTGCTTTGAACCTTATACTTCCAATATTTATACTCGAAGAGTTTTATCCGGAGAATTTATTGTTGTTAACAAACATTTACTGGAGGATTTAGTCAAATTAGGGCTCTGGAATGAAAGTTTAAAACAAGAATTGATGAGAGCTAATGGTTCTATTCAACATATTGATATTATTCCTGAGGAGATAAAAGAACTTTATAAAACGGTCTGGGAGCTAAGTATGAAGGACATTATTGATATGTCTAGACAGCGTGGTTATTTTATCGATCAAAGTCAGTCACTTAATCTGTTTATGGAGAATGCGAATTATGGAAAACTAACGTCAATGCATTTCTATGCCTGGAAAAGTGGCTTAAAAACTGGAATGTACTACTTACGAACAAAAGCGGCAGTTGATGCAATTAAATTTACCTTAGATAATACAAAGAAAAAGGAGGTTCCTATCAGTGTAGCCGCAGAAGCGGAGGTTGCGGCGGCAAGCCCTGAGGCAGTGGTGGCTATGCCCGTAGAAACAACACCTGTAAAACAGGAAGAGGCAAATGTAGAGCCAATGACTGCGGCTGAGATGAAAGAGCTAATAGAAAGAGCTAAAGAAGGACAGGCAGACGATGATTGTCTAATGTGTGGTTCTTAAACGTAAACTATACCTACATGCTATGACTTACTTATGAAGTTTCTGGTATAGAATTAATAGTGTTTATTGATTAAAAAACACCTAGAGTAGATCTACCCCAATATTAGGGTCTATTCAAAGGTGTTTTTTTAATAGTATTAGTCTCGAAAGGTGCGGTAACCCCCAGCACATACAAATACAAAAAATATAAAATTTTTAGAAGAAATCAGGAGGCTTAAAGCGGAGGTAATCTTTATTTACGAATAAAGATTTTAAAGACGTTTCTAGATATCAGGAACAATGCCGTATAAATCAATAAAATTAAAATATAGTTATCCATTGTGTCTTTACTTATTGTTATATTTAATATACGAAGTAAATAAACTTTTGGATTAACTAAATGTAAAAAAATAGCATGAAAATTGTAAAATATATGCAGATCTTATAACGATTAGATAAAATTATCTACCTCTTTGTACGCATTAATCACCGCGAGCTCCCCTTCTTTATCTGGGCGCGAATTACCATGCTCCATGCCTAATATTCCTTTATACCCTTTATCATAAATGTACTTAAAGACATTTTTATAATTAATCTCTCCGGTGGTGGGTTCTTTTCTGCCGGGATTATCTCCTATTTGGAAATACGCAATTTCTTCCCAACAAGATTCTATATTTGGAATTAAATTACCTTCTTGAATTTGTTGATGATAAATGTCGAATAAGATTTTACAAGCTGGAGAATCAACGGCTTTACAGAGCTCAAATGCCTGAGGAGAATCAGTAAGAAAAAGGCCTGGATGGTTTCTAAAATTTAGGGGCTCCAAGACCATAGTCAAATTATGTGGTTCTAGTAAAGCACTAGCTTGTTTTAAGCTCTCTAATACATTAGCGGTCTGATAACCCATCGGGAGTTTTAAATCTACATGGCCGGGAACTACGGTCATCCACTTAGCATTCACTCTTTTCGCAACTTCTATTGAATTCTTGATGTCCGTTAAAAACTCTTCTCTAATAGCCTTATCGCCTGTTGTAAGGGTTGGTTCTTTCCAATATATTTTATGTGCAACAAACACCCCCATTTCCAAACCAAGTTTTTCCATAGAAGAAGCCATTTGGTTTTGAAGACCTATTTCTCGCCCAGGCATACCATTATCCTCCCAGGATTTAAAACCTTGTTCGGCCATAAACTGAAGCTGGTCTAAAGGATTCTCTCCTGCACTGTTTTTGAACATACCAATATGTGGCGCGTAGTTGAGATTAAACACATGTGGTTTAAAAGTATTTGCCTGAGACTGAAGTTTAAAGGAAGCCCCTGATACAATTGCAGTGCTTCCCAGTGTAGATGTTCTAATGAAATTTCTTCTTTCCATATATGGTTAAATAGACCAAGCTTTTCCGCCAGTCAATTCCTCTAAATCTCCGCAGGGAACATATTCTCCTGGTACTGGAAGATAGGCCAACACTTCCTCACCAATATACTCAGAAGTTTTATAGGCCCATATAGTAATATTTCTCAGATTCGAAGCAAAACTTGCAGCAGCCACATTATCATCTAAGACTATTTCTTCCCCTTTAATTTTTGCTTCCATATAAGCCTCCAAAGCCTCCTCATTTAACTCTTTCTGCTGTTTATCAACCTTTAGAGTTTTGGCTAATGAAGCTTCTAAATCTTCAGAAGACAAATCAATGGCCAATTCCTTGCCTGCAGAGTTTAGTGCCTCTTTGTTAAATGCATTAAAAGCCATTTTTATAAATTCCTGCTCGTTTTCGTCCATAACTTCATTTGCATACCGATCAATGAAGACATCTACATTTAATTCAGAAGCAGAAGGAGTATCTGTTTTAGGAAGTAGTATATCAACCAATTGTGTCAAGACAATTGCTTGTTCTTTGTTAAAAAATGATGGTGTCCAGGTTATGGACTTTTCATTTTGACAACTTTGTACCAATCCTATTAAGGTTGGCGTGGCCACCGTATAACCGAAGGCGAGGCCAATATTTTTTAATGCGTTTCTTCTTTCCATTATATGTTTCCTTTTTTAAGTTGCTTAGCGGCATGATCCACAGCTCTTGCGGTAAATGCCATATACGTTAGTGAGGGATTTACACATGCCGCGGAGGTCATAAATGCTCCGTCCGTAACATAGACGTTTTTAACTTCATGGATTTGATTATTGCCATTTAAGACAGAAGTTTTAGGATCTCTACCCATTCTAGCAGTACCCATTTCATGTATTCCAATCCCCATAGATTTTTCTTTATCGTCGTGAGGCTTAACATCCCGTAAGCCAGATTTTTCTAGCATTTCTACGGCTTGCTGTTTCATATCTTCCCTCATATTCCACTCATTCTCTTTGTATTCTGCATCAAAAGTTATAGTTGGTAAGCCCCAACCATCTAGCTTTTCATAGTCAAGAGTCATTCTGTTTTCTTCGTATGGCAATACTTCACCAAATCCTCCCATGCCCATAGTCCAACCACCAGGTTTTAGGATAGCATCTTTCAAGTTTTTACCATGGGACAACTCTGATATTGTCTCTTCCCAATTGCCTCTCGAACTTCCGCCCTGATAGCCATAACCACGAACAAATTCTTTCATATTTGAATTTCCACCTAGATTTCGAAATCTTGGAACGTATATGCCATTTGGCTTGCGACCTTTGTAATACTTATCTTCAAAACCATCAAATTTACCTGAAGCTCCAACTCCTAAATGGTGGTCCATGATATTTCTACCTAACTGATCCGAATCATTTCCCATACCATCGGGGAAGCGGTCCGACTTAGATTGCATCAAAATGGAGGTTGATGCCAGGGCCGAAGCACATAAAAAGATGACCTTAGCCTTAAACTCAAAAGTTTCTTTTGTTTCTCGATCTATTACCTTTACTCCTGTAGCCTTTTTAGTATCAGGATCATACATTACTTCATGTACTATAGAATCTGGCCTTAAAGTTAAGTTTCCGGTTCTTTCCGCTGCCGGGAGTGTTGAGGAGTTACTACTGAAATAGGCGCCAAAAGGACATCCGCGAATACATCTATTTCTAAATTGGCAACGGGTTCTCCCTTCAAATTGTTTGTCGCTATTAATATGAGCAACACGTCCAGCCGTAATTACTCGTCCATCAAAATTGTTCGCCACCTGCTCTCTAACGTGTTGTTCAACGCAATTGAGTTCCATCATTGGTTCAAATTGCCCATCTGGTAATTGAGGTAAACCAAGTTTTTCACCTGTTACGCCTATATAAGATTCTACCTTATCATACCAAGGAGCTATATCTTTATAACGTACCGGCCAATCAACACCATGGCCATCCATTTTATTAGCAGTAAAGTCTAAATCACTCCACCTATAACTGTGTCTTCCCCACATTATAGACCTACCCCCTACATGATATCCACGCATCCAATCGAATCGCTTAATTTCATTGTAAGGATGCTCTAAGTCATTTACAAACCAAAAATTATGTTGTGCTCTTGTTGTATAACCTGTTCTAGCCTGCTTTAACTGCTTGGCCTGATCTTCTTGAGATAACATCCCATTATTAGGGAAATCCCAATCGTCCATATTGGCTGTCGGGTAGTCCTCGATATGTTTAACCATTCTACCTCGCTCTAGCACTAAAGTTTTTAGACCTTTTTCGCATAATTCTTTTGCTGCCCAGCCACCACTTATTCCTGTCCCAACAACAATTGCATCGTATGATTCTTGTTCTTCGTTATAATAAAATTTGCCCATGTAGTTCTATTGTTTATTCCCTAAAAGTATCAAATATAAAATTAATTTTCTACATTTAAACCCATTATAACTTAGGGACTCTTTAGAGTTTCATGCAGATTGTTAGCAATTTGTAAATCTTGATTTGGTTTATCAATTCAATTAGCTGTTTGTTTATATTGATTCTTAATTTCAACTTTAATTGTTGAGAATAAAATAATTCAAAATTTAACCAATTTATATATATGAAAAGACGAGTTTTTTTAGGTAATAGCGCTAAGGCAGGAGTGGGATTAACCATTTTAGGGATGTACGCATGCAAAGAGAAAAAAACAGACGAAAAAGATGCTAGTTCAGAAGCAGAAGTTGTTGAGGCGACTGGCCCTTTTTTCAAGCTTTCTCTTGCACAATGGTCTTTACATAAAATGATTAGAGAAGGAGGCGTGGATCCATATACGTTCGCTGAGAAAGCTAAGGCATGGGGATTTGAGGGCTTAGAATATGTAAGCCAACTGTATAAGGATACCCTTGAGCCTTCTGATTATTCACCTGAAGCTATGCAAACTTTTATTGATAAATCTAATGCGGAGGCAACAAAACATGGCTTACAAAATTTGCTAATAATGATTGATGGTCAGGGAGACTTATCTACCTCAGACCCAGCGGAGCGCAAAAGCGCTGTAGAAAATCATTTTAAATGGGTAGATGCCGCTGCCGCAATGGGTTGTCATTCTATTCGTGTTAATTTGGCAGGAAGTAGTGTTCCGGAAGAATGGAAGGCTAATTCCATCGACGGACTCACGCAGTTATCGACCTATGCAAAAACTAAAAACATCAATGTTTTAGTAGAAAACCATGGAGGTTTATCTTCCAATGCAGCGATGCTGTCAGAAGTAATGAGTACAGTAAATATGGATAACTGTGGCACCTTACCAGATTTTGGAAATTTCTGCATCCGACGGAAAGATCCAAAGGACTACCAGGCAGGATGCGCCGAAGCATATGATATCTATCAGGGAGTTGAAGAACTTATGGTGCACGCTAAGGCCGTTAGTGCAAAATCTCATGAATTTAATGCAGCTGGAGAGGAGACTGAAATTGACTATGTAAGAATGTTACAAATAGTTAAGGATGCCGGCTACACCGGATTTATTGGAGTAGAATACGAAGGAAGTACACTCTCAGAAGAAGATGGAATCATTGCGACGAGGGATTTAATGCTTAAGTCGGCCGAAAAACTTACCTAACGATTAATCTACTTTATGAAAGTTTTCTTTAATCAACTTTTTGATTATAACTTTTATTGTAATAAAAGTCTAATTGAGAAATGTTCTGAGCTTAACGCTATTCCCGAAAGAAGTGAAACGTTGTTCAGTCATATATTGAATGCCCATCATATATGGAACGCCAGGATTCTAAATCAAACACCAATTTACGACGTTTGGCAGAAACACGATATTAAGTCTTGGGAGGATATACATTATGATAACCAACGCAATTCCTTTGAAATTGTCACCAATGCAACAGACTTTGATAAGCGAATAGACTATGAAAGCACCGATGGAAGGTCATATACTAATACTTTAGGTGAGATGCTGTTTCATATAATTAATCATTCTACGCATCATAGGGCACAGATGTCCATAGACTTCCGATCTAATGAAATTGATCCAATTTCACTGGATTATATTTTCTATAAAAGGTAAAAGACAATGAATAAAAGGGTTCAGTTTCAACTTTCTCTAATGATGTTTTTAGAGTTTTTTGTTTGGGGAAGTTGGTTTGTGACCATGGGAATTTATTTGCCTAACACTCTTGGGGCTAGTGATCCAGAAATTGCAATGGCATATTCCACACAATCGTGGGGCGCAATAATAGCTCCCTTTATAATAGGATTAATAGCCGACAGGTACTTTAACGCTGAAAAAATTCTTGGGGTTTTACATTTACTGGGGGGTGCATTAATGATAAAGTTGGCTTTTGCAGAAAGTTTTATAGAATTTTATCCTTTTATTTTGGCGTATATGATTCTATATATGCCCACGTTGGCCTTGGTAAATTCCGTTTCCTTTAATCAAATGGACAATCCGGCCAAACAGTTTTCGTTTGTACGTGTTTATGGCACTATTGGGTGGATAGTTGCGGGAATTACAATCAGCTATTTGTTTAATTGGGATTCTGTATCAAATGTGGAGAATGGTGCTTTGAGAAATACCTTTTTAATGTGTGCCCTCGCTTCAGGCATCTTGGGCTTTTTCAGTTTTACCTTGCCCAAAACACCACCCACGGTAAAATCGCAAAAGACAGTGAGTGTAAAACAATTATTTGGACTCGATGCACTTCAGTTACTAAAAGATAGAAATTTTGCGGTCTTTTTTATTGCCTCCGTATTAATTTGTATCCCTCTAGCTTTCTATTACCAACATGCAGGACAATTTCTAGGGGAAATTGGGGTTGAAAATCCAGCAGGGAAAATGACAATCGGACAGGTTTCCGAGATACTTTTTATGCTTTTGCTACCATATTTTTTCAAAAAATATGGATTTAAAAAGACTATAATAGTAGCTATGTTAGCTTGGACGGTACGTTATTTGTGTTTTGCTTTTGGAAATGCAGGAGACCTTTCCCTAATCATTTTAATAGGTATAGGGCTCCATGGAATCTGTTATGATTTCTTTTTTGTGTCTGGA
Organism: Eudoraea chungangensis; assembly: GCF_029360665.1. GTDB lineage: Bacteria > Bacteroidota > Bacteroidia > Flavobacteriales > Flavobacteriaceae > Eudoraea > Eudoraea chungangensis. The sequence continues at coordinate 979,459 of NZ_JARDUB010000001.1, forward strand.
CAGATTTATACAGACAGCAAGGCAGGGTTAAAATATAAAAGTTCTGCTCAGGGTTTAATCACTCTTGCTACTTATGGTGTTGGGATGCTAATAGGTTTTTGGGTAGCGGGTAGAATTACAAATTATTTTGTAAATAGTGCAGAAGGGCATGACTGGGAAGTGATTTGGATTTATCCTGCAGCTTTTGCACTTTTGGTCTCTGTTCTTTTCGCAATACTTTTCAAAAATGAAAAAATAGAGTATAAAACTTAAATATTATTAATAAATTGAATCAACATTTTCTTTTTTATGTTTAGAAAGAAAAATGAATCTTGAAGTTAGAAAAATATGGCAAAAAAAATCAGACTAGGAGTTATAGGAGGAGGCGGAGATTCTCTTATAGGTGTATTACATAGAGTTGCATCGCATATAAATGATAACTATCAAATTGTGGGAGGTGTTTTTAATCCAAATTATGATGAGAATATTGCATTTGCAGAAGAAATAGATGTTCCTACAAATCGAATTTATAAGGATTTTGATACCCTTATTGAAGAAGAATTGAAATTACCTGAAGAAGAAAGGATTCAGGTATGTTCCGTACTTACTCCAAATTTTCTGCATTTTCCAATGGCAAAAAAGCTTTTAGATAATGGGTTTCACGTAATATGTGAGAAACCAATGACTACTACTCTGGAAGAGGCAAAGGAATTACAAGAAGCACATAAAAAGGCGGGTACGGTATTCGCAGTTACCCATACCTATACCGGTTACCCCATGGTGAGGCAGATGCGGGAAATGATAAAATCGGGTGCTTTAGGAAAAATTCATAAAGTAGATGCAAGGTATTACCAAGGGTGGATAAACACTATAATTCACGACAAGGAAAAAAGGTCCTCAGTTTGGAGATTAGACCCTAAAAAAGCCGGGATAAGCTCTTGTATGGGAGATATTGGCGTACATGCCTTTAATCTTATAGAATATACCACTGGATTAGAAGTAAAATCTCTCTTGTGCGATTTTAATTACCTATATGAGGATAATCAAATGGACGTAGATGGTACGGTTCTTATAAGAATGGGAGATCATATCAAAGGGGTAATACGGGGAAGCCAGGTTGCCACAGGAGAAGAGAATGGACTTGCTATTAGAATTTATGGTGAAAAAGCGGCCTTCGTATGGGAGCAAGAAAGGCCCAATTTTCTATACAAACTAAGTGATACAGAACCCACACAAATATATAAGCCCGGACATGCCTATAATTCTGAACTTTCATTAGACGGAACTAAACTACCACCAGGGCATCCAGAAGGAATATTTGATTCCATGGCAAATATTTATCTCGGAGCTGCCCGAGCAATTAGAGGAGAAGAAATTAATGATGGAGAATTTCCAACTATGCGAGATGGCGTACGGGGCTTAAATTTTATTGAAGCCACGGTAGCTTCAAATAAGCTAGGAAATGTTTGGGTAGATATGGAAGATTAGAGGATGTTATAAATCCCCCTTTCATGCTTTGTAGTTCTATTTTTTTGGAGCAAATACCTTATCAAAATATTCACAAACAATAATCATACTTTCTCTGGGAACCCTTTGGTATTCTTCTAATTCTAGGGTTATGCGCTCCCAGTGCATTTCCTTCCAATAGTGCAAGCTAAGATCTCCTTCTCCCTCAATTTTAGCGTAAGACTCTCTAATGCTAAAATAGGGTTTAAGACGAACTGCAACTGTGCGTAGTAAGCATTTGGCAACACCCTGATTATCTGTAATTATGGTAAAATCTCCGATTTTCGGTAATTTTTCATTTCTGTATTGCATTCCCAATAAAGAATGGGAAAAGGCCCTTTTCTTCCCACTTAATATAAGATCAAGCTGTCTTTCGGTGTCTAGTTTATCCTCAGACAAACAGATTACTCGGGGTTCTTGAGCAAAGGCGTATTCCAAGTGTTGGTCTAAAAAGTCTCCCCATAAGTTTCTGGCAGTTGTGTTTTCCATAATTATTATGTTTCAGAAATTATGAAAATTTCCCATCTTTAAATTCTTTTACGGCATGGTTGGCTGCTCTCGCTGTAAAGGCCATATAGGTTAAGGACGGATTTACACAGCTTGAAGAAGTCATAAATGCTCCATCTGTAACATATACATTAGGCACCGTATGCACTTGATTGTTTTTGTTTAGGATTGACGATTTTGGACTCTTCCCCATTCTGGCACCTCCCATTTCATGGATGCCGAGGCCAGGGCCTGTAACTTCATCGTAAGGAGCTATATCCTTAAACCCTGCTTCTTCAAACATCCGAACAATTTGGGCTATAATATCTTTACGCATTCGAAATTCATTTTCTTTAAATTCCACATCAAAATCTAGTTGAGGGAGCCCCCATTGATCTTTCTCTGTTTCACTCAGGGTGACCCTATTGTCATCGTAAGGAAGAAATTCCCCAAATCCAGTAACACCTATAGTCCATTTACCAGGTTTTAAGATAGTATCTTTTAAGTCTTTTCCATATCCCAGTTCCCCAACAGCTTCTGTCCAGTCTTGTCTGCTTGCCGAGCCTTGGTAGCCAAAGCCTCTGAGATAATCTTTGCCTTCTGATTTTTTGTCTAGATTAACAAAGCGAGGAATATAGAAACCATTTGCTCTGCGGCCTTTATAATATTTGTCTAAATGGCCTTCCACAGTTGCGGAAGCACCTAACTTGTAATGATGATCCATAATACCCCTGCCCAAGGCATCCGAATCATTTCCTAATCCATTTGGAAAACGCTTTGATTTAGATTGTAATAAAATGCCAACAGAAGCCATCGCTGAAGCACAAAGGAATATTATGTTGGCCTTGTATTCTATTTTTTCTTTAGTAAGCGCATCAATAACTCTTACTCCGGTAGCTCTTTTTAGTACTTCATCATAGACTACCTCATAGACTATACTATTAGGTTTTAAGGTCATATTACCCGTCCTTTCTGCAGCCGGCAGCGTGGAAGAATTACTGCTAAAATAGCCACCAAAAGGACATCCTCGCCAACATCGATTTCGATTCTGACAAACACCCCTGCCTTCAAATGTAGCTTCTGGATCTGTTATGTGAGCTACCCTGCCTATAGTAACTAACCTTCCATCCTGGAATTTAGTTTCAACCGACTTTTGAAAATCTTCCTCCACACAATTTAATGGCATTGCGGGCTGAAATTTTCCATCGGGCAGTTGTTTTAAACCTAAATTTTGTCCGCTAACTCCTATATACTCTTCTACTTTGTCGTACCAGGGCGCAATATCCTTATATCTTACAGGCCAATCAATACCTATCTTATCTTTTTTGTTAGCTCCAAAATCAATATCACTCCATCTGTAGCTCTGTCTTCCCCATATTAAAGATCTACCGCCTACCTGATATCCTCTTATCCAGTCAAAACGTTTGGTCTCTACATATGGATGCTCCAAGTCATTAACAAAGAAATGCTTCACATCGTCTTTAGGAGCCCAGTTTACTCGTTTTTGTTTGTGGTATTTTTTTTTGTCTTCTTCAGAGAGTTCATTGCGATATGGAAAGTCCCACGCATCCATATTCATGGTAGGATAGTCTTCAATGTGTTTTACCATTCTTCCTCTCTCCAGGACCAGAGTTTTTAATCCATTTTCACACAATTCTTTTGCTGCCCATCCTCCACTGATTCCAGTACCAACAACAATTGCATCGTATTGCTCTGTTTCTTTCATTCTATATTTTTATTTTAATACTAATGGTTTTGCTATATTTAACACTTCGATTGCGTAGATTGGGTCGAAGAGAAATTGACCATTTAAATATAGGATTTAATTATTAAAAATTAAGTCAACTTCAATGCATTATTAATTAAGAATCGTTATATGAAGACTATTAAGGGACCAGCAGTATTTTTAGCACAGTTTGTAGATTCAAAAGCACCATTTAATTCTTTAGAAGGAATGTGTAAATGGGCCGCAGATCTTGGATATAAAGGAATTCAAATCCCAACCTGGGAATCCTTTTTAATTGATATAGACAAGGCAGCAGAAAGTCAGACTTATTGTGATGAATTAAAAGGGACAATAAATTCCTATGGTTTAGAAATCACGGAACTGTCTACCCATTTACAAGGCCAACTAGTTGCGGTACACCCTGCCTATGATATTATGTTCGATAATTTCGCGCCAGATAACGTAAAGAATAATCCAAAGGCAAGAACTGCTTGGGCAGTAGATGTGGTAAAAAAGGCTGCCACCGCTAGTCGTCGTTTAGGACTGAAGGCCCATGCCACTTTTTCTGGAGCACTGTTATGGCACACTTTTCACCCTTGGCCACAGCGACCTCCTGGCTTAGTAGAGTTGGGTTTTGAGGAGCTAGCAAATAGATGGTTGCCTATACTTAACCATTTTGATGAAGAAGGTGTGGATGTGTGTTATGAAATTCATCCCGGGGAAGACTTACACGATGGGGATACTTTTGAGCGTTTTTTAAAGGCTACCGGAAACCATAAAAGGGTTAATATTTTATATGATCCCAGCCATTTTGTGCTGCAACAATTAGACTACCTGACTTATATAGATCACTACCATGAGTTTATAAGATCTTTTCATGTGAAAGACTCTGAATTTAATCCAACAGGAAAAAAAGGAGCTTTCGGGGGATATAATGATTGGGGAGATAGAGCCGGGCGTTACAGGTCTTTAGGAGATGGCCAGATCGATTTTAAATCGATATTCTCAAAGTTAACACAATATGGATGCGACGTATGGGCTGTAATGGAATGGGAATGTTGTATAAAAAGTCCTGAGCAAGGCGCAATTGAAGGTGCTAAGTTTATTCAAAATCATATAATTGAAGCCACGGAAAAGACTTTTGATGATTTTGCCGGTGGAAATATAGACAAAGACGTTTTAAAAAATATATTAGGACTATAATTAATTAGGATGAAAAAAATAGTATTTATTGGTCTTTGCACTTTGGTGTTTATTGGATGTAAAGAGAAAAAAGAAGAGAAGATTTTGGAGGCTGATTTAGAGGTTGTTCAGGTATCTGAAACACCCGATAACGAATGGAAAGTCTTGTTTGATGGCACTTCCTTTTCTGGCTGGAAAGGATATTTAATGGATTCAGTCCCTAACAGTTGGAAGATAGAAGAAGGAGCTATGGTATTCTATCCCCAAGAGGGCGAGGGAGCAAACTTGGTTAGTACAGCGGAGTATACCGATTTTGTTCTCTCCTTGGAATGGAAGATATCAGAAGGAGGGAATAGTGGAATTTTTTGGGGAGTTGTTGAAGATCCCAACTTAGAAGAACCATATGAAACCGGTCCGGAAATTCAGGTTTTGGACAATGAAAAACATCCAGATGCCAAGGCGGGGACAACACACCAGGCAGGTGCCTTGTATGATATGGTAGCCCCTTCCGAAGATGTTACGAAGCCAGTTGGAGAATGGAATTTGTGTGAAATAACTATAAATCATAAGGAGAATCTTGGTAAAGTAGTGTTAAACGGGGTTGAAATAGTTAGTTTTCCAACAAATGATGAAGCTTGGGATACGATGGTAGGGGATTCAAAGTTTGCAGATTGGAAAGAATTTGGCAAATATAAAACAGGTAAAATAGGGCTGCAAGATCACGGAGATATGGTGTCTTTTAGGAATATAAAAATTAAAGAGCTCTGATATGAATAGAATATACGGCATACTTTTCATTGTGTTATTTTTCGCTTGTAAAAGTGAAGTACCGCAACAAGAAACAGTTTTGGATAAAAATGCTTCCGCTGTTATTGTTTACGAAGAGTATACAGGGGTAGAACCTACAGAACCAGAAGCAACAGAATTCTACGAGCCTGTGCCTCCAACGGTAGATCCAGTATCTCAAAATGGTGCTCCAAGTGACGCTATAATTCTGTTTAATGGAAAAGATTTTGAAAATTGGGAAAATGCTGAAGACCAGACATCCGTAGAATGGCATCTTAACGATGATGGTTCCATGACAGTGAAAGATAAGGCAGGTGATATTCAAACCAAAGAAAAATTTGGTGACTTACAGCTGCATATAGAATGGCAATCTCCTGCAGAGATACAAAGAGATGGTCAAAACAGAGGAAATAGCGGAATATTTTTGTCTGGCTTATATGAAATCCAAGTTTTAGACAACAATGACAACCCTACTTATACTAACGGGCAGGTAGGCTCTATTTATAAACAACATACCCCTTTGGCAAAAGCCTCAGTTCCCACAGGAGAATGGAATATATATGATATAATTTATCACGCACCAGAGTTTAATGAGGAAGGTGGAAAAATCAAATCAGGTACTATCACTCTAATACATAATGGTGTTTTGATACAAGATAATGTGGAAATAAAGGGAACTACACCGTATATAGGTTGGCCAAAGAATCCTCCGCATGGTAAGGGACCTCTAAAGCTCCAAGACCATGGCGATAACAGCCGAGTCAGCTATCGTAATATTTGGATAAGAGAGCTTTAGATAAAAAAGCATTATCTAAAAAAGGAATTCTTGAAATTCTTTCAAAATTTAAAATCAAATTTATGATTCAATCTATGACTGGCTTTGGGAAGCATACGCTTCAGCTCCCTAATAAAAAGATTACCATAGAGCTTAAATCCTTAAACAGTAAGAATTTGGATTTAAATGCACGAATGCCTTCTGCGTATAGACAAAAAGAACTTTTAATGCGTAAAACAATTGCCGACTCCTTATTAAGAGGCAAAATTGATTTTGGTCTATATGTGGAGTCTACAGGTGGAGAGACCAGTTCAGAAATCAACAAGGCAGTAGTCCTCAATTATATGGATCAGTTGAAATCAATAGCCGAAGGGGATTCTATTAAGTTATTAGAAATGGCTTTGAGAATGCCAGATGCTTTGAAGACAGAAAAAGAAGATATTGATGAATTAGAATACAAAGCCATAGAAGAAGTTCTTGAAGTAGCATTAAAAGAAGTAGTTACTTTTAGATCTGAAGAAGGAGCAGTCCTCGAAAAGGATTTTATTCAACGAATTAAGGAGATAAGTAAGCTATTGCAAAAAGTAGACCTTATGGACCCTGAAAGAATTGGAACTATTCGTGCACGTTTGGATAAGGCTGTAGGAGAATTAAAGGCCGAAATAGATCAGAACAGATTTGAACAAGAATTAATTTATTATTTGGAGAAATTTGATATAACCGAAGAAAAAGTACGCTTGGCAAATCATTTGGACTATTTTTTAAAGACCTTGAATTCTAAAGATTCTAATGGTAAAAAGTTGGGGTTTATTGGACAAGAAATTGGAAGAGAAATAAACACCATTGGATCTAAGGCAAACTATGCACCTATGCAAAAACTTGTGGTTCAAATGAAAGATGAATTGGAAAAGATAAAGGAACAAATGCTTAATGTGTTATAATGAAAGGAGGGAAGCTACTTATCTTTTCGGCTCCTTCCGGGAGCGGAAAAACAACTATAGTTAGGCATTTATTGGAACAGGAAGAGCTAAACCTGGCCTTTTCGGTATCCGCTACTTCTCGCCCTAAAAGAGGAGACGAAAAACAAGGGGAGCACTACTATTTTATGTCGACTTCTGAGTTCAAAAAGCATATTAAGAATAATGATTTTTTAGAATGGGAAGAGGTATACAGAGATAATTTTTATGGAACTCTTAAAAGTGAAGTGGAGCGTTTATGGAGCAAAGGAAAGAATGTGATTTTTGATATTGATGTGGCAGGAGGCTTGCGAATTAAGCGTAAATATCCAGATGTTACTTTGGCTGTTTTTGTAAAACCACCGAGTGTAGATGAGTTGAAGATTAGATTAAAAAAACGCAGTACAGAGAGCGATGATAAGATAAACATGCGTATTGCCAAAGCCTCGGTTGAATTGGCCACTGCACCCCAATTTGATAAAATAATAAAGAATTATGAACTGGAAACAGCACTTAAAGAGGCGTATAATCTTGTAGCAGATTTTATTGGTCTGGATAAAGAGTAATACTTCTCACAAATGAGAAGGATTTTAATTTCCCTCTTGTTCTACTTTTTACTATGAAGAAAATTGGCCTTTTTTTTGGGACTTTTAATCCAATTCACCTTGGACATTTGGTTATTGCCAACCATATGGTTGAGTTTTCGGATCTTGATGAAACTTGGTTTGTAATTACTCCCAGAAGTCCGTTTAAGTTAAAAAAGACATTGTTAGATAATAACCACCGCTATCAGATGGTATTTGAAGCGATTAAGGACTATCCTAAATTTAAGGCCAGTACCATAGAGTTTAACCTACCGCAGCCCAACTATACTATTAATACTCTGGTACATTTACAAGAGGTACATGGGGAGAATCATGAGTTTTGCCTTATCATGGGGGAGGACAATTTAAAAAGTTTTCATAAGTGGAAGAATTATGAAACTATTCTAGAGCAATATGAAATATATGTGTATCCTAGAATTTCTGGAGGACAGGCTGTAAAGGAATTGGCAAACCATCCTAAGATTCACAAAATTGCTGCACCAATAATGGAAATTTCTTCAACTTTTATCAGGAAAGAACATGGTAACGGGAAGAATATAAGACCTATGTTACCAGACAATGTCTGGAAGTATCTGGATGAAATGAATTTTTATAGATAATTATTTCAGGGCTTTCCTTCCTTAATTGTTTTAAAAAAGAGCGAGATGTCAGTAGATACATTATACTATAGGTGGTAGAAATAAAATTACTTCATTAGAATATCCGTTCCCAAAAGTTCGTCGTTTTTATTGTAATACCAGGTTCGTACTTTGGGCATTTTAATGGAAGAGATACTTTCTATACCCTCAAGGATAATATATTCCCCGTCATTTTTTGACTCATCGTGATAAAATTGATAAACTTCCATGGCATTCGTCTTGGGATCAAAATAGAAATACCAAATGTCATCACCAACATCTTTAGTATAAGTAACCTTTAAGACATTATACTTCTTACCCTTAAAATTTTTAGATAATACTTCTGGGGCTATTATTGTGCCGGGATCTTTAAGTTTCATTGGAAGCCCGTATAGATAGCTGTAATAATCCTTCATTTTTGTGGCACGTTCACATTTTAAATTATACTTTGCTTCTTGAGACTTTGTTGGGGTTATGCCGTTGAGCATAAAGGAACATTTTCCAGCCTTAACCTCACTAATAATTGTAGCACTGTCCGATTCCATTGCTAACTTAAAATATGATTTTGAATTGTCTAGAGTAATTATACTTTCCCTTTTTCTGCCATCCGGATACTCTAGGGTAACAAACAATTCTCCTTTGAATTTGCTCCAGAGCCCGTCGGGATCATGAAAGGCGATAGCATCATCCAATAATTGTGAACTAGACTCTTTCTGCCCAATTAATACGGTTATAGACAAAAGGCACAAAACAGAAACCAATATTTTCATCCTGAATAGCTCAGTTTTTTATGATTGTAATTAAAGATAGGTTAATCTAACCTATTAATGTCAACACTACGATCGTACATGTTGTAATATAGCTCTAAAAGACTAATTGTGGCCGTCATCAAATCTTTAGTTTCTAATAGAAGAGAAAAATAAAGTGTCGTATTTTTAGGACTGGACTCTTCTGACCTTGTTCTTTGTATTTGTTTTTCGACTTTAACCAAAACTAGTTTGTACAATTCTTCTTTCTTCTTTAATATTTCACCGATTTCTTCAAACGAACGATTATCAAATGCTTGTTTTGAGCTGCTAAAAAGAGATTCTAACTCTAAATTTATCTCAGTGAGTTCTTTGACTTGATTATACTTTAATTTTTTGTGATTGTTGTGAATATGTTTATGGGTAATTTTGGTTATATACTCAAGCGATTGGGAGATGTCGGTTAAATAGGCCAAAATATTTATATAAAAATTACTCGCTTCTAAACTACTATCATCAAGGTTTTTTATGAAGTAGAATAAATTATCTCTAAGCTCGTCAATTTCCGTAGAAAGTTTGGTAACATTATTCTTGTTCTTTTTTAGAACATCGAGATTCTGTTTTGCCAGGCCATCAATACTATTTCTGTAGAGTTTGCTACTGCGTTTAAGAGCTCGAGAAATATTATGTGCACTTTCTTCAATAACTCCCTTTATAGAACTGCTTTCTGATTTTAATAACCTATCTTCTTCCCTTATTACTTTGGCTTTTTTGTTGTACGAAATATAATTCCGAGCCAATAATAAAATGGCAATAAAAAGTAAAACGCCAATAGCAGTTCCCTTTCCGAAACTGATAATGGTTAGAATAATACCCGCAGCAAGGAAGGCAATAATTGCTGTGGCAAACCAACCTCCAATTACATTTAATACACCTGCAACTCTATAAACCGCACTCTCACTACCCCAAGCTCTGTCTGCTAGGGAAGTTCCCATAGCCACCATAAAAGTCACATAGGTTGTAGATAAGGGTAATTTATAAGATGTTGCAATAGAAATTAAAATCCCGGCAACCATTAAGTTAACGGCAGCCCTAACCATATCAAAGGCGGCATATTCATGTGTTCTACCCTTAGGTAAGACTAGAATAGGCTTTTCAAATTGTTTTTCAATTTTGTCTAAAAGTGAATTAGGCAAAATGGTTTTAGTGTAGTTTGATGCAAGAATTGTGAGCCTTACCAAACCACGAGACAAATTATTTGGTTTAAAACGCTCCTTCGCTTCACCTTCTCTAGAGAGATTTATTTCTGTATCAGCTACATAGCGGGCTTTTTTTGAGAACCACAATGTGACTACCATAATCATTCCAGATATAAACAGCAAAATGGTAGGGGTAGGCACTTTTGTGGCTAAAATGTCCATGCTAAATTCGGTAGATGCCATTCCCGAAGCGGACCAGGCTTCGTAGGACTGATATGCTGCAATTGGCACTCCAATAAAATTAACCAAATCATTGCCTGCAAAAGCCAAAGCCAATGCAAAGGTTCCAACAACGATTATGACTTTATAAATATTAATTTTGGCTAAAGAGATCGAAATAAAAGACAGTAAAGACCAGAAGATAAGACTGATTGAGACAATTGAAAATACTTGATCTTCCAGAAAAGCACTAATTTTAACACCTCCAATGATGTCGTAAGTTTCACCAGCGTATGGTGTCCCTTTAATACCTTTCATAAATATAAAATAGGTGATGGCAGATAATGCTACACCGCCAAAAAGAGCTCCTACATAGTTAGATTTTTTTTCAAATTTAAACGACAGTAATAAGCGAGAAATCCACTGAACAATAGCTCCAATGGAAAATGCAAAAACTACAGACAATAAGATTCCTGATATAATTTGAAAAGCCTTTGAGGTATTAATATAATTTGTAACATCTGTAAAACTTCCGTCATCTGCTCCTATTTTTAACAGTGACATGGCTACCGCGGCACCCAATAATTCAAATACAATAGATACAGTAGTGGAGGTTGGCATACCTAAGGTATTAAAGAAATCCAATAGTAGAATGTCGGTAATCATGACTGCCATGAAGATGAACATTATTTCATTGAAATAGAACTCACCTGGATTAAAGATTCCCTTTCTGGCAACTTCCATCATACCACTGGAAAAAATAGCTCCACAAGCAATTCCCAAGCTGGCAACAATCATTATAGTTCGAAATGATATTGCCTTTGAACCAATTGCCGAATTCAAAAAATTTACAGCGTCATTACTCACGCCAACTACCAAATCTGCAACGGCCAATACGGCCAATGCGATTATCATAATGAAGTAAATGTTATCCATGATTTAGTAATAGGATTAAATGGTAAATGTCCAATGTTTGCATGTAAAAAAGGTTACCAAAGTGTTAATAATTTTGTCAAAAATGTAAATCCATCTGTAATCTGCATAAAAGTCTGTCTGTCCCTCCATCTACGGCGAAGTAACTAACATCTGATTGTACTTTTAGCTTATTGCCTACAATATACTTTGAAAAACCCAAAGTATATTGATTAATTGGATTTCTGCCAGTAATTACCTGATCATAATTGATGTCCGAATATCGACCCGCTATCTCCCAATTATTCGGGAATAAGTATCCTGCTTGCAAGTTAATTCCATTTCCTACACGAACTACATCACCTGTCTCTGTACCATCAGAATTTTTTGCAATAGGATCCTTGGCATCTCTATTGGCATATTCTCCCATAAATGAAAAACCTTTATACTTAAACATGGTGTCGACAAATAGAGTGCTTATTGTGGTTTCATAGAATCCAACATCGTTTACCATATAAATACCCAGATTACTTCTAGTTCGAACTGCATCCACATTAATGTCATATGTAGCTGCCACCATTAGTTTTGGTTTGTCTTCTCTTTGCAAATCGGATCCAACATAATCGCCTTTTTTAGCAAAGTAACCGAATGGTAGAAATTCCAACCTTCCTGTGTATTGATGCCCACCATAATTCCCTAATACGACATTACGACCTTCTCCTTGAGAAAATGCAAATTTCTCCCGCATAATAAAAGTGTCTGTAATATTGATATGATGCCTGAGTTGGATCCCTATATCCCTGTCAATATTAAATCCGGCATTAAGAAGAGAGCGGTCTACAAGCTGCAAATCTCCTGAAGAAATAACCCGTTCTACGTTTCCAGGGAGTTTGGTTTGTCCTGCCCACAGGACGAAGTTTTCATAAAAGTTCCACATTACCACCGCATCAAGTATTATTCTTGGGGCATTATTTGTAAATTCAGATATTCCGGCTATATCTCTATTAGATAAACCCAATTCTAATTTATACTTAAGTTTAGGAGTCGCTACAAAACCGTCAAATTTGAACCTGGCTCTCCGTATTAAAAAATTACTCTGAGGATCGACTAGTCCACCATTTGGACCTTTTTGCCAAGTAGCACTCGTCAATACTTGGAAACGTGCGGCAAATTTCATACTCCAAGTACTGTCCTGCCCCATTAGATTCAAAATTCCTTTACCAAAAGGGCCAGCAGCTTTAGTATCCTGAGATAGAGCCGTAGTGCACAGTGATAGGGCTAATCCTAGGATAAGCAATTTAGTATTCATAAAATATTAGTTTTTGTCTCGGACAAAGAACCAATATCTCTGTTAATATAACGTTAACTCAACATTAAGTTATAAAACAAAAAAGACTGCCTTGGCCAAAGGCAGTCGTTAGAATTCATAAATGAAAGTCGACAAAAACTAATATTCAAAATGAAATCTAGGATTGTCGTATTTAAATACAAAACAAATCTCAGTAAAAGTTGTGATGTAATTGTGATGTAAAGTTTAAATAATCATTAAAATTAATATTGGAACGCTACAATAAAATACTAAAAGACAATAGGCAGCGTTTTCTAATGTAAATAAAATGTTAAGTAAAAGTTGATTTAAGGTTAAAAAAAAGTATCTTTATAAAAGATAGGTTTAGTAAAGAAAAAGAATAACAACAATATGAAAAAGACAGCAGTATTATTGGCATTGATGTTAGCCACTGTATTTGTTAATGCACAAGATAAGAGAGTACAGAAACTTAATAAAGAGACTAATTTAATAGAAGTCACAGATTATCATGATAATGGACTAATTAGCCAGAAAGGATCCTTTGATTTAAAAGGTCAATTACACGGGGAATGGTTTAGTTATGATGAAGCGGGAACTTTAATTTCACAGGGACAATATGTCAATGGCGTTAAGTCTGGGAAATGGGTTTTTTGGTCTAACGACACTAGGAAAGAAGTAGAATATAGTGAGAATCAAATCGTTAAAATAAATGGCAATGACAATCTCTCTAGAATTGCCGACAAAAACTAATTATTTTTAACTACCGGAGTGTTTACCACCATAAGCAGTTAAACTTGTAGACTCTTCAGATTCTTTTGTCAAATCGGCAATATCCTTATTACTTAGTTGTATAGCTTGTAATTCCTTAAGTACTTGGATAGTTTCATTGGTTTTAACAGCAATAGGAATTTCTACAGTTTCATACCCTAAATAGCTTACAATTAAAATATATTCCCCAGGATCCAAATTGTCTATTTCAAAATTCCCATGAAAATTAGTCTTGGCATTAATGGAAGTATTTTTCAAGTGAACATTGGCGAATAACATAGGCTCATTGTTCGTTTCATTATCCAAGATAGTGCCTCTTACAGAAGCCCGTTCTTGAGAAAACATAAATCCAGATAATAATAAGGTAAGTACTAGGACTAAATTTTTCATTTTGCTTTTGTTCTAACTGCAAAAGAAAGGCTTCAATGTAAAGCTAAGGTTACCATTATATTAAAGTTTGGTAATAATGGTTATTTCGCGCCAATGAATTAAAATATGAAGACCTTGCATTGCAAGGCCTTCGGTGGTATTCAATTGGTATAATAGCTAGTCGCCAGTTATCCAACTAAACATAGTAAGGTCTACTGGAGTGCCGTTGAATACGTCGTCATCAACACTGGTTAAGGGAGTGCCGTCCACAATTACATTGCCAACAGGTCCTCCGTCTCTCATTTCTACATTTACTACATAACCAGTTAAAAGAACATTGGTCATTGTGGCACCAGATTCTTTCTTAAACTGTAGCGCAGTTCCACCTGGATTAGCAGAAGAAATGGCTGTGAAATTATTTAAGGTAGGATTTCCATTTAAGCCATCTGCCTCAACAGCTGTTGAGAATCCGGCAACGGTGTGTGACACATAAGTATTCTCTAAAGTACCATTCCATCCTTCTGTCCAGTCTACCGCATCATCCTCGTTATTTTCTAAATAGAAATTAGAAGCATTTACAGTCCCACCAAAGAACTCAACCCCGTCGTCAGTTCCATTTAGTATACCTATATTGGCAATAGTAGTTCCAGAACCAACTGCATATAGAGATAAGCCGTTAAACTGAGATTCAGCATTAATTTGAGCCCCTGCATAGTTTATAATTAAGTAGTTAATACTACCGGAACTATCTGTATCATTAGTTCCTCCATAAACAAAGCCGCCAACTTCTGCAATTGCATCTATACCTTCTGTGGTAGTTGCATCTCCCAAGATTACGAGGCCACCCCAATCTCCTGGATTCTGATTTGTAGACGTCATTACCACTGGGTCATTCTCTGTCCCTAAAATATCTATTTGAGCTCCTTTTTTAACCACAATGTAGGTCTCGGTGGCGACGCCGTCTGCCGCATCAGCAATAATTAAAGTGCCAGCTGGGATGGTTAATTTTGCGGGTGCTTCTACACTAAGAGTTCCTTCTAACAAATAGATTACATTTGCATCGAGTGATGTATCAGCTGTAATCGTACCGGATAATGGCATTGTCTCTACTTCTGAAGCATTTTCCACCCATGAAAATAGGGCTATATCCACCGTTGGCGGGGCTAGGTATGTTAGATTTGGGTCAGCCGCTACTCCATCGATTATTACATTAGCCAAAGGCCCACCATCTCTCATTTCTACTGAAACAACATATCCTGTTAAAGAAAGACCAGTAATTGTAGCTCCTGATTCTTTTTTAAATTGAAGGGCAGTTCCTCCTTCTGTTGAAACGGCAGTGAAATTCGTGAGCCTTGGATTTCCATTTATACCGTCGGCTTCTACAGCTGTAGAAAAACCTTCTATTGTATGCAGAACATAAGTATTGGTAACTTCTCCATTCCATCCCTCTGTCCAGTCAACCGCATCGTCTTCATTATTTTCTAGGTACAAATTCATTATGCTAACCGTTCCTCCAAAGAATTCTACACCATCATCCGTACCATTTAATATGGCAATGTTTTCGATAGTTGTTCCAGAACCTACAGCATATAGTGATAAACCATTGTATTGGGATTCAGAGTTTATTTGCGCCCCGGCATAGTCAATTATTAAATAGCGGATAGATCCAGAATTGTCTGCATCATTAGAACCTCCATAAACAATTCCACCAACTTCAGCAATGGCATCGGCCCCCTCTGTAGTAGTGGCGTCCCCAGCAATAACCAGACCTCCCCAATCTCCGGGGTTTTGTCCTGCAGAAGTCATTAATACCGGTTGAGCCGCAGTACCTTGAATATCAATAGAACCCCCTTTTTTAACGACAATATATTTATCTGTTCCAGATTCTGATGTTATCGTTGTTCCTGCCGGAATGGTTAAAGTAACGCCCGTTTCAACACTTAGTATTCCAGTGAGGATATAATTGACACTTGCGTCTAAGGTACGGTCTTCGGTAATTGATCCCATAAGATCAGTTCCCTCTAGAGCCTCGCATTCGTTAGGACAAGAACCACCACAATCTATACCTTCTTCATCTCCATTTTGTATTCCGTCTGTGCAAGTAGGAGCATTTCCGCCTTCTCCAGGAGGATCTGGATTATTATCATCCCCACTACAACCCACTATTGTAATGGTCGTAATGGCCATAATTATCATTAAGAATTTAGTGGTTTTCGTTTTCATAATTATAAGTGTTAAGGGTTAATATGTATTTTAAAATGTATAGCTCAGCCCCAGATTTATCTGGGCACCTCTAGTATATGATCGGACTAACTCTTCTGTTTCTATACCAGTTGTACTTGGTTTTACTAATTGTGTTCTTTCTATACTAGGGTTTAACAAATTCCGGCCAATAAAGCGTAAACGCCAGTGCTCGTTAAATTCCTTGCTTATAACGGCATCTAAGACTACAAATCCTTTTTCTACGATGGCGTCATTATAAAAAGTCTCACTTGCACTTTGAATTTCAGGTGCCCCGATTGCAAAGATCTTATCGGAGGCATAGTTTGCTGTTAAGGAGGCATTAAACGGATTTTCACCCGGAGAGGTAAAATTTAGACTTGTATTTAATATCCAGTCAGAAGCTCCCTGCAAGCCTTCTTCCGTTAAACCTTTATATCTAAAGGTTCTTACAAAGTTGCCTTCCTCATCAAACACTTCTTTTAAGTCTTGACTATGCCACATTCTAGTCACATTAAAAACAAGATTTAATGCACTTGTACTGGGAGCACCCGTATCTTCATTGAGTTGTGGATTTAGGAGGTTAAGCTTTGTTTCTGCTTCTAAACCAAAGACTTCTGCCTTATTTCCAGTATTGAAGTAAGAAAAGACACCTGCAGAACCGCGATCTTGCGCTCTGTTAATTGGGTCACTAATATCTTTGTAAAAGGCGGCAAGGGAGATAAGCTGGTCGTTCGAAGGAAAGAACTCCCATTTAAGGTCAAAATTTAAATCTGTTGACGCTTCCAAATCTGGATTACCTCTAGTAACCTGGCCAACCTGAGAAACATACTCAAAAGGAGCAATCTCTTTAAATTCAGGGAGGGTAATAGTTCTACTAAAAGCAAATCGAAGTGCCTGCTTTTCATTGAAATCATACTTTAAATTTACACTAGGATATAAATTGTCGTACTCCTTATTGCTTTCCCCAACTCTTCCAGGAAAATTTCCTACATCAAAGGCAACACCAATTTTATCTCTTTGGTATCTAAGACCAAGGTCTGCATTAAACTTATTAAAACCAATATTGAAGTCTGCAAAAGCAGCCTGTGAGTCCAGGTTACCAGTATATAGATCAGGTTGTAAAATATTTAATTGTAGATCCCCGTTATCAAAATTCTCTTGCTGAAATATGGCTCCAAGATTGTCAATAGATGGTGGGTTAATAGTATTTGTTGCTCTTTCTTCAACTCCAACAAACTCGGACTTAAAATCTCGTTCTTTAGTTCTGAAATTAACCCCAAACTCTAACTTCATAGGAGTAGGGCCGTCTTCTTTTATTCGAAATTCGTCTTTGATAAAACCGTTGTATTCTACATCTTCAATTTTCTGACTAGATTTTCTTTGCTGAAAACCACCTGTTCTACCTAGTTGAACAAAGTCGCTATTGGGATCAAAGTTTACCTCGTTCCGAATTCTATTTGGTTCATCGGCATTAACTAGATTATATCCACCGGCCCAGTGCAATGTATTTTTTTCACCTAGCTGATGTGTGCCCAGTAGTTGTGTAACAATTAAACGTGTTTGCTTTGTATTCTGATCTCGGATAAATTGTCCTAGTCCTTCTGCAGGATCTGTTTCTTCAAAAATAAATCCTTCTCCATTTCTCCCTCCTTCATAAAGCTGCTCTCTTAAAGTATTGATAAATAATGTGCTTGACTTAAGTTTATTTTTATCATTAATGAAATAGGTTAAATCCATTAAACCCGAGGTAACAGTTTCTTCATTCCAATTCGTGGCATCCGTAATAGTGTCATCTATGAAATTGGATCTGAATTGTCTAAAAATCCCCTCACCGTATTCAAACTTTCTGGAGTGCGAACCCGAAAAGAATATTGCTAATTTATCAGCGATTCGTTTTCCAGCGGCAATATTAAATCTGTAGTTTATAGGATTATCTCTTTTTACTGTATTCCAACCTTGTTGTGTAATTAGCTCTTGTGTACTAAGATTTTGTTTGTAAAAGCCGAAATCAGTATTATAAGAGTTTGGGGAAACTTTAAAATTGTTGTAAACCCCATTGCTTATGACGTTTGTGTTAAATCCTGTCTGAAAACCTATATTGAGTTCACTGTTTCCAGCTAGTTCTCTGGATGTTATATTTACCGTCCCGGACGCCTGATCTGCTGTATTTCTTACATCGTACGTTTTGCTAACACTTACGTTTTGAATTACTCTGGTAGTAAATAGGCCCAGATCTATGTTTTTTCGCTCTACATCATCGGACGGTACAGCCAGTCCATTAAGGGTAGTGGACAAATATCGGTCTCCTAAACCTCGAATAAAAATATCTCCGGACGCCTCACTACTAGTTACCCCAGAAATTTTTGTCGTGGCAATGGCAACATCAGACACCCCAATTTTTGATAATTGCTGTGCACCAATACTTTCCTTTATCTCCACGGCTTTTTTCTGATCTAAAAGCAAGGCTACTTCAGAATCTTTCCGAGCCTGAACCGTAACTACCACTTCATCTAAAGAGACACCCTGAGAGGCGGACATTGGAATATCTAAAGTAGTTACATTACCTGCTACAACCGTAATATCTGGAATTTCTACAGTTTCATAGCCTAAAAAACTAAAAACCACCGTGTAAGAGCCAGGTTCTATATTCGTGAGTTCATACAATCCATCAAAGTCTGAAGTAGTTCCTTTAGATGTACCTTTTATTATCACGTTGGCGAAGGCTAAGGGTTCATTATTCGCTTCTTTGTCGGTCAGTTTTCCTAAAATACTTCCCGTATCCTGTGCATTACTTGTGAATGCAAACGCTGCTATTAACAGCAGACTAAAAATTAAATGTTTCATTTACTATGTTTAATACCGCTGCAAATAACGCTAGCACTTGTAAAAGTGATGTTAGCCGTGGGTTAAACCTCTGTTTTCTTATTGTTAGATTTGTGTTAAGGCGTTAATAAAAGGTTAAGGACTGTCCAAGGGCTTTTAAAACAAAGGGCTTAGCGATTTAAATACTTTGATTAAAAGAGCTAACTTGTCCCCAAATTTTTTTGGAATGAAATGGGAAAAACTACTTTCTTTAAAACGTTATGGGGATCAAGGAATTAGACATAGAGTGGCACAGCAAGAGACTAGACTCGGCTTTGAGGTAGATTACGACAGAATAATATTTTCTTCCGCTTTTCGAAGTCTTCAGGACAAGACGCAAGTTATTCCACTTTCCAAATTAGACTTCGTTCACACTCGTTTAACCCATAGTTTGGAGGTCTCAGTAGTAGGCAGAAGTTTGGGTAGAATTGTTGGGGCCAAATTATTACAAAAACACCCGTATTTAAGCGAGAAATTAGGATATAGGTTCGGAGACTTTGGGGCCATAGTGGCTGCTGCAGCCCTGTCTCATGATATAGGCAACCCTCCTTTTGGACACAGTGGAGAAAAAGCTATAGGAGAATATTTTAGCCATGGAAAAGGAAAAAAGTATAAGGATTTAATTAGCCCAAAAGAGTACCAAGATTTAATTAGTTTTGAAGGCAACGCCAATGGATTTAGACTTTTAGCTGCCTCAAGAGAAGGGGTTGATGGCGGGTTAAGACTAAGCTATGCTACCTTGGGCGCTTTTATGAAGTATCCGAAAGAGTCTTTACCCAAAAAACCAACCCAGTATATTGGAGATAAGAAATTTGGATATTTTCAGGCAGAAAAGCATTTGTTTCAGGATGTTGCTGAGGAGTTGGGCTTACAATCAAGAGGAAAGAGTAATAGTATTTCGTATTGTAGGCATCCTCTGGCTTTTTTGGTGGAAGCTGCCGATGATATTTGCTATACCATAATTGATTTTGAGGATGGGATTAATTTAGGCCTCGTCCCCGAGGAATATGCACTGGAATATTTAATAAATCTAGTAAAAGACACTATAAATACTGCAAAATATAACTCTTTGAATCTTATGTCCGATAGGCTGAGTTATTTAAGGGCCTTGGCCATTAATACCTTAATAAATGATGCAGCAGAAGTTTTTCTTAAAAATGAAGAAGAAATTCTAGAAGGCAGCTTTCAAGATTCACTTTTAGATCATAGTAAGTATAAAGCGCAAACCAAGGATATAATAAAACTAAGTGTAGATCACATCTATATGTCTAAGGGAGTGGTAAATAAGGAAATTGCAGGGTATAGACTAATAAGGGATTTATTAGAAGCTTTTACACCAGCCCTGATTCGAAATATGGAGGGGAAGGCCAGTAGTTATGATCGACTTTTATTGGCAACGCTACCAGAAAATTATAAAGACGAAAAAGCATCGGTGTACCAGAATTTATTAAATGCAAGTTGTTTTGTTGCCAGCCTGTCTGATAGTACCGCAGTTTATATTCATAATAAAATATCCGGTAAAGACCTTTAAAAACTATAGACCAATCCTATAGAAAGGGCCTGTCTAAACTGAATTTTGGGGATCCCCGGGTTAATAACGGTGCCATCATCGGCAATCTCTGTATCAAAGAGAATGTCGTCATCATAAATAATTTGTGTTCCCAGATTGGCTTCAATAAAGTTATTTACCTTAAAATTGAAGTTTAGTTCCCAATCCACATCGATATTCCCAAACTTCCTTATATAATCGGTAAAAAGGCTTAAACGATGATCGAGAATTATATTTTTTGCAATTTCTTTCTCCCAGGTATTAGTAACTAAAATCCCAAATTCAATGAAACTTTTTTCGCCTTTTTGAATAATGTTCCCATCCTCATCAAAAACGGCCTTTTTAACCCCAAAGGCACCATTATTAGCAAGATTTTCATCTAAGACAAAGGTCGCCTTTACCGTGGTTGGGGATAGGTAGAGGTTAAAATTCTGCCCT
Source organism: Eudoraea chungangensis (assembly GCF_029360665.1). Lineage (GTDB taxonomy): Bacteria > Bacteroidota > Bacteroidia > Flavobacteriales > Flavobacteriaceae > Eudoraea > Eudoraea chungangensis. The sequence goes on from NZ_JARDUB010000001.1 coordinate 1,000,671, forward strand.
TCAGGAATAAACGAGGGACCACCTCCAAAAAATAGATAACCCGGGGCCATAAAAGTAGAAATTGGATTGTCTCTATCTGGGTATTTAAAACCATCGGCGAACTGGGTATTAAATTTTAAATTCACGGAATAATACCAATTACTCAATGTGTCTTGTCGATATCCGAAAGTGGAACTTAACCTTATAGCATCCTCTGTTTTTCTTGGCTTTCTACCTTCTTGTATATTAACTCCATACCGCAGAGTCACCTGATTATCCCAAGTTAGAAATCTAAATTTATAATTTCTTTCAAATCGCATATTGCCAATGGCTGATATAGCATTATCACCCCCAGCATTCCAATTAACAAATGCCACCTCACTCATATTAAAGCCCAGTCTATTTATTTTAGTCCAGAAGGAGGGGACTTTGAATTTTTTTGGCGGTTCGCTTAATGCCTTGGTTTGATTAAAGGAAATAACTGGGTTGGTAAGGTTGACTCCTCTTGGAATCACATCAATTTTATATTGCGTAGCCCTTATTACCACAGTATCTATCTTGGTAGTATCTATTAGTATAGTATCCCTAGCAATTATACTATCTGTCGCAATAGGCGATGGAATACTATCCTGGAGATATGCCAATTGACTGCTTAAAAGAAAAATAAAGAAGAGTAAAGGCTTTTTTAGCATATCAAATTTCCGATAATTTTTTTGTTATTAATTGTAGTATGGATTGGTTGTCTAAAGCTGTGGCTTTGTATAAGTTTTCCATCGGACCATGTTCCACAAACCCATCCTCAATACCTAAAACTGTAATAGGAATTTGGGAAACTGTAGTGTTCTTATATTCGAGGACAGCACTGCCAAAGCCACCCAGCTTACAACTATCTTCGATAGTGATTATTTCCTTGTAATTCAGGAATATAAAATCCAGTAAATTGTTGTCTAAGGGCTTTACAAATCTCATATTGTAAATTCCAACTCGCATCCTTGGGTCTACTTTATCAATTTCAGACATAAGGTTTTGGCCAAACGGACCAATGGTTAAAATGGCAAGAAGACTACCTTTACGAAGTTCTTGCCCTTTACCAATTTTAATCATTTTAAAGGGTTTCTGCCATTCAAGGCTAGTTCCTCTTCCTCTTGGATATCTTACGGCAATTGGTCCTAAAGGGACTTCTTGTGCTGTATACATTATATTGCGAAGATCTTCTTCATTTCCGGGGGCGAATACAATTAAGTTAGGAATACACCTCAGGTATGCAATATCAAAAACGCCGTGATGGGTTGGCCCATCTTGGCCAACCAAACCAGCTCTATCGACTAGCAGTATAACGGATAGGTCTTGTAGACATACATCATGGATAATCTGGTCATATGCCCGCTGTAGGAAAGTAGAATAAATAACACAAAAAGGCAGTAAATCTTTGGTGGCCATACCAGCGGCCAAAGTAACTGCATGCTGCTCTGCTATTCCTACATCAAATGCCCTTTCAGGGAATCTCTGCATCATGTATGTTAAAGAACTCCCGGAAGGCATTGCGGGTGTAATTCCAATAATCTTTTTATTATTCTCTGCTAATTCCACAATGGTTTTTCCAAATACATCCTGGTATTTTGGTGGAAGCTTAGCTAGTTTATCTGTTTCTAAATCCCCAGTTGTTTTATTAAACTTACCTGGTGCATGATAGACTACCTGATTTTCTTCAGCTTTTTTTAAACCCTTGCCTTTGGTAGTGCTAATATGAAGTAGTTTAGGACCCGATTTTTTCTTTAGCCTTTCAAGTTCCTTAATAAGTCCTTGGATGTTATGGCCATCGATTGGTCCTGAATAATCAAAGTTTAAACATTCAAAAATGTTCTCTTCTTTTGCGATTCCCTTTTTTACTGTAGTAAGGTATTTTTTTAATGCTCCCACGCTGGGATCTATCCCTATGGCATTGTCATTTAGTATGATTAATATATTAGTATTACTCACTCCTGCGTGGTTAAGGCCTTCGAAGGCCATGCCACTAGCTATAGACGCATCACCAATTACAGCAATATGATGCTTTTGAATATCTCCTTTAATTTTTGAAGCTATTGCCATTCCTAGTATGGCCGATATGGAAGTGGAGCTGTGGCCAGTTCCAAATGCATCGTATTTGCTTTCAGATATTCTTGGAAAACCGCTTATTCCTCCAAACTGTCTGTTGGTTTCAAAAATTGACTTCCTTTCGGTGATAATTTTATGACCATAAGCCTGATGCCCAACATCCCATATCAGGATGTCCTCGGGAGTATTAAATACATAGTGTAAGGCCAAAGTTAATTCTACAACGCCAAGACTGGCACCTAGATGTCCTTCTTTTACAGAAACAATATCAATAATAAACTGCCTTAAATCTATAGCCAAGTCTGCTAATTGCTCAACTTTAAGCTTGCGTAAATCGCTAGGAGAGTTTATTTGGTTTAAGAGTTTCATAGGAAGTTGCAAAGGTACATTAATTCATTTTTTGTTATGACTACATCTATTCCTATTATTGTACTATTATGTCCACAGGTTTTAAACTAGACGATCGCTATTTTATGCAAAAAGCTTTACAGGAAGCAGAGTATGCTATGTCTATAGGAGAAATTCCTGTTGGCGCTGTTATTGTTGTAAAAGAAAGAATAATTGCAAGGGCACATAATCTGACGGAACAATTAACAGATGTAACCGCACATGCCGAAATGCAGGCCATAACGGCGGCTAGTAATTTCTTAGGAGGAAAATATCTTAAGGGCTGTACTCTTTATGTTACCCTAGAGCCTTGTCAAATGTGTGCCGGAGCACTTTATTGGAGTCAAATTAGTAGAATTGTCTATGGTGCCAAGGATCCAAAAAGGGGATACTCTGCAATTAACGGAAGATTACATCCTAAAACTTTAGTAAGTAGCGGTATAATGGGCGAAGAAGCAGCAGGCCTCCTCCAAGACTTTTTTAGTAATAAAAGAGGCAGAGTTTAGGCATAAAAAAATCCTCAATAGACCATTGAGGATTTAATAAATTCAAAATAAAATATATTATCCGATTACTTGCACTTGTGCTGCAACCATTCCCTTTCTACCTTCTTCTTCTTGGTATTCTACTTTGTCGCCTTCGTTCAATTCTACTCCGTTCAATGCCGTTGCATGAACAAAAATATCCTTTCCGGTGTCGTCGTTTGTAATGAATCCGTATCCTTTGGATTCATTGAAAAATTTTACAGTTCCTGTCATTAAAATAAATATTAAAATAAAAAAATTATGCTACGAAAGTATGATATTTTAGGCAGACGGCTTTAATGAATGGCTAAAATTTGACCAAATTTATTGATTTTCAGACTTTTTAGGTTCTTTGCCCTGCATTTTTCTAATGTTTTCTTCTGTAAGCATATAGTCTTGAACTTTCCTTCTTTTACTCTCTTTATATAAGAATAACGGCATTGCAATCAAAAAAAGACCTACCGTGCCAGAGCCAATAAATTTATGCGCTATTTGGGGCATATCTTCCAAAATATAGAAGCCATACCCAATTCCTCCAAAAGAGGCAAGCGTAATAAGGATAACTATATGTTTAAGTTTAATCTGCATCTTCCTTAGTGAAGTTTATAAGTTTTCTTCTGTAGGCAGTTAATAGTTTTGACTTTGAAATGAAGCCGATGTATTTTCCATGGTTTAAAACGGGTAAATTCCAAGCGCTGCTATTTTGAAATTTTAACATAACCTCCTGCATCGTATCGGATTCCTGAAATATTACTTCAGGGGGACTATGCATAAAGGATTCCACTTTTACCTTATCATACATACCAGTTTCAAACATAATTTCCCTAATATCATCTAATGTAACTATTCCTACAAGGTAATTATTGCTGTCTAAAACAGGGAAAATATTTCTCGTAGATTTGGATACGGCCATATGGACCATGTCTCCAAGACTTATGTCTTGTTTTATGCTTTTAAAGTCTTTCTCTATAATCTCGTCTAAGGCCATTAGCCCTAGTACTGTTTCGTCTTTATTATGCGTAAGTAATGCGCCCTGTTTGGCTAATTCTCTGGTATATATGGTGAAGTCCATAGCATTTTTGGTTAATAAATAGGAGATAGCCGCGGTAATCATTAAAGGGACAAAGAGTTGGTATCCTCCTGTAATTTCAGCAATTAAGAAAATGGCAGTCAAAGGAGCATGCAATACTCCAGCGATAAGACCAGCCATTCCGATTAAGGTAAAATTACTTTCATTTACTGAAAACCCCAGCCCTAGGTTATTTATCACCTTTGCCACTACATTTCCCAAGGCACTTCCCATCACCATGGTAGGAATAAAGATGCCCCCAGCACCTCCTGCGGCAAAGGTTGTAGTCATAGCAACTGCTTTAAAAATGGTTATTCCAAAGAGTAGGGCAATAACCATCCAAATATTTGTAGTGTATTCGTCGAAGGGCGTTTTACCCAAGGCAGACAAATGATCCCCCTTTAAGAGATTATTAATAAACCCAAACCCTTCCCCGTATAATGGGGGAATAAAATAAAGCATAATACCAATAGCCAAACCTCCTACAAGAAGTTTATACTTTGGACTTTTAAACCGGTCAAAGAAATGGAGAATACCAAAATACATTTTGGTAAAGTAGATAGAGGCAATTGCCGTCCCCACACCTAAAATGATATAAAACAAGGTATCTTTTACTTCGAAGAGTTCAGTGATCGAAAAACTGAATAAGGTTTCGTCACCTAGGAAAAAATACGAGGTTAAGACGCCAGAAATAGAAGCCAGGAGTAAAGGCAGCATAGAAATCATGGTAAGGTCTAAACTAAAAACTTCGACCGCAAAAATTATAGCGGCAATTGGGGCTTGAAAAATAGACGAAATGGCGCCTGCCGAGGCACATGCGATTAATAAAGACCTAGTCTTGGCATTAATATGAAAAAGCCTAGAAACACTAGAACTAATAGCAGCTCCAGAGGCAACAGCAGGTCCAAGCAAACCAACAGAACCACCAAAACCTACGGTCAATGGAGCAGTTACAAGAGGCAAAACAATTTTTTTGGAACTTATAATCCCTTTCTTCTTAGACAGGGAGAACAGGATGGAGGAAATGGCATGTTCTAACTTCTCTTTATGAACATATTTTACGTAAAGATAAACAAGGGTAAGGCCAATTATAGGTGTTATGAAATACAATTGATAATTTGAAAAAACGATACCTTTTTGTAAAAAGGATTCAATAAAATAAGTAGTATTTTTTAAAGTAACCGCGGCTAGCCCGGCTAGAAAACCTACCAAAACACTCATGAGTTGTGTAAAGGTCTTATTTGAGATATTTTTATATCTCCACTTTAAAAAGTTGGTAAATAAGGAAGCTCCTCTGTTTGGCATTTTAGGCACTATACATTTAAAGGTATTAAAAAAATATAATGGCCACTAGTATAAATGGTGTATATCAGGATTGTATTTTTAAATGTAACTCCTTGAGTTGTTCTTGGTCAAGGGGAGAGGGTGCATCTATCATAACATCTCTACCACTATTATTTTTTGGAAAGGCGATAAAATCTCTTATCGTCTCCTGTCCCCCCAAAATAGCTACAAGTCTGTCCAAACCAAAGGCAATTCCTCCATGTGGCGGGGCGCCATATTGAAAGGCATCTAACAAAAACCCAAATTGTGCATTGGCTTCTTCAGGAGTAAAGCCTAGGTGTTTAAACATAATTTTTTGGATTTCTTTATTGTGAATTCTAATGGATCCACCTCCAATTTCGTTACCGTTCAGAACTAGGTCATAGGCGTTTGCTCTTACGGCAGAAGGATCTGTTTCTAAAAGCTCCAATTGACCTGGCTTTGGAGAAGTAAACGGATGGTGCATAGCGTGGTAGTTACCGGTTTCATCGTCTAATTCCAGCAAAGGAAAATCTACTACCCATAGTGGTGCAAAGTCCTCAGGATTCCGTAAGCCAAGACGTTCGGCCATTTCCATTCTAAGAGCACTTAACTGCGGTCTTGTTTCCTTGATACTACCCGAAAGAATACACAGAAGGTCTCCTGGTTCGGCTGAGGCTTTTTCTGCCCAGACTTTTAAGTCTTCCTGAGAATAGAATTTATCTACTGAAGATTTATAAGAGCCGTCTTCATTACACTTTACATAAACCATTCCTTTCGCCCCAATCTGAGGTCTTCTTATCCAGGCTATTAGTTTGTCAATTTCTTTTCTGGTGTAGGTAGAACCTCCAGGAACTGCTATGCCAACCACGATTTCAGCAGAATTGAAAATACCAAAATCTCTGTGCTTTGACACATCGGTTAATTCGGCAAACTCCATTCCAAAACGAATGTCCGGTTTGTCATTACCATATCTTTTCATGGCATCGTCATAGGTTAGGCGTGGAAAAGCACTAACATCCTTACCATTTATCTCTTTTATTAAGTGTTTTGTAAGTCCTTCAAAGGTTGTAAGAATGTCTTCTTGTTCCACAAAGGCCATTTCACAATCTATCTGTGTAAATTCTGGCTGTCTGTCTGCTCTGAGGTCTTCGTCTCTAAAACATTTCACAATTTGAAAATATTTGTCGAGGCCACCTACCATTAAGAGTTGTTTGAAAGTCTGTGGAGATTGAGGGAGTGCATAAAATTGCCCTTCATTCATTCTACTTGGAACTACAAAATCTCTGGCTCCTTCGGGAGTAGATTTTATAAGGTATGGGGTTTCCACCTCTATGAAACCTTCATTGCTAAGGTATTTTCGCACCTCCATGCTAACCTTGCTTCTGAAGATTAAATTGTTTTTAACTGGTGTACGTCTTATATCCAGATAACGATATTTCATTCGCAGATCGTCTCCGCCGTCCGTCTTATCTTCTAGCGTAAAAGGTGGTACTAAAGACTTGTTTAGAATGACTAAATTATCTACTAGAATTTCAATATCTCCTGTAGGTATATTAGGATTTTTGGAAGTTCTTTCGATAACCTTTCCTTTTATCTGAACAACAAATTCACGCCCTAACGTCCTGGCCTTTTCCAACAAATCGGTGTCTGTTCTTTCCTCATCAAAAACCAATTGGGTAATGCCATATCGATCTCTTAGATCTATCCAAATAACAAAGCCCTTGTCTCTTGATTTGTGAACCCATCCGGAGAGGGTTACTTCGCTATTTACATCTGAACTTCTAAGCTCCCCGCAGGTATGACTTCTAAACATTATAATTTCCCTTATTTAATCGCCGCAAATGTAAGAAGTTATGATTTTATTTAAGGTAATCCTCCACTTTTTTTATTACCATTAGTTGGGCGAATCCCAAGCGATAATAAAACAAAGAGCCCCATCTATGGGATGGGGCTCTTTACCAAAAAATAACGCCTTATGCGGCTATGTCGAGTTTCTTTTTTTCCTGAGGCCTGATTTTTTTCTTCTTCTTAAATCGCAATTTGATTCTGTAAATAATATTGAACATTACAGGTACGATTATTAAGGTAAGAAAAGTGGCTACAATAAGACCAAAGATTACGGTCCATGCCAAAGGTCCCCAGAAGATTACATTATCCCCTCCGATATAAAGTTTTGGATCGAATTCGGAGAAAAGGGAGAAAAAGTCAATATTTAGGCCTATGGCCAGGGGGATTAGTCCAAGAACCGTTGTAATGGCAGTAAGCAAAACAGGACGAAGCCTGGCTTTTCCACTTTTTACAATTACTTCTGTAACCTGACTCAAACTAAGCAGATCTTTTTCTTCGAGACCCAATTCCAGTTTTTTTCTGTCGATTAGAATTTGTGTGTAATCTAATAATACTACCCCATTGTTTACCACAATTCCTGCCAGGGATATAATTCCCATCATGGTCATCATTATAACAAATGGCCACCCAGTTATCATTAAACCGCCAAAAACACCAATAAAACTTAGGAAAATAGCAGTCATTATTATTCCCGGTTTTGAGATTCCTCCAAATTGGAATATGAGTATTAGCATAATTAAACCTAAGCCAGAAAAGAAGGCTCCCATTAGAAATTGCATCTGCTTATTTTGTTCTTCAATTTGTCCTGTATAGTCGATTTTTACATCGGGTGGGAGCAGAGCAAATTCTTCCATTTCTTTTTTAATTTCAGCCACAATTGCGCCTGCATCCGTAAAACCTGGTTTTAAGCCAGAATAAACCGTTACCACTCTTTTGGTATCCTTGTGTTTTATGGCACTAAATGAAGAGGTGTTTCGCTGGGAAGCTACTGCAGATACAGGAATCTCTTTAATCTGCCCCGTTGCCGGGTCTCTGAAGATTATATTCTGATTAAACAGAGCACTTTTATTATAACGAATGTCTTCGTTGAATCTTACGTTTATATCGTAGTCTTCTCCGTCTATTTTATAAATCCCTGCCTTATCTCCAAATAGAGACCTTCTAAGTTGTTGACCTACCTGTGCCACAGAGACCCCTAGTTCTCCTGCCTTCTCCCGATCTACCACAACCTCCATACTCGGCTTTCCTTTATTTACGTCAATTTTGAGTTCTTCAATACCAGCAATATTTTTGGTATTCAGGAAGTTTTTCATGCTCTCGGCGACATTAATAAGTTCGTCGTAGTCCTTACCCTCTATTTCTATATTAATAGGATAGCCAACAGGAGGCCCTAACGCATCTTTTTCAACAGAAATAGCTAGTCCTGGATATATGCCCTTGAGCCCTTCCTGTATTTCTTTTCTTAATATTTCAGTGTCTTTTCCTTCTCTAAACTTATACTCTCTCATCGAGATAGTAATTTTTCCCCTGTGTGGCATTTCAGCTGCTGAACCCCCTTCGGTAAAGGGATTTTCTGCTCCCTTTCCCACTTGAGAAACACTAGATTCTACCAAAACATTTTTGCCTCCAATTTGGTATTCGGCGTCATTGGCAATAGCATAAACCCTTTTTTCTATATCCTTGGTTATGCTGTTCGTTTTTTCAATGGCTGTTCCTTGGGGATACTCCAAATAAACGTAAATTTCATTAGGGACATTATCTGGAAAAAATTCAACCTTAGTTCTACCGCTTCCAAGTGACCATCCAAAAGCTACAAAGGATAAAATGAGCAAGAGAATGGTAGATCCAAAAAACATAAATACATTTCTACCGCGCAAAGCAAAACGCAATTGATTTTCATACCAGTTTTCAAAACGTGAAAGATAGTTTCTTTGAAATTTCAGTGCAGCTTTCTTTAAGCCATATTTGTATATCCAAAATAGAACTGCAACGACTATCATCAGGGAACCTAATCCTCTCATTTCTCCTCCAAACATCATAATAAACAATCCTATACCACCTAAAATTATACTCAGGCGGATTAGCTGTTTTAGGGTAAGCTCTTTATCACCAACTTCCATAAAACTAGAAACCAACATAGAATTCATGAAGATGGCCACAAAGAGTGAAGATCCTAGTACCACCGATAAGGTGATCGGGAAAAAGATCATAAATTCACCCATAATACCAGGCCACATTCCTAAGGGAACAAAAGCAGCAACAGTGGTAGCAGTGGATATAATTATAGGAAAAGCTATTTCTCCAATTCCTTTTTTGGCGGCTTCAATCCTCGAGTAGCCTTCCTCTTCCATTAGACGATAGACATTTTCAACTACCACAACTCCATTGTCTACCAACATACCAAGGCCCATAATAAGCCCAAATAAGATCATAGTATTAAGTGTATAGCCCAAAGCCGACAGAATCATGAACGAGATAAACATAGACATAGGGATAGCAAACCCTACAAACAGGGCATTTCTAAATCCTAAAAAGAACATTAAAACCGTGACCACCAAAATGATCCCAAAGATTATGTTATTTACCAGATCGTCTACCTGATTTAGTGTTTTACTAGAGGAGTCATTGGCTATAGTAACCTGTAAATCTGCAGGGAAGTAGTCCTCTTTCGACTTATCTACTATTTCTCTTATTTTATCCGCAGCAGTAATCGCATTTTTACCAGCTCTTTTCTTTATATCGAGCATAACCACACTGCTTCCTTCTTCTCTTGCATATGTAGTTTTGTCTTCTTCCGTAAAGCTTATTTTTGCGATGTCTTTTAAATAAACGGCATCGTTTTTTTCAGATTTAACAACAAAATCATTGAGGTCAAAGGGATTTTCTACCTCCCCAATAATACGTATGGTTCTTCTTTGATCGCTTGTTTTTAGGTTGCCAGCAGACATGGTCATATTCCCATTGGCAATAGCCTGTATAACATCATCAAAACTAACCTTTGATGCCATCATCTTATAGATGTCAACAGCTACCTCTACTTCTTTTTCTTGTGCCCCTCTTATGTCTACCCCTTTAATTTCAGGTAAATCTTCAATTTCATCCTCTAAATATTCACCAAATTCCTTTAGTTTATCTGTGGGGTAGTCTCCCGTAAGATTAACATTCATTATAGGAAAGGATTCCGAAATATTAAGGTCAAAGACATCGGGTTCTACTTTAGCACCATTAAAAATAGGCCAGTCTTCCCCGGCTTTCTCTGCGTCTACTTCATCTTTTACTTTTAACTTGGCACTTTCAACGGTGATGTCCTCATCAAACTCTACTACAATCATAGAATAGTCTTCCTGAGAAGTAGAAGTTATTTCAACAAGATTACTAACGTTTTTAAGTTTATCCTCTAAGGGATCAGTGATTAGTCTTTCAATATCTTCCGCGGTATTGCCCGGGTATACCGTACTGATATAAATTTTGGTTTCTTTTACCTCAGGAAAATCTTCTCTTGGCATTGAAAAATAAGCCGACAGGCCTATCACCAAAAATATTCCTATCATCACATAGATAACCGAAGGGTTATCTATAGCCCAGGAAGCCAAACGAAATTCTTTGTTCGCATTTTTTTGTTGCTTACTCATCTGTTTATATTATTTTAACTTCCTGATTTTCTTTTACATTTCTTGCACCTTCTTTAATCACTTCATCGCCAAGCGTTATTCCATCAATAACTTCAACTAAATCTCCCTGTGTCTGACCCGTTAGAATCGTTTGTTTTTTTACCGTAGTAGTATTGGAATCTTCCTTATTGATTATATAGACATATTGTTGCCCATTTGCATTCTCTGAGATTACACTTTGTGGAATTAGTATAGCTTGGTTATTGCTGTAATCATTGATTTGTACTCTTGCGGTAAGATTGGGTTTTATATTCCTTTTTTCATTGGGAACAGCAACTTCTACCTGAAAAGATCTATTGGTAGGATTAATGAAATTTCCGGTTTGCCTTACTTTAGAATTTATTGTATCCCTGAGTACAGGAAAATACACTTTTACATCCTTCCCAACAGTAACTCCGTTGATATAGTTTTCCGGAACATCTACGGCGATATACATATTGGAAAGATTAATAATTCTAAAAACAGCCATGCCATTTGCCGGAGAAACAACTGTACCTTGGTCCTGTATTACATCGTCTATTATTCCTGAAAACGGAGCTCTAATATTAGATTTAGCAAGTTGGCTTTCTGCTTGGGCCACGGAGCTTCGAATTGCTTCGTAATTCGTTTGGGCTTGAAGAAATTGAATCTCAGATCCAATTTTCTGATCCCAGAGTCTTTTTTGTCTTTCAAAAGTAGTCTTGGCTAAGGCTTCCTGGGTTTTCAATTGGGTTAATTGACTGCTCATACCTCCGTCATCAATGGTAGCAAGAAGTTGACCTTTCTTTACACTTTGCCCCTCTTTCACATAAACTTTTTGCAGGGTGCCGTTCATCTCGGGATAGATTAAAACATTCTGTTTCGTCATTACATTCCCTTGCAACTCTAGAAAGTGGTTAAAAGGCTGTGCTTCTACTTTTAAAGTGGTGACTAAGGCTAGTTTAGAGTCTTTGTTCCCAGCCCGGAGAACTGAATCAAGAGTCCTTATTTCCTTTGTCAATTCCCGGTGTCTTTCCGTTAATTCCTCTTTTTTGCTTTTAACCTTCTCAAGGTTCCCTTCAGCAATTACGGCTTCTACAGAGGTGTCAGACCCATCTCCACAGGAGGCCAGTATCAGAATAAGAAGGCTGGTTAAAACTATATTTTTCATTTGTTCTGTTTTTTGTTGGATGTTAATTGTTAAGCACTGTTTCCAATGCAGTTTTTTTGTTGATTACTTCTACCATAGAATCAAGAAAGTCTCCTTGAGCGCTATAAAGTTGCTCTTGTGCCTGACGCAGTTCAAAACTGGTAGCAAGTCCTTCGAAATATTTTGTTTCATTTTTCTTTTCAATTCTTTCGGCTAAGTTGAGGTTGCTTTTTGCGGTTTCATAACCTTCTATGGAAAAGATATAGTCACTTTTGGCACGTTCAAGTTGTAGTCTTATTTGTTCTTCAGTTTCCGTTAACTGGGTTTTGGCCTGATCGTAGGCAATTTTAGCTCTTTGCGTAGTGGCACTTCTATTTAAGGAGCTAAAAATTGGAATTTTCAAATCGAAGCCAAGGGTTGACGCAGGATACCAGTCCTGTCCACTCTCAAAAAAAGAAAATGTATTACTAAAACTAGATGCACCGTAATTTACAAAGGCATTAAGAGTTGGTAAGCCTCTACTTTTAGCTAGTTTAAGTTCGTAATAACGCTGTTCATTTAGATTGGCAACAATTTTATAATCCACATTGTTCTCCATGGAAAAGTCCGATTCTAAAAGATTAAAATCTATTTGCTTTAGGGTTAAATCGTCAAGGTTTTCTAACAGTATTGTCTTGTTTTCAATGGGGAGTCCCATTAATAAGTTTAAGGTTTGCAGGGTTATTTCTTCAAAGCGGATAGAGTTCCGTAAAGCATTATCTATGGATGCAAGAGTTATCTGCAATTGTTCAACGCTCTCCTCGTCTCCAAGTCCATTCTCAAATAGTTTTTCTGTTTCAAAAAGGTTTTTCTCTAAGGTGGCCTTATTCTTTTCTAAAATGGCAACAGTTTCATTTGATAAGAGGACATTTCCATAAGCCTCAATGACCGACTGCCTAACATCTAGATCGGTCTTTTCTTTAAAATTTTGACTGTATCTAAGGAAGGCCTCTGTTGCCTGAACCCCAACAATATAGGAGCCATCAAAAATCTGTTGTCTGAGCGTTGCAAAAGCATTTACGGTGTTTTGCTGTCCAAAAACTACTGGAATAAAAGATCCTGGAGGGCCTCCAGTAATTTCACTGGGAATCAGGGTTACAGGCTGCTTTAGCTGATTTTGATAGCCTACTGTACCGTCAATTTGTGGTAAACCAGTAGCAATTGTTTCCCATTTCTGCTTTTCTGCATCCAGAATCTCCCTGTCTGCATTTATGACGCTATAGTTGTGTTCTAAGGCATAGGCTATAGCCTGATCCAGAGTAAAACTGCTTGTTTCCTCCTGAGCGTTGCCAAGATAGGCGTTAAGCAATACTAAAATAACTAATGATAAAATTCTCATTTAATCCTGATTTGAATTGATGATTTGGTTAAGAAGTTTTCTTCCTTTTGGCGTTACGATTCCTCTAAGATGATATTCAAGATAATCATCCATAAGCTCCCAAACGGGGAAGTCTTTTTCAGGAAAAAGACGATTATCTTTGATACTTGTAACGCCAGAGAAATAGATTTTTGCGACAAAACCAATATTTAAATTTTCTCTGTATATCTTAAGCTTTATACCTTTTTCTACATTTCGCAACACACATTCGTACATTATTTGGTATTGCTTTTTGTGAAGGGTATTATACACTTTGGGGTAATATTTTTGAAGCTGGTATTGAGGTGATGTTTTCTCATTCTTGAGGTGCTCCATCAACATCTTTTTAATTTCATAAAGCTCTAGAATCGGATTTTTATTAAGAGCACAAATCTCATTTATGCCGCAGGAAACGGCATGAAATACGTACATAGTCGCCGCTTCCACCAACTTGGTTTTATTCTCGAAATGAGAGTAAATAGTCTTCTTAGAAACGCCCATTTCACGAGCAATATCGTCCATAGTCACGCTCTTAAATCCAAGATCTAAAAACAGGTCAGAGGCTTTTATAAGTATTTCTTGTTTCATAATTTGGAAGACAAATATATACAAGGAAACTTTAAATACTACAAAAGTTTCCAAAGTTTTACAATAATTTAACACAGCTCCTACCCAGTTAATTATTTCCTAACAAGTGGTTTAAATAGTTACATGGTTACTATCATTTAATGTATTTTTGAAAAAAATTCATGATGCAAGATTTGCTGTTCTTTAGAGACGCTTTTAATGGATACCTAAAGGAATCCTTGAGCGCAAGGGAACCATTAAACCTTTACGAGCCTATTGTATACATTATGGAATTGGGAGGAAAAAGGCTGCGCCCTGTTTTAACCCTTATGGCGACTCATGCCTTTGATGGGGACTATAAAAAAGCCTTAAATGCGGCCTTGGCTATAGAGGTCTTCCATAATTTTTCTTTAGTTCATGACGATATAATGGATGAAGCACCTATTAGACGAAGCTCACCTACGGTTCATGAAAAGTGGGATGTAAATACAGGTATACTATCTGGAGATGTTATGTTGATTAATGCCTATCAATATTTTGAAAATTATGAGAATGATACCTTCAAGGCATTAATAAAACTCTTTAGTAAGACTGCCATAGAAGTGTGCGAAGGCCAGCAGTACGATATGGACTTTGAGGAGAGGGATGACGTAACAGAAGAGGAGTATATTAAGATGATCACTTATAAAACAGCTGTATTGGTTGCGGCAGCATTAAAAATGGGCGCAATGATAGCAGGTGCTTCCCTAAAATCTCAGGAACTGATTTATGATTTTGGGCTTAATTTGGGTATTGCTTTTCAATTGCAGGATGATTTTCTTGACGCCTTTGGGGATCCGGATAACTTTGGCAAGCAGGTTGGAGGAGATATTATTGAGAATAAAAAGACTTTTCTTTATTTACAGTCATTAAAGATGGGCACTCAGGAACAGGTTACCGACCTGGTGGATCTTTTTTCCATTAAGCCTGTACAGCCCTTGGATAAAATCAAGACGGTAAAGGACATTTACGAGAAAAGTGGCGCGACGGAGGCTATAAAAAGAGAAATTGAAAAATACACACACCTTGCTTTTGAGTCTCTGAAATTGTTAGATGTCCCTTCTGAAAAAGTAGCTCCCCTTCAAGAGTTTGGATTAAAACTAATGCAAAGAGAAGTTTAAAGTATTCTCTGAAAAAGGGCTTTTATAAAATAGGAGCTGGGACAACTGGAAATAACCTTCAAATCTTCTGATAGACTTGTCTCTTCATCTAGGAATTTAAGCAGTATTTGTGGACTACAATTCTTAAAAAGAGACTCAAAGATTATGCTTCCTGCCGCATTGTTTTTATAGAGAATGTCTAGTAGTAAAAGATCATAAAACCAATATTTGTCTTTCCCGCTAAAGGTGTCTAAAGGCTTATTCACTTTTAAAAAAGAAATGAGTTCTTTGGTTTTTTTTTGTGTTTTTTTGAAGGTATACCCGGTACTAGCCTTTGCCCAACCCCCAGCTAGTCCAATATGTAGAATGTTCTGTGAGTTTTGGCTGTTGAAATCATAGCTTGTCATAGGAATATTTCCTTTTTCTTTTTCAAGTAGTTCATAAGAATCACAGCCGAGAACTTCAGTAATATACTGTTTTATGGCCAATTCGTATTCTTCTTTTTCCAAGGTTTTGGCAGAAAAAAGAGTATATTCTATGAGCCCTTCGGTATCACTAAATGGGAGAATATAAATAAAGCGCGTATTTCCCTTTTGTGGAATAGAAAAATCCATAAAAGTTGGGGATTGCGAATTAAAAATGGGCTTTTTACTTCTTATAACCCATCCTACAAAATGTTGCTGTATTAAAGGGTATTTGGTTTGATTTTTTACAAAAGAGACATCAAAAATACTATTAAACACTTTTTTTGCTTTGAGCGTCGCAGTGTCTATTTCTACTTCAACCAGATTCTGTTGCTCTGTAATATTTAATACCGTGCCCAGCTGAAAACTAATATTGGGATAGGCTTGGATTTTTTCTAGCATGAAGGTGTAGAAATCGCTTCCTTTTAACATTTTATAGGCATAAGGAGTTATTTCTTTATCCAGAGAGAAGTCTTTTGCTAAAAATTGGATGCGTTTCCAGTTTTTAAAAAGAATACTGTCAAATTCCCCTTCTCCTTTTTCCCAGAAACACCATGTACGGTCATTCTCCTCCTTTTTATCCTTGTCAATAAGAAGAATTTTCTTGGTTTTAAAAAAGGAGTCTTTACCCAACGAATTGGCAAGCATCAATCCCGCGGCACCGGCACCTACTATTATATAATCGAAATCTGTATTCACGTAAACTAAATATCAAATGTACAAATAAGAATTTTGGAATTGGTTTTAATCTATTCTATAACGAAGGCCTAAAAACCCTCTAATTCCTTGATTTGGCGCATAGACATAGGATGGATCAAAGGTTAGGGCATAAGGATTATCAGGAGTTTGCACTGCATTTCCAGCATTGTCGAATACCACGTTTTTATCAAAGGGGTCTTCGGCCCGGGCAATAATAAATGGGTTGCCCCTGTTAGGTGTCCAGTTTAATAAGTTTTTTACACCTCCATAAATTTCAAAGTCACCGATGCCTGAATAAGTAAACTGTATATTTTGTATGCTCCAAAGGGGAGAAAATTCTTTTCTAGGATCCAATTCACCAAGTAAAGGAAGTCTCATTGGGCCATATAAATTTCCTGTATAGTCTATAGACAAATTCATGCTTCTAATCGCATATGAAATACTCCATGTTCCCGAGTAGCTCTCGGTAAGAATTTGTCTTTGAGTAATGCCATCTCGGGTATTACTGACATCCATAAGTGTACCCCCAACAATCATTTTTAAGCCATTGGCAAAGGCAAAATCAAGGTTAAGACTTAGGCCTTTGGAAATAGCGTTACCATCTAGATTCCTATAAATAATTTGATTTGGATTGGTGTCATAGTCTGGTAAAATAGCGTTGCTAAAATAGGTGTAAAATGCAGAGGCATCCAATGCAATAAAATTCCCGCCGTCGCTATAAATTTTCTTCAGATAATTAAGATTAAAGTTTACGGACTGTTCCGGTTCTAAATCTTCAGCAATAATTACATCTCTTGCTCCGGTCAATGCGGCATGCTCTTCTGTAAATAAGTTCACCACTCGAAAACCTGTTCCTGCATTAAAGCGAAGGATGTCATTGTCATTAAACTTCCATCGGTAGGCAAGCCTAGGAGTAAATATGGCGCCATGCCTTTTATCATAATCATATCGCAGACCGGTAAGTAGGGAATGTTTTTTAGAGAAAATCCATTCGTCTTGGATAAATAGACTAGGAATCCATACCTCGTCTATAAAGTTGCCTCCATTGTTACCGGTTGCTGTTGTATTATCATCATAATAGGTATATCTCAATGCGCTTCCCAAAAGCAAGTCGTGCCTGCCCAAAGGTTTGTTCCAGGTTAACTGTGCAAAACCTATTCTTTGATCAGCCAAATAAGGAGTATCCCCGTAAACAGAATTTTGGCTGTGATCGTTATAAGAAGCAGAAAACAATACATTCTCTTCAATTGGGAGTTGATACTTCCCTAAAAATTCCCATCTTCTTGTATATATACTCTCACCATATATTTCATCCGTACCTCGAAATTCTGGTGTCCACTGCATTTCGCCTCCCCATCGATCTTCATAAAAGAATCTTCCTGCTATGGATAATAGCTTATTGCTGGGTCTTCTTAAGGTCCATTTTTGAAAAAGAGATACCCTATCCTGAATTGTAAGATCTGTAAAATTATCTCCATTATTGTCGATGGGATTATCGTATCTAAAATAATTAAGACCTAAAAGTAAATTGGTGCTCTCACCAATGTTAATATGAGACCCCAAATCTAGGTTATATTCTCCCCATCCGCTTAAGAAACTATCGAGACTTAAGGTCGGCGCCTCCAGGGTGTTCTTAGTTATAATATTAATAAGACCTCCAACAGCCTCGCTTCCGTATAAAGTAGAGGCAGGTCCTTTTATTATTTCTACCTGTTCAATTAGAGAATTGGGTATCCCAGAAAGGCCATATACAGTACCCAGGCCACTCACAATTGGCATGCCGTCAATAAGAACCAGAGTATATGGCCCTTCAAGGCCATTAATATGAATATCTCCCGTATTACACACATTGCAATTGATCTGAGGTCTAACCCCATTTATGTTTTGTAAGGCTTCAAAAATACTTGCAGTAGGATTTTTTTTGAAGAAAGTAGGTTTATAGACTTCTACAGGGACAGGACTTTCCAATCTTTTTATTGGTTTTAAAGTCCCAGTGACTACTGTCTCATCTAATTGCTCCATAGAGGGAATAAGAATTAGCTCTAGTGCCAGTACTTTTCCTTTTTGAACCACAATTTCTTTATTCAACTCCATATACCCAAGAGAAGAAATGTTTAGAGTATATGTCCCTTCAGGTATACCTTCTATCACAAACCGACCATCTTTATCAGAGGTTGTACCAATTCCTCCTGGAAAAATCTGCACATGAGCCAGAGGAAGTGGATTGCCATTAGCCTTAACTACCCCCTTTACTGCTGAATCTTGGGCAAAAGCATAGGTGTTCCAGAAAATAAGGAAAAGTAGCAATATGCAAAAGGGTTTGTTTAAGAAGGATGCCATTGTGCAAAGCTAAATATAAATTTAGACAAATCTAAAAATATGTTTTTATAAATAAAAATGTATTTTTGCATAAATACTTTTCATGACTTATTCTGAAGAGAACTATATTAAAGCAATTTTCCATTTAGGGATAGATGGGGTGAAGGCCGTAAGTACAAATTCTGTGGCAGAGCAGATGTCCACCAAGCCATCTTCCGTGACCGATATGATGAAGAAATTATCGGAAAAGGGCTTGGTTAACTATAAAAAATACCGAGGAGTATCTTTAACAGAAAAAGGAAGGATATTGGCACTCTCTATAGTGAGAAAACATCGGTTGTGGGAGGTTTTTTTGGTTCAGAAGTTAGATTTTAGCTGGGACGAGGTACACGAGGTTGCTGAGCAATTAGAACATATTAATAGCGATAAATTAATTGATAAACTAGATGAGCTCTTGAATTTCCCAGAATATGATCCGCATGGAGATCCTATTCCGGCAAAGAACGGGCAGATTAAGAAACGCGATAAGGAGTTATTGAGTCAGATGGAGATAAACTCTGCAAGCATCTGTGTTGGGGTAAAAGATTCCTCTGTTGCCTTCTTAAGGTTTTTGGATAAGAATAAAATTGCTTTGGGAAATACCATAAGGGTTATGGAGATAGAAGAATTTGATAACTCCTTACATGTATTAATAGAGGATAGACCTATGCATTTATCGCAACTAATTGCATCCAATTTATATGTTAAAAAAATATAGGTAATATGGAAAATGTGATTGCTTATTTTGAAAGTATTAATCCAATTTTAGCGGCTCTATATGCCACCTTATTTACCTGGTTTCTTACGGCCATGGGAGCCGCACTGGTTTTTTTATTTAAGACGATGAACCGGGCTGTATTAGATGGGATGCTTGGATTTACAGGAGGTGTAATGGTCGCAGCCAGTTTTTGGAGTTTATTGGCACCCGGAATAGAAATGAGTCCGGGGGAGGGATTTGTTAAAGTGATTCCTGCAGCGGTAGGCTTCCTTTTAGGGGCGCTTTTTATCTATGGCTTGGATAAGGTTTTGCCCCATTTGCATATTAATTTTAAAGAAAGTGAAGGGATAAAAACACCCTGGCATAAAACAACTTTACTTACACTTGCCATTACCCTGCATAATATTCCTGAGGGTCTGGCTGTTGGCGTTTTGT
Organism: Eudoraea chungangensis; assembly: GCF_029360665.1. Lineage (GTDB taxonomy): Bacteria > Bacteroidota > Bacteroidia > Flavobacteriales > Flavobacteriaceae > Eudoraea > Eudoraea chungangensis. The sequence continues at coordinate 1,020,435 of NZ_JARDUB010000001.1, forward strand.
TTGGAGGCGTTGCTGCTGGCTTTGAAGGAGCAAACATTGGTGGAGCTGTTGCTTTAGCCCTTGGGATTGGATTACAGAATTTTCCTGAAGGTTTCGCAGTGGCTATGCCACTTAGACGACAAGGATTATCCAGACTTAAGAGTTTTACTTACGGACAGGCGTCGGCAATGGTAGAACCAATTGCTGCCGTATTAGGGGCATGGGCGGTTCTGACATTTCAGCCAATTCTTCCTTATGCTCTTTCCTTTGCTGCAGGAGCAATGATTTTTGTGGTAGTAGAAGAAGTTATTCCTGAGACCCAACAAGATAAGTATACAGATATTGCAACCATGGGATTTATTGGCGGGTTTATTATCATGATGACATTAGATGTTGGTTTGGGCTAAGCTTCGTAAAAGCTTATTCTCCGAAAATTTCAAAGGCACCTTTTGACAGATAAACACTGTTTTCTACGCTTACCTTATGGGATGTAACTGCCTTAAGGGGAATGAATGATTCTCCTGATTTTATTTTTGCACTCAAAATTGTGGGAAATGGTTATTCAGACTCTAAATCCTCATAGGGAATAGTGTCAATAACATATTTTAGAGCTTCTATTCTTGCCTCTGATTTTTTATCTGCCTCAATGATAACCCAAGGCGATTCTTTTAAATTAGTACTCTCAAACATTTTTAATTTAAAGGAAGTATAATCGTCCCATAATTCCTGGGCTCTTAAATCTACCGCAGTCATTTTCCATTTCTTAAGAGGATTAGATCGGATTTCTTTAAACCTATTGGCTTGTTCTTCCTTAGTAATGGAGAAATAAAATTTAATTAAATAGGTGTCTGCGTCCATTATCATCCTTTCAAAACTATTAACCTGTTTCATGAAATTTTGATATTGGTATTTGGTACAAAACCCATTTACCGGCTCAACCACGGCTCTATTGTACCAGCTTCGATCAAAGAATACTATTTCTCCTGGTTTGGGTAGTTTATTAACGTACCGCTGAAAATACCATTGACCGCTCTCTTCTACCGTAGGTTTTGGGAGGGCAACAATTCTATATTGTCTGGGATTGATATGAGCGGTAATTCGTCTAATAGCTCCACCTTTTCCAGCAGCATCCCTGCCTTCAAAGAGGATGACTATCTTTTTGTTTTTTTCTATTACCCAGTTCTGAAGTTTAACTAATTCTGTTTGTAGCCTTATAAACTCCTTTTCGTATCGCGTTAGGCGAAGCGCCTTATCAATATTGAGTTTTTTTTCTAAAAACAGATTCTTTAAGCCTTGTTTGGAATTAAGTAAATCGAGGTCTTCTTCTGAAAGGATTTTGGTATGTTTGGTTATTTCGGACATGCTTAAATATCAATTTGCTGAATATGTCGGTAATATCTCAGAATTATGTTAGGATCTGGGAGAATAGAGGTTTTGTGATTTGTTTTTCTCCCATAATCAAATTTTGATAATACGTATCGTATACTTTCTAAACGGGCAGTTTTCTTATCATTGGCTTTAACGATTATCCATGGACTAAAAGTAGTATGCGTTTTAGAAAACATTTGTTCTTTGAAATACGTATACTTGTCCCAGAGGGCTTGTCCCTTCTTATCTACAGGACTAAATTTCCATTTTTTTAGTGGATTTCTTAGTCGACTTTCAATTCTTTTTTTCTGTTCTTTTTTAGAAATAGAAAACCAAAACTTTATTAGTAGTATACCATCTTCGTATAGCATGTGCTCAAATCCGGGGACTTGAACCATGAATTGTTCGTAATCTTTTTTAGTACAGAATCCCATTACCGGTTCCACTACAGCTCTATTATACCAGCTCCGATCAAAAAAAACAATTTCTCCAGGGTTTGGCAGCTCTTTTATATAGCGGCGAAAGTACCATTGTCCACTTTCCACTTCCGTGGGTTTTGAAAGCGCAACGACTCGCATTGTCCGTGGGTTTAAATGCTGGGTAAATCTTTTAATACTTCCTCCTTTCCCAGCGGCATCTCTTCCTTCAAAAATAACAGCAACTCTAAGCTTATTTTTGGTTACCCATTGTTGAAGGTTTACTAATTCAATTTGAAGTAGTCGCAGTTCTTCCTCATATTGAATAGTTTTTAGTGTCTTGGAGATATCAATTTGGTTTTCAGCTGCAAGGGCAACTAAATCTTTTCTTTTTTGTGCCTTCAGAAAATTTTCGGAGGTAAACATAAGCCTGGGCAATTAATTATAAGATTCCTGCCAATCAAATTAGCAGCTAAAAGTTAAAGGTAATAATTTTCAAAGAGTGGAGCTTTTAATCTAAAGTAGAAAATGTATCAAGCAGACAATAGAGCCGACCGAATTGTTGGATTCTATTGGCTTAATGTGTAAGTTTAAAAACTTATTCTAAATGTTAATAATATGAATTTTAAACACCTTCTAATTGCGTTTTTCATAGCCGGAGTCACGTGCCTTAGTTTTGGCCAAAAAAAAGAATTTAACTATTTAGATGTCTTTGCTTTAAAGTATGTTTCGGACCCGCAAATATCACCCAATGGCTCTTGGGTGGTATATAGAAATATGGGATTTGATGTGATGAGGGATAAGGCGAAAGGTAACCTTTGGTTAATTAGTTCGGATGGGAAAACGCATCAGAAACTAACCCAGGGGGAGGCTAATGAGCTAAGTCCTAGTTGGTCACCCTCAGGAGATAGAATAGCATATATAAGAGCAACAGAGGAAGGTTCCGAGATTTATGTTTATTGGTTCGATACAGGGAGAACAGCAAGGATATCTCAGCTGCCGTTTACACCAAGTTCTCTCAGTTGGTCTCCAAGCGGAAATCAGTTAGCCTTTACCATGTTTGTTAGCGAGGCACCACCAGTATTGGCAAAAATGCCTAAAAAACCTAAAGGAGCTACTTGGGCTGCACCACCAAGAATTACCAATAGGCTTTACCATGAAAAAGATGGCAGTGGTTATATTCCTGATGGGTATAAGCATATTTTTATTATTTCTTCTGAAGGAGGAGCGCCAATTCAAATAACCAAGGATAGCTTTCAACATAGTGGAAAACTCAGTTGGTCTAAGGACGGAAGTAGTATTTACTTTTCAGCCAACCGAAATGAGAATTGGGAATACGATTTTAGAAATAGTGATATATATGTGGTAAATATTTTTTCAGGAACTGTTTCTAAGGTAGTGGAGACAAATGGTCCTGCGCGTATGCCTTCTGTTTCACCAGACGGAAAACATATTGCTTATTTAGGTTATGAAGATAAGGTACAGGCGTATCAGGTCACGGACTTATATCTCCATACAATAGGCGAATCTGGAATGCGCGCTATCACGGAAGACTTTGATAGGAGTATTAAGTCGTTTCAATGGGATGCTAAGGGGAGTGGTTTTTATGTTTCCTATGACGATAAGGGAAATTCCAAGATTGCCCATATCAACTTGTCCGGAAAGATAACGGAATTGGCAAAGGACATGGGTGGCACCTCTCTAGGACGTCCTTATGCCGGAGGTTCATTTAGTGTTTCAAAATCCAATATAATCGCCTACAATAAGAGTACCCCCAAGCATCCAGCGGATTTGGTTGTTCTAGAGACGAAGAATAAAGAATTAAGACAGCTCACCTCATTAAATAAGACTCTTTTTGACCATAGAATTCTGGGAGAGGTTGAAGAAATATGGTATGAATCGTCTATAGATAAAAGAAAGATACAGGCCTGGGTAGTGTATCCACCTCATTACGATAAGAATAAAAAGTATCCCTTATTGGTTGAAAATCATGGAGGTCCTATTTTAAATTATGGGGACAGATTTTCTGCGGAAATGCAATTGTACGCAGCCGCAGGATATATCGTCCTTTATCCCAATGCCAGAGGCAGTACTAGTTATGGAGAAGAATTTGGAAATTTACTTTACAACAATTATCCAGGGGAAGATTACAATGATGTTATGGATGGCGTGGACTGGTGTATACAGATGGGAATTGCACATGAGGACAAACTATTTGTAACTGGTGGAAGTGCTGGCGGAATTATGACGGCATGGATTATTGGTAAAAATAATCGTTTTGAAGCCGCTGTAGTTGCCAAACCTGTTATGAATTGGATAAGTAAAACCTTAGTTGCGGACAATTATTTTAGATATGCCAATTCCAGGTATCCCGGACAGCCTTGGCAAAATTTTGAAGGGTATTGGAAATTTTCTCCATTATCTCTCGTTGGTAATATAAATACACCGACCATGGTCATGGTTGGTATGGATGACTTAAGGACTCCTCCAAGTGAAGCTAAGCAATTGTATCATGCCTTAAAATTACGAGAAATAGAAACCGTATTAGTTGAAATTCCCAACGCAAGTCACGGCATAGCCAACAAGCCTAGTAACTTAATTACAAAAATAGCACATACCTTGGCATGGTTTGAAAAGTATAATACAAAATAGAACTTGATTAATTATGAGGAAACAAAAACGTCATTGGGTATGGAGTATACTTTTACTTTTTACTCTTGTCGTATGTTTTTTTTCACTTCTTGCTCACTATAAGAATTGGGTTTGGGAGGAAGAGAATTCTTTTAATGTATTGTCCGGAGTATATTACAAGAACCTGCCATTTAATAGCATCAATGAAATAGAATGGGTTAAGAAGATACCCTCCTTGGAGCGCAGTAGTGGTTTTTCGGCTTGGTCTAAAGAGAAAGGGGTTTTTATAGATTCATTAAAACCTGAAAATACTGTCTATGTCTATGTAGATAACCTTGAGCACAGAAAATTAAGACTTCGTTACCAAGATTCACTTTTACTTTTTATAAATTTGGCAGATTCTTTAGAAACCATCCAATTGTATGAGTATTTAGACTCTAAGATTTCGGGAAGTCTTGATAATAAAAATTAAATAATTGAGTTCATATTAATAGTCCATAATTTGCCCTATGAAAAAACTTGCTTTTCTCTTACTAGTACTTCCCTTTTTTGCCATTTCACAGCATAAACTTACCATAGAAGTTGTTGGGGTAGAACACAGTAATGGTTCAATTTTGGTGGCGGTTTACGACAGTTCCGACAGCTTTTTAGATTCCGACAAGATGTTTTCCGGAGGTATGAATAGTGCATCTGAGGGAGCCACCATAGTTACTATTGAAGATTTACCAGAAGGGGAATATGCTCTGGCCATTTTTCACGATGAAAATGACAATGAGGTTCTAGACACTAATTTTATAGGAATCCCTAAAGAGCCGATCTCTTTTTCCCTTGGTAAAATGAAAACCTTTGGACCCCCACCCTATAAAGAGTGTTCCTTTAAAGTAGAGGAGGATACTGAGATTAAAGTAGAACTATAATATTGAGCTTTTTGGTTAGTCAATTTCTCCCTTAAGAGCCCCTTGAATCATAAAAAGAAGTATCGGGTCCGTAATCCTTCTATCTTTTTAATAAAGATACTTATAACATACTTCAAAACGCTTTATTGTGAATAGCCAAAATATATTCACTTAGGGTATTACTGCTCTTGGGTGGTGAATCGGGAGAGGGTTTTCTTGATTTAGTATAGAAAAGCAACAAAATAGTAAATGGCCATATTCTAAGAAAATTCTAAAAAGGATGTTAAAAATAATTTTGAAACGAACGTTTTATAATATATTTGTTGGGCATAAACGATATGGCAAGATTACAAGAGTATAATAAAGAAGAAGTTTTAAAAGCCGCGACAGAGGTATATTGGGCTAAAGGTTATCATGGAACCTCTATGCAAGACTTAGTCGAGGCTACTGGCTTAAACAGGTCAAGTATATATAATTCCTTTGACTCCAAACTAAACCTGTACCTGCAAACACTTAAGTTTTATCAGAAAGAAAGTGGCAGTTTATTTCAAAAGGCACTTTTGAAGGCAAATAACCCTTTAGAGGCAGTGCAGTTTATTTTCGAAATATTTCTTCCCATAATAGCAAATGAAGGCTTAAATAAGGGATGCTATGTTATGAGCTGTAAGACGGAACTGGGTAAACAAGAAGGGAAAATTCAGGACTGGTTACTCAATAATCAAGAAAATTCCATAAATATCTTTAGAGATCTTGTTTTAGAAGGCCAAAAGCTTGGAAATATAAATACCAAACAAAGTGCAGATTCCTATGCCTATTATTTGTTTTCAGCCTTTCAGGGATTTCGGATGACAGGAATTTTAATTAATGATAAGTTAGTTTTAAAGGAAATAATAAAGAATACAATAGAAGTAATTAAATAATTTTTTTAATCACATTTGGAACGAACATTCCAAAATAAAACAATAACAATGGATAGATTTAAAGACAAGGTAGTAGTAATTTCAGGAGGAAATTCGGGAATAGGATTTGCAACGTTGCAAAGTTTTCTCAGAGAAGGAGCCAAAGTAGTATTTTCGGGAAGAAGACAGGAGGCACTGGATGAGGTCTCAGCAAATCTTAAAGGAACCTTTAGCACTGTTTTGGCCGATCAGACAAAATTAGAAGACAATAAAAGATTGATTGAGACTGCTGTAGCAGCTTATGGGAAAATAGATGTTCTTTTTGTAAATGCCGGAGTGGCGTATTTTGCTCCTGCAGAAAGTATAGATGAAAATCATTTCGATTCTCAGTTCAACACCAACATTAAGGGGCCAGCCTTCTTGGTAAAGTACGCTATCCCAAACTTAAATGATGGGGCATCTATAATATTTAATACCTCGATAGTACATCAAAAAGGTTTTGAAGGGGCGGCGATTTACAGTGCTACTAAGGGAGCGCTTAGAGCTTATGCAAGGGTACTCACTACAGAATTGGCACCTAGAAAAATACGGGTAAATTCTATAGCCCCGGGACCAATAGCAACACCAATCTATAATAAGATGGGAATGTCAGAGGAGACTGTCTCCGTAATGGGGGAGGGTTTTGCCGCTGCTAATCCTCTGAAACGTTTTGGTGAGGATAATGAGATTGCAGAGACAGTTGTTTTTCTTGCCTCACCCGAAGCCAGTTATGTAAACGGTATTGAATTGGCCGTAGACGGGGGATTGAGTCAGGTATAATAGTCTCAAAATATCTTTAAGCCCATCCATAATTATGAATGGGCTTTTTTTGTGTTCTAATATTAGCAAAGTATCTTTCCGATTTAAGCGAGTATATAATATGGAGACAATATTGATTATGCAGATAATGGCCTCTTTTTATGGCCTGTCTGCAGTTATTATAGGAGCTTTTGGAGCCCATGTATTAAAAAAGCATTTTAACGAAGGGCAACTGGGAAGTTATGAGACAGCAGTGAAGTACCAGATGTATCATGCTCTATTACTTCTGATATTAAGTTTTAACCTCGGTTTTACAAAAAGACTAGAAGTTTATATGGCGCACTTTTTAATTTGGGGAACCTTTCTTTTTTCTTTTAGTATTTACGGATTAATACTAAGCGGCTTAAAAGGAAGAAAATGGAAGTTTTTGGGGCCTATTACCCCACTTGGCGGCCTATTTTTGGTAATTGGCTGGGTCTTATTGTTGTTTAGCGTGCTGGGAAATTTTATTTAAGGCTAATGACAGCCACAATTATCTTGCCCACAAGAGCCCTTACTTTCTTTTTTAAGACCAAAAAAACCTTTTGGCAAGATATATTTCTTTGCTAAAAAGAATACTGCATATCCTAGGGTTAGGTAGACTAAGACGGCTTGTATTACTTCCATATTATTTTAAAACTTGAAATGCAATTAAAGCAACAATATACGCAAAAACGCTCATAAAAATTAATTGAGCAATTGGCCATCGCCAACTATTCGTTTCCCTTTTAACAATTGCAAGAGTACTCATACATTGCATGGCAAAGGCGTAAAATAATAATAGAGAAATTCCAGAAGCCAAATTAAATAAGCTCTTTTTGGTTTTAGGATTAATTTCGGAAGCCATTCTTTCTTTAATTGTTTCGGTCTCCTCTTCGTCGTTACCAACGCTGTAAATGGTAGCCAAGGTACCTACAAAAACTTCCCTTGCAGCAAATGAAGTGAGCACGGCAATCCCAATTTTCCAATCATAACCCAAAGGCAGAACCATTGGTTCTATGGCTTTACCAATGGTACCTATATAAGAGTTTTCTAACTTATAACTAGCAATTTCTTGGTTTCTGGCTTTATTTTCTAAAGAAAGCTTTTTGATTTGTATAGAATCTCTCATCGCCAAAGCCATTTCGCTATCCGATGCACTCGAAGCCTCAGGCATTACCCTACTTCTATAAGAATTGAGCTCTCTTTGAATTTGCTCTTGATTGTATTCATCAAAACCTATAGTTTCAATTTTTTGAGTAACTATTTCTTCGGCATTATTAAATTCTGAAGAATACCCATTAGAACCAAGGAACCAAAGCACAATAGAGATAGAAAGAATTATTTTACCCGCACCATAGACAAAACTTTTTGTCTTTTCCACCACGGTATAGAAGACATTTTTAAAAAGGGGCATTTTATAGCTTGGCATTTCTACAACGAAAAAGCTCCTGCTCCTAATTTTTAAGATTTTGTTTAAGATCATAGCCGAAAAAATAGCGGCTCCAAATCCTATTAAATATAACAGAGTTAGGGTGAGTGCCTGATAGCTCAATCCAAAAAACCTACCTTCGGGAATCACCAAGGCAATTATAATTAGATAGACCGGAAGGCGTGCAGAACAGGTAATAAAAGGGGTAACCAATATAGTGATAAGCCTTTCCTTCCAATTTTCGATGTTTCTTGTGGCCATAACGGCCGGAATGGCGCATGCCGTCCCGGAGATTAAGGGAACAATACTTTTCCCACTCAGACCAAAGGGTCGCATAATGCGATCCATTAAAAAGACTACTCTACTCATATAGCCCGATTCTTCAAGTAAGGCAATAAAAAGAAACAGAAAAGCTATTTGTGGAATAAAGATGACAATGCCGCCAATCCCAGCTAATATACCTTCGGCTAGTAAATTGGTAAAAACCCCTGGGGGCAGGGTTGTTTTAATCCATTCACTTGCAGCTGCAAATTGAGCATCAATAAAATCCATGGGGTAACTACTCCAATCGTAAATAGCCTGAAAAATAGTTACTAGGATAAACAGGAAAATTAGATAACCAAAAACTCTATGGGTAAGAATTCTATCTATCGAGGCTCGCCATCCTTTTGCTGCATTTCGGTCTATTAAATAAGTCTCCTTGAGAACTTTGTTTATAAACTGATACCTTAATATCGTTTCTTTTTGCTGCAAGCGTTTTAATTCTGCTTTGGATTTTGTGGTAAAGGAGGAAGTATCTTTTACTGCCTTTTTTTCAATTGGCATAAAGTTCACATCCTGTGTTATTACAATCCATAGCTTGTATAAATCTTCCTTTGGGAAGGTTTTTCTTAGTTTTTCAAAATACTCAGGCGCAATAACTGTAGTATCTAAGTTAGGTTCTGCAGAAATGGTTTTATAATCCGCAATTAACTGTTTAAGGCCATCAATTCCGGTTCCTTTTCTTGAACTTATTAAGGCAACTTTAGTGTTTAATAGCTCTTCGAGCAATGAAATATTGAGGGAAATCCCTTTTTTTTCCATCCTGTCTGACATATTTATGACTAGGATACTTGGGATTTTTAAATCCTTAATTTGCGTAAATACCAAAAGGTTACGCTTTAAATTTTCCACATCACTGACCACTACCGCCACATCTGGAAAATCTTTATCCTTCTTATTTAGCAGTAGTTCTACCACAACACTTTCATCTAAAGAAGTAGTGTTTAAACTATAGGTGCCTGGTAGGTCTAGTATATGGGCTTTCACCCCTCTTGAAAGTTTGCAGATACCTTCTTTTTTCTCTACCGTTATTCCTGGATAATTACCTACTTTTTGACTTAATCCCGTAAGTTGATTAAAAACAGAAGTCTTACCCGTATTCGGATTTCCAATTAACGCCACATTGATACTCTTACTCATAGAATAGCTTTGGGATCAATAATATCTAGCTCTATTTGAAGGGCAGTAGCTCTCCTAATGGCGATATGAGATCCACTAACGTTAATATACAGGGGATCCTTTAAAGGAGCAATCTGCACCATCTCTACTTCATTTCCAGGAAGACATCCCAATTCCAGAAGTTTTATAGGCAGAATATCCTCAGCAAAACGCTTTATAATTCCTCTTTCTCCTCTTTTCAGATGTGCTACGGTAATGCGCAATTTTTATTTAGATTGATTTTAAGTAAGGACAAAAATAGAAGAAAAAGCTGAAGTTTTAATGGAAAAATTTAAAAATCGGACTACAACAGCTTGGTAGCCATATTTAGTGGCTCCATGGGCTAAATTAACGGAGGTAAGACATTTTAAGGATATTCAAATCTTGTAATAGACGTTCCATATCTTCTTTACTGGTACCATTATAGGCTCCGCGAATACGTCTTTCTTTGTCTACGAGTATAAAATTTTCCGTATGAATCATATCGTATGGGCCTCCATCACCGTCTGTTTTAACGGCCAGATAGGATTTTCTGGCCAGTTCGTAAATCTGTTTTTTATCCCCAGTTAAGAGGTTCCATTTTTCATCGATTACGCCCTTTTCCAAAGCATACTTTTTTAATTGCGGTACCGAGTCAATCTCAGGAGTAACCGAGTGAGAAACCAATAAGATGTCAGGATCATTCTTAATCTCTTCTTGTATAAAGGCCATGTTTTGGGTCATTTTTGGACATATGGTGGGGCAGGTGGTAAAGAAAAAATCGGCTATATAAATCTTATCCTCGTAGTCTTCCTGGGTTATAGTCTGCCCATTCTGGTTTACTAGGGAAAAGTCTGCGATAGTATGGTATTTTTTTACATGTGTAATGCTGCTATCCATCAATTCGGAATTGAAATCAGCAGGTTGATAGACTCGTAACAGCTCCCTTGGTTGAAGGGCATTGTAAAACAAGTAAATGATAATACCGGATAGTACAAGTAAGACAATTCCAAACAATTTGTATTTTGCAAAGAAGTTTAGCATAAAGACAATTTATACAAAGGTAACGCAGCTAATCGTTGTCTTCCAAATAGAATAGCTCTTCCTGCTGCTAAAACTTTCATAAATATTAAGGCATCCCCGGCACTTTCTTTTTTTAAGACCTTCTAAAAGATTACTTTTGTGCGTTTTAGTTTTAAAAATCATCAATGAGTCCCATATTAATAAAGACGATACAATTCTTTTTGAGTCTCTCTCTTTTAATTGTTTTACATGAATTAGGGCATTTTATCCCTGCCAAACTTTTTAAAACAAGGGTGGAGAAGTTTTACCTGTTTTTTGATATTAAGTTTTCACTATTTAAGAAAAAGATAGGCGAAACAGTTTACGGTATTGGATGGCTCCCTTTAGGGGGGTATGTGAAGATATCCGGGATGATTGACGAAAGCATGGATACGGCACAAATGGCCGAGGAGCCAAAGCCATGGGAATTCCGAAGTAAACCGGCCTGGCAGCGACTTATAATTATGCTGGGTGGTGTAACGGTAAATTTTATCCTTGCCGTAATTATTTATATAGGGATGGCCTATTCTTATGGGGATCAGTTTATCCCAATGAATAGTTTGCCTGATGGGATCTGGGTAAGAGAGAAAGCCATTGGTGATGCTCTTGGGGTTCAAACAGGGGATAAGATTTTGGCAATCGATAGAGAAGAAATTGATAATTTCGATGCTTTGCTCGGCGAAATAATAAACGGGAATAGTATTACCATAAACCGCGATGGGAATACCATAGAAAAAGAAATTCCAGTAGACTTTATCTCAACGCTTCTTGAGGATGAAGAGAAAATTCGATTTATCGGGCCAAGAATTCCCTTTGTTGTAGGAGCTATTCCGGAGAATTCCTCCAACAAAGAATCGGGTCTTGCTCCAAAAGATCAGATAATTGGTATCAATAATATGCCAATTAAATATTTTGATGAGGCCAAGCCGCTGTTAGAGAAATTTAAAGAGCAAGAAGTCGCATTAAGTGTTAGACGTGGAGATGAAGAAATGCAAATACCTGTAATAATAAGCGATTCTGCCACCATAGGTCTTAGCCTCGGAGGGATGACTTTTGAAGAAATGGAAGATCGTGGTTATTTTAAACTGGAGACTAAAAAATACAGTTTCGAGGAGTCTATTCCTGCGGGGATAGACAAGGGGGTAACAACCTTGTCTAATTATGTAAAACAGTTAAAGAAAATTTTTAATCCAGAAACAGGAGCTTATAAAGGAGTCGGTGGATTTGCGGCCATAGGGAGTATGTTTCCAGACACTTGGAATTGGCCGGCTTTCTGGTCTACTACGGCCTTAATATCTATTATATTAGCCTTTATGAATATTTTACCCATCCCGGCTTTAGATGGGGGCCATGTTACTTTTTTATTGTATGAAATGGTTACAGGAAGGAAGCCAAGTGATAAGTTTTTAGAATATGCACAGATGATTGGTTTTTTCCTTTTAATAGCATTATTGTTATTTGCAAATGGCAACGATATTTATAAATGGCTAATTAAATAATAATCCATTATTTTTTGTTGGGCTATTTCGAAGAAACTATTATATTTGCATCCCAAAAATAGGGAAACATTCCTCCTTAGCTCAGTTGGTTAGAGCATCTGACTGTTAATCAGAGGGTCCTTGGTTCGAGCCCAAGAGGGGGAGCAAATTAAGTCCAGTAAGCATTATGTTTACTGGATTTTTTGTTTTTAATGGGTTATGAGATTTTTTCTATCTTACAGGGCCAAAAATTTTTATTTATGCGAGGCTATCTAGTTAATAATCAACCACAAAAGTCTTTTGTTTATTTTCTCTTAACGATGTTCTTGTTCATCAGTTATTCGTGCCAAAAAGAAGAATCAAATATTCTGGAAGCTGATCTGTCTGCCAACGCAGAAATTAGTGGGAAAGACAAGAATGCCAAGGTAGATATCTGTCACAAAGGGAAGGTGTTGAATATAAGTATTAATGCGGTTTCTGCTCATCAAAGACATGGAGATGCCGTAGATTTAGATGAGGATGGTTTCTTTGATATAGAAAACGACTGCGGTCCTGTAGATTGTGACGACAGTAATTTTGAGATAAATCCTAATGCTGAAGAAATTTGCGGTAATGGGATGGACGATAATTGTAACGGAGAAATAGACGAAGCCTGTAACTCATTACCCGCACCAATAGCTTACTACCCGTTTAATGGAAATGCTAATGATGAATCTGGCAACGGCAATGACGGGAATGTAAGTGGGGCTGTTCTAACTACAGATAGATTTGGAAATGCCTATAGCGCCTATAGCTTTAATGGAGTTGATGATTTTATAGAAATACCATCTTCTGCAGAAAACATCTTGAGCTCTACGGATTTCACGGTCTCTGTTTGGTTTAGAAGTACTTCGGAAAGTGAAGGGGTAATTTGGGAAAAACGAAGTACAAATAGTTGTATTCCAGGAGAAGGTACAGCAACCGGTCTAAAACAAACAAGCATGGGTCAAGAAAACTTCTTAGAAGCATACGCTAATGCTTCGAGTAACTATAATCTTAATTCTAGAAATGCAGTGGACACGGGAGATTGGTTTAATGCTGTTTTGGTAAGAGAAGGTGTGTTTTTGACCTTATATCTAAATGGGATAGTAGAAGAATCCGTAAGTATAAGTCCTGGGACGGATTTTACAACGACTCTAAACCTGTATATAGGGAAAGCCATAAATTGTTCAGGGAGTAATTTTAAAGGGGACATCGACGATTTCACTATTTATTCTGAAGCCTTGTCTGGGAGTCAGATAGCGACGCTGTATAATTAAAATTGAACTTTTTTGGATAAACAAAATTGCTTTTAAGTTGTTATTTGTTCCCTTAAGACACTAAAAGGATACATGTTTGATCCGGATGTAGGGTATTAGTCATTACTACGGCAAAGCGATTCTTCCTATTAGAAATTATAATATATAAAAAGAGCTCTATTTTAACACTGTTTTTTATAATGCTATTTATGAACCAATCAATTTTCAAGTCTAATATTCCACATAATTTAGTGGAAGATTATTTTTACGGTTCATAGCGCCTGAATTTCTAATAGAAATTCTTAATAATCCACAATCTGCTTCAGATGGAAAATCCTCGTAACTGACCCAACACCAGCTATAGACAAGAGCGTTAAGCGTAATTTGGTTTTGGTTATCCAAAAACCGTCTTAGAGAACGTTTTATTTTTTGCACATTGGCCTTGATGGCTTTTTGCATTAGAACTCATTCCAAGGTTTTTTTATAACTTTAAGACTATATAGCAAGGTACAAAATTAGCAGCCCTTAACTTGAGATATGCCCAATACGCTGCGAGGATAGCTCTCCATGGACCTGCAACTCATTGAGTTAAAGATAAAGTGTATTAGCACCAATTCTGCCTGGCCCTGAATAAAGGCTATATAAGTTTAAACTGTACGTAAAAAAGTCAAGAATAATAGATAGTATTCATAATCAATGATCGACACTTCATTAAACTCATCTAACTTTTTCTTTTTACTTGCTGTTTTTCAGGGGGTATTACTGGGTTTTATTATCATTTTTCGGAGACAGAATAAAAAAACTAACCTCTTTTTCGGCCTGCTCGTATTTCTGTTCTCTCTTTCGCTTTTGCATCTCATTCTGGAAGAGTCCATAAGCGGATTCAATGCCAAGTATCCTTTTCCTATGGAATTTAGTCTCTCATACGGGCCCCTGGCCTATCTACATATCTTGTATATTAAGGATCCAAAGAGAATTTTTTCAAAAAAAGACTTGTTACATTTTTTACCGTCAATGCTGCTGGATGGCGTATTCTTTACTGCCATTTTCCTATACATAAGAGCTCACATGGATTGGGCGTATGAAAACATTCCTCTGATACAGAGCGTCGCATTGGTTATTACCTTTTTTGGCGCAATTCACTTAAGTATCTACACTTATTTCATTTATCGAGAGTCGTCCGAAGCAAAACACATGCTTAGGGAATTTGAGAAAATTAAAAAATGGCTCAACTACCTGATTATTACATGGAGTTTTCTAATTGGTTTCTTGGTCCTTGCTGTTCCGGTTGGATTGCTCTTCATTGAAGATGTGGATAATAACTCGGCACTTTTATATAAACCATTAGGAATCTTACTAAGCTTGAGTATTTATCTACTGGGATATCTGTATTTGTTGAAATATGGCCAATTGGTAGAAAGCTATACAGAAAGGGTCTCTAAGTTCAGTTTTTCGGAAGAAGAACTGGAAGGTCGAAAGAATCAATTACTATATGTGCTCAAAGAAAAGAAATTGTATTGTGATTCGGCCTTGACCCTCGCTAAGCTAGCCAACCATCTGAATTGGCCTATCAACAGCCTTTCCAACGTAATCAATGAATCACTTCTAACGAATTTTAACGATCTGATTAACTACCATCGGATAGAGGCTTTCAAGGAACGTGTCTGTGAAAGGGAAAGCCAAAAGTATTCGATCATAGGTCTGGGGCAAGAAGTTGGCTTTAGGTCTAAGGCCTCTTTTTACCGTGCTTTTAAGAAAGAAACAGGCATAACTCCATCGCAGTTTATCGAGTCTCAAGCCTAGAGAAGTTTCATATGGCTATTTGAGACTTAACTAATTTGTTTTTTTTTCAGTCTACATGGACCTTTGGAAAAAAACAAAAATGAACAAGATATTTATCACATTACTAAGTACAATCCTTCTGACCAGCTCTAGCTTTAGTCAAAGTAATCTAGTCAACGTAAAGTCGAAGCAGTATAAGACCTCCGGAGGTCTTAAGGTAGAAGGACAAGTCGGCTTTCTGGAAGTTCCCGAAAACCGTAAGGATACATCAAGTAGAAAGATTCGATTGAAATATGTGTATCTGAAAAGCTTATCGAAGAATCCTTCCTCCCCTGTTGTTTATTTGGAAGGAGGCGGAGGGATGAGTACTTGGGAAGCCGATAGTGAAAAAGATCTACATGATAGAATTGAAATTTTAGAAGTAGCCGACCTTATCTTTTTAGACCGAAGGGGTTCTATTGATGAGGCACTTACGTATATCTGGCAGGAAGACTTTCCGACCGACTTTTTTATCTCTGAAACATTTGCAAATCAGCACTACCAAAAGATGGCAAAGACTGCTTTGGATAAATTCAGCGAGGATGGGGTTGATATCTCTGGTTACAACATCGAGGAACACGCCCAAGACGTAAATGTTTTAATGAATGCCCTTGGGTTTGATAGATACACTATATTCGGTTTTAGTTATGGTTCGCAAATCGGAATGACGGTCATGGAGATGTTTCCAAACCAGGTAGATAAAGCTATTCTCGTTGGAGCTGATGCCCCGAATCAAGCGTTCAATTTTCCGAGACATTTGGACGCACATATTAAGAAAATTGCCCATTTGGTAGAACAAGAAGGCACACTTAATATGACTGCATTAGAGTTTGAGAAGTTGGTATGTGAAACAATGAAAAAACTTAAAGAGAATCCTGCTTTAGTCATCGTTAAAAACCCCTTGACAAGAAAAGAAATGGAGCTTAAAATAGGTGATTTTGGACTTGGACTTATTCTGCGATTGGATATTGATGATTATCATGACATTCCAGTAATACCCAGACTATTACATTCTATTAATACTGGTGATTACTCCCTACTTACCTGGTTTGTACAAAAAAGGATTGTATTGGCAATTGGACTGCCAGGACAAGGTATCAACCAACAGCTGGCGTCCGGTGCAAGTCTAGAAAGGTGGTCTGTGATAGAAAAGGAGCGTCAAGAAAGTATGTTTGGAAATATAGTTAACTTCCCGTTTTCAGCCGTAAAAGATCAATGGCCGGCTACTATTCTTTCAGTTGACCCTTCCATCCCCTTAAAGACCGAGATACCCACTTTGTTTATAACCGGCACCTTGGATTGTAGAACCCCGATAGAACAGGTTGAAGAAACTATAAAGGGTTTTGAAAACGGTATTCATGTACAGGTAGAAAATGCAGGACATGAACAGGCACAATGGGATGCAGAGGTTGCAAATACTATTATTCCTTTATTCATTAAGGGCGAACCTATGGAAACGACTAAGGCCTACTATTCGGCCATTGAGTTTATTCCATTAACAGGAAACGCAACAGGTCATCCATCGATCAAGTAAAACTTCATTCCATATATTGGTTCCAATTTGGCAACTATAAACACCAACTAATTATAATGATATATAAAAAGAGCTCTATTTTAACACTGTTTTTTATAATGCTATTTAAGAACCAATCAATTTTCAAGTCTAATATTCCACATAATTTAGTGGAAGATTATTTTTATGGTTCATAGCGCCTGAATATCAATAGAAATTCTTAATAATTCACTATCTGCTTCAGATGGAAAATCCTCGTAACTGACCCTACACCAGCTATAGACAAGAGCGTTAAGCGTAATTTGGTTTTGGTTATCCAAAAACCGTCTTAGAGAACGTTTAATTTTTGCACATTGGCCTTGATGGCTTTTTGCATTAGAACTCATTCCAAGGTTTTTTTATAACTTTAAGACTATATAGCAAGGTGCAAAATTCACAGCCCTTAACTAGGTGCCTACTCAATTCGCTGCTAGAATAGCTCTTCATGGGCTTGCACCTCATTACATAAAATACAAAGTTCATTAGTGTTCAACTAAATGAAATTATGAAGTTATGAAATCAATTTTAATAATATTCTTCGCCTCAATATTATTTATCAGTTGTAAAAATAGGTCTGAAGATCAGATTAAATCCGACAACTTCGAATTAGTAGAATTAGGCGATGGAATTTACGGCTGCGTCCACAAATTTGGAGGAAAAGCCATTTGTAACGCAGGTATTGTTGATAATGGAAAAGAGACTTTAATCTTTGACAGCTTTCTGTCTCCTGCTGTAGCAGAAGAATTATTAATTGTTGTACAGAAAATGAACTTGTCACCAGTAAAATATGTGGTTAATAGCCACTTTCACAACGACCATATTCGAGGCAATCAGGTCTTTTCGAAAGATGTAAAAATAATTAGTACTACTGGGACTAGAGAGCTCATTGAAGAAGAAGAGCCTTTACAAATTGCATATGAAAAAGAAAATGCGCCGGCCCGTCTATTTTATTATGATTCCCTGTATAATTCATTTGTTGGAGATAAGCAATCGAGAGAATACAAACAGATTCTTATGTGGAGGCCCTATTATGAGACCCTGTCAAATAGCCATATAGAAGTTAAAACGCAATTGCCCAATGTGTTTGTTGATAGTACATTGTATTTAAATGGTCCTAATCGAAAAATCCAATTAATATCAAAAGGAGAAGGACATACCCCAAGCGACCTGGTGATGTATTTGCCAGATGACCGTATCTTATTTACAGGTGATCTTATATTCAATAAATGCCATCCCTATGTAGCACATGGAGACATATCGAAATGGAAAGCATGGCTTTATTTTATGAATTCGCTTGAAGTTTCCACGATATTACCCGGTCACGGACAAATTGGATCTAAAGAACTTATTGATCAAATGATGGATTACTTAGTGAACCTTCAATCCTCAGCTAAAGATCTAGTCAAAAACAAAGTGTCTATAGAAAACCCTGAAAATTTCTTAATTCCTGATAAATATAAAGACTATTGGTTTGATCGGTTTTATGAGTATAATTTGAGATTTGCATATGAATCATTGAACACAGAAAAAATGAAATGATGCTGTACACAACAATGTATAAACCATATCTTTGCCGATATAGCTTATATATAATACAGTTTAGGGTAATACCTTTATGAGGAAGTAAAAACATTTTAGAGAACGCTTTTTGTTGCGCAATGCCCTCAAGTAGGGATATATCAAATGTGGTGGAAGAATAACTCTCTGCTGAGTTGTACCTCATTGAACTAAATATGAAGTCCTTTGGGTTTCGTATTAAGTCCTTTTAATAGATAAAAAAAATGAAAAAACTTCTTTTTCTCACTATTACACTGGCCACAGTTATTAGTTGTACTAACAAAGAAAAAAAAGAGTTATCAAACCCTATTGATGGCTATGACGTTGTTATTCTAAATGGTCGTGTTATGGATCCGGAGACTATGTTTGATGGCGTTCGTAATGTTGGCATTAAAGACGGGAGAATCCTAGCCATTACAAAAGATGATATTTCTGGTACAGAGACTATTGACGCTTCAGGCCATGTTGTTACGGCTGGTTTTATAGATTATGAACAACACGGTCTTGACCCCTTTGGTATAAAAGTTAATTTACGAGATGGGGTAACAACTCAAATGGATTTTGAAGTTGGAGCATTAAATATTCCCGAATGGTATGAAAAGCGAACTGGTAAAACACAGGCTAATTTTGGTACTGTAGCTGGACAGGAATATGCCCGGATGCGCGTACATGATAAAATGTCTTTAAAAGGCCCGGATATCTCTATGCCCTATACTCTGAGTGTTCACCGTGCTGAAAGTGCTAGAGATGGTCATGAAGGATGGGCCAATGATCCCTCAAGCTACGACCAAATCAACGAGATACATGCCATACTTGACGAAGAGCTAAGACAAGGTGCGTTAGGTATAGGATCACTGATTGGTTACGCCGGAAAAGCTATTGTAAGTTATGAAATGTATACCACTCAAAAACTGGCGGGTCAGTATGGTCGAGTTACTAGCGTTCATCATCGATTTCATCCTAGTGCAACACCACCAACTGAAGGACCTATTGGCGCAAAAGAGTTAATTTCAAATGCGATGACATTAAATGCACCATTACAAATACATCATGATAATGAATTTGGGTGGTGGGAAAACGAGGAGTTACTTGCAAATGCTCGTAAGCAAGGATATAATGTATGGGCAACATATTATCCATGGATTGCAGGTTCAGGTAACTATGGTGCGGCTATTGTAAATCCACCAATTTGGGAAGATTTAATGAATTATAAATACGAAGAAACCATTTATGATCCCCAGATGGATAAATTCGTTACCAAAGAAGAGTTTCTTAAAATTGCCAAAGAGGAGCCCGGAAGAACGCTAATTGCTTACAGTCCGCCGCGTAAAAAGTGGCTGCCTGAATGGACCAAAGTTGAAGGTTTTGTAGTTGCCGGTGATGGTATGCCAGGTTTAGATAAAAACGGTGATTTTGTTGGCTGGGATGGCGCTTATGAAGATTATGCCGGTCATCCTAGACTGGCAGGAACACATGCGACAGTCTTAAGAGTTGCTCGTGAAAATGGCGTACCATTAATGCATAGTCTATCGCAACTTAGTTACTGGCCAGCCAAATTCATTGGTGATACGGGCTTAAAAGCCATGCAGGAGCGTGGACGAATGCAAGAGGGAATGATAGCAGATATTGTAGTTATTGATGCCAAGAATGTAACCGAACATGCAACCTATAAGGCTGGCAGCAATGGATTGCCAAGTACAGGTATTCCTTATGTGTTGGTTCATGGTACTATAGTGGTTCAAAACTCAAAGGTGTTAAAAGATGTGAATCCGGGACAACCTATCAGATTCCCAGTAGAAGAAAAAGGACGTTACCAAAATATCACAGAAAAAGATTGGAAGGAGCAGAATCTAATCGAAACTTCTTCTCTGTCAAATGAAACGTTAGATACAAAATAGAGTTAAAAATATATAAAAGTATAATATATGTTCTACTCATTTTCCTAAGCCCCTATTTAAGTGCTCAGGAAAATGACTCCATCCCGAAATTGGGTAGTGTGGATCAGGTGGATAATCGTATTGCCATAGATAAAAGAATAAAACCATCCTTCTTAGAATTACCATTTTTACAACCTTATTTTGATTTTAAAAATAATGTAGAAGAAAAAACAGGTTTAAATTTTGCGTTAGACTACACAAGTGTATTTTTTGAAACTAGCTCAGACATAGGAGCTGGATCGGCTAGTGGAGGTATATTTAGATTTTACGGGTCTTGGGATTTAGTAGGTAAAAATTCAGGTAATTCAGGTGCTTTAGTTTATAAATTAGAACATCGACACAAATACAGCGCCATCCCTTTATCGAGTCTGGGTTTAGACATGGGCTATGTAGGTTTAATAGCTCCTCCATTTAATAATAGTGGTTACAGAACGCAAAACTTATATTGGAGACAACGATTGGCCAATGGTAGGCTAGCTATTGTGACTGGGTTTTTAGATGTGACCGACTTTTTGGACGTATATGGACTCGCCAGCCCTTGGATGCATTTTATGAACTTTAGTTTTTCTACTGGTGTAGCCGCAGTAAACGTTCCCAATGATGGTTATTTAGGAATAGGTATCGGAGGTTGGATTACCAAAAACATATACGCCATAGCCGGTATTGGAGACCTAAATGGTAATACAGCGAATGTTTTTGAAGGTTTCAATACTTTCTTTAACAATAATGAATATTTTAAACATGCCGAAATTGGCATATCTTCTGCAAAGGAATACATAGTATTAGACAATATTCACGCTACTTTTTGGCAAAGAGATGAAACATCGGCTACTGGTGACCCCGATGGGTGGGGGTTTGTATTATCGGGCACCAAATATATCAACGAAACATGGCTTCCATTTGCGCGTTTTGCTTATACAAAAGATGCAGGCAGTTTATTGCAAAAAGCCTTAGCCTTAGGTATTGGATATCAACCTAATCCGGGAAATCATTTATTGAGTTTTGGCTATAGCTGGGGACAAACCAACGAAACTACTTTTGGAATAGCAGAAGATCAACATACCTTTGAGCTATTTTATCGTCTTCAATTATCCCAACGGGTAGCGATTACACCCGATTTTCAATTCATTGTAAACCCTGCATTAAATGCTCAACAGAGCAGCATTTTTTTGTATGGAATTAGAGGGCGGATTGCATTGTGAAAATTATTGAAGTTAACAGAACAAAAAAGTAGAAAAGCCAAGAATGACATAGATGTTCACGCCATTTTAAAGGTTTCACGCCAAGCGGGCATAGATAGTAACCTTGCCGGCCCCAACTTGCGTAAATTCTTTTGGATTAACATCTTGGCGTATTTACTAAATTTCCTGCCTAGGCAGGCGACTGCCCATAGCCCGGGCTTATAAGTATTTAGGAAAACAAAATTATGTATGAAAGAAGCCGAAGAAATATGTCCGAAAAACAAAAAAGCTTGGAGAGACTGGCTTGAATTGAATCACATAGAAAAAGACGCCGTTTGGTTGATTTTCTATAAAAAAAAGTCCCCAAATTTTAACCTTAGTTGGAGTGAATCTGTTAACGAATCACTTTGTTTTGGTTGGATAGACAGCATAAGAAAAATAGTGGATAACGAGCGTTACAAACAGTATTTCAGTAAAAGAAAACCTAAAAGTAATTGGTCTAAAGTGAACAAGGACAAAGTTAAAAACCTAATAGACCAGGGCCTTATGAAAGAAGCTGGGTATAAAAGCATTGAAATTGCAAAAGAAAATGGTTCCTGGATCATTCTAGACTCAATTGAAAGTATGGAGATACCGGAAGACCTAGAACGAGAGCTTAAAAGTCTGAAAGGAGCAATGGAATTCTTTGAAAAGCAGGCGAATTCCTATAAAAAGTCAATGTTATACTGGGTGTTTTCAGCTAGGCGTAAAGAAACAAGAAACAAGCGAATTATGAAAATTGTTGAAAATGCTAGCGTGCAGAGGAGACCAAAACAATTTAGATAAAGAGCTTTACTGTCCAAAAAAACAATTCAAAAGAGCATTAATTATTTCAACATCGAAACAGAGTCCGCCTCCTAGACTTTTAGGACTACTTTTAATTCAGATTAATTACCTTTAAGGCATTAATCTAGGGTGCAAAATGTACACCCTTCCACTAACTAAATGCCCATTATTTCTCCGCCTGCTTGTACCTTATTGGATCTATAGAGTATCAATTAGCAATAATTAAACAAATGAAAATAATTAAACGCCTATTAAAAATTGTCTTTGCTATTATTTTGGCCTTGGTCTTAACGGGCATTATCACTCTTGGAGTTGATTCATTAGGAACTGGCTACTTAAAAATCAATAAGAGCGACTTGGCTTATAACGACGCATATCTTATTACCAATGTCAATGTAATACCAATGAATCAAGACACTGTTTTAGTAAATAAAATGTTGTACATAAACAAAGGTAGGATAGAAAAGATAGCAGACAGTATTGAAATAAAGGAGGTACAAATTTTTGATGCAAATAATAAGTACTTAACTCCAGGTCTTATTGATATGCATGTTCATGTTTGGGATAGATATGAACTTGGGCTTTATCTGTCAAATGGCGTTACCGCAGTGAGAAATTTATGGGGTATGCCTATGCATTTAAGAATAAAAGAAGATGTGAACGATAATAAAATCATCTCGCCAATATTTGTGACTACCGGACCGAAACTGACTGGACAAGAATTTATTGGAGACGATAATATTAATCTAAGCCATCCTAAGGAAGCCACGGAAAAAGTTATTTCCTATAAAGACCGAGGTTATGATTTAATTAAAACGTATTATGGTTTGGATAAGGAGATCTTTGATGCGGTGATTGATCAAGCCAATAGTTCTGGAATGGATATTGTTGCTCATCCTTCTCAAAAGGTACCATTTTCATATCACTTAAACCCTCAAATCAAATCTATAGAACATGCCGAGGAAATTGTACAACAACCTTTACATTTTGATATGGATACCTTAAAGTTGCAACCAATAATTGATTCAATTTCGCAAGCTAAACACACGAGTTATTGTCCTACACTTACAGGATTTAATAATATTTATCAAATGATGATTGATGATAGAATTTTAGACTCAAAATTATTAGCGTACATGAATCCACTTATAAAGAAAGCGGATAGCAAAACACAGTTTGAACGTTGGTTTAATGCCAAGCAAGAAGATCCTGAGACCGTTAATCGGATAAAAACACAGCATGACTTCCACATTACCATTGTTAAAAAGCTGCATGAAGCAAATGCTACTATAATTTGCGGAACGGACGCAGGAATTGGGGTTACCATTCCAGGTTTTTCAATTCATCAAGAACTTGCCTTTTATAAAGAAGCTGGTCTTTCTAATTATGAGGTTATAAAAACAGCTACAGTAAACGCTTCAAAAACGCATACCATTATGAACCAGCTTGGGACTATTGAAGAGGGTAAGATTGCAAACTTCTTATTAGTGGATGAAAACCCTCTGGTTGAGTTGTCTTCATTAGAGAATCCGACCTACGTTTTTGTAAAAGGGCGAAAATTAAACAGGAAGACTTTGGATTCTTATAATGAAAAGGCAAAGAATCGGAAGAATCTAATCGCTTCTGCTCTCCGGTACCTGGAAAACTTAGTTATTGAAAGATAAATTTCCCCTAGCAAGGGATCTCATGGCTTCCATTAGATCCCTTCACTTCATATACTAGACCTTTGCGTTAAAGCAGGTAGTGCTAGAATTATCAAGAATTAGTATAGTTATTTTTTTTAATAAAATTTAATAAGCATCAAATTATTAATGCACAAACTCCTGCAAAGAGATAGCCATTAACACTTATTTGATTTGAAAAATAATTCGAAAAAATCTGCTGTATTACTGCTTAAATCCATTACCTTAGAACAAGCAATGTCTATAGCAACCATAGGAGGTGCAGAAGTATTAGGGGTTGGAGACAAATTAAGATCTATAACAGTTGGAAAATTTGCAGATATGATTTTATTGCATCAAAATTTGTTCAATATAGAAGTAACAGAAATCTATGCAACGAAGTTAGAAGCCAGTATTGTTATTGCAAAGGAAGTTTTCACTAACAATTAAGACGGCTTACTAACCATAGAATAATAGGATATTGAAATATATATGCTTGTGCCTTTTAATATCTCTTGCGGCTTCCTGTCAAAGGGAAAAGGAACTATCCGATTTCGATAAATTTACAGGAAGGTGGACTCTTTATATCGTGGAAATACAGGCGGATTCTGCTTCTAATTGGAAGCCTCGCCAAGATCATTATAGAAATCGAAAAGGATTTATTTTATACGACGGCAGAGGTGGTATGGGGGTTCATCACGTAACTGAAGATTATGATAAATATAAGTTTGAAGGAAGTGGGGGTCTAGACAGTCTAACTTTTGAAGATTTGAGGCATTTGGCGGACAATTTTGTCTATTTTGGCAAGTATAAGGTTAACGACTCCCTAAAAGTTGTTGAGCATCATATTGAATCAACAAATTTTCAAAATAGGTGGGGGACGGTGGCCAAAAGAAAATATTTCTTTTCAGGAGACACATTGATTCTTAGCCCTATTACGGACAAATACCCCAAAACTCGACTAAAATGGACAAGCCTTATAGACAAATAATAAACAGTATAGTCAGTAAAAGCTTGCTGCTTTATATAATCCATTATTATAAAAGAACATGAAAAATATTATATCAACACTTATTTTAGGGAGCATTTTTTTCTGTACTTCCTGTGGCCAAAATTCGAAAAATAAAAATACTATCGTTAAGGAAATAGGTATAACGGGAGAGGTTGACAAAACGGTAAAAAAATTAGGGAGGTTCATTTTGCCTTATAGTTTGGTAGTGTCCTTAGACCATCACAGAATGGCAGCTGAAGCAGGCGTATATACCCCGCCTTCAATTGCAACTATTTTTTCGGATGCCGAGATAGATGTGGCAATCATAAAAGAAAAACAACTCACGGCTTTAGATCTACCATTTAAAGTCCTATGCTATACCGAAGCGGATACTAGTAGTGTAAAAATAGCATATACTTCTGCAGAATTTATTCAGAAGCGACATCAATTGGCGGATAGTATTCTTTTCGACTATAATGCTGCTATTTCAAAAATTATAAGCTCTTTCCCATTGGAAATGATATCTAAAACAGACGTATCTAACGTTCAGGAAGGTTTCGGAATTGTAAGTATAAAATCTGATTTTAATTATGCGGTTACCATTCAAAATTTAAAAAATATTGTCATGTCTCAAGGGGATACCAAATGGTTTGCGGATATAGATTATCAAAAAGAAGCTGCAAGCCTAGATGTTGAATTAAGGCCAACCACATTACTCCTTTTTGGTGGCCCCGCACCAGGAGGCAAAGCAATGGTAAGCACTCCTAAAATTGGGCTGGATGCTTTTTGTCAAAAGCTGTTGGTTTATGAAAATGAGCATGGAGAAGTATGGGTGGCATATAATGACATTGTAGCCTTTTCTAATCTCTATTATAAAACATCTACAAAACCACAGCAGTTAATCAATCAGCGGCTTAAAATGACTTTTACAAAGGCAATTACTAATCCGCCTGTGGAGTAATAGCAAATTGCGAACAAGGTGGGTTAGGTATTTTTCTAATTGGTAGACTCGGCATAAATTACTGGGCGTTCGGATGTATTAGAAAGAAGGGACTAATACATGTAAAACTTTGGTAGATGTAACAACCTCAATTCATACTTGTCTTACCGTTTTAAGTTAAAAACATGAAAAATAAAAATCTTTTAAGACTTGTAACAATAGTAGTTAGCGGCTAAAACAATACTGTGACCAACGAGAAGCGATAATCTCAGACAAGACTCTGTCTGTGTCAAAATTCTATTTTGGCACAGGCAAAACATATTTCTCTTCAAATATTAGTTGTAGCGAAAAGGCATATGTTAAGAAGAGAAGCCATAGGTGGAAAGAGAAAGGATTAAAATAGCATAAAATGTTCGGACTAAAAATTTATAACAAATTGCTTTGGGGGCTGTGTTTATTAGCTGTTTTGGCAAGTAGTTGCCTTTCTAATTCCCGAAACGAATTTTGGGATTATACGATCGATTATGGAGAATACCAGATTCAAGGTATATTAAAGCTAAAGGAAGCATTCAAAAGCTCTGAGGTTTCTCTGGTTTCATTGGAAGTTGGTACCTTTATTTTAGAAAATGTAATGCTTAATGAAAAGAGCCTATCAGGCAGTTTTATCATGGATGGAGAGGAAGCAGTTTTGCAGGGCACTTTTGATGGTAACACTTTTTCAGGCAAGCTGCATATGGAGGGGAAATCCTACCAATTTACGGCCATAAAACGGGTTGCTAAAGCCCTGGTCATTGATCGATCACAAATAAAGTATGTGCTTTCAAAAGAGGGTTTGGCAGAATTAGAAAGAGACATTGACCATGCTGGAATAATTGCCGACATGGACAGAGATGGGTATAAAAATGGGGAACGTATATACAGCGTTAATTGTATCAATTGCCACGGCAACGAAGAGGTGGAAGGCTCTATTCCTCTTTCTACGAAATTTTGGGAACAGGAATTAAAAGCGGGTAGCGATCCCTATTCCATGTATCAGACAATTAGTAGGGGATATGGTGCAATGCCTCCGCAGCCAACTTTAACTCCACAGGACAAATATGATGTTATCACCTATATCCGTCATAAATATATAAGGGAAAAGGAGAAAGATAATTATATCCGCAGCACCCCTGCCTATCTTTCAGGTTTACCCCAAGGAAGTTCCCGTGGCCCGGAAACCAAACCCTATAAACCATGGGCTGATATGGACTATGGGAATTTTTTTATTAACACCTATGAATTGGCAGATGAAAGAACCGGGATTAAGAGATATCACTCCCCTGGTCCCTCTCCATATCCTGATGAGGATTATCTAAAAAACAACTTTGCCTATAAAGGGATTGCCATAAGGCTCGACGAGGGAGAAGGCGGGATATCAAAAGGTAAGGCCTGGATGATATTCGATCATGATCTAATGCGTGTAGCCGGTGGATGGACGGGTACAGGCTTTATAGATTGGAATGGGATACTTTTAAATGATCAGCATGAAACCTACCCTCGGACTATTGGCAGACTTCATTTTGAAACTCCAGTAGGCCCAGGATGGGCGAATCCTAAAACAGGTTCCTTTGAAGACCCAAGGTTTAGAGCCCGAGATGGACGAGCATTTGGTCCCTTACCTAAGGGTTGGGCCAATTACAAAGGACTATATCATCAGGATAGTGAGATGGTTATTTCTTATTCCGTAGGCACTGCAGATATTTTAGAAAAGTTTGGGATGGAGAGTAACAAGAAGGATACGCTTTTTACCAGAACTTTAAATATATCCCCTTCTACATCTATTCTAAAAATGAGGATTGCACCGGAAACGTCTGGGGTAGCCTTACTAGGAGAAGGGGCCAATATATCTATAGAAGGAGGTTATTATATTTTAAATGTGCAAAAGTCAATAGATGTAAGGCTTAAACTATTTGTTGCGGAGACAAATAACTTGGAACACGAAAAGTTGGTAAAAGACAAGAGTACTGTGGAAGATCTAAGAAAATATACCTTGGGCAAGGGCTTACCGCATTATCCTGAAATCATAAAAACTACTATTACCAAAGGATCCGATAATGGTACGTTTGCCGTGGATCAATTAACTCCTCCTTTCAAAAATCCTTGGGCCTGCCGCATGAAATTAAGTGGCATCGATTTTATGAAAGATACCAACAAGGCGGTTGTATGTACCACAGATGGAGATATATGGCTTATTTCAGGACTTACTAATGGTGCTGGAGAGTTAAGTTGGCAACGAATAGGCTCGGGTCTTTTTCAACCGCTGGGGATTAAAGTATTGGAGGATAATATTTATGTTATTTGTAGAGATCAACTGGTATTGTTGCGCGATTTTAATGGAGATAAGGAAACTGATTTTTACGAGAGTTTTAATCATGACCACCAAGTTACGGATCATTTTCATGAATTTGCCATGGGATTGCAAGCTGATAATCAGGGGAACCTTTATTACGCCAAAAGTGGACGACACGCCCGGGAGGCTCTGGTACCGCAACATGGCACTTTGTTGAAGGTGAGTAAGGACGGGGCTAAAACCGATATAATTGCTACAGGATTCAGAGCAGCAAACGGCGTTTGCATAAATCCCGACGGCAGTTTTTTAGTAACGGATCAACAAGGCTTTTGGAACCCTATGAACCGAATCAACTGGGTAGAAGGAAAAGGGAAGTTTTATGGCAATATGTGGGGATATAATCCTCCAAAAGATTCCAGCAGAATTGCCATGGAGCAACCAATGGTTTGGGTGGATATGGAATTTGATCGCTCGCCTTCGGAATTACTATGGGTCGATAGTGATAAGTGGGGTCCTTTAAATGGTAGCCTTTTAAGTTTTTCTTATGGTTATGGAAAGATTCAACTGGTCTTGCATGAAAAGATTAAAGGTCAAATGCAAGGAGGCGTGGTCGACTTACCTGGGATTAAGTTTTTAACAGGCGTTATGCGCGGAAGATTCAACCCGGGTGATGGCCAACTATACGCCTGTGGCATGTCTGCCTGGGGCACTAATCAAATGCTTCGGGGAGGTGGTCTCTACCGTATTCGGTATACGGGAAAACCTTTAACCACTCCGATTCACTTAAAAACCACCACTTCCCGAATTGTATTGAGCTTCGCCTCTGAATTGGATCTTAGAGATGCTACGAATACTGCTAACTATGTCATAAAATCTTGGGAATTAAAAAGAAGTAGTAAATACGGTTCCGATCGCTATAATGAACAAATTTTACCAATTAGAAAGGCAGAATTATCCAAGGATGGAAAAGCCGTAAGCTTGTCAATAGAACACATCAAGCCAGTAGATGTGATGTCCATTAGCTATGATATTTCAAATGTGCATAAGATGCCTTTTAAAGGTACTGTACAAAGCACTATTCATAATTTAGTCCCTGATTGAACTCTGTAGTTAAAACTATATCCTTTTTTGAGATTCTAGCAAACAAGACCCGCGTGTATTTAGGAAAATCCCTTAATGCTGCTTCATGGTATTATAATATAACTACTAAATTATTCTAATACCACTTGGTAACAAATCCAGTATAGAAACGTCGATAATATTTAGGAGAAAAAACGCCAGAACGTTTTGCTACATTTTCCATATTTTTAAATCATTCTAAAGCAGCAAAGAATATATGTCAGCTCCAAAACCAATCATTTTAAAAAAATTAAGCAAGCTCCTGGGTGTAATAATTATGGGAGTAATTTTCTTATCCTGTGAAACTAAAAAGAAAGACACGAATACGGTTACAATGGAAGTTGATTCTCAACAAGTCTTTGAACTTCCGGATAGTTTATCTTCCAGACGAATTTGTTTCGCACTAAACCTAAGAGAATTGGTTGCGCAGCAATATTGGAAGGCTTTTAATGATAGGGCCGTGGAGGGTGCCTTCAATTATTTCAACAGAGATAAATCAGAAATTTTCTTTCCCAGCACACAGGTATTAGGCAAATTGGAAAATTATACGAAATATAGCCCAGATTACATCACCGGGCCACGCACAGACAGTATACCCTATCACTTTGAATTAATGATAAGTTTTGATAGCAGCGATAGTTCAAAAATCTACTTCGATCATCCAATACAACAGTTTCTTTCTGTAGAAGAAACGGGCGATTATATACCCTCTGTGAAAAGCAGTGAAATGTGGACGACTATGGTACTTCATGAGATGTTCCATCATTTTCAATACAATAACCCTGCCTTTATTAAGTATGCAAAACAAGAAATTACTTCCTTACCCTATGACCCCAGAGACCTGCAAAAATTGTGTCGGGAAGACCAAAATTTCTTTGAGATGATTCAACTTGAAAATGATTATTTACTAAAAGCAATAGGCGAACAAGATGTAGGCAAACGTAACCTTTTGCTTAATAGTTACCTCCAGGCCAGATTACTGCGAATAGAAAGATACCGGGAAAAGTATCCGTATTTAGAAAAGGTTGAAAACTATTATTGTACACAGGAAGGTTCTGCAAGGTATATGGAATACAAAAGTATGAAAGTCTTAAATGTTCTGGCTAACCAAGCAAATTCCCCCAGTATAGCAGCCGATTCCTTGTTTCAAGGCTACAGAGAATTTAAAGAATTTGATTTGAACAAAGAAGAATTTAGCTATTTAACCTATGCCGGGCCATCCAATTATCACTATACAATTGGGTTTAATCTAATGCGCCTATTAGATGTATTAGAAGTGGATTATAAGCATTCCTTGCTATCTAAACCAGAAAAGGCATTGCACCAATACCTTCAGGAGTATATGGGTGCGCTTGATTAGACTACGATGTTTATCCGGTTTAATTATTTAAAAAGAGAGCTCTAAGGTGTTGGGAGCTCTCTTTTTTAAAATGAATTGCAAACTATAGATAGGATGGAATACTTACTTAATCATAAGAATTTTTTTAGCGAGTATTTCCCTGCCTGTATATACTTTCATTATCAGTACCTGAGAAGATATTCCACTTAAATTATATTCCAACTTGTTTTTTCCGGCAATTACTTTTTTGCTTCGAGCTTTTAATAATGTCCTTCCCGATAAGTCTTGGAAACTTACATTGACATTAGCCTCATAATTGATGTCAAGGTCAACATTAACAATATCGGACTGGGGTTTCTGGTAAATCGAAGCTTTGGTATCGGATACAGCCTGTTTATCATTTTGCCCTGTAAAACAAGTAACTGCATGCACAATAACATAAATATCTCCTGAAAAGGTTTCCGAAGGTTCAAATATGTAGGTGGTAACGTCATTTAATGTTCCAGCGTTGTAAGGGTATTGCCCGGGCGCAACGGTTGGCTTATTGTTATTGGAATTTACAGGGTATGGTTCTTCCCCAATATATAAATGTGCCTCTTTCATGACAAAACCAGTTTCAAGAATAATTTCCACTTTTACCTTTCCTGCGTCATAGGTCACGGTAACAGTTCCCGATTTAGCACCGTTACTTGTGATACACTGTCCGGCACCTGCGTATAGATCCATTACATAAGTTCCTTCGGAAGCTAAATAATTGGACCACCCCCATCGGTTGAATAAATCTTTACCCTTATCGTCTTCGAAGTCTAAAAAGCAAGTATCATTATTCTCATCATCCTTAGCAAAGGCAGTTTCACAGCCTTCTGGTGGTTCTACACAGTCTTCTTCGGTTACAGTAACAGTAGCTTTATCTTCTGGGCAACTTCCTGAGGCTTCTATGGTATAGGTGTATACGCCGTTTACGGGACCACTCCATGTTCCTCCGGTATCGGCATTGGAAAGAGCCTGAAAGAGTTCTTGTTCACTTGGCTGTTCATCTCCTATGCAAATAGTAATATCTCCGTCGTCTCCTGCACTAGGTGCGTCTTCTTCTTTTACAGTAACAGTAGCTTTATCTTCTTGGCAACTTCCTGAGGCTTCTATGGTATAGGTGTATACGCCGTTTACGGGACCACTCCATGTTCCTCCGGCATCGGCATTGGTAAGCGCCTGAAAGAGTTCTTGCTCGCTTGGCTGTTCATCTCCCACGCAGATAGTAAGCTCTCCGTCGTCTCCTGCACTAGGTGCGTCT
>NZ_JARDUB010000002.1 GCF_029360665.1 Eudoraea chungangensis
AGTAATATCTCCGTCGTCTCCTGCACTAGGTGCGTCTTCTTCTTTTACAGTAACAGTAGCCTTATCTTCCGGGCAACTTCCTGAGGCTTCTATGGTATAGGTGTATACGCCGTTTACGGGACCACTCCATGTTCCTCCGGCATCGGCATTGGTAAGGGCCTGAAAGAGTTCTTGTTCACTTGGCTGTTCATCTCCTATGCAAATAGTAATATCTCCGTCGTCTCCTGCACTAGGTGCGTCTTCTTCTTTTACAGTAACAGTAGCCTTATCTTCCGGGCAACTTCCTGAGGCTTCTATGGTATAGGTGTATACGCCGTTTACGGGGCCACTCCATGTTCCTCCGGCATCGGCATTGGTAAGCGCCTGAAAGAGTTCTTGCTCGCTTGGTTGTTCGTCTCCTATGCAAATAGTAAGCTCTCCATCGTCTCCTGCACTAGGTGCGTCTTCTTCTTTTACAGTAACAGTAGCCTTATCTTCCGGGCAACTTCCTGAGGCTACTATGGTATAGGTGTATACGCCGTTTACGGGACCACTCCATGTTCCTCCGGCATCGGCATTGGTAAGCGCCTGAAAGAGTTCTTGCTCGCTTGGTTGTTCGTCTCCCACGCAGATAGTAAGCTCTCCGTCGTCTCCTGCACTAGGTGCGTCTTCTTCTTTTACAGTAACAGTAGCTTTATCTTCTGGGCAACTTCCTGAGGCTTCTATGGTATAGGTGTATACGCCGTTTACGGGGCCACTCCATGTTCCTCCGGCATCGGCATTGGTAAGCGCCTGAAAGAGTTCTTGCTCGCTTGGCTGTTCATCTCCCACGCAGATAGTAAGCTCTCCGTCGTCTCCTGCACTAGGTGCGTCTTCTTCTTTTACAGTAACAGTAGCTTTATCTTCTGGGCAACTTCCTGAGGCTACTATGGTATAGGTGTATACGCCGTTTACGGGGCCACTCCATGTTCCTCCGGCATCGGCATTGGTAAGCGCCTGAAAGAGTTCTTGCTCGCTTGGCTGTTCATCTCCCACGCAGATAGTAAGCTCTCCGTCGTCTCCTGCACTAGGTGCGTCTTCTTCTTTTACAGTAACAGTAGCTTTATCTTCTGGGCAACTTCCTGAGGCTTCTATGGTATAGGTGTATACGCCGTTTACGGGGCCACTCCATGTTCCTCCGGTATCGGCATTGGTAAGGGCCTGAAAGAGTTCTTGCTCGCTTGGTTGTTCATCTCCCACGCAGATAGTAAGCTCTCCATCGTCTCCTGCGCTTTCACATTCTTCCGGATCAGGTTCTTTGATGTGTATAACACATTTTGAGCTACAACCATTTTTATCCGTTATAATAACCGAATGTTTTCCGGCGTTGAGATTCTTTGCTGTAGCTGTTGTTTCTCCATTATCCCATTCATAAGTATACGGATCTGTCCCACCAGAAACGTTAACCTTGGCTGAGCCATCTGAACCACCATTAAAACTTACATCATTAATCTTTGTAATAGAATGTTCTAGTTTGGAAGGTTCCTTAATATGGACTTCTGTAATAGCAGTGTTTCCATTAGCATCTGTTACCGTTACTTGGTATACTCCGGCGGTCAATTGGGTTAACTTTGGGGTGGTTGCTCCATTGCTCCATAAATAGGTATAAGGTGAAGTCCCCCCACTTACTTCTACGCTGGCATGTGCATTGTTCCCCCCATAGCAGAGTATGTGACAAAAATCCTTAATGGATACTGTCAAATTAGTAATTGCATTAGTGGGTTTAAAGGTAGATTCAGATATGAGAAATGAATTAAATTCCACATCTCCAACAAATTCATCATTGCCTACATCATTAAAATGCGCATTTCCCGCGGAAATTGCAACCAAGAATACGACGCCATAGATAATCGTTTTCTTTAAGTAATTCAGTGTAATGTTATTCATAGTATAGTTAATTTAATTAGAAACTACACCAGAGCAAAGTATTTCGGTAATTGTTCTTAAAATGAAGTAGGGTTCATTTAATAACAATAAGAAGTGTTTTAAAAGGTCAACAAAGAGATGCTAACTAAAAGAGTAAAGGTTTAATCGAATAGACTTTCTTTAATTTGGTTTAAACTTTCTTATTATCAAAAAACTAGGCTATTTTAACAATATCTTGTGAAAATCAGTCAATTGTTCGGTGAAATGCCTCTTTAATAGGGTAATGCGTTTTTTTCCTACAGTATAGTCATTTCTTAAATTGGAGGTGTAAGAATCTGATTTATAATAGGATAATAAACCTATTGCAGCGATAAATGAAGCTATATACTCTTATTTGCTTTCATAAGCTTGTTACTTTCTGGATTGCTAAGGATGGTATTCTAAGTCTTAGGAATCTATTTATATTCCTGCCGTCATTTTGAGACCATTCCTTAAATCTATATATGGTATTTCGAAACTACAGGACTTTATACATTATTATTCACAGCTGAAAACTTAAAAAACAGGGACAAATAAGAACAATTTTTGTATTAACTTACCAACAACTAACCAACTGTGAAAAAACCAAGCATGATTAAGCCATTTAATGCCTTTGTAGTTGTATTCCTTTTTTTAATTACAGCCTGTAACAATACTAAAAAGGCACCTCCCTTCCCTGTTGATGAGACAGAGTTTAAACAGCCGGTGACCAAGAAATTCGAATTTACACAAGCTGACACTATAATCTGGGAAACTAAAGAGCCTAGTTCATTAAAATCAATACCGGCTAAAAAATTTTATTGGGATAGACTACCTTCCAAAGAGGTCGATTTTGGATTTCCTACAGCGTTTAATAAGGAAAGGGAACCGCAACCCTTTAGCTTGGATAATTTACCTTCTCTTCCATTTAGTTATGACAGTTTAACCAAGGTAAGCTTAAATATAAGGACGGTGGCCTTAGGAGAGCCCGAAGTTGTGAAAGCTGGATATTTCTTAGAACGGCAAGGTACTACAAGAGGAGTTAAATCGGCGATAGATTTTGGTCTGCCCGGGACGGCCCGAGCTATCTTTAAGGATAAAAATGGTATGTTATGGATAGGGGTAGACGGCCATATTATGAGATATGATTCGGGTAATCTTGAAATTTACGGCCTTGAACAGGGTTTTAAAAATACGTCTAGCACCGTAATATTTGAAGATTCCAAAGGTAGATTTTGGGTGGGTGATAACAGAGGAGCTGTAACCATAATTGATTTTGAGGCCAAAATACTCTTTGAACTCTCAAGTGTATTGCCCGTGGGAGGTAACTATGGTATTGCCGAGGCTGCCGATGGTAAGTTTTGGGTGTCTAACCTCAATATTGGTTATAATATTATTGATTTAGAAGAAAAGTCCGTTTATCAATTTACGCAAAACAAGGGTCTTTTGGGTTCTTTTGTTATTACCCCCTTTCGGGATAAGGACAACCGTATATGGCTTTCTTCGGATGGGGGAGTAAATATTATTGATCTTGACTTAGGTAAAAATTGGCAGTATTCTACAGAGAATGGTTTATTGGGAGCATTTACCTCCAGTTTTTCGGTGGATAATCTTGGAAGGTTGTGGATTGCCATGAATAATGGTGCTCTAGTTCTGAATGAAGACCGGACCTTCTTAACCTCTTATTTGACCGAAGATATTTTTAAAGGGATTCGAACAGTTTCTAAGGTGTTTCAGGACTCTAAGGGTACTTTTTGGTTTGGAAGTACGAACGGGGTAATGTTTCAAATAGATGAATCTAAAGGGGAAATACAACGTTATGATATTGCCAATGCACCTTCTAGATCCTTGTTACACATTGTGGAAGACAATCAAGGGCAAATTTGGGCTGGAATGCCGCAAGGGGGTCTTTTTAATATTGATCCTAATACCGCGCGACCCGGCAATTTTACCATAGAAGATGGATTGAGCAGCAATGCTGTTTGGAGTACTCTGGAAGACTTGAAAGGGAGAATATGGATTGGGACCTATGAAGGAATTGATATATATGATCCTGATAAAAGGACTATTACACATTTGGGAGAAAAAGATGGACTTATAAGTGAAAGGAACGCCCGACTACACCTAGACTCACAAGGAAGAATTTGGGCCATTGGTAATTCAAGCGGAGTTAGTATCATTGATCCCGAGAAAGAAACGATTGAGCATCTCACAACTCAACAAGGCCTTGAAACCAATATAATCTCAGGAATGGTTGAAAGTTCAAATGGTGAGTTTTGGCTTGGTGGTGAAGAGGGCGAACTTCTAAGGGTCGCTCCTGATAATTTAATTTATAGCTATCACCTACCCACAAATGCCGAAAATATTTTTCAAAATAATCGTATTATACAAGATAAAGAAGGATATATCTGGGTAGCGGGAATAGGTTCTGGTTTGCAAAAGATTAACCCAACAACCAACGAACGTGTTTTTCTCAAAGCTGAAGGGGGTTTAATTTCTAATACGGTATATTCCATAACTTCAGATGGGGAAGATACAATATGGATTGCCACGGACCTAGGAGTTCAGGCGATCAACACCAAAACCAACGAAATTACGAGCTTTACAATTTCTGAGGGACTTGCGGCCAATGACGTCTATGCCATTGAAGTATATAAAGGGGAGGTGTACACTGGGACGTCCAGAGGATTAACTATTTTATCTCCCGTCAGACTGGCCGATCAGCAAAAAACAATTTGGCAGGCAAAAACGATTGGAAGAGCACAAGGTCTACGCTTATTAGATTTTTCAGAAAACAGCTTTACCTTCGATCGCAATGGTAGATTTTGGGCTGGAGTACAAGGCGAAATGCTTACCGTAATGGATGAGATTGTTCATGACACCACTCCTTCGGTTACCTTTATTAATGGCGTTAATATTCTGGATCAAAAACAACAGTTCGGAAACCCTGAAAGGATTAAAGCAAAACGCATGCTTTTAGACACTATTTGGTCGCAAAATTCCACAGAGTTTATTTTGGGGCAATCAATTAAAGAGGACAAGGCTGATTTTTCAAATAACGGTATTGAATGGAAGGCAGTTGAAGGCCCCTATAATCTTCCCTCTGAACTTTCCCTGCCCCATACGCAGAACTATTTAAGTTTTACCTACAACACTTCTAATTATGCGAATACAGACCAAGTTTATTTCCGATATATCCTCGAGGGGATTGATAAGAATTGGAGTCGTGTTTCACAGGCAACAGTAAGCGAGAATTATAGGGACCTGCCTCCCGGAACATATTCCTTTAAGGTGGCATCTAAAGGCTTTAATGATGTTTGGAGCGAGCCTGCTTCTTTTGATTTTACTATCTTACCCCCATGGTGGAGAACCTGGTGGGCTTATCTCTTATTTTCACTTATTGGAGGAATGATTATATGGTCTATTATAAGTTATCGCTCTAACTGGCTAAAAAAAGAAAATAGACTTCTCGAAGAAAGGGTTTCCCATAGAACTGCCCAGTTAAAAAATAAAATAGAAGAATTAAAGGCCACCCAGTCCCAACTAATACAGTCCGAAAAAATGGCCTCGCTAGGGGAGCTTACCGCAGGGATTGCTCATGAGATTCAAAACCCACTCAACTTTGTAAATAATTTTTCTGAAGTAAATACGGAGCTTATTGAGGAGATGCAGGAAGAGTTGAAAAACAAAGACTATGAAGAGGTGGAAGCGCTCTCCAAAGATATTAAGGCGAATCAGGAAAAAATAAACCATCATGGCAGAAGGGCAGATGCTATTGTTAAAGGAATGCTGCAACACAGTAGAAGCAGTAGTAACGAAAAAGTACCTAGTAATATAAATGCTATTGCGGATGAATATTTGCGATTGGCTTATCACGGTCTAAGAGCAAAAGACAAGTCTTTTAACGCCACCATGGAGACAGATTTTGATAAGGATATAGGAAAGATAAATATAGTACCCCAGGATGTGGGAAGGGTAATTTTAAATTTAATTACCAATGCGTTTCACGCAGTGGATGAAAGAAGGCTAAAAGAGACGAAAAACGAAGGGAGCAATTATAAGCCAACGGTTTGGGTTACTACTAAAAGGCAAGGAGATACAGTGGAGGTAAGTATTAGGGATAACGCCAGTGGAATTCCTGATGAGGTAAGGGATAAAATCTTTCAGCCATTTTTCACTACCAAACCATCCGGACAGGGAACTGGCCTTGGACTATCCCTAAGTTATGATATAATAAAGGCTCAGGGCGGACACATAGTGTTAGATACCAAACAAGGAGTAGGTACTACCTTTAAGATTGTGCTGCCAGGTGTTTAAACGATAAAAATATTATTTAAAAAAATAAAAGAACCGAGATTTTATATGAAAATACTAGTAGTAGACGACGAACAAGATGTAAAAGTTCTATTTGAGCAACGCTTTAGAAAAGAAATTAGAAAGGGAGAACTCAATTTTGTTTTTGCCTTCTCCGGAGAAGAGGCTTTAGAAGTGATGAGTCAGATGAGTCAGGAAGCAGTATTGATTTTATCGGATATTAATATGCCGGGGATGAGTGGACTAGAGTTATTAAAAGAGATAAAGGAAAACTATTTTGCACCACCACCAGTGGTTATGATGGTAACCGCTTATGGAGATGAAGAAAACAGAAATACCTCTAAACAACTTGGGGCAGATGACTTTCTTACTAAACCATTAGACTTTAAAGAATTAAAAACAAAATTAAAAAACATGGCATAATGGCAAAGATTATGGTAGTGGATGATGAGACCGATTTAGAAGTGCTCATTAAGCAAAAGTTTAGAAAACAAATTCGTCAGAAAGAGTACGAGTTTGTCTTTGCCATTAACGGCAGGGATGCTTTAGAGAAGATTGCAAAGAATCCTGGGATAGATATTGTTCTCAGTGACATAAATATGCCTGAAATGGACGGCTTAACCCTGCTCTCCGAATTGCACGAAAGCAGTCCGCTTATAAAAGCCGTTATTGTTTCCGCCTATGGTGATATGGAGAATATACGGGTGGCCATGAATAGAGGGGCTTTTGATTTTATTACCAAGCCTATTAATTTTCAGGATTTAACCATAACCATGGAAAAAACCATAAAACAAGCGAAACAAATTAAAGACACAATACAGGCTATAAAGGAGAATAATATTTTAAGAATGTATGTGGATGAAAATGTCCTTAATTTTATGGGGGGACAGGAATATGAATCAAAAATCACTGCTAATGAGTATATTGAAGGTACGGTAATCTTTGTGGATGTATGCGGGTTTACCAAAATAAGCGAAACTACTTCTCCCGATGTTGTTGTAAATATGCTAAACACGTATTTTGATGCAATGGTCAAAGAAATTGTGGATAATAATGGCATCATTGACAAGTTTATGGGTGATGCTGTAATGGCTGTTTTTAAGGGAGAATACCATCTAGACCGGGCAATTGATGCTGCACTTGTGATCCGTAATCAGGTTAATAAATTCCCTGCAGTAAAAGGGATGGACAATTTTAAACCAAAGGTATCTATTGGAATCAAAAGCGGCGAAATGTTATCCGGCAATATTGGTTCAGCCAAACTTAAAAGATTGGATTATACTGTAATAGGTGATAATGTAAATACTGCTGCAAGATTACAGGATGCCGCCAAAGAAAACCAGATTATTATTTGCGAAAGCTGCTATGAAAAGGTTAAGGAAGCCTTTAAGTGTGAAAGTATAGGTAGTATTACCATGAAGAATAAGTCTAAGCCACTTAAGGTTTATAATGTCCTTGAGTAGAGTTATTCTAAAGATTCCGTAAAGAAGCCATTTTTAGACTAGGGTACAATTTACTTGGCATAAGAATTAATAAACTTCCGAAATAGACAGCGGTTCAATGGTACGCCAGTCAGTCTTTTCAAACACGAACTTATCTTTTGTGCTTAGAATCGGATTTTTATAGAGTATTGAATTTCATTCAATACATGCTCAATCGGGTAGAAGTTTTACCATAATGTCCTTATAGTAAACCACACTTTCCGGATCATGTCCTTGTAGAGCAAAAGTTCCTTTGCTTAAAATTCTATGCTTTGAACCTTCATCGCGCAAAGGGTTTTCAGGCTCGGTATAGTCAACTACTACAATGTCATTAATTTTCACAATAACCCTATTCCCCTCTACTTTAATATATTCTGTATACCATTCGTTGTCAGCCGCATAATTCTCTTTTACGTCCGCTATGGCATACAGACTACCAGTGCGGCGCCAATCGGTATGAGAATTGTTTACCTGCACTTCATAACCATGCATTGGCCAGTCGCTTTCCTGATATTTTGTATGGAAATAAATTCCAGAATTAGAATTAGGCATTGTCATCACACTTGCCTTAAACTCAAAATTTTTAAAGCTGTGATTAGCTATAGCACCCATATAAAAAAGATGAGCTACGTCACCTGCTGCCTTAATTTTACCTTTTTCCACAGAAAATGAACTGGCATTCTCGCCAACTTCCCAACCACTGAGGTCTTTTCCATTAAACAGGGAAACCCAGCCGTCCTTATTCTTGTTTTGACCGTAGCTAATGGCCGACAAGCATAGAGAAAGAAGTAAAACAAGCGAATAATAATTAGAAGAGTTCATTTTAAGTGACATTAACGGTTAGGGTTAATAAGGTATAAAAATTAATTATACGGCTTAAACTATTTGTTATTTCTTTCGCCCTTTAAAATACTGGAAACTTTTATTTGGCATCTTTTTTTAAGGATAGGTATAACTGTCTTTGTTTTAGGAGCACTTCTTTATAGGCTGGGTGAGAGACCAAATTCGTTTCCTCATAAGGGTCTTTGGTGAGGTCAAACAATTCTTCATAACCGTGTTCTGTATATAAAATATATTTAAGCTCCGGATTAATGACACCTTCTACCTTAGGTAGTTTGGGACTCCCAAAAAAATTATGTTCATAAAAGAATTCCTGCCTTGTAGTGCGGGCGTTAGCAACATGCTGAATAAGGTCTATACCCTGCATTTTTTTTAGGGGTTTAATTCCGGCAAAACCTAAAATGGTAGGTGCTATATCGATGTTTAAGGCAATATCTGTCTTTCTTCCCTTAATTTTTTTAGAAGAAGTTCTAGGGTCAAAAATTAGAAGAGGCACTCTTACCGACTCTTCGTAGGGATACCATTTTCCGGCCATTCCATGTTCTCCCAAAAACATGCCGTTATCCCCCATATAAATAATTATGGTGTTTTTGTCTAGGTTTTTCTCTTTTAATTCTGCAATCAATTCTCCAACTACATCGTCCACTCCGGTGAGTAGTCTATAGTAGTTCCTAACACTCTCCTGATATTTTTCTGGAGAGTTAAAACGGAGTTTCCATCTTTCGCGAGCTATGTTTTCCTCCGTTTGAAAAAAAGGAGGAAAACTTTCCCAGTATTTTGGAGCGGCTGTTTTGGGTTGTGGAATCTCAATGTCTTTATAATAATTGTTATATCTCGGATTTGGAATAAATTGTCTTGGATCTCCATCTTGCACATGGGGAGCTTTAAAGCTTACGGACAAACAAAAGGGTCTGATATCTGAGGTATTAAGAAATGATTTAATACTATTACCTACTACATCGGTATAATGTATATAGTTGCCGTCTTCATCTAAATTTTCATATAATGGCTGCGTTTTGGTGGTGCATTCCCAGAAGTCATACGCATCTTTTGGATGGGTATCTGAACTTCCCACCCCATATTTTCCAATAAAGCCTATTCTATAACCACTGTTTTTCATTACAATAGGGTAGGTCTCGGCTAGGGCATCCGGCGAGAATGAGGTGTTGAAATCGTCTATCCCATGTCTGGAAAGGTATTGCCCAGACAGCATGCTAGCTCTGCTAACAGCGCAAATAGAAGTGGTAACATAGGCATTGTCAAATAGAATGCCCTCCTTGGCAAGTTTATCAATATGAGGGGTTTTTAAAATAGGATTCCCCATAACCCCCAAAGCATCCCAACGTTGATCATCCGTTAGCAAAAAAATAATATTTGGTTTCTCCTGTAATGTGCTTTTTTCTTTCTTCTTGCAGCTGTCGAAAGGAAAGATTAAAGCCAATAGAAATAAGTAGAAAAAGGATTTATAAGACATAATCAAATGATTTCAGTTCGTATGTTCTTCTTTGCCTGCTGTTGATTAGCGGATAGATTTCTTTAGTAAGATAATACATGACCTAGTTTATTTCCTAATCCAATGGGACAAAGAAATACTTGTTTATAGTTTTAGTAGTAAAAATACTAGATGAAGACCAGGGTGCTGCCACTGTTTTTTGTATTATTGCTTTTATAAATGAATGCTTTGTACAAAGTAAAAACATCATTTTTTTCTCTGTATAAATCGTTTTATCTAAGAAGGCCGGCCTCATAGTTCAACGGATAGAATAGAAGTTTCCTAAACTTTAGATCCAGGTTCGATTCCTGGTGAGGTCACTTTTCTTATAACTGAATTATTTTTCTTATTACCTTAGCACAAAAGCCAAAATTTTTATGGAAAAGAAGAAGGTAAAAAACGTATTCCTTGAAGGTGCTATTTCTCCAGAATTTATTGCCAATTCTATTGCCAAGCATCAGGTTAAAACACAGATTGGCGCTCATGATATCTTTTTGGGTCAGGTTCGGGCAGATAAAATCGAAGGAAAAGAAGTCAGGGCAATAGAATACACTGCTTATGAAGAAATGGCAAATATTAAATTTCATGAGATCCGCGAAACAACATTTAAAAAGTTCGATTTAAGTTGCATGCATATCTATCACAGTCTTGGGGTAGTAAAGACAGGTGAAATATGCTTGTTTGTATTTGTCTCTTCCGCCCATAGAAAGGTAGTATTTGATGCACTTGAATATCTTGTAGAAGAAATTAAAAAAGAAGTGCCGGTTTTTGGAAAAGAATTATTTGAAGGCGACAGTTATCAATGGAAAGTGAATAAGTAATATGGTCGACATTACATCAAAAAAGAACACTTTAAGAACCGCTATTGCCCAGGCTTTGGTTGAGGTGAGTTCTGAGGAGACCATAATGGCTATAAAAACGAATTCTGTACCAAAAGGAGATGTTTTTGCCATGAGTAAGGCTGCGGGTTTATTAGGAGTAAAGAATACCCCTTTAGTCTTACCAGACTGTCATCCATTACCTATAGAATATACTGGAGTTGACTATGAAATAGAGGGAAACGAGATTAAGGTTTTGGTGACCGTAAAAACAATCTATAAAACTGGGGTGGAGGTAGAAGCTATGCACGGGGCTAGTGTTGTTGCACTGAATATGTACGATATGCTTAAACCGATAGACAAGGGAATAGAAATTAAATGCGTAAAACTTTTACATAAATCTGGAGGCAAGTCGGACATAAATAATGTGCCTTAAACGCATTAATCTCTAAGACTCCAAATTTCGTACATAGGTTCCCCTTTGCTATTTTTTCCTTTATGATGCCAATCCGAATCTTTTACCTCATATGAGAAATCTAATGCGGCACCGACCCTATTATTGTCTCTGGAAAAGAAGGTAATATTTTCTAAATAATGTCCGTCTTTTGAAGAAAAAATTCCGCCGCCAGTTCCTGAAAATTTAAAAGTTTCGGTTTGATATGCAATCCATTGAAAATGGCCGTCTACTAAAAACTTCATGGTCTTGCGAGCCTGTTTTTCCCCTCGTCTTTCCTGACCTTCATCAGGCCCCCTGGTCGCAAAGAGCCATTTGCCATCTAATGCCTGACTCTCCTTTGGAAGTTTGGTAAAGACCATAGGTTTCTTTTGTTTTAGAATTAGGTTAGAATTAGAAACTTCTATTGGCCATTCTATCTTTTTTAATCCGTCGGTTTCATAGTTAGAATTAAATTCCAAGGAAATATTTATAACACCATTCTCTAAAGAATAATAGCCTCCCAAGGTATATTTGAAATCTGCTGGGCTGGTCATATAAACGGTGTAAACGATATAGGAATCATCTACTTTTATTTCATGTATAGTGGCGGTATTATCTTTAGTAATTTCAGAGGTATACACCCCCGTCGGAATTTGCGCAAATGCTGCCGCGGATACAAATAAGAGGGTTAATATGAGAAGGTTTTTCATCGCGTTTGTTTTAGTGAAATAAAAATAATGATATTTTATAAACAGCTCATTCCTAAATGGCAATGAACTAAAAGTTTTTCGATAATTGATTTATCATTTCAGCCGTAGTCTTGGTCAAATCAAATTCAGCTGCCCAATTCCAGTCTTCCTTCGCTTTTGAATCGTCTATACTACTAGGCCAGGTGTCGGCTATACTTTGCCTGAAATCTGGCTGGTATGTAATGCTAAAATCGGGAAGCCACTGTTTTATGCTTTCCGAAATTTCCTTAGGGGAGAAACTCATGGCGCCTAAATTATAAGACGATCGGACTTTAATTTGTCCTGTATCGGAATCCATTAATTCAATTGCAGCCCTTATGGCGTCGTCCATAAACATCATGGGTAGTTTTGTATC
Organism: Eudoraea chungangensis; assembly: GCF_029360665.1. Lineage (GTDB taxonomy): Bacteria > Bacteroidota > Bacteroidia > Flavobacteriales > Flavobacteriaceae > Eudoraea > Eudoraea chungangensis. The sequence goes on from NZ_JARDUB010000002.1 coordinate 12,388, forward strand.
TTCCTTTAAAAAGCATTGATAGTTTCCCTTAGACAAGGCATCGTGATAAATTTCAACGGCATAGTCAGTTGTGCCTCCGCCGGGTTGTGTTTTCCAACTAATAAGGCCGGGATATCGAAGACTTCTTACATCTACATTGTATTTATTATGGTAGTATTCGCACCAGCGTTCCCCTGATAATTTACTTATCCCATAGACAGTACTAGGCTCCATAATACTGTTTTGAGGCGTCATGTCTCGTGGGGTATTTGGCCCAAATACCGCTATGCTTGAAGGCCAGAATATTTTGTTTATTTTATTTTCTTTGGCAAGGTTTAAGACATTAAATAGAGAATTCATATTAAGGTTCCAAGCTCTCTCCGGAAATTTTTCGGCCGTTGCACTAAGCATTGCGGCCATTAAATAAACTTCCTCGATTTCATGATATAAGATAACATCTTCAACAGCCTCGTAATTAGTGGCGTCTAATAATTCAAATGGACCTGATTGCATAAGACTATCACTCCCCTCCCTAATATCACTAGCTACTACACATTCTTCCCCATAGAGCTCGCGCAGCTTTAAGGTCAATTCGGTGCCAATTTGCCCGCAGGCTCCAATTATTAAGATAGATTTTTGCATTTGTTAAGAGTAAATTATAAGCGTGGGTTAAAGATAGCTTTTATTAAAATTTGTACATTCGTCTTATGAGAAAAATCGTAGTTTTTATAACTATTGTCTTAGTTTTTTCTTCTTGCAGAAACCGGCAGAATCTGGATGAAAAACAGGTAATTACACAGGTAGAATTTGACGTATCAGAGCTCCCTGGGCTTTTTGAATTAAATCTTGAAACACAGGAAATAGTGGATAAATGGATTAATTACAAAGAATTAGAATCTTCGATAGAAGCATTGTACCAGATTAAAAATAATGAAGAATTAATACTGCTCATAGAGAATACTGTTGAAAAACAAAACGCGATGGCTTCGGGGAAGTATCCAGAACCTTTTAATACGCCTCAGATTAAGAGCAGACAAAAGGTCTTTATGACCTTTGTTTTAAAAGTTAAAGCAACTTTAGAATATAGAAAAGATCCGATTCCACCTACCATTGAGATGATTGATGCTTTTAATATTATGAGACGGCAGTTCGACGTATTAATGAATAGCCAAATAGACACTAAAAACATACTAAATGACTAAGTACTTTTTTGCCAGCCTTATAGTTTTTACCATTGCCGTAACGGCACAAGAAGATTTGAAAACCGAGATTGATTTTACCCTTGACCAATGGCATAAAGCAGCAGCAGAGGCAGACTTTGACGCATACTTTGGAATACTGGCGGATGATGGAGTTTTTATTGGGACGGATGCTTCCGAAAATTGGCAGAATAAACCATTTAAGGATTTTAGTCGACCGTATTTTGACAAAGGTAAGGCTTGGAGTTTTACTGCAGTGGAACGCAATATTTATCTAAATAAAGGAGGTGATGTTGCCTGGTTCGACGAATTACTTAAAACAAGGATGCAATTATGTAGGGGTTCCGGGGTACTCACAAAGCAAAACGGCAAGTGGAGAATTAAACACTATGTTCTCTCGTTGACCATACCAAACGACGATGTTAATTCTATAGCTGCAGCAAAAAAAGTAAGAGATAGTATTTTTATATCGAAATTAGCCCCAAGAAATTCTCAGCTAAAGCAAAACTAGTCTTTCAATAAATCTACTATGAAGTATTCTAAAAACGTCCCTTTTTTAATTGTATTTTTTTTAGTCATTTTAGGATGTCGGGAGGAAAATAAAACAGAGACTTTTAATTATTATGAGTCTCAGTTATTTAAAGACGTTCAACTTCAGGCTGTTTTTGAGGACTCAAAAACCTTTGTAGACCTAGTCCCAAATTCTTCATACGCGGAAATAAACAAAGCATATGAAGAGCAATATCAAAAAGATGGTTTTAACCTCAAGGAATTTGTGGAGGATAATTTTAGCGATAAGTCTACCGCTTATTTAAATTTTTCCACGGATACTACGAAAACAATGTACGAGCATATAAGTAGCATGTGGAGTAAGCTAAGTAGGGGGCCAGATGTTGTACTAGAACATTCCTCAAGGCTGGCTCTACCGAAATCCTATGTAGTTCCTGGCGGCAGATTTAAAGAAATATACTATTGGGACAGCTATTTTACTATTGAGGGATTGTTGGCAGATAGGCAAGAATTACTAGCGACAAATATGGTGGATAATTTTGCCTATTTAATAGATACCTTAGGGTTTATACCCAATGGCACCAGAAATTATTATTTAACTCGTTCGCAACCTCCTTTCTTCACCTTAATGGTAGAGGCCTTATCTAGAAAAGATAGTACCATACTTTTAAACTATTTACCACAGATTGAGAAGGAATACAATTATTGGATGAGGGGGGCTGCAGAGAATTCAGCAGCTTATACTTCAAATAATCGAGTGGTTAAAGTAGAAGATAATGTATTTCTTAATCGCTATTGGGATAGTGGAAATACGCCCAGACCCGAGAGCTATAAAGAAGACGTTCATCTGGCAAGAGATCTAAAAGAAAGGGACGCAAAAGAAAAACTTTATACAAATCTGAGATCTGGAGCGGCCTCAGGTTGGGATTTCAGCAGCCGGTGGTATGCTGCGGGCGGAGAATTTGAATCTACCAGTACGGCGGATATTTTGCCTATAGACCTTAACTCTCTTCTATATTTTATGGAAATCCAGCTAGCGGATGGCTACCGTCAAAAAGGATTAGAAGAAGATGCAAATAAGTTTAGCTCCTTAGCCTCTTCTCGCAAAGCTGCAATGTTAGAACTCTTTTGGGATGAAAATTCGGGATTCTTCTTCGATTATAATTTTGTAAAGAAAGAAAGAACAAGGCATTATACCCTTGCTGCTGCTTTTCCAATGTTTTTTGAAATAGCAAGTCCGGAACAAGCGGAAAAAGTTAAGGAGATGCTCCTGAAGGATTTTTTAAAAGATGGGGGATTACTTACTACATTAAAAAATACAGGACAACAATGGGACGCTCCAAATGGCTGGGCACCTTTGCAATGGATGACTGTTCATGGTCTTCTTAATTACGGCTATAAAGAAGAGGCAAAAGACATAATGGAAAGGTGGTTGGCTTCTAACGAGCGAGTGTATAAGAATACTGGCAAAATGATGGAAAAATACAATGTAGAGGATATTTCATTACTTTCTGGTGGGGGAGAGTATTCTACACAGGATGGTTTTGGATGGACAAACGGGGTAGCCATAGGATTTAGAGTTATGTTAGAAAAGCTAAACGAAGCAATAGACTAGGCCCTCCAAAAACTCTTTTTATCCTATTTTGAAAGTTTCTCTCTTTTCCTTGACTAAACCTATAAACCAATAGTAATCTTATTCAGTAAATGCCTTCTTCACTACTCTTTCTTCCGGACATTTCCGGATATACCAAGTTTGTTCAAACTACAGAGATTGAACATAGTCAGCATGTAATAGCAGAATTATTAGAAGTGCTTTTAGAGGCAAATACAGAGGATTTGCGATTGGCCGAGGTAGAAGGGGATGCACTGTTCTTTTATAAACAGGGAGAAATCCCATCCCAGGAAAGACTTTTGGCGCAGATAGAGACTATGTTTACCGCCTTCTATTCACATCTGAAATTGCTAGAGAAAAATAGAATTTGTCCCTGTAATGCTTGTGCAACGGCACCAGATCTAAAACTCAAAATAATTGCTCATAGTGGTGAGATTCAGTTTCTGGAAGTTGGCGGAAGTAGTAAACCATTTGGAAAACAAGTTATTGAGGTACATAGGCTTCTCAAAAATTCCGTAGATAGCGATAATTATGTTTTAATCAGTGCAGATTTGGCAACCGCTATTGGATTACCAATTGCATATGAAAGCAGGTTGTTTTCGTTTAAGCTTGGGCAAGATAATTACGATAGTAAGCCTTTAGACTATATCTACGCCCTGATTGATAGGAACATGCTAAACCTAAGCCACAGCATGACCGGGAATAAGGTGGTTTTTGATAGAAAGCCAGATTACCAATACTACAAGGAGTTTTCTGTAAAGGCAGAAGACTTATTAGAATTTATAACTAATTATTCTTATAGACATCAATGGGTAGAAGGGGTAGACGAATTTAGGTTTAACAAAAACGAAGTTACTCGCCTAGGAACAGAGCACCTTTGTGTAATTAACAATAAACATCTCAACTTCGTAGCTGTCACCAAAGATTCTGAGAAGGGTAATTTAGTTTATGGGGAAATGACAAAACAACTTCCTATTGCAGATCGGCTTTATCAATTCTTTATTATTACTCCTATTTCTGAAACTTTATCTGGTATTACCGTGGAAGTTTATTGGGAATCTAAATCGTATTTTAAAAAACTGCTTTGGAGCCTATTCGGTAAAAGAGTAATCAAAGGAAATATTCTTAAGTCCTTAACCCTCCTGCATAAAATGGTTCAAAAAACACCTGAATACTCTAGTTAACGAACTAAGAGAATAAGAGGGATTCTTTTATAAAGCCAGAAAATATGTGAACTAAACCTTAGTTGCCTTCTTCTTCGCTCTTACGTGTTTCTAGGGCTTGCTTACTTAAGCTGGCTAAATTAAAACTGGGATCTATTTTTAATGCTTCATCAATTGTAGCAATGGCCTCATCAATATCGTCTTTGTTCATATTGTACTGAACCAGTCCCTTTAAATGGTAGAATGCCGCTTTTAAAGATACTTCATAAGGTTGTTGTCTTTCGTAAAAAGCATGTTTCATTTCATCTGTTGCATTTAATATCCCATACTCAATATTAACGCTAGCACCAACATTATCTCCTGTCTGAATTTTTAAATCAGCAAGTTCATAGGCTACATAAGCACTGGGTTTTCTTTTGAACAGGATTTCAAATTGCTCTAAGGATCTTTTTGGCTGGTTGAGAGATTTAAGGGATACCGCCTTAATATGGACAGCCATATCAGAATCTGTAGGATTAGTTTCAAAACCTATAGTATTTAGAGCTTGTAAATGTTGATTGTTGTTTAGATATAAATAGGCTAGTGTATCTCTTCTTTCCACAGAAGGCGCTAAAATATTTAAATGAGTCATGGCATTTATCACACCATTAATATCTCCCTGAGTCCTCATTTGCTGGTAGTAGGCTTCAAAATGATCCTGCAATTCCTTATTGTCTTGTCCTGATACTCCTAAACCAAAAAAAAGGAGGAAAGCAAATACTAAGTTTTTCATCTATCTATATTTTTGTGCGGCAAAATTACTACATTTTTTGGGTAGTGCCCAAAGGAAATTCTTAAATATCAGGTGAGTGGAATTATTAACCCTCTAAAAGGGATAGCTATAGGCTTAGGCGGAATCGAGTTATACAGAATAAAAAAGGATGCTACTGAGGCATCCTTTTATTATTAATTGGTTGGGTCAACTTTAAGCAAATACTCTCTGGGTACTTTCGCTCTTGTAGGAACTTAGTAAGCCAGAATAGTAGGCCAGACTTTTATGATCTTCGTCCATACAACTCTTTAGGAAATCACATAAACTTGTGAATATAAAATTTGCGTTAAAAGTTGGCATGGAAAGATTAATAGTCTTGGGATCGTAATTACTGTCGTCTAACAGTATTTCCATTACTACCCTCTTTCTGTGGTAATCAATATAAACATCAGTTGCGTTATAATGATTTTTAATAATTGACGAGTGAATTTGTTGAACTCGTTTCGTCATTTTGCCTTTGGCACATGTTCGGGAGATAAGATTCTCCAAATCTTTCAAAATTCTCCCCCTTAATTTCGCTTTTTCCATAACTTTTTGGAATTTATAGTTACAACAAAGATAATAAAGGAATGTAAAAGACTGAAAATCAGGAGTATAAATTAACTATTTGAACAGGTTTTTGTTGTGAATGTTATTAAAAGTGTGGTGAACTATTCGTTTATATCTGTCTTAAATACAACATTATTAATAGGAAAATACTTACTTATTACTATTTTACCATTTATATCCCCCTGGTTTTCGTCGTAAATCGGAGGACTAAGACCTCTTTTTTTTGCCTGTGTATCATAGTATTCATTTTTGGGAGGATGTATTGGATAGACAGCGTTAATAATATGCCCCCAAATATTATTTTGCAGAAGATATTGTATAACCCTAATACAATCGTCAAGGTGAATTAGGTTAACAGGATCGTTCCCATTTTTTAATCCGGTTCTTCCACTAAGTTGCTTTACGGGATGTCTTTTATCACCAATTAGTCCTCCAAAGCGTACAATACTAATTTTATCTCCAAACCTATTTTGGAAAAGCTTTTCAGACGCAAGTAATTCTATCCCAGAACTTGAAATGGGTTGTGGAACAGTATCCTCCGTAATTATACCCTGTACATTTCCATAAACAGAAATACTGCTTACAAAGAGAATTTGTAATTGTTTTTTTTGAGGTATCTTTTCTTGCAGTAGTTGCATTCTTTTATAAAAACTTGGGGCATTTTCCGCTCGCATCTTGGGAGGGACATTAAGGATTAGAATATCTATTGTGGCAATAAATTCGTCCATAGCCCCAATTATACTCTCGGTCTGCAAAACCAAGAGGTACGGCTTTATTCCTTCTTTACTTAGTTCATTCAATTTATATTTCGAAGTAGTACTACCGTGAACATTATAGCCCTCCTTTATTAGAACCTTTGCCAATGGTAAACCTAACCATCCGCAACCTATAATGCCTATAGTTTTACTCATAATTGAAGGGTTTTAAATAGAACTACGGCATCATTTAAAACAAAGGGCATGGGCATTTCATCTTTTGGTCGTGGGGGTAACGAAAATAGTGGGTGGTAAAGAAGATCATTCGAAGCTTCCATAAAAGTTAATTCTAAAGGCACATCTAAAGGCAGGTATAAGCTTAGGTCGGTTTGGTCATTATCTCTAATAAAATGGGTAAGCAGCTTTCCACCTTCTCTTTTTGACAAAAAGTATTCAGGTAATTGGGCCCCATTTACTGTCCCTTTGCTTATTGGTACGTTATTGGTAAAAATATCTAATCGGTTAACATTTCTCTGAGGTATAATGCTTAGTTCCAATACCCGTTCTTGTCCTATTGTTGTATCTTTTGTAACAGTAACTAGTGGGGCCTGAATATCTTTTAATTCGGCCGGGGCTACCACATTGAAACCCGAATTGTATTTACTACTAATTATACTACTACTTAATATTCCTGTAGGGGATTCTCCATTTTCACTAAAAAATTGTGAAGCCCAAGGCCCCATGTTTTTATCGTAGGTAGTCCAATTTGCTTTGTTCTGATTTAAATTTACCACATATAATAAGCTAGATGGTCTTTTGCGATCTTCATTAAAGTTGGCGGTAAAATGAGCACTAATAAAGAAACCAAAACTAAGTAAAACTAAAAAGTAGGAAATTTTGCCTTTAGCCTTGAAGCCATAAAAGATTGGGAGCAGTAAAAGCATGCTCAGGGAGGTGAGCAGTGTAGCAGCTATAAGAAGCTTTAACCCCAATCCTATTGGAAAGAGTTCTATTAAAGGAGCATATATCCAAATCCCAGGGATGGCCAGAAAGACCAACAACAAAGGGCTCACAGTCTTTTTATCCAGACATAATACAAAACTACCTAGGAATCCAATTAAGGGAATAATAAAATAACTAGCACCAGGCAAATATTGTGCTACCATCCCATTAATAATAAACCACAAGATTATTGGAGCTACCATTAGGTTGGGGCGTGTAATTTTCCTGAACTTGTTGTAAATCCAAAAACAAACGGCTATGGATAATAAGACAAAAGCAAGAATATAGGTATGACCGTTGTATGTAAAGCCATGCAGGATGTCTTCGTATTGGGGATAAAGCCATTTTAGTATACGCCAGCTATAAAAGCCAATAAACCCATTTATTCCTACTACTAGTATTGGCGGAATGAATCCTAAAAGGATTTCTTTTATTTTTAGTTCTTTTCGTCTAAACCCTAGAAAGACACAAATAAGAAAGGCAGTTAAACTAATAAAAAATAAAGGCCAAATCCAGTCAAAAGGATAGATTACCAACTTGTAATAAGGCAAATTAAAATAGATGTAGTCCTCTAAACTCTTGAGGTTTGATAAATCAGATTGACTAAAATAGGACAACAAGGGCATTAAATAACTTCCCTGATGCGCCAAAGTATTTTTATTTAAACGCAGGGCGTTGTCTTGTGCGGTATGATAGTCGTAATGATCATCTATAAACGCAAAATTAAAAGCTTCAATATCCATATCTTCTCTAAACACCGTAGTGTCCATATCATTAGGAAGAATTTTATATACGCTATAGGCAAGGGAATTGGCAACAGGAAAATCTGGATCAGCTTTTTTAAACTCCTTAATTAAAGTGCCGTTGGCGCGATTTGTTTCCATTAACATAATGGATGGTCCTCCACTTCCTCGTGCTTCAAAATTTAGAACAAGTCCAATATCATTTGCCCAAGGATGATGATTTACAAATAATTCGGCACCATTTAATCCTAGTTCTTCCCCATCGGTGAATAGAACTATAATATCATTTTTAGGTTTAATCCCTTTCGAAAAAAAAGCTCTTAGTCCTTCTAAAATTGTGGCAACTCCACTTCCAGCATCACTTGCACCGTATGAAGAATGGGGACTACTATCGTAATGCGACAACAGTAATAAAGCCTTACCATTACTATTGACACCTTTTATACGTGAAATTATATTTTTCGGCTTACTAAGGTTACCTTCATCACCAACATTGTAATCGAACTGAATATCTGTTTCGAGCTCCAGTTTTTTTAATTCTGCAACGAGATAATTCGTTACTTTTTCGTGACCTGGAAAGCCAATCCCATGTGGTTCTTTTGAAATTTCAACTACATGTTTAAAGGCTCTTTCTGCAGAAAACTCTGTTTCTGAGGCATTTATATCAGGCTCATAACTAGGCATACTTTCTTCAAAACTTATGATAATGGCCAACAGAATCAGAAGAAAGGAAATAATGGAAGGGTACTTTTTCATATTCACGAATTAAAACTTAAAAGTATAAAAAACTGATAGTTTAAGTGATTTTACCGAGTATTTTTAAAAAGTACTTAATATTTATGTATATTTAAAAGTAACCTTTGTTAATAATTGAATTATGGGAATCAAGAGTTTTATGGGACGTAGGGCAAAAGAAGTATCTAAAAAAGATTATGATGCTCCAATTCTGGTAGAAGATTATATGAGTAGAAAACTGGTGACTTTCAGAGAAGACCAGTCTATCTTAGAAGTAATGGAACTCTTCGCTAAACATCATATTTCTGGTGGTCCTGTGATGGATGATAATGGATTTTTGGTTGGAATTATTTCCGAGGCAGATTGCATGAAACAAATATCAGAAAGCAGGTATTTTAATCAGCCGATTCTGGATAAAAGTGTGGAACGATTCATGACCAAAAAGGTAGAAACTATTCCTCACGACATGAGTATTTTCGATGCTGCCGGTATTTTTGATCGTCATAATAGAAGAAGATTACCAGTTATGAAAGACGGTCTTGTAGTTGGCCAAATAAGCCGAAAAGACATAGTCATTGCGGCCTTGAAACTTAGTGGTCAAAACTGGAAATAAAACTTCCTATACTGTTCTATCCCTTAGTTATGCTCCATTATTATTACAGGAATTTCTAGGCTGCGATAGAGAGATTCGTATTCTTTCATGTCTCGGCTAATGAGCTGAAGTTTTTTGTTTTCAAATTCTTTCCATTGCGACAATAGTATATCCATTCTTTCTTTTGCACCAGAAGTAACTACAGGGTCTGAAGAATCTACAAAACCTTTCAGATGCATGAGTTCCGCATTAAGTTGGTTATTGTAATTAATAACATCCTGAAAAGTCTTCTGTTTTGGCTGGATTAATTTCTCCTCCCATCTATTAATACGGGTAATTAATGAGTCTCCTTTTTGAATTAAAGATTCTGTATTTTCTTTATTCTTCAACAAGGCCTTATAAGATTCTAGTTGTGTCTTAGCTGATCGCATTTGAGCAACAGATTCATGAATAGAAGCTATAGTAGATTCAATAGTCTCTAAGAAGGCTTGTTGATTATCGTAGTCTTGTTGTGAAGCTTGTACTTTTGGGTTGGCCAAGATAGTTAGTTGTTTTTCTTGCTCGTCTCTGTCCAAAATCATCTTAACGGTATAAGTACCTGGTCCCACCCTGGAACCGGAATAATCTCCATATACAAAAACCTTGTCCACTGCTGGAAGGCTATTTTTTCTAAAGTCCCAGACAAAACGGTTGTAACCCATTTTGGAGGATAATATAGAGGGTTTTTTAGGACCGCCAGGCCATGATTTAAATTCAGGGTCTTTTTTGTTTGTGATGCTACGTATTAGTTTCCCATTTTTAAGGATTTGAAGTTCTAAGTCCAGGCTATCCGAGTCGGATGTAAGAAAATAATCTATCTGAACGCCCTGTTTGGGATTCTCACCTAGTCCAGGAACTGGTTTATCTGAACTGCTTCCGAATAATAGGTAGCTGTCTGAAGGTTTAACAAGCATAAAGGTGTTTTGTGAAGAGGTGCTATTTTGGATCGGTGCGAGATTATCCAAAATCCAAAATGACCTACCTGCGGTTGCTACAACCAAATCATTTGCCTGAATCACCATGTCATTTATTGGGACTACTGGCAGATTTAATTGAAATGGTTGCCACATTCCTCCGTCGTTAACAGATAAATACAAGCCTGTTTCTGTACCTGCATATAATAGACCTTTTTTGATGGGATCTTCCCTCACCACTCTAACAAAAGTATGCTCATCCGTAATACCATCCACTATTTTTGTCCAGCTTTGTCCATAATCACTGGTTTTAAAAACATAAGGTTTAAGGTCTTGGAACTTATAACGCATTAAAGTGATATAAGCGGTGCCCGGATCATGAGGGGAAATTTCAATACTGTTAATAATACCTTCTTTTATTTCAGGTGGTGTAATGTTAGTCCATTCTAGTCCTCCATCTTTTGTGATATGTACTAGGCCATCATCACTGCCTGCGTATAACACTCCTTTTTCATGTGGAGATTCTACCAAATACATGATGGTATTGTAATTTTCTCCCCCTGCAGCTTCATTCGTATAAGGACCCCCTCCAGGGCCTTGTTTGCTTTTATCATTACGTGTTAAGTCTGGACTAATGGCAGTCCAATTTATTCCCCCATCTGTAGTTTTAAAAACTACATTTCCAGCATGGTAAATAGTGTTTCTATCGTGAGGGGAACTTATTATAGGTGCATTCCAATTATACCTGTATTTGAAGTCTTTTGGTGCATTCCCCAGTGCAATTTCTGGATATTCTTTAATGCTTTTACCCTCAGCAGAATTCCGCGACCATTTTTCAATTATACCCTGATAGCATCCTCCATAAATAATCTCGGGATTATCAGGATCAAATGCCAAATAAGCACTTTCACAACCTGCCACCGAATACCAGTCTTTCCAGTCTATACCCGCATCGTTGGTTCTGCTCGCAATACCAATTGCCGAATTATCTTGCTGTCCGCCATATACATGATAGGGAACCAAATTATCGGTAATAACACGATAGAATTGAGAAGTGGGCTGATTTTGTTGACTACTCCAACTAATTCCTCCGTTATTAGAGATGTTTGCTCCACCATCATTCGAGTTAATCATTTTTTGATTGTCCTTGGGATTAATCCATAAGTCGTGATTGTCCCCATGTGGAGTTGGCAGGGCCTTAAACGTCTTACCTCCGTCTATTGACTTGGTTACAGGGGCGTTTAGTACATAGACTATATTTTCATTTTGAGGATCTGCAAAGATTTCCATATAATACCAGGAGCGGGCGATATTTATTCTATCCTTATTAATTTGCACCCAAGTTTCTCCAGCATTATCAGACCTATAAACCCCTCCCTTAGTGTCTTCTGCTTCTATGACTGCAAAAACTCTCTCCGAATTTGCTCTGGAAACGGATACGCCTGCCTTACCAAACTCTTCAGGAAGGCCTTTTTCCATTTTAGTCCAATTGCTTCCACCGTCAGTGGATTTATATAAACCCGAGCCTTTTCCACCAGACTCCATATTCCAGGGGTATCTTTTGTGATCCCACATGGCAGCATAGAGGATTAGGGGATTGTTCATGTCTAATGATAGGGATGATGCCCCTGTTGTATTATTTATAAATAAGACATTTTCCCAATTTGCACCACCGTCTGTAGACCTGTATATTCCACGTTCCTTAGTTGCACCATATTGGGCTCCCTGGGCTGCAATGTATATTAGGTCTGGATTGTTTGGGTGTATTATTACATCAGAAATATGCCGAGTTTTATCCAGACCAATATGTTTCCAGGTTTTACCAGCATCGGTAGATTTATATACACCATCTCCCATCGAAGTCATAACACCTCTAGCGGCATGTTCTCCCATTCCTACAACTACAATATTGGGATTGCTTTCAGAGACACCGATGGCTCCAACGGTGCCTGTTTTAAAAAATCCGTCCGACACATTTTTCCAATTAATGCCGTCATCCACAGTCTTCCAAATTCCACCTCCTGTGGTTCCCATATAGTATGTCATTGGAGCATCCACGACTCCGGCAGATGCTACGCTCCTTCCACCTCTAAAAGGCCCTATATTTCTCCATTGAAAGTTGTGAAAGCTGGTATCTTGTAATTGTTGCGGAGGGGTAGAGTTTTTAGCTTTTCTCTTTTGGGAGAAGGTAGTAGTTTGGCATAATAATATACAAGCCAGTATTAATTTGATAATTTTCATTAGGATTACGTATTAATCAATTATTGCACTAAATAACATTTGTCTAAATCTCCATGCCGAATCGTCCTCAACCTTCCCTTGTGTCTGCTTCATAATTATTCCAATTACTTTTTCTTCCGGATCAGCAAAATATTGTGTATTAAAATACCCGCCCCATTCAAAGGTTCCTAAACTTCCTTGTCCACCTTCATCTTCTCCTTTCTGATTGATTATACTAAACCCCAGACTATAATGTTTTGGGCCACCTTGTTTCCACATTTCCATTTGATTGGCCAATATGGTTTTAATAGTGGTTCTGCTCAAGATTCTTTTCCCATTGAGGATGCCGTCATTTAAATACATTTGCAAAAATTTAGCATAGTCTAAGGCTGTGCTAGACAATCCGGCACCTCCAGAAAAGAACTTTCTAGCCCCGGAAATGGGATAATCCTGGTCATAAAACGTAACAGGATATTTTTCCCAGGTATCATCTACCTTGTGAAGTACTTCTACAAGCCGATCTTCCTTTGTTGGCGGAAGATAGAAAAAGGTGTCTTCCATTTCTAAAGGATCAAATACACGCTCTTTAAAAAATTTGTCCAAAGGCATTTCCGACAAGACTTCTATAAGATACCCCAAAACATCTAAACCTTCACTGTAATAAAACACTTCCCCAGGGGCCTGGTGTAAAGGTAGTTTGGCCAGTTTTTTTACGCTTTCTTCAATTGTGATATTTTTAGTCGTAAACAAATCTGTCACCCCTGCTTTTTGATACATTTTTTTAAAACGTAGGTCCCTATCGATAACACCATAGCCTATACCAGAAGAGTGTGTGAGTAAATGTCTGATGGTAATTTCTTTTGGACTCGGGATGGATGTATAGGTAGAATCTTCGTCATTGAAGGTATCCAGTATCGTTGCGCCTTTAAATTCTGGTATGTATTTGTGAATTGGGTCGTCTAGTTTAAACTTACCTTCTTCCCATAACAACATAAGGGCTGTGGTAGTAATGGCTTTGGTTTGGGAGGCAATTCTAAAAATACTGTTCTTTTGCATTAATTTAGAAGAATCTGCATTAGCCTGGCCATAGGCCTTGTGAAAGACAATTTTACCGTTGCGGGCAATTAGAGCAACAATACCCGGCAAATGCTCGTCTTCAATAGTTTGACTAAGCATACTATCTATTTTATCTAGTCGGGGCTGTGACATCCCTTGGCTATAGGGAGGTACTTCCGGAAGCACGGAAGTTTCGAATTTACATGCGCTAACTAGTATTAAAGTTGCACTCAGGGATAGGCTAATAAAGAAATTGACTCTCATTTTAGTTTCTGCTTAGGTTGTAAAAGTATATTAATTAGTCGTTTTTCCTCCCTCTCTTTCCGGGGACTTAGAGTTTGGCCATATTCTAGGTTTACCTGTCCTGGGATTAACTGAAAGCTTTGCTTTTACTCTCGAAGTTTTTTCAGGATCTTCACTAGCCATATATGCCAAAATAGCTGTGAGAATAACATTGTTTTTAATTTCATCAAAGACAATCTTATCATAAGTATCTAAGTTTGTATGCCAAGTATAACTTCCGTAGCTCCAACTAAGAGAGCTAAGTGAAAAAGCCGGTACTCCTTTAGCAACGAATGAGGCATAATCCGATCCTCCTCTTCCTGGAGATCCAGGATAGGTAGTTTTTATCTCCTCCGTTATTTTGTCGGGAACGGCATACAACCACCTGCTGAGGTAATCATAAGAATTTAGAAAACCCTGCCCGGATATTTTAACCACTCTACCTGTGCCGTTATCCTGATTAAAAACTGCCTGAATACCGTCAACTATTGCTGGGTTATCTTCAACAAAGGCTCTAGAACCATTTAATCCCTGTTCTTCGCTACCCCATAGGCCAATAATTATGGTTCGTTTGGGATTAGGGTAAACCTTTTTTAAAATTCTTGCCGCTTCCATCATCGTAATGGTGCCCGTTCCATTGTCTGTGGCGCCGGTACCACCATCCCATGAATCAAAATGGGCAGACAGTACTACGTACTCATTTGGAAGCTCTTTTCCTGGAATACTGGCTATGGTATTAAAAGTTGGGACTCTTCCTAATTCCTTCGAGATAGCAGTTATTTTTAATTTAGGACTTCCGCCATTTTCGGCAATCCTATAGACCATGCCATAGTCTTCCAAAGAAAGATCAATAATAGGGATGAGGGTGGTATTGGCACTAAAAATTTTGTTTGCACCAAACCCCTTGGACCATCGAGATTGAATTATCCCTGCAGCACCTGCGTTTTGTAAGGCCAGGTTAATACTACTGGCGTTATATCCGGTATTTCTAAGTAGGCTCGACCAATTTTGAGCCTGTTTTTTTCTTTCTTTTTTCATTTGGTCAAAGGATTCGTCCGTGGCGAATTCCTCCCAGTTATAATCAGGTCTCCCGGTTAATTCTTTTTTTGAAACCAAAACGAATTTGTTTTTTACCGAAGGTAGCCATTGCGCAAAGGCCATAGAATCTTTTAAAAAAGGGAGAATAACTGCAGTGGCCTCAATTCCTTTTTCTGAAGTACTAGGACTCCACGCCAATTGGGTGCCTTTTAAAGAAACAACCCGAGGTTCTATTAGATCTATATGACAGATGCCTCTTTCCCAGCCCCGCCAAGTACCCCACTGCTCATTTTTTGCAGAAATATCCCAACTCTTGAAGGTGTTAATGGCCCATTTGTGCGCGTTTTCCATTTGAGGTGTTCCTACCAATCTGGGGCCAATTACATCTAATAATTCATGTGCTAAATCTTCGAGTTCGGATTTTTCCATTGCTTCGTCCAGTATTCCATTTATCACTGAATCTGAAGACTGACTTAAGCTTATATTCTGGACAAAACAAAAGCATAAGGTAAGGAGAGCAAGTTTTTTTTTCATTGGTACGTTGTTGATGTCGCAAACGAATATAATAATAATTGCATTTAGAAAAGGCAAAGTGGAGCCCTAAGCTTTGGGAGCATTTTTTGGACTTCCATTATTTGATATCTATTTATTTGCAGTTTAGGAGATTAGGTTTGCATTATCGGATTCTACCGATAACAACTCTAAACATTTAAATACAATATTATGAACACCTTAAGAAACAAAGTACAGCTAATTGGTCATTTAGGCCAAGATCCTGAGATAGTAAATCTAGACAATGGGGGGAAGCTTGCAAAGTTTTCTGTAGCTACCAATGAGAATTATAGAAATTCTGAAGGAGATAAAGTAACGGAAACCCAATGGCATCAGATAGTTGCTTGGGGAAAAACTGCAGAGATTGCAGAAAATTATTTGGTTAAAGGGAAAGAAATTGCCTTAGACGGGAAACTTATACATAGATCTTTTGAAAGCAAAGAAGGGAAAAAAAGGTATATAACTGAAGTAAAATGCAATGAAATACTTCTGTTGGGGAAGTAGGGCAATAAGGTTTTAGATTCTAAAGTAACCCGGGGTTTAGAAATAATTAATCAGCACTATTGGCGGCGGCACTCTCTACTGTAATTTGTTGAACATCTCTGTCAAAAAGGTATAGTCCACCCTTGTCGTTTCCAATTAAATTAATCTTGTCTAATATTGTTCTAGCTAATGCCTCCTCTTCGATTTGTTCTGCAACATACCACTGAAGAAAGTTATGGGTAGCATAGTCTCTCTCCTCTAAGGCGACATGAACTAAGTCATTGATACTCTTAGAAACGAAGATTTCGTGTTCATATAAATCTTGGAACATCTGCTGAAAAGACTTAAAATCCGAACTGGGTGCTTGTAAAGCAGAAATCTGGGCCTGTCCTCCTCTTTCATTCACATATTTAATCAACTTAAGCATATGCATTCTTTCTTCATCGGAATGTTTATACATAAAGAGAGAAATTCCCTCTAGACCCTTAACCTCGGCCCAAGAGGCCATGGATAGATAGACCTGAGAGGATTCTGCTTCGATTTGTATTTGTTTATTTAGCGCTTTTTCTAAGTTTTTCGTTAGCATGACTTATTTTTTATCAAAGTTACGAATTCCGGGAAATTAAAAGCTTCGGATGGCTGAATTATATAAGTGCTCCTTAATAAAATTTATCTTGCCAAGACAATAAGAGCTAGTCCAACAATATATATCAGAAGCATAATATTCAAAAGTTTTGGTACTTCTTTCGGGGCTCCCTTAAACTCTTTCCAAACAAAAATACCCCATAAGGCAGCCACTACCGTGGCACCTTGACCTAAGCCATATGAAATGGCCGGGCCAGCTTTATCTGATGCCAAAATGCTAAAAGACATTCCAACACACCAGACTGCTCCACCAATAATTCCCATTAAATGATTCTTGCTGGAACCTTTAAAATAGGACTGAAATTTAACGGCTTCTCCTTCAAAAGGTTTTTTCATTAAAATGGTATTGAAAATAAAATTGCTAAGTAAAATCCCAAAAGCAAAAACCACAACTGCCGTATAAGGACTCAGTTTGCCATCAATAGGTTTTGTGAAATCTGAGAACATTGAATTAGCTACATACTTGTAGAAGAATCCCATTAAAATACCGGCCACCACGGCCAGAATTAGGCCTTTAGAGGGGACTTTATTCTGACTTGCCGATAATTTACTGTACGCAGTAGCATTCAGTAACATGGCGACCACAATTAGTGCCACACCAATAAACAACATGCTGGCATTCCCTACTGGAATATCTAAATAGTTTACTATTACCCCTATTACCAGCGCCAAACCAATACCAACGGGGAAGGCAACAGACATCCCTGCGATAGTAATAGCTGCAACTAGTAAAATATTAGCCAGATTAAACAATACACCCCCCAATAAGGCAGAACCAATGTTTGCGGTATTGGCCTGTCCCAAATCTTCTAAAAAAGGCCTTCCGTCGGTACCTAAACTACCTGCTGTAAAAGCCAAGAAAAGAGCGAATAGGACGATGCCTATAACATAATCCCAATAAAAAAGTTCAAAGCGCCAGTTGTTGTCGGTTAGTTTTTGTGTATTTGCCCAAGAACCCCAGGTAATCATGGTTATGACACAGAAAATTACGGCAATAAAGTAAGAATCAATTATAAACATAAGGTATCAATTAAGAAATTTCGTTAAGATAAGGGGCCGAATCTTGTGCTCCCATTTTAGTTACCGATAATGCAGCAGCCTTATTTGCAAAAGCGATACTGTCCGGCCAATTTTTACCCTGAGAGAGGCATACCACGAGGGCTCCATTAAAAACATCCCCAGCTGCTGTTGTATCTGCGGCCTTTACTTCTATACCGGGAGTTAAAAAATGCTCTTCTTTATTCATAAAAAAAGCACCCTTTTTCCCCATAGTAATTATTACATTTTCAACTCCTTTTTCAAAAAAGACTTTACCAGCCCTTATCGCTGATTCTTCGTCCGTAACTTCAATACCTGTTAGGATTTTGGTTTCCGTCTCATTTGGCGTGATTAAGAATAGGCCATTGAAAATTTTTGGCGAGAGTTCTTGGGCAGGAGCAGGATTAATTACTAATTTTTGCTGGTTCTCTCCACAGTAGGATACTAAATATTCCACTACCTCCAGAGGGGTTTCCAGTTGGGTGAGGAATATTGATTTTTGCTCAATAGATTTTAGATGCTCTTTCAGCTGCGCAACAGAGAGTTTTAAATTGGCCCCTGATGCAACCACTATTTCATTTTCTCCTTGTCCGTTAACGGTAATAAGAGCAACACCGGTTGCTTCTCCGCTTAGGCGTTTTGCTCCACTTATATCCAGGCCTTCCTTCTGATAGCCCTCCAATGCTTTTTTTCCAAAAATATCGTCTCCAACACAACAAACAAAGTCGACATTTCCTTTTAAACGTGAGGCCGCAACAGCTTGGTTAGCCCCTTTGCCACCGGGAAACATAAAAAAATCACCCCCTAAAATTGTTTCTCCAGGTTGTGGGAAACGGGGTGTTTTAACCACCATATCTGTATTGGAACTCCCAACTACAATTATCTTACTCATATTTAAAATCAATTAGCAACTGGGACGGGGTTTTGAAGTGTATTATAAAAATCTTTAAGCAGTTCTTTTTTGTTGAAACTTTCCCAGACTGTTATTTTTCTTGTATTAGATGGTCTATCTCTCCAATTATTGTCAATTAAAATCGGTGCCGGAATGGATTTTCTTTCACCCCAGGATGCATTTTTTAATATTGCCACCGCAACCATATCAAATAAGGCTCTGGAAGGGGGGTCTCCATGATAGTCGATATAATCGAAAAGACTTATAGAATAATCACCAAAATTTTCAAATTCTCCCCCGTGTCTTCCGATAACTTTCTTGTTTGCCTTGGGTCCTAAACTGGGCATTTTATGGTTAATTTCTTCCTTTGTTACTTTAACGGCATCAGTGCCTGAGGGTTTTCCATATCGTACGGTGACCATTTCGAAGGGAATATCTGAATTAAGGACATAATTCATTGCAATAGTATCGTTGTCCTGATTGTATTCACCTGGTTCGGGGTAATTAGAGCCCAGCCATACAATTTTGGTTCTTAGAGCAAAAGAAGGATCTTTTTTTAGCGCAAGAGCTATATTGGTTAGTTTTCCAACTGCAATAATAACCAAAGAATCTTTTTTTGTCTGTTCGATTAAATATTCTACCGCTTCACTTCCATCATAGGCATCAGGATTCCAGGGTTTAGAAATACTATCAAAGCTTCCGTTGGCACCTTTTAAAAGGGGAATCTTGTTTTCTAGGTTACATAGCTGAAGAACCCTCAGAGCTTCGTCATAATGGCCTTGAATATCTCCTCCATTATAGGTGGCGTTTACGGTTATGGCGTCTACATCAAAAGTATTACCATTTAATAATAAATAGGCCAATGCATGCTGGTCGTCTAGTTCGTTATTTGCATCGGTATCGAATACAACTTTTATTTTTTCTGTTTTAATGGCCTTGGCTTCTGAATTACTGGCTTTTTTCTTTTTTTCAGAGCAATTCCAATAGAGTAGAGCGAGCATTAATAGAGGAAAGCCGAAGAAAAACAGTTTCGTTTTTTGTTTTGAAAGATATCGCATTTATACTAAATTATTCGTTTTTGAAGATACAAAAACTGTAGTTATGGGAAAACTCTTTCTTATCGATTGCTTATTTAAAAAAACACTTCCTGCGCTATCCGGAAGGTGTTGGCATGGGCATTAATGATATCTTTTATCCTGGGGGAGTAACCACCTCCCATGCTACATTGTATCGGAATTCCGTGTTTGGCACATGTAGAGATAACTATTTCATCTCTTTTTTTGCATCCTTCATGGCTCACGGCCAATGTGCCTAATTTATCTGTACTAAGAATATCTACACCGCATAAGTAGAAAATAAAATCTGGTTTTATGCTGTTAATTAAATTGGGTAGTACTTTGGCAAGAATGTCTAAATATTCCTTATCTGAGGTGCCCTTCTCTAGTGCAATGTCCAAGTCTGAAACCTCTTTTTTAAAAGGGTAATTATTAGCGCCATGCATTGAAAAAGTATATACGGAAGAATCATTTTGGAAAATTTCGGCAGTGCCATTTCCCTGATGAACATCTAAGTCTATGATAAGTATTTTTTTTGCTTTCTTCTCGTTCTGCAGATAACGAGCAGCTATAGCCTGATCATTGAGTAAGCAGAAAGCTTCTCCTCTGTTTGAATAGGCATGATGTGTACCCCCGGCAATATTCATAGCAATGCCGTACTCTAAGGCGTAATCACAGGCTTTAATCGTGCCATCGGCAATAATTTGTTCCCTTTCTACAAGGAGGTGATCTAAAGGGAATCCAATTTTTCTAACCTCCTTTTTAGTTAAATGCAGTTCAATGAGATTATTAAAATATTCCTTGGAATGTACCTTAAGGACTAGGTTTTTATTTGGCAGTAAAGGTTCAAAAAAGTTCTCTTGACTACAAGTGCCTTCAAAGAGAAGTTGTTTCGGTAAGAGGTCATATTTTAACATAGGAAATCTATGACCCTCGGGTAAAGGAAGCTTGTATATTGGATGGTATGCTATTTTAAGCACCTATTAATTAATAGTTTCACCATTTTCAACTCCTTCAGTCTCCGGATTTATAAAAACCAGATTGCCATCAGTGTTTTCAGTCATTAGGATCATCCCTTCGCTTTCCACACCTCTCAATTTTCTGGGCGCCAGATTTACTAAAACAGTAACCTTTTTTCCCAGTAGATCCTTTGCTTCAAAGCTTTCCGCAATACCGGATACAATGGTTCGTATATCAATTCCAGTATCAACTTTAAGAACCATTAATTTTTTGGTTTTTGGCATTTTTTCAGCTTCTAGGATAGTTCCTACTCGCATATCTATCTGCGTAAAGTCTTCGAATTGTATAGTTTCTTTTTGGGGCATAATTTCCTTGGTATTTATTTCATTAGCTTTTTTGGTCGCTTCGAGTTTTGCAATTTGTTTATCTATTTCAGAATCCTCTATTTTTCTAAAAAGCAATTCTCCTTTTCCTATGCTATAGGACGGTTTAAGAAGTAATTCTCCTTGTTCAATAGATTGCCAATTTGAACTTATTTTAGGAGAATCGGGTAGGGAGGTATTTTCTCCAAGATCCAATATCTGCTTTAGTTTAGCGGAGCTAAAAGGGAGTAAAGGTTCCGATAAAACAGCCAAAGCAGAAGCCAGTTGTAAGGCAACAAACATTATAGTTTGTACACGTTCTTTATCTACTTTTATTTTCTTCCATGGTTCTTCTTCTGCGAGATATTTATTGCCTAGTCTGGCTAAATTCATCAGTTCCTGACTGGCTTCTCTAAAGCGATAGCGCTCCAAGGAGTTTTCCAGTATTTTAGGAAATGTTCGAAGGCTTTCCAAAACCTCTAAGTCTTCACTTGTAAAATTCCCGGGACTAGGGACCTTGCCATCAAAATATTTGTTAGTAAGAACTACTACTCTGTTTATGAAGTTACCAAAAATCGCTACTAATTCGTTATTGTTTCTTGCCTGAAAGTCTTTCCAGGTAAAATCATTATCTTTTGTTTCGGGAGCATTTGCCGTTAAGGTATACCTCAATACATCCTGCATATTTGGGAAGTCTACTAGGTATTCATGCAGCCAAACAGCCCAATTTTTAGAAGTAGAAAGCTTGTGTCCCTCTAAGTTTAAAAATTCGTTTGCCGGGACATTTTCGGGTAGAATAAAGTCTTTATGGGCTTTGAGCATACTCGGAAAAACAATACAGTGAAAAACAATGTTGTCCTTACCAATGAAATGTACAAGTTTGGTGTCTTTGTTTTTCCAATATACCTCCCAATCATTTCCAGTTCTTTTGGCCCATTCTTTTGAAGAAGATATATAGCCAATTGGTGCATCAAACCAAACGTATAGAACTTTTCCTTCCCCTCCCTTAACGGGAACTGGGATACCCCAGTCTAAATCTCTGGTAACCGCTCTAGGTTTTAGACCAGTATCTATCCATGACTTGCATTGCCCATAAACATTAGGTTTCCAATCTTCCTTATGTTCCTTAAGGATCCAATCTTCTAAGAAATTTTCGTATCTGTCTAAAGGTAAAAACCAGTGTTTTGTTTCCTTTAGTATAGGAACGGCTCCACTAATTGCAGATTTAGGATTAATAAGATCTGTGGCATTTAAAGAAGACCCACAATTTTCGCATTGATCTCCATAGGCTTCTTCGTTTCCACAATTAGGACAGGTGCCAATTACAAACCTATCCGCTAAAAACTGTTTTGCTTCACTATCAAATAATTGGGCTGTGGTTTCCTCAAGAAAATCTCCTTGCTCGTATAGCTTTATAAAGAAGTCGGAGGCCGTTTCATGGTGTATAGGGGCGGAGGTTCTCGAATAATTATCAAAACTCACACCGAAATTCTCGAAAGACTCTTTTATAATGGCATGATATTTATCTATAATTTCTTTTGGGCTGACACCTTCTTTTTTTGCCTTCATCGGAATGGCAACGCCGTGCTCATCGCTACCGCAAACAAAAAGCACTTTATTTCCGGTAAGCCTTAAATATCTGGTGTAGATGTCTGCTGGGATGTAGACCCCTGCAAGATGCCCAATATGTATTGGACCATTTGTATAAGGCAGGGCCGCAGTAATAGTATATCGAGCTGGCTTGGTTTGTGTCTTGGGCATTAGATTCGATTAAGACACAAAAATAACTATTATTTAATGTAAAGTACGTACCAGCTATGAAAAAGAAAACCTCCAACATTGTGCTTAAATTGGGGCACACAATTATTAGGAGGCGTCTTATGCAAAGTAGGGGTTTGTTTATGTAACCAATATGGATTTAGACATTTTTTTATCTGAAACCAGGATTCGGTATATATACTTTCCTGTAGATAAATGATTGGGCATTCTTTCTCTGATATTGATTTCAGCAGAACCTTCGCCCATTATTTCGTTATAGACAGTACCAACATTTTGTCCAAGTATATTGTATAGTTGGATATCTACATGAGCCGTAAAGGGCATTTCAAGATAGATATGAGGGGTACTTCCAGTAGGATAAAATGGTCTGTGAACTATGGCATCTAGAAGTTCCTGTGTTGGATCTTCAGCAACGAGATCATCATCTGGCATAGTCGGCAATGTAGGGGGTTCATCACTGTAGGCAACATCGGGAAATTCAACCCCACTACAATTAAATCCTAAATTAATGGGAGTGTAGGGGTGTCCCAGTAGGTGTTGCTCCACTAAAGGAATTGGTACACAGAGCCATTCGGCCAGTACTGTGGCGTAAAGGTCTCTAAAATCCGTGGTATATTCCAAATTTCCTCGTCCATTTGGATTTTCCAATGATGGATGTTCACCTACAAAAGCACTTCCTTCTAATCCGGAACCAAAGAAAAGAGTGGGAGCAGCTTTACCATGATCCGTTCCGTTAGACCCATTTTCAAATATTCGTCTCCCGAATTCAGAAAATGTCATACTCAACACTTTATCATCCTGTTGTGTAAAAGCTACGTCTTCATAAAAATTATTGATAGCGATAGAAAGATTAGACATTAACCTTTCGTGCGCCAAAGGCTGATTACCATGTGTGTCAAAACCACCCATAGAGATCATATATACTTTGGTTCCCAAATTACCTTTAATAAGCCGGGCAAGAAGTGCCAGCTGTCTGGCGAAACCGTTGTCTTGATATTCTACTTGATTCTGCCCTCGTTCATAGGCTTCATGAATTAAACCAGAATACTCATATGTAGTATTCGCAACTCCTCTTAAAAACTTCAATTGATCTCCATACATACAGTCATTAAAAAGACTGTCGTCTAGACTGTATTGTACTCCAGATTCCGCAATTTCTTCCAATTGGTTGATATTCGAAGTTACAAAGGCGTAATTTGTTTCTTCTCCTTGAAAAACTAAACTTCCAAAGTTTCCAATTTGAATAGCCGCCGGAGCTGCTGGAGGGTTCACTAAATAATCAGGATAAATATTCTCGAAATGGCGACCCATCCATCCCGTATTCAGGCCATCAAAACCAGTTGTAGTCAGATCTGTATTCGCATAGATGTCTGATCCGGTAAAGTGCGACAGACTTTGATTCTCGTAACCAACACCATGTACAGCCTTAAATTGACCATTTCCCCACATAGATTCTAAGGAATTCATATAGGTAGGTATTCCAAACTCATCGGTGAGTTTTAAAATTTTACTCTCCGGAATATAAATATTTGGTCTGGCATTGGCGTAGGTATCGTATTGTTCTATAGGGATAACGGTGCTAAGTCCGTCATTCCCACCAGAAAGGCGAATCAAAATAAGAATACCATCTGTTGGAGCATTAGCAATCGCCGCGGTCAAAGGGGATGGGGCCGATGCACTTAGCATATTACTGCCAAGCATCATGGAACCTGACCCGGCGATGCCTAAAGCTTGTAGAAAGGATCTTCGACTCCAGTATTTGTGTTCCTGGTCGTGCCCTTCATTTTTATTTATATTTAATGGGATATGATTATTGCACATAGTAGTAGGATTTATTTAAGTTGAAACTCTGGTTGTCTAGAAAGATGCATAAGAAGAAGGAAGACTTGTGATGGTACTTCGGGACTTACCGAGAGCATCCAAAGACCAAGGCCTCCAGCGACATAGTCGGCACCGTAATAATTTTCCGGCACATCTTCAATCTTAAAAACAGACATTGCATTTTCAAAGTCTTGAGGGGTAAGTAGTCCTTTGGGGGTAATCTTATCCACAATTGCGCTTACAACGGTTTCCGGATTACTGGTATTACTGTCTGCCGCACCAACGGCGTCCATGGCCAGGGTTCTGAATTGTTGTGGATTATTTTGATAAAACATCTCAAAAAACACTTCGGAAGAAAGCCATCTACCAATCATAAAATTGGTGTTTATCCATTGTCGGTCTCTTTGCCATCCGGCAACATCAAAGGGATCAAATAATTCCTGACCCAGTAGTCTGCTTGTATCTACTACATTAAGTAAGGTTCCATTATCATAGGCAAAACCAGTTTCGTTTAGTAAATTAAGGTAAATATCAAAGGGGCTTTTTATAATTACGCCAATAGCTTCATCATCGAAAAAGTGTTGGCTAGAAAACAATTGTTCTAGTACAGGGGCTATTTCAAAATTACTGCCTATAAAGGTATTAGCCATACCAGTAATTATGGTTTCTGCATTACCAGCGTCGTCTTTAGAATCTGGATGAACAAAAAACTCATAAAGTTTTCTGCAAATAAAGGTTGCTATTTGGGTAGGCCTCTCTTGGAAAAGAATGTCAATTACATCATTATATCCCCAGTTTCCTGTTTGCCCTAAAATTGTTTTTGGACCAGCATCGAATCGTTCAGGATTAAAGGTTACCGCCTCACAACCAATTTCACCTCTTTCAACATATCCTGTTAAGGCTTTTGCTGTTTCAATAATGTCTTCTTCGGTATAACCATTGCCCTCCCCTAAAGTAAATAGTTCGTATAACTCTCTGGCATAGTTTTCGTTTGGATTATTACCATTGTTATAAACCCCGTCAAGATAGTAAAGCATGGCACTAGTTAGACCTATCTCACTGACAAAAGTTTTAAAATTACCAATGGCATTTCTCTGTAAACAGTTAGTGTAATAGTAGAGAAATGAATTACAATCATAAACGTCTAATTCGGTAACAAAATGGTTACTCCAGAAGAAACTAAGGCGCTCCCTAAGATTATTGTTTAGAAGATCATCCGTATAGCTTATTCGCCACTCTTCACTTTGTGTCCTTCGGACCTGTCTGGCCAAGTCATCATCTGCAGGATAATTACTATTATTCCAATCGGCCCAAGCCGGCGCAGGAGTAGGAGGCATGTTAATAGCTTCATTTATTAAGCTGGAAATCAGTGTGGGAGCGTTCTGCCCTACAGCCTGATCAATAGTTTGTACTGAGGCACTGAAGCCCAGTCTTCTGTACAAGTGCGCCGCCCTTTGTTTATCTAAGGGTGTTGTATATGGCGCTAATGTAGAGGTATTACAATTAACGAAGTATTCCATAGTTTTTTAGGCTTTAAGAACGTTCATGTGTTTAGGGGCAAATTCTTAACGCTTAAACTCAGTCTATATTATTGCATTTAAGGTATTTTCGATATTCTGCACGAAAAGTACAATCTAAAGTTTTATTTATCGGTTGAAACACCCATATTTTCGACCAAATGCTACTTTTTTTAAGAAACCTGTTAAATTATGGCACGTCATAATCATTTTGGCAGCCTAGGCGAGGATTTGGCCGTAGATTTCCTTCAATCGCTCGACTATGAGATTCTGGAGAGAAATTATAGGTATTTAAAGGCAGAAATTGATATCCTTGCTAGGAAGGACGATTTACTTGTAGTAGTAGAGGTTAAGGCTAGGAGCTCTGGACATTTAAAGCCAATTGCAGAAACAGTTTCTAAAAAGAAAATCGCACTACTTGTTATGGCTACAGATAATTATATAGTATTAAAACACTTAGAAGTAGAAGTACGCTTTGATATCATCACTATAGAAAAGACCCAAACGACGTATAAAATGGAACATATTAAAGACGCATTCTATTATTTCTAAATATTTGTGTTATTTGTAACAATATGTTATATTTGATGAATATTTAAAATTAAAAGGATGAAGACAATTTCTTCTGTGGTTGAGGATTATATTAAAAAGAAACCCTTTTTGCAAAGTGCTTTGGCACAAGGAATTATTAATCTCACCTCACTTTCTAGAATTATTAAGCCAGAAATTGAAGGAGAATTGGGAAAGGATATTCGCAATGGAGCTATAGTAATGGCATTAAAGCGATTATCTGACGATTTAGAGTTTAGAGCAACCCACCGTATAGTAAAAGTTCTCAAAAATATTGGGGAAATAACGGTACGGTCTTCATTAACGGATTTTACCTTCTTAGTTTCGGATAGTATTTTAGAAAATCAAACCGAACTCCTAAACGAGGTAAATAAAAATAAGGATGTTTTTTATACCTCCTCCAGAGGAGTTAACGAATTGAATATTGTAGTGAGCAACAGCTTGGATCTAACCATCGAGAAGCTTTTTAAAGGGGAAAGGTGCACGCAAAAAGCCGAAAACCTTTCCTCCATAACAGTAAAACTGCCTGCCGAAAATGTTTCCGTTCCTGGCATTTATTATTTTATATTCCAAAGGTTGGCTTGGGAGGGAATTGTCTTATACGAAGTAATATCCACCACCAATGAGTTTACAATTTTGGTCAATGAAGATCAGGTTGATATTGCCTTTAAAACAATTAAAGACTTAAAGTCTTTGTAAGAGAATCTTAATGACTGTTCAAAGGTTTGGGTGTAATACTTACATTTCCCAACCCTTTCTATAGGTTCTTGTTACAAATTGGTTAGCCTCTTCTAAATTGGTTATTTTCATGTTTTCTCCATCCCATAAGAGTTTCTTTCGGGCGAAAAATTCCATCTTTTCTTCTTCATTCTCTCTTCTTAACATATAACTCCTAATAGCAAGATTTCCCATTAAAACGGTTTCGGTCATTGGGCCTGCATAATCAAAGGAAGAGGTGAGCGCTTGATGTTCCGGACTATTAAATCCGGCCTTACAAGCATCGACCCATTTTCTTTGATGACCGTATTCTGGTTCTTCGTTTTCTTCTATTTCCGGACCAAACTCCGTACTACCATCATTAAGATAGAGTTTAGGAGTTAATGGAGAACTATCATTAATATTGGTAGATATTATCCCGTTTTCCCCTATAATTAGTACTCCATTATTACTTCCAGGCCCGCCAATATCACTGTCTGCAGGAATAATTTTGGGATGTGAGGGTCTAATCCCCCCATCACTCCAAGTCATTTGAATCGGAGACTTGCTTTTATCTGTTTGATTAAAGTTAAGGGTTATAAAAGAGGAAGCAGGACAGCCCTCCGGATGATAATCCGCAGTCCACATTTGACTAAAAATAGTACCTACACTGCATTCTGCGTCCGTAGGGTATTTTAGCCCAAGGGTTCGAAAGGGAATATCTATTAGATGACAACCGACGTCTCCAAGAGCTCCTGTACCATAATCCCACCAGCCTCGCCAATTAAACGGATGTAAATTTGGTGTAAAGGGTTTAAATTCTGCCGGACCTAACCAGAGGTCCCAATTAAAGTCTTTGGGTTTTAAACTGGCATCAGGCTGTGGCATGGCATATCCCTGAGGCCAAACGGGTCTATTGGTCCAAACCTCTACCTTCGAAATTGCTCCTAAAACTTCAGAATCTACCCACTTCTGCACCATATCTAAAAGAGGATTTGAGCCTCCCTGATTCCCCATCTGACTTACTATTTTCTTCTCTCTGGCCAGTTCAGTGAGCATACGAGCTTCCTTTATATTATGCGTAAGTGGCTTTTGTACATAGACATGTATTCCTTTATTCATAGCATAGGCAGCAGCTGGTCCATGAACATGATCTGGGGTAGAAATTGTTACAGCATCTATGTCCTTTTCCTTGTCGAGCATTTTTCTGTAATCCTCATACAATTTTGCTTTAGGGAAGTTTTCTATAGAGGCTTTGGCCGTTCCAGAAAAATCAACATCACATAAGGCAACTACTCTTTCTCTACCCCCCACTGAAGCATTGAGAATATCACTTTTCCCTTTACCCCCAGCTCCAATAGCGGCTAAATTTAGTCGATCACTGGGAGCAGTGTAACCAATGCCACCAAGGACATGTCTTGGGACTATAAATATGGAAGAGGCCATGGCCCCTTTTTTAAGAAAAGATCTACGGGAAGAATTGTTATTTTTTTTCATTATACCAATGTTGTTCTAGTTAAAGATAATGAATATTTGCCTTTAAATTTTATGCAGTTCAAGAAAGGGAGGTAAGTATTGACTAGTTAGTAGAAGCACCAATAGAACTAGAATTTTCCATTAAATCGGAGAAAGGGCTAAATTTTTCTAAGGCATTTTGAATACTTGAACTATTCTCCATAACTAAAAGAAGTCTTAAACCATTTCGGGTCTGTTTCTCTTTAAGTCTGCTATTAGACGGATTTTCTTGTACATGTCTCAGTACCGCATTGAATGTCTTACTCTGGTAAAATGGTGAATCCTGATCAGCAATAAAATAGCCAATTATTTTACCTTTTTTAAGAACCACTTTTTCCAATCCTAGGCTTTTGGCCAACCATTTAATTCGTATCGAATCTAGTAGGTCCGTAGCTTCAATAGGAAGAGGACCAAATCTGTCAACAAGTTGTTTTTCAAATTCTATAAGGTCTTGTTCCTTTTTTAACGAATTTAAGTGTGTGTATAGAAGCAAACGTTCCGAGATGCTATTAATATAGTCATCTGGAAAGAGTAATGCAAAATCAGTATCAATTTGTACATCTTTTACAAATTCTTTTGCTTTATCCTTAGACTCTTCATACAGTTCTTTAAACTCGTTTTCTTTTAACTCATCAATGGCTTCGGAGAGTATTTTTTGGTAGGTTTCAAAACCAATTTCATTGATAAAACCACTTTGCTCTCCTCCTAAAAGATCTCCGGCACCTCTAATTTCTAAATCTTTCATAGCGATGTTAAAACCGCTGCCTAAAGCCGTAAATTGCTCCAGGGCCTGAATTCTTTTTCTAGCATCAGGAGTCATAGCCTCATATGGAGGAGTAACGAAATAGCAAAAGGCTTTTTTATTGCTTCGACCAACTCTACCTCGCATTTGATGAAGATCGCTTAGCCCAAAGTTGTTGGCGTTATTTATAAAAATGGTATTGGCATTTGGCACATCTAAACCGCTTTCCACAATGGTTGTAGAGACCAGTACATCGAACTCACCATTCATAAAAGACAACATTAAAGCCTCTAGTTTCTTCCCTTCCATTTGCCCATGTCCTATGCCTACCTTAGCATCGGGATTAAGTCGTTGAATCATCCCGGCAACCTCTTTTATATTTTCAATTCGATTATGAATAAAAAAGACCTGCCCACCTCTTTGAATTTCATAGGAAACTGCGTCCCTAATTATTTCCTCACTAAATCGAATAACCTGACTTTCTATGGGATATCTGTTGGGTGGGGCAGTGTTAATTACAGATAAGTCCCGAGCGGCCATTAGACTAAATTGCAACGTTCTGGGAATAGGAGTTGCTGTAAGGGTTAATACATCTACATTTTCTTGTATTGACTTAAGTTTATCTTTTACAGAAACACCAAATTTCTGTTCTTCATCTACTATCAAAAGTCCTAAATCTTTAAACTTTATGTGTTTATTAGCCAATTGATGTGTGCCTATTATAATATCTATTTTACCTTTTTCCAGGTCTTCTGCAATAAGCTTTTTGTCTTTGGCAGTTCTAAACCTATTAATATAGTCTACTCGAACGGGCATTTCTTCTAAACGCTTGGAAAAGGTTCTGAAATGCTGAAAAGCTAAGATGGTAGTGGGCACTAATACTGCCACCTGTTTGCCATTATCAACGGCTTTAAAAGCTGCTCTGATAGCGATCTCAGTTTTTCCAAAGCCAACATCCCCACATATGAGTCTGTCCATAGGTCTTTCGCTTTCCATATCTTTTTTAACGTCCAAAGTGGCCGTGCTTTGGTCGGGAGTGTCTTCATAAATAAAAGAGGCTTCTAATTCTAATTGTAAATAGCTATCCTTTTCATATTGAAACCCTTTTTCCAGTCTTCTTTTTGCGTATAGCTTTATTAAATCGAAAGCTATCTTTTTAACTTTCGACTTTGTCTTTTGTTTTAGTTTTTTCCACGCAGCAGATCCCAGTTTATATATTTTTGGTGCTACGCCATCTTTACCATTGTACTTAGAGATTTTATGAAGCGAATGTATACTCACATATAATATGTCGCGTTCCCCATAAACTAGTTTTATGGCTTCTTGTTTTTTTCCCTCCACTTCTATTTTCTGAAGGCCGCCAAATTTCCCTATACCATGATCAATATGAGTAACATAGTCTCCTATTTCTAGTTTAGTTAAATCTTTTAGGGTAATGGCTTGTTTTTTATTGTAGCCCGTTTTTAGGTGGAACTTGTGGTAACGTTCAAAAATTTGATGATCTGTATAGCAGACAATCTTTAGGTCCTGATCAATAAAACCTTGATGTAATGGAAGCACTTCGGTTTTGTAGTGAACCGCTTGCTCAACTTCCAAGAAAATATCATGAAACCGTTTAGCCTGTTCTTTAGTGGCGCAAAAAATTATATTGTCATATCCTTTTTGATGATTTTTCTCAAGATCGGTTATGAGTAGGTCGAACTTTTTGTTGAAAGAAGGCTGTGGAATGGTAAAGAATTCTACTAAGGGAGTACTTTCTTTAGGCAGTGTATTAATATAAATACGTTTGTGATTTTGTAATTCTAGAAGCAGTTCTTTCGAGGATATAAATAGTTCTTCAGGAGAAGCTACTTTAATTTCTGATTGTAGGTCTACAAAAGCTTCCTTAGCCTTTTCAAATAAATTGTCTATCCGCTTTAGTAAAAACTCTTCATTTTTAATAAAAACAGTTGATTTGGTTGAAATGTAGTTTAAGAAATTTTCTCTGCTTGAAAGGCTATATTTAAGTTCTACATTAGGGATGAGTGTGATTTGCGTAGTGGTTTTAATAGATAATTGCGTTTCTACATCAAAGGTCCGAATGCTGTCTACTTCATCTCCAAAGAATTCAATTCTATACGGCTCGTCATGTGAAAATGAAAACACATCCAAAATACCTCCGCGTACTGAAAACTCACCTGGTTCCGTAACAAAATCTACCCTTTTAAAACGGTATTCAAAAAGCACCTCATTTAAGAAGTCTAATGAAAGGGTTTCCCCTTTTTTTATTTTTAGGGTGTTCTTAGTGAGTTCTTTGCGTGTTACTACTTTTTCAAATAGGGCATCGGGATAGGTAACTATAATCGCTGGTTTTTTTCGGGAATTAATCCGATTAAGTACTTCGGCCCGTAATAGAACGTTGGCATTATCTGTTTCTTCGATTTGATAAGGCCTCCTATAACTTCCGGGATAGAAAAGCGTATTATCCGTGCCAAGAATTTGTTCCAGGTCATTGAGAATGTATGCGGCCTCCTCTTTGTCGTTTAGGACTAATACGAATGGACAATCTACTTTAGTAAATGTTGAGGCCACTACATAAGAAAGTGAAGAACCTACGAGTCCCTTCAGGGAGAGAGATTCTTCATTTTGGAGAATAAAATCTCTCAGTTTCCCAATTTTAGGAGACTGAACAAATTTTTGAAGTAAAATGGATTTAGTCAATCCGAAAACTTTTGTGCAAATATAATTCCGGTCAGGAGCCAGTCCAAAGAATGTTCTATATTTTTATTACCATTTCATCTGCAATGGCATAAAGATCTACTTTGGAGGTTTTTTTTAAAACATGGGAACCTGTAAATTCTCCAAAAGCAGGCAGTATCATTTGGTTTTTTTTCTTAAAAAAGCAGGGCAGCTTAAGGCTTTGCTTTCCCTTTCCTTTAAGTCTTATAGCAGGATGTATATGCCCGGCAAAATTAAAGTAGTTATCCTCTTCCTGAGGATAATGAGTGAATAGAAATTTATCAAAAATTAGTTTATCAAAAATTTGAACCCCTATTTTTTGGTATTTATCTCTTGAAATAATATCGTGATTTCCCATGACCAAAACAAAACTTGTTCCCGATTCATTTACGAAGCCTTCAAACAAGGCCCATTCCAGATTTAAGGAACTATGAAAAAGGTCTCCTAAAAAAATCACTTGCTTTGGTTTGAAATAATCAAGCGTATCTCGTAGGAGCTTAAAATTTTTATAGATAACCTTGCGAGGTATGGCCATTCCAAACTTTCGGAAATGACTTACTTTTCCTAAATGTATATCGCTAATCAATAATTTCGATTCCTTTTCCCAGAATACGGCCCCAGTTGGATGCAGAATAAAACTATCGTTTTCAATAATCAAGTTGTGGATCATGATCGTAAATATAGTTAATGACATAGAAGACGTTGTTCTTCTTGGCTATGTCCCAGGATTATTTTTTCATCAAAGTAATCATCTTTTTTATTCTGTCCTTTAATTTTTCACTTGAAAGTTTTTCCCTAAGACGATCGGTAATTAAGGGGAAAGAAAAAGGAGTAGGGGTAAGGCATTTTTTCCAGATTACTTTTTGGGAGGCTATTCTTTCAAGGGCAATTCTGAGTCGACCTTCTTCTAATTGATGTTCGAAGGTTTCCCTAAATGCCTGTAGGTAGAGTAAGTTGTCGGACTCATAATCCCGAAATACATTAAACAGTAATTGAGAACTACTTTGTAAGTGTTTAATCTTTATTCCTTTATCAGGATAGCCTGTAAAAACTAAACCACTTATAACCGCAATATCACGAAATTTACGTCTTGCCATCTCGGTAGAATTGAGACTGCTGTTGAGGTCATCAAACAAATATTCTGTAGAAAAGAGATTATTGTCTAGGACTTCGTCTATATTAATTTCCTTGTCGGACAGTAATTCAAACCCGTAATCATTAAATGCCAAAGAAAAAGTAATTGGTATTAACAGACTTATTCTGTAACCCAATAGACTTCCCATGGCCTCATGAACAAATCGACCTTCGAAAGGATAAAAAACATGGTGAAAACCATCTGAAGTTTCAAAAGTTTCGATTAAAAATTCATCAGGTTTAGGAACAATGCTTTCCTTAGATTGCCTTAAAAAAATAGGTTCTAAAGCCTTTATTTCACGAGATTGATTTGCCTCACTCTCTGAGGCAGAATACAATTCATCTCTTAAGAGTTCTGACATTTGAGCAGAAAAGCTAAGTCTTCCGCCCATCCAACTAGGAACTTTTGAGGTACGTTTTGAAGAGTTTCGTACATGTGCCTGCATTTCCTTAACTCTTATAAACTCTAAATTTCTTCCTGCGAATGTAAAAACATCACCTGGTTTTAGTTTAGAAATAAAATACTCTTCAATACTTCCAATGTATCCGCCTTTTTGATATCGTACGATAATATTCGCATCGCCAACTATAGTGCCAATTTGAAACCTGTGTCTCATGGCAATACCCCTATTAAAAATTTGATATTTGCCATTTGCATCCACTTCAACTTTCTTGTACTCATCATAAGCTTGAAGGCTTTGACTTCCCATTACGATAAAATTTAAAATCCATTGCCAGTGTTCCTGGGGCATGGCTTGATAACAAAAAGTGTGTCTAATTTCAGAAAATATTTGTTCCGGTATAAAACCATCAGAAATCGCCAGACTTATGAGGTATTGAATTAAAACATCGTAGCTGTTTAAATAGGGGACACGGTCCTCAACTGCCTTAGTTTTAGCCGCATTTTTCAAAGCGGAAGCTTCAACAAGTTCAATGGCATGTGTAGGAAGGAAATAAATAACACTTTCTTTCCCTGGCTGATGCCCACTTCTTCCGGCTCTTTGTAAAAACCTGGCTACTCCCTTAGGACCACCTATTTGGATAACAGTTTCTACCGGAGCAAAATCTACCCCTAAATCTAGGCTTGATGTACAGACCACAGCCTTAAGGCTCTCATTTCTTATTGCTTCTTCTACCCATTGCCTTGTTTCCTTATTAATACTCCCATGATGCATAGCAATTTCTCCGGCATATTCTGGATGTTTTTCTAGTATTTTTTGGAACCAAATTTCACATTGACTTCTAGTATTTGTAAAGAGAAGTGTAGTTTTGCTATTGTTAATAATGGGTACTATTTCTTCTAGAAGTTGAAGTCCCAAATGACCTCGCCAGGGGAAGGTGTCCATCTTTTCAGGGAGAATACTTTTAACCGTAATTTTTTTTTTTAAGATTTGCTTTTATCAAAATGGAATTATGATAGGCCTCAGTCTGTGGGCCCAGTAAAACTTCTCTTGCTTGTTCAAGATTTCCGATGGTTGCAGAAATACCCCATATTTTCAATTTTGATGAAATACTCTTTAGCCTGGAGAGGGCAAGTTCTGTTTGCACTCCCCTTTTTGTGCCCAATAGTTCGTGCCATTCATCAACTACAATGGCATTACAGTTTTTAAAAATGCTCTGATAATTTTTAGTGGCGAGGAGCAAGTGCATGCTTTCGGGGGTGGTAATAAGAAGATTGGGCATATGTTTTTTTTGCTGCGCCCTTTCTTTAGAGGAAGTGTCTCCCGTACGAATACCAATTGTCAGCGATAGATTCAAGTCCTGGACAATCCTTTCTGCGGATTGTTTTATTTCTTTGGATAAAGCTCTGAGAGGTGTAATCCAAATTGCCTTAAGCCCCTTGTTGTTTTTTGAAGTGATCTTTTGTTTTTCCTTGAGGATTTCAAGCACTATTGGAAACCACAAGGCATAGGTTTTTCCACTGCCTGTTGGTGCATTTAGCAGGCCGTTTTTATTCTCTAGATAAGCTAGCCAAGTTTTTCTCTGAAAACTGTGGGGTTTCCAATCCTGCGTTTTAAACCAGTCTTCGGCTATTTCTAGCAATTCTCGCTGCAACATTCGCTTTTTTTTAGATGTGCGATTAATTTCTTCTTCTGAGAATTTTTATAGCTGAAAAATAAAATACTTTTTAGTCCGTGTTTCTCTGGAAAGACTGAAAATTACGAAATATTAAACTTCGATTCAATTAACTTTAGTAGGATTTTAGTAAGTGTGAATGGTCGATATTTTTAATGCATTATTAAAAAAAACACTGCTAAAAAAAGTATCTTTGTTCTTTTAAACAAACATACTATATGCCTATAATTGATCTGTATACTCATAGTGAACAAAGACGTAACCTAGCCCATTTTGCAACTCTTGCTTCTTTGGCTGCTGTGGATGGAGAAGTAAATGCCCATGAAAAGCTTTTGCTGGATAGTTTTGCTAATAAATTGGGAATTACATCTGAAGAGTACAAAGAAGTAATGAAAAAGTCTAATAAGTACCCAATTCACCCCTACAATAGTGAAAAGGAGCGCTATGAAAGACTTTATGATTTGTTTCGAATCATTTATGCCGATAATAGTATCGAGGATAAAGAAATGGTACTCATAAAAAAATATGCTATTGGTTTAGGCTTTCCGTCTGAAAAGAGTAATAAAATATTGGAAAAATCGGTTGCTATTTTTAGCGGAAAAATCAATTTTAAGGACTATCTGCATTTGCTCAATTCCGAAAATCACTAATTCCTGTGCGGTTTTAGGAATTGCTTGCCTTCATAAATTCCTCAGCTTTTTCAACCATTTTTTTACTACCGCAGAAAAAAGGGACTCTTTGGTGTAGTTGGGTAGGTTCTATATCAAGAATTCTGCCATAGCCATTGCTGGCTTTTCCGTTAGCCTGCTCTGCAATAAAAGCCATAGGATTACACTCGTAAAGCAGTCTTAATTTTCCATTCGAAGCCATACTGCTTTTGGGGTATAGATAGATTCCACCTTTAATCATATTTCGGTGAAAATCCGAAACAAGTGAGCCTATATATCTTGAGGTATAAGGTCTGTCACCTTCTTCTTGCTGACAGTATTTAATATAGTCTTTCACTCCCTGAGGAAAATGAATATAATTTCCTTCATTTACCGAGTAAATAGTTCCTGATTCGGGAAACTCCATATCAGGATGAGAAAGATAAAACGTGCCAATTGCCGGATTCAAGGTAAACCCATTAACCCCATATCCTGTAGTGTAAACCAGCATGGTACTGGTGCCATAAACAATATAGCCTGCGGCCACTTGTTCGCGACCAGGTTGAAGAAAATCATCCAAGGTAACAGGAGTGCCAACAGGAGTTACTCTTCGGTAAATGGAAAATATAGTTCCAACCGATACATTTACGTCGATATTTGAAGAACCATCTAAAGGGTCTATCAAAACCACATACTTATTTTGATGTTTTTCGTCATTGCTATTAATGCTAATAAAATCATCTTCTTCTTCGGATGCTATACCGCATACAATTTCTCTGTTTTTTAAGGTCTGAATAAACTTTTCGTTGGCTAATACATCCAATTTTTGCTGACTTTCTCCTTGTATGTTCGTGTCACCAGCGGCTCCTAGAATATCTACTAGGCCTGCCTTGTTCACCTCATGATTTACCACTTTACAGGCAAGTCTTATCGCATTTATAAGTTTAGATAATTCCCCGGAAGAGTATTGAAAAGAATCTTGATTTTCTATAATAAATTCTCCAAGAGTCTTGTTCTTTTTATGCATGGACGTGTTCTGTTTTATTTAGATACAAATATCGGTTATTTTGTGATACATGAGAGGGAATAATTTTACACTCGACTTAAATATTATAACTTTGTGTTTTAAATATAACAATATGGGTTTAATAGTAAGGAAAGCTGAGCCAAAGGATATGGCCGACGTACTATCTTTAATTAAGGAGTTGGCGAGTTTTGAAAAAGAGGATGATGCTGTGGAGGTAACGATTAATGATCTTTTGGAAGATGGG
This sequence comes from Eudoraea chungangensis, assembly GCF_029360665.1. Classification (GTDB taxonomy): domain Bacteria; phylum Bacteroidota; class Bacteroidia; order Flavobacteriales; family Flavobacteriaceae; genus Eudoraea; species Eudoraea chungangensis. Next base: position 50,000 of record NZ_JARDUB010000002.1, read on the forward strand.
TTTGGCTCATCTGCACTTTACCATTGTTTTGTAGCTGAGGTTGACGAGGCAATAGCTGGTACGGCCATTGTATACCCAAGATATTCTACTTGGAAAGGGCAGGTACTTCATTTAGAAGACCTTATTGTATCTGAGAGGTTCAGAGGATTGGGTATTGGTTCTGCCTTGCTTACCGCTGTGGTGGAGTATGGTGCCGCACTGAAGGTTAAAAGAATTTCTTGGGAAGTATTGGATTGGAACGCTCCTGCAATTGCTTTTTACGAGAAAAAGGGAGCCAAGGTATTACGGGATTGGGATGTAGTACAACTTAACGAATCGGGAATAAAAGAATTTTTAGAAAATAATGAGAGTATTTAAGTTTGGAGGAGCCTCTGTAAAGGATGCACAGGGTGTAAAAAATGTTGTAAACGTGTTAAACGAAACGGGGCACGAAAACACTTTTTTGGTAGTGTCCGCAATGGGAAAAATGACTAATGCCATGGAAGAGGTGGTAAAGGCCTATTTTACTGATAAAACTGTTTTGTCCGATCACTTATCGGAAGTTGAAAACTATCATGAGGCAATACTGCAGGAATTGTTTCCCAATCCAAATCATCATGTTTTCTACAGAGTACGTCTCCTTTTCGAAGAAGTCAAAGGATTTTTGACTTGGAACAAATCCCCCAATTACAGTTTTGTTTATGATCAAGTAGTTGGCTATGGCGAATTATTATCTACCACTATTGTAAGTGCCTACTTAAAGGAAGTTGGTATAGAAAATCATTGGTTAGACATAAGAGAACTTATAAAAACAGATGATAATTATAGAGACGGCACAGTAAATTGGACTAGAACAGAGTTGCTGATAAAAGGAGCCGTGGAGCCTAATAAACTTTATATTACACAGGGCTTTTTAGGAAGCGATGCAAATAACTTTACAACGACCTTAGGACGTGAGGGTTCCGATTATACGGCAGCCATTGTTGCGTACTGTTTAAAGGCTAATTCAGTTACTATTTGGAAAGATGTGCCAGGCGTACTAAATGCGGATCCAAGATATTTTAAAGAGACTGCATTATTAAATAATATATCCTATAGAGAAGCCATAGAACTTGCATTTTATGGTGCTTCGGTAATTCACCCTAAGACTCTTCAACCATTGCAGCGCAAGGAAATACCCCTGCAAGTAAAGTCATTTCTTCACCCTAAAAACAAAGGAACTACGGTTGGAAAAGGTATAGGAATTGAACCGAAGATCCCTTGTTTTATAGTTAAGAAGAATCAGGTATTAATGAAACTATCTTCTTTGGATTTTTCCTTCATTGTTGAAGATAGTATTAGTGGTTTATTTAAGCTATTACACGATAACCAAATGAAGGTTGACTTAATACAGAATTCCGCCATAAGTTTTTCGGTTTGCATAGATAATAAGTTTAATAGACTTGAGGATTTAAAGAAAAAGTTGTCTGGTAAGTTCAAAGTGGTTTGTCAGGAACATGTAGCCTTATATACTATAAGACATTTTGATGATAAATCTATTGAGACTTTAAAAAGTGAAAAACAAATATTGCTAGAGCAAAGAGGAATTGAAACTATTCAATTTGTGGTAAAAGAATAGTACTTAGGCTCATTTTTCATTTAAAATTTCTAACCCTCATTTACATTTTCCTATCTTTACTTATTAAAGTTATCGTATGGGATTAGTGACGGTAAAAGAGGTAGCTAAAGCGGTTAATCTGGATTCTTATGGTGTTTTTGGCACCTTTATGGGCTGGATGTTGGTGAGACTAACCAAGTTATCTGGGATTAATAAATTTTATAAAAAGCATAAGGAATTAGAAGCCCCAGAATTTTTAGAAGCTATTCTAGCACATTACGAAATTGATTTTGAAATCCCTGAAGATGATTTTAAGCGTCTCCCAAAAGAAGGCCCTTTTATTACAATAAGTAATCATCCACTAGGAGGAATTGATGGTGTTTTGCTTTTAAAATTAATGCTTTCTCATAGAGCGGATTTTAAAATTATTGCGAACTTTTTATTACAAAGAGTAGAGCCCTTGGCCCCTTATATCATGCCAGTTAACCCCTTTGAGAATCACAAAGAGGTTAAGAGCAGTGTTGCGGGGTTTAAAAATGCTTTAGGGCATCTAAGAGATGGTCATCCTTTGGGTATATTTCCTGCTGGTGAGGTCTCCACCTATAAAGATGGAAAGTTAATAGTTGATAAGCCATGGGAAGAAAGTGCTTTAAAGCTAATCAGAAAGGCAAAAGTGCCAGTTGTTCCAATTTATTTTCACGCAAAAAACAGCAAACTCTTTTATTATCTCTCCAGAGTTAATGATATTTTCAGGACAGCCAAGTTGCCATCTGAATTAACTACGCAGCACAATAGAGCAATAAAGGTTCGTATAGGGCAACCGATTTCTGTGGAAAGCCAGAATGAGCAGCAATCTTTGGAAGATTATGCAGATTTGCTTAGGAAGAAGACCTATATTCTCTCCAATGCATATGAAAAAGAGCGCCTTATAGATACCTTACCAACAACTTTGAAAATTCCAAAACCTCAAAGGAAAATCGCCTCTGCTATGCGCACAGAAGTAATAGAGGGAGAGATAGAGAAATTAAGAGAAAAAAACTGTCGTTTACTTCAGAGTAAAAATTATGAGGTCTTTCTGGCGAAGGAGAAGGATATGCCATTTATTTTAAAGGAAATTGGCAGGCAACGTGAAGTTACTTTTAGAGCCATTGGAGAGGGAACAAATAAGTCTATTGACCTGGATAAGTTTGATAGTTATTATCACCACCTTTTTTTATGGGATAGTTTGGAAAAAACAATTGTTGGGGCCTACAGAATGGGTATGGGGTCAGAAATATATAAGAAGTACGGGATCGATGGATTTTACCTGCAAGACCTTTTTGGGGTAGAACCTGAACTTTACAATATGATGAGTCAGTCTATAGAAATGGGTAGGGCATACATTGTAAAAGAGTACCAGCAGAAACCTATGCCATTATTTTTACTTTGGAAAGGAATAGTACATACCACTCTGCGGTATCCAGAACATAAGTATCTCATAGGCGGGGTAAGTATAAGTAATCAGTTCTCCAATTTCTCAAAATCTCTAATGATCGAGTTTATGAAGTCGAATTATTGGGATCCCTATGTGGCCCAATATATAAGGCCCAAAAAGGCATTTAAGGTGAAACTAAATGATGCTGATAAAGAATTTATTTTTGACGAGACTGCGGCCGATTTAAATAAATTCGACAGATTAATTGACGAAGTTGAACCGGGCACTTTGCGCCTCCCAGTTTTAATTAAAAAGTATATCAAACAGAATGCAAAGGTTGTGGCATTTAACGTGGATCCTCTTTTTAATAATGCCGTCGATGGCCTAATGTATATAAAAATCTCAGATTTACCAGAGAGCACAGTTAAACCGGTGATGGAAGAATTTCAGGCAGAATTAGAAAGAAAGCATATGGAAAATAACTAGATACTTTATTTTTGAATAAATTCTCCATAATCGGCACGACTCTTGGGTTAAGAAAATGGGTTTCTTTTTCAGCCTTGTAAAGCTGTGCCTGATCGACTATCAATTTATCAGGGTAACCATGTGGCATTTTAATTCAACAAGAATTACCTGAAGATAAAATCAGAATATTTTTCCCGGGGAATATTACTGTCCTACTTTTTTACTTCTTCTTTCATATATAAGATTGTTGTACCATACCCCATGAAGCTGAGCAATTTTTTCTCTAGTGCCCACATGCCTAAAACCCATACGCTCATGTAGCTTAATACTTGCTTCATTAGAGGGGAAAATACCCGATTGAAGCGTCCAAAAACCATTTTTTTCACTACAAGCTATTAGTGCTTTCATTAAAACTTGCCCCAAGCCTTGTCTCCGACTTTTCTGCGACATATAGATACTTACTTCAGCAACCCCCCCGTATACGCACCTACCGGATACTGCAGATAGAGCGGCCCACCCTAAGACAATGTTGTCTTTTTCAATCAAAAGCCTGCAATGTTTTAAGTGGTTCTGGTTCCATAATTCATAATCAGGTGCTTCTATCTCGAATGTTGCTGTTCCTGTTCTAATACCTTCCTCATATATATTCTGAACAGCACCCCAATGTTTCTTTTTCATTGGAATTATAAGGATATTGCTCATTAGGTCTGAATTCAATGTAGTTCTATTAGCAGCATCCACTTCCTGGAGTACAGTCCGAGACTTCTTCTAGCATAACCTCTTGCGGTACGCCGCAAATGTCATTAGCCTTACAATGGGTTTCTTCTAAGCTCAAGGAAACATATAATTTGCCTTGATTTACCCTAAATTCATAGGCATGTAGTACAGATGTATGGAATTCAGAATTCCCATATTCAAATTTAATTTCCGATTCTAAATTCATTGGCCTAAGACCATGAACTCGATTTAGGATTTGTAAGGCCTTATAAGAAGTCATATAAATAGTTTTTTCTTTTTCAGAAGGACTTTCCCATAATTGTACAATTGTCTCATGCCATGAATCCTGCCTTCCACCGCAATCTACAGATTCTACGGTAATATTTTTTACTTCAGTTATATGGTAATTTGCTCCAACCAAGGCATTGGGCTGGTATTCGAATACGAGCTCCAACGAAGGATTATTTTCTAAAATTTCTAAAAATTCTTTTGTTTTCATAAGACTAGATTTAACAACAATTCGATTCAGTTCTTAATAAAAAATTATTTATTAATGCCTGTATTTCTGTCCAACGGGCAGTGTTAATACAATAACATACTTTTTTACCACTAATTTCCCCTTCTATTAATCCCATATGTTTTAGTTCTTTTAAGTGTTGGGAAATGGTGGGCTGGGCCAACCCAATTTCTTCTACTATATCATTGCAAATACATCCTTGTTGTTTACTTATATGTTGCAAAATCGCAATCCTTCCTGGATGTGCAAGTGTTCTGAAAATATCTGCCAGAGTATTCTGATCTTCGGTGAAAATATGTGACTTAGTTAGACCCATTATGTATTGTTATATTGCAATATTACGATAATAAATTTAATAAAAAAAACCAACCCTTAAAAAAGATCGGTTTTTTCTGGTTTTAGAACCAGGGTTTCTTTCCTACTTGATAGGTGTTATAGAAATCTTCGTCGCTCTTGGTCAGGTAAATTATTCCTTCAATCAATCCAATGAGTTGGGCAATCCAAACCATGAACAAGCCTATTCCAAGGCAACTTAATACAATTCCCACAACAGTAACTCCAAGTAAAATAAAACCTTCTTTTTGGTATCCCAGAATAAACTTATGTACTCCTAGGGAACCTAAAATAATAGCTAGAATACCAGCAAGAATTTTTTTGTTGTCCGCTGAGCTTCCAAAGGCTTCTTTAGCACCTTCCGTAAATTCATTTGCGGATTTTTTCGCCCCTTCAGCAAAATTCTCTGCTGCTTCCTTGGTTTCTTCTTTAAATTCTTTTGCGGATTCTTTTGCCTCCTCTTTAAATTCCTTAGCTTTCTTTTTGGCCTTATCAAATTTGTCTTCGGCTTTATCTTCTGAATTATTGGTGTCTTCTGCCATAGTTGTGTGATTTATTGATTACTTCCTTAAATGTAATAATTAATTCATTATCAAAGAAATGCATATTTCAATGCTTTTAAGAACTTAGATGCCAAGGAAGTATTATTAGTTTTTTCGACTACTCTCATATTCCTCTATCCACTGTTTTACAGTAATTTTGGAACATAATTCACCAATTAGTGAAAATGGGATTTGGGAGGTGTTTTTAAAACGAACACAACTCTTGCCCATATCTAGTTTGCCTAAAGTTTCTTTGGAATAATTATCTCTCCACCACTTCATTAGAACTGGATCAGAATATAGTCCCATATGATAGAGGGCAATATAATTCTTTTGAGAGGCTATATTTATAAATGGTAATGGTAATTTTGGATTGCAATGATAACCTTCAGGATAGATCCTATGTGGTACAACATAACCAATCATACCATAATTCATGGTTTCTTCAAATCCCGGCGGTAGATTTTCTAAAATACTTTCTCTAAGTCTTGCCATCGGAGCTAATCGATCTTTAGGGAGCTCTTTTAAGTATTGTTCTACTGAGTTTGCTTCGGATTTCATATGGTGTTAATTATCAATTATTCTAGTTTAAAATACTCTTTTATTTTGTCCGTAATTGTTCGAGCCAATTTTTCTTTACTCTCTATAGTCCAACCGCCTACATGGGGTGTTAATACAACATTTTCTGAACCCAGTAAGAAATCGAAGGCCTCGGGTAATTGCTCATCGTCAAACATATTTTCGAATGAAGACTTTTCAAATTCCAAAACATCTAATCCGGCACCTAAAACTTGCCCAGATTTAAGCGCTACTACCAAGTCGTTAGTATTTATACACTTTCCCCTTGCAGTATTCAAAATCCATATGGGTTTATGAAAACCGCCTATAAATAATTCGTTTACCATCCCTTTTGTTTCTTCTGTTTGAGGTACATGAAGACTAATAATATCTGATTTTTGCTGTAGCTCTAATATTCCGACTTGTCTGGCATTCTTATCGCCAACACCCCCTATTATATCATAGCATATTACTTCAACTTCAAATCCTTTTAACTTTTTTGCAAATGCCTTCCCTGTATTCCCATAGCCAATTATTCCAACTGTTTTGCCGTCCAATTCTATCCCTCGATTTCCTTCTCTATCCCATTGACCGCTCCTTATTTCCCTGTCGGCCTTTACAATCTTATTAAATAGTGACAGTAATAAACCTAGAGTATGTTCCCCAACTGCATTTCTATTGCCTTCTGGTGCTGCCGCTAAGTAAATGCCTCTTTTCCGTGCAAAGTCTATGTCTATGTTTTCCAATCCTGCTCCTAATCGTCCAATAAATTTTAACCTTCCAGCTTTTTCAAGAAATGCTCTGTCTAAGGAAAATCTACTTCGAATTATTAGCCCGTCATATTGGTGTATTTCTTTTTCAATCTCGCTTTTTGAAGCATGGTAGTTTTCAATATTTTCAAAACCCAGTTTTTCAAATTCTTGTATAAGTAAAGGATGATTTATATCCAGATGCAGTATTTTCATGGGAACTTTAATTTAGTTTTATTGTGAGAAATATTTATCTGTTTCTTCGTAGTGATTTTATTTAATGGTTAGTTGTAACTATATCAATAGAGAAAGAGATTCTAACTATTCTATTATAGTCTCTCTTTGTCCATTTGCATTAAACTCAAAAATATCATTTCGAGCATAGTGCCCAATTACATCAAAGTCTAATTTATTTCTTTGAATCTCATCAAGATTTATCGTTGCAGTAACAACTCCAGTTTTATCGTATAAAGGCCCGGCCATTATTTTACCTTGTGGGGAGACAATTAAACTACCTCCTCTACAGACTACTTCTGGTTCATTTTTTAATAATTTTCTGTAATTGTGCGGGTACATGGATTTAGCAAAAAACATGTTGCAGGCTAAAACAAAACACCTGCCTTCTAGTGCAATGTGCTGCATACTGGAAGTCCATTCCTCTCTGGCATCCGCAGTTGGCGCAATATAAATTTCAACTCCCCTTGAATACATAGACATTCTAGCAAGCGGCATATAATTTTCCCAACAAATGAGGCCTCCAAGTTTGCCTATCTCTGTTTGGAACGTATTCAGGGAAGTTCCATCTGCCTCCGCCCAAATTACGCGTTCGGCCCCTGTTGGTTTTATCTTTTTATGACTCCCTAAAAGCCCTCTTTTAGGGGAGAAGTAGAGCATAGAACAATATAGGCTCCCACTCACCTTATTTTTCTCTGTTACTCCCAGAACTATATAGGTGTTGTATTTTGATGCTAGCTTCTCTACATATCCTACTTCTTCACCTTCAATGTCAATACTGTTTTTATAGTATTCTGAAAATAGTTTTCTACCCTCTTCCGTTCTACTACCGATAGTAGTACCAAATGTTAAGCCTCTTGGATAACCGGGTATAAAAGATTCGGGAAAAACCAATAGGTCACAGCCCTCTTTACTATGTTTTTTAACTAGGTCTTCAACTTTCTTAAGACTAGCTTTTTTATTGAAAAATACAGGGCTTTCCTGCACCAAGCCGACTTTTAATTCCATGAAAATAAATCTATTTCTTAAATGTAATAAAACTAGGGGAATAGGCCTTCTGCCCAACTCAAATTCCTAAAACAATCCTAGCGATCCAAAAGTAGATTAGTATCCCAAAAATATCATTACTTGTGGTTATAAAGGGTCCAGTTGCCAAAGCCGGATCAATACCTCTTTGATTTAAAAAGAGTGGTATAAATGTGCCTATTATACCAGCAACAATTATAACAGCAACCAAAGATATGGAGATAGCCAGAGCAGTTGGCAAGTTACCCTGCCATATCCATGTAAAGAATAATAAAACAATGGCCAGGATTAGCCCATTTAAAGTGGCTAAAAGCATTTCTTTGATAAGTCTGTTGCTAATACTTCCCTTTAAGTCATCATTAGCCAAACCTTGGACAATTATTGCACTAGATTGAACACCTACGTTCCCAGCCATAGCCGCAATGAGTGGCGTAAAAAAGAATAAGATGGCATGTTCACTTATAAGTTCTTCAAAACCACCCATAATGGCCGCTGCACCAATCCCTCCTAACAAACCAAGAAATAACCAGGGCAATCTAGCCTGGGTAAGTTCCCAAATACTGTCGTCTGCCTCTACATCCTGTGAAATACCTGCGGCTAATTGGTAATCTTTTTCTGCTTCCTCTTTTATAACATCAACGATGTCGTCGATGGTAATTCTACCAACAAGTCGGCCAATTTCATCTACTACCGGGATGGCCTCTAAATCGTATTTAGACATAATTTTAGCAACTTCCTCTGGTTTTTCATTGATGTTAACCCTGTCCACTTTCGGGATATAAACATCCTTTATGGGTGCTTTAGTAGAAGTGGTAAGTAAATCTTTAAGGGAAAGTCTTCCAATGAGCATTTCATCATCATCAACTACATATATAGAATGCACCCTGGTTACATTTTCTGCCTGTGCCCGCATTTCCTTAACGCAGGTAAGAACATTCCAATTTTCATTTACTTTTACCAACTCTTTAGCCATAAGGCCTCCTGCAGAATTTTCATCATACCTAAGAAGGTCAACAATATCTTTTGCGTGTTCTCTATCCTCAATTTCAGAAATTACTTCTTCAACAATCTCTTTGGGCAGTTCCGCAACTATGTCTGCAGCATCATCTGTATCCAGTTCTTCCAGTTCTTCTGCAATCTCTTTGGAAGATAAATTATTGAGTATGGCTTCCCGAATATCTTCATCCAATTCTATGAGAACATCGGATGTTTTTTCACTATCTAATAACTTTATTAGATAGGTGCCTTTTTCTTCTTTGAACTCATTGATTATTTCAGCAATATCCGCATGATGCAGTTCTTCCAATAAAGACTTAAGCTCGGAGTCTTTATTAGAATCCATTAGCAGTTCAATTTCTGCTATAAACTCGTCGGTAAGTTTAAATGGAGTCATTTGCTATCTTATTTGTCAACTCTACAAATTGGTTTACAGTCAATTCTTCAGGTCGCCGATCAAAGATAGTATCTTCTTTTAGATTATCAGAAAGCATAAATACTTTTAAGCTATTTCGCAATGTTTTTCGCCTTTGGTTAAATGAGGTTTTAACTACTCTATAAAGTAGTTTTTCACTACAGCCTAAGGTAAAATCTTCTTTTCTTTTTAGTCTTATTACTGCCGATTCTACCTTAGGTGGCGGAGAAAACACTTCCGGACCTACGATAAATAGTAATTCCGTATGATAAAAAGCCTGTACTAAAACAGAGAGTATTCCATAGGTTTTGTTACCTTCTTTGGCACATATTCTTTGTGCAACTTCTTTTTGGAACATCCCGGTGAATTCTGGTATTCTTTCCTTTAGTTCCAAAGTTTTAAAGACAATCTGAGTAGAAATATTGTAAGGAAAATTACCGGTTATTGCGAAGGGATTTCCATTAAAAAGAGTATCCAGATTATATTTTAAGAAATCTCCTTCAAGTATTTCAAAATTACTAAGATTTAATTGGTATTGGAGGTTGTCTATGGCAAAATCCTTTTTGAGATATTCAATAGATTCTCTGTCTAGTTCCAAGACTTTTAGCCTTATGGGCTGGGCTAATAGGTACTTTGTAAGTACTCCTGTGCCGGGTCCTATTTCCAGTACATTTGCATAATTTTGAAAACCAAGGGTATGGGCAATCTTTTCAGCGACCTCTTCACTTTTTAAAAAATGTTGGCCTAGATGTTTTTTGGCTTTGACAGGATCTTTTTGGTCAAAACTTTTATTCTTATGCCAAGACTTTTTTTTCTTTCTATTCGCCATCCTTATCTTCTACATTTCGTACATATGTCCAGGCATTTTTACCTGAATCCAGCAGGAGTTTTGTCCTTTTATAGGCAGGACCTTCATAAGAATCGATTTTGGCTATATCTATATGTGACAACACATAAAGTTGCCCTTCAATTTTGTCTTCTGGATCTATTGAAGGTTCTGCAACTACAAATTCTCCAGCAATTTTTTCCTGGGCTATGACATAACCCTTCAGAGCGTCAGCTTCTCCTTCTATACTTCGTCCGAGTAAGGCATAATGAATAGAAGTATCCTGCAAGGAACCATAGCTAAACAGAAATTCAGTGGCCTTAATAGGTTGTCTTTTATGTTCACTAATAATTTCTAACTCTGTTCTAAAGGAAACCAAACTATTACCAAATAGGGTAGCAGTCTTTTTGCGCAATATGACTGCATCTTCGCGATAATACTTTTCTAGACTTACTTTGTCCTTAGCCAAGAATTGAACCGAATAAGTAGTTCCGCCCATCTCTTCCTCAACCAGAACCTTAGCCATTTTTGCTTCCAAAAATTTACCAGTAGATAATACTTCTGGAATATGTACCTGGTTCATCCACTTTATCCATTTGTCATGGATATCATTTTCAATGTTAATAGTAACGTTATAAATCAGCATAGTTTACTTAATTAGAATGTATTCGATATTAGTTAAGAATATCGCCTCTTAAAATCCTGAATTTTTTTCTTGCTTCTGGGAAATAATAACTATCCTGAAAATTATAGATAATCTTTTCATAATGCTCTTTGGCCTTATTAGGTTGATTTAATACCGTTCGGTATAGTTCGGCTAGAGCAAAATGGGCATCGTCTGCTAAAATGTCATTTTCGTAAAAGGTAACTACTTTTAAATAGTTCATTTCTGCCGCAGTATAATCTTTAATACCTTCAAATAATTCTCCCTGTTTCATTAGGGCCTCATCTTCAATTTTTTCACCTTTATGATTTTCCAGAATATCGTTTAACACTTCTATAGCCTCTTTTGTATTTTGCTGATAAGCCAGTAAATCTGCCTTTGCATATTTTTTTAAGGCAGTTTGTGTGGAATCTTCTAGGGAGTTGTCTGATATAAGCAGACTGAGTTGCATGGCATCATTTGCTATGAGTTGTGATGTAGAACTTCTAAGGACTTTAAGTTGTGTTAAAGCCCATTCAAAATCACCTTTGTAAAAGCTCGTTTGAGCTACTTTAAATCTCGCATTTTGCCCAAGTATATCATTTTTAAGACTCCTTTGTATTTGTGAGAAATAGATTAAAGCTTCGTTAAATCGTTGGTTGAATACCAGAATATCACCCAAAGCTAATTTTACATAGGCGACGCTAAATCTGTCAAGAGGAAGGGAAAGGCATTGTTTTAATATTTCGATTGCTTTTTCTGCTTCGTTTCTCTTAAAAGTTAAGAAATTGGCATATGCTATTTGTAATTGTAAAGTCTGATTTTCATACCCATATTCTTCAATAAGCAGTTCAAACTCTTTATTTATCTTGTCTAGATTTCTAGAGGTTTCATCAAGAAGCTCTATGTCTATCAGGCTAAGATTTGCATTTAATTTTGCTACAGGATCTGCAGAATTTTTATCGATATAAGTGTAAATTATTGCAGCGTCTTCCAGGGCATCATTATCAAACGCCATGTCTCCGAGGCCCGAAATTCTGTTTAGAGATCTACCTTCGGAACGTTTGTAAATTGCTTTTTCCTGATTAAAAGCACTTAAATACTGTTTCTGTTTTACAAAAAGCCAACTCAATACTTCATTCCATAAAATATCAGGATTGTTTTGGGCTTTTAGTAGTAATGTGCGCTTTAAACTTATATTGTTTGGGTCATTAGGGTCTTCGCTAATAAAATTGTCTAGATTTCTTAAAACATTAGTTTGAGACGCCTTCCCTTTTTTTATAAGTTCGAGGTAAGACTCATACATTTTTTCTACATTACCTTGTTCGCCATAAATTCTTGCCATTTGGAAGTTATAATCTAATTTGGGATTTAATTCCATGGCCCTTTCATAGGCTCTTAAGGCATAATCCAGAAGAATGAGGCGTTGAAACTTAAAGCCAATGCCATAACCATAATTGGGGTTTTCTTCTATTCTCGATAATGCCTTTTCGTAATATTGGCTTGCTTTTTCGTTTTCTTTTTGAAGTTGATAATTATATCCTAATTCTATAAAGACAGTTGGGTAGGGACTTCCCTGATGAAGCCGTTTTAATAAAAACTCCTCGGCCTCTTTGTATTTCTCTAGTTGTTGGTAGCAGGCAACTAGTCCCTCAGCATAATCAGATCTTCTGGGGTTTTTGTCTGTGAGACTTTTATAGAAGACAACTGCTTTTTCAAAATCTCCATCATTAAAATATTGCTTTGCAAGAAAATCTTCTTGCCCCCAGCAAGTAATAAAGAAGAATAAAAGGATGCTGAAAAAGCCTAATTTCATATAGAAAATTTATCAAATTTAAAGAAGCCTACCCAAAAAGACTGTCAAAGAAAGTATAATATCGTCCTAGAGCCTAATAAGCCCAGAAATTTTCTATTAAGTTGAGCATTTTATGGTCTAATTGAACAAGTCTTGACTAGTTAATATATTCAAAACCCGTATAGGGAACCAGTACTTTAGGGATTTTAATGCCTTCTGCAGTTTGGTTATTTTCTAAAATTCCTGCCATTACTCTTGGAAGTGCCAAAGCGCTTCCATTTAAAGTATGAGCAAATACCGATTTATTATTTTCATCTCGAAATCTAAGTTTTAGGCGATTTGCCTGATAGGTTTCAAAATTGGAAATTGAACTAATCTCAAGCCATCTATTCTGGGCCGCCGAAAAAATTTCAAAATCATAGGTTAATGCTGCTGTAAATCCCAGATCTGCACCACAGAGACGCAGAATACGAAAGGGTAATTCTAGCTCTCGTACCAGGCCTTTGACGTGTTCTACCATCTTATCGAGGGCTGTGTAGGAATGATCAGGATGCTCTACCCGGACTATTTCAACCTTGTCGAACTGGTGTAGTCTATTTAAACCCCGCACATGTGCACCATAACTACCTGCTTCTCTTCTAAAGCATGGGGTATAACCAGTATAGGAGAGTGGAAGGGCTTTGTTTTTTACTATAGTGTCTCTAAAAATATTTGTAATTGGAACTTCCGCCGTCGGAATCAGATACAAATCATCGTTAGTTACATGGTACATTTGCCCCTCTTTATCCGGTAATTGTCCAGTGCCATATCCCGAGGCTTCGTTTACCAAAAGAGGCACTTGTATTTCTGAGTAACCAGCTTCTGTATTTTTATCTAGAAAATACGCAATTAATGCTCTTTGAAGTTTTGCGCCTTTTCCTTTGTAGACAGGGAATCCTGCTCCTGAAATCTTAACGCCAAGTTCAAAATCGATTAGGTCATATTTATGTGCTAATTCCCAATGTGGTTGGGCTTTTTCTCCCAATTTAGGAATATCTCCTTCCTTAAAAACCTGTTCATTATCCTCTTCACCTTTTCCAAATGGAACACTATTATGTGGAACGTTAGGAATTTGATAAAGAGCCTGCTGCATCTTTACAGTTGTTTCTTGTAAATCTTGTCCAAGTTGTTTAGATGCTTCTTTCAGTTCTCCGGTTTTGGCCTTTAAGGCATTCGCTTCTTCTGGTTTTCCTGATTTAAACAAAGAACCTATTTGTTTGGAAAGAACATTACTTTCGGCAAGGTAATTATCCAGTTCTGTCTGTAAGGCACGTCTTCTTTCATCTAGCTCAAGGACATTTTCCAAAAGTCCAGAAGGATCAATGTTACGTTTTTTAAGGGCGTTGGCAATTGCCTCTTTGTTGTTTCTTATCGCAAGTATTTGCAACATGACATTTAGAATTTAACCGCAAATTTAGTCAATTACTTAAGGATTAAAGTTGAGGTCTGGTTTTCTTTAGAAAAAAAAGCATAATTAGTTAATTGGAAAGTGTTTCCTTAGATTTTTCAGACAGTTCTTTTGGAGAAGGTAAAATCCATTCGTGATGTCTAAAATGATTCCATGGCTCCTGTGCCAAATCTACTTCCGGATCAATTAATGTATAGAATTTAGAGCCGTTAATCTTTATTCTAGAATTGGCGTATACCTCTACCGCTATACCCTGGTCCTTGTAAGTTTGTTTAAGTCTTTGTGCAAATTGCCAGATAAAATCTGGATAAGCGGCTATCCGGTATTTTTGTTTGGGTGAGAGATAATCATTCAAATTTATTTTTGTGATAGCGCCACTCTCTTTATTCACTACCTTAAAATGAACTCTGCCAGATCTGGTTCGCAACATCATGCGCCAGCTTAATCGATGTCCTTCTTCCGTCCACAACACATCGTCATGAATAAAATGATGTCTTATGGGAAGAACAATCTGAATAAGAAAATAGATTACAAAAAATAGATAGAAGACATTTTGATAGGATGGAATTTTAAAATCATGGACATCATATTTGGGTTTATTTTTAAAAAAGATTTTTCTTATGGTTTCTGGTTCATAGAAGAAAACGATAAATGCCAAGGCCAGATAGGGAAAAATCCCTATTTGAAATACCATAGAATTAAACAAATGAAAGAATATCCCGCATCCAAAAGCTATATTCCTAGTTGGTTTCCAGAGTAAGGCTGGTATTACAAGCAGGTCAAACAATATTCCCATAAAGGAAATAAATACATGTAACCAATGTTGTTGGAGGAGATCTCCAATTAACCAATAGTGCTCTTTAGTTTTAAATAATACTTCTATAAAACTGTAATTAAGCCAGCCTGCATAAAGTTTAGCAAGGGCCGCATAGGTATAAACAATAAATAACTGAAAGACTATTACCCACTTCACATAGGCGTACATACTATTTTGTGTAATTTCCGGCTGTCTTTTAGCATCCAGGGAAATGGCCTTGTTTGCTGGTAAGAAGCACATTATTATAGAAATTAGCATTAAGAGATAGTAGTGATTGTTGTAAGAGGTTTTTTGCATTAGATAAACTCCAGTCCAGAGCAGGGTGAAGGATATTATACTAAGCCTATATTTTAGGCCTAAGGCGATAAAAATCCCAAATACTCCCATCAAAATAAAGTATATATACATACCATTTCCAGGAAGGGGCTGTAACCATTCAAAACCTATAAATGAAAAGGTAAATTGAGGTTCTATAAAGGTTCTTCTTACCCATCCGGTAAGAATGGCACCAAAACCCTCACAACTTACCAGGATACCAAAAAAAACACGAAAAATAAGTAAAGGACTATTGTCTATTTTGGTAAAGAATAGCCTGTTTAGCATTTATTTGGATATTAGGGATAGAGAAGTTGCTTTATCTTTATGAAGCTGTTCTTTTAAGGCCTCAAGAGAATTAAATTTGTGTTCATCTCTTATTCGTTCCATTAATTCAACCTGAATATTTTGTTCGTATAGATCATCCTCAAAATCAAAATAGTGTACTTCGATGTTTTTTGTGGTACCGTCTACGGTGGGGTTAAAACCAATATTCATCATTCCATAGACGTTAGAACCATTTATGGTGCTTTTAATAAAATAGACGCCATTTTTGGGAATAAGCTTATAGGTTTCTGCAATTGCAATATTGGCTGTCGGAAAAGACAATTGTCTGCCAAGACCTTTGCCCTTCTTAACCAATCCGGTTAGCATGTAGTTATAACCCAGATATTCGTTAGCAGTTTTTATATTTCCTTCTACTAAAGCATTTCTAATTTTAGTAGAACTAACAGAAACATCATCAATTTCCTGTGCTTCAATTTCATCAACTTCGAAACCCAAGGTATTTCCAAAAGCCATTAGATCTGTAATATTTGCATTTCTATTTCTGCCAAACCTATGGTCGTAGCCAATAATGATTTTTTTTGCTTTTAATTCGTTTACCAATAGATCTCTTACGAACTCGGTTGCTGTAAGTCGCGAAAAATCTTTTGTAAATGGATGAATAATTAGATGGTCTAAACCAATTTGTTCTAGTATTTTCGCTTTTTCATCCACCGTATTTAAAAGCTTTAAATCGGTATCTTTTTGTAAAACCATTCTAGGGTGAGGAAAAAAAGTAAGCACAAGAGACCTTAAACCTGATTTTTTGGCATCATTTATGAGACGTTCTAATATTTTGCGATGGCCTATATGTACTCCATCAAAAGTACCTATGGTTATTGCCGTTGCTTGCTTTTTATCGTAATTGGAAATGCTTTGGACTGTAATCACTTAGATAAAATAATAAAAAGACTTACTTTTAAAAATTCAAAAAGCCCTTGATGAAAACAAAATTACATCTTGTTTTATCAATTACCATATTATTTTTCTCCTTTTCCGGGTTTGCTCAGGCAGATCATTGGAAAAGAGCGGCGATACAGAGCGGTAATACCAGAATCTCGCATTCTTCTGATTCTTCTCATAAAACACTCACCTATTCCTTAAACGAAAATTCTTTGTTTAAAGAGTTGATAGATTTTAATAAGGAAGGGAAAAAACAGCTAATATTATATTTTCCTACGCTAAATGGGGAGTTAGCAGCATATCAGATTACAGAAAGACCAATATTTTCTGCAGAATTATCAAAAAAGTACCCAAGAATCAAATCATTTTCCGGGTATCGAATAAATGATAGAATGGAGAGGATACGTTTTAGCATTTCTCCTAAAGGATTTCAGGCCATAATGCGACATGGTAACGGTAATAGCATTAGCACCTTAATTGAAAAACAGAGAACTGGTGATGGACTTTACCGCGTTTTTAGTGCAGGTATTGGGGAAGAAGTGAGCAAAGCGTTTAGTTGTTTTACTAAAGATGTTTTGGACAAGGAAGCAGCTTCCAAGACCTTCAGGCTTGTGAATGATCAAACACTGCGTATCTATAGAATTGCTGTTTCGGCTTCTGGAGAATATACCCAATATCATGGGGGAACTGTAGAAGATGCTTTGGGAGCAATTAATGCTACTTTAACAAGAGTGAATGAATTGTTTGAAATCGATTTAGGGGTGCAATTAGAATTAATCGCAAATACAGAGGACGTCATTTATACAAATCCTGTGACGGATCCATATAATGGAAATTTAAATGCTCAAATACAAAGTACTTTGACTAGTGTCATTGGGGAAGCAAATTATGATGTTGGGCACCTATTCCACCAGGACGTAGATAGTGGGAATGCAGGTTTTATTGGATCGGTTTGCCGGGATAATCAAAAAGGAAGTGCTTATTCTCAAGCTTTAGTGCCAGAAGGAGAGGTCTTTGATTTGGATTATGTTGCTCATGAATTAGGACATCAATTTGGAGCTAATCATACCTGGTCATTTGAATCTGAAGGTACGTCTGTACAGGCCGAACCTGCCAGCGGAACTACCATTATGGGATATGCAGGAATCGTTCCGGGAAATAATGTACAAGATAATGGAGACGGTTACTTTCATTATTACAGTATTTTCCAGATTAGTGAATATTTAAAAAACACAAGCTGTGGAACTTTTGTGCCCCTTACGAACAATCCACCTGAAATTCAACCCTTAGCAGATTATGTTATTCCAAAAGGGACTGCATTTGTTTTAAATGCAGAGGCAACCGATATAGATCCTCTTGATATACTAACCTATACCTGGGAACAAATTGACGATGGCGTAGTTACAGCGGATAATTTTGGTCCGCAAAGTCCCAGTGGTGCAAATTTTAGATCGCAGAGACCGAGTTTAGATTCGAGAAGGTATTTTCCTGCCATGACTGAAATTCTTCAGGGAAATCTAACACAGCGAAATCCAACGGTTAATTCGGCATGGGAAACAGTTTCCAATGTAGAACGGGAAATGAACTTTGCGTTAACTGTTAGGGATAATGCCATGGGCGGAGGACAGGTTACTTCTGCGCTTTTGAGACTAAATGTGATAAATGATTCTGGTCCTTTTGAAGTCCTTTCTCAGGAAGAACCACAAATATATACAGCAGGTTCTGTACAGACAATAAATTGGGATGTTGCAAGTACCAATGTGGCTCCAATCAGTGCACAAATGGTTGATATTTTATTATCTATCGACGGGGGTCTTACTTATCCTTTTGAACTTGAGGTAAATACTCCAAATGATGGAGAACAGGATGTTATTATTCCCGGTAATATCAGTTCTGCTGCTAGAATCATGGTAAAGGCTTCAAATAATGTATTTTTTAGTGTGAATAAGGCAGATTTTCAAATTAGCCCTGCGGATATTGTTTTGAATTTTCCCTCTTTGGAATATGTGGTATGCTCAAGTAATACTTTAGACGTTTCCTTTGTTTATGAGACTTATAATGGTTTTAGTGAAGAAGTTACTTTTGAAGCATTAGATCTACCTGTAGGACTGGATGCTATTTTTAATCCCTTAACAGCTACAGATACTGCTACGCCTGTAAACCTTCAATTTAGTAATACAGCTTTAGTAACTCCAGGAGTTTATCCCATTAGAATAAGGGCCACTTCCTTAAGCACTTTTAAAGAGGTAAGTGTTAACCTTACCATTCAAGATGTCCTTAGTGAAGATGTCTTTCTAACGGCACCTGCAAATAATGCCAGAGAGATAAGTCCACAGGCAGAATTGAGCTGGGAGGTAAGCCCTAATGTTATCGCCTATGATATTGAAATTGCTGAAGACTTGTCTTTTTCGAATATTGTAGATAGTGCGTCGGATATTTTGTTCAATACCTACACTGCTCAAAACCTGCAACAGCAGACGGTCTATTATTGGAGAGTAAAACCAAAGAATAATTGTGGGGAAGGGAATTTTGGCCAGCCTTTTCAGTTTACGACAATAACCATAAGTTGTGATTCTGTTAGTGCCATAGATGTGCCTATAGAGATAAGTGCCATAGGTACCCCAACAGTAACTTCTAAGGTTTCTTTTTTTAATGATCTTCCTGTTTCTGACATTGATGTAGTTTTAGATATAGAACATACCTTTCTTGCCGATCTTATTATTACCCTAACATCTCCTTCGGGTACTTCAGTTACGCTTACTTCTAATTCTTGCGGAAATCTTCAAAATATAGATGCTATTTTTGATGATGATGGTGAGGCTTTTAGTTGTGATACCACTGGGGACATAGCTATAAAAGATGTGATAAGACCTTTAGGGTCTTTGGCTTCTTTTAATGGAGAATCTGCATTTGGAGAATGGATACTTACAGTGGAAGATACAGCTCCGGCCGATGGAGGTAGTATTAATGCATTTACCCTCGATATTTGCGTGGAGGGAGCAGTGCGTCCTGACGAAGACCAGGATGGAGTCTTTGATGATGGAGATGATTTGTGCCTGGGAACGCCTTTGGGTTTAGAAGTAGATACAAATGGTTGTCCTGTATATCGTTTTATGACAGATAACTTTTCCGTTGTGGTAGAAAGTGAAACATGCATCAATAACAATGATGGACGTATAGAAATTGATGCTAAAGACGCAATTAATTATTCGGTTACTGTAACAGGAAATGGGGTGTCTATTGAAGATAGTTTTGTAGATACCTACATATTGGAAAACCTTTCAGCAGGAGTATATAATTTTTGCATCAATGGGTCTGATGGAATTATTGACTATGAGGAATTATGCTTGGAAATTGTTATTTCAGAGCCACAACCACTACAAGTAAATTCTTTAATCTCAGTGGCCAGCCTTGAAGCAACACTTTCTATGCAAGGTGCAGAACTTTATATTGTAGAATTAAACGGAGTGCTACAGCAGGTCGTAGAATCTGAACTTGTGCTCAGCTTAAAACCTGGAATAAACAGTTTTAAGGTAAGTACCGGTTTAGCTTGCCAGGGGGTGTATGCGGAAACTGTGTTTGTCGCTGATGAACCATTTATATTTCCTAATCCGGTTCGCGATGTATTTACAATCTTCTTGGGTGCGCCAATAGACACTGTTGCAACTAGACTCTTCTCTATGGAAGGCAGATTAGTAATGGAGGACACAAGAAATGTTAACGGAGATAGTTTAGAGATGGATGTATCTGGTTTGTCAAAAGGAGTATACCTTCTAGAGATACAAGGGGCATTTGGTCAAAAGACATTTAAAATAATTAAGCGATGAGATTACTTAGATTCCTCTGTATTGGTTTTATAGCGTTGTCTTGCTCAAAGTCCGATCCTCCCAGCCCTCCGGGTGTTACCGCCCTTGTTTTTCCGGAACAAAACTCAATTTGTACAACGGGGGAAAGTCTAACCCCAGCAAATAGCAGAGTAACCTTTCAGTGGCAAAGTGCCAGTAGTACTACATCCTATGAATTAAGTGTTACTAATATAAATACCAACAGTACACAGAAAGTGACCACTACAGAACTCTCTGCTGCGGTTGTTTTAGATAAAGGAGCTCCCTATAATTGGATGGTTACAAGCAGTAATGATGAAGTAACCCAGACTACTCCAAGTGCGGAATGGGTTTTTTACAATGCAGGGTCTCAGATTACACATCCTCCATTTCCAACTCAGATAGTACTGCCAAAATCTGGGGCAACTGTTTTTCGTGATCCTAATAATAACATATTGTTGGAGTGGCAAGGACTCGATGTGGATGATGATATTCAAGAGTATGAAGTTTATGCCGATAAGATTAATGCAGAAGTGTTAATCACTACTACCAATGCTTCGGTAAATAAATTTAACTTACCAGTAGATGCCGATGCAATTTATTATTGGAGAGTAGTAACAAAGGATGCGGAAGGGAATGTATCTAGCTCTAATATTTACTCTTTTAAGGTATTATAGTCCAAAAGTTGTCAAGAACAAAGTTTTACGTATTGTTGAATTTATTCATGGTCTCTTTTGGACCTGCAAGAGCAAACGACAGAACAGATTCTGCTATTTTCTCTAGTCGCTCGGGCAAAATTTTTAATTCTTCCTCGTTCCAACTGCCAAGAACATAGTCTACTTGTTTTCCTTTGCCAAAAGCAGAGCCTACTCCAACCCTCAGGCGATGATATTGAGAAGTATTTAAGGATTCCTGTATATTTTTTAATCCGTTGTGTCCTCCATCGCTTCCTTTGCCTTTTATTCTTATAGTGCCAAAGGGTAAGTTAATATCATCGGTAATGACCAAAACATTTTCTAGGGGAATATTTTCTTTACCCATCCAATATTTCAGGGCTTTACCACTTAAATTCATGTAAGTAGCAGGTTTTAAACAGATGATCTTTCTTCCTTTAATATTAAAATTCCCTAAACTCCCTAATTTTTTAATTTCGAAACTGAAGTTTTGTTTTTGTGAAAGGGTATCCAAGGCTTTAAATCCGACGTTATGCCTTGTTTCTGCATATTCATCTCCAATATTTCCTAATCCAACGATAAGGTATTTTTTCATCTGATCAATCTCGTTTTTTGCCGAATGCTTGCTTTTAAAAAACGAGCTTAGCATTTTAATCATTTTCCTTTTGGCTTTTGGACAAAAATACAAAAGCATCCTTATTCCTTAAAAACAGGAAAAAGGATGCCTTCAAATTGTTATAGAATGATTTATTCTGCTGCTTCAGTAGTTTCTTCAGCACCCTCGGCTGCTGTTACTTCACCTTCCACTTCTTCTCCTTCTTCATCTTCGTCATCCACCACTACGGCTGCACGCGCTGTTTTAACCTGTACAACAACAGTTGTTGAAGGTTGAAGAATACTAAATTCATCACTCTCCAAAGATTCTACAAGAATATTATCTCCAATCTTCAATTTAGAGATGTCTACTTTAAAGAAATCAGGCAAGTTATCTGGCAGAGCCTTAATTGTTAACTTACGATTTCTAAACAACAAGCGGCCACCATTTCTAACTCCTGGAGAATTTCCTTCCAATCTTACCGGAATATTTAAGGTAACTTCTTTGTCATCAAATAGCTGATAAAAATCGATATGCTGAATTTTGTCAGTTACAGGATGAAACTGAATGTCCTGCATTATCGCACGAACTTTTTTCTTATCTTCCAATTCAACCACAACCGTGTGTGCGTTTGGAGTATACACTAAATTTTTGAATGCTAATTCATCCGCTGAAAAGTGTAATGGTTTCTCCCCTCCGTATACTACGCAAGGAACCTTTCCAGCATTACGTAAGGCTTTTGTTGCTTTTTTGCCTACGCTTTCTCTTTCTGATCCTTTAATTGTAATTGACTTCATTAGTTATTATATTGAATTAATAGTTACATTAAAAATTTTGATGCTATGGAAGTATTATGATGTACTCTATGCATAACATCGGCAAATAATTCTGCACAACTTATAACTTTTACTTTATCACTCACTTTCTTAATAGGAATGGAGTCAGTGACAATAAGTTCTAAAAGCTTCGAATTTTCTATTTTTTCATAAGCATCTCCCGATAGTAAACCATGTGTACAAATGGCTCTAACACTTTTTGCTCCTCTTTCCATCATTAAATCCGCAGCTCTCGTTAGTGTGCCAGCCGTATCTACCATGTCATCTACTAGCACCACATTCTTATCGGTTACGTCACCTATGAGTTCCATATGCGAAATAATATTAGCTTTTGCGCGCTGTTTATAACAAATAACCACATCACTAGCTAAGTTTCTAGAATAGGCATATGCCCGTTTAGAGCCACCCATATCCGGAGAAGCAATCGTAAGGTTATCTAAATTTAAATCCCTTAAATAGGGAAGGAAAAGGGTAGAAGCAAATAGATGGTCTACGGGTTTTTCAAAAAAGCCTTGGATTTGATCGGCATGTAAATCCATGGTAATAATCCTTGTTGCCCCTGCTGTTTCCAACATTTTAGCTATCAGTTTAGCGGCAATAGGTACTCTAGGCTTGTCTTTTCTATCTTGTCTTGCCCAGCCATAGTATGGAATTACTGCGGTAATATGTCTTGCAGACGCTCTTTTGGCAGCATCTAACATCAGCAGCATTTCCATTAAATTTTCCGAACTGGGATTCGTAGAGCCAATAATGAAAATTCGAGTTCCTCTAATAGACTCTTCAAAAGATGGTTGAAACTCTCCGTCACTGAAATGCGAAAATAAAACGTTGCCTAAATCTGCTCCATATGCCTTGGCAATTTTCTGACCCAATTCCATACTTTGGGTACAGGCGAATATTTTTGGTTCTGGAACCTGATAAGGCATAATAAGTTTTAGTTTTATAGTTTGTTAAAACCCCTGATTCTTAAGGAGGTGCAAATTTATAAATTTATTTGGGTTGCAAAACTATAATTGTGGGATATTTTAGTTCCGAAATAAAATTATTTTTTAGCTTTGCAATCCGTTTGCCTCGGTGGCGGAACTGGTAGACGCGCTGGATTCAAAATCCAGTGTCTTCGGACGTGTGGGTTCGATTCCCACCCGAGGTACATTTTTTAAAGCCTGGAATTTATTCCAGGCTTTCTTTTTTAGTCCTAAAAAAGAATTTTTTTCCAAAGATATCTTTCAAAAATGAACTAAGGGTTTATTCTATGGTAGATTACATTTCTAGGGGTGTTTTTTGATTTTTAAATGCGATAGTGCAGTATTTGTAAAATTTAATACGAAGGTTGTAGTTTGTCGATTAGCATGGTGTTTTATCGGACTTCCCAAAACAATCCTTATTCTATAATCTGTAAAATATTTCGTTAAAATACTTTAGAAGTGCCGTTGGTCAACTTAATTCGTTCTTTATCCAGAAATCCTATACCCTTTCCAGAAATAATAGAATTTAGTGCCAGATAACAATTGATAAAATTTGGGATATGAAAACAGTTTTACTTATTAAAGAAATTTATTTAGAAGGTTTTAGAAATTTAGGAAACTTTATAATTGAACGCTATTTCAAAGCATTTGCTTGGTTTAGTTTTATAATGTTTATGGTAGTGCTTTATGCTTTTATTTTTAGGGTTTCTACAGGATTTGCTTTTGATTAAATCATATAAAAAACACTTACACGATGGCGCAAAGACATAAAGGATTTAGTTTTATTGACTTTTTTGTGGCTGCTGGATGTCTTTTTATTTCCGTTATGATTTTTATGATTATGACCACAGCCGGAGCACAATAATTTTGAAAAAGTTTATAATGACCCATTAGAATAGGGTTGTTTACTGAACATATATAAACCCTCTTCTCATTAGAAGGGGGTTTTTCTTTATGTAGATGTATTTAAATACCAGGACATAAAGCATATAAATTAAAATTTAACAAGGAAATAATCCATAAAAATGGAAATAATCCATAATTTAGCTATCCTTTTTAATAGTTATGGAAAAAACCATTCTTCATTTGGATTTAGACACTTTTTTTGTGTCGGTAGAGCGACTTATTAATTCTGAATTGCGCAATAAGCCTTTATTGGTAGGAGGAACAAGCGACAGGGGTGTGGTTGCTGCCTGTAGTTATGAAACTAGGGGCTTTGGAGTACACTCAGGAATGCCTATGAAAATGGCGAGGCAACTGTGTCCGGAGGCTGTTATTATACGTGGAAATTCGGCGAGTTATAGCAAGCATTCAGACATTGTTACAGATATTATCAAAGAAGAGGTGCCTCTATTTGAAAAATCGAGTATAGATGAATTCTATGCAGATCTTTCAGGGATGGATCGCTTTTTTGGTTGTTACCACTTTGCATCTGAATTGCGAAAGAAGATTATTAAAGAGACTGGCCTCCCAATCTCTTTTGGATTATCAGTAAATAAAGTAGTGTCTAAGGTGGCTACTAATGAAGCAAAACCGAATAATCAACTCAAGGTAGATTCTGGTTATGAAAAACCTTTTTTAGCACCTCTTTCTATCAAGAAGATTCCTATGGTAGGGGATAAGACCTATCAAACCCTTAGAAACCTAGGCTTGCGAAAAGTAAAAACGGTACAAGAAATGCCTGTAGATCTAATGCGTCGTGTTTTAGGAGTTAATGGTACAGTAATTTGGAAACGGGCTAACGGAGTAGATAGTAGTCCTGTTATTCCATTTTGTGAACGGAAGTCTATTTCTACGGAAAGGACTTTTGACCGAGACACTATAGATGTAACAAAATTAAGAGGGGTCCTTATAGCCATGACGGAGAACCTTGCATACCAGCTTAGAAGAGGGGAAAAACTAACAGCCTGTATTACGGTTAAAATAAGGTATTCGGATTTTAATACCTATTCCAAACAAGTTCGTATTCCTTATACAAGTGCAGACCATATTCTTATCCCAAAAATTTTGGATTTATTTAAATTACTGTATAACAGACGCTTGTTAGTACGTTTGGTAGGAGTTCGTTTTAGTCATTTGGTGTCAGGAAATTACCAGATAAATCTTTTTGAGGATACTGCAGAAGTTTTAAGTCTTTACGGAGCTATGGATAGTATTCGAGAGCGTTTTGGCGATAAAAGTGTACTTAGAGCTTCAGGCATGGGAGCTAAAACCATAGGAAGGATGCACAATCCTTTTATTGGCTTGCCGCCGCCTCTGTTAGCGCATAGAAAACAATGAATAGTTTACATCATTTTTCTTAGGCGTTTTTAAGAAAAAACAACCTAAATAGAGAACAATATACTAAAGAACCAATTTTATAAATGTACCTCAATTGTCATACTTATTATAGCTTGCGTTACGGTACTTTTTCTGAAATAGAATTATTGGAATTGGCGCAACAGAATTGTGTTACCAAATTAGCCTTAACAGATATTAATAATACCTCTGCGGCTTTGAATTTTGTTAGAAAGGCTCCGGAATATCAAATAAAACCTATTCTTGGAATTGATTTTAGAAATGGGGTAGAACCTTGTTTTGTTGGCATCTCAAAGAATAATGAAGGATATCAAGAGCTAAATCAGTTTTTGTCGACCTATTTACATGAAAAAAAAGAATTTCCGGCCATAGCACCTAAATTCAAGAATGCCTATGTAGTATATCCTTTTGAGAAGGTACTTTTAAACGATCAGAGTCATTTTGACACCCATGAATTTATAGGAATTTCTATAAAAGATTTAAGGAAACTTCCTTTCTCTAGATTGGTAGAAAAAAGAGATAAATTGGTTGTTTTGCAAGCCGTTACTTTTAGAAATAAAAGAGACTATAACGCGCATCGTCTTTTACGCGCTATCGATAATAATGTATTATTAAGTAAGCTTCCGGAGGAAGAACAGGCAGAGGAGGGAGATAAAATGTTTCCTATTCAGAATTTGGCAATAATATTTAATGAGTATTCTTTTATTCTGGAAAATACCGAAAGGCTATTAAATCGATGTGCTATACAATTCGATTTTTCTAAGCAAAGAAAGCCACAAAACTTACAGACCTATTTGAAGTCAAAACAGGAAGATGAGGAGCTCCTAGAGGAATTGTGTAGAGAGGGGCTTTCTTACCGATATCCCGTAGTAGATAATGCTATAATAGAGCGTTTAGACAAGGAGTTGGGTCTCATTAAAGAAAAAGAGTTTGTATCTTATTTTTTGATCAACTGGGACATTGTTTGTAAAGCCCGCGAGAAGGGATTCTATTATGTGGGGAGAGGAAGTGGCGCAAATAGTATTGTTGCTTACTTACTACGGATTACCGATGTAGATCCCATTGAATTAGATCTGTATTTTGAGCGTTTTATAAACCTTTACAGAACCAATCCCCCCGATTTTGACATTGATTTTTCGTGGCGGGATAGGGAGGAAATTACCCAATACATTTTTGAACGATTCCCCTATGTTTCACTTTTAGGCACCTATGTTACTTTTAAAGAAAGAGGTGTAATCAGAGAGTTAGGAAAAGTTTTTGGTCTACCCAAAGCGGAAATTGATTTGTTATCTACCGGACAGTATGTCCCCTCTGAGCTAGATGAGGTTTCTTTATTAGTTTTAAAATATGGCAAATTAATAAAAGGCTTTCCGAATTATTTGAGTATACATGCAGGGGGAATTCTTATTAGTCAGAAACCCATTTCCTATTTTTCGGCTACCCATCTTCCTCCTAAAGGGTTCCCAACAGTTATGTTTGATATGGTTATTGCTGAAGATGTGGGCTTGTATAAGTTTGATATTCTTGGACAACGAGGCCTTGCGAAAATTAAAGAGGCTTTAGAAGTAATAGCAGTTAACAGACCTTCTGAATATGCAAAAATCGATATTCATAACATTCAGAAGTTTAAAGAAGATTCTCAGGTAAACTATTTGATAAAGACGGCGCAATGCATGGGTTGTTTCTATGTGGAATCTCCCGCAATGCGAATGTTGCTTAAAAAGCTCGAAGTAGATAATTATTTGGGACTAGTTGCGGCCAGCTCTATTATCCGACCGGGAGTAGCTAAAAGCGGAATGATGCGAGAATATATCCTTCGGCATAGAGATCAAGAAAGAGCACAGAAAAAGGGACACCCTGTAATGCTTGAGATAATGCCAGATACTTATGGAATTATGGTATACCAGGAGGATGTCATTAAAGTAGCACACTATTTTGCCGGATTAAGTCTTGGGGAGGCGGATGTTTTACGCAGAGGGATGAGTGGAAAATTTCGATCCAGACAAGAGTTTCAGAAGATACAAGAGAAGTTTATTGATAACTGTCGTAATAAAGGCTATGATGAAAAATTAATATCAGAAATATGGCATCAGGTTGCCAGTTTTGCGGGCTATGCTTTTGCAAAAGGACATTCTGCCTCTTATGCAGTAGAAAGTTACCAAACCTTATTTTTAAAAGCGTATTATCCGTTAGAATATTTGGTGGCTGTCCTAAATAATGGGGGTGGATTTTATCGTCCTGAATTTTATATACACGAGGCCAGAATGATGGGAGCTACAATACACGCTCCCTGTATTAATAAGAGTTTCGCCCTAAACTGTATTTATGGAAAGAGGGTTTATTTAGGCTATATGTATTTGAGGGATTTAGAGGCTAGAGTAGTGGATAGAATTCTCAAGGAAAGGCGGCTACATGGAAAATACATTTCATTAGAAGATTTTTTGGATAGAGTTACCATTTCTATTGAACAACTAAGTATTCTAATAAGAATAAATGCGTTCCGGTTTACAAAAATTAATAAACACAAATTGTTATGGGAGGCTCATTTATTTCTGTCTAAAGGAACTCTTTTAGAGCATCCTAAGTTATTTCCACCAATGCTACAAAAGTTTAAAATACCTAGTTTGCACACTACAGACTTAGAGATGGCTTTTACCCAAATAGAGCTCTTAGGGTTTTGTTTGTGCAGCCCTTTTGCTCTTCTACAAGAAGCACCTAAGAACAACCATGGGCAAAAGGATTTAGAGCGTTTTCTTCATAGGAATATAGATATTTACGGCTATCTGGTTACTGTTAAGAACACACATACACATAATAATAAGAGAATGCATTTTGCCACTTGTGTAGACCAAAACGGAGAGGTTTTTGATACGGTTTTGTTTCCGCCTGTAGCCGCAAAATATTTTTTCAGAGGGAGGGGCATTTATCGATTTTATGGGCGTGTGGTAAGTGAGTTTGGGTTTTTAAGTATAGAAACCATAAAAATGGAAAAACAAGACCTAATTCAGGATCCACGTTATGCCGAAATTAAGACTGCCAATAAAAGATTAACTGTCAACTCTGAAAATACCAATGCTCTTCCTCTAAGCCCAAGAAAATAATTGTGTATTTTTAAAAAAACATATCAAAATGATACATAAAGTAACCCCTTTTAGATATATATATCTTATAGCAGTTATAGTCACCTTAGTTAATTCTATTTTTTTCCTAATAACCGGTGTAGCCCTAAGTATTGAGTCTTATAAGCGATTTATTAAGGTAGAATTTGTTGATCTTGAAGAATCTTATCCCGGTTTGTATATGCTGGAAGCCCTAGACGCCTTTATGCTATCTTTGGTATTTATGATTTTCGGTATTGGTGTAGCAAGGATATTTATCTTTGATAAATACGACGGCCATAATCTTCCTAATTGGCTGAATATTTCATCACTTTCAGAGCTTAAAATCCTTTTGTGGAGAACTATATTATTTGCCTTAGTAATGTTTAGTGTAACACATTTAGTAAAACATCCTATAGATTCTTGGAAAGTATTACTTCTTCCCACGGTAGTACTA
This sequence comes from Eudoraea chungangensis, assembly GCF_029360665.1. GTDB lineage: Bacteria > Bacteroidota > Bacteroidia > Flavobacteriales > Flavobacteriaceae > Eudoraea > Eudoraea chungangensis. The sequence continues at coordinate 79,359 of NZ_JARDUB010000002.1, forward strand.
ATTCTTTCTGCCGCATTATTTTTAATTCATAAAAGGGAATAAGGGTTTTACATTTAATCTAAGGGAGAACAAAAGGAGGAAGCAGGCAAACCTTCCTGATTAAACAAGCTGGCCGCACAGGTATCTTTCCAAGCATACCTCACATATTTGGGACGCCTCACCTCTGGAGACAAAAGTTCTATTTTTTCTTTTATTATAACCGCCCTAGCTTCTTTAAAAACTTTATCTTCTCCTGCTATTTCAAATCCCGTAACAGGAGTCTCTATCAATTTAAGTCCACTACCCACCTCGGTAAAGGACACCAATAATTTATTTCCTTTGGCTGTATGGCTTTTGTATAGAGGGCCAGAGGCGACTAGTTCTATATTATATTCATTCTTTAGGGCCATTCCCCCCAGCCTCTTGCCAACATCTATTTTATTTGCCGGATGAATATTTGCTGGGTTTCCGATATCTAGCGTCACTGCCATCCCGGTATTTTCAAGACTCAGTGTTTTTCTTTGTGCATCTCTAAGGGCGGCAGATAAGTTATTTCCATAATTAAATGGGGCTATTTGAACGAAATAAAATGGAAAGTTGGCCTGCCATCTATTACGCCAATCCCTGATCATTGCTGGAAATAGGCGCTCGTACTGTTCTGCCCTGCCGACATTAGATTCCCCCTGGTACCAAATGGCGCCTTTAATGGCATAAGGAATCAATGGAGCAATCATAGCATTAAACAATACGCTTGGTGAGTGAGAATTAATATTTACAATAGTTGGTCTTTTTAAATTGGTTGCCTCTTTTATATCGTATAGGTAAAACTTGGCATCGTGGATTTCCGCAGTGGGCAACAATTTCCACAAACCATCTAAATCTAAATAGTCCTCTGAGGTAGATAGGGTAATAGGGCCATTTATACCACCACCACCACCTGTATCTACAACTCTTATGGCGATAGTATTTACACCTTTTTTAAGAAGAGTCTTAGGTACCGTATACGTTCTTTTTAGAGTATGTTTTCCTGGTCCTACAGTAAAACCAATTTGTTTGCCATTAATAAAGGTAAAGTCCATATCGTCTACCGCACCCAAAGAAAGACTAAAGTCTTCTTTAGGATCTTCCCTGAGCATAAATGATTTACGTATCCAGATAATGCCATCCATTCGCCACTCTTCTCTTTGGTCTAGGGTTCCGGGCAACTCAATGTCTTCCCATGCATTGTCGACATAATCTTTCTGAGCAAGCTCCGAATCCTTAAGATTTAATTCCAACCAGTCGGTTTCTTTTTCAGGAATTTCAATGCTCTGCCATCTGGAATACCATTCATTTTTTATTTTCTCCATATTTGGATTGGAAAGAGAGGCAACTAACTCATCGAAGTCACCCAAGCCTTGTATAGAAGTATTGCTAGTCCAGGCTTCAGCAGGCGTGCCACCCCAACTAGTATGTATAATACCAATAGGTATATTTAATTTATTTTCTAATCTTTGAGCAAAATAATACGCGGTAGCGCTAAAACTTCCCGCTGTTTCTGCACTGCTAACTAACCACTCACCTTTTACATTTTTTAACTCTTTAAGAGAGAGATTCCTTTGGACGGTAAACATCCGAATATTGGGATTAGTAGCAGCATTAATTTCATTTGTGGAATTTAGGATTGTATCATTTGGAGGCCATCCTGTTAGAGGCATTTCCATATTGGACTGCCCCGATGCAAGCCATACTTCTCCAATTAAGACATCTCTAATTTTTATCTCTTCGTTTTCAGAAGAGATAGAAAAGGTATAGGGTCCACCCGCTTTGGGAGTTTCTATCACAAGAGACCAATTTCCAAGGGCGTCTGCCTCCGTTTTCTGCTGTCCAATCCAGTCTGCTGCAATTTCAACAGTTTTATTGGGTGAAGCCGTTCCCCATACGGTAACCTTTGCGTGTTGTTGAAGAACCATATGATCCTGGAATAGTGGGTGGAGAACCAATGGTTCTTTCTGGGTATTACAGCCAATTAGAAGTATAAAAAGTAATCCGTAAAGAAGATACTGAAAATGCGAAATGTTATTAGGAGACATATATTAATCTTAAAAATTATTCAAATTCCATTTATTTCTAGGTGTTCTAAACAGTAGTTTGTTCGCTTCTTCGTCATTAACAAACTCCTCTTTCTGACTATCCCAACTTAGTTCCCTTTTTAATCGCCACGAAATTAGACCAAGATGCATAGGCAATGTCATATTCCTGGCATATTCTAAATTAGATTCAGGTTGCTCTCTAGATTTAACAGCATCGATAAAATTTTGCTGATGCCCAGGAGACCTTGGTATTGTCTGTACAACAGAGTCTATGTCTTTTAGCTTTTCACCATCAATCGTAATTTCCCTTGTATTGTAGTCGCATATTAATGTCCCTTTCTCACCTACAAAATATGCACCTATTGCTCTCTCTGAAGCCCCAGGAACATCCGGAGGTTTTGATGTCCATAGTATTTTCAGATCTTCAAATTCATAGTCAACATCAATCCACTTGGGAGTATTTGCAATACCATCTGCGACTTCACCTTTTGCCTTTATTTTCTTAAGTCCTTTGGGCTCTAATGCCCAGTAAACCACATCGGCAATATGGCACCAGAAATCTGCAAATATTCCGCCAGAATAGTCCATAAAATAGCGATACGTAAAATGGCATTTAGCGGGGATATAATCTACCAATGGCGCTGGTCCTAACCACATATCCCAATTAAGAGACTTGGGAACTCTCTTTACTTTTGTGTCTTTTATTAAAGGGGTATCACCCGTTTTCCAAAGTCTAACAGTATGTACCTTACCTATAGTTCCAGCCTTTATGAGCTCTACAACTCTATGATAGTTATCAGTTGCATGGATTTGCGTTCCTAATTGAAAGACACGTTTATTCTTTTGTTGTGCGGCCAGCATCATTTGCCCTTCTCTTAAATCATAGGACAAAGGTTTTTCGCCATAAACATCCTTGCCAGCTTCAAAGGCAAGTGCAGCTATCTGGGCATGCCAATGATCTGGGGTGGCACAACTAATGGCGTCAACATCCTTTCTTTCAATAATCCTTCTAAAGTCTTCATAGCCACCTGCATTATGATCATTTGGCAAACTCTTCAATGTTTTAAGGCTTTTTTGTAAGTGATTCTGGTCTACATCGCACAGAGCAACAATTTCAACTTCTGGTATTTCAGAGAACCATTTCATGTGGTTGTTTCCCATGCCTCCAACACCTATGTGAGCAATTCTAATACGATCACTCGCTCTAAACTTTGTATGAAGGGAAGGTAGAACGGAGATGCCTAAAAATCCAAGACTACTTTTTTTAACAAACTCTCTTCTATTCTGCTTTGATTTACCCATGGATTATTTTTTTACTGTATTAATGTACAAAAAAGATTGCCATAGTAAATGGGTGGCAAAACTATAAAGGAGATTTTCTATACCACTTAAAAGCGTCTATCGGGGCTAAATGGAGCAATATCCATGGAAAGGTTTTCTTTGTTCAAGATTTCCGAGACTAATTTTCCCGTAGCAGGACCTAAGCTCCAGCCCATCATGGCGTGTCCGGTAGCAAAGGTAAAATTGTCATATTTTTTTGTTCTTCCAATGTAGGGTAGCCCGTCCGGTGAAACTGGTCTTAGTCCACTTTTGGCATTACTTAGATCATGAGAATCTATTCTTATTTCCGGATAATAGTCTCTTGCGGCTCGTCCTATTGCTGCCACCCTTTCTTTTCTAATAATGTTGTTGATTCCTGAGAATTCCATGGTACCTGCAAAACGCGTATACTCTTTCATTGGTGTAACCGCGGCTTTGGCTTCCATTAATACCGCCGGCAGTCTAATCCCTGTGGGTTTGGCAACATTGATGGCATAACCTTTTCCTGCTTGTAGAGAAATAGGGATGTCTAAAAGCTTAGCTAGATTACCGCTCCATGATCCTGCTGCCATCACAACTTCATCGGCCTCATAGGTGTTGCTTTTTGTGCTAACCGATACAATTCGGTGATTCGATCTTTTTATTTTAATGACTTCCTGATTGGTCATTATTTTCACTCCTACACTTTTTAGGTAATCTAATAGTTTGGGCATTATTTCTGTGGGAGTGGTGTGTGCATCACAAACATAGTGAATGGCACCTTTGGCATCAATTTCAACATCAGGCTCTAATTCTTTGAGGTCTTTGTAATTCAAAGAATTCACTTCTAAGCCCAGAAATTTCGCCTTGTCTGCTACTTCCATTTCTTTTTCTCCGGCCTTATCTGTTTTATAGAGCATTAGAAGACCTTTTTTTGCTAACTGAAAGCTTCCCAAATCTTCTGAGGTTCTCAGCTCTTCATACAGGGTTTTGCTAAGAATGTTTATGTCTTTAATCACAGGAATCGCCAGGTTCACTTTTTTATGCGTGGATGACTTATGAAAATTCCACGACCACTTAAAAAAATCTGTATCCCACCGGGGTTTCATATAAAAAGGACTAGAAGAATTAAACATCCATTTCAATCCTTTGGCGATCATCCCGGGCGAGGCTAGCGGAATGATATGGCTAGGGGTAATATATCCCGCATTGACAAAGGAAGCACCGGAGCGTATATCTGCCTTATCAATAACGGTAACCTGGTGTCCAGATTTGTGTAAATAATAAGCAGAACTTAAGCCTACAATTCCACCTCCTATAATTACTACTTCTTTTCCCATTGTTTAAATTACTTGAAAACCAAGAGCAAAAGGATCCTCCTGGTCAATTGTTATGGTATTATATCCGTAAATTCGTGCCCACCCCTGTATACTGGGAATAATAGCAGGAATACCATTTACACTAGATATTGCTTCTATTTTTCCAACAAAAGTAGAACCTATAAAACTCTCGTGAATAAACTCCTCTTTAAGGTGTAATAAGCCCTTGGAATGCCATTGAGCCATCCTAGCAGAAGTACCGGTGCCGCAGGGCGATCTATCTATGGCTTTGTCACCGTAAAAAACTGCGTTTCGGGCAGTAGACTTATCACTTATTGTTTTCCCTGTCCATAGAATATGAGATACGCCATTTATAGTGCTATTTTCTGGATGAATAAATTCTTCTGGATATCTTTTGTTTATCTCTTTTCTTAGTTGATAACTCATTGTAATTAACTCGCTGGCCGAAAAGAATTCTAATCCTTCAAAATTATCTTGAACATCAATGATAGCATAAAAATTTCCACCGTAAGCGACATCGAAAACGAGTTCCCCTAAAACATCGCTATTAATTTTTAAGTCTCTCTTGGCCAAAAAAGACTTTATATTATTAAACTTAACCCAGATAACTTTCCCATTTTTTAGACAATAGGAAACATGAATTAAACCTGCGGGTGTTTCAAGTTTTATTTTCCCGGGGGTTTTCGGTTTAATGAGCCCTTCTTCCAAACCAATAGTGATGGCCCCAATGGTTCCATGTCCACACATGGGCAAACATCCACTGGTTTCCATAAATAAAAGACCCAAATCATTAGAAGGATCTGATGGTTCAAGGAAAAAACCACCACTCATCATGTCGTGACCACGGGGTTCGAACATTAGACCTTTTCTAATCCAATCAAATTCCCGTATAAAATGCTGTCTTTTTTCACTCATATTTTTCCCTTTCAGCTCTGGAAACCCTTTTGTAATTAGTCGCACGGGATTTCCACAGGTATGAGCGTCTATACAGCTGAAAGTTGTTTTTGTCATAGAAAAAGACTAAATCTTGGAATCAGTATAGGAACCGTTTACAAATCTTAGAATATTAAGTGGGTTCTCATTTTTTAAAGCATCAGGTAATTGTTCATTTGGCCAGTTTTGATATGAAAATGGCCGTACCCATCTTTTTATGGCGTTTGTTCCAACCGCTGTAAACCTGCTATCACTAGAAGCTGGGAAAGGCCCTCCATGTACCATAGAAGGGCATACCTCAACCCCAGTTGGAACACCATTGTATATTATTCTACCAACTCTTTGTGCCATAGCATCTATTACCTCGGAATAAGTCTTTAATTCATTGCTGTCTCCCAGAACGGTGCCGGTTAATTGTCCTTCCAGCTCCTTGATAATATCCTGTATTTCCTCCGGACTTTCACATTCTACAACAATAGAAAACGGACCAAATACTTCCTGATGGAGCTTAGGGTTTTGAGAAAAATCTTTTCCACTCACACTTAAAACCAATTGCTGGGCAAAATAGGATGGATTTTCTGAACTAGGGGAATTAAGCTGTGTTATCCCCTCCTGTGCAACAGCCTCTTTTTTTCCTTTTTCATAGTTGTCATAAATTGTAGGATGCAGCATGCAACTTGGATCTAATGCAGCTATGTCTTTACCAAGAGTTGTTTTAAAATTATCCAAACTTTTCCCTTTTACGCCAAAAATTAAACCGGGATTTGTACAGAACTGACCCGCTCCAAGCATAATTGATGACGCGTATTGATTAGCCCAATATGCACCATTTTCTGATAATGCGGAAGGAAAAATAAGGACAGGATTTACACTACCCATTTCCGCAAATACAGGAATTGGCTCCGCCCTCTCATTGGCTAATTTATATAGGGCTGTACCTCCTTTTATGCTTCCGGTAAAACCAACTGCTGTTATTCCTGGATGTTTTACCAGAGCTTGTCCCACTTCAATGCCACTACTATTTAAGTTAGAAAAAACACCATTTGGCATATCTGTTTTCTTTGCCGCACTTATGATAGCAGAAGCAACTAATTCACCTGTCGCAGCGTGCATAGGGTGACTTTTAACAATTACTGGGCACCCTGCTGCCAAAGCACTAGCAGTATCCCCGCCGGCTGTTGAATAGGCAAGAGGAAAATTACTGGATCCAAAAACGGCTACTGGCCCTATTGGAATAAGCATTTTTCTCAGGTCTGGTTTTGGGATCGGAGAACGATCAGGGATTGCCGTATCTATACTAGCCTCTACCCAAGAACCATCTTCCAATGCATTGGCAAAAGATCTTAACTGACCAACGGTTCTTCCTCTTTCTCCTTTGGCTCTTCCTTCCGGTAGTGCAGTTTCCTTTGAATAGGTTTCAATTAATGTATTTCCTAATGCCTCTATTTCATCTGCAATAACTCTTAAGAATCCAGCACGTCTTGCCGGGGAGATATTTCGGTAACTGATAAAGGCATTTTGAGCGAGCCTGGCTGCCTCCTCCAATTCTTCCTGAGTTGCCTCATAAAAGGTCCATTCATTAGTAATACCCAATCTTGGGTTAAAAGTTTTGTATGTCTTTTCGCCTTTAGAAGATCTTTTGTTCCCCAAATAGTTTTGTCCTGTAATCATATTTGTGTTTTTAGGCAGTTCTGTGCGATGTTTCAAGGTTTAAAATATACTTGGAGACATCAGGTCTGTTTTCCAATCCATTGTTAATTATTTCAAGAACCCTTTCACGCTCAACTCCACGTAATGGTAATCTTGGAGCTCTTACTTTTTCCGTTCCAATACCTGTTGCTACTTCAGCTAACTTAATATTTTGGACTAGTTGAGGGCTAATATCAAGTTCTAGTAGGGGTAAGAACCAGCGGTAAACAGCAAGTGCCTTACTAATCTCCCCTGCCTGTATTAGATTGTATATTGCGACGGTTTCTTCAGGAAAGGCACAAACCAATCCTGCTACCCATCCATCGGCCCCCATTAAAATACTTTCCATTCCTAGAGTGTCTACCCCAGTTAAAACCTTTAACCTCGAGCCAAAAGCATTCCTTAATCTTGTAATATTTGAGATATCCCTTGTCGATTCTTTAACGGCTTGAATGTTGTTACAGGACAATAAATCCTGAAACATATCCAAAGTTACTTCAATGCCATAATCAATTGGGTTGTTGTAAATCATAATAGGCAAATCTGTATTTTGGGCGATGGTCTTTAGATAGGTCACCGTTTCAAAAGAATCCGCCTTATATCGCATGGGAGGCAACACCATTAAGCCACTAGCTCCGTTATTAGCCGCATGTTCTACAGCTTTAACTGCCCCTTTAGTTGATTGTTCGGCGATATTTATTATTACGGGAACTTTTCCTTGTACATATTCCACTGCGGTCTGTACCAGGATTTTCTTTTCATCGTCGCTTAGGGTACTTGCTTCTCCCAGTGTTCCGCCAAGTACCACGCCGGTAACGCCGGCCTTGATTTGGGCATTTAAATTTATCTTGAACATGTCAAGATCTAAAGTGTCTTTGTCCGTAAATTTGGTGGTTAGCGCTGGCATAACCCCTTTCCATTCGAATGTCATAATTAATTTTTTCGGATTAATGGATTTATAAAACCTCTCTTTTGCTTTCTTTTATTACTTATTCTGAAACATCAAACTTATATACCGTAGTTGATTTATAAGTTTCTCCCGGTTGTAGTAGGGTTGATGGGAATTCTGGTTGATTGGGTGAGTCTGGAAAGTATTGGGTTTCCAGGCAAAAAGCACCATTTTTTTCATGAGGTTCCCCATTTTTTCCTGAGCTACTACCATTTAAAAAATTTCCTCCATATAATTGCATCCCTGGTTTGGAGGTATACACTTCCATAATTCTTCCAGATTGTACTTCCTCTACTCTTGCTGCTAAAACAAGTCCTTCTTTATTTGTCGGTGTCTTATTTAGTACAAAATTATGGTCATAACCACCCCCAAGAATAATTTGTTCATGTTGGCTGTCTAAACCTTCTTTTAGCACTTTTGGCTCCTGAAAATCCAAAGGTGTTCCATCAACACTTTCCAAAGTGCCAATAGGAATTAGACCGGCGTCGACCGGTGTATAATATGCTGCATTAATAAACATAACATGATCGTTAACATCACCCTTGCCTTCTCCTTTTAAATTAAAGTAGGAGTGATTGGTTAAGTTTACAACAGTAGTTTGGTCTGTATTGGCCTCATAAACAATTTTCAATTCATTGGAATCGGTTAAGGTATACGTAACAGTTACGTCTAGGTTACCCGGATAGCCTTCTTCCATATGTGCGGAAATTCTTTGGAATTTAACGCTATTGGAAGCCAGCATTTCTCCTTTCCAAATAACACTTTCAAAACCAATTAAACCGCCATGTAAATGATTTTCGCCATTGTTGATCGCTAATTGATAATCTTTGCCTTCTATGCTAAACTTTCCCTTAGCTATTCTATTTCCATAGCGCCCGATAACGGCGCCAAAATTATTTTTAGGCCCATTCATATAATCATCAAGAGTTGGAAGTCCTAAAACTACATCTTCCAATTTACCATTCTTGTCTGGCACATGCAAGGCAATAAGACGCTGTCCGTAATTAGTAAAGTCTGCCTTTATGCCATTTTTATTTATTATTGTATAGAGTTGAATACTATCTTTCCCAACAATTTTGGAGAAATCACTGGATAATATTTCATTTTCATAAACCTGCTGCTGTATAGCTGGAATATTTTCTTCCGCTTTTCTGGATTGCTTGCAACTGATAATTTGCATGCCGATAAGGACTAATAAAACATAAGATAATCTATTCATATTCTTGGATTAATTAAGACGAATAAAAGTAGGAAAAAGTTATAAGCTAAACAGAGATGTTATTAAGTTAATTTTGATAACAGTATGCTTTCTAACCTTGAATTAAGGTAACTCATCTATTTATCGATCTTTTTAACTCAGATTATGCTTATTTTTAAAGATGCAAAAAATGATAATCTTAATGATTATTGGGATTTTTCTTTGGTCTTCCAAAGGCTACTCACAAATAGAAGAAGACAAGGCTCTTCATTTTGCAGCTGGTGCTTTTGCCGGTGGGGCAGGTGCCCTAATTGCCTCCAAAATAACCAAAAGGAATAGATTCTGGACGGTTACTGGTTCCGTAGCAGGAAGTTTACTAGCCGGTCTTGCTAAGGAAGCAATAGACAAAGGGAATGGAGGAGAATGGGATAATGGAGATGTAGGTGCTACTGTTCTTGGAGGTGTAGTAGTGGGAGTTAGTATTGAATTGTTTTCGAAGAAAGAAGGAAAATTTTACGTAAAAAGGGATAAGAAGAAAAAATCGAAAAAGAATACTATCGATACCACTGTATTAGATTTGCAGCCCGGATATTGAGAGGATATTTTTTTGCTTACAGGGATTTATCCACAATTCTTTCCGTTAAGGCCAGAGCACTCAAGGTGGTATTGGCATGACTTGAAGTAGGAAATACCGCAGAACCAGCAATCCATACATTGGATGTACCCCATACTTTACAATATTCATCAACTACCCCGTCTTCCTTACTTTTAGACATGCGCATGCCGCCACATTGATGGCTTGTGTCTCTAAATGTATTTAAAAAGGTACTGTTTGAAGGATGAATATCTTTAGGAATTTCTATTTCCGCCACTTCTAATTCTTTTAAGTAGTCGTTCAGTTCCATCGTCATATCGTGTACTGCCCGCATTTCTTCCCCATTCCAATCCCAGTGAATATGAACTTTATAAAGTCCGTTGGGCAGTTTTTCTTTTTTTGAAATGGTGATGTACGACTCTACAATTGGAATTTGTTCTGTCTGAACAATAACATATGTGCCTTCATCTGCTAATCGATGAACCCTATTCTGAAGAAAATACTTTGTAGATAAACTAAATAGGTATCCTTTTATCTTGTTTATGTTTTTTATAAAAGTAACTAGATCATTTACTGTATTTCTTATGCCAAAATCTCTAATAAAGCTCCTAATTTCATTCACTACTTCCTCTTGCTTAGAGTAATAAATAAAGAAGGCAACGGCTCCATTTTGAAGTTTCGAGCGGTGTTTATCATTAAAAATAAAACGTTGCTGCACCCTGGTGCCTTTAATTATTCTTTCTTCGAAAAGCTTTTTGAACTTTTTATCGTTCCGAATTTTTAGTTTTCCAACCTCCCCTTTTAAATGGTCTTGGAAATATTGCCCAATATTTGGATTAGAACTCCATGGGACTTGGGTATTTAACTTTGTAGAAAGAAAGAATTGATTAATACCTATAGTTCCCGAAGCAAAAATAAATTTTTCTCCTTTTACACTAAACTCTACACCATTAGTTGAGATACAGCGTAATTCTTCTGCACAGTCGTCCTTAAAACGCATTTCAAAGGCAGTGGTGTTTGTAATAATATTTACATTATCACTTTCAATTTCTTTTTTGAATAGACGTGAGAAATTTTGACTTTTGTGCTTTAATGTATGAATATAGGTGCTTTCTAGCTTGTGTTCCCCGTTTAACGATGTTCTAAATATGCGGTTGTAGTATTCTTTGGATGGAATTTGATTTATTCCTAAAGCCGCATACACGTCTGCATAGTATTTTCTGACTTCCTGATAGGATATGGGCCAATTCTGTCCTGGCCTTTTAAAATCAACCTCATCAAATTCAACTAAAGCACCATACCAAGCAACGCTTGTACCTCCGATACCAGAATACCGGCTGTTTATTGTGCCTTGATGATCCTTTCCTATACTTTTTGAAGTTTCTTCATTTCCATCTGCCATTGGATACTTGCCTCCCGCTTCGATCACCAAAATCGACTTCTTTGGATATTTCTTTCTCAGTCTTGAAGCCATATACAGTCCAAGAGTTCCCGCGCCGACTATGACAAAGTGAGAATCTAAGATATCCGATGCGCTGTCTATAGAATTACCGTTAAAAATCATATCCGAAATTTAGTTTTAGACCTGTACTGATTTAAGTACGAGGTATTAAACACAAATTTTGAAAAATGTACTGTAAGTGAGATAGGATACAAACAAGGCAGAGAGTAAAGATGTAAAGATGGCTTATTCAATAGTCTTGTTGGTTTATTTATTGAACTATAAAGAGTTCAGAAATACATTTTTCTAAAGTATTTATAGTAGAATTAATAATATGTTTAATTATTTAACGAAAAAGTATTAAGAATATTGACTTATTGCGTTAAAGGCTAACATTTTATAAAATTAATAAAAAGTATTATATAACGCCAACACCATATTTTTAAAAGAATATTCTAGGGTTTAGAAATAGCGAAGCCTTAGTAGAGGTAGCTTTGACACACTAGATTGGCCACTATTAAATTAGCTAGAACCATCTCTTTCTTTTAAAATAATAGGCCATACCAAAAAACACCAATACCATTACACCCCAGAGAATGAAATAGCCATATGGATTATGAAGTTCAGGCATATAATCGAAATTCATGCCATAGACTCCAGCAATAAAACTCAAGGGGATGAATATGGTAGCAATAATAGTTAGTACTTTCATTACTTCATTCATTCGATTGCTTAAGGTTGTCATATGCATATCCATCAGACTCCAAATAAGCTCTCTTTGTAAATCAATGCTTTCGGAAACCTGAATTATATGGTCGTGTAAATCTCGTATATATAACACAGTACTATCGGATAATAGGGTTTGATCTACTTTATTCATTTGATTGACTACTTCTCTTAAAGGATAGACTGCTCTTCGAATTCTTAATATTTCTCGCTTTAAGGCATGTATTTCCTGTACGAGATCCTTATTTGTATGTGGACTAAATAGGTTTTCCTCTAGGGCCTCTATTTTATCTCCCATTACTTCCATTAAACTAAAGTAATTGTCTACAATAGCATCTATTAGTGTATAGAGCAAGTAATCTGCTCCCATAGAGCGTACTTTCCCCTTGCTATTTCTCAAGCGTTCTCTTAATTCGTCAAAAACATCCCCATCAGCTTCTTGAAAACTAAGCACATAGTTTTTCCCTTGAACAAAACTTACCGTTTCAAACCTTAGTTCTTGATCTTTGTTAAAATAGAGCATTTTAACCACTATAAATAGATAGTCCGAGTGCTCTTCTAGCTTAGGTCTTTGTTTGGTGTTTGCAATATCCTCTAGGACTAATGGATGAATCAAAAAATCTTTACCTAACCGGCCAATTTCTTTGGTATGATTTAGTCCATTAATATTTATCCAAGTAACTGTTTCCTTGTTCTCATACGAAAAAACCTCTTCTAGGTTTTTAAGGCGTTTTTCTTCAAATTGTAGCTTGTTATAGTCAAAGACATCAATAAAAAGACCTTTTTTAGACTTATTGCCAACGTAGGAAATGGTCCCTGGTGGTAAACCCGTGTTTATGTCAAGTGTTGAGTGGTGAATTTTTTTCATATTGATACAAGGTAAGCTATTTCCAAATTGAAATTAATGCATTTATAATCACTTTTTATTTGCAAATTCTTTTTACGATTAAAGTTAGAAAAAGGGAACCAAGTAATTTATTTATCTTGTGGCCAGACAATAATTAATAACGGTATTTCCTTACAATCCCCTAAATTATGAATGTATCTGAACAAATAATCTGTTGCGATTGGGGAACATCCAATTTTCGGCTTTATTTGGTGGTAAGGGAATCGGGAGCAATACTGGAAGAGTATGCAGATTCCGACGGAATTGCAAAAGTAAATAGCACTTGGCAAGGAAATCCGACTTTAGAAAAAGTAGAATTTTTTAGATTTTTCTTACAGGAAAAATTGGAAGATATTTCAAAAAACTGGAAAGCCACTCTGGCAAATTTGGATGTGGTTCTTTCGGGTATGGCATCCTCTTCCTTAGGTTTGATTGAAGTACCTTATACCTCGCTTCCATTTAATTTAAACATACCCAAATTAAATGTGAAATACTTAAAAAAAACTAATGCATACCGTAATGATTTGTATGTCTTTGGAGGGATAAAAAGCAATCATGACATTATTAGAGGGGAGGAGATTCAAATTTTGGGATTAAATGATTCTTTATCGATAAAAAAATACCTCTGCATTTTGCCAGGAACGCATTCCAAACATCTTTTTATAGACAAGGAAGAAGTGCTATCATTTAATACCTTTATGACGGGTGAAATCTTTGGATTGCTTAAAGAAAAGAGTATTCTAAAAAATTCTCTGTCAAATGACCGGGAGTTTAGTTTACAAGACAAAGCATATGTTGACGGAATAAGAGAGGGGTCAGAACAAAATCTTTTGGGAAGTCTCTTTAAAGTAAGAGCCAATCAGATACTTCACAATGTAGATAAAATAGCAAATGAGTCGTATTTAAACGGTCTGGTAATTGGTGCTGAATTAAAGGCAGTAATGGGATATAAAGGCCCTATTGTTCTCGCGGGCAGTGGAGTTTTCAGCTCCTTGTATGCACGGGCATTGGAAATCCTGAAACCAGATTTCGAACTTATAAGAATCGATGATCAAGACATGCGTAAGGCGGTGCCCAGAGGACAACTTTTTCTAATGAATAAACTAAAAGTAAAGAAATGATTAAATTTTCTGAAGCATTATTTATCCAAGTGCCGGTTATTGGAATTTTAAGAGGTTATAGTCTTAAAGAAGTTCTGCAGATAGTAAAGGTGTACCAGCAAGAAGGTTTTACCAATATTGAAATTACTATGAATACCCCGAATGCGACCGCTATAATTTCAGAGCTTTATAAACTCTATGGGGGTCAGTTAAATATTGGTGCAGGGACGGTTTTAACTAAAAAGCAGGTAGAAGAGGTGGTGAAGGCTGGAGCACAGTTTATTGTTAGTCCAATTACAGATATCTCGCTTATTGAATACTGTAATTCGATAAATACTCCGATATTTCCCGGGGCATACACCCCTTCGGAAATTTATAGTTGTTGGGAAGCCGGAGCCAGAATGGTTAAGGTATTTCCGGCCAGAGCTCTAGGACCTTCATATATAAGCGATGTAATGGCACCGCTAGAACAGCTAGAATTAATGCCAACAGGCGGCGTTACCTTAGAGAATATACAAGCATTCAAAAATGCTGGTGCAATGGCCTATGGAATGGGGGGTTATTTGTTTAAAGATTCTTTTATTCAGACTAAATATTGGGAAAAGCTCTCAACACATCTAGGAAATTTCAAAAAAGCCTTATACTAGCATAAAGAATACTTCTCAAAATAATCTTTTTAAAATTACTTACGAGTATTCCTTACTATTTTCTTTAAATTGTAGGTATGATTGTTAGGATATAAATAGAGGCCATAGGAATCTTATTTCTAAGCCTATTTATTATTTAAAGTGCGACTTTCATTTTCCACTTTTCTAAAGATAGAATTAAATGAATCTAAATGCCAAAATTCCCACAGGACCGCTAGAACAAAAGTGGCAAAATTACCAGCTTAAATCGCAACTTATCAATCCTGCAAACAAGAAAAAGCTAAAGGTAATTGTAGTTGGATCTGGTTTAGCTGGTGCAGGGGCCGCTTCAACCTTGGCCGAATTGGGATATGACATAGATTGTTTTTGCTACCAGGATTCTGCGCGAAGAGCTCATTCGGTAGCAGCTCAGGGAGGGATAAATGCTGCTAAAAATTACCAACATGACGGGGACAGTGTATACAGAATGTTCTATGACACCCTAAAAGGGGGAGACTTTAGATCTAGAGAGGCCAATACCTATAGATTGGCAGAACTTTCAGCTCCGCTTATTGATCATTATGTACAACAAGGGGTTCCTTTTGCCAGAGAATATGGAGGCACTTTAGTTAATAGAAGTTTTGGAGGAGTACAGGTACAGCGAACTTTTTATGCAAGAGGGCAAACCGGGCAGCAATTATTACTTGCTGCCTACTCTCAGCTGTATAAGATGGTAAAGGCCAAAAAAGTTACAATGCATCCCCGAACAGAGATGCTAGATTTAGTGGTAATTGATGGAAAGGCAAAAGGCATTATAGTTCGGGATTTGGTTAGTGGGGAGCTTAAAAAATTTGCCGCGGATGCTGTTGTTTTGGCTACGGGCGGATATTCTAGGGTATTTAGACTATCAACTCTGGCTATAGGATGTAATGGCAGTGCTATCTGGAAAGCACATAAGAGAGGTGCATTTTTCGGAGCACCCAGTTTTACGCAAATCCATCCAACGGCCCTGCCTCAGACTAGCGAGGCCCAGTCCAAGCTTACTTTAATGTCGGAGTCTTTGAGAAATGACGGCCGTATTTGGGTTCCAAAAACGACAAACGAAGATCGAAAGGCAAACGATATACCTGAACAAGAACGCGATTATTACTTGGAAAGAAGATACCCAAGTTTTGGAAATCTCGCACCCAGAGATATCGCATCTAGAGCGGCAAAAGAGCGTATTGATGCTGGTTTTGGTGTAGGTAGGTTAAAAAATGCCGTCTATCTAGACTTTAAACATGCCATAGAAAAGTTTGGATTAGAAACTATAAAAGATCGTTATGGGAATTTGTTTAAAATGTACAAAAAGATTACCGGAATTGATGCTTATCTAGAGCCCATGCAAATTTCTCCTGCGGCCCATTTTTCCATGGGAGGTTTATGGGTAGACTACGAATTAATGACCACGATACCCGGTTTATATGCCATTGGAGAATGTAATTTTTCGGATCATGGAGCAAATCGCTTGGGAGCAAATTCTTTATTGCAGGCTAGTGTGGATGGGTATTTCATTTTACCAAATACTATTAATAACTATTTAGCTAAGGAAATAAAGGAAAACCATCCAGATATTTCACATCCAAAGTTTGAGGAAGCTGAAAAGGAAATAAGGCAGCAAATACAAAAAATCATGGCAATCAGAGGCACAAAAACAGTTGATCATTTTCACAGAGAGTTAGGAAAGGTAATGTGGAACAATTGTGCGATGAGCAGAAGTAAAAAAGGTTTGGAAGAAGCCATTAAAGAAATAAAACAAATCCGTGAAGGTTTTTGGGAAGATGTAAAAATTACTGGGTCTGCCGATGAATTAAATCCAGAATTAGAAAAGGCTTTAAGGCTGGCAGATTTTATAGAACTAGGTCTTTTAATGTGCACAGATGCCTTAGAAAGAAAGGAATCTTGTGGAGCACATTTTAGAGAGGAGTTTCAAACAGAAGACGGAGAGGCATTAAGAATGGATGAAGATTATTCCTTTGTGTCTGCTTGGGAATTTGAAAAAGGAAATTTTAGACTACACAAAGAGAAACTAGAATTTGAATTTGTTAAACCATCGGTAAGAAGCTATAAGTAAGTGCATATGAAAGTATTGTTTAAAATCTGGAGACAAGAGGGGTACTCGGAAAAAGGGAAGTTACATGATTATGAAGTAGATGGTCTCACGGAAGACATGTCTTTTTTGGAAGCCCTAGATCATCTTAATGAGTTATTAGTCCTCAAGGGGGAGAAGGTAATTGCCTTTGAATATGATTGCCGAGAAGGCATATGCGGTCAGTGTGGGGTTTTTATTAATGGCCGTGCCCATGGACCTCATAATAATATTACTACCTGTCAATTACATATGCGGAGTTTTAAGGATGGAGACACTATTATTGTAGAACCATGGAGGGCAACGTCTTTTCCTGTCATTAAAGACCTTATGGTAGATAGGTCTGCCCTGGACCGGATCATTGAAAACGGCGCTTACATAAGTTCCAAAACCGGAACGGCACCCGAGGCCAACGCTATCCCAATCCCCAAAGAGTTGGCAGACAGGGCCATGGATGCTGCGGCGTGTATTGGATGCGGGGCATGTGTTGCCACATGTAAGAATGCCTCGGCGGCCTTGTTTACCTCGGCCAAGATTAACCACCTAAATAACCTGCCACAAGGAAAAGCAGAACAACATAGAAGAGTAAAAGAAATGACTTTTCAGATGGATAAAGAAGGGTTTGGCAGCTGTACTTTTACGGGTGCATGTGAAGTAGAATGCCCTGAAGGTATTTCTATTCTTAACATTGCAGAAATGAACGGGAGGCGGATTAAGGCAGAATTAAGAGATTAAAACTTAATAGCAGGAGGTAGAAAAGGTCCTAACTTAGAGTCAGGACCCGGGTTATTTGTTAATTAGGCTTCGACTTTTTTTCGCGAAGCTACAGCCGCGGCATATACTACAAGTCCAAAACCAATTTTGTTTATGGCGTCACCGATATTATAGATTACATCCATATTGAGTCCTTCAAAAATACCGTCATACCATCCGGTAGTTCCGTCCATATATCCAATAGGATAGATAGCCCATCCTACTAATACAAACCAGCATAACATTTTGTGTGCTTGCAGTACCGATCCACCAGCCTTGATGGCAAGTTTTTTTGCGGTACCAAACCAAATCTCGTATACTATGTAGAAATAGGCAATTCCTGAAACAAGTCCCCATAGTACTGGTCCTGAGCCTGAAGTGTATACGGCTTCTCCAAAGTAACCCGTAATTAGCAATATTGAAACTAAGGTTATTTTGATATTTTCCTTTTAAAAGGTTGCACCTGCTTGTAAGTTAGTGTCCGCCATAACCATTCTAATGGTCCAAATCTGTAGTACTTAAGCCAAATAGGACTAATTATTAATTGGAAGATCCAAATTGAAATAACAACATAATACAATTCGTATCGCTGTAGTTTTCCAAACATTGAAAAGCCAATCCCAGTAAAAATTATGGCACAAATAACCGAATGCATTATATAATTGGTTAGCGCCATACGCCCTACTGCGGCCAAAGAATTCTTTAACACAGAAATAATATTGAGTTTGCAAAATATCATGACTAGGCCAATATGGCCAAAGGAAACTGCAATACGTCCTATGGCATAAGTAAGTTCAGCTTTCTGAAAGGCCTCTAATGAAAAATTACTATTTAATACAGTCATAGTTTCATAATAATTAACAGAGAGCCCTATTCCATATCCAATAAGAATCATTTTGAGGTAGGATTTGTAACTCAATTCGGCAGTAATAACCCTAAGTTTATACAAGGCTATTCCCAATAGCATCATGGCCAATATGTCCCAGGGATTATGATCGTAGTTATATTCACTTTGCAAGAACCTGTTTACTGGTGCAAGAAATAGAACAACATCGAAGTAGCCTTTATGCATACTTTCGGTATTTTCCTTCACTTCCTCAGGAGGTGTTTTGTATTCAGACACCAAGGCTTCCCAGGCCGTGCTACCTTTTTTAATATCTTCGGGAATTGTTGTTTCATCTGAATAAGTCTTAGCTAGCTCATATTGCTCTAGGTACTTCATATTCTTGGAATATTCATAGACCCCCAAAGCCATCCCAAAGAGTGTAAGGACTGCTGCAGCAAGTATTAATTTCTTAGGAGAAGTGTCTCGGAAGGGAAATAAAAATAGCCCGTAAAGTCCATAAGCAAATAAAATATCTCCAACCCACAAGATTAAATACCCGTGAATTATTCCAAAAATTAGTAGCCAGATAGTGCGTCGATAATAAATATCTGCAACCTCAAGCCCGCCACCTTTTTTAATCATTCTTGAGGTCATTAGGACCATTCCTACCCCAAAAAGCATTGAAAACATAGCTCTCATAGTGCCTTCAAAAAACATATTATTCATGATCCAGACATAGAGATTATATCCTTCTGAACCGCCCTGGACGGTTGGGTCTACATAAGCCCAAAGTACCAGACCGAATCCGGTTATATTCATTAATAAGATGCCAAGAAGGGCAACACCTCTTAAGACATCAAGAGACTTAATTCTTTCAGCGCCTGATACAGGGCCAAGTTGGTTTATTTTTTGGTTCATTTGGGTTGGTTTTTTAAAAATTGAAATAATCATGAAATAGGCATTTCATTTTTTCAGGATTAAGGTACATTAATTATTCCCGAGTATAAACAAATATGTACTACTGTATTCCCAAACTTTTTGAATGAATTTGTAGAATCTTAAAAGTATAGCCTTGTATATGTAAAAACCTCCAATCCTGCTTCTAGATTTTTAAGGATATATGGTCTAACTCTTTCCTTGCAAATAATACGCCAATGCCCTGCTAACAAGGGATGATACTATTTCTCGTAAGTCCAAGATGGATTTATTTAGCCTTAATAATATATTGGTAAGGAAGCAGATCAACTGTAAGTTCAAAACTGGTATAACCCGCTTCTTTTAATTCTGCTATAACTACATCAATAGATATTTTATGGTCAGTTGGCGGCCCTACAGGAAGGCTGGATTTAAAAAAATCGATGACCACCAATTCGCCCGTTTCCTTAATCCCATTTTTGACTTTTATAAAATAGGCACTTCTATCTTCTATATGATGATAGGTATTTACTATCAGTACCATGTCTACTTCCTGATCGGATAGTCCAGGGCTGTCAAAAGGAATTTTTCGAATCTCAATATTTTTAAGTTTGTTTTTTTCAATTCGCTCCTTAAGGGCCGATTGAAATTCGTCACTTACATCGGCAGCGATTACTTTGGCTCCTTTCTCGGCAAGTTTTACAGAAAAATAACCAGAACCTGCCCCAATATCCATAATCTTTTTATTGTTTAAGTCACCTAAATATTGCAATACTACCTCTGGTTTTTGGTAGGCATCCCTTTCTGCTGATTCAAATCGTTTAATTAAATCCTCTGTGGAGGATTGATGCATAAATTCATTGGCAGTATTTGCGCCGGCCTTTTTCGTTTGATGTTTTTTATGTTGTGAAAAAGCCAATGTTGCAATCATTAAAACTGCTAAAAAAAGGAATGATTTTTTATTTTTCATGATTAGTTGCCATTTCAATATTTATATAGTTCGCCTACCAATATTAGCCTGACTAAATTTAATCATTCTAACGGTATTCTATGGTTCAGTTAAGTTGAAAATTTACTGTTCTCAGATTAAATGAAAAAGTCTATCTTGAAATCTTGAATCTTATTATAGCGAATTTTCATTTTAAATTCGAGGGTTTAATGCCATTGTTAATGCGTTCTTGGATGCGTCTATTTGACTTTACTAAAAGATAGAGAAAATAAAAATTGAAAATTTGTCCTTTTTTTAGTCAGGTATACGTCTTAAAAGTATAAACAAACAAAATAGTATAATTATGAAAGAATTTATGATGATTTTTATTGGAGCAGACTATGCGGCTCTTGGACTTTCACCAGAGGAATTACAGAGCAGAATGGGTAAATGGTTTGCATGGGGAAACAAAATGGAACAAGCCGGTATCCTACGTGGCGGGAATGCTTTAACCCCTGAAGTTCGAAGAATAGTAGGAGAAAATAGGACCGTAAGCGATCTAACTTCGGCAGAAATTAAGGAAATTGTTGGCGGTTATTACAATGTTATGGCAAAAGACTTTGATGCCGTTCAGGAAATAGCACAAGACTTTCCGGATTATGATTTAGGCGGAACGGTTGAGATTAGGGAAATAATGGTTTTCGATCGCTAATGGAGACAAAGAACATAGACCATCTTTTTAGACATCACAGCGGGAAGATGGTTTCTGTTCTTGTACGAGTATTTGGACTTAACCATCTGGATATTATTGAAGATGCCGTACAGGACACCTTTATTAAAGCCAGTATTACATGGAGAAGGCAGCAACCAGAAAATCCAGAAGCCTGGCTAACCAAAGCGGCTAAAAATAGGGTCATTGATATTTTTCGGAAACTAAAAACTGAAAAAAAGAATCTGCCCTCAATTCAAAAAGGTACAGATTTAATAGCTATCAATGAGTTTTTCTTAGATGCGGAAATTGAAGATGCACAACTTCGAATGATTTTTACAGCCTGTCATCCTAAACTAAATCCTTCGGACCGTATTTCTTTTGCTCTAAAAACTGTTTCAGGTTTTAGCACCAAGGAAATATCCTCTGCTTTGCTTACCAAAGAAGATACGGTTAAGAAACGACTGGCCAGAGCACGAAGAGTTATAAAAGACTCAAAATTGCAGTTTAATATCCCGGTTGGGGCCGAATTGCCAAATAGATTGGAAAGTGTTATGGAGGTGCTTTATCTTATTTTTAACGAAGGTTTCCATTCGAATAAAAAGGAAGAACTAATACGTAAAGACTTATGCGGGGAGGCCATGCGTCTATGCCAACTACTATTAAAAAACCATTTAACCAGAACATCTGCGAGCTATGCTCTTTATGCCTTAATGTGTTTTCATTCTGCCAGATTAGCTACAAAAACTAGTGCGAACAACGAATTGTTGGATTTAGAGCACCAGGACCGTACTAAATGGCATTTGCCCTTGATTGAATTGGGAAATATGATGATGTTCAAAGCCGTAGAAAAATCAGAGCTTTCATGCTATCACTTCGAGGCAGCTATTGCCTCGGAACACCTTCGAGCTCAGCGTTTTGAAGACACCAACTGGGATAAGATTCTATCTTATTACCAGAGCTTGTATACCATACAGCCCATGGCAACCCATATTCTTACTATGGCGGTAGTATGCATACAGCAAAAGAATTTTAGCAAGGCCAAAGATTATTTAGATCAGATCTCCCCAAATAATTTTGAACAAAGGGCATATTTGTACCACGCCGCACTAGCCGATTATTTCTGTCGAACCCGTCAAAATGGTCGGGCTATTGTTGCGTTGGATAATGCTCTGGAAACGGTAAACAATAAGCAGGAAAAAGAATATTTGTTGAAGAAGAAAAAAAGGCTAATTGAAAATGGACAGCCTAAGTAGCAAATTCAATGTATTTAATTCTTCTTATGATATCTGTGAAATTTGGAATAATGGAATTTGGTTGAACTTCAAATTGCTTTCTACTTACATTAAATCCTTGGTCTTTTCACCACCAAATCTTATTTTCTAAATATTTATAAGATGTTGTATATCTGTAGTATAGAGTAAAAAATGCAACATAATTTACATCTAATAAAAAAAAATTACAACTATTTACAACCAGGGTGTTTAGTGTTCATCTGATAATTATTGCATTTTGCTTTCATTAGAAATCTAAAATCCATTAATCATGAGAAAACTAATCTTTCTATTAATCGTATGCAGCTGTTTATCGTATTCTTGCTCAAGTGATGATTCTGAAAATATTGAGGAAGTTGTAGCAAAAAGTAATGCTGAACTTACTAAAGATGCTCTGGTACCGTTTGCAGGAACATGGAGTGGCAGTTGGACAGGGGAAGAAAGTCTAAACTTAGTAGGAGATACCGACAGTGGAACGAACACTTTTGTTATTGCCTCGGATGGAACATTAGCATCTGGATCTTCGTATTCCGAATTTTTTGAGAACACACGAGAGCTTGTCTCTGTATCCTTAAATGAAGATGGTACGTTTACTTTCACCTATGATAATTCTGCTTATTCAATCGTTCAATTTTCAGATAATATTTATTCAACAACCTGGTACTACGCTGATGGAAGCTATGGAGGTAGGGGAAATGGAAGTAAAGGTTAAGAAGGAGAGGACGGGAGTAAGTTTAAAACTGTGTATTATTTTTTTACACTAGAGAATTAGGGATAGATGCTTTTAAGAAGCTCTTGAAGAAAGCATAAAATGGGGTAGCAAAATATGATTTGAATTAGAGTTACCTTATAACACTGTTTTTATAAATAACTTCAAAAGCTTCGTCGGCGTGTGTTTGAAGTCAAATACAAGCTTTGGAAGGGGTCTCTAACTTCTCAGTGTATTTAGCTGTGTTAACCCCATTTGGCTTAATTTGAATATCCGGGCCATTCACCTTAATATAAACTTCCGTCCAATCCTTAGGGTCAATAGTGTTCTCTGCAAAATTTTTGTCTTCGACTTTTGGAAAGACTGCGGGAAAGATAGCAGGCCATGGATATAGCGAGTTATAAGGTCTGTTCTCATCCATTAAACTTCCCCACAAAGAGTATATGCCATTGCCTTCGCGAGGAGTAAAATTTGAAAATTGTCCAAGCTGGCATCTATAAATCCAATATCTGCCTAATAATTCATTATTTAATTCGAATCCGGAACTCTTTTGGCACTAAATCTTATGTGCCAATAATGGCCCCATCATCTGCTTTGAAATACGCACTAGATCCTTCCCAATCGCCAAGGTATTCTCCTTGAATTAAATTCGACTACACGATATTTCACCGCATACTGCGAATAAAGCTAGCAACAGACCTAATAAATACCTTAATTATATTTTATACTAGATCTAAATGTAGTTAATGACTTTGGCATATACCATTTTAAGAGATATCGACGATCATTTAAAGATATTTTTTTTGGTAGTTTCGAATTAAAACCAAAGTGGAGTATATTTACAGTCAACTAAGGGAAAAAGAAAATTTCTAATCTATGCTTCATTAAATTTTTTAATCTATTTGATTAAAAATACTTATATATTTTTCATGCAGTGAGGTCCTAATTTTAGTAAATTGTAAATAATACGACTGAATTGTAAATACACTAAATACTAGAAGTAGTATACGAGTAAAAATGGAATATCAGATTAATATCTAGGTTAATCTTACTATCTCCTTCACTTCTTTAGTTGAAGAAGATAGAACGTTAATAAAGATTTCATTCTAACTGAATGGTTGTTAAGGTCGTTCTCTTTTTAAACGGTAAATAAAAGTAATTGAATTCGAGATTATACAGACCGCCAGTTAGTAAGTCTTCTGTTTATCGAAATCGCCTCAATGTTGATTTCGTCGATAATTCCTATCCAATATATTTGGTGGTGGCTTCTGCTGGTTATGGAAAAACGGAACTTGTAAGTCAATGGGTTCAATTAACAAGTCGCAAGTGCTGTTGGATTTCTTTAGAAGAAAGTCATAATAATTTGGAGAACATATTCTATGATTTAGGGTGCTGTCTTTTAGATTTAGGATATAAACAAGGAAACACATTTATTTCAATTTCAAAAAATTTAGACTTTCCTAAATTCGAGTTTCTTGTTACGCTTTTTGAAAATGTCTTTTATGCTGTTAAAGAGTCAATAGTTTTAGTGTTTGACGATTTACATCGGATTTCAAATAAATTCGTAAAAGAGTTCTTATTGTCAATTTCCTTAATTTTTAGCAGACAAATCACTAAAAGCTTAGTTTTTATCTCACGAGAGAATAATGATTTGGATTACTCAAGTCTAGTAAATTACAATAAGATTCACATTATTGGCTCCGAGGAACTGAAGTTTAACCTTGAAGAGACTGAAGCATTTATTTCGAAAAAAGAAATTAAAAATAGGGCTTCTGCCATTATCCATGAGTTGAACGTTAAATCCGAAGGTTGGATTCTATTGATTAACTATATACTTTCTTCTGCCGAATTGAGTCATGCCTCCTTGTCAGGAATAGACATACGAAAAAAGGCTTTTGATACTTTGATTAGTCAAGATTGGGAATTGGGTTCCAGCAGGTTAAAAGAAGACCTAAGAATTCTTTGTTTTGCGCATAAATTTAATAAGGAACTCTATGGAAGGGTTGTACAAACCTTGGACAGTACTATTACAGATGAAGAAATCACTGAGTATTTTGATGTTTTAGTAGAATCAATTTCTTATATAATTCCATTAGATAATAAAGGTGAATGGTTTAGACTTCATCATTATATTCAGGAACAATTTTTAATCATTGTTAAACAACAATATTCTCAAGGAATAAGGGATAAAGTTGTAAACGAAATAGCCGATTTTTTCGAAGAAAAAAGTCTAATAGAAGATGCGCTTTTAATTTTAAGTACATATGACCATCATTCCAAGTCAGTTGATATTGTTAAAAGGCATTGGATTGAAATGTTAAACTCTCATCAACTGAATGTCTTGAAGTATTGGATGTTTTTAATTCCAGAATCCTTACATATCAATCATCTTGAACTTATATATATCCGTGCTGTTTTACATGATTTGTTTAATGATGGTTCTTCTATCTTGAATGAACTTGACATGGCCGAAATTCTGCTTAGAGATATTCCATTAGATAATGAGCTCTGGGGATACTATTGGGTGTTAAAGTCCATGGGGCTATTCTACTTAAAAGATTTTCGATCTTCTTTATCATATTCGGAAAAAGGAATGAAATTGGTTTCATCGGAAAGCAGCTGGTTTTCGGGCTTTGGTTTAGTCTACTATTTGATGAGCCATAACTATTTATCTTCTAGGGAAGAAACGCAGGTACATCTACTAGAATTGCATAGTTTACCGAGCGAGAATAGAATTGACAGAATGAACAAGAATATTATTCTTGTATCAAACTATCTGATATTGGGTGATTTTAACAAAGCCCTTCTACTTTCAAAAACTATCACAGCAATCGCTTTGTCAGAGAAGCATCATGTTATTTATGTAATGGCAAATTATTTTGTAGCCAAAATCCTATATCTTCAGAATAAAATTGAAGAATCACTTATATATATTAATAAAAATCTTAATCAGGAATTTGATGCTAGACCACTCTGGATCATCCATAGTTATTGGGTAAAAGTACTTTGCTTGGAAGCAAAATCAGTAAATAGAGAACTTTTAAATAACCAAATTAAAGAGTTGAAATTATATATTGACAGATATTCAAATCCATTCTACAATAATTACAAATTACTTATGGATTTAGAAATAGGATTCATGGTGAAAAAACAAGCTGAAACTCGTACTATTGATCTGGATTACAATATAATTACACCTACAATTTACTTATTCTTTCCTGAGATTATCGAAATAAAAGCGAACATATCTAAGGGCTATTTTCAAGAAGCATTGAGGTTAATTAATTATTATGAAAGTGAACTTCCCTACTATAAGAATTACCTTTTCTATACAAGATTAAGAATTTGTAAAATAATTTGTTATGATGAATTAAATAAAGAATCGGCAGCACTTAAACTATTAGATCAGTTATTGTTGGATACTGAAAAAAACCAGATAATTCAAGAATATTTAAGTTATGGCGCTTATTTGTATTCCTTGCTTAATGAATTACTGAGAAATAGGCCATTCCAACCCTACATTAAAAAGATAGTTAACTTGATTCAGGTTAAAGCCGATTTAGAAGATCAAAAGTCCCTAAGGGCTTATTTAAATGCAAGAGAAATTGAGATACTACAGCTGATTGAATTAGGTCTGATGAATAAAGAGATTGCAGATAGGCTTAATTTGTCTTATGGTACGATTAAGACCTATATTTATGGTCTTTACAAAAAACTAAGAGTAAAAAATAGAAAAGAGGCGCTCGCTGTATTCAAAAATTCCCTTCTGTAATTTTAGCTCCCTTAACTTAAGCCTTTATTGTGTGTCTATAAATAACTCTAAACTTATTAACACCTAAGGAAGGTCATAGATTAAATTATTGTCCCTTATACCCTTTTATTTTTTAGGGTTATTAGTTTTTGTCTAATTAAAATTATTCTTTGAATATCCTTAGATTCTCTAATGATTAATGAAAGTTCTAGTTTACCCAAAAAAGCATGAATTCTTTCATCGCTTCTTTCTGCTGCACATTAACAAAACAAAGCCAAAAATCCTGTAAAAAAATGACCCTGCCCATTGGTTGAGAATCTCCTAGACTAGGCTAGACTTGAAAAATTATAACCATCATTTAAGCGAAGGCCACTTATGGCGAATAATCTACATCTGGTAGTATTCTATCTGAGGCCACTCTTATTTTAGAAAATTGACTTTTTATTGACTTTTTATTCACTGTGATATTTAAAAAAAAATACTGTTAATCGCTACCTTAATAAAATGTTTAATTATTCTAATAATCACAAATGCACACAATTCACAAAACGTTGAAAGCACT
This sequence comes from Eudoraea chungangensis, assembly GCF_029360665.1. Classification (GTDB taxonomy): domain Bacteria; phylum Bacteroidota; class Bacteroidia; order Flavobacteriales; family Flavobacteriaceae; genus Eudoraea; species Eudoraea chungangensis. The sequence goes on from NZ_JARDUB010000002.1 coordinate 106,747, forward strand.
TGCTATTCTAACTATACTTTTAGGTCAATTTAGTTTTTCTCAGGATTATGATCTTGTCATTCTTAATGGCAGAGTCATGGACCCTGAGTCCATGTTGGATGCCAAACTAAATGTTGGCGTAAAGGACGGTAATATTATCACTATTACAGAAAACACAATTTCGGGTAAAAATACAATTGATGCTACAGGGCATGTAGTCGCTCCAGGTTTTATCGATACCCATTTTCATGCCCTGGACGGCTTGTCTGTAAAGATGGCTGCAAGGGATGGAGTGACGACAGGGATGGACCTCGAAATTGGCTCCATTTTCGTAGAGGAATGGTATCAGGCAAAAGAAAATGCGTGGCCCTTAAATTATGGTACTGGTGTGAGCCATGAAGGCATAAGAATACAAGTACATGATCCAGAAACCAAACTTCCGGAATGGGCCGATGCCCCTGTTTTACTCGGGAAATTAAGAGCTGATGCTTGTGCAGATGGGACTTGTGGTTGGCAAGATACACAGAGCGATATAGAACATTTAAATAGACTATTGCAATTGGCAGATATGGGCTTTAAGCAGGGTGCACTTTCTTTCTCCTCCACCATAGGGTATATGGTTAAAGGCGTTAGTACTTTGGAGATGTACAAAATGCAAGAACTTGCTGGTAAATATGGTCGTGTATCTACCGCTCATGTTCGATTTCATGGGAACCCAGTTAATCCTCAATCTTCATTAGGAACAGACGAAATTTTGGCCAATGCACTGGCATTAGATGCTCCGTTGCTGTTATTACATAATAATGATTTTGGATGGAAGGAGAATGAAGACAAATTGCAAAACGCACGAGCTCAAGGTTTTAATGTGTGGTCAGAGTATTATCCATATGATGCTGCCTCGACATCCATATCATCTAGTTTTTTTAAACCAGAAATGTATAAAGGGGTTTTTGGTGCTAAATATGAAGAAACCATGTATGATCCGATAGCAGATAAATTCTTAACTGAGGACGAGTATGTCAAAACAACCAAAGAAGATCCTAGCAGGCTTGTCGTTGTTTTTAATCCAAGTCGGAAGGAATGGTTACCCAATTGGTTGTTAATGCCTCATATGACAGTCGCTTCTGATGCCATTTATTCAGGTAAAGGGGTTGATTCATGGGATCTTCCTTATACAGATTATCAAGGCCATCCTAGAACGGCAGGTACGCGTGCTAAGGTATTGAAGCTTGGAAGAGAGCAAGGTGTACCACTAATGTTTAGTATCGCACAGATGGCCTATTGGCCAGCTAAACATTTGGGAGATGCAGGTTTAGAGGCCATGCAAAAAAGAGGAAGGCTTCAAGAAGGAATGGTCGCCGATATCACAATCTTCAATCCAGAAACAGTAACAGATAACGCAACTTACAAATCGGGTGAGCAAGGGATGCCATCCACCGGGATACCTTATGTTATTGTTGGTGGTAAGTTGGTTGTTGAAAACTCTGAATTCAAAAAAGTTTGGGCCGGTCAACCTATTCGTTATCCAGTTACTTCAGAAAGTAAACATGAAGAATTAAGTCAGGAAAAATGGCAAAGGCAACATGGCATTCCAACCATCTCTATTCATGATATACAACTTGAGCCTGAAAGCCATAAACATTAATCCTAAAAACAAGCATAGACATTAATCCAAAAAACAAAATTATGAAAGGAAAAAGAATTAGAATAAAGACGTCCATATTAAGAATTTGCTTAGTAATACTTTTGGCGCCTTTTTATTTACTAGCGCAAGACCAAGTATTAATTAAGAATGTTAGAATATTTGACGGTGTAAACAACGAGTTGTCCTCATCAACAAACCTACTAATTGAAGACAACCTTATAAAAACGATTTCTCCAAATGCTAAGGCTGGAAAAAATGTAACAGAAATAGATGGCAATGGAAAAATTCTCATTCCTGGTCTAACAGACTGTCACACACACATCATGTGGAATGACAATATTGAATTTTTAGTGTATGGAGCACCAGAAGGTTATGTAGGGGCAATGGCCTCAGTGAATGCTAGAGAAATGCTAATGCGGGGGTTTACCACCGTTAGAGACGTTGGGGGGCCATCTATTGGTTTAAAAAAGGTTATTGATAAGGGATTAACACCCGGGCCGAGAATTTTACCATCAGGGGCATTTGTATCCCAAACATCTGGCCATGGCGACTACGACCCGAAACTTTGGTATTTATCCCCTCACTTTACAGGACAAATTGATAAAGCATACCTCCGAGGATGGACCATAATTGCGGATGGTGAGGCTGAAGTTAGAAAAGCCACCAGAGATATATTAAGAGGAGGGGTAAGCCAAATTAAAGCTTTTGGCAGTGGTAGTATTACAGGGGCTCACGATCCTCTAGATGTCACGGAGTATACCTTTGAAGAACTTAAAGTCATAGCAGAAGAAACAGCAAAATGGGGAACATATGCTACAATTCATGCCTATTCAAATGAAGGCATTCAAAATGCGATAAAGGCAGGTTTTGAATCAATTGAACATGGCTTATTTGCTAGTGACGAAACCTTTCAAATGATGAAAGATAACGACGTATTCTTTTCAACCCAGTTTTTAGCATTTAGCTTAACACCAGAGCAAGCAGGTATGCAAGGAGAATCCGCTAATAAATATCTAATCGCTCAAGCGGGTGCTCAAGCGGGTTATAAGGCTGCGAAAAAAGCAGGCGTAAAGATGTCTTGGGGTACAGACGCTCTTGGTTCACTAGAACTCCAACGTATGCAAAGTCAAGAGTTTATTGCCAGATCAGAATATTTTTCAGGGTATGAAATCCTCAAACAAGCCACCTCTAATAATGCCGAGCTTTTTGAGCGAAGTGGCAAAAGACACCCTTATCAGGAAGGATCTATTGGTGTAATAAAAGAAGGAGCTTATGCTGATTTATTAATAGTAGAAGGGAATCCCTTAGAAGATATTACGCTTTTAGCCGAGCCTGAAAAAAACCTAGTTCTCATCATGAAGGATGGTAAAGTTTACAAGAATAAACTCTAAAGTGCAAATAATTCATATAGTGATGAATCATAGAATAATAATATATTTTTTATGCATTAGTCTCTTTACGGGATGTTCAGGTTCTACTAACGCCTCGAAAAAGATCAAAATACCAATTGATACTGAATTTGATCTTGTAATACTTAACGGACGGGTCATGGATCCAGAAACTGGATTTGATGCGATGATAAATGTTGGGGTTCTTGATGGTCATATTGCATTAATAACTGAAGAGAAAATCTCTGGCAAGGAAACAATTGATGCAACTGGTCATGTGGTGACTGCAGGTTTTATTGAAACGCATAACCACTGGACGCGTACCATGGGGTATAAAATGATGCTGAGGGATGGTGTGACTTCTTCTTTTGATCTTGAATATGGGACAGTAGGAACTCGAGTGGCAGAGTGGTATAAGGAGAGGGAAGGAAAGTGTCAGGTAAACTTTGGTACAGCATCGAGTCATGAAGGAGCACGTTCATTAGTGCTTGACGAAGTAGAAACAACCTTTGATGCTCCGGTAGCACATTTTGGGAGAGCCCCTCAGTATACAAAGTGGTCGGACCATCACCCTAATCTTCATGAAGGGAATCAAATATTAAAAGTTATAGATCAAGGCCTCCAAGATGGGGCAATTGGAATTAGTAGCACATTAGGTTATATGCGAGGTGGGGCCTCTACACGTGAGGTTTTTGAGTTACAAAAGTTAGGTGGGAAATATGGGCGACAGTTTGGCGCGCATGTCCGGATGACGCCAGGTACCTATGACCAAGAAGCAAATAGCGCACAAGAATTGTTGGCCAATGCTGCGGCTTTGGGTGCGCCGGTTTTAATTTGCCACTTTAATAATAACGGTTGGGATATTGTAGAAGAGCTAATTGTAGGACTGCAAGAAAGAGGAATTAATGCTTGGGGCGAAATATATCCTTATGCCGCAGGACAAACTAACATAAATGCTGTCTTTCTAAAACCTGAAATATGGGTAGATCAATTAGGCCATACGTATGAGGAAACTATGGTTGATCCGGTTACGGGAAAGTTTTTGACTCGGTCTGAAAGAGATGCTTTGCTTGCCAGAGATCCAACACATGAAGTGATTTTATATAAAATGCCTAAAGAAGAGATTCCAAAATGGTTGAAACTTAAGCATATTACCATGGCAAATGATGCTTTATTTCCTGAAGAGGCAGATCCTGATTGGGATACCCCCTATGATGAAGTTGGAAACATGCATCCCAGAACACCTGGTGCCAGAGGAATTAGTTTAAGGCTAGGTCGTGAGCACGGTATTCCTCTCATGCACACCTTGGCACAGCTTAGTTACAATTCTGCTAAGCACCTTGGCGATATGGGACTGGAATCTATGCAAAAAAGAGGACGTATGCAGGAAGGCATGGTTGCTGATATTGTAATTATTGACCCAAATAATGTGAGTGATAACTCTACCTACCAAAAGGGTAATGTTGTTACTACCGGAATTCCCTATGTATTGGTAAACGGAGTAATTACAGTAAAGAATTCGGAAGTATTAAAAGTATTTGCCGGACAACCTATACGCTTCACTCAAATGCAATCAAAACTGGAACCTCTTGACCCTGAAAAATGGAAGTCAAAGTTTTATGCCCCAGTTGAAGTGAAAGGAGATGGATGCCTTCCACACCCGGATACACAACCTGAATATTTTGATTAGGACATTGGAATAGAGTCCGAACTTGTCTGAAGTATTGAAATTTTTCAATTAATTGAAACGAGACTATCACATGAACACAGGAAATATTTTATTAGTGCCCATGTCAATATTATATATAGGTATCCTTCCATCTTTTTCACAATCAGAGCAAGAATACAATGCATCAAATCTTGCTAAAGAATTGGCAAATCCTAATGCAACAAGAGGGCAATTGTTTAATAATTTTGACTATGTTCGATATGACGGAAATGTGTCGGATGCAGGACAAAATGGATTAGTTTACGGCTTCCAGCCGAGTCTTCCTGTTCCTTTATCTGAAGGGGTAAATCTTTTTGTTCGTCCTCTGATCCCGGTATACTTAAATCAACCAGTATTAGGAACTAATGGTTTTGAAAACAAGACTAGTTTTGGGAATATAAGTGTAGATGTGGCTGTTGGAAAAACATGGCCGTCTAAATGGATGACGCTTGTTGGTGTTTTTGCTGGATTTCCAACGGCAGGTAATGAAGAGTTGCGTTCCAACTTCACCACATTGGGACCAGAAATTGTAATTGGAAAGGCAACATCATGGGGGTTTGTAGGACTTATGGTAAATCACGCCTGGAGTCTGAATAGTAAGGATCCGGACCCAGAGAGCTTTACGATATTATCTGATAGTTTTTGGACGACCACAGCCGGAAGAGAAAAAGCAAGTGTTACTGCAGGTCAATATTTTTACACGGTTAACTTGAAGAAGGGATGGCAAATACAAGGTACCCCAACATGGGCGTATAATCACGAAGGAACGGACGGAAATAAGTTCTCATTTCCAATTGGAACAGGTATTACTAAAGTCACCAATTTTGGTAAGTTACCCATAAAACTAAACTTACAATATTGGTACTACATTGCCTCTCCCCAAAACTTTGGACCTCAACAGCAAATTAGATTATCAATTATACCAATTATTAATTTACCCTGGTAATGAATGTTACAACATTTTAAATAATAAATAAGATGAAAAAGAGTACATACCTAGTTGTTTTATTAATCATTCTCGGATCATTCCCGCTTTCTGCTCAGCAGGACCCTGCCATAAACAGAGACATTTCGGGTCCAGGATCTGTAATGAATCAGTTAGACAATGATGAAGAGAGTCAGGGATTAAGAGCGTGGTACATTCTAGATAGCCTAGACAATGCCAAAGAACGATTTTACGATAAGACTGGATTTAAAATTAGTGGAGATTACAATTCCCAAATAATGGCTGCGACAGATGCTATAGGAAACAATATTGGCGCTAGTGGAGTATTCAGAATTTATGGTAAATGGAACCTTATTAATCATGGAAGTGATAAAGAAGGTGGTATCATATTTAAGGTAGAAAACAGGCATAGGTATACCGAAAATGCTCTTAGGGAGTATGGTCCGGTAGATATTGGGTACGCTGGGCTATTGCAATCTGTCTATAACAATCAGGGATGGAGGGCCACCAATTTATACTGGCGTCAGGAATTTGGGAAGAGCAAAATAGTCGCATATGGAGGATTTGTAGATATTACGGACTGGACAGATGTATATGCAGTTGCTAGTCCATGGCAGAGTTTTAATAATATTGTTTTTGCCACAGGTTCAGGAGCCCTAGGAGGGGCTTACCCGGATGGTTCGATGGGGTTCATGGTAAGTGGTTGGTTGACGGATAATTTGTATGCAGTTGGCAGTTTAGTAGACGCTAACGGAGACGCGACCCAGTTTTGGAAAGGTTTCGACACCTTCTTTACTGATTTTGAGACAGTAAAAACGTTTGAGTTGGGATATTCCCCTGGGGTTGAAATGCTCTTTCTAAGAAACATACACTTAACGTTTTGGCAGGTGGATGCAAGGAGAGAAGCCAATACGCCCTCAGGTTGGGGAATCATTGGATCTGCAAGTTGGGCACTGGGAGCGCAATATCAGTATCTACCCTTTTTACGATTTGGCTGGGCCAAAGATGGCCTCGCCTTTTACGAGTACTCCATCAGTACGGGAATAGCCTTTAATATTGCAGGTCCGAATACAGTCGGCATTGGACTCAATTACAATAAACCAAATGAAAGCACTTTTGGGATCGATTTAGATCCACAATTTACCGGGGAGGTTTTTTATAAATTCAAATTAACACATCATTCAGAGATAACCCCAAACATTCAATTTTTGGGAAATCCAGCCTTTAATCCAGATAACAGTTTTATAGCAGTATTTGGCTTAAGAGGTAGGTTCTACTTCTGATTTTATGAGTCTTTTAATTTAATTTTCAAGACTATATTTTTAATTATAAATTAAGTCAAATGCCACTCTTTCGTATTCATTTACCCGGTTTAAGCTTATTTAGGTGTCCAACATTAAGACCCCATTGAAATATATGGTCTTGTTATGAATCTCCCAAAAGCATGCAGGATGCCAAGTTTTTGAATTATGTTCAAAAAGACAACTTCAGATATAAATTAAATAAATAGGGGAAGATGTACTCTTAATGAAAGAAAACTTATTGAAAACTAATCTTTTAAGACTTTTAGATCTAAATGCAAAGCGATGGTTCATAAAAAATGGGAATGTTTTCCTTAATACTAAAAAATCTATATTATGATTGTTCGAATATCACATTTCTGGTTAACTACAAGATTCCTAATACTATTCATTATTGTCGCATTTATTGGTGGCAGTGAGAATCTATGGTCGCAAGACTCCAAAGACAAAGATGAACTGCCTCCAGGTTGGTGGCAGTTACCTAAACTAGATACCCGTTTAAATTTAGGAGGCTATGTGAAATTGGACTATATTCAAGACTTTAATCCCATTGGTTCGCCTGACTTCTTCAATACGGCAACGATTCCTACGGACGGATCAACCGGGTCATCGGCAAATCTGAACGCCAAAGAAACAAGGCTCCATCTTGATGCGATTCGGGGAACTGGCATTGGGGATATACGTTTGTACATAGAAGGAGACTTTTTTGGCACCAATGGAGCGTTTCGTTTACGTCATGCTTTCGTTGACATAGCGGACAAGTGGCGGGCAGGTCAGTGGTGGTCTAATTTTATGGATGAGGACATTATACCTGCTACACTTGATTTTGAAAAACCTGCGGCCTACGTCTTTATTCGACAACCTCTAATTCGATATAAACACGCTCTTGGTTCTTCTTATATTGCTTTTTCCATTGAAAAACCTAGTAAGATTGGGCAACAACCCGAACAGGATGGTGCTTTTTTTTCACCCATTCCTGATATTACCGTCAGATACAGGCATAACAGAGACTGGGGCCACCTTCAACTATCCACATATTACGCCCTAATGCAATACAGATATGAGGAAGGGGGCGATGTAAACACTTCATTATACGGTTTGAATCTATCAGGAATAATACGAATCCTAGGAGAAGACAGATTGGGGTTTCAGGGCGTATACGGACCTGGTATTGGCAGATACAGGGGAGGTGGCTCTACAGCCTTGAATGAAGATGGAACTATAGACGCGTTGACAGAATTTGGCATCTTTTTTTCTTATGAGCATTATTGGTCTAAGAAATGGACTAGCCTCCTTGTGTATAATTACGGGGACATCGATAATACCCTAGGACAGCCAGAAGGAAGTCCGCACGCGACTGGCTATGTCGCGGCGAACCTCATTTGGCATTTTATCGATAATGCATTTGTAGGAATGGAATATCTAAGGGGTTTTAGGGAAGATTTTGATGGTTCTAGGGGGTACGCTAACAGGCTACAGATTAGTGTAAAATACACCTTCAATTAATCTAGGAGCCATAGATTTGGGATGCTGTTGATCATTTACATTTAGGTTAAACATAATATAATCAAAAAGTGGTGTCTTTCCGGGTTCTTTTTGACTACTAATCTGCCAAGAGATGCTGTTAGAGAGTCTTTTAGGGGCTCACCAATCGATTAAGTATTAAGTGAACTACTACCTATAGATTTATAGCTGTTATGCCACTTTTAGGGAGGCTGTTTGTTATTTGGTTTGGACACGGGCTTCTTTTATTATATTTTTCTGCTAGCTTTAATAATTAAAGAAGTAAAGCCCCAAAGAGTTATTTCGGGGCTTTAATTTTAGTATACACAGACAATATAATTATAAATCATTACAGCTATGGGCAATATCCCGAGTTTCCGTTGAGGTCTCGATAATTTTATCGATAATGGTGTTGCCACGAACGGTTACCTCAATATAGTCTGCTTCCACCTCAGTTATAACTCCGGTGAAACTATTGAAGGCAAATTGGGTAAGTATTTCTTGCCCGGTTAAAGCCATATTATCTTCTTGGTATTTTCCTGAGATTCTGAATTTTTGTACGAAGGGGACTCTTATATTTTGATATTGTTGGTAGATATCTGCAACTGCAATTGCGGTACCAGGAGGAACACCTACTTCCCTTGATACTGAAACTTCAACAGACTTTTCAGTGCTAATACTCCTAGACCGAGTATTGGTTTCCGTTGCAGTTTTCGAGTATTCATAACTACCGGTAATTGATCCGGTGATGGACTGTTTGGTTCCACTACCAAAGAATTTGGCTTCTGCTTCGTAGGCTACTTCTACACTTACTTCAACACCAGCAGTGTTTGTGGTTGAAACAGACATTGTTTCTTCATATCCGGCAACCTGAGTTGTCGCAATGGTAGTACTTTCTCCCACAGTTTGCGTCAATGTTCCACTACTACAGTTTCTCAAAGTACTGTTATAGGCACTATTAGTAGCAGAAGGCGGCATAATGGGTTTGGCAAATTGCGAATCAACCACTTGCACATCCCAATCTATATCAAAAAGCAATATTCTAAAGTAATTGGGATCTGTAGGAGTATTATTCGATGCAATTAGAAAATTACTGCCAGATATAACCAAAGGATTCGCTGTATTAAAAGGCACTATAGAAAACAATCCAGGCCCTTCTTTAATTATTTTGAACCAGTAGTTAGTAAAAAATTCAACATTTGTATTGGTGCCGTTCCTTTCTAAGTTCTCTCTGGTTTGAATATTTAGTCGGGTACCCGACATATAGAGATAGTGGATGTCATTTCCATTTTTAACGGCCATGGAATAGAACCCTTCATTATTGGGGATTTTTTGGAAGTAATAGGTTGTAAAATTCTCAAAATACTCCGGGTTTTCTGCATAATTCAAATCCGTCCTGACCTTCATATCCATGCTAACGCTACTTTCATTTAGGTATCCTTGCGAACCAGGGGCAGCAATTACTTCATTTTCTTTGTTAACTACTTGTACATAGTATTTTAAATCTGGTCGCAGGCTTATATCTGCGAATAAGTCGTCTAAACCTTCGGCCCCGATTTCTTCATCTTCTGGGCTTGGTTTGAATGATAGTTTAGTAAAGTCTTGGGTTGCCAAAACAGCGTCGTTTTCATCTCTTACCGTTACTTGAACAGCAACTCCATCTTTCAATTCACTTTCAATAGTAGCGTCAAGAGCATCATTTTCAAAGGAGAGTATGGCTAAATTGCTGTATTCATCGAAGCTTATTATTTGGTCTTCAATACCTGAAGATGATTCCATTGAAATCACTGCGGTAACTGGTTTATAGCCTCTTCTTGCAATTTCACGGGCACTTAGGCTTATTCCAATTTGTCCGTTGTCGGTCTCAAATTCACTGGTTGAAATGCTAGGTGCAAGTTCTTCAACTTCTCCATCTGGGTCCCTTTGGCCGTCGCTGTCTTCTTTGCTGCAAGCTATTGATACCATACATAGAGAGACAATTAAGAATCTTCTGGTTATTCTAAAGTTTGTTTTCATCATTTTTTGTTTTGCGGATTAAACTTGATTACTGTTTTGTGTGACCTGCTCGATAAAAAGTCTGCAGCCCTTAACCGAGCAAGACCACAAAACGGATGTCATTGATTAGATTGATTTTCAATGACTCTACAAACCTAGATTTCTGATTTTCAACAAAAAAAAATGAAGGGGGTACAAAGGGGGTACATCCTAAAAACTGCAGTATTTAAAGGGTGTTCGGGAGATTGAAAGAAAAGATAGGAAAGGCTAGATCCTTTTTTTTGAGCAATTTTTTTCAGGAAGTAGGGATCGTTATATTGTTATTGTTGATGTTTAGGTTCTCAGAAAAACCTAAACAACCCTCAACAATTCATTTATCTGTCAGAAAAGAGAAAAAGTCTATTACAGTTTATCTTTCCGATATAATTATCTCGCTAAGACGATTAACTACTTCGGTTCCCGGAAGACCCAATGGCATATCAGGATGATAATAATATTGTATAACGCCAACATCAATTTCGTTAAAACGATTACCTGCCCCACCTACGCCACCACACATAATGCTATTTTCTGCACCAAATCCACACTCTTCCACAGGTGAATGGCCTAGTCCTATCATATGACCTAATTCATGTTTAATGGTTCGACTATTATGTGCATAATCTGCAATCCAAACTCTATCTCCTCCGGCTATGCCGCCCAGTCCAGGAAATCTAAGGGCCAGTTCATAATAATCAGGCCATAGAAATTCTAGTTCCTCAATAGTACCAGAATGAAGAGTGACGTTGGCTGTCAACGAATCATCAATTACAGAAATTTCGAAACCGTCCGAAAACATAGAATTATATTCTTGGATAGAAAGAGATACTACACTACGAAGCTGATTGGTTACAAATCCAGACAAATACATTTGGGCCTTTTCTGTTCTTTTATAAAGTGGATAGTCCGTTTGGTCATATTGTACCTGAAACATAAAACTTCTTACAATTCTTTTCTCTGTGTCCCTCAGTGGCCCATCATCGACATCTTCAATCTGAACTGTTATTCTCGCAGTCACACTAGTCTTCCCATCACTTACAATAATGTCGAATAAGAAAGAATCATTGGTTTCGTAATCTAAAAGATAAGGACCATTTTCCGCTAGAGAAAACTCACCCGTATCTTTGTTAATTTCTACCTCATCGGCCGTTAAGAACTCAAGAGGATCGCCATCTGGGTCGCTAGCAGCTATTTTACCTATTATTGTTTGAAAATCATTATTTTCTAATACACTAAAGGATTGATCCATTACAACAGGACTGTTATTTGTCTCCTGAATAGGGTCATCGGCTTCATCAATAACAGCGTTATCCAAAACTTCATTTTCGGAACTTGAACAACTATTAAAAAGAAAGATAGAAAAAAAAGAAAATAACAAGATAACACTACCCTTCATAAGTTGGCTTTATTGCGACTTTAATATTGTCAATAAAATATGAAATTATTACTAAATATCCTATTAATCGTCGTTTCCTAAGTCAGAAAGAGAGTTCTTTTCTTCTTGAAGTTTTATTAGGACTCTTTCAAGTACAACCCTCATAATAGTCAATTGTTTTATATCTAATCTGTTCATAAAACCACGATATAGTAAATTCTAGAAGTTTACTTACTAATCATACTATTAATATAGAGTCTAGGGACGTTAACCTAAGGGGTTAGAAAAACCTTATTTTATTAATCATTGACAATTTTAGTTAAGTAATCAAGACGAAATTACAGAAAGTTAAGATGTCGAGAAATGTAAGAAAACGAATGACTAAAGAAATTTACTGTACGAAAATCGCACAAGTACAATAGACATAATCTTAAAAGTATTGATTAACTATACAAGGATTATTTACATTGCGGTCTGGACGGGATTGCTTTCTCACCTTCGCTCAAAAGCGGCCTAAAGTGTGGCCTCGCAAAATTTTCGCCCTTCGTTAGCTAATACTTTTTTACTTTCTCACTGAAAAAGTAAACTTTTACGTTTTGAAACTAAAAAAACCCCTCACATTTTTGTGAAGGGCTCTTTTTTGCGGTCTGGACGGGACTCGAACCCGCGACCCCCTGCGTGACAGGCAGGTATTCTAACCAACTGAACTACCAGACCGTTGCAATTAGCGTGTGCAAATATACATTGCTATTTCAATTGCACAAACAATTTTCTCTAAAATGTGAATAGTTAAAGAAAATTTTGGCGCTCAATCATAAAGGTATTTAACACCTTGGCGAAGGATTCTTTTATATCTACTTCTACATACTTTATTTTATATTTGGCACATTGCAGTTTTAGGTTTTTTAAAAATTTCGATATACCATCTTCATATGCCTCCTTTACTGTATCTGCATACAGGTCTATGTGTTTCCCTGTTTCTACGTCGACAAATCTTTTAGGGGAGTTTTCAAAATTAAAATGATATTCTTTCTCGAAGTCCATTAGATGAAAAATAACTACCTCGTGTTTATTGTATTTCAAATGCCTTAAAGCATCAAATATTTTATCGTCGTCCGAGGCGGTCTGGAACATATCGGTAAAGAGAAAAATTAAACTCCTTCTCTTTATCTTTTCTGCTATTTGATGAAGGTATGTATAGAGATGTGTCTCTTTTGCAGGGACTTTTTCCAGGCTGATTTCGCTTAGTTTTGCCAGTAACATTTGGTGCTGTCTTTCGCTCCCTTTTTCACTGCTGTAAAAAGAATATCTGTCGGAAAACACACTTAGTCCAACAGCATCTCTTTGCTTTTTTAATATTTTCATCAATGCAGCAATGGCCAGAACTCCAAAACCAATTTTATTTAAACTAGAAATAGAAAGATCATCTACTTCAGGATAGTACATAGAAGCTGAATTATCTAATATCATATGACACCTTAAATTCGTTTCTTCTTCGTACCGCTTTGTAAAAAGCTTATCTGTTTTAGCGAAGAGTTTCCAGTCTATGTGTTTTGTACTTTCTCCATTATTGTAAATCTTATGTTCGGCAAATTCTGCGGAAAAACCGTGAAATGGACTCTTGTGAATACCACTAATAAACCCTTCTACTATTTGGTTTGCTAGTAGTTCTAAATTTTGAAATAGCGGTGCTTTATGTAATTCAGACCTTAAATCCATAGGAGCAAGATAAACCAAAAAAGGTTTGGCATCTGCCAAACCTTTTTTAAAGTTTTAAGAATGTTCTCTTATAAAACGGCCTCAATTGCATCTGTATAGACCTTCTTAGGCGATACACCTACTTGTCTTGTTACAATTTCACCATTTTTAAATACCAATACGGTAGGAATGTTTCTTACCCCGTATTTCGCTGCAAATTCCTGATTTGCATCAACATCTACTTTGCCTACTACGGCCTTTCCTTCGTATTCCGAACTAACCTCGTCTATAATAGGACCAACCATTCTACAAGGCCCACACCACGCTGCCCAAAAATCTACTACAACTGGTTTGTCACTCTTTAATACTACTTCGTCAAAAGTAGCGTCTGTTATCTCTAAAGCCATTTTATTTATATTTAGAATTATACAAAGTTAGTCAAATATTATACCTATTCATTACTTCAGATACATACATTTTTCCTATTGGTATATTGATAAAGTTTATTTAGTTTAATTTATAATGCACTTCCTTCTCTTCTAAAGTATGCAAAAGCTCTGAAGTGATTTCCACTTTTTGCTTTCGGCTAGACAGGTTTAGCTTAATCTCTTGTTGATTTTCATATACCACAAAATGCAGCGCATGTTTTCCTTTATAAGAAATAAAAGTATCCTTTAAGTCGGTAATATAGTCTTCCTCTAATTCATGAATATTAAGTTTAATCGTCAACTTTTTAGCAAAGTTTTCCATACTGTCCTGAAGCAGACTAAAGTGGTTAAATTGCATTCTTGGATCGCCTTTCTTTCCGGTTTCTCTGTTTACCCATCCCTCCTTTATAAAAACTTTGATATAGATAAAAGAGTTGATCATTAGAAAATGGCGGTATTTTAAATATTCTTCTCCAAACATTCTAAATTCAAAACTTTCGGTGTAATCCTCTACTGTAAAAAGAGCCCAACCTTTACCATTTTTTGAAATCCTGTGTTGTACATCCGTAATTACCCCGGCAAAAGATAATTCTCTATTTACATATTCCTCTATATTCGCAAAAAAGGAAATACTACTATTGGTAAAACTGCTAATTTCCTTTTTGAAATCATCCAAAGGATGGCCGGAAATATAAATTCCAACAACTTCTTTTTCTCTTTTCAATTTTTCCATAGTTCCCCATGACTCACAAGGAGGAATTATTGGCTCTGGAATCTGTACCTCACTAGATTCTCCAAACAAACTAACCTGAGAAGAGTTTTCACTTTCCTGAAATTTGGCGCCAAACTTTAAGACCATTTCCAGAAAAGTAAGTCCATCACCTTCTTTATGAAAATACTGTGATCTATTTGCCTCCCCAAAAGAATCAAAACCTCCTGCTAAGGCCAAGTTTTCAAATGCCTTTTTATTTGCAGCTCTCAGGTCTATTCTTTTGGCTAAGTCGAATACCGATTTAAAAGGACCTTTTGCTTTTCTATTCTCTACAATTGTTTCTACAGCAGCCCTGCCAACTCCTTTTATCGCTCCCATTCCAAATCGTACAGCGTCATTCTGATTCACGGCAAATTTGTAGTAAGATTCATTTACGTCAGGCCCAAGCACCTCCAAGCCCATGCGCTTACATTCTTCCATAAAAAAAGTGACCTGCTTTATATCGTTCATATTATTTGAAAGAACGGCTGCCATATATGCCGATGGGTAGTGTGCCTTTAAATAGGCCGTTTGGTAAGCTATATAGGCATAGCAGGTAGAGTGACTTTTATTGAAAGCATAAGAAGCGAAGGCTTCCCAATCTTTCCAAATTTTTTGAAGTATTTCTCTTGGGTGCCCATTTTTCTCTCCTCCGTCGAGGAACTGTGGTTTTAGTTTTTGCAGAAGCGCAAAAATTTTCTTTCCCATTGCTTTTCGGAGTACATCGGCATCACCCTTAGAGAATCCTGCCAATTTTTGTGAAAGAAGCATCACCTGTTCTTGGTATACAGTAATTCCATAGGTTTCCTTAAGGATATCTTCCATTTCAGGCAGATCATAGGTAATGTCTTCATCCCCATTTTTTCTGGCAATAAAACTTGGAATGTATTCCATAGGCCCAGGTCTATAAAGGGCATTCATTGCTATTAAATCATCAAAAACGGAGGGCTTTAAATCCTTTAGGTGTTTTTGCATTCCTACGGATTCATACTGAAATATTCCTACAGTATCCCCCCTTTGAAACAATTCATAAGTGGCCTCATCATCTAATGGAAAACTATCTGGATCTAATTCTTTACCATATTTTGCCTTAATTATTTTTAGGGTATCCTTGATTAAGGTTAATGTTTTAAGACCAAGGAAATCCATTTTTAAGAGTCCGGCACTTTCAACCACAGAATTATCGAATTGCGTTACATAAAGATCCGAATCTTTAGCCGTTGCTACAGGGACAAAATTGGTGATGTCATCTGGGGTAATAATAACGCCACAGGCGTGTATACCAGTATTTCTCAAAGAACCTTCCAGAACTCTTGCCATTTTTACGGTCTGCGCTTCTAGATCGTCTCCTTCTGAAATGGCAAGCAGGTTATGTACTTTTTCTAATTCGTCAGTCCTAAATTTTTTCTTTAAGTCGGCCTCTGGGACACCAAAAATTTTACTCAATTTCGACATGGTTGGGATAAGCTTGGCTATCCTGTCTGCATCATGTAATGGCAGATCTAAAACCCTGGCAGTATCTCTTATAGAAGACTTTGCAGCCATTGTACCATAAGTAATAATTTGTGCTACCTGATTAGCGCCATATTTTTCGATTACATAGTCCATGACCTTCCCCCTGCCTTCATCATCAAAATCAATATCGATATCTGGCATTGAAACCCTGTCGGGATTTAGGAACCGTTCAAAAAGCAGGTCGTACTTTAGCGGGTCTATATTAGTTATCCAAAGGCAATAGGCTACAACGGAGCCCGCGGCAGAACCCCTGCCAGGACCTACGGATACGCCCATTTTTCTTGCTTCCCGAATAAAATCCTCGACAATTAAAAAGTAGCCTGGATACCCAGAATTTTCAATAGTTTTTAATTCGAAGTCTATTCTCTCTTTTATATCTTCCGTTACTTCCCCATATCTTTTTTCGGCGCCTTTGTAGGTAATATGTTTTAAGTAACTATTCTCCCCTCTTTTACCTCCATCTTTTTTATCTTCCTCCACTAAGAAGGATTCTGGTATTTCAAATTTGGGCAGGAGTACATCTCTTGCCAGATCATAAGGTTCAATTTTATCTACTACTTCCTGAATATTAATTATCGACTCCGGAATATCTTGGAAGAGACTTTTCATTTCCTCTTCGCTTTTAAAATAATATTCCTGATTAGGAAGACCGTATCTGTAACCCCTGCCTCTGCCTATTGGAGTAGTCTGCTTTTCTCCATCCTTTACACAGAGTAGAATGTCATGCGCAGCAGCATCTTCTTTTGCGCAGTAATAAGTATTGTTTGTGGCTATAAGTTTTGCCCTGTGCTTTTCAGCAAAGGCTGTTAAAACCTCGTTGGCTCTATCTTCATCTTCTTGCCCATGGCGCATAATCTCCAGATAAAAATCATCTTTAAAAACACCTTGCCACCATAAA
This sequence comes from Eudoraea chungangensis, assembly GCF_029360665.1. Taxonomy (GTDB): domain Bacteria; phylum Bacteroidota; class Bacteroidia; order Flavobacteriales; family Flavobacteriaceae; genus Eudoraea; species Eudoraea chungangensis. The sequence goes on from NZ_JARDUB010000002.1 coordinate 123,916, forward strand.
AGAGCTTCTTCGGCTTGCTTTTCTCCGATATTTAAAATTTTGGAACTTATCTCCCCATATAAATTACCGCTCAAAACAATTAAATCCTCTTGGTATTTTTCAACAATCTTTTTATCTATTCTGGGGACGTAATAGAAGCCGTCGGTATAGGCCAACGAAGACATTTTAGCAAGATTGTGATAACCATTTTTGTTTTTTGCCAAAAACACCATCTGATAACCGTAGTCTTTTAGGTTTTTGTTCAGGTGGTCTTCACAAACAAAAAACTCGCATCCTATAATGGGTTTTATTTCTTTTAGATTAGAGCTGTTTTCTTCCTCTTGGATTTGTGATTCTCTTACTAGTTTATTATGCGCTTTTACTTCTTTAACAAAGTGGAAAGCCCCCATCATATTGGCATGATCCGTAATGGCCACTGCCGACATATTTTCTGAAGTGGCACTTTTAACCAGATCTTTTACCTTAATAGTGGACTGAAGTACAGAAAATTGAGAGTGGTTATGCAAATGAACGAACGACACATCCTCCAAAGACTGAATATTTTTATTCAGGTCGTCTTCAGAAATATTTTTATCCTTTGCAGCTTCTAAATTTTTTGTAATTTTTTCAGAGGCCTTTTTAAGATTGATGTGCTTTAGACCAACAGGTGCAATCTCTTTTGGGTTTGCCTCCGAGAAATCTCTAAAGTAATCAGGAGTAACCTTTAACTCCTCCTGTGAATAGTTACCTTTTCTAAGAAGTTCAAAGAAACACCGTGCGGTAGCTTCTACGTCTGCCGTGGCATTGTGTGCTTCTTTAAAAGGTAGTCTGAATAAGTATTGATGTAGTTCTGTTAGGGTTGGGAGTTTAAATTTGCCGCCCCTGCCTCCGGGGATCTGACATAGGCTAGCTGTTTTTTCTGTACAGGTATCTAAAACCGGAAAACCGTCAAAAGGATTGGAGTCCTCATGCCTGAAGAATTCAGCCCCCATAATATTAACATCGAAACCTATGTTTTGACCAACAATAAATTTGGCTTTTGATAATGCAGCTTTAAAAAGGGTAAGTACTTCCGCAATTGCCACCCCGTCTTTCTCTGCTAATGCCGTGGAGATACCATGAATTTGTTCCGCGTCATATGGAATATTGAAACCTTCTGGTTTTACCAGATAGTCCTCGTGTACTACTAAATTCCCCATAGAATCGTGTAGCTGCCATGCTATTTGGATGCAGCGTGGCCAGTTATCTGTATCACTAATTGGGGCGTTCCATCTTTTGGGAAGTCCGGTGGTCTCGGTGTCAAAAATCAGATACATAAATGTGAGGGTAGGGTATTAAGCAAGGCATAAAAATAGGGAAATACATCGCAAACTCCAGAAGCTTTTATTAGGAGTTATTAACTTAAGACTGCATCATCCATAGGGGACTCATTTTTAATTCACTATATTTCTTTTTTTAAACATTTCTCTATGACAACTCATACAAACACCTGGTTTTATTATCTCCTGTTTATTCTTTTTTCATTGGTAAATATTCCGATAGAAGCACAGGATGCGCAAGGTGAAAAACCAAATTTCATTATAATTTTTGCAGATGACCTGGGCTATGGGGATCTTAGTAGTTATGGGCATCCTAGTATTAAGACACCTTATCTGGATAGAATGGCTGAGGAGGGTCAGAAATGGACTAATTTTTATGTTGCTGCCAGTGTTTGTACACCAAGCAGAGCTGCAATCCTCACAGGGAGATTACCCGTACGAAGTGGTATGGCCAGCAGTAAGCGACGCGTGCTGTTTCCCGACTCAAAAGGAGGTTTGCCTGCGAGTGAAATTACTCTAGCGGAACACCTAAAATCGGCGGGCTATAATACGGCGTGTATTGGAAAATGGCACTTGGGCCATAAGGATGCCTTTTTACCCACCACCCATGGTTTTGATTACTACTTTGGTATACCTTATTCTAATGATATGGACAGGACAAGCCAGTTGCCTTATCGGGAATACCTAATGCAAGCAGATGAAAAAATAAAAACTGAAGATTTTAATGTCCCTTTGTATAGAAATACAGAAATAATAGAAAGACCGGTTAACCAAAATACAATAACCAAAAGATATTCAGAGGAGACAATTAATTATATTAAAGAGCATAAAAAATCTCCTTTCTTTGTTTACTTGGCGCATAACCTTCCACATGTTCCACTGTTTGTTTCAGAAGAATATAAAGGAAAAAGCGCCCGAGGTTTATACGGGGACATTATAGAGGAAATTGATGCAGGAGTAGGAGATATTATGAATTTCTTGGAGGAGGAGGGTCTTGCTGAAAATACCATTCTAGTATTCACCTCCGATAACGGTCCTTGGCTTACCTTTAAAGAGAAAGGTGGCAGTGCCGGACTTTTGCGTGCGGGGAAGGGAACCACTTGGGAAGGAGGGATGCGAGAACCGGCTCTTTTCTGGGGTCCGGGAACTATAAAGCCGGGCTTAAGGCACGATTTAGGATCTAGCATGGATCTCTTTGTAACCTTTAGTAAAATGGCCGGATTAGAAGTGCCAACAGATCGTGAAATGGATGGCGTAGATATTAGTGGAACATTGTTAAATGGTAATCCTAGCACTAGAAAAAGCATTTTGTATTACAGAGGAACAGAAATTTATGCAGTGCGAATTGGAAAGTATAAAGCGCATTACATTACGCAAGGGGAGTACGGAGAATTTGGCAAAAGAGAGGAACACGAACCGCCAATTCTTTACAACCTAGATACAGATCCTTCGGAACAATTTGAACTTACTGGAGATTATACCGATGTTTTGAATGAATTTGATTTAATACTTGAGCAGCACAATGCCAAATTAGTAAAAGGTAAGGACCAATTAGTAGAAAGAGAATAAAATTTTCTGGCCAAGTATTGTGAAGATTTAGAAATAGATTATATTTGCACCCCTTTTAAGGGGAAAAGAATTAATAACATGGGTCGGGCACCCAACAAAATTAATGTGATATGCCAGTTAGAATAAGATTACAAAGACACGGAAAAAAAGGAAAACCTTTTTATTGGGTAGTAGCGGCAGATGCAAGATCTAAACGCGACGGAAAATTTCTAGAAAAATTAGGAACCTACAACCCTAACACTAATCCTGCAACTATAGACTTAAATGTAGATAAATCTGTACAGTGGTTGGTTAACGGAGCACAGCCTTCAGATACAGCTCGTAGAATTTTATCTTACAAAGGTGTTTTATATAAGCATCATCTTCTTGGTGGGGTAAACAAAGGAGCTTTCACAGAGGATCAGGCCGAAGAAAAATTCAATGCATGGTTGACTGAAAAGGAAAAAATTGTTTCTAAAAAGTTAGATGGTCTGGATAAGGCAAAAGCCGAGGCGAAGGCAAAAGCACTAGAGGCTGAAAAAGAAATAAACGAAAAAAGAGCTGCTGCCGCTGTTGCGGTAGAGGAAGAAGAAGCGGTTGTTGAAGAAGCAGAAGTAGCTGTGGAAGAAGTAGCTGAAGAGGTTAAAGAAGCTGTTGAAGAGGTAAAGGAAGAAGTAGCTGAAGAGGTTAAAGAAGTTGTTGAAGAGGTAAAGGAAGTTGCTAAAGAAGAAAAAGAAGATTCTGCCGAAACCGTAGAGGATAAAAAAGAAGATAAAGCTTAATTTTTTAGATACTGTGCAAAAGGAAGAGTGTTTCTACCTAGGCAAAATAGTTTCTAAATATAGTTTTAAAGGGGAAGTCTTAGTTAAACTAGACACGGATGATCCCCAACAATATCAGAATATGGAATCAGTTTTTGTCTCTATTGGAGACAGTCTGGTTCCTTTTTTTATGGAAAAATGTGTGCTTCATAAATCTAATTTGTTAAGGATACGTTTTGAAGATGTTCGGAATGAGGCGGAAGCGGAAAGATTAATCGGTTCAAAACTGTATCTCCCTCTTTCATTTTTACCCAAGCTCTCTGGAAAAAAGTTTTATTATCACGAGGTAATAGGTTTTAGTGTTATCGATAACCAACATGGTGATATTGGTATAATTACCGGGGTTAACGACAATGTTTCTCAAGCCTTATTTGAAATCAAAAAAGACCAAAACCAGATTCTCATTCCAATAAATGATGCGATTATTCAAAAAGTGGATCGCAAACTGCAGACGATTTTTATCACTGCCCCAGAAGGACTTATTGATTTATATCTAAGCTAGGACTTTCTTTTTCATTTTTATATCTTTCATAGAAATCACGGAAAAATATCCTAATGAAAAAAAGTATATTGTTTTTTTTGGCTGTTTTACTGCTTTTTGCTTGTATGCGAAAGGAGGATAATGATGGCAATTCGTTTCAATTGCACCCAGATTTTAAGATGGATTTGGTTGCTTCCGAACCTTTGGTTTTTGACCCGGTTGAACTACAATTTTCCCCTTCAGGGGAAGCATTTGTCCTTGAAATGCCAGGTTATCCTCTAAGGGATGCTACTAGTAGAATTGTTCATTTGAAAGACAATAATCAGGACGGAATATTTGATGAAAGGAAGATGTTTGCAGAGGATCTGGGTGTAGCTTCGTCTTTTATGTTTTATAAAGGCGGATTTCTCGTTGCAGCTCCACCTCATCTTTTATGGATAGGCGATGAAGACAATGACGGACTTGCTGAGAAACGAATTGTTTTAATGGACGGTTTTAGCAATGAGAATCTTCAGCATAATTTCAATGGGCTGACCTATGGTTTAGATAATTGGATCTACGCTGCCAATGGAGGAAATTCCGGGGCACCATTTTTTACTTCTACCCCCAATGAATTTATGCCCCTTAGAGGAGGGGATTTAAGATTTAATCTGGAAGATGAAGTTTTGGAAAGAGTCGGGGAATCTTCTGGAGGGTTTAAAATAACTTTTGATAATTGGGGAAGGTTGTATGAAACTCATAATTTAGAACATGTATCACAATTGGTTTTTGAAGATCGTTATTTTACAGATATGCCCTCTGCATCCGGTCATGCCTTGGTAAATATATCAGACCATGAAGAAAACGGACTTTCTCGAATATACCCTATAGGCGAACAAGATTCGCGGGTTAATCATCCCGAACAATCTGGTTACTTTTCAGGGGCGTGTGGAATAACGTATTACGGAGGTGGAATATTCCCAGAGGATATGGACAACTCTCTGCTGGTAGCAGATTGTGTACTAAACTTAGTGCACATGGATCAGCTAGACCAAGAATTTTCTGTATCAAAAGCTACAAGGAATAGAGAAAAAATAGAGTTTTTAGCTTCTTCAGATCGATCCTTCAGACCCGTTAATATGTCTATAGGACCAGATGGAGCTTTATATGTTCTGGATATGCATAGAGAAGTAATTGAACATCCCGAGTGGATACCCGATGAAATAGAAATTAACCTGGATTTAAATGCTGGTAAGGACAAAGGAAGGATTTATAGGATAAGCCCTAAAACTTATACTTATACTGTTCCTATCAACTTCGAGAAGAGTGAGATGGAAGACTTGGTTAGCGCTCTCGGTGATGATAACCAATGGATAAGAAGAACCGCCCAACAATTACTGGTTTCTGGAAAGCGCTTAGATGCGAAGTCGATTTTGGAAAAACAATTATCCAATCCTAGACCTTTGGCAAGACTTCACAGTCTTTGGACTTTAGAAGGCCTAGGGGAATTAGAAGATGAATACTTGCTGATGGCATTGGAAGACGATCACCCGGGGGTAACGGAGAGCGCTGTACGAATTGCAGAAAAAAGACTGCATAATTCTTCGGCCCTTGTAGATAGCTTAATTCATTTGCTCCCGTCAGCGGATAAAAGAGTAAGACTTCAGATAACCTTATCCCTGAGTACACTTGAGAATAATGAATATGGGCGGGTTAAGGAGGTAATAGCCAAAGAATATCAAAAAATTCTAGAAGATGAGATGTTAGACTACTGGAACCTGCAGGCAATTTCCTTTGTTCTTAAACCACAGGCTCTTGAGATTTTAAAAAATGAAATAATAGTTCAGGAAGATGATTTAGGCAAGCAGCAAAAGGAAATGCTAAATCTCTTAATTAAGGTAGTAGGGAAAGACTATTCTCATCTCGATATAGCGGATATTTTAGACAGGCTTGGTAATAGCACTTTAAGTCCAAAAGATAAAGCAATCTTAATTACATCTCTTTCAGACGGATATGCTTATCGTAGTACTTCCACTTTAAACCCCTCTGAAGAATTACACCTACTGCGAAGTCTAAATAGTTTAGAAACAAATAATGATATTGAAATAATAAAGTCTTGTGGTGAATTGCGACTTGCCCTCGGTGTGGAAGCTTCTAAAAAGGTAAACGAGTATTTGCCTTTAGCCAGAAAAAATATTTTAGAGGAGAAAGGAAGTGTAGAGGAGCAACTGGCTCAATTACAGCTTATAGGCCTAGCCGATTTTGAGTTTAGATCAGAACTCCTCTACGCGCTCTTAGAAACAAATAGACCTTTGATACTTCAAAGAGAGGCGCTTTCCCAATTGTGGAACTCCAATAAAGAAGAGGTGGGTCCAAAACTGTTACATTTATGGCCCTCTCTTGGTCCGGAAGCCAGAAGGCATGCTACAGACATCCTTTTATATAAGTCTTTTAATCATGACCCCCTACTAACAGCAATGGAAAATGGCGAGGTTAATTTAGGAGAATTTAATCTGGATTTAGAGCGTAGAAGGGTATTATTATTCTCTGAAGATGCGGCTATAAGGAAGAGGGCAGAAGCACTTTTTTCAGATAGTGGAATAGTGCAAAGAAAGGAGGCTATAGACCAAATGTTGCCTGCATTACAAATGGAGGGCACTGCCTCTCGTGGGAAGGCCGTTTTTAGGAACCAATGTGCCAGTTGCCATATTTATGATGATATTGGAAATCAGGTAGGTCCTGTTCTGACAGAAATTAGTCGTAAAAGTAAGGAGTCTTTATTGCATGAAATACTAGACCCTAATGCCGCGGTAGACACTAAATACCTAAACTACAAGGTAGTAACAAAAGATGGCAATATATACTTTGGTTTAGTTAGTTCCGAAACAGATTCTGATCTCACTTTGGCAATCGCAGGGGGTAAATATGTGAACATACAAAAAATCAACATAGAGAATTTTTCTACTACTGGTAAGTCCTTAATGCCGGAAGGCCTTGAATTCGCTATGGACAAACAGGAAATGGCAGATTTGCTGGCTTATCTACAAGAAGGAATTCCTAGTCTGAAGTAGAAACATTGGCTTCAGTCTTTTGAAAACCATAAACCTTAAACTGTTTCATAGACCAGGGGAAATCTTCATTTCCAGCAGCAGAAATATTTAAAGTCATCTTTAAATATTTTGCGTTTATGCTTTCAAAAGGGATCATATTAATTCTACTAGCACATTTAGCTACCTTAATTTCATTCCAATTCTTACCATCTACAGAGGTATGAAGAATTACTTCTCTTGGATAGGTTTCTAATGGGGTGGGAGCTTTAGGACCCCAGCCAAATCTTTTAGGGGGGGCTTCAAATTGAACGCCTGAAAGTGTTTTTACCTCAGGTAACTCTATTTGAAACCACATATTTTTTCTTTGTTTTTCTCCGGTAGACCAACCTTCAAAGTTAAAAGCACTTGATGGGGAAGCAGTTCCACCTATTCTTGTCGGGATAGAATGACTTGCACTTACTTTCCAACTATCGGTAAATGGTATTTCTTGTGGAATTTGTGCCCATAATTCTTTAAACGAAAGGACTTCTTGAGAAGAATTGGAAGATCGTAAATCAGCTACCTGTTCTTTGGAAATAAAACTAGATTCATTATCTAAATTAATTCTTATATAAGACAGTATATCGGCAATCCATTGATCAGACTGTTCTTGCATACCTACCATTATGCCTCCCGGATATTCCTTTCCTTCAATTGGTCCCTTTAGCCCAAATAACAAGGTATTAATAATATAATCCGGATGGGCTTGGACTCGATCCGATTGCGTCAGAGCCGGTGCAATAGTACTTCCATTACCCAAGGGTGTACCCTGACCATTTGTACCATGGCATTGAACACATAATTCATTAAATATTTCCGTCCCCCTTTTGAGTTGTTCTTGTTGCTCTGGCGCAAGATGTGCAAGGCGATTTTCACGGTATCCCGAATCTTGAGGGTTTAGAATTTGCTTCCCGATTAATTGTATCCCTTTTGAATCATTTGTAACTAAAACCTCGTTCAACTCCTTTTCAACATCCTTTACCTCTAGATGATGGATGGTAAGCATAGCCTGAATTGCAACATTCTCATCATCATCCTGTAATAAATCTTTATAATCTGCAACCAGGTCTCTACTGCCTTTTTTATAGAGCGATTCACTTGCTCTTAAAGCCTGGATTTGCATTCTGGGATTGGGGTCGTGAAGTAGGTTTTGAACTAATTCTATGTCTAAGGCATTCATTCCTTCTAAGACCCATAGAGCATGAAATCTACCGAAAAGATTTTCCCCTTTGAGACTTTTCATTTTCAATTCGGGTATTATAGTTTTATCATCTCTTAAGACTAATAGTTGTTGTGCCTTATCTCGCCACCATCCATTAGGATGGTCTAAATGACTTACCAATTGTAAAGAATTGGCAGAAAACATTTTGGGTTTTGATTTATCTCGCTTAAAGTCTTTGTGGGTAATTCGCCATATCCTACCTAGTCTAATTACCTTATCTAACTGATATTGCTCGATCTTTGTGCGTAAAAAAGATCCTTTTTGCGCCCATTGTCCCTCTTGTATAATACCGTGGTACATATCTACTACATACATTGTTCCATCGGGAGCAGTGGCCATGTCCACCGGTCTAAACAAGGGGTCTGTACTTCGCAAAAATTCTGATTTTTCATTTTGGTGAACATTGTGCAAGGTAGTTAGTCCGGCGGATACTTCTGGCCTAATCTGACGAACTATTCTGGCAACGGGTTCTCCATAAAAATAATTACCTAATAGATCTTTTGGAAGAGAGTTTCCTCTATAAATATCGTTACCTGCAGCACCAGTTACTCTATTAAGTGAGCCATCTGGTTGTCTAATTTCATCCATTCCGCCTTGCATATCGCCAATTTTTACCGCTGCACCCCAAGGAATATCAAAACCTTCTGCAAATTGATCTGGCACTTCAAAATTTCCATAGTGAATGGGAAACTGGAAGTAAGAAGGAAGCCCGCTGGCACCTCCCTGAAACCAGAGTTTGCCATCATCATCATGTGTAATTCCCCACTGGGCTCTGTTATAACCAGTTTTTTCTCTTTTGATGCCTTCGTCGGTCTCCCTAATTCGAAAGGCATTTACGGTACTGTACAGCCAGTTATCCATTCCCCAATACATAAACGCCTGCTGGTGTTCAACATTACCAGAACGGCCATAGTTATCTGTAAAAAATTCCTTTTTATCTGCTTTTCCATCCTGGTCCGTGTCTGTATATTTATAGACAATATCAGCATCCGATTCCATGGTTAAAATACAGTCCTTCCCATAGGGGAGTACAAAACGGGGGAAAATTAGACTATCAACAAAGGTTGTTCCGGTTTCATAAACACCATCTAGATCTTTGTCTTCCCAACGTGAAATTCTGCTAATTGGGTCTAAAGTACCATCAGAGTCTGCCGTAAGCATATAAGTTCTTAGTTCCAAGACAAACATTCTTCCGTCTCCATCGAAGGCTATAGCGCCGGGTTGTTCAATGGCGGGTTCGGTTAAAATAGGTTCTATTGCATAACCTTCCGGAAGTAAAAAATGTTTTGCTTCCTCCAAAGGATAGAGGGGTAGTACCGGACTCTTAGGATCTAGATCTATTCCTTTCCAGTTTTCATTTTGAGGGTCAACACCATCAGGAAGAGTTACCTTGGGCAGCGTATCGGACATGGAACCAATAACCTTGGCAACCATATCCGGCGCCGGTTCCTTCTTCTTACAACTTATAAGAAGAATTAGAAATATTAAGGGAAGTTTCCAAGAAAATACAGAGGAATTGAAGGGGACTAGATGTTTAGTCCACTTTAACCATTTCACACTTAACGTCATAGCAAATTTTCTTTGACAAGAAAATTAATATTATATAAACTAACTTGCAACAAATAAGTAAAATTTACATTTTTTAATGAGCTTTTCCAGATTTTCTTGGGCAAAATATATTCTTTTACACGGGGTTTTTCTTGTTTTTTTTGCCTGTAAGAACAGCTCCCTTAAAGAGTCTTCACAAAGGCCGCCTAACGTTATTATAATATTCACAGACGACCAGGGCTATCAGGATTTAGGTGTGTTTGGAGCTGCGGATATAGCTACACCAAATTTAGATAGGCTAGCTAAGGAAGGAATAAAGTTAAGTAGTTTCTATGCAGCACAAGCTGTGTGTTCTGCCTCAAGAGCAGGTCTTTTAACCGGCTGCTACCCAAACAGGATAGGCATACATAATGCATTTATGCCTGAGAGTAAAATAGGATTAAACCCTAAGGAAGTGACTATAGCCGAAATGCTTAAAGAAAATGGTTACACAACTGGGATTTTTGGTAAATGGCATCTAGGGGATGCACAAGAATTTTTGCCAACCAGACATGGCTTCGATGAGTTTTATGGCATACCTTATTCTAATGATATGTGGCCCTTCCACCCTCAACAAGGTCCTGTATTCAATTTTGGTCCCTTACCCTTGTACCACAATGAAGCTATTATCGATACCCTGACAGATCAAAGTCATTTAACCACCGAAATTACCAATAGAAGCATTGAATTTATAAAGCGTAACATAGAGACACCATTTTTCTTGTATGTACCACATCCTCAGCCACATGTTCCCCTATTTGTTTCTAAGAAGTTTATGGGAAAATCAGGGAGAGGCCTTTATGGGGATGTAATTATGGAACTCGATTGGTCTGTAGGAGAAATTTTGAAGACTTTAAAAGACAATAACTTAGAGGACAATACCATAGTAATCTTTACCTCTGACAATGGCCCATGGTTATCTTATGGAAATCATGCTGGCAGTGCCAGGCCTTTTAGAGAAGGTAAAGGCACGGCGTGGGAAGGGGGACAGAGAGAGCCATTTCTTATGCGTTATCCGGATCAATTGACGGGAGGGAGAACCATATCCGAACCATTAATGGCAATAGATCTTCTGCCGACAATAGCTGAGGTTACAAATTCCCCTTTACCGCAAAATACTATTGATGGCAAAAGTGCTTGGCCTTTGTTGACAGGAGCAGAGAATAAAAGTCCACAGGAGGCTTATTTCTTTTATTATAAAGTAAACGAGTTACATGGAGTAAGGTACGGAAATTGGAAGCTATATTTTCCTCATAACTACAGATCAATGGAAGGGCAAATTCCTGGGAAAGATGGTCTGCCAGGGGAATATAAATACATTGATCTAGAGGATATAGAATTATACGATCTTTCAAAGGATTTATCTGAATGTGCGAACGTTGCAAAAGACAATCCTGAAATAGTAGAAAAAATAAAAGAATTAGCGGACGAAATGCGTATTAAACTCGGCGATTCTTTGATAGACTTAGAGGGAAATGAAACAAGAATAGCGGGCAAAGTAGAATGAACAAACCATTTCGATTTAAAAAGTTCACCGTAAATCAGGACAGAACGGCAATGAAAATAGGCACGGATGGCGTGCTGCTTGCTGCCTGGACGGATGTTTCTTTAAACCCCTTGTCTGTTCTCGATATCGGAGCGGGTACTGGGGTAATCGCCCTTATGCTGGCTCAACGATCATCCGCAGAGACTATTGATGCAATCGAAATTGAAGGAAACGCCTACGAACAATGCGTTGAGAACTTTGAAAATTCTCCATGGGCAGACAGCTTGTTTTGTTATCATTGCTCACTAGATGAATTTGTACTGGAAATAGAGGACAACTATGATTTAATAGTTTCTAATCCACCTTTTTATACCAATAGTCTTGGAAGCGGTAATACGGCCAGAGATAGAGCTCGTAGAAATATTGAATTACCTTTCGAAGAACTTTTTAACAGTATAAATGGACTTCTCTCCAAAAACGGACATTTTGCTATGATTGCCCCTTTTAGTGAAGAAAAGAGTCTTGTTAAGTTGGCCATGGAATACAGGTTATATCCCAGGAGAATTACTCGAGTAAAAGGGCTAGCTCACTTACCCGCTAAAAGAAGCCTATTGGAGTTTACTTTTGAGAATACCGAACCTATTTTGGATGAATTGATCATTGAAAAAGATAGACATCAATACACTGAGGAGTATATTGAACTCACAAAAGACTTTTATTTAAACATGTAGATTGCTATTGCAAATTGTCTAAATAACACATTTTATTTCTCGATTACAGACATAGGCATTTTGTTACAAAAACTACTTTAAGTCCATTGGTTTGTTATATTCCTTTAACTACCTTTGAAAAAAAAACAAGTATGAGGCCAGACTTATTTGAAGCACCAGATTACTACATGCTGGATGATCTTTTGAGTGAAGAACATAAGTTAGTTAGGGATGCAGCACGACAATGGGTTAAACGAGATGTTAGTCCAATTATTGAAGAATTTGCACAGAAAGCAGAATTTCCTACCCAGATTTTAAAGGGGCTTTCGGAAATTGGAGCTTTTGGACCCTATATACCTGAAAATTATGGTGGTGCCGGATTAGATCAGATTTCTTATGGCCTAATTATGCAAGAGATAGAACGCGGCGATAGTGGTGTGCGTTCTACTGCATCGGTACAATCATCTTTAGTTATGTATCCCATATTCGCCTATGGCACAGAGGAACAAAAAACAAAATATCTACCAAAATTGGCTAGTGGTGAATTCATGGGATGTTTTGGTCTTACAGAACCGGATCACGGTTCTAATCCAGGGGGTATGGTTACTAACTTTAAAGATAAAGGAGACCATTATCTTCTAAATGGCGCCAAGCTTTGGATTTCCAATTCTCCCTTTGCAGATATCGCAGTTGTTTGGGCGAAAAACGAAGAAGGTAGAATTCATGGGCTAATCGTGGAAAGAGGAATGGAGGGCTTTTCTACTCCTGAGACACATGGTAAGTGGTCTTTAAGAGCATCGGCAACAGGAGAGCTAATATTTGATAACGTAAAAGTGCCAAAGGAAAATCTATTGGTAGGAAAAAATGGTTTGGGTGCTCCTTTAGGATGTTTAGATTCTGCCCGGTATGGAATTGCATGGGGTGCTATAGGGGCTGCAATGGATTGTTATGATACAGCATTGCGGTATGCAAAAGAACGTATTCAATTTGGGAAACCTATTGCCGCTACCCAACTTCAGCAAAAAAAGTTAGCTGAAATGATTACGGAGATTACTAAGGCCCAGTTATTGGCATTTCGATTAGGACAACTTAAAAATGAAGGAAAGGCAACATCTGCTCAAATCTCTATGGCCAAGAGGAACAATGTGGAGATGGCCATTAACATCGCTCGGGAAGCTCGACAAGTTTTGGGTGGTATGGGTATTACTGGAGAATATAGTATTATGCGCCATATGATGAACTTAGAAAGCGTTATTACCTACGAAGGCACACATGATATTCACTTGTTAATTACGGGTCTGGATATTACAGGCCATGCTGCTTTTTAGCATTATTTAGGAGAATAGAAATCCTTAATTATCTCCAACATAATTTCATAGTTTTCAAAGCTCAATTCTGTAAATTTAAACAGACTTAGACAGCGATCGAGATTTTGATTTTCATAACTAACTTTGTAATAGACATTTCCGTTTAAGTAGTCTGTTAACGCCCTTAATCCGTGTAAGAAGGGCATTAAGACTACCCCATATGGGAGACTGTTAATTTCCTTTGTACTCAGCAAGGGGTCTTCTTCACTTAATCCTAAAATACAGGCTGTGAATTGATCTGTTTCAAAACGAATCTTGGAAAGGTCTCTTTCATCTTCTTCTGCCGGGTTTACCAGCGTTCTAATAATATCTCCAAAGTCATAATAAAAATACCCAGGCATGATGGTGTCTAAATCAATTAAACAGAGGCCAGTTTTAAGGTCTTTATCAAAAAGAATGTTATTTAACTTAGTATCGTTATGGCATATGCGCTTTGGGAGATCTAAGGGCTGTAATTTCTTTAGTTTGCCTAGGTTTATTTTTGCAAAATCTATGGCATTGCGGGCAACTTCATTGCCAGAGTTCTTTCCAAATTTCATGGCATCTAAAAACTCTACTTCCCTAAATGCCAGATCGTGAAAATTAGGAAGGCTAGGTCTAAACATCCCTTCTGATGCTTTCTGCATTAAGGAATGAAACCTGCCTAGTGTTTTGCCTGCTTCAAAGGCAATAGTACGATCTTGGGTAGTAGAATAAGCGGTACAATTTAAAATGGCTGTTATTATACGCCAATGAGAACCATCATCTAGGGTTAAAAAGTTCTGGTTCTTTTTGGTTTTAACCAAAGATATTTGCGAGTACCCCTTTCCCACTAAATACTTTAAGGCTAGAGACATATTAGCCATTACAATATCTATATCTGGAAAAACCTCATTGTTGATTCTCTGAAGGACAAATTTTGGCACTTCATTCTGAATTATAAAAAAGGTGCTATTGATATATCCTTGATTAATTTCACGAAAACGAAGCTCAACTTCATCTAGTTCAAAATGAGAAACAATAAAATGGAGATCTGCTTTATGCATAGAGAAGTTTAAACATTCCTAGCTACCACAAGGGAGTCGGATAATCGCCAGATGCAGTTAGTCTTTGTAATTCGTTTACTCCTTTTGCCTTATCGTCTGCATATGTAATCCCAAACCAAATGCTGTCTGATGGGATTACATCTACCTCAATCTTTTTCTTTTCCAAAACTTTTTGAATAACAAACGGAATGTAAATTTCTCCATTTTGAATATTCTCATCTTTAGTAAGAAAGTTGGCAAAGTCCTTTTCTATATAGTCAAAGACGGAGGGACTACAAATCCAAAAATTCATGCTGACTAATTCATTCCCATCGAATAATAAACCTGAATTTGTATCTTGAAGTTGATCCTTCACAAATTCAATCTGCGTTCTTTCAACCACAGAAACAAGTTTATTCTCGTCTTGTTCGCAAACACCCCTAGAGACAGAGCCAAATTCAGAAAGCGTATCTTTTAGAGTGTAGGCCATTAAGCCATAGACTTCTTTCGATTCATCGGATGTCATAAATTTAATAGCATTACTATAGGCTGCTTTTCCATAATAATCATCAGCATTGATAATGGCAAAAGCTGTTTTAATATGATTTCTAGCTGTCCAAACAGCATGCGCTGTACCCCAGGGTTTTTGTCTTTCGCCTTTATAGGTAGAGCCAGAAGGAAGGTCAGACAGTTCCTGGGCCAAGACATCTAATTGAATATTTTCAGGAATTCTGGATGAAAGATATTCTTCAAGGAAATCCACGTTATCTCTTTGGGTAATTACTACGATATGATTAAAACCATTTTCAAGGGCATCATAAATACTAAACTCCATTAAAAATTCTTCCTTAGGTCCTAACCCATCAAATTGTTTTAATTTTCCATAGCGGCTTCCTCTTCCGGCAGCCATAAGTAATAAGGTCATTGTCTTTATTTTAGTTGTAAAAATAGCGCATTATCTATATCATTTAAGTCTTCATTGTTATTAAATGTTTAGCAATACTTTTTTGAACGCTTCTACTCAACGAGTATATAAGGGCAATTAGTATTTAAAAGCTGATCATTATCATGTTATTTCCAGCGCAGTACTTTTAGATTTGTGATAAATCTATTTTAGATGTGCAGTTTGTTAAATAAATACAATATTCCAGGCCCAAGATATACAAGTTATCCAACGGTTCCCTATTGGGATTTGAATTCCTTTAGCGGAAAGGAATGGGAGCGGTCTGTAGTACAAAGTTTTGATGAATCCAATAATAAAGAAGGGATTAGTCTTTATATACACCTTCCTTTTTGTGAGCAAATGTGCACGTTTTGCGGATGTCATAAAAGGATAACAAAGCGTCATGAGGTAGAATTACCCTATATTTATTCTGTCTTACAAGAATGGAAGTTATACTGTAATTTATTTACAGAAAGACCAATAATCAAAGAACTTCATCTCGGTGGAGGTACCCCAACATTTTTTTCACCCCAGCATCTAGATAGGCTTATTAAGGGCATACTTCTATTGGCAGATAAGCACAAGGATTATGAGTTTAGTTTCGAGGGTCACCCAAATAATACAACAAAAGCACACCTTAGCATTCTAAAAGACTTAGGCTTCAGCAGGGTTAGTTTTGGCGTTCAGGATTACAATGAAAAGGTTCAAAAGGCTATTCATAGAATTCAGACTTTTAAGAGTGTAGAAAAAGTAACTTCCTGGGCAAGAGAATTGGGATATACCTCCATTGGACATGATATTATCTTTGGTCTGCCACATCAGACAATGGCACATGTAAAAGAAACCATTTTGAAAACCAAAAAGCTACGCCCAGACCGACTAGCGTTTTACAGTTATGCGCATGTACCCTGGTTAAAAGGAAATGGGCAGAGAGGTTATTCAGATTCGGATCTTCCATCTCCTGAATTAAAGAGAAGTCAGTATGAAAACGGCAAAAGGCTTTTAGCTGAAGTAGGTTATCATGAAATAGGAATGGATCATTTTGCACTAGAACAAGACACTTTGTACCAGGCATTACAGGAAGATAAACTCCATAGAAATTTTATGGGATATACGGCTTCTAAAACCCAGCTGATGATTGGACTAGGTGCCTCTAGTATTGGAGATAGTTGGTATGGATTTGCCCAGAATGTAAAAGGAATAGAAGAATACGAACATTTAGTTGCAAACAATGTAATTCCTATATTTAGAGGACATATTTTAACGCAAGAAGATCAGATTATTCGACGACATATATTAAATTTAATGTGTTCCTTTGAAACAAGCTGGCAAGAAGAACCGTCTAGCGATGCCCCCATTAATACTATATTGGGACGTCTAAAAGAGATGGTCGAAGACGAATTATTGGTAATAGACGTTAATAGATTAGTAGTCACTGAAAAAGGAAAACCGTTCATTAGGAATATTTGTATGGCTTTTGACTTGAGGCTTCATAAAAAGAAACCTGAAACAAGACTTTTTTCTATGACAATCTAAACTTAATTTTTAAACCTTAAAACAAAGAATATGAAAACGATAATAGTACCCATCGATTTTTCTGAGCAGTCTGAATATGCTTTAAAAGTGGCAGCTTCCTTGTCAAAAAAACACGACTCCGAAATAATAGCACTTCATATGCTAGAGTTAAACGAAGCAATGATATCGTCTTCAGAAGGCTTTCATCCAGAGCAAACAGTTTTTTTATTGAAAATGGCAGAAAAGAAGATTTCTGAGTTTTTACAAAAGCCATATTTGCAAGGAGTGAAGAAGGTTACCCCTATAATTAAACACTTTAAAGTTTTTAGTGAAGTAAACGATATTGCGGAGAGACACCAGGCCGATTTAATCATTATGGGATCACATGGTAGTGATGGACTAAAAGAAATATTTGTAGGTTCTAATGCAGAAAAAGTAGTGCGTAATTCTGCCATTCCTGTGTTAGTAATAAAAGATGAATTAGAAGACTTTAGGGTAGATAGTTTTGTTTTTGCCTGTGCATTTAAAGAAGAAAGCATAGCTGCTTTTAAGAAGGCACAAGAATTTGCTTCTAAATTATCTGCCAATTTACATCTGGTATATATAAATACACCTGGGGACAATTTCCTGAGCAATAAAGACGCCTATGACAAAATAAATTCCTTTTTACAAAAAGCAGGTGCAGGAAAAGAGGTTACTATATATAATGACTATAGTGTTGAAAGAGGGGTATTAAATTACAGTGAGAGTATTAACGCTGATATTATTGGAATACCAACCCATGGGCGCAAAGGTTTATCACATTTTTTTATGGGAAGTATAGGAGAGGATATTACCAACCATTCTAAGATTCCAGTAATGACTTTTAAAATATAGAAACAACCTAGTATTTATGGAAGAGGGGTTATCTAGCAGATAACCCTTTTTTTATGCTTCATTTTAACGTCTTTTAGACGTTGAGATTCTTATTCAAAAGAAGTTTTTTTCTAATAAGCGCATGAAGTGATTATTTACATGAGTATATGAAGGAAATTATTAACTATCTTATTTCACTTAAAATAGATTTTTGAACCAACTTAACAGACATGAAAATTATGGGATTTAAATATTATTTTGTTATACTTTTTCTATGGAGTTTTCAAGGCTTTACACAGGCTATTTCCAAAGATCAAATGATTGCTTATACCAAAGAATGGAGCGGAGAACGCTTTGAGGATGGAAGACCTAAAATACCAGACAGTTATTTGGATCGTGCAAAAAATATTTCCATTGAAGAAGCATGGGGAGCTATGCGTGGATTAGGATACCACAATCAATTTGAGGGTAATTGGATGATGATCCATGAAGACGTTGCTATGACAGGAAGAGCTTTAACAGCTCAATACATGCCTACAAGACCGGATATAGAAGAGGTTATTAAAGCTCAGGGAGAAAAAGAAGGGAGAATTGGTTCTTCCAATTCCTGGCCGATAGATGCTTTAGAGCAAGGAGACATATATATAGCAGATGGTTTTGGAAAAATTGTAGACGGAACTTTAATAGGGGATAATTTAGGGAATGCCATTTATGCAAACTCAGGTAATGGGGTTGTCTTTGACGGCTCGCTAAGAGACCTGGAAGGATTGAAAAAAATACAAGGGTTTAATGCTTTTGTCCGCGGATGGGATCCATCTTTTATTAAAGACATGATGCTTACTGGCCTGAATAAACCAATACGAATTGGCCGTGCTACTGTAATGCCAGGCGATTTAGTACTGGCCAAAAGAGAGGGGGTTATTTTTATTCCGGCACATTTGGTAGAAGAGGTCATTACGCAAGCTGAATTTGTTGCATTGAGGGACGAGTTTGGACATTTGAGATTAAAAGAAGGCAAGTATACACCAGGACA
This sequence comes from Eudoraea chungangensis, assembly GCF_029360665.1. Classification (GTDB taxonomy): domain Bacteria; phylum Bacteroidota; class Bacteroidia; order Flavobacteriales; family Flavobacteriaceae; genus Eudoraea; species Eudoraea chungangensis. Next base: position 142,854 of record NZ_JARDUB010000002.1, read on the forward strand.
AATAGATTCGAAATGGACAGATGAGATTAAGCAAGATTTTTTAAACTGGATAGACCAAAACCCTGAAAAATTGCCAATGAGTAGAGAAGAATTGGATGCTTATTTAAAAACCAGAACCTGGTAAATCAATGAAATAAAATTTGAATTACAAAGAACAGCATATGAAAACATCTAAAAAATACGGCTCTAAAGAAGAGCTGGGGAGACCTAATGAAAATCAACGCAGATCCTTTCTGAAAAAGGCTGGTTTAGGAGGATTAAGTCTTGCAAGCTTTTCTATGGCTAGTGCCGCGGAACAGGTAGACTATGTTTCTCAAAAAGTTAATAGAAATTCTAGTCCCTCTACTCTGAAAATTACAGATATGAGGATTGCTGAAATAGGAGGAGATGTGGCCTTCAGAACCCCAATTGTTCGTATTTATACAAATCAGGGTATAGTTGGTCATGGAGATGTTAGAGATGGTGCGGCAAAGGAGTATGCCTTATTTTTAAAAAGTCGATTACTGGGAGAAAATCCTTGTAATGTAGAGCGTTTGTTTGGAATAATAAAGCAATTTGGGTATCATGGAAGACAAGGAGGAGGGGTATCGGGTGTAGAAATGGCCCTATGGGACTTAGCTGGGAAGGCTTATAATGTTCCAGTTTATCAAATGTTGGGAGGGAAGTATAGAGATAAGGTAAGAGTATATTGCGATACTACTGTTTCTAAAGACCCACATGAGTACGCCAACAGAATGCAGGCCAGAATAGATCAGGGATATACGGCATTAAAAATGGATATTGGTATAAATCTTATCAAAGATATTCCCGGTGCAATAATTAATTCGCAAGACGCATCCTATAACCCATATCAGTACGAATACCGTTCATACAATGAAACTAAACATCCATTTACCAGGGTTCAGATTACTGAGAAGGGAATAGAACTACTAATGGAGTATTTAGAGGTTATGCGCTCGAAAATTGGCTATGATATTCCTATGGGGACAGATCATTGGGGGCATTTTGGGGTAAATGAGGCGATAAAAATTGCCAGAGCCGCGGAACCCTACAACCTTGCTTATATAGAGGACATAATTCCTTGGCAATACACGGAGCAATGGAAAGAAATAACTCTTGCTACCACAACACCAACGCAGACTGGTGAGGATATCTATAGATTAGAAGGGGGCTTTGAAGATTTGATTAACACACGCGCTGTAGATATTGTTCATCCAGACCCGAATACTGCAGGAGGTATACTCGAGTCTAAAAGAATTGGGGATTTTGCTTCAAAACATGGTATTGGCTTTATGCATCATCATGCAGCAGGACCAGTCTCATTTCTAGGATGCGTTCATAGTGCGGCAGCCACGGAGAATTTTATGTGGTTAGAACACCACGCAGTAGACAAAAAAGACTGGGAGAATCTGGTGACCGGTTTTGAAGGTCCTATCGTTGAAGATGGTTATGTTAAGGTACCGGATAAACCTGGTTTGGGGGTCGAGTTAAACGAAGAAATGGTGAAGAAATACCTTATTAAGGGTGAAAAATTATTTGCACCAACGCCCGAGTGGGATGAGATCAGGGCCTGGGACAGGCTTTGGAGTTAGAATCAGTCTTTTCCTATCATGGGGAAAAGTATTTTGATTTCTTCATCTGTTGGTTGCTTGCCATATTCACATATTTCAAAACCTTCTGCTTTTTTAATACTCTGGGCTTTATCGCCATACCATTTAACCAAGGATTCCTTGGTGGCCTTATCTAAAGGAGCGGACCTCCAATTTGAAAGCCAATTCATTCGGTCTTCGTCCTTCTTCGGTACCTTATCCAAATTTCCACTGGTCCATGGCAGCCATTCAAAAAATTGTGATTCATGCGCAGAAAGGGCGTAGATTTTTTGTTGAAATACCGAGTCTATGTTTATCGCAATGTCTGGACGAAATTTATTTGGTCTTTGGAAGTTATCATGGGAGTATACAAAGACTGGATTCTTTTTTAGAGGAGGGGTGTCCGCTGCTACATTTGGTACAATAACCATATATGCGGCATCCTGAACAAGAATTCCAGTATATCGGTGATCAGGATGGTAGTCATTTGGTCTTGGTGCAATCACAAGATCTGCATTCCACGTTCTAATTTCTCGAATTACCTTCAACCTATTTTCTAAGGTAGGCATTAATTCCCCATCATGATTGTCTAAAACCTTATAGGTTACTCCAAACCTTTTCGCTGCTTCTTGTGCCTCTGCCATTCTAATTTTTGCTAAAGCACCACCGCCTTTTTCAAAATGGCCTGCATCACCGTTAGTTAAGGATACAAATTTAACTTTATGACCCATTTTGGAATATAAGATAGCGGTACCACCTGCATCAATATCACAGTCGTCTGGATGGGCTCCAAATACTACTATATTTAATACCTGGTCTTGGCTAAAGGAAATATGGCTTGCCAGAATAAAGCATAGACTGAAAAAGAACGACTTTAACATAAGGATCTATAATAAGTTCATATTTATTGGGTCCCATTTAACCGGACTGCCTGTGTAATAGCTCTCGTTTGCTAATAGAGCAGCCCCAGCCGCTCTTAATCCAAATACCGGGTCTTGTATAATAGTTGACTTTTTTCGAATGGCTTGAAAAAAATTGTAGAAATGGTCGTAGTGACTTCCCTTGTAATCCGACGGAGCTTTCCAAATGGTCTCGCCTAATTGTAGTTCTGAGGTTCTGTTTTCGTGTTGTTTTGAAAGATATCCATGTCTAATTTTCTCCTGTGTATCCTCCGGATAGGCAACCATAGAATAGCCCCCTGGAATCATCCCAAGTTTTGATCGTTTTAGAGTTACGGAATTAGAGCCTACTTCCATAGCACCTTCAGTCCCAATTAATCTAAATCCACCTCCGCCACCAGAGCCAGCAATGAAATTAACCCGAAAAGAAGCGTTAAAAGCACTATGAGTTTTGGTCTTGGGATAGTCATAAAAAGTGAGGGTAACATCTGGGACGTCACGCCCATCTTTCCAATAGCGTAATCCACCTGTAGAAATTGCACGGTTTGGGCCATCAGAACTTATAATATAATTTAGAGAGGAAAAGGCATGTACAAATAAATCTCCGGCTACACCGGTACCATAATCTTTGTAGTTTCTCCATCTAAAAAAGCGTTTGTCTTCATAAGGAACTTTGGGTGCGTTTCCAAGAAAAGTATCAAAGTCTACCGTATTAGGATCGGCATCGGGGGGAATGGGATATTGCCAAGCTCCCTCGGCAGAATAACGGTCGTTATACATATCTAACATAACCAATTCCCCTATAGCACCCTGTTCATATAACAAACGGGCTTTTTCATTTCCTAAAGAAGACATTCCTTGGCTACCTACTTGGCACAGCATTCCAGTTTCTTTCTGAACCTTTATTATTTCATGACCCTCATTAAAGTTCTGGACCATTGGCTTTTCACAATAAACCGCTTTTCCTGCCTGCATCGCTTCAATGGTGATTTTCTTATGCCAATGATCGGGAGTGGCTATGATAACGGCATCTATTTCTTTTTTGTTTAATATTTCACGGTAGTCTCTGGTTACAAAAATATGTTCTCCCCAAAGTTCCTTAGCTCTGTCTAACCTGCCAGCATACAAATCACAGGCGGCGACTAGTTCAACTCCTTGAACTCCCAATGCAGCGCGCGTATCATAAATTCCTTGAATTCCTGAGCCTATTAGGGCCAGATTAATCTTGTCGTTAGCGGCATATGAGCGGGTCTCATATTCTCTATCTAAAGACAAAATTTGGCCAGAGGAGGAAGCCATTATTTGTGGACTGGCCGTAATGGCGGCGGCACCGATACCAGCCTTTCTCAAAAAAGACCTTCTGGATTGTTTGTTTTTCATAAAATAGTTTTGTCAGTTGCCTATTATGGATTAAGTGTTTAAGATAGGGTTTTTTGCCTATTGCAACAACTTAATTAATCACGGGAGTGTTGTCTGCGGAAAGGAATATTTGTCGATAAAGTTTTTATAACTGCCACGAGAAGGGTGCTTTTTGGTTATGTATATATTCTCTTTTTCCAAAGTCTTTAAGACGTCCAATATATCTAATTGCCTTTCTTTATAAGGATTGATTTTGCCCCAGGCAATTAAGACTATGTCTGCCAGCAGAATTTGTTCCTTTATTATTTTATCATTTTTTGCTCCAACGGCTTTTCTATCCCCCTTAAAATTTTTGGTTTGTACCATGGCAAACTGATTTACTATGGCCATTTTTGAGACATTTTCAAAAGGGAAGTCCTTGTTTACAAATACAAGTTTTTCTAAAAAATGAACAGATTTGTCTGCTACAGTACTATCCGCAACACTAGGATTTTGCATTATCACACATAGGTTCTGGCCATTGCTAGGAGAAATCCGTTCAATTATCAGGTTATATCTAAAGACTTTGTCTGAAGAAAAAAAAGCAGTTGCTTTTATGTCGGTAATATGTTGGAAGGTTTTAGTAGACATGGTTTTAATAGACCTAGGTCTTTCTGGCTTCAAAAAGTTTAAGAAAGAGCATGGTAGACATTTTTTGGGCTCTGTTTTTGGCTATCCAAACTACATCACCTTCAAACAATTCATCTAGCGTTGCAAACCATAAATTTAACCACATTCCAAAATGAGCATTTGTTATTTTATAATTGGATTTTTTATCTACTTCTTGATGGGCTACAATAGGATTCCTGAGATAGCTTTTAGCGCCCAAGAGTTGTTGTTCCCAAAAGTCAGTAAGTATGTCATAATGCTCGTCCCAATTCTTTATGGTACTATTAAAAAAAGGACCTAAGTCTGGATCCACCTTTACTTTCTCGTAGAAGGAGATTACTAAGGTCTTAATATCTTTTCTATTACTGAGCTCCCTTTTATGCATAATTAATTCCAATGTTTTTATAGTGTCTGACCATATTGATATAAGCTCCGACTTCCTGTTTTTCGCCAAATGGAATTGGTCTATATTTTAATCAAGAATTTGGTATTAGTCAGAATTTTTACCCATGAATGATGTTCCTAAATTGGAAGGTCTCCCCTAGATAAATGGCTTCTATGTTCTGCCAAGCTTAATCGATTAAGTATCAAATCTGCTCACTACCATTAATAGTCTAATTTAGTGTTTCTATTATTACTTTTTGAGTGTTTTCCCTTATTTCCGAATTACTATTACGCCCTGCCAAAACGATTATAGGCCGCCTTATCTAAATTCTCTCTGTGATCGGGATGAGCTATAGAGATCAGTGCTTTAGCCCTTTCGTATAAATTCTTTCCAAAAAGATTCACAACACCATATTCGGTAACAACATAGTGAACATGAGCTCTTGTACTGGTAACACCTGCTCCTTCTTTTAGGGTGGGGGTTATTTTAGAAATTCCTTTGGCAGTTGCAGAAGAGAGGGCGAATATTGGTTTTCCTCCTTTAGATATTGCTGCTCCTCTTATAAAATCCATTTGTCCTCCTACTCCAGAAAAATGACGCATCCCTATGCTGTCGGCACAAATTTGCCCAGTTAAATCTATCTCAATAGCACTGTTAATTGCCGTTACTTTGGGATTCCTAGCTATTAATCCGGTATCATTGGTATATGCAGCTTCTTTAAAATGTACCAAAGGATTGTCATCAATAAAGTCATACAGTTTTTTTGTTCCGGCGGCAAAACATGTAACAATCTTACCGGTTTTAATTTCTTTTTCTTCTCCGGTAATTACTCCTGTCTCTACTAATGGGAGTAGTCCATCGGAAAACATTTCCGTATGTACCCCCAGACGCTTATGTCCTCCGAGCTTGTTTAGTACGGCATTGGGTATGCTGCCAATCCCGAGTTGTAATGTGGCTCCGTCTTCTATAAGACCTGCCACGTGTTTTCCTATTTGGAATTCTATATCTGAAATAGCAGAAATGGGTGCCGCGTGTATAGGTTCATCGAGCTCTACCGCGAGATCTATTTTACTTTTGTGTATAATTCCATCCCCATGAGTTCGAGGTACTTGAGGATTAACCTGTGCGATAACTTTTTTAGCCGTTTCCACTGCAGGGAGAGCAATGTCAACAGAAACCCCTAAGGAGCAATAGCCATGAACATCTGGGGGAGAAACCTGAATAACAGCAACATCTAGCGGCAAAATATTACGTCTAAAGAGGTAGTGTATCTCGCTAAGGAAGATAGGAATGTAATCTCCTTGATTTGTATTCACTGCTTTTCTAACATTTCCGCCTACAAAGCAGCTATTAATTTTAAAAGAGTCCTTATATGGTGGTAAGGCATATTTTACTTCCCCTTCTGTGTGGATTGAAATTATTTCTACGTTTTCCAATTCTTGATACCTATCACAAATTGTATTTATCAAGGTGTTAGGAGTCATTGCAGCTCCCTGTAAAAAGATACGATCGCCCGATTTAACGGAGGCAGCAGCTTCCGCTGCGGTTACCATTTTCATAATTATTGGATAAAAAATTAATAAACTACCCTTTATATGATATTAATGGCATTCTAGCTCGGTAGAGACCACTTCTTTAGCGGCTTGGGGCGATACATAAGGTATTCCCAGCCCTAAACCTCTTAGAATAAAAAGAATGCCTATTATTACAATAAATACTGGGATTAACTTTTTAACCTTGCGCATGGTGGTTTGTTTAATGGCGCTGCTAAAGTAAACAGCCATTGTCATCAGAGGTACTGTACCAAGCCCAAACAAAACCATATAGAAGGAACCCTGAATTGGATTGGCCATAGCCATGGCTCCTAGTAATGCCATATAAACCAGTCCACAGGGTAAAAATCCATTAAAAAAACCAATGGTTAAAAATGCATCGTTCGACTTCCTTTTAAGCGCAAAACCTAGTTTATCCTTGAGTGTTGAGATAATCCTATAAATGGGTTTAGATATGGATAAACTGGATAATTTTACAAAGGGAATTAGGACCAAGGCAATCATGATGATCCCTATGAGTATAGATAGTTTCTGTTGGATACCAAAAATGTATAAACCTTTCCCGATGAAACCGAAAACCATTCCAATTGTTCCATAGGCCAAAAGTCTGCCAAAATGATAAATAGAAACTTGTAATGCTTTTTTATAGTTGCTCTTTCTGTTTACGGGTAGCATAAAAGCAATTGGACCACACATACCAATACAATGCAAACTTCCCATGAGGCCTAAGATAAGAGCTGATAATGCCATCTATTTTACTAATAATTGATACTTTTCTTAACTAGATATTCTTTATCCAGACAAGTCCAGAATATTTTTATGTCCCAACGACCATCCAATAAACGTTTGTCAGGTATGAGCAAATGTGTGTCGGATTTACCTATTGGCAGGTTGAAATCCAGGTGTTTATTGGATGGCCTATATAGGAACACTTTTCCATCTATTGATTTACAGTCTAAGGCTTCAGGAAATTCAATTATTAAACCAGTTTCTTCCGGGATATATTTAAAACTCTCCGCCAGCGGTTGGGCATTCTGCATGGCATCTATTTCCTTTTGATAGGCTAATTCTTCCTTGTAATATTCCTCTGTTACAAGATCATGATTAGCTCTATCATCAGAACTTGCTATAACAACAAAGTAGAGGATGAAGGAAATAAATGCTATAAAGGCTAATACAATGCTCGTTCCCCAGTTTAATTTCATAGTTTAATTTTTATGGAAGCTTTAATTAAAGCTTCTTGGAGCCAAGAACCTCGCGGTTGTGGTTTCTATTAATTTATCACCGCTGTAAACTCCAATTTTTAATTTGTCTTTATCACCAGTCAAGGCCGAATTATTAATCTCAATAAATAGAGTTCCTTCCGCAAGTTGCTGTGAGGGAACTGTAAAGGAAGTATAGGATACTAACTTTATATCGCCTTTATGCGACATTAATTTAAAACGTACGTCTTTTATGTCCTTGGATGTTTTATTCACTAATTTATAGGTGTATACATTGCTAATGATGTTTCCTTCTTTGTGCTCGTATAACTGGCCGGGCAAGCGTAGTATGTTGGCCTCCAAGTCGTTCCTAAGAAACAACATTCCGATAAGAATAAAAGTAAGTATTCCTAAAACTGCGGCATAACCCTTTAAGCGTGGTGTAAAAGTAAACCTGGCTTTCTTTTCAATATTATCTTCACTGGCATATCGAATTAAGCCTTTCGGAAGATTCACTTTTTCCATAATGGAATCACATTCGTCTATACAGGCGGTGCAATTTACACATTCTAATTGGGTCCCGTTTCTTATATCTATTCCCGTAGGACATACATTAACACATTGAAAGCAGTCTATACAATCGCCATGGCCTAGAGCGCTACGATCTTCATTTTTTCTAAATTTCTTTCGTCCTTTTTCCCCTTCCCCTCTCTTATGATCATAGGCCACCACAATTGATTTATTGTCAAGAAGAACACCTTGCATCCTTCCATAGGGGCAGGCTATTATGCATACCTGTTCTCTAAACCAAGCAAAAACAAAGTAAAATACAGAGGTGAATATTAAGAGGGATATCAGGGTGCTTAAATGGAGCAATGGCCCATCGGTTACATATTGAATCAGTCTGTCACTACCTATTAAATAGGCCAGGAAGACATTGGCTATTAAAAAGGAAATTATAAAGAAAATAAACCATTTTAAGAGGCGCTTTCTAATCTTTTCGGCATTCCATGCCTGCTTATCCAATCTAATTTGTGCTCCTCTATCTCCATCTATCCAGTATTCGATTCTTCTAAAAACCATTTCCATAAAAATGGTCTGTGGACACATCCATCCACAAAAAATTCTTCCAAAGGCTACGGTAAACAAGGCAATAAATATCACTCCTATTATCATAGAAACAACAAACAAGTGAAAGTCTTGTGGCCAAAAAGGAAACCCAAAAATATTAAAACGCCTTTCCAAGACATTAAACATTAAAAACTGGTTTCCATTGACTTTAATAAAAGGGGAGGAGAATAGAAAGATGAGTAGAATATAACTTACCCATTTTCTATATTGATAGAGTTTTCCACTAGGTTTTTTGGGAAACACCCAAGCCCTTTTTCCTTCTTCATTGATAGTAGCTATACTATCTCTAAAATTTTCTTCCATTTATGACAATACTTTTCAGTGTTTCCATGATAGAAACGTATAGTTTTATCAAAAACCTGTGAGCCAATAGGTCTCAACAGCTTTTATTTGGAATTGTATAAACTAATCTGTAGTTTCTTCCTCTACCCATATATCCCCTTCAGCCACCTTGGGATTCGCAGCGGTTGTGCCTTGAAAACTGAGAACGTAACTAGCTACTTGTGCCATTTCTAAGGGTTTTAAGGTCTGTTTCCAGGCTACCATACCCTTGCCAGCTCTTCCTCCTTCTGCAATGGTGTTGAATACATTTTTAATGCCTCCACCCAAAATCCAATATTCGTCCGTTAGATTAGGTCCAATACCTCCACCTCCGTCGGCCATATGACAGGCAACACAACTGGTTTCGAAGATAGACTTGCCGGCATTTAGGTCCGAAGCCTCCGTAAGTAATTCTACAGTATTTACGTCTACAAGGTTCTTTGCTGTTTTTTTATACGCTTCTATGGCAATTTGTGCCTCAGCAACTTCCTGATCGTATTCTAAATCCTGATCGTAGTCATTGAAAATGTGAAACCTAACCAGATATATTACACCAAAAAGAATGGTGGCATAGAAGAGATAAACCCACCATGGAGGTAAATCATTATCTAACTCCTTGATTCCATCATAGTTATGGTCTAATATAATTTCACCTTCCGCTTCTATTGGCTTAGATCCTAATAGTTTGGAATACATTTTTTTGCCCCATGCCCATTCTCTAGATTGAGATTTAGACTTTAAATATTTCTCTTTTGCTTCCTCTGAAAGAGTCTGAAACATAACGTTTTCAATAGACTTTAATACAAGTTCTATCGCAATCAGAATTAATAAAACAAGTAAAAGGAAAAACTGGGTAATTGGGTATTCGATAAAGGCTGGTTTTTCACCAGAATCGATAAAAAACTCCATCAAGCCAAAGATGACAAAGAATATAACAGGGATTCGAATCCACCAGGGTGACATATTTTTCATGTGTTTGATTGTTTTGGTTGATTATCTTCTAAAGGTATTTCACTTACTTCTTTGATATGTTCTTTGGAAGCGGTAAAAACCCACCAAAAAAGAATAGTAAAGAATACAAAGAATATAAGTAATGAAATCATCGGATAGGTAGCTATACCTTCCATACTTTCCATGTGATTTTTGATAAATTTTAGCATAACTTACTTATTTTCAGATAGTAATTCGGAATTATCTTTTATTTTAATATCGGTACCCAGTCTTTGCAGGTAGGCGATAAGAGAAACAATTTCTCTGTCTCTCATTTCCACAAAATCAAGACCATTTTCCTTTGCATACTGCTTATCCGCTTCGTAGGATTTTACAAAATCCGGAGCGGCATAAAGGTTTTCTTCTATTTGAAGAGCCTGTTTTGCCATTGATTCCATAGCATTGCTTATATCCTCTTCTGTATAGGGCACCCCAAGGCTTACCATGGCTTCCATTTTACTCTGAACTCCACTTCTGTCGTGTTCATCGGTTATTAACCATTGATAGGCCGGCATTATGGAACCGGAAGAGGTGCTTTGCGGATCGTACATATGATTAAAATGCCAACTATCGGAATATTTTCCACCTACTCTTAACAAATCAGGTCCTGTTCGCTTACTCCCCCAAAGGAAAGGATGGTCATAAACAAATTCTCCTGCTTTGGCGTATTCACCATAACGCTCCACTTCACTTCTAAACGGACGAATCATTTGAGAATGACATCCCACACAACCTTCACGAATATATAAATCTCGCCCTTCGAGCTCTAGAGGGGTATAGGGTTTTACGCTAGTAATCGTAGGAATGTTTGATTTTACCAAAATAGTAGGAACTATTTGCACAACACCGCCTATAAGAATTGCTATAGTAGCAAAAATGGTTAATTGAATTGGTTTTCTTTCTAACCAAGTGTGGTAGGTTTCTCCTGCTGTTCTCTTTTTAGATACACGGGTTAACGCAGGAGCTTCTGCTAATTCATCTTCCACCTTGCTTCCCGATCTAACAGTCACCACTATATTATAAAGCATTACAATAAAACCAACAATGTACAGGCTGCCACCAATGGCCCTCATCCAATACATTGGAATAATTTCATTTACGGTTTCAAGGAAGTTACCGTAAACCAGAGAACCGTCTGGATTAAACTCTTTCCACATTAGAGCCTGAGTGAACCCAGCTACGTACATAGGTAGGGCATACAAAATAATTCCAAGTGTGCCAATCCAAAAATGAAAATTAGCCATTGGAACGGAAAACAATCTGGTCTTAAACATTTTAGGAACAAGCCAATAGACCATTCCAAAAGTTAAGAAACCGTTCCAGGCTAGTGCCCCAACGTGTACATGGGCAATAATCCAATCGCTAAAATGAGCTATAGCATTTACGTTTTTTAAGGAAAGCATGGGGCCTTCAAATGTGGCCATACCGTATCCTGTAATCGCGACAACCATAAATTTAAGAGTAGGATCTGTGCGAACCTTATCCCATGCACCACGTAAGGTAAGAAGCCCATTAATCATCCCACCCCATGAAGGAGCAATTAACATCACCGAGAAAGCAACTCCTAAATTTTGTGCCCAGTCTGGTAATGAAGAGTAAAGAAGGTGGTGGGGTCCTGCCCAGATATATATAAAAATCAATGACCAAAAATGGACAATAGAAAGTCGGTAAGAATAGACTGGTCTATTGGCTGCTTTCGGAACAAAATAGTACATCAATCCTAAAAATGGTGTGGTAAGGAAAAAAGCCACGGCATTGTGTCCATACCACCATTGCACTAAGGCGTCCTGGACACCGGCATATACAGAGTAGCTCTTTAATGCACTTACGGGCAATTCTAAGCTGTTAAAAATATGTAGTACCGCAACGGTAACAAAAGTGGCCAGGTAAAACCAAATTGCCACGTAGAGATGTCGCTGTCTTCTTTTGATCATGGTGCCGATGAGGTTTACTCCAAAGGCAACCCATACTAAGGCAATTGCAATATCAATTGGCCACTCTAATTCTGCATATTCCTTTGAGGTAGTATAACCAAGAGGAAGCGTTATGGCGGCAGCCACAATAATGGCCTGCCATCCCCAGAAATTAAAATTGCTGAGAAAATCGCTAAACATCCTGGCTTTAAGCAATCTTTGGGTAGAGTAATAAATTCCTGCATAAATAGCATTGCCCACAAAAGCAAAAATAACCGCATTAGTATGCAAAGGTCTTAGGCGCCCAAAACTCAACCAAGAGATGCCATCTGTGATGGTTGGGAATAGAAACATGAAAGCAAGTAATAAACCTACTAGCATCCCAATAATACCCCAAAATAGAGTGGCATAGAGGAATTTTTTTACGATTTTATTGTCGTAATAGAATTGTTGTATTTCCATAATTAGAATTTTTCGCTTTTATTTAGTTGGATTGATTTATTATTTTTTGGTGGTAAAGGGGCAGTCTTTTTAACGATTTCGTCTTCAAATAACATCCGTATAGAAGGAGTATAAGAGTCGTCATACTGTCCATTATTAACAGAAAATATAAAGGCCGCCAAGAATACTAAGGCAACAAAAATACTTATGGCAAGCAATAAATAAATAACACTCATACCTAGGGAAAATCTGGCGTAAAACTACATTGAACAACTACTTTATAAAATGACATATGTCAGTTTTTTGGATTTATTCTTTTTCCGATGCGATTGCTAGCTAAGGTAGCAAAAGATACAATACTAATGGAGCTTAATGGCATTAAAATAGCCGCAATTACGGGCTCTAATTGGCCAGTTACGGCAAAATAAAGTCCAACAACATTATATAGTAGGGAAAAAACGAAACACATTTTAATTATTTGAATAGCCTTTCTACTTGCCGATATAAATCCGTGGAGGTCCTTTAGTCTGGAGGCATCCAAAATACCATCACAGGCAGGCGAAAACACATTGGTATTTTCTGAAATCGCAATACCAACATTGCTCTGTGCCAAAGCACCTGCATCATTTAATCCATCCCCGACCATTAGTACGTTTTTACCATTTTCCTGAAGCTCTTTTATAAAATTGAGTTTATCGGCAGGTTTTTGATTAAAATACAATGGAATTAACTTGGGCAATAACTTCTGAAGTCTGGATTTTTCAGAGGCATTGTCCCCCGATAAAATGGCAATGTCTAAAGACTTTTGCAATGCTCTAAAAAGATCAGACAAGCCATCTCTATACGTATTGGAAAAAACAAAACAACCTTTGTAATCATTATTTGCACTTATGTGAACAGTGGTGTTTATTAAATTCTTTTCTTCTTTAAAACCCACAAAATCCGCAGACCCAATTTTAACAACTCTTCCATCTTTCTCTCCTTTAACCCCTTTACCAACATGTTCTTCATACTCATCTAAGGTATAAATATTTTGTCCTTTTAACAGCACGTATAGAGAGCGGCCTAGAGGATGATTGGTAGCCCGTAAAGTATTTTTTATAAGTGATTCTTCCTCCTTATTTAGTTGAAGGCCATTATAGGATATACTATCAATTCCTGTACTGGTAATGGTTCCGGTCTTGTCGAAAATAGCTGTATTAACCTGTGCTAATTGTTCAATGACCGAGCTGTCTTTAAGGAAGAATTTCTTTTTCCCAAAAATCCGGAGCATGTTGCCCAAGGTGAAAGGAGCAGCCAGTGCTATAGCACAGGGGCATGCAATAATGAGAACAGCAGTAAAGACATTTAGGGCTCTAGAACTGTCTATAAAGAGCCAATAAGAGGTAGCTAGCACTGCGATAGTTAATACAGCAATGGTAAATCGCTTCCCGATACTATCTGTCAGGGTCTGAAATTGTAGCTTTTTATTTTTCTTAAAAATGGCATTACTCCACAATTGGGTGAGGTAACTTTGCGAAACACTTTTTAAAGCTTCAACTTCTAAAGCCCCGTGGCATTGACGCCCTCCGGCATATAGCTTTTCCCCAGCTTTCTTTACAATCGGTTGCGACTCCCCGGTGACGAAACTATAGTCTATAAGGCCGTCTCCTTTCTGTAAAACCCCATCTACCGGGATTAATTCCTCGTTTCTAATGAGTAAATAATCCCCGGCTTTAATGTCATAGACTTGTACATTTTCTTCCCTTCCTTTAGAATCCAATCTGGTAACGGCAATTGGAAAATAGGACTTATAATCTCGTTCAAAAGACAAAAAAGAATAGGTCTTTTGCTGAAAGTACCTGCCTATTAAAAGAAAAAACACTAATCCGGCAAGGCTATCAAAAAAACCGGATCCCTGATCTGTGGCAATGTCGTAGGTACTGCGTAAAAATATCACTAGTATTCCCAATGCGATGGGTACATCAATATTCAAGATTCCAGATCTCAGCCCCTTATACGCCGAGGATAAATATTCATTTCCGGCATAAAACACAACGGGAATAGAAAAGCTGAACATTAGCCAGCGAAAAAGAACTTTGTATTGTTCTAACCAGTATTCATTGACCTCAAAATACTCTGGGAATGATAAAAACATAATATTGCCAAAGGCAAAACCCGCAATACCCAGCTTATACAATATTGTGCGATCTGTTTTTGATTCTTTTGCATCTAGATCTTCTAAAGAGATATATGGCTCATAGCCTATTTTTGTTAGTAAATAGACTAACTTTTTAACGGAAGTTATCTCGGTGTTTATGGAAACACGTATAGTTTTTTTTGGAAAATCTACTTGGGACTCTACAACCCCTGCCATTAACTTTTTCAGATTCTCTAAAACCCATATACAGGAACTACAATGGATTGATGGAATATAAAATGAAATGACCTGTAAACCACCATCTTCAAATTCTAAAAGGGAAGCAAGAATTTCGGGATTATCCAGGAAGTCATATTTTCCTTTTGTAATGGTAGGTGAAGTGCCTGCATTCTCTTCTAAATCGTAATAATAGCTGAGGTCGTTAGACTGGAACATTTCGTACACCGCCTTACAACCCGAACAACAGAAATTTTTATTATCATAAAATGTAGAATACCCACGGCAAGGATCACCGCAATGGTAACATTTTGTAAATTCCATGAGCACTTGCTTATACCTAACTGCGAAATTGTAGTAATTTAAAGAAAATATATATGATATTTGTCAGCTTTTCAATAATTTTAATCCTAATTAAAGCCATAAAAGATGGGGTCAGAAAGTAGATGTGAGAATTGTATAATTAGACAATTTAATTCTTTGCGTGCCATGAGTAAAGAAGAATTAAAGAAAGTTTCGGATTCTAAAGTGGTTAAAAAGGTAAAGAAAGGGGAAGCGATATTTGAAGAAGGCGATAAGCTCAACGGCGTTTTCTGTGTAAGGGATGGTGTTTCTAAACTTTCAAAGCTAAGCTCCAATGGAAAAGATCAAATTGTTAAACTAGCAAGCAAGGGAGAGGTTATGGGACAGCGTTCTGTAATTTCGGAGGAAAGCGCCAATTTAAGCGCTGTTGCCGTAAATGATATGCAATTGTGTTATATTCCAAAAGAAGTAATTGTTGACAGTCTTCATAAAAATCCAGATTTCACGCTAGAAGTTCTTAGGCATATGGCTAATGATTTAAGGGAGGCCGATGATGTGATTGTAAATATTTCCCAAAAAACGGTAAAACAAAGAATAGCAGAGGCTTTTATTTATCTCAAAACTAATTTTGGAGAAGATAAGGAAGGTTACTTGCTTCTAGTCCTTTCTAGAGAGGATATCGCGAATGTAGTCGGTACCGCTACCGAATCTTGTATTAGAATAATCTCGGAGTTTAAGAAAAAAGGACTCCTCAAAAGCTCTGGTAAAAGACTGGGCATTATTGATGAGAAAAAATTAAGAGACCTCGCAGAAGGTTTTTAGTGTTTTTTTGTCTTAAGGAAGATGCAAAATATAGGGGAGTCCTTGTAAAACCTGACAATTATCATTGTTTCCCCCTAGAGACACCTATATTTTTACGTTATCGTATTATTATTTTTGTATGAAACGTATCTTATTACCCACAGATTTTTCCTTTAACTCCTTAAATGCCGCCAACTATGCCATTGAATTATTTAAGGAAGAGGTATGCGACTTCTTTTTGGTGAACACTTATACTCCTTCTTTTGTTCACAGTAGATTTATGGCGAGTGCTGTCTATGGTGGTGGCATGGTTGAAGATAACGTACAAAGTCGGTCTCAAGAAGGACTCAGCCGGGTGCTGGAACAGATTAATGGAAAAGACAACAATCCTAACCACCATTTTACCTCTATCTCTTCCTTTAATCTGCTCACAGAGGAACTAAAGGATATTATCGAAAATGAACAAATTGATCTTATTGTGACCGGGACTAAGGGCGCTTCAGGTTTTGAAGAAGTCTTTTTAGGAAGTAATACGGTAAGAATGATCAAGAGCATACGGGATTGCCCAATCTTAGCAATTCCAGAGAATTATAAGTTTACTGAGTCTAAGAAAATTGGTTTTGCCACGGATTTTAAAAGAAATTTCAGCGCTGAAGTAATTGAACCATTGATAAATTTGGTAAAATACAAAGATGCTTCTATTGATATAGTTCATATTAATGAGCAAGAACAGTTGAGTAAATACCAGGAGTCTAACAAGGATATTTTACTAGAATATTTACAGGCTGTTCCGCATTCCCTTCACGAAATGCCATATTTTGCAAGTAAAACGGATGTGATTAAGTTATTTGTAGAAGAAACAAATATAAACCTCCTGGCCATGATTTATTACAGACATGGCTATCTGGAAGAATTAGTCAGAGAACCTGTTGTTAAGCGAATGGCATTCCATTCCGAAGTGCCTATACTGGTGTTGCCGGACTAAGAAATGGGAGATTTTTTTATTGTCTAAATGGCGCATCTTCGTAAAAATCTTCAAATGTTTTGGAGGTTTTGTAAGAGTCTGTCAAGACTTTATATACCATATATATTATCATTAACTGTCCTAGAACGGTAATGTAAAACACCCAATTAAAAGACACGTTTACAGCAGCCATTAAGGTAACCGTAAATAAAACAAAGGTTGTAGCCCCAACCCAAAACATAGCGGAATTTTGCATTTTTTATTTAAAGATAAAGAAAAGCAAAAAGAGAAGTTGTTAATGCTTTTATAACAATTCTGGATTATTGCACCCAGAATTTATCTTCCTCCGGGATGTTCTTTTGGCGTTCGATTTCTAATGGGTTATAATTCATTGAACTAAATAGATACCAAATACTAGAAGAAAGGGCAGGTCTGTTAGACGCATGACTCCACAGCATCGACGTGCCATAGCTAGAACCATGATTTGTTGCATAAGGAACTCCTTTACTACTACTTTTTTCTAATCCTTCTATCTGGGATTTTTTAATTTCATCTAATAGAAAATTTGCCTCTTTTGTATTGCTGGCTTTCTGAAAGGCTAGGGCAATTTGGGCTGTTCCTTCTAACCAAATTACGTCTTTATCTTCGTCAAAACAGTAGCCCGAAATCTCATTACCGTTATGTTCAGAAATTTGGGTATTTTTATACCGATCCGCTTTGTAAAGTACATCTTCAGAGAGGCCTTCAAAGATCAAATAACCAAGAGAATGTAGGTCTAGAGCAAAGTAATGATCAGGATTTTCGGGCCAGGCAATAAGTAGTTCTTCTTTGGTATCCCAGCGTTCCCTCTCTAAGTACTCCAATAAATCTTTATGAAATTGATCATATCCCTGCACTGCGTTAAAAGCAGTAATAATCCCTTCGGTTATTTTATGTATTTGTCTACCATTTTCTCTGTAGCCGCCCCAAAGGCCTCCGTCAATGTCTTGTAGACTCCTAATCCAATTCTCAAGTATACTTCTTAATCGATCATATTTAGTGTCTCCTGTAACTTTCTGGTGGTTATTTAGAGCGATCAATAGCCAGGCATTATCTCCTAACCATATAGTGCTCCCATTATTTCCTGTTTTATCCCTAAATTGAAAAAACCCACCTTCGTTAGGAATAAATTCGGAGTCAATTTTGCCATTAAAATAGTCGAGTATCTTTTCGGCTTTATCAATTTCACCAATGGAAAGAAAAACCAAAGCAGCTAACGAATTATCATAAAGAGAAACCATATTTGAGTCCTCAGTACTGGTTAATAAACCATTCTCTTGTTGAATATTAATGAGCCAGTTTAGAACTTCTGCCTCATTAGCACTGAGTGCTGGACTAAAACCAGTTATTTCTGGTTTCGATATAGCGGTTTCGGCATTTTCTACCCTTAGTTCATTTACACTGTCTAAAGTACATGAACTATAGGTTAAGAGCGATAATGCAGCAAGTATTATTTTATTCTTCATGATTGTTTAGGTTTGGGGTTACAATCTTTAGAATAAAATTAAAGCAGCTAGGTAAGATTCCTTTTCAATTACGACAAATGATAAAAAAGCCAGATTAATGGCCTTCACCTTTCCTTTTGTCTTGTAGAATGGTAATTAGACAGTTTGTGGGAAAATTCTCTTCTGATAAAAAATATCGATGAACGGTATAGTATTGTTTATTTTTGAAAAAAGAATTTATGCGTCTTCCGAAACCCGAAAATAAGAGAATCGTAATAATTGGCGCTGGATTTGCCGGTATTTCTTTGGCCAAGAAACTAAGGAAGTTACCCTTGCAAGTAGTGGTAGTAGACAAACATAATTATCATACCTTTCAACCACTTTTATACCAAGTCTCCACAGGGGGCTTAGAACCAGATTCTATCGCCTATCCAATACGCAAAATTCTTAAGCGTCTTCGTAATTTCTATTTTCGTTTAGCTGAAGTAACGGAAATAGACTCAGAGAATAACACCTTGTCTACCTCTATAGGAGAAATTGAA
The DNA here is from genome assembly GCF_029360665.1 of Eudoraea chungangensis. GTDB lineage: Bacteria > Bacteroidota > Bacteroidia > Flavobacteriales > Flavobacteriaceae > Eudoraea > Eudoraea chungangensis. Next base: position 161,735 of record NZ_JARDUB010000002.1, read on the forward strand.
TATGATTATTTGGTAATTGCAACGGGTACCAAGACAAATTACTTTGGAAATGCCAATATAGAAAAATTTGCCTTGCCAATGAAGACGGTGCCACAGGCTTTAGACATTAGAAGTTTGGTTTTGCAAAATTTTGAAAAAGCAGACAACTGTTCTCAGATAGACGAAAGAAGGGCCCTTTTGAATTTTAGTATTATCGGTGCAGGTCCAACCGGCGTTGAATTGGCTGGGGCATTTGCCGAATTAAAAAAGCATGTTTTTCCAAAGGACTATCGCCACTTAAATATAGAAGAGATGGAGATTCACCTTTTTGAAGGATCAAACCGAGTTTTACCCCCAATGAGTAAAAAAGCTTCTTCCAAAGCGCAGAAGTTTTTGGAAGCTTTTGGGGTTAGAATTCACCTGAATACTATTGTAGATACTTATGATGGCACCATCCTAAAAACGAAAGATGCCGAGCTTTATAAGACCAAAAACTTTATATGGACAGCAGGTGTTACCGGAGCACCTGTTCCTGGACTATCTGAAGAGACAATTAATAATAGGGGAGCTAGGTACAAGGTTAATCGCTTTAACCAGGTAGAGGGATACAACAATATTTTTGCACTTGGAGATATTGCACAAATGACTACTGAAAGTTATCCAAGCGGCCATCCCCAAATGGCACAACCTGCTATTCAACAAGGAGAATTACTTGCAAAAAATTTAGAGCGACTTGAAAATAATAAGCCAATGACGCCCTTCCAATACAAGAACAAAGGAAATATGGCAACAATTGGAAGAAATAAGGCTGTTGTTGACCTGCCCAATTTGGAATTTGGCGGATTCTTTGCCTGGTTTATATGGATGTTTGTTCATCTTATGTCCCTTGTAGGATTTCGGAATAGGGTTATTGTCTTCTTTAATTGGGTTTATAATTACATAAACTACGATAAGGCTGCAAGACTTATAGTAAGACCATTTAAAAGAAATTTATAAAAGAAGAAATTTCTAATTCTTTTATCGAAAGCTTTTCTATCTTTGCGGTGTTGTGTTGTACATCCTTAATTAGGATGTAGTATTAGTAGTATCAATTTAATTGATACATACCAATGAAAGGCTTTCCAATATGGAAGGCTTTTTTTTTAATAGGAATTGCAACTCATCTCTCCTGATAGAATTATACTGCTCAATATTTCAGTATACCTTCAATTTATCGTAATTTTAGATTTAGACTTTAATGGGATAAAAATATGCCACTATATCATAAACTGGGGAATATTCCGCACAAGCGACATACCATTTTTAAGAAGGCGGACGGAGGCTTACACTACGAGCAACTTTTTGGAACCATTGGTTTTGACGGGATGTCTTCCCTAATGTATCATTTACAGAGACCTACCATGGTAAAGGAGGTAGGTGAGAGTAAGGACGTATCTCCAAAAACAGCTGTAGAGTACAACATCAAATCTAGATTGTTGAAAGGTTTTGAAGTTCCTCCGGCAGAGGACTATTTAGACAGTAGGATTATTGTTCTGTTTAACTCGGACGTGAATATTGCTTTGGCAGCCCCAAAGACTTCAATGACTACTTATTTTTATAAAAATGCCGATGCAGACGAACTGCTTTTCATTCATAAAGGATCCGGCATCGCAAAAACCATGTTGGGGGATATTAATTTTGGGGAAGGGGATTATGTGCTAATACCAAGGGGGATGATTTATCAGCTCCAATTTAATTCTGAGAATAACCGGCTTTTTATTACAGAGTCTTACCATCCCATTTATACCCCTAAACGCTATAGAAATTGGTTTGGACAGCACTTGGAACATTCTCCGTTCTGTGAACGTGACTTTAGACCACCGGAAAACTTAAATCCAATAGACCAAATTGGAGAATTTACTATTAAAGTAAAAAAGCAAGGCCAATTACATGAACTGATTTATGCTTCGCATCCCTTTGATGTTGTAGGATGGGACGGCTATAATTATCCCTATGCTTTTTCTATTCATGATTTTGAACCTATCACTGGGAGGGTACATCAGCCACCTCCCGTGCACCAAACCTTTGAAACTAGTGCTTTTGTTGTTTGCTCTTTTTGTCCAAGATTATATGACTACCATCCTGAAGCTATTCCCGCTCCGTATAATCATTCCAATATAGATTCTGATGAGGTACTGTATTATGTTGATGGCGACTTTATGAGTAGAAAGAATATAGACCAGGGATATATTTCGTTGCACCCTGCCGGTATTCCACACGGACCGCATCCAGGCACTTATGAGGCCAGTATAGGGAAAAGCAAAACAGAGGAATTGGCAGTTATGGTAGATACCTTCAAGCCTTTAAAGTTAACTAAAGACGCCCTTGCTATTGATGATGGGAAATACTATAAATCTTGGCTAGAGTAGCGCAAGTTTATGGATGCAAAAATAAATTAGACTCGCTGCTAATTTAGCGGTACTTTGGTCTACATCGAATAAGGGATTTAGTTCTACAACATCTAAACTAATTAGCTTTTTTGATTTAATTATTGTCTTCAAACATTCCAATACTATTTCTGTAGAAAATCCCATGGGAGAAGGAGAACTTACTCCTGGGGCATAGGCCGAGGAGAAACCATCAAGATCGATAGTCAAATAAACAAAGTCTACGCTGTTGAGGAATTCTTCAATTTCCTCAATAATATAGTCTTTATGCCAAAGATTAAAGCGTTCGTTCTCTATAAAAACCACTTCATTTTCCTGGGCGGTTTCATATAGTTCAGCATCGTTTGAATTTTCACGAATTCCAAGGCATAAGTACTTAAAGGTAGTATTGTCTTTTTTACTCTCTTCCGCTATTTGATAGAATGGGGTCCCACTATTGTTTCCACGTGTGTTCTTTCGCAAATCAAAATGCGCATCAAAATTTATTATACCAATTGTTTTATCATTGCCAGTGAATTTTCGAATTCCCTTGAAATGGCCATAAGACAAATCGTGGCTTCCGCCTAATACAACTGGCACCGCCCCTTGTTTTAAAATGGCAGTAATCTTTTCTTCTAAGGCGGCCTGAGTTTTCTCTAATTCTGTCTGATAACATAAAATATCTCCAGCATCATAAATCCCAATGGAAGGATGTAGATGGTGCGGAAGCTTTCCCAATTGCTTTCTAATTTCAATGGGACCATATTGTGCGCCCACTCGTCCCTTGTTCCTTCTTACTCCTTCGTCGGATGCATAACCAAGCAGTACATATACGGGACTATTTTTTACCCACTCTTCTTTTTCTTCGAGATTCGTGAGCTGTACCTTTTGGTAGAAATATAAATTGCCTGATGCTTCTCGGCCACTCCAAATCCCTGATTTTAAAGGTTTGTAGATTTTCATTCTAGTTAAATATGTTTTTTAAAACGCTGCCTTCCACTAAATTTGGTAGGGTAACTTCTAAATTAGGTGTTCGTTTCATTTCATTCTTTATAGCGAATAATGCTTCTTTATTCCTTGCCCAGCTGCGCCTTGCAATACCATTATTTACGTCATAAAAGAGCATACTCTTAAGTCGCTTCCCGGCCTCCGCTGAACCATCCAAGACTAGTCCAAAACCACCATTGATTACCTCGCCCCATCCAACACCACCACCATTGTGAATAGATACCCAACTAGCGCCTCTAAAGCTATCACCAATAACATTGTGAATAGCCATATCTGCGGTAAACTGACTCCCGTCGTAAATATTACTTGTTTCTCTGTAAGGTGAATCTGTGCCGCTAACATCGTGATGATCTCTTCCTAGAACAATTGGTGCAGTAATAGTTCCTTTTTTAATGGCTTTATTAAAGGCGTTTGCTATGGCAATTCGGCCCTGAGCGTCGGCATATAAAATCCTTGCCTGGGAACCAACGACTAACTTATTGGCTTTCGCATCCCTGATCCATTTAATATTGTCGGACATTTGCTGTCTTATTTCAGACGGAGAGTTTTTATATAATTCCTCCATAACTGCTAAGGCGATGGCATCAGAATTATCAAGGTCTTTAGAATCTCCTGAAGTACACACCCATCTAAAAGGTCCAAAACCGTAGTCGAAACACATTGGACCTAATATATCCTGGACATAAGATGGATATTTAAAGGTAGTTTCGGTAAGCATAATATCAGCTCCGGCTCTTGATGCTTCAAGTAAAAAGGCATTCCCATAGTCAAAGAAATAGGTTCCCTTGGCAACGTGTTTGTTAATTATGGCAACTTGCCTTCGAAGAGAAGCTTGCACTTTACTTTTAAAAAGTTCAGGATTACTTACCATTAAATCGTTTGCTTCTTCATAGTCTAATCCCATAGGGTAATACCCTCCTGCCCATGGATTGTGTAAAGAAGTTTGGTCCGACCCCAAATGAACAAACAGGTTTTCTTCGTAAAACCTTTCCCAGACTTCAACGACATTTCCAATATATGCCAAGGATAATACTTCTTTATTTTTTACAGCCTTTTTAGTTCGCCCCACCAAAGAATCTATAGACTCATATAGTTCGTCTACCCAGCCTTGCGAATGTCTCTTATGTGCGGCCTTGTGGTTAACTTCTGCACAAACCGTAATACACTCTGCAATATTTCCGGCTTTAGGCTGCGCCCCGCTCATTCCTCCTAAACCTGCTGTTAAAAAAAGTTTTCCCTTTGGACTTTCATTTTTTGATAAAACCTTTCGAAAGGCATTCATTATGGTAATCGCTGTCCCATGAACTATTCCTTGAGGGCCAATATACATATAGGACCCAGCCGTCATTTGCCCGTATTGTGTAACCCCCAAAGCATTAAAACGCTCCCAATCATCCGGTTTAGAATAATTAGGAATCATCATACCATTGGTAATTACAACTCTTGGTCCCTCTGTAGGAGATGGAAAAAGGCCTAAGGGATGTCCAGAGTATATATGAAGGGTCTGTTGGCTCGTTATCTTTGCTAAATACTTCATAGTTAGAAGATATTGCGCCCAATTCTGAAAAACGGCCCCATTGCCTCCGTAGGTTATAAGTTCCTCTGGATGCTGTGCTACAGCAGGATCCAGATTATTTTGAATCATTAGCATAATGGCTGCCGCTTCTTTAATTTGATGCGGATACGCTGTAAGTGGTCTTGCATAAATGGCATAGGAAGGTTTAAATCTATACATATAAATCCTTCCATATAGTTCTAACTCCTGGGCAAATTCTATAGCCAATTCAGCATGCCATTTCCGAGGAAAATAACGCAGGGCATTATTCAGTGCTAAGTATTTTTCTTCCTTGGTTAGAATGTCTTTTCTTTTTGGGGCATGACTTGTTTTATCTGACCTTTCAACTTTAGGTGGAAGTTCAGCTGGTATTCCCTGAAGAATACTTTTCTTGAATGAATTTATTAACACTTCTTTTTTCATAATTATTTAACTAGTTCTGCTCATAAATAACTTTACCATTTTTCACAATCATTTTTGGTTTAAGACCACCTTGATGGTAAAATATTTCATTTAAATTAGAAGTCGGGAAAAAAGAAAGGTCTGCCAGGAAGCCTTTTTTAAGTACGCCTCTATCCCTTAAGTTTAATGCAGCCGCAGCCCTGAATGTTATAGCCGACAAAACTTCGGCATTCGATAGTTTTTCCATGGATCCAAGTATGGCGGCCTCACTTAAAAGATCGCCCATGGGTGCAGAACCGGGATTATGGTCACTGGCAATAGCTAAAGCTCCTCCCGCATCTAAAATCTTTCTGGCGGGGGTAAAACCACACCCAAGGCCCAGAGATGCTCCCGGTAGAGCTACGGAAATTACATTACTTTGAGCCAGCAGGTCTATTTCCTTGTCTGTGCTAACTTCTAAATGGTCTGCGCTTAAAGCATTAAACTCTACCGCGAGCTTGCTTCCTCCAGTAGAAAACTGGTCTGCATGAATGGTTAACAGAAACCCCAGCTCTTTGGCTTTTTCTAAATAGGGAATTATTTGTGTTTCGTTAAATGCTCCTTTTTCTATAAAGGCATCTACCCTGTTACTAAGATTACGCTCCCTTATTAAGGGCAATAATTCTTCACTAATTATTTTGAGATAAGCCTCTGGAGATCCCTTAAAATCTTTGGGAGTTATATGTGCAGCCAAACAGGTGGATATAAAGTCTACTGGAAATTGTTCATCGGCCTCTTTAATAGCCTCGAGCATTTTTAATTCTTCTTTCACACTGAGACCGTAGCCACTTTTTATTTCAATCGTGGTTACTCCATTGGATAAATGTTTTTTTGCTCTTTCTATTATTCCTTCTATTAGTGCTGTTTTCGAAGCATTCCGGGTTTGTGTAACGGTATCCCATATTCCGCCACCTTCTTCTGCGATCTCTAAATAGGTCTTGCCGGCATTTCTTTTGGCGTAGTCTTCGGCTCGGGAGCCTGCAAAACAAATGTGCGTATGCGCATCGACGAATCCTGGAAGACAAACAAAGTCTTCTTGTAAAGCTATAGTTTTGGTATTCGCAGTAATTCTCTTGTGCATTTCAGCATATACCCCTATTTCTTCAATTAGTCCATCTTTAATGAGAATTCCAGCACGATGTATTTTAGGTAGTTTATCATCTGGAATGGATCCTTTGAGAGGAATACCATCCATAGTTGCTACCTGACAAATAGGGCCAAATAAAGTAGTCTGTTCCATAGCTAGTATGTTTCAAATAAATTACTGAAGGAAGTTTCCAAACTTAATCCTTCTTGTGTACAAACCCTTTCTACCGTTTTTAAAATGGTTTTGTTCTTTAACATGGCTATGCCTTTCTCAATATCCTCAGCAAAAACTCTGTCTTTATCTGCAAAAGCAACACTTTTTCTAACCGCATTATGCACTTCGTCTAATATTACACCCGATTTTAGAGGTTTTCTGTATTCAAAGGCCTGAGTCGCTGTAAGAAGTTCAATGGCCAATATTTTTTCTAGATTATCAATAACTCTAAGGGCTTTTCTTCCGGAAATAGACCCCATACTTACATGATCTTCCTGTCCCATTGAAGTAGGGATACTATCTGCGCTTGCAGGAAAACAAAGACTTTTATTCTCGCTGGCAAGTGCAGCCGTAGTATATTGCAATATCATATAGCCAGAATTAATTCCTGTGTCTTTCATTAACAATTTTGGAACGCCAGGACTATTACCCTCTAGGGCTAAATATATTCTCCGGTCGGAAATATTACCTAACTCAGAAGCAGCAACACAAGCATAATCCAAGGCCATGGCCAGAGGTTGGCCATGAAAGTTTCCCCCGCTAATAGTTAGATTTTCATTAAGTATCACTGGGTTGTCTGTAACCGAATTCAATTCGGTTAGAACAAGCTCTTTTAGATGCAACCAGGCATTTCTTGAGGCACCATGTACCTGTGGAATACATCGCAGGGAGTATGGGTCTTGCACACGTTCGCAGTCTATATGGTTTTCCATTATTTCAGACTCGCTTAGGAGTGATTTTACTCTTTCTGCTACATGAATATTTCCTTTAAATGGTCTTAATTGGTGTAATTCTTGGTAAAATGGTTTGATGGAACCTTGCAAGCCTTCAATCATCATCGCCCCGATTAGATCGGCATGGGAAAGACAATTGTACATTTTTTCTAAAACCATTATAGCATGTGCTGCGATAAATTGTGTGCCATTTATTAAAGCAAGCCCCTCTTTAGGACCAAGTTTTAAGGCCTTTAGATTGGTTTTAGCAAAATACTCTTCGGAAGTAATGATAGTGCCATTGCTATGTAGTTTACCTAAATTGATTAAGGGTAAAAATAAATGTGATAAAGGAGCCAAGTCTCCTGATGCCCCAACCGATCCCTGAGAGGGCACTACAGGGATAATATCATTGTCTATATGCCACAAAATACGGTCTAGTGTTTTTTCTGAAATACCGGAATATCCTTTGGCTAAAGAGTGCAGTTTTAAGATGAGCATTAACTTTGAAATTTCGATGCTTATTGGTTCCCCAACACCTACGCTATGACTTTTCAAAATATTAATTTGGAGGACCCTTGTTTCTTCTTTAGAAATATGTGTGGTACAAAGAGGGCCAAAACCTGTGTTTATACCATAAACAGGTTCTTCTTTGGCAACAATGGTTTGCACTATTTTTTCACTTGCCCGAACTCTATTCCTTGCTTCTAAAGACAATACTCCCCGCATTGTGCCCCTCGCGATTTTTAAGGCTTTTTGACCTGTTAATTCCTCATCCCCATATTGGAATTGTTTAATCTCAGTTTTCATTTTAGAAGAGTTTGTACCATAAATGTATTCATAATGTTTTATAATTCTCGGCGAAGTATACTACTTTAATTTTATTATTAATTGAAATAGGAAATCTCTTAAATACTACCTTTGTCAAAAAAAACAATGGTAATAGACCTTATAAGAGAAAGAAGATCTGTTTTTCCGGACAGTTACAGTTCTGAAAAAATTTCAAAAGAGGAGTTAGAAATATTATTAGAGGCGGCCAACTGGGCACCCACCCATAAGCGAACCGAACCTTGGCGCTTTAAAGTTTTAAGAGGAAAATCCTTAGAGAAATTAGGGGCTTTCTTGGCGGCAAAATATGTAGAAGTTGTAGAGAAACCCAAACAGTTTAAGATAAATAAATTGAAAGAAAACCCCACCAAAGCGGGAGCAATTATAGCCATCTGCATGCAAAGAGATGAGAAGGAACAATTACCGGAATGGGAAGAGATAGCCGCAACGGCAATGGCCGTGCAGAATATGTGGCTTTGCTGTGTTGAAATGGGATTAGGTGCTTATTGGAGTTCTCCAAGGCTAATATCTTATATGGATGAGTTTTTTGATTTAAATAAAGGAGAAAAGTGCTTGGGCTTCTTTTATGTGGGAAAATATAGTTCCCCTATTCCGGCAATTGAGAGAGGATCTATCGAGGAAAAGACCGTCTGGTTATAGCTTTTAGTTACTATAGGAAAGGAAATAGAGAATTTTTGTATTCCCAGACCTTGGACAGATATAATCCAAGGAAAACAATGGCTATCATAAATTTTAAAAATGTACCCGTGAGAAATCCAATAAAGGATCCAAAGGCCGCTTTGGCGGCTGTTTTTTTGTCGGCTTTGTTTATTAATTCTCCTACCATGGCACCTGCAAAAGGCCAGACAATAATGCCAAAGATTCCTAAGACAGGAAAGATAAAAGCTACTAATAAACCAATAATAGAACCAGTTACGCCTGCCCTTGTCCCTCCAAATTTTTTGGTACCCATGGCAGGGATTACATAGTCTAGGCCTACTACACCTAAGGCAATTCCAAGGGTGCTTCCCAGAAACCACCAATTTAATGGAACAGCAGATGTAAAGCTTAAAAGTAAAAGTCCAATCCAACTTAATGGCGGTCCGGGAATAACCGGGAGAAAACTTCCAGCAATACCTGCCAACATTAGAAAAAGTCCCAAAACTACCAAGAGTATGTCCATAGTATTACTTCTTTGCAAATACGAAGATAGTTTTGTTTTAAGACATAGGTTCACTTTAAGGGGAAACAAATTCGTAGCAATTGCCATGCATAAAAAAAATCGTAATTTCGACCTAGAACACTCTATTGATGCAAAGGACAAGTGCAATTGGTATGATATTTCTGTTAGTTTCGTGTGAGTTTTTCACTCCCAGTGAGAAGAGAACTGTGCAGTTAGCAGAAAAAGAATTACAATCAATTAATTGGAATGACGTAGATCAATACCCCTTGTTTGAGAATTGTGATGAAATGGCCGATAAGTTGAGTCAAAAGGAATGTTTTCAAAATACTTTACTGCTGCATTTTTCTAATACCCTTTTGGAATTTGAGTTTGTTTTAAATAAGGAGATTGAAGAACCCGTATATGTAGACTTTATTATTGACAAGCAAGGTTCGATTACGGTAATGCACATAGAAAAAAGTGGTCTCATTCAAGATCAAATTCCAGAATTTGATGGCATTATAAGTAGGAGTTTAAAAAATTTGCCTAAACTAGAGCCGGCTTTAAAGAGAGGAATGCCTGTAGATGCAAAATGCAGAATTCCAATAAAGTTTCAATCTAACTAGTATGAAGACATTGGGAAGGGAAAAGATAATTTTAGGGATAGATCCGGGAACTACCATAATGGGATTTGGTATTATACAGGTGACCAACAAAAAGATGAAATTTGTTCAAATGAATGAGTTAATGCTGAAGAAGTACGATGACCCTTTTACAAAACTGAAGTTGATATTTGATAGAACCATAGAGTTAATAGATACCTACCACCCTGATGAAATTGCTATTGAAGCGCCTTTTTATGGAAAGAATGTTCAGTCGATGCTGAAATTGGGGAGGGCCCAGGGGGTTGCAATGGCCGCTGGGTTAAGCAGGCAGGTACCCATTACAGAATATATGCCAAAGAAAATTAAAATGGCCATTACAGGGAATGGGAATGCCAGTAAGGAACAAGTGGCAAGGATGCTACAAAGTATATTGAATTTAAAAACTCTCCCGAAAAATTTGGATAGCACAGATGGCTTGGCGGCAGCGGTCTGCCATTTTTATAATGAAGGCAAAATGGAAACTACGAAGAGCTATTCAAGCTGGGCCGCCTACGTAAAAAGTAACGAAACCAAGGTAAAAAAGTAGTGCGGTTTTAAGTTTTGTTGACCTTTTTAAACATAACTATTCCTAAGCAAGAAATATAGTGGCAGGCATTTATATTCATATCCCATTTTGTAAGCAAGCCTGTTACTATTGTGACTTTCACTTTTCAACTTCCCTAAAAAATAAAGACACTCTTCTTTGGTCATTGGAAAATGAATTGTTGCTACGGAAGAAGGAATTAGGCAATGGCATAATTGATACTATCTATTTTGGAGGAGGAACGCCTTCCCTTTTGAGTTCTCAGGAAATAGCACGGCTTATTAACTCTATTCATAAATCGTATGTAGTAAATAGGAATCCTGAGATAACCTTAGAGGCAAACCCAGATGATCTTTCTTTAGAAAAATTAAAAGAATTAGCCGCTTCACCTATTAATAGATTAAGTATTGGAATTCAGTCTTTTTTTGATACAGATCTAAAACTGATGAATAGGGCACATAATTCAAGAGAGGCCAGACGCTCTGTAAAAGAAGCGCAAGCGTATTTCGAAAATATTTCGATCGATTTAATATATGGAATACCGAATGCCAGCGATGCCCAATGGAGAGCAAATATTGAACAGGCACTGGCTTTTAAGGTGCCGCATATTTCTGCCTATGCCCTGACGGTTGAACCAAGAACGGCCTTAAAATCCTTTATACAGAAAGGACTTATGCCAGACGTAGATGAAGAAAAGGCAGCCGCGCAATTTTTTGTTCTTATAGACCTTTTGGAAAAAAATGGTTTCCTGCATTACGAAGTTTCAAATTTTGGAAAGAAAGATTTTTTTTCTAAAAATAATACTGCTTATTGGACAGGCAAGAGCTATCTGGGAATTGGACCTTCTGCACATTCATATGATGGATTATCACGCAAATGGAATGTCCGAAATAATGTAAAATACATTAAAGCCCTTCAGAAAGATAAATTGCCTTATGAAAAAGAAACCTTGACTAAAACAGATCGCTATAATGAGTATATAATGACCTCTTTACGGACTATGTGGGGCATTTCTCTAACAGAAATAGCCAATCGCTTTGGTGATAAATATGCCGAGTTTACAATATTACAGGCTTCAGATCGGATTAAACAAGGTTTATTAATTCAGGAGGGTGAGACTCTTAAAGTTTCTAAAGAGGGAAAGTTTTTATCGGATGGCATTGCAAGTGATCTTTTTATGATTAAATTGAGTTGAGAAGAAGTGGCTCAGAGTTATTTTATTATATAGAAGCAAGGCTAAGAATTCTATGACTGTTGTATACAGATTTAATAATAAAGATTATAAGGTTGACCTGAAAAATGGCTTAGATATCTCCATTTCTCTGCGTGGAGATTCTTCTAATGTTATAGCCTGGGATGCGGAACTTCCTAAAATTGAGCCTTATGAAAAAGATGGTTTTGTGGGGAAGGTTTCGGAAGGTGCGTCGGTAAATTTCAATAATATAAATTTCAATCCACATTCGCACATAACCCATACAGAATGCGTGGGTCATATTACAAAAGAAGTGTATTCCATAAATAAGGAACTAAAGCAATTTTTCTTTTTGGCAGAATTGATTACCATTGCTCCTGAAAAGTATAAGGACGATTTCGTAATATCGAAGAGGCAATTAGAATACGCCTTAAAAGATAAAAGACCATCTGCTCTGGTTATTAGGACTTTACCGAATTTAAAAGAGAAGCTATTTCAAAATTATTCCAATACCAATCCTGCATATCTGCTCGAAGAATCCGCATTATTTTTGAACGAAATAGGGGTAGAACATTTGTTAATAGACCTTCCTTCTGTAGACAAGGAAAAGGATAAGGGCGCGCTCTTGGCCCATAAGGCTTTCTGGGGGCTACATACGAATATTCGTAAACAAGCTACAATTACAGAGTTTGTTTTTGTCAGAAATACTATTTTGGACGGTAGTTATTTGTTAAACCTTCAAGTAGCACCTATAGAGAATGATGCCAGCCCTAGCAGACCTGTCTTGTTTTCTTTAAGGGAGAAGGAGATTAATATAACTTAGGCTTCTTTAAAACTAAACTCTTCAACTATGGTAAGGTTCTATTATGAAGGCTCATAGAATTAGTTTATTTTCGCTTTTATCGACTTTGGAAAAAAGTGGATTTAAATAGTAGAAGTGCGGAATTACCGCATGAAGTATTAGTGGTTAAATGGATAGTATATTAGAACTTTTTTTGGGACTTATTCTTGGTGCTATAATGATGTACTGGATATTCTCTTTTTTTAGAGTAAAACGTTCCAAGGAATTAACGCAACATCAGTCTACCGTATTATTACAAGAAATAAGAAGTGTTTGTAAATTAATTACGGTAGAAGGAGATTTTGCAGAGATATATAAGTATGAAAATACCAAAGAGCGGTTTTTAAGTATTTTGGTTAGTAAAAAAAAGGCACTTATTGTAATTAATGCTAAGGCACAAATAGGTTTTAATTTAAAGAAGGTGCAAATGCATGCCGACACAGATAATAAGAAGATTATTCTTACTAACTTCCCCCAGCCAGAGGTGCTTTCAATACAACCTGAGTTGGAATTCTATGATATTCAAAATGGGTTTTTTAATGCCTTTACGCCTAAAGATTTAACTAATTTAAATCAGGAGGCCATTAAGCATGTCAGGGAAAAGATTCCGGAAAGTGGTTTAATGGAAACGGCTAAAAGAGAGGCCCTGGAAGCAGTTTTAATAATCGAAAAAATAGTAGAAACCATTGGCTGGAAACTAGATTATTCTGCATTAGAGCTAAAGGAACAGGCCGAGAATTATATTAAGAATTAGATAAATACTATAAAACACCATATTATGAAGACAACTTTTTTTAGCTTAGTTTTTTTACTCCTTACTTGTAGTGCATTTAGTCAAACCGATAAACATATGAAAGATTTAGATCCTGCCTTCGTCCACAATGTATATTTCTGGTTAAAAAATCCGGATAGTGAAGATGATCAGAAGATTTTTGAAAAGGCATTAAAGAAATTTTTAAAGAAATCAAAATACGCCAAAACACTTTACATAGGAAAAGCGCCGAAGGCTACCAGAGATGTTGTAGACGACTCTTTTACATACGCTTTGATTGTAAGTTTTAAATCTGCAAAGGCTCAAGAGAAATACCAGGAAGAAAAGCCCCATTTGGTCTTTATAGAGGAAGCAAGTGAACTTTGGAACAAAGTAATCGTATACGATTCTCAGGGAATCAAGCTTTAAGAAAAGAATTCTTTTTACAAATGAATGTTGAAGAGATTAGAATTCTATGCCTGGGCCTAAAGGGAACTACGGAAGACTTTCCATTCGACAAAGATACCTTAGTCTTTAAAGTAATGGGCAAAATGTTTGCTTTGGTACCCTTAGAAAGAATTCCCCATACGGTTAACTTAAAATGTGACCCGGAAAAATCGATATCGCTCAGGGATAAATATTCAGATATTATTACACCTGGTTACCATATGAGTAAGTTACATTGGAATACAATACGCCTTGAGGCCCTTCCTAGAGAATTAATGGAAGAATTGGTACTGCATTCCTATAATTTGGTAGTTAGTAAGCTTACAAAAAAAGACAAAGCCAAATTGGCTTTATTATCCTAGTCTTTTGCCTTATGAATAAGATTTTAAAATTCTAATATGACATCCAATCCCCGGGATTTCTATAAACGGCGTATTGCCTGTTTTAAATCGGATCTAAAGACCCTCAGAAAAAGCCTGCAGATTTCCAGCATTTTAAGACTGCTTACTTTTGTTGTTACCATAGGTGGAGCTTATTTTTTTTATGGCGCGATGTACCCTTTTTTGTTCGTGTTTATTGCTGGTATTAGTTGTTTTGTATGGCTACTTCTAAGGCATAAAAAGCTTTCTTATAAAAAAAACAAGACACAAGCGCTAGTCAGCATAAATAAAACAGAATTAGATGTCTTAGATCGTCAGTTTAGGGACTTGAACGAAGGATTAGATTTTATTAACCCAGAGCATTTCTACAGTTCGGATATAGATTTGTTTGGTGGAGGTTCTTTCTATCAGTATTTAAATAGATCTGTTTTATCAGAAGGACAGTCTGTATTGGCAGGAATTTTAAATTCGAATAATCCCGAGGACATTTTAGATAAACAGGAAATTATTAAGGAATTGAGTGCCTTGCCCGAGTGGAGACAAGATTTTATGGCAATTGCCAGACTTATTAAACAAGAAATGTCCATGGCCAATCTTAAGAAGTGGATAGAAGGTTATACTCCTGTTGTACCTAAAGTAATGCAATTTGTCCCCATAGCATTCTCCTCGTTTTCCATGCTTTTAATTCTTCTCTACTTTATAAATATTGTTCCGGGAGTTCTTTTACTTTTTTGGTTTTTTACTGGACTGGGGATTACAGGGAAATATGTTTTAAGAATAAACAGGCTTTCGCAGGCATGTACGGGAATTCAGAATTCCTTGCAACAGTATCAGAAACTTCTGGCTCTGATTGAAGAGAGAGAATTTACATCTGCTATCTTGAAGGAGAAGCGACTTAGTTTACTGGATAAGAATAACAATTCTTCACAAGTTCTACGGCAATTTTACAGATATCTGGATGCACTGGATCAAAGAAATAATATATTAGTTGGGGTGGTTTTAAATGGGTTTTTCTTATGGGATCTAAGACAGGCTTTTAACATAGAATCCTGGATAGCAAACAATAGCGCAGATTTAATGTCGTGGTTAGAAACCTTGGTGTATTTTGACGCCTATAATAGTTTAGGGAATTTTGCCTTCAACCATCCCCAATATATCTACCCTAGATTAATAGCGGAAGATACCATAATTAAGGCAAATAATCTTGGACATCCAATGCTAGACCCGGAGATGAGCGTAGTAAACAATTTTAATATTCAGCTCGGTCAATTCTATATTATAACCGGTGCAAATATGGCAGGAAAAAGTACTTTTTTACGGACAATCTCCTTGTTTATTGTAATGTCTAATGTTGGCTTGCCTGTATGTGCAGAATACGCCGACTACAGGCCTATTAAGCTTATTACCAGCATGCGTACAGTAGATTCACTAGCTTCCAATGAATCGTATTTTTACGCGGAGCTAAAACGGTTAAAGTATATTACAGAAGTAATTAAAGAAGACAGTTATTTTGTGATTCTTGATGAAATTCTGAAGGGGACCAACAGTAAAGACAAGGCCGTTGGTTCAGAGAAGTTTATTGAAAAGTTAGTAAACTCCGAAGTAGGAGGCATTACTGCAACCCACGATATAAGTTTGTGTGAGCTGGCTCATAAAAACGCTATGGTGAAGAATTATTATTTTGATGCCAAGACCAGAGAGAATGAGTTATTTTTTGACTACAGGTTCCAGGAGGGCATATGTACCAATATGAATGCTTCATTTTTACTTAAAAAAATGAAAATTATTGATAGTTAGACTATGGATTCGCTAACACAAATTGTATTGGGGGCAGCAGTGGGGGAAGCTGTTTTGGGAAAGAAAGTGGGCAACAGGGCTATGTTGTATGGGGCCATTGCCGGAACCATACCAGATTTAGATGTTATATCGAGATATTTTGTAGATACAGTTACTGCAATAGAATGGCACAGAGGTTTTAGCCATTCTATTTTATTTAGTGTACTTTTTGCGCCCTTGTTTGGATGGATTATTTCTAAAATAGAACGTCCTGCTAAAGCAAGCTGGAGAGATTGGTCTTTACTTATGTTTTGGGGGCTTTTTACCCACCCACTACTCGACAGCTTTACCACCTGGGGCACGCAATTGTTCTGGCCCTTTGATTTGCGATTGGCCTTTCAAAGCATATTTGTTATTGATCCCTTATACACACTTCCTTTTTTGTGTTTTTTAATCTTGGCTATGCGATTACCCATAAGTGATCCCAGGAGATCTAAATACAATAGGTGGGGATTAATTCTAAGTTCGGCTTACCTATTACTTACAATAGGATTAAAGACCCTTGCTTATAGTAGTTTTATCAAAAATTTAGAGAATCAAAAAATTCAATACCATCAAATTGAAATTCGACCAACCCCATTTAATACTATTTTATGGACGGCAAATATTGATATGGAGGATGCCTATTTAATTGGTGAATACTCATTCTTTGATACCAAACCGATTAGATTTACACCCTATCGAAAGAATCATGAGCTTTTAGGGGAATTATCTTCAAATGATAAGATACAGCGGTTGATAAAAGTTACTAAAGGCTGGTATACTATAAGCATGAATGCCAAAGTAATAGTGTATAACGACCTAAGGTTTGGACTAATAAAATCAGACCCCTTAGATCCTATATATGCCTTTAGTTATAAACTACTCCCTTTTAAGGATAAACTCAAAGTAGAGGAGGTGCCCAAGTATAAAGGTGATGCCAGAGAGGTCTTATCGGGTCTTTGGTATCGTATATGGGGTGGCCAAGACTAATGCTTATAAGCTACAGACTTTTTATCTGTAAATCTTGGAAGGCATCCGCTTGCAGTCTGATAAGTTCTTCTGCTTTTTCTTTCTTATAGGCAAAAAGAGCCTCTTCTTCTGCTATTTCAGAGTAGACTTTTTCGGTTAAAATTCCATCCGTTTCCACCAGTTTTTGACGCTGTGTAACCTTCTGTGTTACCCAAGATTCAAGGGTACTCTCTTCTTCTTCCAATTTGAAGTCGTATGGGCCTTTTGGAGCTAATAGCTTTACAATAATAGGAGAGGTTTCAATAGCAAGGAATAAAAGAAAAATAAAGAAGGAAGGAAACCATGGCAGTTTTCCCAGTGCATTTATTCTTGCCATCAATCCATCAAAACCGTCAATAATGGGTTGACTATTGTTTACGGCCAACTCGTAATCTGTTTGTAGTTTGAGGATTTGGTTTTCTTTGTCCTGTATCTTGGTTGCATTAAGTGTTTTTAATTCCTGGAGTTCCGCTAAGGCTGCATCATGTTTTTCTCGTTTTTCCTTATAAACAGGACCTTTTCCGAGCAACATAGTTCCGGCTCTTCCCTCTGCCTCTGAAATATAGGTGTCGTATAAGGCATTAGTTTCGGTTTCTTTTGTTGCAACTTCTGTCTTTAAAAGGCCAATTTCCTCTGTTAATGTAGTAATCAGAGGACTGTATTGCAGAGCAATTTGATCTTTATTTGCCAAAGTCATGTTATTCTTTTCTTCTAGAAGAACCCTATTGATTTCTTTTTCAAATATTTTAATTTCCAGAGGTTTTGAAATTACCACCGCTATAATTACCGCCAACAAAATCCTCGGTACGGCCTGGATAAATTCATTTCTTCTACTATTTCTTTTTTTGATAGTTGAGACAATAAATCGGTCTAAATTAAAGATTAGCAATCCCCAAATAAGTCCAAAAAATAGCGCAATATAGGGGTTGTCAAATACGGTAAATAATGCATAACTACTGGCTATAAAGGCCATAACAGCAGTAAAAAAAACGGTTGCACCGATGCCTGCATATTTGTTTTTTTCGCCTTTAGAACATGTGTTGAGAATATCCGAATCGGCTCCGGAACAAAGAATAAAAAATTGTTGAATCATGATAGTGTTCGTTTTGATTGATGATAAAAGAACGTAGGTTTAAAAAATTTGGTACTTAATAAATGGTTAATATTTTTCTGAATACGATATTTAAAATAAATTAGAATTTTGATTATTAGGGGATTAATCCTTTTGTTTGCCAGAACTCAATTCGGCATAGTATTTATAGAAATAAGGAATGGTTTCAATTCCCTTTAAGAAATTCCATACACCAAAATGTTCATTGGGTGAATGGATGGCATTACTGTCTAAACCAAAACCCATTAGAATAGATTTAGAGCCCAATTCTTTTTCAAATAATGGAACAATTGGGATGCTTCCGCCATTTCTTTTCGGAATAGGGGTTTTACCAAACGTAGTCTCATATGCCTTGCTTGCGGCCAGGTAACCAATACTATTTATTGGTGTAACATAACTCTCCCCTCCATGATGAGGAGTTACTTTTATTCTTACTCCTTTCGGAGCAATACTCTCGAAATGATTTTTAAATAAATCCGTTATTTCATGCCAGTCCTGATGCGGTACAAGACGCATAGAAATTTTAGCATAGGCCTTACTGGGAATTACTGTTTTCGCGCCTTCTCCCGTATACCCACCCCAAATTCCGTTTACATCCAGGCTGGGTCTAATAGAATTTCTCTCATTTGTTGTGTAGCCATCTTCCCCATAAACACTTTCAATATCCAGGGTATCCTTATAAGCTTCTATGTTAAAAGGTGCTTTACCCATGGCTTCTCTTTCTTTCAGGCTTAATTCATCTACCTTGTCATAGAATCCGGGAATAGTTATATGGTTATTTTCGTCGTGCAAGGACGCAATCATTTTTGCAAGAATATTGATAGGGTTTGCAATAGCCCCTCCGTAAAGACCAGAGTGTAAATCCCTGTTAGGGCCAGTCACTTCCACTTCAACATAACTGAGACCTCTAAGTCCGGTGGTGATGGAAGGAATATCATTAGCTATCATACCCGTATCGGAAATCAGAATTATATCATTTTGAAGCTTCTCTTTATGCTCTTTTACAAAATCACTTAGACTTTCGCTGCCAACTTCTTCTTCCCCTTCAATCATAAATTTTACATTTAGAGGCAGGGAATTTTGTGTAATCATATATTGCAGGGCTTTGACATGCATATAGACCTGTCCTTTATCATCCGAAGCCCCTCTGGCATAAATGGCACCATCTGGATGTAGTTCTGTATTGCGGATTACAGGTTCAAAAGGAGGTGAATCCCATAAATCAACAGGGTCTGGGGGTTGTACGTCGTAATGCCCATATACCAATACAGTTGGTAATTCTGTGTCAATGATTTTTTCACCATATACAATTGGATAGCCTTTTGTATCACAAATCTCTACAAGGTCACAACCAGCCTTTTGAAGAGCCACTGCCATGGCCTCTGCCGTATTGAGGACGTCTTGAGAATAAGCGGAGTCTGCGCTTACCGAGGGAATTTTTAAGAGTTCAATAAGTTCTTTTATAAATTCATCTTTGTGTTCCTCCAGGTAAGCCTTAATATTTTGCATTAATTTAATTTTGAATTGCCATTAAATTTACAAAAAGAAGGTTGATAAAATTCACTTCCATTATTTTTAAATTGAAAATTTGCTTTATATTTGCAACCCGTTAAACAGGCAGGTGCCAGTTTGGGAAATGCAGGCGTGGTGGAATTGGTAGACACGCTAGACTTAGGATCTAGTGCCGAAAGGTGTGAGAGTTCGAGTCTCTCCGCCTGTACAAAGTTAAAAGCCGACTCATAGGAGTCGGCTTTTTTGTTTGTAGATAACCCAATACTTCTATATCTCCGCAAATAAGATGTATAATAAATTGCGGTTGTGTTTTAGTCTTAAATTATCCTGCAAACAATTATCTTTAACAGTGAAAAAGTTTAATAAATATTTTATCGCAACTAACCTTACATTGAAGGCGTTAAGCGAAAATTAGTTCAGAGAAATGCCAAAAGTTACAGCTAAAAAAAATGAGCAATTCAGTAAAATGAACTTCGGATCCATTTATCCGCATTACCTTAAAAGAATAGAAAAACACGGCAGAACTAAGGAAGAACTCGACAGAATTATTATGTGGTTAACGGCATACAGTCAGAGAGAATTAGATGCCTTTATTGCCGGCAATGGAAGTTTTGGAGATTTTTTTGAGGGAGCCAAAGTCCATCAAAATGCTTACATGATTAAAGGAGTAGTTTGTGGTTATCGCATTGAAGAAATACCCGAGGAATTTGCCTTATATCGCGATTGCAGACGCATGGAAAAACTGATAGATGAATTGGCAAAAGGCCGCAAAATGGAAAGAATTTTGCGAAAAGAAAACAAGTAAATACGGCAGCTAACAAAAGTTAAAATGAATACATGTCCCAAGCTTAAAAAAGAATAAATTATATGATCGAGTGCTTCTGTTGGTTTAGACGAATTCTACTTTTAACCGAACCGTTAGGTCCAATGAAACAAAACTGTTTTAATATCGTCTACCAATAGATAATCTAGTAATAAGTTAAATGCTCGAAAAAAAATCAGAACGCAAAGAAACTTGGAAAACTATCTCTATTTTCCTTTTAATTCTTACAATTTTTAGTTCAATATTTCATTATGCAATAGTTAATTTATACCCTTCAAGTATCTATATTGGAGGGCTAATGTGGTGCCCAGCCTTAGCCGCAATAATTACACTAAAATATAAGGGAAGGGCTATCTCTTCACTCAATTGGGGTTGGGGGAATTGGAAATATATCCGCTTCTCTTATACCGTTCCTGCCTTGTATGCTTTTACTACCTATTTGCTTATCTGGATACTTGGATTGGGTGGTTTAGCCAGCGAAGCAGAGGTTTTGGATTGGGCTAAAGAACTCGGATTGCTTGGAATTGGATCATTGAATCCTACATATGCCTTAATTATAGCTATTGCTTTATTAGGAACAGTCGGTGTAATAAGAGCTATGGCAACAACTTTAGGAGAAGAAATCGGTTGGCGAGGGTTTTTTATCTATGAACTGAGAAAGGTTCTTTCTTTCACAGGTGTTTCACTTTTTAGCGGAATAATTTGGGCATCTTGGCACTGGCCGTTACTAGTGTATTATGGAGGAAATGTTTTGTTGGAAATGGCGGCATTTTTTGTAGTTATTATTTCAATGTCCTTTATTATTACCTATTACACCTTCAAATCTAAGAGTTTGTGGCCTGCAGTGATCTTTCACGCCGTTAGTAATGTTTATATCCAGAAAATATTTCCGCCTTTAACAAGGAAGATAGAAGGATCGGAATATTGGCTTGGTGAAAATGGAATTATATTCGCAATGGTAACTTTCGTCTTTGCCATTTATTATTGGAGAAAAGCAATTAAAGAAAAGTTGTAATAGTAACACAAGTCCTTACTATTTGTACTTCGAATGCATTAATCCTTACCCAAAATTAATATCTTTCAACGAGTTTAAATTTCATATAAGCTGATGGAGAAAGCAATGGGCGAATACCATGCATTAGATCGCTGGCAAGTATTAAAACAATTTTTAAAAAATGAAGAGTAATCTAGAACAAACACAAAGTATTTTATACTTAGGATATGTGCTATTAGTAGTACTTGGAATTATCCATGAAACTTTATTCTATAGTCAGTTTGGGGTTAATATTCTGGAATACTCCGATATCCTGGATGTTTTATTAAGTCCTATTTCACAGCTGACTTCTAATATAATATTACTAAGCTTATCTCTATTGGTAATAGTATTGGTTATCGTATTGCCTAAGTGGAGTAACAGGTTAAAAGATAAAAAGTGGTTTGTAAACTTTTTTAAATTAAATACGGAAGGTATAGTCGTTGAAAAAAAAGTCCTTAACACCCTAACTACTTTTTCAGTCATATTTTTTGTAGGGATCTTTGTTGGGTCTGGATTCGGAAAAGGAGAAAAACTAAAAAACAAAATAAGATCAGGGGATGTTGACTATAATGACAGCATAAGTTTTATAGATGGGAATTCAATTAAGGCAGAAGTTATTGGAAAAAATAGTTCTTATATATTTTATCTTATTAAGGATAGGTCTGATGTTACAATATCACCTATCAGTGGAACCGTAAAAAGTTTAATAATAAATAAATAAAGATTTGCTAAGACTGCGCATAATAATTGCTAGTATTTGCTTGGATACAAAAAGCTTTGCTGGTTCTCTATTATGGTTTGTTTGCTAATTTAGTTGGCCATTAAGGTTACGAAATTATAGCCCGAACTTTGGGTAATACTTATGCTAAGTCTGAACGCCTAGTGATCGATTTTTCGAGAACTATTGCCTACTGCAATAATGGACATAGTCACAAGCATGATTTAAAGTATTTACCATTTTTATTGATTTTTTGGATCATTCTTAGGGAAAAAGTATTAACATATATTCCCAATCCAAGTTTAGAAGATTGTTTTTATATCTTATTCTTATAATAGGAATTGTCGCTTAAATTAAAATAGTAGTAGTAAAAACAGAATAAGGCCTATTTAAACTAAGTTAATTACAATTAGTAGAGAACATTATACCTAACTAAAACAAATTGTCATGAAAAAGAAAATCTTGATTATTTCTATCTGCCTAATCACCTCTTTTACGATGGTTGCACAAGACAAACCGAATATAGTAATTGTGTTTTTGGATAATTTTGGTTGGGGAGAACCAGGTTTTAATGGAGGCGGAGTAATACGGGGTACGCCTACGCCGCGAATGGACAAATTAGCGGAGGAGGGATTTCGACTCACCAATTTTAACGTTGAAGTACAGTGCACTCCTTCACGGTCGGCCCTGATGACGGGTCGATATGCGATCAGGAGTGGGAATGCAACCGTGCCAATTGGAGATGGCGTGTACGGACTTGTGCAATGGGAGGTAACCTTAGCTGAAATACTGTCTAACAATGGATATAAAACCGGCATGTTTGGTAAATGGCACTTGGGAAGAACAGAAGGTCGCTTTCCAACAGACCAGGGATTCGACGAATGGTATGGTGTGCCTAATTCAACAGATGAGTCAACGTACTCCTCCATGAGGGGTTTCAACCAAAGTGATGTTCCGGAAACTTATGTAATGAGCTCTGCCAAGGGTGGTGTTCCAGAAAAAGTTAGACCCTACAGACTAGACTATCGACCTTTGATTGATAGAGATCTTACCGATAAAGCATTAGACTTTATGGAGAGAAATGCAAGGGAAAATAGTCCTTTCTTTCTGTATCTTCCTTATACAGCAACACATTTTCCCACAATGCCACACCCAGATTTTGAAGGCAAGACTGGCAATGGTCTGTGGGCGGACCTGCTTCTGCAAATTGATAGTTACTTGGGTGAGCTTCAGGATAAAATAGATGAATTAGGTATTGCAGAAAACACAATTTTTATATTTACGGCAGATAATGGTCCTGAAGCATTAAACTATGGCAGTACTAATTTAACAGTTGAAACTTCTATTCAGGGTACTGCAGGTCCTTGGCGCGGGACTTTATTTACAGGATTTGAAGGTGCACTCAGAGTTCCTTTTGCGGTTAAATGGCCGGGTAAAATTAAAGCCGGTATTAGCAGTGATGAAATAGTACATGCCATGGATCTTTTCCCCACCCTCGCCAAACTCACGAATAGTAAAATACCCCAAGACCGAATAATTGACGGAATAGATATGAGCGATTTTTTTCTTAATGAAACGGATAAATCTGGTCGCGATGGTTTTATTGTTTATATGGGGAATGATATTTTTGGGGTGAAATGGAGAAACTGGAAGCTTCACTTTAAAGAACAGGAATCATGGAATACCGTGAGGGATACGTATACCATGCCAAGGGTATATAATTTATACGATGATCCACAGGAAAGAAATAATGTGTTATTCCCACATACATGGGTTCCAAAGGCCGCATTGAAACAATTTGAGGAACATCTGATATCACTTCAACAAAATCCTCCTATTCCTGCAGGTCAGAAAGATCCATACGAACCAAAATAATTATTATTAATACTATATGAAGTTCATTAGAATAGTATATTCACTATCCTTCTGCTTAATTATTTAACCCTCAACCAATGATTAATTTCTTTAGAAAGATAAGACAGCAATTACTCTCTGAAAATAAAACAGGGAAGTACCTAAAATATGCCTTAGGAGAGATTATACTTGTAGTTATTGGAATTTTAATTGCTTTACAGATTAATAATTGGAATGAGCTAAGGCAAGAAAATTTTATAACTCAGAAATATTATGATGGCTTTGTTACAGATTTAGAAAAAGACCGTATCCTATTAGAATTTTTAATTTCGGCAAGAAAAAAGCAGAGCATTAGTGCCAATGCATTACTTAGGATGATAGAATCTGAGGAATATGACTTAGACACCTTTTATAACCATTATTATTTTTTATTTCCCTTTTATAGGTTTACTCCTAACTCTAATACTTTAGAAGAGGTTTTAAATTCATCGCATTTACGATTTATTACAGATGAAACAATTAAAAATAGAATACTGGATTTAAGAAGCTCTTATAAAAGTATTAAGTTAAATGAGGAACATGTTTATGAAGACAGAGCTGCATATTTATATAACGACCTTACTTTAAACCATATTGATTTTAACGGTTTATTTATTGCGGATACTGGTTTCGAGGTTATTAAAAAAAGAGAGGAATCTTTTTCCAAGAGCAAGGACGTGGAACGATATAAAAAGGACGCCGAATACTTTATAAAGGATCGTCATTTTAAAAGTTTTCTGAATTTGTTAGAATTTAATTTACAATTCGTAATTCCTCAAATTGAAGCGGCAAGTGCAGAGTGCGATTCTATAATAACATTAATTGAAGAAAAATTAGGCAGCGATAATATTCGTTAGTTGGATTAAGTGAAATCTGAGTGCTAACAGATTCTTTACTGTTAATGGTATACTGAGGTGTGGGAATCAAGAATAGAAACTATGGTTAAGACTTTAGACGTATAAGACACCTATTGCTAGATGAAAAAAGACTCAGTAGGCATTTACTTTATGCCGTTGGAGAAATTATACTAGTAGTGATCATATTTTTAATTGCTTTGTAGATTAATAACTGGAATGAAGAAGGAGAAAAAACGGAACCTAACACCCTGCAACAAAAATTGGTAGTACCCGATTCTTATTAAATTTTACTTGGACATACTAGTAGTTTTAATAGTACATCTAATATTCGGTAGATTTTCCAAAGGTTTAACTCCCCTTTTACTATCTTAGAAGCTCTTGGAATGAGCCATACTCTAACTATTAATTAGCAAGACTTATGCCTCTCGAATAAAAAACAACTATGTTTATAGGTCATTACGGTATAGGATTATTAGCAAAAAAGAATAAACAACTACCTTCATTAGCCATCATGTTTATTGCCGTTCAACTATTAGATTTAATTTGGCCTATTCTTGTTTTACTTGGAATTGAATCTCTATCCATCGATCCTGGCAATACTAAACTGACCCATTTAAATTTTGAGTTTTACCCTTATTCTCACAGCTTATTTATGGCCTTGATGTGGAGCATAATCTTTGGGCTCTGTTATTTATTATTTACGAAAAATAAAAAGGGCTCTTTGATTCTAGGAGCCTTAGTGATGAGTCACTGGATTCTGGATTTCATTACACATCGACCCGATTTACCAATAGCACCCTTCAGCGATTTGAAAGTTGGTCTTGGACTATGGAATTATCCTGTTTTAGAAACAATCCTTGAACTATCTCTTTTTGGAATTGGAGCATTTCTATACTTTAAATCTCCAAACTTCAAACGGAAAATTGCCTTTTGGTTGTTAGTTCTTTTTCTTCTTATTGTTCATATGATGAATTTATTAAGCCCACCACCACCGAGTGTTGTAGCAGTTGCCTGGTCGGCTAATTTGATGTGGCTAATTGTTATTTGGGCATGGTGGATAGAAAAAAAGCCCTCAAGCAATTGATTATTTGTATACAAAAACAAGCCGATATGGATTGTATCTTACGATGGAAGTTTTAGACTTTATAATGATTTCCGAGAGAATGAGAATTCAGACAAACACCTATCAATTATAGAGCGTTTAGGGTTTTTGTCTGAGTAAATTAACGAAAAATAGAAGAATGTATAACCATATGAAAACCATAGCTTTTTTTCTTTTGATGTTTTTTATATTACAATTCACTGTTGCACAAAATGACTTTCAGAGAGTTTTCAATTCTAAAATTAATTCAACAAAAGAAAATGTTCGCATAGAGTTTTTGGATGATTTAGGGAATTCTGGTTATTTACCTATATCCATTATAAAGGGTAAAACTCATGGACCAGTTTTTACCATAGTTGCCGGGGTACACGGCTACGAGTACCCACCCATTATTGCTACCCAAGCATTACTCAAAGAAATCAATCCAGAGGAACTAAGAGGAACCTTAATTATTATTCCAATTGCCAATTTGGCTTCTTTCTATACTCGAACCCCTTTTATTAATCCACAGGACCAGAAAAATTTAAACAATGCTTTTCCCGGAAAAAAAGTGGGTAGTATCACAGATCGAATAGCGTTTTTTATAAGGGAAAATATTATTGCTGTAAGCGATGTTTTTCTGGACGTACATGGGGGAGATGCCCCAGAAGATTTACTTCCCTTTGTTTGTTATTATGACAACCAAAGAAAACAGGAGCAAACTAATTTGGCCAAAAAGCTTTCGGAAAACAGCGGATTTCAATATGTGGTCTCTTATCCATACAAGCTTACGGCAACCGAGGCGGCGAAATATACTTTTAAGCAGGCCGTACAAGATGGAAAAATCGCTTTAAGCATTGAATGCGGTAAGTTAGGAAACGTACAAAAAGAGAATGTAAATCTAATTCAGCAAGGCATTTATAATATGCTTGAAACTATGGACATGTATTACAATGGAACCGGCGCTCATAAAGATATAGTCTATCGCAATAGACAGACCTATGTTAAAGCAAATGTTGATGGAATTTTTTATAGTAACTTTAAAGCCGGAGATGAGGTAAAAAAAGATGAAGTTGTTGGCTATACGACGGATGAATTTGGCACAATCCTAGAAGAACACATAGCAATAAGCGACGGAATTATTTTATATATGCTAGCTACCCCACCCGTAAATGCAAAAGATACCGTCATGTGTATTAGTTCTTATGTAGAGAACTAAGCTTTTGTGTTTTTTTTGTAATATAATTTTTGATCATTGCAATATTAATCGTAATATTGCAATGAAATAATAAAGTACTAAGATGGGACTAGCAAAAACCGAAATGTTTACCGACGAACAAAATCAAATTTCACTTTTTGCTAAAGTATTCGGGCATCCTGCGAGAGTAGCAATTTTACAACATTTGTTTAAAATAGAATCTTGTGTTTGTGGAGATTTGGTAAACGAAATTGGATTAGCCCAGCCAACAATTTCACAACACTTAAAAGAACTGAAACATTTGGGTCTGATTAAAGGTAATGTAGAAGGAACAAGTGTTTGCTACTGTGTTCACGCAGAAAATTGGAAAGCAATGAAATCTGTGATGAACGAATTTCTTAACCAGGATCTAGAAGAAAAGTCAAATTGCTGCTAAAAAAAATTAAATGAATTAATCGTATAATCGCAATAAAGAAATAAAATAATGAAATTATCACAGGTAAAATTAGTTTTAAAAGAATTGGAAACTATTGGTTTTCAATTACCAAACGGAGAATTAGTTCCAAACCATTTTCACGTTACAGAAGTTGGTAAAATCACTAAACACTTTATCGATTGTGGTGGAACTGAAAGAATTGAAGAAGTAGTAAACTTCCAACTTTGGAATGCCAACGATTATGATCACAGATTGCATCCGGAAAAGCTATTAAATATTATTGAACTTTCGGAAAAGGTTCTAAAAATAAAGGATTTGGAAATCGAAGTAGAATATCAGTCCGATACGATAGGGAAATTCGGACTTGATTTTAACGGGCAATTTTTCTTGCTCATCTGTAAGCAAACCGACTGTTTAGCAAAGGAAAAATGTGGAATTCCAGCAGAAAAAACGAAAGTAGAATTATCAACCTTAACGAATGAGCCTTGTTGTTCACCAGATGGAAACTGTTGCTAAAACCAATTTAAGTATGGAAAAAATCTCCACGACAAAACCATCTATCTTTTTAGAAATAGCTAATTTGGTTAAAGCGCTAAACCCTCAGACCATTTCAACCGAACGAAAAGAAGTTTTACAACCATTAATTGATTTTATACGATCAAAGACTTCTGAAAACCAAGAAATCCGTATCAATTTCATTTGTACTCACAATTCAAGAAGAAGTCATTTATCGCAAGTTTGGGCGCAAACAATAGCAAACTACTTCCAAATTAAGCGGGTGTTTTGTTATTCAGGCGGAACAGAGGCAACTGCACTTTTTCCAATGGTCGTAGAAACTTTGCAAAATTCAGGCTTTAAAATAAGTGCCATCTCAAAAAACGACAATCCGATTTATAGCATTAAATATAGCGATAACGAGCATCCAATAATTGGGTTTTCAAAAAAATTAGACGATGATTTTAATCCAAAATCTGAGTTTGCAGCAATTATGACATGCGATTCGGCCAACGAAGCTTGTCCGTTTGTGCCCGGGGCTGAAAAACGTATTCCCATAACTTTTGAAGATCCGAAAGTATTTGACAATACGCCACAACAAGCAGAAAAATATAAGGAAAGAAGTGCACAAATAGCTACGGAAATGTTTTACGTTTTCTCTCAAGTAAATTCATAAAAATGGCTTTAAAAAAATTAAGTTTTCTGGACAGAAATCTTACACTATGGATTTTTGTTGCAATGGCATTTGGGGTTAGTATTGGTTATTTTTTACCTACATTTCCAAATGTTATAAATTCATTTAGTAGCGGAACAACAAATATTCCAATCGCAATTGGTTTAATTTTAATGATGTACCCACCTTTGGCAAAGGTCAATTATTCATTACTGCCAAAAGTTTTTAGCAATACAAGAATCCTTACTATTTCACTTATTCTAAATTGGATAATAGGTCCGGTTTTAATGTTTGTTTTGGCAATTACATTTTTACGGGATTATCCGGAATATATGGTTGGACTAATCTTGATCGGTTTGGCTCGTTGTATTGCTATGGTTTTGGTTTGGAACGACCTGGCAGAAGGGAGTAGCGAATATGGGGCAGGTTTGGTTGCCTTAAATAGTATTTTTCAGGTGTTTGCATACAGCTTTTATGCCTGGATTTTCATTACGGTTCTTCCCCCTTATTTTGGATTTGATGGAGCCATTGTAGATATTTCAATCGGAACGATTGCAGTAAGTGTCGCCATTTATTTAGGGATTCCTTTCCTCATAGGAATTTTAAGCAGACTAATTTTAGTAAAACTAAAGGGTGAGCACTGGTATGTAAATAATTTTATTCCGGCAATTTCCCCATTAACCTTGGTTGCCTTGCTTTTTACCATTGTAGTTATGTTCTCATTGAAAGGGGAACTGATTGTTCAAATACCGATGGACGTTCTGATTATTGCGGTTCCTTTGCTTATCTATTTTACACTAATGTTTATCATTGGGTTTTTCTTTAGCAAAGCAACAGGTGCAGAATATGACAAAACGGCTTCAGTGGCATTTACCGCAGCAGGAAATAATTTTGAGTTAGCGATTGCAGTTGCAATTGCGGTTTTTGGACTTAATTCAGGACAAGCATTTGCAGGAGTAATTGGTCCTCTGGTTGAAGTGCCAGCTTTGATTTTATTAGTTCGAGTTTCCTTTTGGTTACGGAAAAAATACTACGGAATTGCTAAGGCTTAAATACAAGCCGACTGAAAAAGGCTGGTAGAAAACAAATCTGGAAAATAGTGGTTTAGGTGGAAAACTGAACCACCATTGCCTCTAAAAATAGTTATTGTATTCTCCTTTGCCAAGCTCATAAACAATAGGTCCAGTACTAAATAAAAGGACAGTATTTTCATAGATCAATTAATGATATATTTGCAATAAGCTATATGTTATGAGAATACGATCTGATATTTCCAGCGATTATATAAGCGATAAGGACATTGCACTTGCCGAGATTGCTGATGCCCTGGCGCATCCATTAAGAGTTGCACTGTTCAGGTATGTTAAGACCAAAAATAGTGGACAGGGTGTTGATAATGAAACATGTAATAAAGATCTGGTAAATATGTTTAACTATTCACAGTCTACCATTTCTCAGCATGTAAAAATTCTTAAAAACTGCGGTCTGTTTGTGACCGAAAGTAAAGATAAGTTTACCTTTTACTATGTTAATATAGACCTACTTAATCAGTTTAAGAACGATTTGGATTTTTTATAAGGTTTTTCTTTTTAACAGAATCTTATAACACAACTCTTGATTTAACCGACTTTTTAATATAAATTCGTATATCGTTAATAAGCGATATAAAAACTATTTTATGAAAACACCAACCCTATTACTACTTCTTTTTGTTGTTTTTGCCGGAAAAGTATCCTCACAGGAAATTCATGAATTGGAAGCCGTTAGTGCGCATTACAAAAAATTACAAAAGTTAAACAAGGAGGCTAATCCTATGTATTCCAATTTAGATGCAATTAGTTTTCCTATGGATGGCAGTATGCCCGGAAGACAGTATATAGGTATTGAACCTAGTTATCTTACAAAGGAACAAGTGGCAACATTAAAAACAAGCTTTGAATTTCCTGCAAATAGCTCGGAACAAACTAGGGCAGAACTAACCTATCTATTAAAGTTAGAAAAGGAGAGAACAACAGCTTCTGAAGCCAGAGTTTTACAGTTGGCAAAAATAGGATATTGGCCACCTCTTGAAAAGAACACAAATGATCTGGGACAAAATGCAGATCATTTGTTCTGGGAGTATGAAGAAGTAACTAATAAGGAAGCCGCATTAGACAACTACCCTAATACCTTAAAGCTGCTCGCCGGAGTGACACGAGATATGCGTATTATGGAATTCACGGTAAAATATCATCTCTTAAGAGCCCGACCTTATTTATTAGAGCCTAAGCTCCATAATATGCAACAAATGGGATCACCATCCTTTGCAAGTGGTCATACACTTTGGGCATATATTCAGGCTTTTGTCTGGAGCGAATTATTACCCGAAAAACGCTCAGAATTTTTAGCTGTTGCTTTTGAAGTTGGTCATTCAAGAGAGATTATGGGGATTCACTATCCTAGTGATGAAGAAGCTGCCCGAGTACTTGCGCATACTATGCTTGTAAAAATGACAGATAATCCGGAATTCAAAAAAGATTTGGAAAAGGCCAAGGCAGAATGGAACTAAATTCAATAAACGATACAAAGCAAGCGGCATAGTTTACTGTATACAAGCCTGAAGTCTCCAAAAGAATTCAGCAGAAATTCAAACACCTCACTTTTTTTCTATCATAAAACCTCTGGCACGAATTGATCTATTATAAGCCAGGAGGTATTCAGACGGCAGTTTACTTCGGTGTTGATTAAAAGATTGGTAGTGTAGTTGAACAGTTATAAGCCAAGTGAAGAAGTGGCGATAGGCACAAAAAAAGAGGGCTTTAGCCCCCTTTTTTATTTCCTTTTTTAAGAAAAACGTATCAGTTTTACGCCCATATGCCTGCGATGATTTTTCCAGCTCATATGCCTGCTTGGGTTATAGTCTAAACCCGACCCTTTTTCCTGAGATTGTTTTTTATTATTATTCATGATTCTAAATTTTACTTTTTATAAGAATGCAATACACCCTAATTTGTTAGTCTGTTAGACGTAAAACTTCTCGTATTATTACTTTATTGGGAGAAGTTTAACAGGGCAGAGGGCTTATTATCTCCTATGCACAGCATCCATAGAACTCTTATAGAGTACCGGCAATTGCCAGAGGGTTTAATAAAGAAGATTCGAATATTCCGGGCCACTTTATCTTTTATCAAAGGAAGAAGCATCATTCATATACCTGTCCCGGCACTTTTAGGACATTTAAACGAATCTTGCTTGTATGAAGCAGTTCTTTAAAAGGTTTATAAATCCAGACCAAAGGAGATTTCTATGGATTTTAACTGTCTTCCCCTGTTGTTTGTCCAAATTTAATAAGAAGTTTTATTGGGCCATTTACATTTGAGGGTATAAATGCAAAATATAATAGTTATGAAACTACGTATTGATTTAATTGAAGTAGGACGTTTTTTAATCTGTTTTAGTATCGCTTGTGTTGCATGGTTATATATGTGGAATACGGGATCTATTTTTTAGAAGAACAAATAATTATTTAATTAAAAAAGATTTTATGAAGACAGCATTACTTATAAGAAATATCTATTTGGAAGGATTTAGAAATTTGGGAAGCTTTATGGTCAGAAACTATTTTAAAGGATTTATGTGGTTTACTATGTCCATGTTTTCTATAGTAGTATATGCCTTTTTGTTTAGAGTTTTCACAGGATTCGCATTTGATTAGGGCCTATGGAAACCAAAAAGAGTTATCTTTTTACTTTTATTAGTAGTGCCTTTTTAGCCGCTTCGTTGGTACTTTTGAGTATTTTGCTTAAATAGATACCAGAATTCCTGGAAAATTCTATTTCGATTCCTCACTACTCTAAAGGAATGCCGAGACTAATCTGGCAATGGAGTATAGCAAAAACATAAACTTGCTTTGGGAATTCCATTCCTTAACAGAGACCTCTCTGCAATCTTTGAGATCATTAATAAAGGAGGTTTCCAATTCCGAAGCCAAAGCAGTTCCGTAGTTAATCGACATAATTTCGAAGTTTAAATCAAAACTTCTGATGTCCATGTTGGCAGTGCCTACCACACTTAAATCCCCATCTGCAACTACCGTTTTCGCATGAACAAATCCTTTTTTGTATAAATATATTTTTACTCCAGCCTCTAGTATTTCATTATAGAAGAATTTTGATGCTGCGCCAACAATTACAGAATCCGACTTTTCTGGCATCATAATTCTAACGTCTACACCACTTATGGCGGCCTGTTTCAATGCGTCTAAAATACTATCACTAGGTATGAAATAAGGATTTGTAATATATAGTTTTTGCTTTGCGTGGGTGAAAATTTTAAAGTAGGTCAGCATTATATTGGAGATAGGATATATGGGCCCACCTGCTACAATTTGGGAAATAACCTGCCTATTTCCTTCTGTAATTGTTGGAATAGGAGGGAAGAGTTTAGGGTTTAATGTAAGTTCGTTTTCCTGACAACTATTCCAATTCACTAAGAAATGTCGTTGTAGATTATACACGCTTTCTCCAATTATTTTGATATGTGTATCTCTCCAATACAATCCCGTGTCTATAGAGTTATCGTAACGGTCGGAAATATTGATGCCTCCAACAAATCCGGTATGTCCATCTACTATAATGACCTTTCTATGATCCCTATGATTCAGTCTATTGGCAAAGGCGGTTAATTTTACTTTTAAAACGGGATATATTTCTGCTCCCGCATTCTTTAACTCCTTTACGATATTGTGTTTAATCTTTCTACTGGCATAGTCGTCATACATTATTCTTATGTCAACACCCTGGTCTATTTTGTCTAATAAGATTTCCTTTATCTGATTGCCCCTGACATCGTTTTCCCAATCATAGTATTCCATATGGATAGATGACTGCGCGGCGGTCAGGGTTTTTAAAACTTCTGGAAATTTTGCTTCTCCATTTAAGAGCAGATGGAAAATATTTAGACTGAGATATTCGGAGCCCAAAGAGTAAATAAAATGAATAAGATTATGGTATTTCCCTAGAAGAGCGGCGTTGCTTTTTTGAAGCTCTAAGGTATTATCCTTTATAATGGATGCAAAGTTTTTACTTATTAAATTGTGGTGGCTTTTTGTTATTCTAGAGGAAGCCTTATGCCTGTAGTTGACCCCGAAAGAGAAATAGGTAAACATTCCTATAATTGGGACAACTGTAATTAACAGGATATAGGCCAGGGTTTTTGGTGTTGAATGGGTATTAAGTAGCACTTTCACAAGGCTAAAGACGTATAATAAAAGATAAAGGCCGGTAAACGCCAGCATCATTGGAGAGGTTTTATAAAAATCTATAAGCCACATAGTTTGTCAGAATAAATAATCTTTGGTTTGTCCTATCTTCCGGTTTTATATCCTATTCTTGCTCATTATAATTTAACCAATCTCAACGTTTTAGATCTTACCTCATGCTTTTCTATAAATCAAAAACCCCGGGTAGCCAAAGACTTAAAAAGGGGAAATAAGTGATTAAAAACAGGGCTAGTATCATTACCAAAAACAATGGGATTAAGGGTTTTATAACTTTTTCTATTGTTGTATTTGCAATGCCAACTCCAACAAATAAAACCGACCCTACCGGAGGCGTGCACAGACCTATGCAAAGGTTCAATATCATGATTATTCCAAAGTGAACAGGGTCTAGCCCAAGTTTTGTTACTATGGGTAAAAATATGGGTGTAAATATCAATACAGCCGGCGTCATATCCATAAAAATTCCCACTATTAAGAGAATCAGGTTTATGATAAGTAAAATGATAATTTTATTATCACTAATATTAAGTAAGCCATTGCTAATATCCTGTGGAATATTTTCGAACGACAACGCCCATGACATACTCATAGATGCTCCTATAAGTAACATAACAATGGCTGTAGTGGAAGCAGAATCCAGAAAAATTTGGGAAATATTTCTAGTGTTTATTTTTCTGTAAATAATACCTAGGACGAGACTATAAAGCACCGCAACAGCCGAAGCCTCGGTAGCAGTGAAAACGCCCGTAACAATCCCGCCAATAACCACCACTAACATAAACAAGCTGGGCAGCGCATCAATAAACGTTTTTACAACAGACTTTAACTTGCTTTTTTGACCAAGTTTATACCCTTTTTTCTTAGCCCAAATAGATGCAATGGTCATAAGTAATACTCCGGTTAATATGCCTGGGATATAACCGGCAAGAAAAAGCGCTGCAATAGAGGCCCCTCCGCTGGCTAAGGAATAAACAATTAAAACATTACTGGGGGGTATAAGCAGCCCCGTGGTGGCGGAAGTAATATTTACTGCTGCTCCAAATTCTTTAGAATATCCTTCCTTTTCCATTTCTGGACCTAAAATACTACCCATAGCTGAAGCAGAAGCCATAGCAGAACCAGCTATTGCACCCATCAGCATTGCAGATATTATATTGATTAGAGCCAATCCTCCTGGTAGGGCACCCACCAAGGTTTTTGCAAAGGCAATTAATTTATGGGCTATGCCCCCTTTATTCATTAGCTCTCCGGATAAAATGAAAAAGGGAATGGCTAACAGTGCAAAACTGTCTAGGCCTGTCCCAATCCTTTGCGACACGGTTGTCAGGGCTGGCATAAATGGGATACTAACCAGCATGGTTAATAAGGCAGAAATGGCAATGCTCCAAGCAACAGGAGTACCTATGGCTAAAAGAGTTATAAAACTAAAAATAAGAACTAAAATTGGAATATAGTCCATAGTTAATTACGGTATAGAATATCGGTTATTTTATAATAGATAATTAGCAAGCCACTTATTGGTATGCACATGTATACCCACGCCAAAGGAATTTGCAAAGCAGGCGAATACTGGTCTAAAATATGAGTGATGTAGACCAACCGAAAGCCACCAATTACCATAGCGAACAAGCAAAATAGAATAACAATTATTCTAACGGCAAAAAGTAATTTCGCCTGCATATTAGTGGACAAACGTTTTGGAAAAAAATCAATAGCAACATGTTTGTTTTTACCAGCCACGTAAGCCGCACCCAAGATGCCAATCCATATCATTAAATATCTCGCCAGCTCATCTGTAAATGAACTGGGTTCTCCTAAAAAAAATCTACTAAACACTTGCCATAGAACATTGATAACCATAAGGCTCATTATTAGTACTAGAGTCTTTCCTAGAATTTGGTCTATTTTGGTTCTAAGCTTCATTTAGTATTCTGAATTTCCATAATGATATTGTACATCTCATCATTATCTTTATACTGGCTAAGCAATCCTTCTAATTCTTTAGCAAATAATGACTTGTCTGGATAAATAATAGTCACCCCTGCCTTTGTTACCGCCTCTAAAGCTTCTTTCTCCGAAGCCATCCACAATTCTCTTTGATAAGCAACAGAAGCCTCTATAGATTCAGTTAACCATGTCTTTTCCTGCGCACTAAGCTTATTCCACAAATGTGTGCCTGCCAGGAGTACGTCTGGAAGCACGGTATGTTCATCTAAGGAATAATATTTACATACTTCATAATGCCGGGATAGATAAAAACTTGGAGGATTGTTTTCTGCTCCGTCTACAACACCTTGCTGTAACGAAGTATATAGCTCTCCCCATGATATAGGGGTTGGGGAGCCACCTAAACCATTTACCATTTCAATGGCAGTAGCACTCTCCATGACTCTGATTTTTAGGCCTTTTAGATCTTCTGGGGCATTAATTGGCCTGTCTTTAGTGTAGAAACTCCTACTCCCGGCATCATAATACCCCAGGCCTTTTAACCTGTATTTAATACCGTCGTCTAATAGTAATCTACCAATAGGGCCATCTAATACTCGAAAGGAATGCTCCCGGTCTCTAAAAAGAAAAGGAAGACCTAAAACTTTTGTTTTGGGGGCAAAATTCTCCAAAACTCCAACAGATACCTTGGTCATATCCAAGCTACCTATTTGCAATAATTCTAGACATTGCCTTTCTGTTCCAAGTTGTTGGTTGGGATAAATTTCTACTCTTATTTTACCTCCTGACCGCTCCAATAAATCATCCCCCATCATTACCATAGCAAGATGTACAGAATGATTAACATCAAGTCCATGGGCTAATTTAATGGTCTTGTATTCTTTTAAGGCAGAGCATCCTAAAAATAGAAGAGAGAGTAGAGGTATAAAATAAATACGGTGCAAAGGGTACAGGCTATAAAGATTATTTGTGAATATAGCTGTTTTATTATATAGAAGCAACGAATCACGAATATCGATCCTAAAGTAGCTTCAATAGAAGCCCTTTATTAAACCGAGACATCTTTTTTAAAGTGCCTTAGTATAAGATGCTAACTCCTATATCTTTAAGAGGAGTAGGGTATAGTGGTAATAATTGTAGGTTAATAATAGTGGTAAGATCAGGGGAATATGGTACCATAACGGTTCTAAAAGAAGCCTAGGCCTGCCAAAATAAGGCATACTACTACAGCTACTAATATCAGAACCAAAACTACTACCATGACACTTAAGAATCCATTAAGAATCTTTGTCCCATAAGTCATTTGATCTTCCATAATTCATATAATTTACAACAATTTACTCAATAATGGTAATCCTTTATAATCCTAGTGTCTTATTTCGACCAAAAGTAAAATAAAGCTTATCAAGAGAATAGCGGAGCCGTTTCTGCAGAATAGCAGCGGGTAGAATTATCTACTTTTCTTGTGTAATTCCTAGTTTTTTACTTATCTCTTCTAAGGAGATTCCTTTGGTTTCAGGCATCATAAATACCACAAAAAGGAGTTGTAGAACCATCATAAAGGCAAAGAAAATAAATATAGGCCACGGATTATCTTTAAAAACACCATCATTCGCGTCTAAAAAAATAGGTGTTATTAATGTAATTATTGCGGCAAAAACCCAGTGTATACCTGTGCCCCATGCCTGCCCAAATGCTCGGACTTTATTCGGAAAGATCTCGGATATAAAAACCCATATTACGGCGCCCTGCCCAATAGCATGGGAAGCGATAAACACGAGAATGAATACTAATAAAAGGGTAGAACTTGCGCCGGTATAAAAGCACCATCCAACCATAGAAAGACTAAGAATATATCCTAAAGAACCTATTTTCATAAGTTGTTTCCTCCCCATTTTGTCTATTAATCGTATCCCAACCAGCGTAAATAATAGGTTTACAATACCGATAGAGATGGAGCTAAACAGGGATTCTTTGGCAGCCAGACCTGCCCGTTCTAGAATTTCTGGAGCGTAGTATAAAATGAAATTTATTCCTGATAATTGATTAAAAAAAGCAAGTAAAAAGGCCAGTATTAACGGGGTTTTGTATTTGGCCGTAAAAAGTCTTTCCTTCTCATTGTCTTCTGTGGAACTGCTTTTTATTTCCTCTAACTTATCTTTAGCACGCTTGTCATTCGATAGGAATTCTAAGGATTCTAAAGCTGCTTTCTCATCTTTTTTCGTAATAACCAACCAGCGAGGACTGTTGGGTATCTTTATTACTAAAAGGCTATAAATAAGCGCAGGAATTGCTTCAACACCTAGCATCCATCGCCAATCGTTTGCCCCGTCAAAACCTTTTAATAAATAGTTAGATATGAAGGCTAAAAAAATTCCGAAAACAATGTTGAATTGATACAGAGCTACTAGTTGCCCCCTATTTTTAGAAGAAGATATTTCCGATATATAAATTGGAGCGGCCACTGAAGAGGCACCAACTCCTAAGCCCCCAACGAATCTAAAAAATGAGAACATATAAGGATCTACCGCTAATGCAGAACCCATGGCTGAGACAAAATACAGAACACCAATCCAGAATAAGGTCTTTTTTCTTCCAAAGAGGTCGCAAGGGATACCGCCCAATAAAGAGCCGGCAACCGTGCCCCAAAGAGCCATAGACATGATGAAGGTGCCATGAAACCAAGGAGAAGTATTCCATAATTCCTTGATAGGTAAATTGGCCCCACTTATTACCACAGTGTCAAAGCCAAATAAGAAGCCGGCTAACGCCGCTGTAAGTGAAATGCGAAAAAGTCTCTTATCCATAAATGTTGGTTTTGGTAAAGCTAGGAAAAAAAATATGCGCAATCCAAATGAATTAGAGCGACGCGGTACGAGCTTTCAGAGAATCGAGTAAAAGAGAGTTTTTATCCTTCTCCTTGGGAAGCTCATTCTGGTCTTTTGACGGCTTTTGGAATTGAGCAGGCGTCACCTGTTTTGGGGAAGTTCTTTTTGTTTTAGGTTCCTTTTCTTTACAACCTATCAAATATAAAAGAGTAAAAACGATAATAAAAGGGGCAAATTTCATCTAAGTCGTTTTAATGGTCTATCCAAAAAAGGGAAGGGCATCATAGGAGTTAAACGCAAATCGGACCAACAAAAGGTGATACGATCGTACCCGTTTAAAGATAGAATCTAGAGTAATTTACGTATATGCGTCACAATTTGGACGCTTGCTCCCGTCTTATTTTGAACATAAGAAGCATTAATATGTCCAATTTTATTGCAGTATTCGTTGTCTTTAACAAAAGTGTCGGCGGTTTTAGAAAGCTCCTTGTAAGAGGAAATAGAGATTATCCCTCCCAGTTTCACTAAATCTTCTGCTTCTTTAAAGCCGTGATACCTGGGTCCAACAAGTACTGGTATTCCGAAAACTGCTGGTTCTAAGGTATTGTGAAGGCCGGTAGCAAACCCACCTCCTACATAAGCCAGGTCTGCGTAACCATATATTTTTGTTAATAACCCTATGGAATCTATGAGTAGAACCTCGGTTTTTTCGGTCCTGGTCTGAATATATTCTGAAAGCAACTGCGTATTCTTGGTTATTTTTTCACTTAAATGTCGCAAATGATCCTTACTAATCTTATGTGGTGCAATAATAAAAGATACGTTACTATCATTTCCATTTATATAAGGGATGAGGAGTTCTTCATCTTCTTTCCAAGTACTTCCCATTACGAAACAAAAGGTGTCTTTCTTAAAAGTGTCTAAGTAATCTAGTTTATTTTTTTGGGATAGTATTTTGGAGACCCTATCAAAGCGGGTGTCCCCAGAAATTGTAACTTCATTATAACCAATGGCATTTAATAAGGCCCGACTTTCAAGATTCTGCACAAAAATATGTTCAAATTTGAAAAGTGCATTTCTCATAAACCCTCCATACCATTTAAAATAGGTTTGTTTTTTGTTAAAAATCGAGGATATCAAAATACTGGGAATTTCCCTTTTAGACAACTGTTGCAGCATGTTTGGCCAAATTTCGTATTTAATGAATACAGCAAGAACAGGATTAACAGTGTCTAAGTATCTTTTTGTATTTTTTTTGGTGTCAAGAGGTATATAGGTTATGTAATCTGCTTCATGACTATCTTTTTTTACCTCGAATCCGGAAGGCGAAAAAAAGGAAATAAGGTATTTGTGTGAAGGATATTCTTGTTTTAATAGTTCTAAAACCGGAAGCCCTTGCTCGTATTCTCCAAGGGAAGCTGCATGAATCCAAATAATTTTGTCATTTGGATCGATCCTCTTTTTTAGCAACTTGAACAAATCTTTCCTCCCATGGAGAAATAGTTCAATTTTAGAACTAAACAAGGCAACAAATCTCAGTAAAAAGGAGAGTACCGTTCCTAAAAAATTATATAAGAAAAACACAAGATCTGATTTGGAGCTAAATTAAGCTTCTTTGTCAGATTCATTGCCATCGGTCACTTATTTTTGTAATTTTACTATCCCTATTAAATAGTTATAATGAAAAAACTTCAAATGGTCGACCTAGTTGGCCAATACCAAGATATAAAGGAAGAAGTTGATGAATCAATCGAGGAAATATTAAATTCAGCGGCCTTTATTAACGGACCTGCGGTCCATCAGTTTCAATCGGATTTAGAAAATTATTTAGGTGTAAAACACGTTATTCCATGCGCCAATGGTACAGATGCTTTACAAATTACCATGATGGGTTTAGGATTAAAGCCTGGAGATGAAATAATTACAGCCGATTTTACTTTTGCGGCTACGGTAGAAGTTATTGCCCTGCTTAATTTAACTCCTGTATTGGTTGATGTTGAAGAAGATACTTTTAATATAGATCCTATTGCTATAGAAAAGGCAATTACGCCTAAGACAAAGGCAATAGTTCCTGTGCATCTCTTTGGGATGTGTGCCAATATGGATGCTATAATGGATATTGCCAAGAAACACAATCTGTTTGTGATCGAAGATAACGCACAAGCGATTGGAGCAACCTATACTTCAAGCAGTGGTTTAAAGAAAAAGGCAGGTAGTATTGGGCATATCGCTTCAACCTCTTTTTTCCCTTCTAAAAATCTTGGGTGCTATGGAGATGGAGGAGCCATATTCACCAATGATGATGCCCTGGCCCACACCATAAGGGGAATTGTAAATCATGGTATGTATACCCGATACCATCACGATGTAGTAGGCGTTAATTCCAGATTAGATACCATACAGGCTGCAGTATTAAAGGCAAAATTACCGCATTTAGACAACTATTGTAACAGGAGAAGGCTAGCAGCTTCAAAATATATGGCTGCACTTAAAGGACATCCTGCAATTATTTTGCCCAGGGCTAACAAGAATTGTGAGGGTATCTGTGAGGTATGCGACTGCCATGTATTTCATCAATTTACCTTACGAATACTTGGTGGAAAAAGAGACGCTTTAGCTGCTCATTTAAATGATAAAGGTATTCCACATGGTATTTACTATCCAATTCCCCTGCACAGGCAAAAAGCATATGTTGATGAGCGTTACCAAGAGGCTGACTTTACGGTTACAAACAAATTAGTAAAAGAGGTCATTTCATTGCCAATGCATACGGAATTAGACGATGAGCAGATCGCCTATATTGCAACGACAATTGTGGATTTTTTGAACGCCTAAGCCTGTTTTTTAACATTCCAAATGTCTCATTATACTTCAAACCAAGTTTTAAGCGTTAGAAAGCATAGAACATCTTACAATTTATATAGTTTTTATGAAAGTATTAGTAACTGGAGGCTTGGGTTTTATTGGTTCCCATACCGTAGTGGAATTACAAAATAATGGGTTCGAGGTAGTGATAATAGACGATTGCTCGAATTCATCGGTAAAGGTGCTTGAAGGAATAACTGAGATTACGGGTGTAAAGCCATTTTTTAAGAAAATGGATCTTAGAGATAAAGCAGCAGTTCACCAATTTTTTAAGGAACATAACGATATAGGCGGAGTTATTCATTTTGCTGCCTCCAAGGCAGTGGGTGAAAGTGTGGAAAAACCCTTGCTATATTATGAAAACAACCTAAATACGTTAATTTATATTCTGCAGGAAATACTGGAGCTCGAGAGTTCTAATTTTATTTTTAGCTCTTCTTGTACAGTTTATGGTCAGGCAGATAAAATGCCTATAACAGAAAGCGCACCGGTTAAACCAGCAGAATCCCCATACGGAAACACCAAACAGATTGGGGAAGAAATTATAAGAGATACCTGTAAAGTGACTCCTAGATTACAAGCAATTTCCCTGCGATATTTTAATCCAATGGGGGCACATCCGTCCACTCATATCGGAGAACTTCCAGTAGGGGTTCCTCAAAATTTAGTGCCGTTTATTACCCAAACCGGAGTTGGATTACGAGAGGAATTATCTGTTTTTGGGGATGACTACCCAACACCCGATGGGACCTGTGTCAGAGACTATATACATGTTGTAGATTTGGCTAAAGCACATGTCGTTGCCATGCAGCGTATCCTTCAGAAGGATAATGATAAAAATTATGAGGTCTTTAATGTAGGGACCGGTTCCGGGAGTAGCGTTTTAGAAGTCATTTCAAGCTTTGAAAAAGTGGCAGAGCGACCCTTGCGTTATAAGATAGTAGACCGCCGTGAAGGAGATGTAATAACTGCATATGCCGATACTACCAAAGCCAATCAGGTGTTAAACTGGAAGGCGGAGTCCTCTCTTGATGAGGCAATGAAATCTGCCTGGGACTGGGAATTAAAAATTAG
The DNA here is from genome assembly GCF_029360665.1 of Eudoraea chungangensis. Classification (GTDB taxonomy): domain Bacteria; phylum Bacteroidota; class Bacteroidia; order Flavobacteriales; family Flavobacteriaceae; genus Eudoraea; species Eudoraea chungangensis. Next base: position 204,558 of record NZ_JARDUB010000002.1, read on the forward strand.
ATCCTAGTTAGAAAATGTTAACCCACGACTATTAAGACTTACTATAGTTATGCTTCCAATGGCTGCAAGTACAGAAGAGTTAATTGAACTGGCCAAAAGCAAAGATCTTTATAAGGCTCTCTTAAGACAATTAACAAAAGATTTTAGTTTAGCCAATATTGAGCTAGACTTGGATCTGACAACGGAACCAAGAGAACTTAAGAGGATACTATTAAATGAAGTTCAACGATTAATTGAGGAAGAAAAAGAGCAATTTGTAAACCTTCTTTACATAGTTGATTTGCCGGAGAATTATTTTATTAATAACGCCAACAAGAACGTTCTTACCACTAGTGAAGAGCTTACGTTTTTAATATTAAAGAGAATATGGCAAAAGGTCTGGTACAAGAACTTTTACACCTGAAAATCATAGATTGGATTGCCATTAAAAGTATACCCTAATAAAAGGAATCCAAGGATCAGAATAAATACTTCGACCACTGTCGTATAAAACATCATACTGTATTCCAAAGGTCACATGTGGGGTGCTATACCCAACGCCTAGAAATAAGGCTGTAGTCCAATAGTTTTCATCCAAATCTGGAAAATTGGAGGGGTAATTAGTACTCACACGAAGGGGTTGTAGCTCTGCCGACAGTTGTATTTGTGGTATTGGATTGAAGAAGTTTAACCAGCTGGCTCCATAGGCCGTAAATTCTGAATCACCGAATTTAGAATAGTTAAAATTTAACCCAAGACCGGTAGCGAATTTGTCACTTACTTGATAAATGCCACTAGGAGAGACTCCAATATAAAAACTGTCATTTCCAAACCCAAGACCCAGACCACCGCCAAATCTTACATTTTGCCAAAAGTCACTTTTCTGCTGCTGGGCACTGCATAGGTTGACACTAAAAACTAGTATTCCCGTGATTATTAAAAAGTTCTTTAGACAATTTTTATATGAAGACATGGCTTTTTTTTAAATATATACACTTTTATATAAACTCATAAACTATTAATTATTGTATTTTTGATGGAAATTTTTATAACGTGCAGAATTTGTGTTCATGGATAAGTATTCCTTTTTAAACACAGCTCATCCTTCTTTTTTTTCGGATCTATATGATCGGTATTTAAATAATCCCGATGGTGTTGAACCAAGTTGGCGTGCTTTTTTTCAAGGGTTCGACTTTGGTATCGAAAACAGTTTGGATGATTTGTTAGATAGTAATGTCTCCGAGACAGAAATACGTCTTAATGGACAAACTGTGGCAGTTCCAGAAAACTTACTCAAAGAGTTTAGAGTAGTAAAATTAATCGATGCTTATAGAACTAGAGGCCACTTGTTTACCGAAACAAACCCAGTTAGGGACAGAAGGAAATATGTTCCTACACTAGATTTGGAAAACTTTGGACTTACAAAGGACGATTTAAATACGGTTTTTAGTGCGGGAGAAGTAATTGGAATTGGCCCAAATACTTTAGAGGATATAGTTAGTCATTTAAAAAGAATCTACTGCGATGCTATCGGTGTGGAATATATGTATATCCGAAAACCAGAAAGAGTACAATGGATTCAGGATTGGATTAATGTTAACGATAACCATCCAAAATACGATGTTGCTCGTAAAAAACACATTTTAAAGAAACTTAATCAGGCCGTTTCTTTTGAAGGGTTTTTACATACAAAATATGTGGGTCAAAAACGATTTTCTTTAGAAGGAAATGAGTCCTTAATTCCCGCCGTTGATGCTATTGTAGAGAAAGCTGCCGAGCTTGGGGTTAAACAGTTTGTAATGGGCATGGCCCACAGGGGTCGACTGAATGTGCTGACCAATATTTTTGGAAAATCTGCAAAGGATATTTTTAGCGAGTTTGATGGCAAAGACTACGAGCAGGAGATTTTTGATGGCGATGTAAAATACCATTTGGGCTGGACTTCAGATAGAAAAGCAGATAATGGGAACAAGATTAACATGAATATTGCCCCTAACCCTTCTCACTTAGAAACTGTAGGTGCCGTGGTGGAAGGGATAGCACGGGCTAAACAGGACGCTCATTATCCAACGGACTTTTCTAAAGTATTGCCTATTGTTGTGCACGGCGACGCAGCTATTGCTGGTCAAGGATTAATTTACGAATTGGTACAAATGGCTCAGTTAGATGGGTATAAAACCAATGGGACCGTCCATATTGTGGTAAACAATCAGATTGGATTTACTACTAATTACCTGGATGGCAGATCTTCTACCTATTGCACCGATGTAGGGAAAGTAACCCTTAGCCCAGTACTGCACGTAAATGCAGACGATGTGGAGGCTGTTGTGCACGCGTCACTTTTTGCTTTGGAATACAGAATGCGCTTTCAACAAGACGTTTTCTTAGACCTGTTGGGTTATAGAAAATATGGCCATAATGAAGGAGATGAACCTCGCTTTACCCAACCTAAGCTGTATAAAGCTATTGCAAAGCATAAGAATCCCAGAGATATATACGCTGCAAAATTAATAGAGCAGGGCATAATTGATGCGGATTATGTTAAGAATTTAGAAATAGAATACAAGGCCAGTCTCGAGGAAGAATTGGTTGATTCACGTAAAGAAGATAAAACTATTATAACCCCATTTATGGCCGACGAATGGAGTGGATTTCAGAATGTTCGGGAATGGGAAATGATGGACAAAGTAGATACGTCTTATGATAAAAAGAAGCTGAGCGAAATTGCCAAGACAATTACAGAGCTACCCAAGGATAAGAAGTTTCTGCGAAAAGTGGAAAGACTAGTTCAAGATCGGAAAAAAATGTTTTTTGAATCTGATAAATTGGACTGGGCTATGGGAGAATTGCTAGCCTATGGAACCTTATTGGAAGAAGGCTTTAATGTTAGAATTTCTGGACAGGATGTAGAAAGAGGAACTTTTTCTCACAGACACGCGGTTATGAAGGTGGAGGAGAGTGAAGAAGAAATAATGCTGCTTAATAATTTAACATCAGGGCAGGGAAAATTTCAAATATATAATTCCTTGTTGTCTGAATACGGTGTAGTAGGTTTTGACTATGGTTACGCCATGGCTAGTCCAAATACTTTGACTATCTGGGAGGCCCAATTTGGTGATTTTAGCAATGGAGCTCAGATTATGATTGACCAGTATATTTCTGCCGCGGAGGATAAATGGAAGCTACAGAACGGCTTAGTTTTATTATTGCCGCATGGTTATGAAGGACAGGGAGCTGAGCACTCCTCGGCAAGAATGGAAAGGTATTTGCAACTTTGTGCAAGAGATAATATGTACGTTGCAGACTGCAGTACTCCTGCAAGTATATATCATATCTTACGGAGGCAGATGAAGGCTGGTTTTAGAAAACCGCTAATAATTTTCACTCCCAAAAGTCTGTTAAGACACCCGAAAGCCGTTTCCAGCGCTAAAGATTTTTATGACGGTTCTTTTGAGGAAGTAATAGATGACCAAACGGCTAAAGTTGCATCTGTGAAAAGTGTTGTTTTTTGCACGGGAAAATTTTATTACGATTTATTGGCTTTTAAAGAAGCAAATGATCGAAAAGATGTAGCACTTGTAAGAATTGAACAATTATTTCCTGTACCTGAGGTACAACTATTGGAAGTTATTAAAAAGTATAAAAAGGCGGATGATTTTGTCTGGGCCCAGGAAGAGCCAAGAAACATGGGAGCTTGGAGTCATTTAGTAACACATTTTTCGGAAGCCCGAAACTTCCGTGTTGCTTCTAGACGTTTTTATGCCTCACCAGCTGCCGGAAGTGCAGTTCGTTCTAAGGCTAGACATCAGCAAGTAATTGACTATGTTTTTGATAAGACCAAGGACAATATGACTCGAAAAAAGTTAAAAGAAAATAATACAAATTCGTAAAAGAATGATTTTAGAAATGAAAGTCCCGTCTCCGGGAGAATCTATTACAGAAGTAGAAATAGCAGAATGGCTGGTTAGTGATGGAGATTATGTAGAAAAGGATCAGGCAATTGCTGAGGTTGATTCGGACAAGGCCACCTTGGAATTACCTGCTGAGGAAAGTGGAATAATTACGTTAAAAGCTGAGGAAGGTGATGCTGTAGCTGTTGGAGAGGTAGTTTGTCTTATTGATACCAGTGCAGAAAAGCCAGAGGGGAGCGAAAGTGCCAAACAAGTAAAACAAGAGAATGAAGTAAAGCCCGATATAAAAAAGGAAAAAGCTGAAGAGAGCAAAAAAGAAGCATCTTATGCCACCGGATCTCCTTCCCCTGCAGCCAAGAAAATTTTAGATGAAAAAGGGGTAGATGCTACCTCTATAGACGGAACAGGAAGAGATGGAAGAATAACAAAAGAAGATGCCATAAAAGCAGTTCCTTCTATGGGGACTCCTACAGGAGGCAACAGAGGGGAAAAAAGGACAAAGTTGTCCATGCTTCGTCGCAAAGTTGCCGAAAGACTAGTTTCTGCAAAAAATGAAACAGCCATGTTGACCACCTTTAACGAGGTAGACATGACAGCAGTTTTTGCCTTGAGAAAAGAGTATAAAGAAACTTTTAAGGAAAGGCACGAGGTTAGCTTAGGCTTTATGTCGTTTTTTACCAAGGCGGTTATTAGAGCCTTGGGATTGTTCCCGTCTGTTAATTCAATGATTGATGGAAAGGAAATGATTTCATTTGACTTCTGCGATATTTCTATTGCCGTATCCGGCCCGAAAGGACTTATGGTTCCGGTAATCCGAAATGCAGAAAATCTTAGTTTCAGAGGTGTCGAGGCAGAAGTAAAACGTCTGGCCATAAGGGCTAGAGATGGCCAAATTACCGTGGATGAGATGACAGGTGGAACATTTACAATTTCAAATGGTGGGGTCTTTGGATCTATGTTGTCTACGCCAATAATTAATCCTCCTCAAAGTGGTATCCTAGGGATGCACAATATTGTGGAAAGACCAATAGTAAAAAATGGCGCTGTAGAAATTGCACCTATTATGTACGTCGCCTTATCCTATGACCATAGAATCATCGATGGAAAGGAATCTGTCGGTTTTCTTGTGGCTGTAAAAGAAGCCCTGGAAAATCCTACAGAACTCTTAATGGGTGGGGATGTTAAGAGAGCGTTGGAATTATAAATTCTATTTTTTTTTCAGGTAAAGGCAATGATTTTTATAATCAATATATGCCTTTGATTGCAGCAGTATATCGGCGCCAATAATACCATCAACTGGTAAAGCGTTGTGCGCCGTCAAGGCGGTATTTACATGCGAAAGATCGAATAATACAATTTCTTGATTTTTTTTCTTCCAGTCTCCTATTTTTAAATGATTGTTATGGGACAATCTTGTGGTCATATTCGTTGCGCCTGCCCCGGCCGCCAAAACATCCGAATCTATGGATACTAGATGGAAGAAATCAATTTTGTCTAAACCAACACAGGTGTTAGATGCACCAGTATCCAAAATAAACCTTCCCTTAACCTTGTTGATTTTTGCAAAAACCTCCAAGTGATTACTAGCGGTAACCACCAAAGGTATTTTTACATACCCCTTTTTTAATAAGATCTTTTTAAGGCTCGACATGACTGCTTTTTGACAAAGATAATCCTATTTTTGCTCTATGATCATTACCGATACCCATATTCATCTGTACAGTGAGGCCTTTGACAAGGATAGGGATGAAGTTATTGAGAAGGCTCTTGCTTCAGGCGTGGAGCGTTTTTTTATTCCAGCAATCGATTCTACATATACCCAGGCAATGTATGATTTAGAAAAATCTTATCCCAAGAATATGTTCTTAATGACAGGCCTTCATCCGACTCATGTAAAAGACAATTTTGAAGATGAGCTTCGGCATGTTGAGGATAATTTAGAATTAAGATCTTTTTGCGCCATTGGGGAAATCGGTATTGATTTGTATTGGGACAGAGCTTTTTTATCGGAACAAAAGCTCGCCTTTAAAAAACAAATTCAACTGGCAAAAGCCTATAACTTGCCTATTGTAATTCATTGTCGCGAGGCATTTGACGAGATTTTTCAAGTACTGGAAGAGGAAAAAGACGAGAAATTATTTGGAATATTTCACTGTTTTACGGGAAACAAGGAACAAGCACTGCGCGCTATTGATTTTAATATGAAGCTAGGAATTGGTGGGGTGGTTACTTTTAAAAACGGTAAGATTGATAGATTTCTAAGTGAAATAGATTTGAGGCATATTGTTTTGGAAACAGACGCTCCTTATTTAGCACCTGTTCCATTTCGGGGGAAGCGCAACGAGGCTCATTATATTCACAATGTTGTTAATAAGCTGTCGGACATCTACAATCTAGAGTCCGAAAGAATAATTGAGGCGACCACCCAAAACTCTAAAAATGTTTTTGGTTTGTAATAGAAAGTCTTTAATAAAGGATTAATTAGAAGAGAATCAAATGGAAGTAAAATCGAAGGTATTATTAATCTATACTGGGGGTACCATAGGAATGGTAAAGGACTATGAAACCGGTGCCTTAAAACCATTTGATTTTAACAAAGTGAAGGATAATATCCCCGAACTTAGCCAGCTGGACTGCGAGATTGAAAGTATATCTTTTGAGGAACCAATAGACTCTTCCAATATGACCCCAAAGGATTGGGTATTACTGTCGTCGATCATTGAAGACAATTATAACAGCTATGATGGTTTTGTTATACTTCATGGTAGCGATACTATGAGCTATACCTCTTCTGCGCTGAGTTATATGCTTGAAAACCTTGCCAAACCAGTGATTTTTACGGGGTCTCAATTGCCAATTGGAGATTTGCGAACAGATGCCAAGGAAAATTTAATAACTTCAATACAAATTGCCGCCTTAAATAAGAACGAAACCCCCGTTGTTCAAGAGGTTTGTTTATATTTTGAGTACAAACTATACAGGGCTAATAGAACTTCCAAGGTAAATGCAGAACATTTTGAGGCATTTGATTCGCCAAATTTCCCTCCCCTAGCTACTTCTGGAGTTCATTTAAAAATCAATTCAGAGTATTTATTAAAATCGAAAGGGAAGAAAAAGCTGAAGGTACATATGAATTTGGTTTCAGATGTGGCAATATTAAAACTTTTTCCCGGGCTTAATCAAAAACTTCTGGAAGCTGTTTTACACACCCCAGACCTTAAAGCACTTATTTTAGAAACCTATGGTGCCGGGAATGCCCCAACACAGGAATGGCTGTTTAATATGCTCAAAGATGCAATAAAGAAAGGAATACATATAGTTAATGTAACCCAGTGTACTGGCGGATCCGTTTTAATGGGGAATTATAAGACCAGTGAAGAGCTAAAAAAGCTGGGAGTAATAAGTGGTGGCGACATAACCACAGAGGCAGCCATAACCAAAATAATGTATCTTTTAGGGAATGGTGTATCCCGCAAATCATTTCAAACAATTTTCGAAACTTCTTTACGAGGGGAAATGACTTAAAATATAGTTCTAAAGTTTTTTTAAACTAATTTTTTTTTGTTTATTGCCCGCCCTGAAATAATAGGAATAGAGAGGTGGCCGAGTGGTCGAAGGCGCACGCCTGGAAAGTGTGTATACACCAAAAGTGTATCGAGGGTTCGAATCCCTTCCTCTCTGCAAGTTGACTAAAAAATGCCTCGTATTTCTTAGAAGGTTTAGGAAGGGCGGTCAGCGTTTTTTGTCTGTGATGCAAGTCTAGGAAATTTTATTATCTACCTATTCATTTTAGAAGTAGCAACTTTTAATTTTTTAATTGCATTTTTTTTTTATCTTTAACCCTATTAACTAACTAAATTTAAGTTTGAAAGAAATGAAAAGATTATTCTCGATCCTAGCTATGGCTGGGCTATTTGTTCTAAGTACAAATACGGTAAGCGCAAAAGCAAACGCAGTAGTTTCCAATCTATCATCATCAATGGCTACGGTTGCTGTAATGTTGCAGGATGATGCAGCCGCAGAAAGCACAAAAGGATTTACTCAAGTTTTAAAAGAACAATTTATACAAGGTGGTGCTGGCTTCATGGGCATTGTATTGTTATGTTTGATTTTAGGTCTTGCAGTGGCTATTGAAAGAATTATTTATTTAAATATGGCAAGCACCAATACCGCAAAGCTTAAGCAGCAGGTTGAAGATGCACTTTCTTCTGGAGGCGTAGAGGCTGCAAAAGAGATTTGCCGAAACACAAAAGGCCCGGTTGCTTCTATTTATTACCAAGGTTTGGATAGAGCTGATGAAAGTATCGAATCTGCCGAAAAAGCGGTTATCGCTTATGGTGGGGTTCAAATGGGACAATTAGAAAAGAATGTTTCTTGGTTGTCTTTATTTATAGCTATTGCACCAATGCTTGGTTTCATGGGAACGGTTATTGGTATGATACAAGCCTTCCAAAAGATTAGCGCAGTGGGTAACCTGAGTGCCTCCTTAATTGCGGGTGATATTCAAGTAGCATTATTGACTACTGTATTTGGTCTTATTACGGCTATTATACTTCAGATTTTCTATAACTATATCATTGCTAAAATAGACAGTATTGTAAATGACATGGAAGATTCTTCGATCACTTTGATCGATATGTTGGTAGATCACAAAAAATAATTTGTACCCTTAAATTTTAATATTATGAGTAAAATAATAAAAATAGTATTGATAGTTTTGGGTGTATTGTCAGCTATACTTTGGTATCAGTTGCCAGGAAGAGATGTGCCAGCCTCTGAGGCGGTAAATAGTGGTGCAATGAATTTTATGTTCATTATTACTTATCTTCTTTTGGCGATAGCAGTAGCTGTGAGTCTTCTTTTTACCTTAAAAAACTTATTTGCTAATCCAAAAAGTTTAAAGAAAACCTTAATGGTAGTTGGGGGCTTTCTTTTGGTAGTTGTTATTTCTTACGTCTTGGCTGACGGAACAGATATTAATCTGGAGGAAATGGCAAATAGAGGTATTGAAACTTCTGAAACTACAGTAAAGAGAATTGGAACAGGTCTTAATGTATTTTTCTTGCTGGTAGTAATAGCAGTAGGTTCAATGCTTTACGGAGGATTCAAGAAAATGACTAATAAATAAAATTTAAAGCTATGCCTAGAAGAGGAGGACCACCAGAAGTTAATGCAGGATCTATGGCAGACATCGCTTTCTTGCTTCTTATCTTTTTCTTAGTAACTACTACTATTGAAACAGATGCAGGACTGGATAGGATGTTACCCCCAATGGAGCCGCCAGAGGATAATGTGGTAATTAAGCAAAAGAACATCTTTACTGTAAACATAAATAAGGATGGTCAGTTATTAGTGGAAGAGGAACTTCTTAATTTGAATGATTTAAGAGAAAAGACTATTGCATTTTTAGATAATGGTGGGGATAAAACCTGTAATTATTGTAAAGGTGCTAAGGATGAAAGTTCTTCAGACAATCCGTCTAAAGCTATTATCTCTCTTAAGAACGATAGGGAAACGCAATACGGGACTTATATTACTGTTCAAAATGAATTAGTTGGGGCCTATAACGACTTGCGTAATAGAGAAGCCCAGAGGTTGTACGGAGTTGATTTCACTGATATGGAAGCGGAATATTTAAATCCTGAAACACCTTCAAGCGTTCGTGAGGAGCTAAAAGAAAAAGTAAAAACGATCCAAGAGTTGTTTCCTCAAAAATTATCAGAGGCCGAAACTTCGACTAGTAACTAAAAACATAAAGAGTAAATTATGGCTAAATTTAATAAGAAAAAAGATGGGGATTTACCAGCAGTTTCTACTGCTTCCTTGCCAGACATTGTCTTTATGCTTCTATTCTTTTTTATGACAGTAACTGTTATGAAGGATAGTTCATTAATGGTCGACAATGTTTTACCAAACGCTAGTGAGGTAAAGAAGTTGGAAAAGAAGGATAGAGTACTATATATCTATGTAGGGAAGCCTACTAGAGAATATCAGAAAGTATTCGGTACAGAACCAAAAATTCAATTAAACGATAAGTTTGCCGCGGTATCGGAGGTAGGAGATTTTATTCTGCAGGAAAGGGCTAAAAAGCCACAAGAATTGCAGAATGTACTTACCACTGCCCTAAAAGTAGATAGAAATGCTAATATGGGTCTAATATCAGATATTAAGCAAGAGTTACGTAAAGTAAATGCTCTAAAAGTAAATTATACAACTTTCGAAGGCGATGCCTTTAGAAACTTGCAATAAATAGGGTAATCAAACTTAAATAAGATAGTTGGAACGCTTCAAAGTAATATTTGAAGCGTTTTTTTATGGCATGCTTTTTATATATTAACTACCTTAGTTTTATGCGTTATATTATCTGGATTTTCATACTTATCCTTGGAGGTAATGTCTTTGGGCAGCAAGGAGAAGAGCAGATCGATTTAAAATATTTAGAAGATCAGTTTTATTTAGGGACGACGTATAATATTGTACTTAACAAACCTACAAATGTTAGCCAGAGAAACTTCTCTTATGGGTTAATGGGTGGTTTTATAAAAGATATTCCTGTAAATAGAAACCGGAATGTGGGTTTTGGATTAGGATTTGGATACGCCTACAATAACTATTATACAAATTTATTGGCCGTAGAGAGCACTACTGGAATAGACTATATTGTTTTAGATGATGATGTTTCTTATAAACGAAATAAAGTAGATACACATGTCCTTGAATTTCCAATAGAATTTAGATGGCGTACTTCTACCCCAACGGATTATAAGTTTTGGAGGGTATATGCGGGAATGAAACTGGGTTATGTGCTAGGAGCACGGTCTAAGTTTGTCTCTAGTGACGATAAAATTGCCTTTAAGAACAATGATATTGAAAAGTTTAGGTACGGAGTTATGCTAAATTTTGGTTACAGTACCTTCAATGTTCACCTGTATTATGCCTTAAATAATTTGTTTAAAGATGGTATAAGTACCGTTGAAGGTGAGGCCATTGAATTTACTCCTTTTAGATTGGGGATTATTTTTTACATCCTATAACCAAAACTTAAGGGTAATTAGCTGAGAGATTATACCGATCATAAATCCGGCTATTACTTCTTTTTTTGAATTTTTATTCAAAAACAGTCGGGAAGTGGCAACCAGACCACATAACAACGTAAATGCACTTATAGCGACTATAATATTTAATTCAAAATGAATGCTAAGTGCTATGAGATACATTAGGAAACTGGCTATTCCAAGAACATGGAGGCTTGCTTTAAATCTTATGAATAATAGAAAAAAACAGCTTAAAATAGCCGTTAAGAGTCCAATAAAATAGTAGTATACTTCTAGGACATAATTATTAGGAATCACTTTGAGAACAATCATAAGAAGGATTACTATATTAATAAGTAAGGCATATCTTCGTTCATTAATGTTAACCAAAAAAGCAGACTGTACCAGTCTTAAATTCTTAAGAATAAAAAAACAAATAATTGGAATTATGACAGTGAGTATAAATATGGGTAGTATGTTACCACTTTGCAAACTTAGTGGAGTGTACTTTGGCGTAACTATGAAATAGGCAGCTGTTCCTGCGATAGGAACAAAAAGGGGATGAAATAAATAGGAAATACTCCTAAAGAGAAGAGCCATTATATCTGTTTTCTTAATCGAGCAACAGGAATACCCAATTGTTCTCTATATTTAGCGACGGTTCTTCTCGCTATAGGATATCCTTTTTCTTTGAGTAGTCCTGCTAATTTATCATCCGTGAGCGGCTTTTTCTTTTCCTCATTGCCAATAACCGTCTCAAGAATTTTCTTTATCTCCTTTGTGGATACATCTTCTCCTTCAGTATTTTTCATAGATTCTGAAAAGTACTCTTTAATGAGTTTGGTGCCATATGGTGTATCTACATATTTGCTGTTTGCAACTCTGGAAACTGTAGAGACGTCCATATTGATGTCATCTGCAATATCCTTCAGAATCATCGGTCTAAGTTTACGTTCATCACCAGTAAGAAAGTAATCTTTTTGGTACTGCATTATAGAATTCATGGTAATATATAAGGTCTGTTGTCGCTGTTTTATGGCATCAATAAACCATTTGGCTGCATCAAGTTTCTGTTTGATGAACATGACGGCATCTTTTTGTGTCTTCGATTTAGTTTTAGAATTCTTATAACCCGCAAGCATGTTATTGTATTCATTTGAAACATGCAACTCTGGTGCATTTCTTCCGTTCAGCGTCAGTTCCAAATTCCCGTCAGCAATTTTAATAGCAAAATCAGGAACAATATGCTCTACCATTTTATTGTTCCCTGCATAAGATCCTCCTGGTTTTGGATTTAATTTTTCAATTTCTGTAATGGCCTCTTTTAACTCCTCCTCACTTATGGAATACTTTTGAATTAGTTTGCTATAGTGTTTTTTGATAAAATGATCAAAGGACTTTTCCAGGATATCAATGGCTAATTCAATGGAGGGCGTTATTTCTTTTCGCTTTAATTGAATAATTAGACATTCGTCTAAAGTACGTGCGCCAACCCCAGGGGGGTCAAGCTCCTGAACAATCTTTAAAACTCTCGCCACATCTTTTTCTTCCGCATAAATATTTTGTGTAAAGGCTAGATCATCAGCAATATCTGAAAGAGGTCTTCTGATATAGCCACTTTCATCTATTGATCCTACTAGAAATTCGGCAATTGCCCAATCACTATCGCTAATATAAAGTGTGTTTAATTGGTTTAATAGGTACTGATTAAACGATATTCCTGCAGCATAGGGGATGGTTTTTTCATCATCATCAGGGCTGTAGTTGTTAGCCTGGGTTCTGTAGTCCGGAACTTCATCATCACTGAGATAATCATCAATATTGATATCTTCTGCCGTTATTTCTTCGTTGCCTGTATCAGCTTCAAAATCACTTTCAAATTCGTCTTCTAGAGTGCTCTTCTCTTCCTTACCACTTTCTAATGCTGGATTTTCCTCTAACTCTTGTTTCAGTCTTTGCTCAAAAGCCTGAGTTGGCAGCTGAATCAACTTCATCAACTGAATTTGTTGAGGAGAAAGCTTCTGAGATAATTTGAACTGTAAGTGTTGTTTTAGCATTTGCAGTTATACTTTTCCTCTGATAAAGTTAAGAATTAAAATAATGTTTATTGGGCTCTTTAGAACTCTGCATTTTGTGGAGTCCTTGGAAATGGAATAACATCTCTAATATTTCCCATTCCTGTTGAGAATTGAACCATTCGTTCAAAACCTAAGCCAAAGCCACTATGCACGGCAGAACCAAATCGACGTAAATCTAGATACCACCACAGCTCTTCCTCTTCAACGCCCAATTCTTTCATTTTATTTTGAAGAACATCTAATCTTTCTTCTCTTTGAGAACCACCAACAATTTCGCCAATTCCGGGAAATAGTATATCCATGGCCCTGACCGTTTTACCGTCTTCATTCAGACGCATATAGAAGGCTTTGATTTTGGCAGGATAATCAAAGAGAATAACCGGGCACTTAAAATGCTTTTCAACAAGGTAACGCTCATGTTCACTTTGCAAATCAGCTCCCCACTCGTCAATTACATATTGAAATTTTTTCTTTTTGTTCGGTTTGCTGTTCTGTAGAATTTTAATGGCTTCGGTATATGTAATTCTTATAAAACTGTTTTCTACTACGAAGTTAAGACGCTCCAATAAACCCATCTCGCTTCTTTGTGCCATTGGCTTAACTTTTTCTTCATCCTGCAGCCTTTTATCTAGAAAGGTAAGGTCATCTTTACAGTTTTGAAGAATATATGCAATTATACTTTTAATAAAGTCTTCTGCTAAATCCATATTATCCTGAAGATCGTAAAATGCCATTTCTGGTTCAATCATCCAAAACTCGGCCAAATGTCTTGAAGTGTTAGAATTTTCTGCTCTAAAAGCGGGGCCAAAAGTGTATACTTTCCCTAGAGCCATTGCGTATGCTTCGGCCTCCAATTGTCCGGAGACTGTAAGATTTGTTTCCTTTCCAAAGAAATCTTGTTTATAATCTATTTCTCCCTCTTGTGTTAGCGGGGGTGTTTTAGGATTTAAGGTACTTACCCTGAACATTTCACCAGCACCTTCGGCATCCGAACCTGTAACAATTGGTGCATGGAAATAATAAAAACCATTTTTCCGAAAGTAGTCGTGTATGGCAAATGCCAAGGCCGAACGAACTCTCATAACTGCAGAAAAGGTGTTTGTGCGTATGCGCAAATGTGCCTGTTCTCTCAAAAACTCCATAGAGTGTTTTTTGGGCTGTATGGGATAGGTTTCGGGATCCGCTTTACCATGAACAATTAAGTCATCTACTTGGATTTCCACTTTTTGTCCTCTACCCTGACTTTCCACAAGGCTTCCCTGTATTTCTAAAGCAGCACCAGTGGCGATTTGTTTCAGCAGGTCTTCTCCAAGGGTCTCAAAATCTACAACACATTGGATATTATTAATAGTGGATCCATCATTTAAGGCTATGAATCTGTTACTTCTGAAAGTTCTAACCCAACCTTTTACTATTACAACCTGGCCATTTGGAACTGAAACTAGTAATTCCTTAATACTCTGTACTTCCATTTAATATCAAATCTAATTTTGAATCGCAAATATAGCTTTTCCAAAAAGTTATTTATAGAATTATACTTTTAAAAGGGTCTGGGGAACACTCTATTCGTTTGCTTTGCCCTTTTTACCTGATCCCTCTTCAGTTAAAATATCGATTTGTGGTTTTTTCAGTACTTCTTTATTTGCAATACTGCGCTCAAGAGATAACAGTAAAGAAGGAAGTAAAATTAGGTTTGCCAGCATGGCAAACAATAAAGTTGCCGAAACAAGCCCTCCTAAGGCCACCGTGCCTCCAAAACTTGAAGTCATAAAGACAGAAAAACCAAAAAACAATACAATAGAAGTGTAGAACATGCTAACACCCGTTTCTCTCAAGGCAGCATAAACGGATTTCTGAATTCTCCAGTGATTTGCCATTAACTCTTGCCTATACTTGGCTAGAAAATGGATGGTATCATCTACAGAAATACCAAAAGCAATGCTGAAAACTAAAATTGTCGAGGGCTTTATTGGTACCCCAGCAAAACCCATTACTCCGGCAGTGACTACCAAGGGTAAAATATTGGGGATTAAAGAGATAGCAATCATTCTAAAGGACCGAAATAAATAGGCCATAAACAACCCAATTAAGCCAATAGCTAGGGACAGAGAAAGTACTAGATTCTTCACTAAATACTTTGTCCCCTTAAGAAAAAGGAGAGCCTTCCCCGTTATATATGGTGAATATCGATCTTCCGGAAATGTTTTGGCAATTTCCTGGAGCAGTGACTGTTCAATTTCCTCCATTCGCTTGGTATTCACATCTTTTATAAAGGTGGTAATGCGCGCAACTTGCCCAGTGCTATCCACAAAATTTTCCAATAGATTCTCGTTTCCACTAGAATTTTTAGCCACATCCATAATAAATGTATTCTCTTGTGAGGTTGGTAGCTGGTAATACTTCGGAATTCCATTGTAAAATGCTTGTTTGGAATATTTTACCAAGTTAACAACAGATAAAGGCTTGGATAATTCTGGTGTTTCGTCTATAAAATTTTGCAGTTCATTTATTCTTTTTAAGGTAGCCGGTTTTAGTACGCCTTTCTTCCTCTCCGTATCTACTACTATTTCTATCGGCATAATTCCCGTAAACTCTTCGTCGAAGAACTTTATGTCTTTATAAAAGTCTGTTTTTTTGGGCATATCTTCAATCAGACTTCCTGAAATATCTATTTGATAAATACCAATTATACTTAGAATTAATGCTACAATGGAAACAACATATACCGTAATTCTCTTTTCTCTTACTATCCTTTCCATCCAATTCACAAAACCATCAATCCATTTCTTGTTTAAATGTTTTAAATGCTTGGTTTTTGGGGGATACATAAAACTGTAGACAATTGGGATAATTAAAAGGGATAGTATAAATATTCCAATTATGTTGATCGATGCTACAATGCCAAATTCGGTCAATAGCTTACTGTCTGTAATAATAAAAGTTGCAAATCCACAAGCGGTGGTTACATTCGTCATTAAGGTAGCATTTCCGATTTTAGAAATTACACGCTGAAGGGCTAGGCCTTGATTTCCATGTTTTTTAACCTCTTGTTGATACTTATTAATCAGAAATATGCAATTGGGTATGCCAATTACTATTATTAGAGGAGGAATTAGTGCGGTTAGAACGGTTATCTCATACTGTAATAGTCCTAATATCCCAAAGGCCCACATTACCCCGATAAGTACAACACACATCGATATAAAAGTTGCTCTAATACTCCGGAAGAAAAAGAAGAATATCAAGGACGTAATTAGCAGAGCAGCCCCAATAAAAATACCAATCTCATCAATTATATTTTGTGAATTTAGGGTACGGATATAGGGCATTCCTGATATTCTAACATCGAGCCCGGTTTCTTCTTCAAATTCATTAATTAGATTCGTGAGATCTTTAAGAATAAATACTTTTCGTACTGAGGTATTAACAATGTCTTTGTCTAAATAAACAAGTGTTCTAATGGTACCTGTTTCATTATTGTAAAGTAGTCCTTCATAGAACGGTAATTCATTGTACAGATGCTGTAGAAGACTATCTACTTCCGAATTGTTTGTAGGGTTCTCTTTTAGAAATCTGCTAAGAGCAAAACGGTTATTCTCTTTATCCATAACCAACTCCCGCAAATTGTCGGTAGATACCACATAGTCTACTTCAGGGAATGCATCTAATTTTTTACTCAGGGTATTCCAGCTATTGAACTCATTAACCTCTTTAAATCGGTCATCTTTTATTGCCAGCGCAACAATGTTTCCTTCCTCTCCAAACTTTTCGAGAAAGCCTTCATATTGAATATTCATTGGGTGGTCATCAGGCAGAAGATTTGCTTCATTACTGGAGAAACGCATGTTCTCCCATTGAAATCCAAGCGCTACAGTAATGGCAGCAATTAGAATCAATATGAGTATTCTATTCCTAAGAATAATTCTAGCTACCTTAGCCCAGAAGCCTCTAGTGAGTTTGGCCACCATTCGTTAACAAAAAAGATTAAAAGGATTCATTTTATAGTACAATTGCGAAATGCCATAAATAGGATTCTGAAAAATATCTTTTGAAGCAATCATAAATGATTATGGCCTAAAGCCTCTTTGTGAGAGTTTTAATAAACGGCAAAGGTAAAAAACCAGTAGCTTTGAACCTAAACTGAGCCAAATTATTGTTTGTTTTAAAATAGTTTTGTTAAAAATTTGGGCAGTTTATACTATATGGCTTTGATCTTTTTACATCAAAGGGCAAAAATACTTTAGTAGTTATTAATTCAAAACAATGGCTCATCAGAAAAAAAAGGTGGAGAGAAACAATTCTAAAAAACGCTATAGTAGAATCGCTATTGTCTTGTACAGACTTTTAATACTTATCTCTTTGGCAGTTCTTATCGCTGGAATAATTGGGATTTATTCGATGGGCTAACAAAGTTTTTACCCTGGCAAGAAGTAACTATACTTTCATTATATCTGCCTCTTTTACCTGAAATATAGCGTCTACCTTATCTGTGTACTTATTGGTCATTTCTTGGATGTCTATCTCTGCATTTTTTTCCCAATCCTCAGAAACACCAATTCCCTTAATTTCTTTATTGGCATCCTGCCTGGCACTACGAATACTAATTTTCGCTTCTTCTGCTTCTGTTTTAGCTTGCTTAACCAACTGCTTTCTCCTCTCTTCGGTCAATGGAGGGACATTTATAATTATCATTTCCCCATTGTTCATTGGATTAAATCCTAGATTGGCATTCATTATGGCTGTTTCAATTTCCGAAAGCATACTCTTCTCCCATGGCTGCACAGAAAGTGTTCTTCCGTCAGGAGTATTAATATTGGATACTTGTGATAAGGGAGACTGAGATCCATAGTAGTCTACCATTACAGAGGACAGCATGGAAGGGCTTGCCTTTCCGGCTCTAATTTTCACTAAAGCTTTTTCTAAATGCACAATTGCATTGTCCATACTTTCTTGTGCTGCTTCGAGAATAAATTTAATTTCTTCGTTCATAACCTAAAATGAATTACGTATAGATTTTCATAAAATTTTATAGATCCACTACCGTACCTATATTTTCTCCTGATACGATTTTTAGTAGATTCCCCTTTTTATTCATATCAAAAACTACGATCGGTAAATTATTTTCCTGACTAAGTGTAAATGCGGTGGTGTCCATTACCTTTAATCCTTTGGTCAGGACTTCGTTAAAACTGAGTGTATCGAATTTTGTTGCGGTTTTATCTTTTTCAGGATCACTAGTGTAGATGCCATCCACCCGAGTTCCTTTTAATATCACATCAGCCTCAATTTCAATCGCTCTTAGTACTGCCGCCGAATCCGTAGTGAAATAAGGATTTCCAGTGCCTCCACCAAAAATAACTACTCTCCCCTTTTCTAAATGCCTCATCGCCCGTCTGCGAATAAATGGTTCGGCCACTTCATTTATTTTAATAGCAGACTGTAATCTAGTCTGTACACCTTTGTCTTCCAAGGCACTTTGCAATGCGAGACCGTTAATTACAGTGGCTAACATTCCCATATGATCTCCCTGAACTCTATCCATTCCTTTATTGGCGGCGGCCAAACCTCGAAAAATATTACCTCCCCCTATAACAATTGCCAATTCCACACCTAAATCTACTGCTTCTTTGATCTCTTCAGCATATTCCGAGAGCCTTTTTGCATCAATTCCGTAATTCTGTTGCCCCATAAGGGCCTCTCCACTTAGTTTTAGTAGAATTCTTTTGTATTGCATATTATGTTTTCCAGATTCGCAAACAAAAATAATCAAAAATATTTATGGCAACTGTTCGTTAATAAGTTTAATGTCATGACATTCGATTTAAATTTTCGTTGTGTTTCATATGATTTGGTCCTTAAGAATAAGTTGCCTCTATATGTATTATAAAAAGTGGATTTACATTTTCTCTTTCCTGCCTATTGTTTTTAGTTGCGGAACTTCACAGTCTATTAATCAGAATAGCAAAGAAGAAATCCGGGCAGAGATAGATCTCATAAATATTCAGGAAGACAGAGTTCAAGTAACTATTGATCCAGAAGTGTTTAGTTCTTCAAGTACAACTTTTTATCTTCCTAAGATAGTCCCGGGCACTTATAGCTTGGATAATTATGGGCAAAATATTGAAGATTTGAAGGTCTACGACTATCAAGGTAATGAGCTGCCGGTTATTCATAGAAATACAAATGAATGGTTTATAGAAGATGCCAAAAATTTAGATAAAGTAAGGTATTATGTAAACGATACTTACGATACGGAGACACAGAAAAAAGAACCAATTTTTTCTCCGGCTGGCACAAATATTTCTGAAGGCAAGAATTTTATTTTAAATCTTCACGGTTTCGTTGGTTATTTTAAAGACCTATTAGAAAGCCCTTACGTGTTACAAATTTATGCTCCGGAAAACCTCAAACCAGTAACATCTTTAAATATTAGTCCGAACGTTTCAAAAGAAGGTGTGGACATCTTTTACGCTAAGCGTTATTTTGATGTTATTGACAATCCAATCATGTATTCGGAGCTTAATACCGCTTCTTTTATGGTCGATGGTATTGAAATCACCATTGCAGTGTACTCGCCAAATGGGGTATATGTGGCAGAAGATTTAAGGCCCAGTATTGAAAAAATGATGCGTGCTCAAAAGAGTTTTCTTGGTGAAATTAATTCCACACCTGCTTATACTATTTTGCTCTATTTATCCGCTGTTAATGAAGATGATGCTATTGGATTTGGCGCCTTAGAGCACCATACTTCCACGGTAGCCGTATTACCGGAGCAAATGAATAAAAAAGACTTGGAAGAAACCATGATCGACCTGATCTCACATGAGTTTTTTCATATAGTCACTCCCCTGAATGTGCACTCAAGAGAGATTCAATACTTTAATTTTAACTATCCAAAAATGTCCAAACATTTGTGGATGTATGAAGGTACCACGGAATATTTTGCAAACCTGTTTCAAATACAACAGGGTATTATAGATGAGCAAGACTTTTTGCTAAGAATGTCGCAAAAAATAGATAATTCCAGTATGTATAACGATAGTTTGTCTTTTACTTCTATGAGTTCTAATGTCTTAGTTGAACCAAATAAGTCGAACTACGCTAACGTATATGAAAAAGGAGCTCTAATTAGTATGTGTCTTGATATTCTTTTGCGAGACTTAAGTGATGGTGAGCGGGGAGTCTTGTGGTTAATGAAAGAACTAAGCTTCAAATACAATCAGAATATTCCCTTCGACGATGATAAAATTATTGAAGAAATCATTTCCATGACCTATCCGGAGATAGGCAACTTTTTTGAAGAACATATTGTTGGTGATACCCCTATAGATTATGATGAAGTATTAAAAAAGGTAGGGCTTCATGTAGAGGTTAAGACGCCGGAAACAGCCTATTTTTTTTATGGACAAGAACCATTTATTGACGTACGTCCTGATAGTCAGAATTCAATTTTTGTTCGCAAAGGAATTCCATTAAACTCTTTTTGGATAAACCTAGGGGTGAAGGGAGGAGATACTTTAGTTAGCATAGATGGAGTTTCCATATCCTTAGAAACAATTGGGTCGGTTATTAGAGAAAGTTTTGCATGGAAACCCACCAGGAATATTACTATGCGTGTAAAACGTGGTGAAAATGAAATTACCTTACAAGGAGTGGTAGGGACTCCCGTAATGAACAGTACAGAAATTATACCCTCCACAAATAGCAGTGAGGCGGAACAAAACCTAAAACATCGTTGGTTAAAAGATTGATAGGCTTCCAATTCTAAGGAAGTCTAGAAGGTAATAGAAAAAAAAATCCCCTCCTTTAACAAAAGAGGGGATCAAGTATATTATCTTAAAAAGATTAACCTAAGGCTACTCTCTCGAAACCTACTACTTCTAATTGACCGTCTACAGACTTTACATACTGTGCAACACTTTGTTTGCTATCCTTAATGAAAGCTTGGTTTACTAGCGTATTGTCTTTAAAAAATCTTTTTAATTTTCCTTTTGCAATATTGTCCAACATTGCTTCCGGCTTGCCTTCTTGTCTTAATTGATCTTTTGCAATTTCAATTTCTTTATCAATTACAGTCTGGTCAACTCCGGCTTCATCTAAGGCAACTGGGTTCATCGCTGCCGCCTGCATGGCAACGTCTTTTGCTGCTACAGCAGCGCCTTCAACTGCATTAGACAAACCAACTAAAGTTGCAATCTTATTTCCTGCATGTATATAAGATCCAACAAATGGAGCTTTAAGTCTTTTAAAGCCACCTATTTCTATTTTCTCACCAATAACACCTGTCTGTTCTGTTAACTTTTCTTGAACGGTAACCCCATTAAAGGCCGAAGCTAGAAAGTCTTCTTTTGAATCAAAAGACAAGGCTAAATCTGCTAGCTCATTAGCCAGACTAACAAAACTGTCGTTTTTTGCAACAAAATCAGTTTCACAATTAAGAGAAATAATTACGCCTTCTGTTTTATCTTCACTTACTTTAGCAATTGCAGCACCCTCAGAGGAATCACGATCGGCTCTCTTGGCAGCTACTTTCTGACCTTTCTTTCTAAGAATTTCAATTGCCTTATCAAAGTCACCTTCAGCTTCAACCAAGGCATTTTTGCAGTCCATCATTCCTGCACCTGTGGTTTTTCTTAATTTATTTACGTCTGCAGCGGTAATCTTTACCATTTTGATATTGTTTTGTGGAAGCCTTTATTTAGGGTTTCCGTTGTGAATTAATTTTAATTTTCTGTTATTCAACACCACCTTTTACCTTCTCTTGCCATTCTTTAAGCTCTTCCCATTTTCCATCGGCGGCCATTTGCGACTGTTTTGGCCAGCTACCTGGATCAAGATGTGCCATACGTGAACTGGCTTCTGTCAAAATTTCTTTGATCTTTTCAGCTTCCGACTTCGCAAGACTTGCATAAGTGTCTATTCCGGCCGCTACCAAGGCTTCCGCAGCCTTAGGTCCAACTCCTTCAATTTTAGTTAAATCGTCCGCTGTAGAAGTTTCTTCTGTGGTTTCTTTAGCAACAACAGCAGCCTCTTCTTTTGGCTTAGCTGTTTCGGTCTTAGCAACCTCTTCCTTTTGTGCAGGAGCTGCCACTTTCTTTTCTTCTTTTTTAGAATCTTCTGAAGAGGAACCTTCTTTTGCTGCTATCTTTTCGGATTTTCTTTCTTCTAATCCTTGAGCAATGGCATTGGTTACTTCCGTAAGAATAACATCAATAGATTTTGATGCATCGTCATTAGAAGGAATTACATAATTTATTGGGCGTGGATCTGAATTGGTATCCACCATAGCAAAAATTGGAATATTTAGCTTTTGGGCTTCTTTTACTGCAATGTGCTCTCTCATTGTATCAACAATAAATAGTGCGCCCGGCAAACGAGTCATATCTGAAATAGAGCCTAAGTTTTTTTCCAATTTTGCACGTAGTCTGTCTACCTGTAATCTTTCTTTCTTGGAAAGTGTATTGAATGTACCGTCTTTTTTCATACGGTCAATAGAGGCCATTTTTTTAACAGCTTTCCGAATGGTAACAAAGTTTGTTAACATACCACCTGGCCATCTTTCCGTAATATAAGGCATATTAACATTTGAAACCTTCTCCGAAACAATATCCTTCGCTTGCTTTTTCGTTGCTACGAATAATATTTTCCTGCCAGATGCAGCAATTTTAGACAGAGCTTCATTTGCTTCATCTAATTTTGCAACAGTTTTGTAAAGGTTAATAACATGTATTCCATTGCGCTCCATGTAGATATAAGGAGCCATGTTTGGATTCCATTTTCTGGTTAAGTGTCCAAAGTGAACACCTGCTTCTAATAAATCTTTAACTTCAGCTTTTTTAGCCATTTTAATACTTAGTTTACGTTCTTTTTGAATTAGCAATAAGAAAGTGGTATTCCACTAGGGAAAGCCTTCCTTATTTAGATGCTAAACTAAATTCGACTCCTGTATATAATTTTATGACAGAGTCTTTAATTGCCTCTACTAAAAGAGACTTTCAATGAACTTTGGTTAATAATGCCGGCAAATAACCGGTAAATAATTTTATCTTTTAGAGAACTGGAATTTCTTACGGGCTTTCTTCTGTCCGAATTTCTTACGTTCTACCATTCTCGGATCTCTAGTAAGTAATCCTTCAGGTTTTAAGACTTCTCTGTTTTCGGCTTCAATCTCGCACAATCCTCTCGAAAGGGCAAGACGAACAGCTTCTGCCTGCCCGGTAATACCACCTCCGTATACATTTACCTTAACATCATAATCCCCATCGGTATTGGTCAATGTAAAAGGCTGTTTAACCTTGTATTGAAGTGTGTCTGTAGAAAAGTAATCTTCTAAAGCTCTTTTGTTTACAGTGATGTTACCTTTTCCTTTGGAGATATAAACTCTTGCAACAGCTGTTTTTCTTCTACCTATTTTATGAATAATTTCCATTTATTTTAGGTCGTTTAAGTTAATAGTCTTTGGTTTTTGTGCTTCCTGGTCGTGTGTTGGACCTGTATAAACCCTTAAGTTTCGAAACAATTCTGCCCCTAGTCGGTTCTTTGGCAACATTCCCTTAACTGCCTTCTCTACAAGGGCAGAGGGGTTTTTAGCCAACAGTTCTTCTGCGGTAGTAGATCGTTGGCCCCCTGGATAACCAGTATATCTCAAATAGGTCTTATCCTGCCATTTGTTTCCACTAAGCTGGATTTTCTCCGCATTTATGATTACGACATTATCTCCGCAATCTACATGAGGAGTAAAATCAGTTTTATATTTTCCTCTTAATATTTTTGCAACTTTAGAGGCCATTCTACCAAGGGTTTGACCATCGGCATCTACCAGTAACCATTGCTTTTCAACGGTATTTCTATTGGCAGACTTTGTCTTGTAGCTTAATGTATCCACTACTATAGGTTTTTATAATTAAACACTTCAATCCCGTTTAACGGGCTGCAAATGTACAACTATTAAGTTGAAAAGCAAATGGTTGTTTCTCAATTTTTTTAATTTTTTACAGTCTTAGCTAGCACATTTTAAGGACCTAAGGCTAAACCCAAGAAAATGTTACTTATAGTTTTAAAACTAGAACTAGAAATTCTTCTTCAATTTCTACTATTTTTTAGCCAGTCCATTACTTCTGTCTCCATAATAAAATTAACTTTTTTACGTTTTCACCTAAGATTAACCAATAACAAACCCATTCTAATGAAAACCTATTTATTTACCATGTTCGTGGCTTGTACTTTAATGTTTTCCTGTTCATCAGATAAAGAGGATCCTGCTCTTTCTGAAGATAACTTAATAGGAAGCTGGGAACTCACTGCTTTAGAGATTGATGAGGCTGCCGCAAGTGACGATGAAAAAAACGCCAGTGACATCTTAGATTTCTTAGCTGCTATTGATTGTTCCTTGATAACCCTGACCTTTAATGAGGATCTATCTGTTATAACGGAGAATTCCGGTAACTATCTTGAGATTAATGTGAACTCTGCTGGAACCGGTTTAGACGTTCCCTGCCCTACCAGCAAAGATACAAGTGTAGACAACTACACCTTTGATGGGGAAGTTTTGACTTATATTGACAAAGATTTACAAGAGACTAAAGTTAGCGTAAGTTTTTCGGGAAATACAATGCGCATCAGTGCTACAGACTTAGATTTCGCCAACTTCAATGACGGGGGTGTTTTGGTGTTTACCAAAAGATAGCACTAATAACTACATATTTACAGAAAAAACCTCACCATACGGTGAGGTTTTATTGTTTTTGCTTTTAACTAGAATAAAAGGTTGTATATTTAAAATAACTATAATAGCCCTATGCTCCAAAGCCTAAAGTTTTCATGGAAATCTTCTTTACTTAGTCTATTATTTATACTCTTGTCGGCTTGTATAGATCCGGTACCACCTGAATTTCAGATTAAATTGGGTCTGATTTATGTCGATGCCTTAGCTTCTACTTCACCTGGTGCTTCTTATATAAACATCTATAAAACGGTAGAAGAATTTGGGATTAATAAGAATATATTTGAACAAGGTGCCAGTGTTGTTCTGGTCAATGAAACTACAAACGCTGAAGTGATTTGTACTGAATTTAAGGAGGCCTATTTGCCTCCTGCAGATTTTTCTGCAAATGTTGGAGAGACCTGGTCTTTGCGAATTGTACTGGCAGATGGTAAGGAGATTTTGTCGGAGACCGAGACCATTGTACCATCTGTGCCTATTACGGATGCAAAGGTAACCTACAATCCGGAATTAGTATTTAGCGATTCGTTTAACGATTTCGTTCCGGGACACAAAATATCGGTCACGTTTGATGACCCTGCAAATGAAGAGAATTATTATTACTGGCGATATAAATCTTTTGAAAAACTCACTAATTGCGAAATTTGCTTTGCCGGGTATTTTAGAGATGATGGATGTGTAAATGCTACCCAGGCCGAACTGCCGATTATTATGCCTTATTATACTTATGTGTGTGAATCTGATTGTTGGCAAATCAGATTCAGTCAAAATATTGAGATCTTTTCAGATGAGTTTACAGATGGTCTAACGACTACAGACTTAGATATAGCGGATATTTTACTTTATACCAAAAAGAATATACTCGTTGAAGTACAGCAGTTTTCGCTTACTCCTTCCGCTTATTCTTATTTTAAAACCTTACAGGATATAGTTGATAATAGTGGAAGTTTTAACGCTCCAATACCAGCGGCTTTGGTGGGAAACTTATTTAATCCTAACGACAGTGAAGAATTTGTACTAGGAAGGTTTACCGCAGCATCTACTAGAACGCAAAGTGTTTTTATAGAAAGGTTGTTTATTGATGAGCCACCATTGGAGGAATTTGTTCCGGGTATTTATGAAGAGTTTGGCGGTGGTACACCAGAACCATTTCAGACAATGGCACCCTGTGAAGAAGGCACATTTAGAACCGGAATTGAACCAGCAGACTGGCCGTAGTTTTCAGGCTTTACATTTTGCCTTAACACCAGACCATCATCTGTTAAATGGGAAGTTTATTAAAAAATTTGAGTATCATTTATGTTGAGAGATTTACTTAGGGGTTTGGGAGTATTTTGCTTTGTAGGTCTCGGCTTTGTATACGGACAGGCCGAAGAATATCTCCTGCGGTTTGAAGTCTTGGCAGAAGAAACAGGCCTGCCCTTGGAAAATGCCCAAATTTATATTACCCCTTGCGAATGTGGAGGGGTTACAAATTCTGATGGGAATCTGGCTATGATGTTACCAGTAGGAGACTATCAGATTAGTACCATATATATAGGTTTCAAGACCGATATAAAAAATATTTCCCTTACTCAAAATACGGTCTTAAAAATAAATTTGTCCGAAGAGAATGAACAACTTTCTGAAGTTGTTGTAGAGGCCAAAAGACTTGTTGAGACTTTGGAAACTCCTCAGATGGGTGTCTTGCAAGTTACTTCTAAAGAGATTAAAAAAATTCCCGTTGCCCTTGGTGAAATGGATGTACTTCGCAGTATTACCTTATTGCCAGGGGTTAATAATGCAGGGGAAATTAGTAATGGAATTTCCGTTAGGGGAGGTTCTTTAGATCAGAACCTTATTTTATACGACTATGCCCCGGTTTATAATCCAACCCATTTGTTTGGTTTGTTTTCTGTATTTACCCCCGATGTTGTTTCTACAGTAGACTTATACCGTGCTAATATTCCAGCCAGATATGGGGGGAGGACAACTTCCGTATTAGACGTTAAGGTTAAAAATCCCTATGTAGATAAACTAAAACTCTCTGGGGGAATTGGACTTGTTTCTAGCCGCTTGGCAATTGAGACTCCAATAATCAAGGACAAACTTATGGTAAACGCAGCAGGAAGAATAGGGTTCACTGATTTCCTATTGCCAATTGTTTCCAAACGCTTGAAAGATACCAAGGCCAATTTTTATGATGCAACTGTAAAATTACTTTATTTACCAACTAGGAGTGATCAAATTTCGTTTACAGGCTTTATCAGCAAGGATTTTTACCAGCTAGACCTCATTACCCAGGTGGAAAATATAAACGCCTCAAGTAATCAGTACGATTTTAGAACATTAAATGGAACGCTTAATTGGACGCATTCCTTTAAGAATGATTTTAACTTGAGAACCTTACTTATAAGCACTAATTATACCCCAAAGACGCTTTTTCCGGAAGTAGACAATTCAAATAAAATAACTTTTTCATCCCAAATAAAATACTTGAGTTTTATATCCGAACTTTCCAAAAGAGTAGATGAAAAACTGGATTATTATGGGGGGGTTCAAATTAATCGGTACACTATTGATCCCGGTCTATTAGATCCTGGTTCCGGCAATAGTATTAACCCTGTAGATTTGGAGGACGAAACAAGCTATGAGTTTTCTGGTTTCGGTAACGTTAATTATAATCCATGGGAAAAATTCTTTCTGTCGGCCGGACTTCGATTAAACCACTTTGTTTTTGTTGGGCCGTATACCCAAGCTACTTTTGATGAGAATAGCGGGGCGGTAATCGATACCAAAATTTTTGGCAAAGGAGATGCTGTGAAAACATATAACAGTCTGGAACCAAGACTGGGTGCTACCTATCTCCTAGGCGATAAAACTTCCATAAAAGGGAGCTATGCCCGTCTCACTCAATTTCTTCAAAACATATATAATTCTACAACTCCTTTGCCTACCTCACGATGGAAAACTTCTGATCCAAATATTAAGCCGCAAACCAGCGATGCATTTGGTCTGGGCTTGTATCACAATTTTAACGAGGGCGCAATTGAAATGAGTATAGAAGGCTACTATAGGATTTCTGAGAATAATCTTACCTATAAACCGGGGGCAGACTTCTTCCTGGAAGAGTTTATTGAAAGAGATGTGGTACAAGGCGAAGGAAAGGCTTATGGAGTTGAAATTGGATTTCGAAAACCCAAAGGGAGAATTAACGGTTGGTTTAATTATACCCTTTCCAGAAGTTTATTGCGTTCGAATAATGAAAAACTTGCTGATAGAGTAAATAATAACCAGTGGTATCCTTCCGATTTTGACCGGCCTCATGTATTTAATAGCACGGTAAATTTTGAAGGTAATAAAAACCACATAGTAAGCCTCAACTTTACGGCGCAGAGTGGCAGACCCTATACAGTTGCAAATAATGTATTTCCTCTTGAAGGAATAAATATTCCAATCTTCTTGGAACGCAATAACGCAAGGCTAAGAACGTATCATCGCTTAGATTTTTCTTGGACTATCAAGTATCACGAAAGACAAAGAAGCCGGTGGTTGGGAGATTGGACGTTTACGATTTATAATGTATACGCCAGACGAAATCCATTTAACCTCTATTATGGACAAAGAAATGGCGGGGAGGATGGCGATGTTTTTGGGGATAGTCCGTTAGGAAGTTACGAACTATCGGTTCTGAATAGCCCACTTTTTTCCGTGACCTATAATTTTGTCTTTCAATAAACAAAGCAAGAATAAGAACTAAAGCACTAAAATTAATGAGCCTCCAACCAGTTTTGCCCAACACCCATATCTACAACAAGTGGAACTTTTAATTCATAAGCATTTTCCATTTCTGTTTTAATTAGCTTTTTTAATTCTTCCAGTTCTGGTTTAAAAACATCAAAAACAAGTTCATCATGAACTTGAAGTAACATCTTTGTCTTATAACTACCTACCGCTAGCTTCTCATGTATATTTATCATAGCTATTTTGATAATGTCGGCAGCACTTCCCTGAATTGGAGCATTAACTGCATTTCTTTCTGCAGCGCCCCGCACTACGGCATTTCCAGCGTTAATATCTTTTAAATAACGCCTCCTGCCCAAAACGGTTTCTACATATCCATTTTCTCTGGCAAAATTTATTTGCTCTCCTATATAGGTTTTAAGTTTTGGATATGTTTCGTAATAAGTATCTATTAATTCTTTTGCCTCCGTTCGGTTTAGATCGGTCTGATTGCTGAGCCCAAATGCAGAAACCCCATATATAATTCCAAAATTTACGGTTTTAGCATTTCCTCTCTGCGCACGAGTAACCTCATCCAAAGCCACCTTAAATACTTTTGAGGCAGTCGATGTATGAATATCTTCGCCATTTTTAAAAGCATCTATCATAGTAGTCTCTTCACTTAATGAAGCGATTATCCGTAGTTCAATTTGTGAATAATCCGCTGCGAGTAATACATAGTCCTTGTTTCTAGGTATAAAGGCCTTGCGAATTTCTCTGCCGCGTTCCGTTCGGATAGGGATATTTTGCAGGTTAGGATTATTACTACTCAGTCTTCCCGTAGCTGCAACCGTTTGCATATAATCTGTATGCACTCTTCCTGTTTTTTGGTCTACTTGGGCTGGTAGCGCATCTACATAAGTGTTTTTAAGCTTGGTGAGTCCTCTAAATTCCAAAACACTTTTTATTATATCGTGTTCTTTGGCAAGGTAAGACAGTACGTCCTCTGCAGTTGAATATTGCCCTGTCTTTGTTTTCTTTGGTTTTGCGACAAGCTTTAGTTTATCAAAAAGTATTTCTCCTAATTGTTTTGGAGAAGCAATGTTAAATTCTTCTCCAGCTTCTTTGTAAATTTTACTCTCTAGATTCCTAATGTCATTTTCCAGATGTGTCGAGAGGTCTTGAAGGAAACCCTTATCTAAATTAATTCCTTCTAATTCCATTGCAGCTAAAACTTTTAAAAGAGGAATCTCAATGTCTTGAAACAAAATTTGCGTATGCGCCTCATTTAGTTCCTTGGTAAAATGTTCTGCAAGTTGAAAAGTAATGTCGGCATCTTCTACCGCATATTCGGTCTGCTTGTCTATGGCAACCTCTCGCATGCTTAGCTGATTTTTACCTTTTTTTCCTATAAGTTCGGTAATGGAAATAGGGGTGTAGTTTAGGTATGTTTCGGAGAGGACATCCATATTGTGCCGCATATCCGGATTAATTAAATAATGAGCCAGCATTGTATCAAAAAGCTTCCCTTTTACCGTTACTTTATACTTATCTAAAACTTTGATGTCGTATTTAAGATTTTGCCCAATTTTACCTATATTCTCTGCTTCAAAAAAGGGTCGAAGTTCCTCTATAAGTATTTGGGCTTCTTCTCTTTTCTCTGGAAAAGGAATGTAGAATCCCTTTGCAGCTTCCCAAGAGAATGCTATGCCCACGAGTTCGGCTTCTAAGGAGTTGAGAGAAGTGGTCTCAGTATCAAAACACACTTGTTTCTGGAGCATGAGTTTTTGCAGAAAAAGTTTTAAGCCCATTCCAGCATTAACCGTTTGATATACATGTGGCACATCTTTAATGGTTTTTCTACTGGTAAATTCTTTAAGGGTAGCAGAAGAATTTCCATCATTACCAAATAAAGAAAATTGCCCACCTCCCGCTAAGTCCGATTTCGGACTTACTTTTTTAGCTGGTGTTTCTTCTTGTTGAACTGCCTTAGTATCCACGGAGAACAATTTTAGAAATTGATCTTTTAACCTTCTAAATTCTAATTCTTCAAATATTTCCTGAACCTTGTCTCCATCCGGAACAGAGAGTTCGTAATCTTTAGCATCGAAGGTAACATCGCAGCTAATGCAAATGGTTGCTAATTTTTTAGAAAGTATTCCTAATTCGGCATTTTCAATTACTTTTTCCTTCATC
Organism: Eudoraea chungangensis; assembly: GCF_029360665.1. Taxonomy (GTDB): domain Bacteria; phylum Bacteroidota; class Bacteroidia; order Flavobacteriales; family Flavobacteriaceae; genus Eudoraea; species Eudoraea chungangensis. The sequence continues at coordinate 235,180 of NZ_JARDUB010000002.1, forward strand.
TTGCCTTTTAGCTTATCTGTATTGGCCAAAAGACCTTCAAGCGAGCCGTATTCTGCAATAAACTTTTTTGCAGTTTTATCTCCGACCCCTGGAAGCCCGGGGATGTTGTCACTTGCATCTCCCATCATCCCTAAATAATCTATGACCTGATCAGGTGTTTCCACTCCAAAACGGCTTTGGATTTCGGGTATGCCCCATATTTCTATGCCATTACCCATTCTGGCAGGCTTGTACATAAATATATTTTCAGAAACCAATTGCCCAAAATCTTTATCTGGGGTAACCATGTACACCTTATAACCCTCTTTTTCTGCCTGCTTTGCTAGGGTGCCAATTATATCATCTGCTTCCAGCCCTGAAACTTCAATTACTGGGATATGCATTGCCTTGAGAATATCCTGAATAAATGGGACCGCTACCTTAATTCCATCCGGTGTTTCATCTCGATTGGCCTTGTAATCTGCGTACAATTCTGTCCGCTCTGCACTGCCATCCTTATCAAAACAAACAGCTAAATGATCTGGCTTTTCTCGTCTAATAACATCAAATAGAGAGTTCATAAACCCCATAATGGCTGAGGTATCCATGCCTTTTGAATTTATCCTTGGATTTTTAATAAAGGCGTAATACCCTCTAAAAATTAGAGCATATGCATCTAATAAAAAAAGTCTTTTCTGATCGGCCATAACTTTAGTTTTGTAGAATATCAAAACTACAAAGTTTATGTTGTCTAAACGAAAATTTTAAACTCAAAAAGTCCTAGCCAGTTAAAAACGAAGCCATTTTTTAACTAGGTGTTTTCATGATTGGTCCGCCCTAAACAAAAAGACTGTAAATTAAAGGGCACACAAAAAAGTTTATGACGAATTATGAAGTTCTTGTTCAGAGGTTCTTTAATTTTAATGTTTTAAAAAGATCAAATGATAGTAGAAGTTTGCGCGAACTCTATTGAATCTGCCTTAAATGCTCAAAATGCAGGAGCAGATCGGATTGAGCTCTGTATGGAATTGGGTGTGGGAGGGGTAACACCTTCTTATGGACTAATAAAACAGGTTTTAGAGGACCTGAACATTCCGGTTCATGTGCTTATACGCCCCAGAAGCGGAGATTTTACTTATTCCAATAAGGAATTCCAGATTATGCAAGACGATATAATGCAGTGCCTGGATTTGGGAGTCACAGGAATAGTTTCCGGGGTGCTGACGCATCAGTTTAAAATTGATCTAAAACGAACTGCCTTGTTGGTAGAATTAACCAAGCCCAGGCATTTTACCTTTCACAGAGCTTTCGATTGGATTTCTGAACCTAAAAAGGCTATAAGAGAACTGCAAAATATTGGTGTAAATACAATTCTGACTTCGGGTCAGAAGGTTACCGCACTAGCTGGAATGGATGACTTAAAATCTTGGAATACCTATGCCACTCATTGCTCCATAATGCCAGGAAGTGGTGTTAATCTAAAAAATATTCAAATCTTTAAGGAGAATGGCTTTGACGCGATACATCTTTCTGGGTCTAAATGGAGAAAGACCCTGTCTTCTAAACCACCTATAACTATGAACAATGCCAAGTTTTTAAGTGATGATAGTATTGCCGTGTCAGATCTAGATCTTTTAAAAGAGGTTGTAGATATCGTTAAAAATGATTTAAACAGCTAAGCTCTATTTTTTTAAAGGATATATTTGTAAAAAAGGATCTATGGTTCGTTGGATAATATTCACTCTTATTTATGTTATATTAAGTTTTTATACCATTCAGGCCTTAAAGACAGCTTCTAGATTTCCATGGGTTTACTACCTGTTTATAGGAATTTCTCTGCTGGTATTATCTAATTTTATATTTCAATTTACTTGGGGAGACGATACAGGAAGAGTCTTAAACCGGCCTAAAAGTTATGCCTTTGGCTTTTTGATAGCTGTACTCACCTTTAACATTATTACCATATTCTTTTTGTTTTCAGAAGATATATTTCGGTTTATAAGCGGTTCTTATCAAAGATTTTTTGGTGGCTCCAAAGAATTTAGTTTGCCTGAACGAAGAAGATTTTTAAGTATTCTGGCTTTAGGGATTGCATCTGTTCCATTTGGGGCATTGCTCTATGGGATGTATAAGGGAAAATATGATTTTCGGGTTCTGAGATACGACATGGAGTTCGAAGACTTACCCTCTTCCTTTGATGGCTATCAAATAACACAGATTTCGGATGTCCATAGTGGCAGTTTTGATAATGAAGAAAAGATACGTTATGCAATTGATTTAATAAATAAGCAGAAAAGTAATATCCTTTTTTTTACCGGAGACATGGTTAATAATAAAGCAGAGGAAATGAGACCATGGACTGCTATTTTTTCAGAACTAAGGGCGGAGGATGGTAAGTATTCTATATTGGGGAATCACGACTATGGAGACTATATTAGTTGGAGGACGGAAGAAGAGAAGATGGCCAATTTGGACGAATTAAAAGAAATGCAAAGGGAAATGGGATTTGACTTGTTACTAAACGAAAGTAGGTATCTCAAAAAAGGAGGCGATAAGATAGCGTTGGTTGGGGTTGAAAATTGGGGAAGAGGCGGTTTTAAAAAGGCAGGAGATCTAAAAAAAGCAGCAAAAGCAATTGATAAAAATGATTTTAAAATATTATTAAGCCATGATCCTTCGCATTGGGAAGACGTCGTAATTCATGATGACTACCATTATCAACTTACACTAAGCGGACATACACATGGCATGCAATTTGGAATTGAGATTCCAGGATGGATAAAATGGAGCCCCGTGAAATGGCGATATAAATACTGGGCGGGTATCTATGAAGAGTTGGGGCAGTATATTAACGTAAACAGAGGGTTTGGTTTTATCGGTTACCCGGGGAGAGTAGGTATTTGGCCGGAAATAACAGTGATTACGCTTAAAAAGAAAGATTTAACGTGATTTTAACGATTCCTCGGCAGGCAAAAAAGCCTTCTCAAATTTTATTTTAACATTTTTTCATACATTTGGTTGGTAATCCAATGTGCTATATATGTCTAAATTTGGCGAACTAATCGATTTAAGCGTTCCGGTTTTACTTGACTTCTATGCGGAATGGAATGAACAGTCAACTTCTATGCATCCTGTTCTTAGAGATGTAGCCGCTGCTCTTGGCGATAAGGGAAAGGTTATAAAGATAGATGTGGATAAGAACAAAGAGTTATCGCAGGCTTTAAGAATAAAAGGTTTGCCCACCCTTATGATCTACAAAAAAGGAGAAATGGTATGGAGGCAAAGTGGCGAGCAAGATGCTAATACCCTTATAGGAATCTTAAACGAATACTTGTAGTATTCCTCTATTCCCGGAATCTTTAAAAAACCCTAATGGCAGAGAGTAATAGACCCTCTCAGGCTGATATCCAAATCTTCTATTCCACAGGAACCGTATCAGAATCAATAGTGCTATTAATTGTATTGCTGTCCTTTAAATCAGGATTGGTCTCCGGTACTTCTATAGCATCTTCTAGTCCATTATCCCGGTAGAAGTGACTAAACCGCTCTATATGCTCATTAAATAATAGGGTTTCTTTTTCTGCCATTTCTCTATCATCGTTGTCAATAAGGATATCAATGATTCTGCGATAGGCTTCCATGTCACCAATAATATCTTCTATATGGTCGTATTGTTCATCTAAAGGTATTCCAGAATAGTAGGTCAGACGATCTTGGTAAATGCTTTTTAATTTGGTGTAAAGATCTCTGGCTTCTTGAGTTTCTCCTACCTTGTAATAGCCATCTACAAAAGGTTCTACAAAAGCGTAGAACGAAAAATATTCTACTGGTAAATTAGTCATGGCAATACCGATGATGTCTTTTGCTTTTTCAATCTTATTTTCATTGATAAGCGCCTCCATTAATCTGGCTAGGTTACCTCTGTAGGCCAATCCCTGAGATCTGGTTTGCGGGTCATGATAAATCTTTGAACTACCTGAATTTCCCCAGTCCCATCCAGTCACTACATCATACATCAAGTCTGTATCTATTCTTCCCATTTCAAAAGGACTTCGATTTTCGGTTTTAATAGGAACCAATTTATAGGCTAACCCATCTAATTGTAAATAGTCCTTCATCCAAATGTACTCGGCCTTGTCAAAACTTCCTCCAGAAAAATATAAGGGTCGTTCCCAATTATTATTCGCTAACAAATCTAGCATCATAATACGGTTTTTGGGTAAGGCGCTTTTGGGCAGATCGATATCAATATAATCTACAATTAGTGCACTGTCTTTTTCCTTTACCAAACCACTTGCCAAAACATTTTCCTTGTTTACAGGGACTCTAATTTTATTGGTTGGGTAATAGACTAGATCTAAGGTGCTTTCCGAATATTCACTTAAATCTGCTCCCTGCTTTTCAAGAATATATTTAAATTTAGTTTGGGGTTTATTACTACCAACCCAATTCATAAAATCTTTAATGTTCCAGCGCTTTTCTTCTAGTCCGGGCAACCCCTGGTAGTAGATAACATCTCGATTCCCGTAACGATAGAGTTCGTGCGTAAGCTGGGATGGTATGGGATCACTTTTATACGCTTTACGCTTCATTTGATCTACATACCAATCCGTTGCGAAAAGGCTGGTGCATATAATTCGAACGTCGGTACGGTAATTCTCAATCTCTTGAGCATACCAAAGGGGAAAAGTATCATTGTCGCCAATAGTAAAGAGAATTGCTCCCACATCTTCCTGGCAGGTATCCAAATAGGCTTTAGCACTAGCTCTTGCTGTGTACCTGTTGGAACGGTCATGATCATCCCAGTTTTGAAAGGCCATTACCCCGGGCACCGCAAGAAGGCAAACCACGAGCACCAATGGAGCTAAAATTTTGGGTTTTAGTAGGCGTTTAAATTCTTCAAATAAACCGTAAACTCCAAGACCAATCCATATGGCAAAGACATAAAATGAACCAACTAAGGAGTAATCCCTTTCTCTTGGTTGAAAAATGGAAGGATTGGTATAAAACTGAATGGCTAATCCGGTAAAAACAAAGAACACAAAGAGCGCCCAAAATTGCTTGGGATCTTTAGTTAGCTGAAACACCAATCCAATTATTCCTAAAATTAACGGAAGGAAGAAATAGGTGTTTCGCCCTTTATTATCCAGCATATCTTTGGGTAAATTGTCTTGACTACCAAGTCTAAGACTATCGATAAACCCTATCCCGCTGAGCCATTCACCATTGCCATTATACCTGCCTTGTACGTCGTCTTGTTTCCCAACAAAGTTCCACATAAAATAGCGCCAATACATATAGCCAAATTGGAATTGTACCATGTATTTAATGTTTTCCCAGACCGTCGGAGGCTCTACTTCGATATAATCGCTGAACTGCCTTAAAAAACTAATATACTGACCCTCATCTATCTCGCCATTCGCAAGTCCAGAACGAACTTGAGCGACTGCTTTTCTGAGCTCTTCATTTGATGACTTCATTCGAAAACGCAAGGGGCCAAAATACTTCATATAGTTTTCAGCATTTTGGTCACTCCACATTCTTGGAAGTATGCCACGATGTTTCTCATTGGGCCCTTGCATGGCATTTTTATATTTATTTACAATGATATACTTCCCTAAAGTATGGTCTTGTTCGTACTTAGGTTTATCATCTTTCTCGGCTCCGGGCGGGGCAAAGGCATCGGAATAGTAGGTGCCGTAAATTGGACTATCAACTCCTGGGTACTGTTCTCTATTATAATAGGCCAGAAGAGCTCGGGCGTCTGCAGGATTATTCTCATTAACTACCACGTTGGCATTTGCCCTTATGGGAAGCATCAGCCAAGAGGAAAACCCTAAAAATAAAAACATAGCACATAATACTACTGTATTTGCAATCCTATAATCGTTTTTCTTGGTATAGCGAAGCCCGTAGTAAAACGCTCCAATAAAAATGAAAAGCATGATAACAGAACCTGAATTAAAAGGTAGTCCTACACTGTTAATAAAGAAAACTTCAGCCCAACCAAACAACTTTAGAACGTAGGTCAAAGAGAATTTATAAACCAACATTAGTATTGCCACAACTGAAATATTGGCTATAAGAAAGTTCTTTACTGTAGTAGTTTTATATTTCTTAAAATAATACAACAGGCCAATAGTGGGTATTGTCAAAAACCCCATAAACTGAATTCCAAAGGTAAGTCCCACTACAAAGGAAATAAGTATTATCCATTTATTTCCTCGTGGCTTGTCTAATTCATCTGTCCACTTTAAGCCTAGCCAGAGAAGCAGGGCCATAATAAAACTGGCCATTGCGTAAACTTCGGTTTCTACTGCATTAAACCAAAAACTATCCGAGAAGGTAAATGTTAGTGCTCCAACAATTCCACTTCCCAAAACGGCTATTGCAGTGCTCTCCGTCATTTTATCTTTTACCCCAATAAGTTTTCTTGTGAGATTGGTGATGGTCCAAAACATAAATAAAATGGTAAATGCACTTGAGACCCCGGATACGTAGTTCACCATTTTAGCAATCTGGTCCGCTTCAAAGGCGAACATAGCGAAAAAAGCTCCTATCATTTGTAGTAAAGGTGCTCCAGGAGGGTGGGCAACCTGCAGTTTAGCCGAAGTGGTAATATATTCCCCCGCATCCCAAAAACTACCGGTTGGTTCTACAGTGATAGTGTAAATTATAAGTGCTATAAAAAAAACAACCCATCCGAGGAGGGTGTCCCATTTCTCAAAATTCTTTGAAAACATGTATTCTGAAATTTATGAATTAGGGCGAATTTACTAATTAAAATAGATATGCAGAGATATTTTTATGAAACCTTAACAAGCTGCTTAACTTCTTTTTTTGACGATTGTATACAAAATATTTGTGCAAATAAAAGTTTGTCTTAAATTTGCAGGCTCTTAAGCGCTATTGGCCTATGGTGTAATTGGCAACACAGCTGGTTTTGGTCCAGTCGTTCTAGGTTCGAGTCCTAGTAGGCCAACTTCTAAAGTCCTATCTTCAAACGAAGCTGGGACTTTTTTTATAGAAGTCATAATAAAACACCTGCCTAATTTATAGTGTAGTTTTCCCTCTAATGGCGAAAAAAATATTTTAGGAAGTATATTTAAAATTCTCTATCTGGTTCGGCCTTTCATCCACCATAGTTTACAGAGCTTTTAAAACTGTACAATAACCTTCCTCTTAATCCGGCCTTGACGATATGATTATAAGTGCTTATTGGCAGTTTTTCAATAATTTCACGTGCCAATTTAACTTTTTTCCCAGGCCCTTTTAACCTAAATTGAGTTGCCTGAGTGGGACCATACATTAAATGGATCCAAAGTTTTGGGTTGGTAAAGAAATATTTCAGAAGTGGAGGAGAGCATCCTATTATTTTGGCCATTTCATTCATGTAATGGTGATAATCGATGAGACTCCTAATTCGTTGGGCGTTCTCTTCAAACTGCTTTTTATATTGGGTCATATCATCTTCAATGACCTTTTGCATCTCCACTTTATTAGGTAGTTTTAATTCTTTTGAGAATATGAGAGCACAGTATCGCGACTGCATCTCCATTATAGGAAACTGACTGCCAAAACCTGGTCTTGCCCAACCAATCCATGCTAGTCTATCACGGAAATCAGGATGAAAGATATGTTTGTACATCTGACGAGGATCGGTTGATTGAAGTTCCTCCGGCATAAATTTTGCTACATTTTTATATCCTGTACTAAATACAACCGCATCTATATTTTCAAGGCTTTGCCCACATGAGGATGTAAGTTTCCTTCCTCCATCTTCAACGCTGGTAATGTCGCCAACCACCTGGCAACCATGATTGGCTATTGCTTTGGGCAGGGAAAGTGTTTTTGTACCGTAAATGCCCCAAATACCATAAGATGCCTTCACTTTGTCATTGAGATCTGCTAAGGCGTCAAAAACAGGATCTTTTCTGCCACGCTCCAGTTTAAGGACAAAAGGACTTAATTTTTTACCATAATCCCTGGGAAGATCCCATATTCCACGATGTGTAGATACATCTGCGGCATGTCCACCCCGTTTACGAGGGACAATCCATCCGGTAGACTCCCTCAGACTTACCCAACACTTTTCGGCTACTTGTGATATTTCATAAGCAACATCCGACCCAGATTCCCCTCCCCCAACTACAAGTACTCTCTTGTTCTTAAAAGGATCTGCATTTTTGTATTCGCATGAATGGGAATAGGATACCTTAGATAACTGATCTCGCCATATCGGGTATTTTGGAATATTATTATTCCCAATTGCCACTACTAAGTGCTTACAATGTATTAATTCACCGGACTCTAATTCAATAGACCAGGATTTATCTTCGCGTATAGAAACCCCAATGACCTTAGAATTATATTGTATATGTTCGTTTACCTTAAAATGATTGGCATAATTGGTCCAGTAAGAAACTGCTTCCGATTTGGTCCAAAAGTTATGGTTATTGCCATCTCCCACCCAGAAATCAGAAAACATGCTAAATGTTATAGAAGAAGTAAGTAATAAATTATCATAACTTTTCGTAAAAACCCCTCCAAGATTGGCGGTCTGTTCCAAACAGAGTATATCATTAAACCCTTTCTCTAACAGCTCTTTTGTGGCCACAATACCACCAGGGCCTGCTCCGATAATAACACAACTAATCATGCTTTTTTTTGTTTTTTATTGGTCTTATTTCTGCTGCTTCACATAAATCTAGTAAATTTTTATCAAGTTTTGATAAGTACTCCGTCTGAGCCAAGAGCTGCTTGCCCAATTTATATGGCATCACTTCAATTAATTCCGAATAGGTAAACGAACTAGAAGGAGTTGATTTGTCACTAACCATAATTCTGGAAAATACAGCTATCCCTTCTTTTGGTTTACAGTTAAAATCAGTCCTTAAATAGGTGGGCAATTCAACTAGGAAAGAGCCAATATTTTTTTTATCAAAGTTTATTTTATAATCAAAAAGGGTTTTGCCTAACAAAGCGCCCTTGAGTATTTTATTATGAGCAGTTTTAAGGGGCTCGCCTTCAACTTCAAGGAATTTTACTACACCAAAGGTTCTTGAAATATCGTCTTCATCTCTAAGGTGTACTAATCTGAATTTTTCGTCCTGTTTGAATAAATCCAACCGTAAAGGACCATATACTTTTTCTAGAACGCAGGTATGAAGGTTTTCATATTCCATAAAAAATTCATTCTTCTTTTAAACCCCAAACTAACTTAAATTGGACCCAAGAATAAGATTTTTCAAGTTTAACCAAAATAAACCTAATAATGGTCTATAATAAAGATTATTTATCCAAAGTTAGACTGATGAGACCGCTAGGGTCTATTCGTTTTACATCTGAGAAAATGAAGACTTTCTTTTAACTCCTTTAAAGGGATAGTTAATAAATGATTGTTCGAAAAGAAGGGAATTAGAATTCTTGTGGCCATATACCACACCCATGCCTGAAAACTAATAAATATTATCTATTTGTTTATTGGTCATCGGGGGTGTGTTCTGTTCCCAGGGCTTCATTTTTTGTCGATAATTCTTCTATTTCTTCATCAATTTGATCCAATATGGTATTTTTTTTCACTTTAAATTTTATTAAGGCCCAAGTCATTATTAGGCTACTGCCAATGATAACAAAAAGTAAAATTCCCGGTTCAAACTCTGCTAACTGGGCGTTAGCAGGAATTGCGTAGAAAAGTAGAATAGTGATGAGGCCTCTAGGGGCAATAAAAAGCTGTGGCAGAATGTCTGTTCCGAAGAAAGTTCTCAGGATTACAAATCGGATTAAGTAAATAGAAGCCAAAATCAATAGACTTGTAAAAGCCACTTCCAGATTAAAAAGGGAACCAATGGTAATGGTTAAACCGAAAATCACAAAGAAGAAAGTGCGAACTACAAAGGCGGTTTCTAAGGTGACTATATGTAATTCATGGTATATTCTATGAGCGCTTTCAAATTCAAGATATTTAGAGAGTTTTCCTCCAAAAAAGAGCTTCATATTTGCAATTACCAAGCCAAATATTAAAATGATTAGCAAGGAAGACAGGTGTAATTGTTTGCCGATGGCATAAAGTAAGAGGAGAACAGCTATTAATAAAAACAGTTTGGCCTGATTGCGAATTTTCTGGAAAATGAGGATAATGGCATAACTAGCAATTAAAGAGATTACAATAGTCAATAGGACATTTATAGAAAAGCCAACGGGACTACTATCTTCTGAGGGATTTAATTTGCTTACTAAAAAATAAAACATCATTATTCCCATGATATCTGAAAAGGTACTTTCATAAATATGAAACTCTTTTTTTTTCTCCGTTAAACCGTTTACACTTGGAATAATTATGGCGCTGGATAATATAGATAAAGGGGTTGCATAAATCCATGCTATTTCCATGCTCATATTTGGGGTAAACTGATAGAGAATAAGTGCTGCCAACCAAGCCGAGCCAATCAAACCTATCAATGCTATGGCCATTGCCTTTAAAATGGGAAGGATTTTCTCCTTTTTTAGTTCCAGTTCTAATGCAGCTTCTAAAACAATCATTATTAGACCAATAATTCCTAAGACTTCTAAGGCAGGAAAAAAGTCTACTTCTTCAGAAGTAAAGGTTTTTAGAAAAAATTGTAGAATAATGCCAAGGACAATTAAGAGTAATACAGAAGGGATATTGGTTTTTTTTGCTACGCCATTAAAGAGAAAAGATAGGATTAGAATAACCGATGCTTCAATAATCAGGTTGTACGAATTAAAAATGTCCATTAGAATAATTTAGCGGCTTTGAAATACCTATTAATTAAAACTACTACTAATTTTTAAATAGTTTGATAAGACAGCGGAATTAGGTTATTCAATAATAGTACTCACTTTTTAATTAAAATGAAAAAAATTGTATATTTGCACCACTGAAAGAATATTATATATTCATGAGGGGACAATTTGTCCCCTCTTTTGTTACTTAATGGTATGTTTAAGGAGAAAGTTGAAGCCCTTTTAAACAAAGCATTGGAAGATAGAAATTCGTTATTTTTAATTGATTTTACTATTAGTTCTAACAATGCAATTAAAATTGTTTTGGATGGTGACAAAGGTGTAAGTCTTAGTGATTGTATCGATGTTAGTCGGGCTATTGAACATAATTTAGATCGAGAAGAAGTAGACTTTGCGTTAGAAGTGACGTCGGCAGGCGCTACAGAACCACTTGTTATTGGCAGACAGTATATTAAGAATATTGGTCGTAAGTTGGAAGTTAAGACTGCAGAAGACAAATTCGAAGGCAATTTGACGGAAGCTTCTCCAGAGACCATAGTTCTGGAGTGGAAGGCTCGTGAAAAAAAACCTATTGGTAAGGGCAAAACAACAGTAATAAAGCGAAAAGAAATCGCTTTAAACGAAATAAAAGAGGCAAAAGTTAAACTAAAATTTTAATCCTAAGGGAAAATGGAAAATATTGCATTGATCGAATCATTCTCGGAGTTCAAAGACGATAAATTTATTGACCGAGTAACGCTTATGGCGATATTGGAAGATGTATTTCGTAATGCATTAAAAAAGAAATTTGGTTCTGATGAGAATTTCGATATAATTATTAATCCAGATAAGGGGGATTTAGAAATTTGGAGGAACAGAATCGTTGTAGAGGATGGCGAAGTAGAAGAACCAAATGAAGAGATTTCTCTTTCGGAAGCAAGAAAAATTGAACCAGATTTTGAGGTTGGGGAAGATGTTTCTGAAGAGGTTAAACTTATAGATTTGGGTAGACGGGCGATTTTGGCACTGAGACAAAATTTAATCTCCAAAATCCATGAGCACGATAATACTACAATTTACAAGCAGTTCAAAGACCTTGAAGGAGAGATTTATACCGCAGAAGTTCATCATATTAGGCACAAGGCCATAATTTTATTGGATGATGAGGGGAATGAAATTATTCTTCCGAAAGACAAGCAGATTCCTTCTGATTTTTTCAGAAAAGGAGACAATGTTAGAGGTATAATTGAAAGTGTAGAATTAAAAGGAAGTAAGCCCATGATAATTATGTCTAGGACTTCTCCTATATTTTTAGAGCAATTATTTTTCCAGGAAATACCCGAAGTATTTGACGGTCTGATTAGTATTAAGAAGGCAGTAAGAATTCCAGGCGAAAAGGCTAAAGTAGCTGTAGATTCTTATGATGATAGAATTGATCCGGTTGGGGCCTGTGTAGGAATGAAAGGAAGCAGAATCCACGGGATTGTTCGTGAATTAGGAAATGAGAATATAGATGTAATTAATTGGACTAATAATCCTCAGTTGCTAGTCACCAGAGCCTTAAGCCCTGCTAGGGTGTCCACTGTTTCCTTAAATGATGAGAAAAAAACAGCTCAGGTTTATTTAAGACCGGAGGAAGTTTCTAAGGCTATTGGTAGAGGAGGTCATAATATTAGACTGGCCGGACAATTAACGGGCTATGAAATAGATGTATTCCGAGAAGGAGTAGAAGAAGATGTTGAGCTTACAGAATTCTCTGATGAAATAGAAGGATGGATCATAGAAGAGCTGAAGAAAATTGGTCTAGATACAGCACGAAGTGTCTTGGAACAAGATATAGATGATTTGGTAAAAAGGACGGATCTGGAAGAGGAAACTATTTCGGATGTGGTACGAATACTAAAAGAAGAATTTGAAGATTAAGCTATATATTAGCATTTTAAAATAGGAGTAAACGAATTATATGGCAGATAATGCAACAATAAGGCTTAATAAAGTCTTGAGAGAACTTAATATTTCATTGGATAGAGCAGTGGACTATCTGACCTCTAAAGGGTACAAAATAGAGGCCAGACCGACTACAAAAATATCTGAAGATGTACATCAGGTTCTCTTGGATGAGTTTCAGACTGATATGAGCAAAAGGGTTGCATCTCAGGAAGTAGGGGAAGAGAAACGGAAGGAAAAAGAGGCCATAAGATTGCAACTAGAGCAGGAGCAGGAGGAGAAACGCCTGGAAAGAGAAAAGAGAGCTGCATCTAGGGAGATAGTCAAAGCACGCGTAGAGCTATCCGGACCAAAAAAGGTTGGTAAAATTGATCTTGATCCTAAGAAAAAGGAAGAAGAAAAAGAAGAAGCTCCTAAAGAAGAAGAAAAGCTGGTTGAAGCCAAAGAAGCTTCCGAACCGATTGCCGTGGAAGAAGCCAAACCTGAAGCTAAAAAAGAAGAAGTAACTGAGGTAGAAGTAAAGCCAAAGGCAACGGAAGAACCAAAATCGGACAAGCCTGAGGCCATAACCACGCAGTATAAAAAACTTTCTGGTCCAAAGATTATGGGAGATAAAATTGATCTCTCAAAATTTAATAAGCCCAAAAAGAAGAAAGAGGCTCCTAAGGAAAAGTCTGATGCCGCTGCCGCCGACAAGAAAAAGCGCAGAAAAAGGATAATTAGCAGTAACGGAAGTCAGGGTGCTAAAGGAAGGGGGCCGTCTAAAAAAGGTCAACGCTTTACTGCTGCTCCAAAGGTAGAGCCTACAGAGGAGGAAGTTCAAAAACAAGTGCGAGAAACTCTTGAAAAACTTCAAGGAAAATCCAAGAAGGGAAAAGGAGCAAAGTATCGTAGAGACAAAAGAGATCAGCACAGACAACAGACCGAGAAAGACTTAGAACAACAAGAATTAGAAAGTAAAACTCTTAAAGTAACTGAATTTGTTACTGTTGGAGAAGTTGCGACTATGATGGATGTTGCATCAACTGAGATAATTTCTGCCTGTATGTCCTTAGGGATAATGGTAACTATGAATCAACGGCTAGATGCTGAAACCCTATCTATAGTTGCTGATGAATTTGGCTATGAAGTAGAATTTATCACTGCCGACTTAGAAGAGGCTATAGAAGAAGAGGTTGATGCCCCTGAAGATTTAAAACCAAGAGCTCCAATTGTAACCGTAATGGGTCATGTGGATCATGGAAAAACATCTTTATTAGACTATGTTCGGGAAGAAAATGTCATCGCCGGAGAAAGCGGGGGTATTACCCAACATATTGGTGCATATGGTGTAGGCTTGGAGGGAGGCCAAAAAATAACCTTCTTAGATACACCCGGTCACGAAGCTTTTACAGCGATGAGGGCTAGGGGTGCACAAGTCACTGATATTGCTATCATAGTGGTTGCAGCGGATGATGATATTATGCCGCAAACAAAAGAGGCCATTAGCCATGCACAGGCGGCTGGTGTTCCAATTGTTTTTGCTATAAATAAGATTGATAGACCAACCGCTAATCCGGATAAAATTAAGGAAGGCCTTGCAGCCATGAATTTATTAGTGGAAGATTGGGGAGGTAAAATTCAGTCCCATGATATTTCGGCAAAAACCGGGGAAGGGGTAAAAGAGCTTTTGGAAAAGGTATTGTTAGAGGCAGAGATTCTAGAGCTGCAAGCCAATCCAGATAAGCTTGCCTCAGGTACGGTAGTGGAGGCATTTCTTGATAAAGGAAGAGGTTATGTAAGTACCATTTTGGTACAGGCGGGAACCTTAAAAGTAGGGGACTACGTTCTTGCAGGAACTTGCAGCGGTAAGATTAAAGCTATGCAAGATGAAAGAGGTAAAAATGTAAAAATGGTTGGACCTTCCACCCCGATTTCTATTTTAGGTTTGGATGGAGCTCCTCAGGCAGGGGACAAGTTTAACGTTTTTGAAGATGAGAAAGAAGCAAAACAAATCGCTGCTAAAAGAAGTCAGCTTCAAAGAGAACAATCCGTACGTACACAGCGCCATATAACCTTAGATGAAATTGGAAGAAGGATTGCATTAGGCGACTTTAAAGAACTCAATATTATTCTTAAAGGAGATGTTGATGGTTCCGTGGAGGCCCTAACGGATTCCTTCCAAAAATTATCTACGGATGAAATTCAGGTGAATATCATTCATAAAGGTGTAGGTGCAATTACTGAGTCAGATGTTTTACTTGCGTCGGCCTCCGATGCTATTGTTATTGGATTTAACGTAAGACCAATGGGTAATGCTCGGGATATAGCAGACAAGGAAGAAATAGACATCCGAATGTACAGCATTATATACGATGCAATTAATGATCTGAAGGATGCTATGGAAGGAATGCTTTCTCCTGTTATGAAGGAAGAAATTACAGGTACTGCTGAAATTCGGGAAACATTTAAAATATCAAAAATTGGAACTATTGCAGGATGTATGGTTACCAATGGGAAAATATTTAGAAATTCAAATATTCGCCTGATAAGGGATGGTGTAGTTATATTTACAGGCTTGCTCGCCTCTTTAAAAAGATTTAAAGACGATGTGAAAGAAGTATCGAAAGGTTACGATTGTGGACTACAGATAAAGAATTACAACGATATTAAAGAAGGAGACATTGTTGAGGCATTCCAGGAAGTTGCCGTTAAGAAAAAGCTGTAAGTAGTCCTTTTTGGGATAGATAATATTTAAAATAAGTTAGAAAAGATAACCTAAAGGGTTGTCTTTTCTGGTTTTAGAATAATGGACTCCGGATATTTCAGTCTAACTTCTTTAAATTTCCTCTCCGCTTCTAGTTTTGTTCTAAATTGTCCTATCTGCACCCTGTATGTAGGGGAGTCGAAAATTACTTTAGAGGGTAGATCAGCAAAGTCTATCTTCACTTGTTCCCCTAATTCTTCGGCTTTTGAATAAGAGCCAAAGCCTACTTGAATAGTGTAAAATGCCATATTCGAATTACTAGTCTTGTACACATCTAAGAGTTTAGTAATAGAAGCATCTTGTTCAATGGTTATTTTTCCTTTTTGCGCATGGCTAAAATGAATAAAACCCACCATAAACATTGAAATAAATACGGTTTTCATAACTATATTAATTTTAAAATCAATCTTCGGAGCAAAAGTAAATCTTTGAACTTTAAACAAAACATTTTCTCTTTATTTAGAATGGATATAAATTATAAATTATCAATCCCTTAACATTTCCAAAATAAAGTCAAAGTCTTATTTTTGTCGTCAATTTCAGCGGCGATAAATTACCTTTTTTACTCTTTAATACTAGTAATTATCGTGCCAGAATTAGGATAGAAATATTTTAAATATGAAAAAGGTTCCGTACCGCGATCAAATTTCTAAGTTTTTAGGTTTAAGTCTAATAATTTTCCTTCTATTTTCAACTTCTCTTTTTTCACAGGACGCAGCGGTTGAGCAACAAGCCGAAACGGCTGAGGCAAGTACAGAAGAAGTGGTTTCTACAGGTGGCGATGCTGCTAAAGGAAAACAACTTTTTAATCAGAACTGTGCTGCATGTCATGCATTAAATCGCAAAATGACTGGTCCTGCATTAGCAAATGTGGAGACTAGATTGGCAGAAGACGAAGGTTTAGACAAAGAGTGGTTATATACTTGGATTAAGAATAGTCCGGGCATGATAAGTTCAGGTGATAGTTATGCTTTGAAGATTTATGCAGAGTACAATCAGGCTGCAATGACAGCTTTTCCAACGCTTTCTAATTCGGATATTGACGATATTTTGGCGTACACTGCTGCTCCCCCTCCTGCGCCTGTTGCGGCTGCAGCTGGTGCTGTTACGGCATCAACCTCAGGAGCTTCATCCGGAATTTCAAATGAAATTATATTAGGAGCCCTTGCCTTAATCTTGGCTCTGTTAATAATGATGTTGGTATTGGTTAACAGCACGCTGAAGAGAATTGCAGAGGCCAATGGTGTTTCCTTGGAACAAGAAAAGGCAAAAAAAGGATTGCCACTTTGGAAGGCATTTGCTCAAAATCAATTTTTGGTTTTAGTAAGTGTAATCTTTTTACTTCTTTCTGGAGCCTATTTCGCTTATGGATGGATGATGCAGGTTGGCGTAGATCAAGGCTATGCACCAATTCAGCCGATACATTATTCTCATAAAATACACGCTGGAGACAATAAAATAGAATGTAAGTATTGTCACTCATCGGCAAGAGTTTCTAAGCATTCAGGCATACCTTCTCTAAACGTTTGTATGAATTGTCATAAATCGATTTATGAGTACCAAGGGAATCCTGAAGGTCCAAGTGCAGAGGACTTGGCAAATGGGTATACAAATGAGTTCTATACTGGTGAAATAAAGAAATTATACAAAGCTGTTGGCTGGGACGAAGAAAATCAAAAATATACTGGTGAAAGCCAGCCGGTAGAATGGGTGCGTATTCACAATCTTCCAGATTTGGCATACTTTAACCATTCGCAACACGTTTCTGTGGCCGGAATTGAATGTCAGACCTGCCATGGACCAGTGGAAGAAATGGAAATAATGTACCAGTATTCTCCTCTTACAATGGGGTGGTGTGTTAATTGTCATAGAGAGACCAATGTTAAGGTAGATGACAATGCGTATTACGCAAAAATTCATGAAGAATTGTCTAAAAAATATGGAGTGGAGAATTTGACTGCTGCAGATTTAGGTGGTTTAGAGTGTGGCAAATGCCACTATTAAAAGAAACAATTGAGCATCTAATTATAGATATAAAGTATGGCATCAAAAAAGTATTGGAAAAGCGAAGCGGAGTTAAATCCCAACGATTCCATAGTTGAGGCGCTAAGACAGAATGAGTTTGTGGAAGAAATTCCTACAGATGCATTTTTGGGAGATAAGGCAGGCTTATCAGAGACTTCTACCAATAGGAGAGACTTTTTGAAGTATGTTGGTTTTAGTACAGCTGCCGCATCACTCGCAGCATGTGAGGGTCCTGTAAGGAAGTCTATTCCTTATGTGGTTCAGCCTGAACAAATTGTTCCTGGCGTAGCAAATTATTATGCTACCACTATCGCAGATGGTTTTGACTTTGCTAGTATTCTGGTGAAAACTAGGGAAGGAAGACCAATTAAAATTGAAAACAATAAAGAGGCGAAAGTCAATGGTAATTCCAATGCAAGGATTCAGGCTTCTGTCCTTTCCTTGTACGATAGTACTAGACTTCAAGGCCCACTATCCAATGGTGAGGCTGTAGATTGGGAAACTCTGGATGCAACTATAAAAAGTACTTTAGGACGCTTAAAATCCTCTACCAAGCAAATTGCACTACTAACACAGACTTATGCCAGTCCGTCTACCTCAAAATTAATTGGAGAATTTAAAGAGGCATATGGGAATGTAACTCACGTAACTTATGATGCAATAAGTCATGATGCCGCTTTGACTGCTTTTGAGACGAAATATAATGAAAGAGCCTTAGCAGAATATGATTTTAATGAAGCAGATGTAATTGTTTCTTTTGCTGCTGATTTCTTAGGAGATTGGCAAGGAGGTGGTTTTGACAGCGGTTATGCAAAAGGGCGTATTCCTACTAAAGGAAAGATGTCTAAGCATATTCAGTTCGAATCACGAATGTCTTTAACTGGAGCTAATGCAGATAAAAGATTTCCTCTAAAGCCGTCGGCTCAAAAACGTGCCCTGGCCTATTTGTACGGAAAATTAAATAACTCTAATGTAAGTACCGAGCTTTCTGAAGCTGTTACTAAGGAATTAGATCAGGTTGCCACTCAAATTAAAAAGGCTGGAAGTAAGGCAGTAGTTGTTACAGGTATTGATGATGTAAATGCACAAGCCCTGGTCTTGTCCATAAACGAAATGTTGGTTAGCAATGCCTTTAAACCGCAGACACCAAGATATATGCGTCAGGGAAGTGATGTTGCATTGAATACGCTGATTTCTGACATGAAGGCAGGTAAAGTAGGTGCGCTAATTATGGATGGTGTAAACCCATCTTATACCTTACCTAATGCACAAGAATTTAATGAAGCCCTGAGTGCGGTTGACTTATCGGTATTGTTTTCAACAAATTGGAATGAAACTGCTGAAAACGTGCAGCATACGGCTGCCTCCAATCACTATCTGGAATCATGGGGTGATGCAGAATTGGTAAAAGGGCATTACAGTCTAATGCAGCCAACCATTAAGGAACTATTTGATACGAAGCAATTTCAACAAGCTATGTTGAATTGGTTAGGGAAGGACATAGAGTACTATCAGTATATTAAGGATACGTGGACGACTGAAATATTAAACGGCGCATCTTGGAATAGAACATTACATGATGGGGTTTATGTTGCGCCAGCCGATCTGTCCGATCCGGAGGCTGCTGCAGATAAAGAACAAGAGGTTGATCAGGAATCAGAGGCTTCTGAAACAGTTAGTACTATTGATGTAGCTGTGAGAGCTTTGGCGAGTGCGCCAAGCAATGAAATGGAATTAGTACTTTATTCCAAGACGGGAATGGGCGACGGGAAGCAGGCATCAAATCCTTGGTTACAAGAATTTCCTGACCCTATAACAAGAGTGTCATGGGATAATTATGTTACCATTTCGAGAAAAGACGCTAATGGCCTAGGACTAGTTAACGAGAATGTAGCGAATGGAGGTTTAGATGGAAGTTATGCTAAACTGACCGTAAATGGAATAACTCTAGAAAAAGTGCCTGTTATAATACAACCCGGTCAGGCTTCAGGAAGTTTAGGACTTTCCTTTGGATATGGGAAGAAGGCAGGGATGAAGGCCGAAATGCAAACTGGTGTTAATGCTTATTCCTTATATCAAGGGTTTAATAATGTGCAGTCTGTTAGTATTGAAAAAGCTTCAGGCAATCATGAATTTGCCTGTGTCCAGCTACACAATACCCTAATGGGGAGAGGCGATATAATAAAAGAAACTACCTTAGAAATATTTAATACCAGAGATCATGCAGAATGGAACCATGTTCCTCAGGTATCTTTAAATCATCAAGAAGTTGATGCAACTTCTGTTGACCTTTGGGACAGCTTTGATAGATCTATTGGGCATCATTTTAATATGTCTATAGATTTAAATGCCTGTACGGGATGTGGGGCTTGTGTAATTGCTTGTCATGCCGAGAATAACGTACCGGTAGTAGGTAAACAAGAGGTGCGTAAATCGAGAGATATGCACTGGTTGAGGATAGATCGTTATTACTCTTCTGAAGATACCTTTGAGGAAGATAATACTAAAAAAGATAATTTATCTGGGGCAATGGAGTCTAAGTCTGGTTTTGAAGAAATGGAAACTGCTGCGGTTAATCCACAGGTAGCATTTCAGCCAGTTATGTGTCAACATTGTAATCACGCTCCCTGTGAAACGGTATGTCCGGTGGCTGCCACTACACATAGTAGACAAGGTCAGAACCATATGGCTTACAACCGATGTGTTGGTACCCGTTACTGTGCCAATAACTGTCCTTATAAAGTTAGAAGGTTCAATTGGTTCCTAACCAATAACAACGATGAATTTGATTACCACTTTAATAATGATCTTGGTAAGATGGTTATTAATCCAGACGTTACAGTACGTTCCAGAGGAGTTATAGAGAAGTGTTCTCTATGTATACAGATGACTCAAAAAACCATTCTTGATGCTAAGAGGGAAGGAAGAGTTATTAAGGATGGGGAATTTCAAACGGCATGCTCAAATGCGTGTAGTAGTGGAGCCATCGTGTTTGGAGATTCTAACGATCAAGAAAGTGAAGTGGTAGAGTTAAAGAAAAGTGACAGAATGTATCACTTATTGGAAAGTGTGGGTACTAAACCAAATGTATTTTATCACGTTAAAGTGAGAAATACAAACGAAGTTTAATAAAGGAAGAATACAACTATAATAAAACTATATGGCGTCGCATTACGAAGCACCAATACGTAAACCCTTAGTTCTTGGGGACAAAGGCTACCATGAAGTCTCGGTAGATATTGCAGCTCCGGTTGAAGGAAGGGCTAATAAGATGTGGTGGATTGTTTTTTCCATTGCTTTAGCTGCATTTCTTTGGGGTGTTGGAGCAATTATTTACACTGTTTCTACAGGAATCGGAACCTGGGGTCTAAATAAAACGGTAAACTGGGCATGGGATATTACCAACTTTGTATGGTGGGTAGGTATTGGACATGCAGGGACGTTAATTTCTGCCGTATTGTTATTATTTCGTCAGAAATGGAGAATGGCGATAAATAGGTCAGCGGAAGCAATGACTATTTTCTCGGTAATTCAGGCAGTACTATTCCCAATAATTCATATGGG
Source organism: Eudoraea chungangensis (assembly GCF_029360665.1). Classification (GTDB taxonomy): domain Bacteria; phylum Bacteroidota; class Bacteroidia; order Flavobacteriales; family Flavobacteriaceae; genus Eudoraea; species Eudoraea chungangensis. The sequence continues at coordinate 256,187 of NZ_JARDUB010000002.1, forward strand.
AAGGCCTTGGCTAGCTTATTGGGTGGTGCCTATTCCAAATCAATTTGGTTCTTTATGGGTAAACTTTAACTCACCATTACTTTGGGATGTTTTTGCAATATCAACCTATCTTTCTGTTTCATTGGTCTTTTGGTGGACTGGATTACTCCCGGATTTTGGAATGTTAAGAGATAGGGCAGTAAAGCCTTTTCAAAAGAAAATATACGGACTACTTAGTTTTGGATGGACCGGAAGAGCAAAGGATTGGCAGCGTTTTGAAGAGGTTTCATTGGTTTTAGCAGGCCTTGCTACACCTTTGGTATTATCTGTACACACTATTGTATCTTTTGATTTTGCCACCTCTGTTATTCCTGGATGGCATACTACTATATTCCCTCCTTACTTTGTTGCCGGAGCAATCTTTTCAGGATTTGCCATGGTACAGACACTTCTTATTATAATGAGAAAAGTGAGTCATTTAGAGGATTATATTACAGTTCAGCATATCGAATTGATGAATATAGTTATTATGATAACTGGTTCAATCGTTGGGTGTGCCTACATTACCGAGCTATTTATTGCTTGGTATTCTGGGGTAGAATATGAGCAATATGCGTTTCTGAATAGAGCAACTGGGCCTTATTGGTGGGCATATTTGCTGATGATGACCTGTAATGTGGTCTCCCCACAGGTTATGTGGTTTAAGAAAATCAGGACTAGTATTGTTATTTCTTTCATTATTTCTATTGTTGTGAATATTGGAATGTGGTTTGAAAGATTTGTGATTATTGTTACTTCACTGCACAGAGACTACCTGCCATCTTCATGGACCATGTTTTCCCCGACTTTTGTGGATATAGGAATCTTTATAGGTACCATTGGCTTTTTCTTTGTATTGTTTTTACTTTACTCAAGAACTTTCCCTGTAATTGCTCAGGCAGAAGTAAAGTCTATTTTGAAATCCTCTGGAGATCGGTATAAAAAATTGAGAGATGCTGGGCAACCATTGTATACTATTAAAAAGAATGGTATAGTTAGAGAAACTGTCCTAGGAGAGGAATCTACTGCCGCAACACCTGTGAAAAGCAGTACAGGATTAATTAAAGCTTTGGGTAGCTTTGATAAGGAAACCCAGGAAGTAGACGATTTAAAAAAGGTTAAGGGTATAGGCCCTTTGATGGAAAAAACCTTAAATGGTTTAGGGATTTATAGTTTTTTGCAATTAAGTAAATTGACTAAGACAGAATACGATTTGTTGGATTCAATTACGGAAGCTTTTCCTGGTCGGGCTCAAAGAGATGACTGGGCCGGACAGGCAAAATTGCTTTTAAATAATAAAAATTAATTATGGCAGATACTATTATTCATGCTTATTACGACGACGATGACGTCTTAATGCATGCAGTTAAACGTGTTAAAGCTAAGAAATTGCATATAGAGGAAGTTTATTGTCCTTTTCCTGTGCATGGTCTGGATAAAGCAATGGGTTTAGAGCCTACTAGAATTGCTATAACCTCCTTTATGTACGGATGTTTAGGGTTAACCGTTGCCATTGTTATGATGAAGTTTATAATGATAGACGATTGGCCAATGGATATTGGTGGAAAACCAAGTTTCAGTTATATTGAAAACATGCCGGCCTTTGTTCCGGTCATGTTTGAATTAACGGTGTTTTTTGCAGCCCACCTAATGGTTATTACATTTTATCTGCGAAGCAGACTGTGGCCATTTAAAGAGGCAGAGAATCCAGATCCTAGAACTACCGATGACCATTTTATTATGGAAATTGAGGTACATAATAATGAGGACGAATTAAAAGACTTGTTGTTAGATACTGGAGCAGTTGAACTGAATATTATTAAAAACAATCATTAAAGAATGAAGCGTTTAATAAAAGTCTTAATAATAGTGATGGTTATAGGTTTTATTTCAGCTTGTGCTGATTCTAATAACCCAAACTATCAGTATATGCCAAATATGTATGAGCCTGTAGGTTATGAGACGTATCAGCAGGTAGATTTTTTGCCCAATGCCTCTGAAGCCATGGCTCCTGCAGAAAACACCATTCATAGAGGATGGCTACCGTATGATTTTGCTAATGATTTGGAAGGAAAAGAATTGGCCAGACTAGATCCTAGTCCTTTAGATACAATGGCGGTCGAAGTGAATTTGGAAAAAGGGAAAGAACTTTACACTATTTATTGTGCCATTTGTCATGGTAATTTAGGAAAGGGTCAGGGAACTTTAGTTAAAAGAGAGAAAATTTTGGGAGTGCCGAGTTACGCGGATGCTGCTAGAAATATTACCGTGGGGAGTACGTACCATACCATTTATTACGGTCTTAATTCTATGGGATCGTATGCCGGACAACTTAATGTAAAAGAAAGATGGCAGGTGGCAGAATACGTCATGAAATTGAAACAAGACTTAACAAAATAATACATAGCACTAAAATATGTACACCTTTTCTAACAGATTAAAAATAGGTTCCATCATTCTAATGGCAATTGGACTGCTTGGAATTGGTATTGGTTTTGTGGCTGTTCCAAGTACAGCTGCTGAAGCGAAGGCCATGGTAGCGGCACATGATGATGGTCATGGAGAATCTCATGCAGATGATGCCTCACACGGCGCAACTGCAGATCATTCAGCCTCGGAAGGACATGGTGCTTCACACGATGAACACCTGTTACATCAATTACAGAACAGACCTTGGGCTGCTTTGTATGTTGCTGCTTTCTTTTTCTTTATGATATCTCTGGGGGTATTAGCCTTTTATGGGATTCAACGAGCTGCTCAGGCCGGTTGGTCGCCTTTATTGTTTAGAGTAATGGAAGGCATCACAGCCTACTTAGTTCCTGGAGGAATAATTGTGTTCGCTATCTTATTGCTTTCTACTCTTCATATGAACCATCTTTTTACCTGGATGGACGCAGATGTTGTTGCAGAAGATGAGTTGCTTCAGAATAAGGCAGGATATTTAAATACAACCTTCTTTCTTATCAGAGCTGCTGTATTTTTAGGGGGATGGATTTTATACCGAGAGATTTCTCGTAAACTTTCCATAGCTCAAGACAAGTCTGATGACGACAGTAACTTTAAAAAGAATTTTAGATGGTCTGTTGGTTTTCTAGTCTTTTATCTTGTATCCGAATCTATTATGTCTTGGGACTGGATAATGAGTGTAGATCCGCATTGGTTTAGTACATTATTTGGATGGTATATTTTTGCAAGTATGATTGTTTCAGGGGTGACTGTTATAGCCATGGTAACGATCTATCTTAAGACGAAAGGGTATTTACCGGATGTAAATGATAGTCATATCCACGATTTGGCTAAATTTATGTTTGGGTTTAGTATTTTCTGGACTTATTTATGGTTCGCTCAGTTTATGCTTATTTGGTATGCCAATATTCCTGAAGAAGTTACTTATTTTGTAACAAGAATTGAAGATTATAACCTGCCCTTCTTTGGGATGGTTGTTATGAACTTTGTCTTTCCTTTGTTGCTTTTAATGAATAGTGACTATAAAAGAGTTAACTGGTTTGTAATAATGGCCGGGATAGTAATATTGGCAGGTCACTATTTGGATGTGTTTAATATGATAATGCCAGCTACCGTTGGCGATCAATGGTACATAGGTCTTCCGGAAATTGGAGCAGTATTGTTTTTTGCAGGGGCATTTATGTTTTGGGTGTTTAGAGCTCTAACCCATGCACCATTGCAGCCTACCAGAAATCCGTTTATTGAAGAAAGTAGGCATTTTCATTATTAATAATTTTACGTATAATATCAATTTATAATGACGACATTTTTGATCATTTTTGTTTTAGTATTAGTGGCAATTGCTATTTGGCAAATGACCAAGATATTTGAATTGTCAAAGCTTAAGACAGAGGATTCACAAGTGGCTAATGATAAGGATAATCGTTATAACGGTTATTTGCTGTTTGCATTTTTAATCTTTATTTACGGTATAACTATTTTTAGCTTTTACAAGTACACAAAGGTACTTTTACCGGAAGCTGCTTCAGAACATGGAGGAGAATATGACTACCTCATGTTGGTTTCTTTTATTATTATCTTTTTCGTTCAAACCATAACCCAAGCCCTTTTGCATTATTTTGGGTATAAATACAAAGGAGAAAAAGGGAAAAAGGCCTTGTTTTTTGCAGATAACGATAGGTTAGAGTTTATATGGACCATTATTCCAGTAATTGTACTTGCAGGTTTAATATTATGGGGACTTTATACGTGGACCAATATTATGGATATCAATGATGAGGACGATCCACTAATTGTAGAGCTGTATGCCCAGCAATTTAATTGGACCGCTCGTTATGGAGGAGCGGATAATGTTTTAGGAGGAGCCAATGTTAGAATGATAGATATTGACAAAGCTAATGTTTTAGGTCTTGATGAAGCAGATCCTTACGCTTCAGATGATATTATTGTAAAGGAACTTCATTTACCAGTTGGTAGAAAAGTTAATTTTAAAATGCGTTCTCAGGATGTATTGCATTCTGCCTACATGCCCCATTTCAGGGCGCAAATGAATTGTGTACCCGGTATGATTACTGAGTTTTCGTTTACACCAACTATTACTACTGCAGAGATGCGCTTAAACCCTGATGTAGTAGACAAGGTTAAAAGAACGAATAAGATTAGAGCTGAAAGAGCAGCAAATGGAGAAGAGAATTCAGATCCATGGGAATTCGACTATATTTTGCTATGTAATAAAATATGTGGGAAGTCACATTATAACATGCAAATGAAAATTATTGTGGAGAGTCAAGAGGATTATGACGCTTGGGTAAAAAGTCAACAGACTTTTAGCCAGACCATGGCCTCTATTCAATAAAATTGCTAAGAAAAAAGATTAATTTTTAAAAATTTAGATTATGTCTGTTACCGCACATGCCCACGCTGATGATCATGCAGAAGATCATGCACATCATCATAAAGAGACATTTGTAACAAAATATATTTTTAGTCAGGATCATAAAATGATTTCAAAGCAGTATTTAATTACTGGTCTGATCATGGGATTTATTGGGATTGCCATGTCTCTATTATTTAGGATGCAATTGGCCTGGCCAGGAGAATCCTTTGCAATTTTTGAAACATTTTTAGGGGACTGGGCTCCAGGAGGTGTAATGGATGCTGATATGTATCTGGCTCTTGTAACAATACACGGAACCATAATGGTTTTCTTTGTTCTTACCGCTGGTTTAAGTGGTACCTTCAGTAATTTATTAATACCATTACAGATTGGTGCTAGAGATATGGCGTCTGGATTTTTGAACATGCTTTCTTATTGGATGTTTTTCGTGTCTAGTGTTATTATGGTTATTTCTTTATTTGTTGAGGCAGGACCTGCAGCTGCCGGGTGGACTATCTACCCGCCTTTAAGTGCATTACCAATGGCACAACCTGGTTCTGGTATGGGTATGACACTATGGTTGGTTTCTATGGCAATTTTTATTGCCTCTTCCTTATTAGGATCACTAAATTATATCGTTACGGTTATTAATTTAAGGACAAAAGGGATGTCTATGACACGCCTGCCGTTAACCATATGGGCATTTTTTGTTACCGCCGTAATCGGGGTGATTTCTTTTCCAGTTTTGTTATCAGCAGCATTGTTGTTAATTATGGATAGAAGTTTTGGAACCTCATTTTTCTTATCGGATATATTTATTCAAGGAGAAGTTCTGCATTATCAAGGAGGATCACCGGTATTGTTCGAACACCTTTTTTGGTTTTTGGGACATCCAGAAGTATATATAGTTCTTTTACCTGCCCTTGGTATTACCTCTGAGGTAATGTCAACCAATGCTAGAAAACCTATTTTTGGTTATAGAGCTATGGTGGCATCTATTTTAGCAATTGCTTTTTTATCTACAATTGTTTGGGGACATCATATGTTTATTTCCGGAATGAATCCCTTTTTAGGTTCAGTATTTACCTTTACAACCCTATTGATTGCGATTCCTTCAGCAGTAAAAGCATTTAATTATATAACAACCCTATGGAAAGGTAACCTGCAGTTGAACCCGGCAATGCTGTTTTCTATTGGTCTGGTATCTACCTTTATAACAGGGGGGCTTACAGGAATAATATTAGGAGATAGTACGCTAGATATTAATGTTCATGACACTTATTTTGTGGTAGCACATTTTCATTTAGTAATGGGAATATCGGCCCTTTATGGTCTGTTTGCCGGAGTATATCATTGGTTCCCAAAAATGTTTAAACGTATGATGAATAAAAATCTTGGTTACGTGCATTTTTGGATAACAGCCATTTGCGCTTATGGTGTATTCTTTCCGATGCACTTTGTTGGTATGGCAGGAGTTCCAAGAAGATATTACGAGAACACGGCTTTTCCGATGTTCGATGAATTAGCCGATGTAAATGTATTGATTACTGTCTTTGCGATTGTGGCAGGTCTGGCACAGTTGGTATTTTTGTATAACTTCATTTCCAGTATTTTTTATGGAAAACCAACAGAGCAAAATCCTTGGAAGTCTAATACCTTAGAATGGACGGCTCCTATAGAACATTTTCATGGTAACTGGGAAGGAGCAATTCCGCACGTTCACAGATGGGCTTATGACTATAGTAAGGTAGATAAAGATGGAGAGTACATCATCCCCGGACAAGATTTTGTTCCACAAAACATTCCATTACAGGAAGACGAGGAAGAATTGAATCATTAGGAATACATTATTCAAAAAAAAAGGCCTGTCAATAGACAGGCCTTTTTTTTATTTTGAAAGGAAGAATAGGAATATTAATTAGCAGAGTTCATTTTAGTACGAATTATTCTTAAATTCGTTTTGATGAAGAAATTAACTGTTTTTTGTATTTTATTTTTTGCGGTCTGTGCAAATGCACAAAGGAAACCCAAAATTAAGGGGAACAAATCCGTTGTTGAAGTGATGGAGGACCTGCCCGCGTTTAACACCATTAAACTAGAAGATGATCTCAATGTCTTATTGGAAGCATCTCAAATTCCAGGCTATTCTATAGTGGCCGATGATAACTTAATTGACATTATACGATTTGATGTTACCGATAGCGTATTAGTAATCAGATCGTTTTATAAAATAACTTCCAAAAAGCAATTAGATATTACCATAAAGTATAAGGATTTAGGGCATATAATAGTAGAAGCGGGAAGTGTTGTATCTCCTAATTTTATTGAGACAGACATTTTAAATGTGAAAGTATCGGCTGAGGCGAAGGTAGAATTAAGAAGTAAACTTACCCAGATGCATTTGCAGATGGAAGACATGGGGAAAGGAGATTTTAACGTTGAAGCAGATTCAGTTAGTATAAATCTACGGGATAAGGCTAGTTTAACCTTTTATGGTCTATTAGGAGGGCTAGATGTAGATATGTACAACAATTCGCAAGCTGTTTTGGAGGGAACTTCCGACAGAACTCAGGTAGACATGTTTGGAAGTAGTGATCTTAAAGCTGAGCAAATGGAATCCGCACAAATAAATGCTAAACTGGAAGGATCTGCTAAGGCAAAATTAAATGCCTATAAAGAATTTTTACTATCCGCTAGCGGCATGTCAAAAACTTATTTATGGGGTAATCCAACTATAGATATAAAACAATTTTTGAATAGTTCTGAATTGTATAAAAAAGAAGAATAGAGAATTTCTATCCATAGAAAAAGCCCGATAAAAACTTATCGGGCTTTTTTATGTTAACTAAAACCTATACACTAACCTGGATATTTGGGCCAGCTTCCACAATCGCTTCATTTACATTCTTCTCGAACTGTTTGAAGTTATCGTTGAAGAGTTTTACAAGCTTCTGTTTTGTAAGGTCATAGTTCGCCTTGTCTTCCCAAGTATTTTTTGGAATCAATACTTCTGAAGGTACTCCTGGACAAGTTGTAGGGATTTGAAATCCAAATTCTTCATCTGTCACATAGTCTACATTATCAAATTCATGATGATGAATAGCATCGATCATGGCTCTGGTGTGTTTTAGGCTCATTCTGGTACCAACACCATGTGGCCCGCCGGTCCATCCTGTATTTACTAGCCAGGCTTTTGCCTCGTGCTTCTTAATTTTTTCAGCTAGTAATTCTGCATATTTATTTGGATGCCACATCATAAAGGCAGCTCCAAAGCAAGCACTAAAGGTAGCCTGTGGTTCAGTTACTCCCATTTCTGTTCCGGCCACTTTAGCGGTATAGCCAGATATAAAGTGATAGCTTGCTTGTTCAGGGGTCAATTTACTTACTGGAGGTAGAACTCCGAAAGCATCACAAGTCAAGAAAATTATATTTTCAGGGTGTCCGGCAACACATGGCATTTGAACATTATCTATAAACTGAATAGGATAGGAAGCCCGAGTATTTTGGGTTATACTTGTGTCTGTATAATCTACTTCTCTTGTAAATTTATCATAAACCACGTTCTCCAATACGGTTCCAAACTTAATTGCTCTATAAATATCCGGTTCTTTTTCTTCCGACAAATTAATTGCTTTGGCATAACACCCGCCTTCTATATTAAAAGTACCGTCATCCGTCCAGCAATGTTCATCATCTCCTATTAATTTTCTTTTTGGATCTGCACTTAAGGTAGTTTTCCCTGTCCCTGATAATCCAAATAGAATGGTTACATCATCTTTCTCCCCTACATTTGCAGAACAGTGCATAGGTAGAACACCTTCCAGAGGCATTAAGTAATTCATAATAGAGAACACTCCCTTTTTCATTTCACCTGCATATTGCGTACCTAGTATTACAATTTCTTTTCTCTCTAAGTTTACGTCAACGCTAGTCTTGGAGGTCATTTCCGAAGTGTATCGGTTGGCGGGAAATCCGCCACCATTAAATACTACATAATCGGGTTCTCCAAAATTAGCTAATTCATCGGCCGTTGGCATAATGAGCATATTCTGCATAAAAAGAGCATGGTAGGCCCGGGTGCAGACAATTCTTATTTTAAGTCGATACTTTGGATCCCATCCTGCAAAAGCATCCACGACAAATAAATGAGGACAAGTATTTAAATAATCAATAGCTCTTTCATGGTTTACCATAAAAGTGTGCTCGTCTAATCCAATATTAATATCACCCCAGTTTATATTATTTTCTGAATCGGGATGTCTTACCACTCTTTTGTCTTTAGGACTTCTTCCTGTTTTTTCACCTGAATAGGTCATCAATGCCCCTACATTGGAAATGGCTGTTCCTTTTTCTAAACGTAATCCCAATTCATAAAGAACGGGTACACTACTATTTCTAAATACTTCTTCGGTTTCAATCCCGTATTTCTGTAAATTAAATTTTGTTGTCATTGCTTTTGAATTTTGCAGTTTTGAATTTATCTTAAATATTGAATCTGTTATGAATTATAATTTCTATACAAAGTAGGCCATTATTTTCCGTAAAAAAGATGACAAATATCATAATGGGCAAGTACAGTCTTCCAATGTCTAATGAGAGAATATTTTTAGAAACCAACCCTATGGTTTTTTAGTATCTTTGAGAATATGAATGAAAATCTTGACCCTACAAATGCCGGATATTCTGAGGAAGACTTAGACATAGAACGGGCTCTTAGACCAGTTTCCTTTGAAGACTTCACTGGTCAAGAGCAAGTCTTAGAAAATCTAAAAATATTTGTTCAGGCTGCCAATTTAAGAAATGAATCCTTGGATCATACCCTTTTTCATGGACCCCCTGGACTAGGTAAGACCACCTTAGCGCATATCTTGGCAAATGAACTTGGAGTTGGTATTAAGATTACCTCTGGTCCTGTGTTGGATAAGCCTGGGGATTTGGCAGGATTACTAACCAATTTAGAAGAGCGCGACGTATTATTCATAGACGAGATACACAGGTTAAGTCCAATTGTGGAGGAGTACCTCTATTCTGCTATGGAAGATTATAAAATTGATATTATGATCGAGACTGGGCCTAATGCTCGTTCAGTTCAAATTAACCTAAATCCCTTTACTTTAATAGGTGCTACCACAAGATCTGGTTTGCTAACAGCTCCGATGCGGGCGCGGTTCGGGATTACTAGTAGGCTGGAGTATTATAGAACAGAGCTTTTGTCCACAATTGTTCTGCGTAGTGCAGAAATATTAAAGGTTCCAATAGATCAAGAGGCGGCTATTGAAATAGCTGGCCGTAGTAGAGGCACCCCGCGAATTAGTAATGCTCTTCTAAGAAGGGTTCGAGATTTCGCTCAAATTAAGGGGAACGGAGTTATAGATATTGGAATCTCTCGATATGGTCTGGAGGCATTAAACGTAGATACATATGGGCTAGACGAGATGGACAATAAAATTCTAACTACTCTTATAGATAAGTTTAAAGGAGGCCCTGTTGGAATAACCACTCTGGCCACTGCAGTTTCAGAAAGTGCGGAAACCATCGAGGAAGTATATGAGCCTTTTTTAATTCAACAAGGATTTGTTATGCGTACACCAAGAGGCCGGGAGGCTACGGAATTGGCCTATACGCATTTGGGAAAAATAAAGGGAAATATGCAAGGAGGATTGTTTTAAATGAGGTATTTAATTAAACACCCAATTGGATAATCTATGATTATTAAAGTCTTAAATATTTATATCACAACATATCTGCCAATACCTTGATTAGTCCGTTGAGGTATTCAGGTATAAATAGTTGGTTATTTCCTTGGATAAAATCAAACATTCTAAATTAATTAAAGCCGAGGCAAAACGCCTGGGATTTCTCTCCTGTGGTATTTCCAAAGCTTCATTTTTAGAAGAAGAAGCGCCAAGACTTGAAAAATGGCTAAATAATAATATGCATGGGGAGATGGGATACATGGAAAATCATTTTGATAAACGCCTTGATCCACGGTTGTTAGTGGATGGAGCCAAATCTGTTGTATCGTTTATATTAAATTATTATCCTGAGAACATTCAAGAGGAGGATACATATAAAATTTCGAAATATGCTTATGGACAGGATTATCATCATGTTATTAAATCTAAACTTAAGGAACTTATGAATTTCATCTCAGATGAAATTGGTGAAGTAAATGGCCGGGCCTTTGTAGATTCTGCCCCAGTATTAGACAAAGCCTGGGCTGCCAAAAGCGGCTTGGGTTGGATTGGTAAGCATTCCAATTTACTCACTCAGCAAGTGGGTTCATTTTATTTTATAGCAGAGTTAATAGTAGACCTTGATTTAGAACATGATACTCCGGTCACAAATCATTGCGGTACCTGTACCGCCTGCATCGACGCTTGTCCTACGCAGGCTATTACAGAGCCTTATGTAGTAGATGGTAGTAAATGTATTTCTTATTTCACGATTGAGCTAAAAAATGAAATTCCAAATTCGGTTAAAGGACAATTTAACGACTGGATATTTGGCTGTGATATTTGTCAGGATGTTTGTCCTTGGAACAGATTTTCTAAAAAACATCAGGAACCTCTTTTTAATCCTAATCCGCTATTGATGGATATGAAAAAATCTGATTGGGACGAAATCACCGAGGATGTTTTTCAGAAAATATTCTCAAAGTCTGCAGTTAAAAGGACAAAGTATAAGGGCTTAAAAAGAAACATTAAGTTTCTAAAATAAGCCAAAAAAGAATAGCCATTATTAAAGTGAATTACCTCTTTTTTACTAAGAATTTATTGTAAACAAGGATAAAGAACTATATTGAAGCAGTTTTACCAACTAATATTAAAAAGACAAAATTTAATTTTTTAACGCAACGTACAATATGAAAACTGTAAAACCTAAGTTAAGTTTTTGGCAGATATTTAATATGAACGTTGGTTTTCTTGGCATTCAATTCAGTTTTGGTTTACAACAGAGTGCAATTAATCCGATTTTTCTTTTCCTGGGAGCACCAGAAGACATGCTCCCTATTTTAAACATTGCCGGACCGGTAACAGGTTTGGTTATTCAGCCGATTATAGGAGCTATTTCTGATAAAACTTGGTCGCCTCGTTGGGGCCGAAGAAAACCCTTTTTTCTTATTGGAGCCATTATAGGGAGTATGTGTTTATTTGCGTTTCCTTTAAGTCCGGCATTATGGTTTGCCGTTGGTTTACTTTGGATTTTGGATGTGGGGAATAATATGGCGATGGAGCCCTACCGGGCGTTTGTTGGGGATAAGTTACCTAATAAGCAACTGAGCTTAGGTTACCAAATGCAGAGTCTTTTTGTAGGTGCTGGGATTGTATTGGCCAATGCTTCTATCTTTCTTTTTCAGGATTGGTTTGGTGGAGCCGCAGGTGAAGAAGTAGCCGGTTCTATTCCAAAATGGTTGTATTATTCCTTCTTTATAGGTTCTGTATTATCCGTAGCTACCATTTTGTGGTCTGTACTTAAAACTCCAGAAATACCGCCTAGTGATGAAGAACTGGCTGAAATCAATGCACATAAAAAGTTACCGTTTGTCGCTCGGTTTAAAATGCCATTTGTGGAAATTTCAAATGCTGTTAAAGAAATGCCCAAATTTATGTGGAAACTATCGGCTGTTTACCTTTTTCAATGGTATGCACTATTTGTGTACTGGCAGTTTATTACGCCATTGTTTGTGAAGACTATGGGCTATGATCTCTCAGAGGCAGCGGCTCAATCGGCAAAAATGAGTACCACTTACAACCTTGTAACAATTGTGGTTGCCTTGGCATTGGTGCCTTTGACATTAAAATATGGCGGGAAGAAGGTTTATGCCGCAAGTCTGTTGGCTACCGGACTTGCCTTAATTAGTATACCTTATATTTCTGATCCAATTTACGTACTTTTTCCCATGGTGTTTTTTGGGATTGGCTGGGCCGCAATGATGGGGATTCCGTATACCATGGTTTCAAAAATTGTACCCCAAGATAGACGGGGTGTGTACATGGGCATATTGAATATGATGATCGTGATTCCTATGGGAATTGAAACACTGACTTTCGGATCAATATTTAAGAGCTTTTTGGGCGGCAATGCCGTTAATGCAATGCTTTTTGCTGGCATTTTCTTTATTATAGCCTCCTTATTAGCCATGCGATTAAATATGCCATCCGATAAAGCTTAGAAACCGGCATGGAGAAGATATAGTATTAGATATTTGCAACCTTAAATTTCTTAGAATTATACTTTACTGTACATATTGTAAATAGTCTCATAGATAAACGGTAATTAGATCTCTTTTTTATAAGGTTTCCCTTAAATTTGTTTTTCAAATTGATGGTATGTCCGAAGAGAAAAAAAGACGAGAAGCTTTAATTTATCATGCAAAACCACAGCCAGGAAAGATTAAGGTTGTTCCAACAAAACCCTATGCCACACAAAGAGATTTAGCGTTGGCTTACTCTCCTGGAGTCGCAGAACCTTGTTTGGAAATAGAAAAAGATCCTGAAAAGGTATATAAATATACTGCCAAAGGAAATATTGTAGCGATAATATCCAATGGAACTGCTGTATTGGGCCTGGGGGATATTGGACCGGAAGCTTCAAAGCCAGTAATGGAGGGAAAGAGTTTACTATTTAAAATTTTTGCTGATATTGATGGGATAGATATAGAGCTGGATACAAAAGATGTGGATAAATTTATTGAAACGGTAAAAATTATTTCTCCCACTTTTGGGGGAATTAATTTGGAAGATATAAAGGCTCCAGAGGCTTTTGAAATAGAAAGAAGGCTTAAAGAAGAGTTAGATATTCCGGTAATGCACGATGATCAGCATGGAACGGCGATTATTTCTGCTGCCGCTTTGTTAAACGCCTTGGAAATTGCCGATAAGAAGATAGATGAGGTACAAATTGTAGTTAGTGGAGCAGGAGCAGCGGCCATTTCTTGTACTCGATTATACAAAGCATTCGGAGCCCTTGCAGAGAATATTGTAATGTTAGATAGCAAAGGGGTAATCAGGGCCGATGCGGAAAATTTAAGTCCTGAGAAGAGTGAGTTTGCCAGCCAAAGAAAAATAGACACCTTGGAAGAGGCCCTAAGAGGGGCAGATGTTTTTATTGGTTTATCTATTGCTAATATTCTAAGTCCAGAAATGCTTAAATCTATGGCAAAAGATCCCATTGTTTTTGCTATGGCAAATCCTAATCCTGAGATCGACTACGAGTTGGCCTGCGATACACGGCATGATATTATAATGGCTACAGGAAGATCTGATCATCCTAACCAAGTTAATAATGTTTTAGGATTTCCCTTTATTTTTCGAGGGGCTCTAGATGTTAGGGCAACGAAGATTAACGAGGAAATGAAGATGGCAGCTGTAAAAGCACTATCTAATTTAACAAAGCAACCAGTGCCGGAACAGGTTAATATAGCATATGGGGAAACCAGATTAACCTTTGGGAGAGATTATATTATTCCAAAACCTTTTGATCCGCGTTTAATAGCCGAGATACCACCAGCAGTAGCAAAGGCAGCTATGGAAAGTGGTGTTGCCAAAGCACCAATTGAGGATTGGAATAGGTATAGAGAAGAATTACTCAAAAGATCCGGTGATGACAATAAAGTGATGCGATTATTAATGAATAGGGCAAAAAGCAATCCGAAAAGAATTGTTTTTGCTGAAGCAAATCACCTGGATGTGCTAAAAGCTGCACAGATTGCTTATGAAGAAGGAATTGCCATTCCGATTTTACTTGGAAATAGGGAGATTATTGATAGTCTGAAAAAGGAGTTAGAATTTGATGCTGAGGTCATGATCATAGATCCCAAATCTGAGGAATCGGAAGAGAAGAGGCTAGAATATGCCAATAAGTTTTTTGAAGTCAGAAAGCGAAGTGGAATAACCATGTACGGTGCGGCTACAAAGATGAGAGAAAGGAATTATTACGGCGCAATGATGGTTTTACAAGGAGATGCGGATGGGATGATTTCTGGACATTCCAGGGCCTATGCAAACGTAGTTCGACCAATATTTGAGGTTATCGGGCGGGCCAATAATGTGTCTAAAGCGGCCACCGCTCATATTATGATTACAGAGAGAGGACCATTGATACTTGCCGATACTTCTATTAACATTGATCCGAATGCAGAAGAACTAGCAGAAATTTCGAGTATGACAGCCAACTTAGGAATGGCATTTGGTTTCGATCCTGTCATGGCACTTTTGTCTTATTCAAATTTTGGATCATCTGCTCATCCACATGCAACAAAGGTTAGAGATGCAATAAAGATGCTCCATTCTTCACACCCTGAATTAGTAGTAGACGGAGAAATTCAAACGGATTTTGCCCTTAATAAAAGCTTAAGACAAACACAATTTCCATTTTCAAATCTTGCAGGAAAAAAAGTTAATACCTTAATTTTTCCTAACCTTGAAGCTGCAAATATCACCTATAAATTATTAAAAGAGTTGCATGCAGCGGAGTCTATAGGTCCTATCATGTTGGGTTTGCGAAAAGCGGTACACGTATTGCAGCTGGGAGCCAGTGTAGAGGAAATGGTAAATATGACAGCAGTAGCAGTAATTGACGCTCAGGAACGAGAAAAAAGAAAAAAAGTTAAAATGGGTCAATAGTTGGGTCTATTCCAAAATACATTTTTTAATTAAATGATTACGTATATAAAGGGCAAGCTAGTAGAAAAATCACCAACATTTTTGGTGGTAGAAAGTGGCGGCATTGGGTACTTTATAAATATTTCCCTGAATACTTTTGATCAGATAAAAGACAAGGAGAATATTCTTGTCTATACACACCTGCAGATTAAAGAAGATTCACATACCCTTTATGGTTTTGCCCAAAAATCTGAAAGAGAAATTTTTAGGCTACTTATCTCGGTTTCTGGCATTGGCTCAAATATCGCCCGTACCATGTTATCGTCTCTGTCTCCAGTTCAAATTAGAGATGCAATAGCTTCTGCTGATGTAGCTATTATACAAGGGGTCAAAGGGATAGGTGCAAAAACAGCGCAACGCGTTATTTTAGACCTAAAAGACAAAGTTTTAAAAATATATAATATTGACGAAGTTTCGCCAAATTCAAACAATACAAATAAAGAAGAAGCGTTATCTGCTTTAGAGGTTCTTGGGTTTACCAAAAGACAGTCTGAAAAGGTTGTGGATAGGGTCTTAAAACAGGACACTTCTCTTAGCGTAGAGGACATTATAAAACAGACGCTGAAAAATTTGTAAAAAGTTTGAAAAACGGGGCAAAATCAATTCTTAAATCTTCTAGGTTTAAGATTTTTTTACTTACCATTATTTTTCTTGGAGTTTGTACTTCCTCTAATGCTCAGGAAGACAATGAGCAGGAGGTAGATTCTGTGCAGACTGGTTTTGCATTAGGTAAGTTAGTTCTCGAAAACCCAGACAGTATTGTCTCCAAATATACGTATGACCCTGACTTAGATCGATATATTTATTCCGAGACCGTGGGAGAGTTTGATATCAGCTACCCCATAATTCTCACACCAGAACAATTTTTTGAATTAGTTCAAAAGGAAAATACAAAGGCCTACTTCAAAGAAAAAATAGACGCCTTTAGTGGGAAAAAAGAAGGATCAGAAGAAGCACGAAAGAATCTGCTTCCCAACTTTTACGTAAATAGCGGATTTTTTGAAACTATTTTTGGAGGAAATACTATTGAAGTAATTCCACAAGGATCTGTGGCTATGGATTTGGGAATTATTTGGCAGAAGAACGACAATCCTGCACTCTCTCCCAGAAATAGAACCAACCTGTCTTTTGATTTTGATCAGCGAATAAGTCTTAGTATGTTGGGTAAAGTTGGTGAACGATTACAAGTTACCGCTAACTATGATACCGAGGCTACCTTCGATTTTCAAAATTTAATAAAATTAGACTACACCCCAACGGAAGATGATATTATTCAGAAGATAGAAGTGGGTAATGTTAGTATGCCCCTGAATAGTTCCTTAATTACCGGAGCGCAAAGTCTTTTTGGGGTAAAGACGCAATTACAATTTGGCAGAACAACAGTCACCGCAGTATTTTCAGAGCAGCGATCTCAAAACACTTCTGTTGTAGCCCAGGGCGGAGGAACCATTAATGATTTTGAATTTACGGCCCTCGACTATGACGAGGACAAACACTTTTTTCTTTCACAATTTTTCAGAGATTCTTATGACGAAGCTTTAGAGAACTATCCATATAAAAAGTCCCAGGTACAGATAACACGTTTAGAAGTGTGGGTAACGAATAGAACCCAACAAACCCTTAATGTTAGAAATATTGTGGCCTTACAGGATTTGGGAGAGGCCCTTAAAGATAAAACCAGAATCGGAATAGCTAATGGAGAACCCCCTGGGTTTTTTAATACCTCTGCATCGAATCAGGAACTTCCACGAAACGGAGCAAACGACTATGACCCTAATTTAATTGATAATGGCGGGGTATTGAACAGTGCTATTCGTGATATAGCCACGGTAGAAAATGGCTTTGACATAAACACCGGGTATCAGGTAAACCAAGGGTTTGACTATGCCATACTGGAGAATGCAAGAAAACTCGATATAGGCAGAGACTACCAATTCGATTCTCAGTTGGGATATATTTCCTTAAACCAGCGATTAAGTAATGATGAGGTGTTAGCTGTTGCTTATCAGTATACTTTTAATGGGGAAGTTTTTCAAGTAGGAGAATTTGCAAATGGGAGTATTGACGCTACAACCGTTACACCAGGAGTAGATCCTATTGTAAGCAATAATACTCTGGTACTAAAACTTCTAAAAAGTAATATTACCAATGTAGAAGATCCTATTTGGGATTTAATGATGAAGAACATTTATTCTACTGGTGCTTTTCAATTGAGTCAGGAAGACTTTAAGTTAAACATTCTTTATTCGGATCCTACACCTAGAAACTACATAACGCCTGTTACCGAAGGCCCAGGGAGTGGCTGGCCAGATGGATTACAAGACAGAATTCTTTTAGACGTCTTTAATTTGGATAGATTAAATGTTTATAATGATGTGCAACCAGGGGGAGATGGTTTTTTTGATTTTGTCCCGGGCATTACGGTGAGTACACAAAATGGCCTCATTATTTTTACAAAAGTGGAACCTTTTGGAGAATTTTTATTTGAAACTCTTGGAGGAGGTATTTACGATGTTGAAGATGATCAGGGATATAACGAAAACCAGCAGCGATATGTTTTTAGGAACATGTATGCCTTAACCAAGGCCGCTTCTTTGCAGGATGCCGAAAAAAACAGATTTAGATTAAAAGGAAGATATAAGTCTGAAGGAGCAAGTGGAATTCCTATCGGAGCTTTTAATGTTCCAAGAGGTTCTGTTAGAGTTACTGCAGGTGGAAGACAACTTCAGGAAGGAATAGACTATACGGTAAACTATCAGGCTGGTACCGTGCAAATTTTAGATCCAAGTTTGGAAGCCTCCAATGTGCCAATCAATATTTCCGTTGAAAACAACGCTATTTTTGGGCAACAGACTAGAAGGTTCACCGGATTTAATATTGAACATAAGTTTAACGAGAAGTTTATATTAGGAGGTACCTTCCAGAACCTGAATGAACGTCCGCTCACGCAAAAGTCTAATTATGGGGTAGAACCTGTAAACAACAGCATATATGGTCTAAATGGTAACTTTTCTACTGAAGTTCCTTTTTTAACCCGATTGGTTAACAAATTACCAAACGTTGATACGGATGTGGCCTCCAATGTTTCTGTAAGAGGAGAGGTGGCCTATTTAAATCCTAATTCACCGAAGAATGCAGATTTTCAAGGTGAAACCACTACTTATCTGGATGATTTTGAGGGCGCACAGGCTCTTATTGATATTCGCTCATCCTTGGGATGGACCTTGGCAAGTACGCCTCAGGAATTTAGGGTGGATGGAGAACCTGATTTTGAAACTGGATTTGAAAGAGCAAAACTGGCATGGTATACTATAGACCCTATCTTTTACACGAATCAAAGACCCTCTGAGATAAACGACAATGACGTTTCAACCAATGAAACAAGGAGAGTGTTTATTGATGAGGTATTCCCTCAGGTGGATATTGCCCAGGGACAGACTACAGTACAAAATACATTAGATATGGCCTATTATCCAGATGAAAAAGGGCCTTACAATGCTAATGCGTCATACGAAACATTACCTCCGGATCAAAAATGGGCAGGTATGATAAGATCTTTAAGTAG
The DNA here is from genome assembly GCF_029360665.1 of Eudoraea chungangensis. Classification (GTDB taxonomy): domain Bacteria; phylum Bacteroidota; class Bacteroidia; order Flavobacteriales; family Flavobacteriaceae; genus Eudoraea; species Eudoraea chungangensis. The sequence continues at coordinate 275,280 of NZ_JARDUB010000002.1, forward strand.
TACTAACTTTGAGCAATCTAATGTAGAGTTTGTACAATTTTGGGTAATGGATCCATATGTAGATGGGATTGGAGATGGCCCCGGGGAATTAGTCCTGAATTTGGGTAATATTTCTGAAGATATTTTAAAAGATGGGCGAAAGCAATACGAAAATGGTTTACCGGGAATAGGCTCTAACGATCTAACCACACCAACTCCCTGGGGGGTTGTGCCATCTACTCAGTCTCTTGTTTACGCATTTGATGCTAGTGAGGAGAATAGAAGTTTACAGGATTTAGGTTTTGATGGCTTAGATGATACTTTAGAAGCCAGTCAGGGATATAATGGTCCGGATAGTGACCCGGCATTAGACAACTACCAGTATTACCTTAATAGAAGTGGGAGTATCTTAGAACGATATTTAGACTTTAATAATACGCAAGGAAATTCTCCGGTAGCCGTCTCAAATACCAATCGAGGCTCTACGACTTTACCAGATGTGGAAGATGTAAATAGAGACTTAACGATGAATACGATCGACAGCTACTTTGAGTATCGTATTCCGATTAGGCCAAATATCACTATAAACGATCCCTATGTTACAGATATTACGGAAGGTATTACACCAGAATTGCCAAATGGAACACAACTTAATCGTCGGTGGATTCAATACAAAATTCCACTTAGTGATTTTACAGATGCTATAGGGGGTATTGTGGATTTTCGATCGGTGAGTTTTATGAGAATGTACCTTACAGGCTTCAGCAATCCGGTAGTTTTGCGTTTCGCCACCCTAGATTTAGTTAGAATAGATTGGAGAAACTATACCAAGTCGTTATCATCGGATAATGACGACCCTTCAGATGATGCTACCATTGTTGATGTGAATACGGTTAATATTGAAGAAAACAATTCAAGAGTGCCTATTCCTTATGTATTGCCTCCAGGGGTGCAAAGAGAACAATTAAATAATAACAATACTATTATTCGTCAAAACGAGCAGTCTCTTTCCTTTAAGGTAGAGAACCTTGAGCCTCGAGATTCAAGAGGAGTTTTCAAAAATGTCAATATAGATGTGCGGCAGTACAAAAGGCTTAAGATGTTTCTACATGCAGAAAAGATTGTAGACTCAGATTATTTAGATGATGATGTACCGCTCGTGGCATTTTTGAGAATAGGTACGGATTTTTCGGAAAACTATTATCAAATCGAAGTGCCTCTAAAATTCACCTCTTTTGGTTCTACGAGTCCGGAAGATATCTGGCCGGCAATTAATGAGTTAGATATAGCACTTAGTGATCTTAATAAAGTAAAATCGCAGGGAATAGCTGATCAGACCTTAGGCGAAGTAAGTTATTATGAAATTATTGATGGAGAAGCTGTCTCTGTAGAAGAATTTGCCCCAAGAACTCTTGGTCAGCTGCGAATTGGAATTCGAGGAAATCCATCATTAGGATCTTTAAGAAGTGCTATGTTGGGGATTAAGAATATTGATGATTTACCAGCAAGAGGAGAAGTTTGGTATAATGAACTGCGTTTGGCAGGCTTGGACAATAATGGTGGCTGGGCTGCTATTGCTGCCGTTGACGCTAATTTGGCCGATTTCGCAAATGTAACTGCAACAGGAAATAAGAGCACTCCAGGATTTGGTTCAGTAGATCAAAGACCCAATGAGAGATCACGTGAAGATGCTATTGCATACGACGTTGTAACTAATGTAGAAGTAGGACAACTACTGCCTAAAAAATGGAATGTCCAGATACCCTTTAACTATGGAATAGGTGAACAATTAATTACCCCAGAATTTGATCCGGTATACGACGATTTAAAATTGCAAGACAGAATTGATGCGGCTCCAAATGAGGCGGAGGCTGACGTTATTAAGGAACAGGCCGAAGATTATACAAAACGGACAAGTATAAACCTAATAGGGGTAAGAAAAAATAGGGGTCCGGAAGCAGAGGCTAATTTTTATGATATAGAAAATTTCACCTTTAACTATTCTTATAATCAAACAGACCATAGAGACTTTGAAGTGGCCAGTCTAAAAGATCAGAATGTAAGAACAGGATTTGTTTACAACCACAATTTTAAACCGGCAGTAGTTGAACCATTTCAAAAAAACGATTCTTTATTTACAGGTTCGTATCTCCAATGGCTCAAAGACATGAACTTTAATGTATTGCCTGCAAGCTTTTCAGTTCAATCCGATTTTGATCGACAATTTAATCAACAGCGTTTCAGAGATGTATTAGAGCCAGGCGTGGAAACCTTGGATTTGCCATTATTACAGCAGAGGAATTATCTTTTCAATTGGCAATATGCACTAAACTACAGTTTGTCAAAATCCTTAAGGCTAAATATTACTACCTCTAATAATAACATTGTTAGAAATTATTTCACCGACCCGGACGATCCAACTTCTGAAATTAATCAGAACCTTAAAATTTGGGACGGTTTCTTTGATATTGGCGAGCCTAACCGTCATTCCCAACAATTTCAGCTAAATTACGATATACCGTTAAATAAAATACCTATTCTAGACTTTATGAATGTGCAATATACCTATACCAGTAATTTCGACTGGCAAAGAGGGGGAGATGCCATTAATGAAGTGGTACAGGAAGCCTTAGGAGACCCGGATGCCGTGGTGAATACGGTTCAGAACGCCAATACCCATTCGGTCACAGCAGCACTTACAATGCAGCGACTATACGACCAAATTGGATTAAAAAAGAGGGACGCTAAAACAGTTCAGGCAAGTAATGCCAATAGAAGAGATAAGGCAGGTAATCCTGTAGAAGGTGCTGAAAAACCAAAAAAGAAAACCAGTGCGGCTTTTAATACGGTTATTGATATAGTTACCATGGTAAAGAGAATAAATGTCAACTACAGCGAGAACAACGGAACAGTATTACCAGGATATACGCAATCAATTGGTTTTATTGGAACAACCAGACCAAGTTTGGGCTTTGTATTTGGTAGTCAGGCGGATGTGCGTTATGAAGCTGCTAGAAATGGATGGCTTACACCTTTTAATGAGTTTAATGAACAATTTATAAAGCGGCAGAACAAACAGCTGAATATTACAGCAACTGCACAACCTGTTCGAGATTTAACCATTGACTTCTTGGCTGACCGACAATTTTCGAGCAGTTTGCAAGAGAATTACGAAATAAACGGCGGAATTTATATCCCACAAACGCCTAATACTTTTGGAAATTTCAGTATTTCTACAATGATGCTGGGAACCGCATTTAGCAGAAGTGATGAATTTGACTCTGAGACCTTTGATACTTTCAAGGACAATCGAATAGTTATTGCAAACCGACTGGTTAATGATAGATCCAGTCCCGATGAAGGGGTAGATGAAGATGGTTTTCCCCTGAGGTATGGGAAAACAAGTCAGGATGTATTGCTGCCTTCGTTTTTTGCGGCTTATACCGGTCAAGATGTCAACAGAGTTAATCTAGATGCTTTTAGAGATATCCCAATCCCAAACTGGAATATAAAGTATACTGGTCTTATGAGGATAGGCTGGTTTAAAGAGAACTTTAAGAGGTTTTCCCTTAGTCATGGTTACAGATCAGCCTATAGTATAAATACGTTTCAAACAAATCTTGAAAAGCAACAACTAATAAATGAAGGACTTCCTCCAATTAATAACGAGACACAGGACTTCTTACCGGATGACATTATAAATAATATCGTGCTAACAGATCAGTTTAATCCGTTGGTCCGCGTAGATTTTGAGATGAAGAGTTCTCTTAGTGTTTTAGCGGAAGTTAGAAGAGACAGGGCTTTGTCTATGAGTTTCGACAATAATCTACTTACAGAAATAAATGGTCAGGACTATACCGTTGGTCTTGGATACCGTTTTAAGGATGTGAAATTTGTAACGAATATTGGCGGGGAAAAGCAGCGGTTAAAAGGAGATTTAAATCTTAAGGCAGATGTTACCTTAAGAGATAATATAACTATAATAAGAAATCTTGATATCGATAATAATCAGGTCACCTCAGGGCAGAATTTATTATCTACCAAATTCACAGCAGACTATGCACTTAACAAAAACCTAAATGCCCTGTTCTTTTTTGACTACTCTTTTTCCCAATTTGCTGTTTCCACTGCCTTTCCTCAAACTAGCATAAATACCGGTTTTACAATTAGATATAATTTTGGAAATTAGAAACATTTTAATTGCCTAATTGGGCTTTTATTTTTTTTGAAATCCCGCATATTATCCGTTACATTTGTCAGGACTAAAAAGCAAATAAAAATGAACATACCCTCTGAACTAAAGTACACTAAAGATCATGAATGGATAAGCATAGATGGCGACATTGCTACCGTTGGCATAACTGATTTTGCGCAAGGTGAATTAGGCGACATTGTTTATGTAGAAGTAGAAACCTTAGACGAAACTTTAGATAAAGAAGAAGTGTTCGGAACCGTGGAGGCTGTAAAAACAGTATCTGATCTTTTTTTACCACTAAGTGGTGAAATCATTGAGTTTAATGAAAGCTTGGAAGAGGAGCCGGAAAAAGTTAATACAGATCCTTATGGCGATGGCTGGATGATAAAACTTAAAATGTCTGATTCTTCAGAAGTAGCAGAATTATTAAGTGATCAGGACTACAAGGAGCTGATTGGTGGCTAAACCCAGCATCTATTTTATAGCATTCTTGGTCTGGATGTTTCTCATCACGGTTTTAAGTCTTTTCTCTTTTAGAGAAATGGATAATTCCAATTTGAATCTTCCCAACCTAGATAAAGCGGTGCACTTCTGTTTTTACTTTGTGGCTTCTTTTCTGTGTTTTCTTTCTTACTTAAGTCGCAAAACATATAATAGTTTAAAAGGAGATAGAAATATCTTATACATAAGTATTTGTCTTGTTTTTTATGGCATACTTATTGAAATTATACAATATAAATTTATACCACATAGGAGTGGGGAGATGTTTGATGTATTGGCAAATAGTCTGGGAGTAATTTTTGGAACTGCTTTCGCGATTTTAATATTTTACCGAAAATCCCAGTTAAAATGAAGCGATTAGTTGCTTTTTTATTAAATTAATAGTTAAATTAGCGTTTATTAAATATATAGAAAATGGAACCAAAAAAGAATCCAAAAGCAGATTTAAGAAGAAATAGTGCACTCTATTTCGTTTTAGGTTTGGCGGTGGTAATGTTAATTGTTTATACCGCTTTTGAATGGAAAACTTACGATAAAACTAATGACTACGATATTTCGTTGAACGTAGAGGACGATTTAGATGAGGAAGTTCCAATGACGGAGCAGATTAAAACTCCACCACCACCGCCACCACCGGCAGCTCCTGAAGTAATTGAAGTTGTGGAAGATGAAGAAGAGGTAGAAGAAACAGTTATTGAGTCTACAGAGACTAGTCAGGAAGAAGAAGTAATTGAGATAGAAGAGGTTGAGGTAGATGAAATGGAAGAAGATGTGGATGTGCCATTTGCAGTAATTGAAGATGTTCCAATTTTCCCCGGATGTGAAGGGGCGAGCGATAAAAGAGCTTGTTTTAATGAGATGATGAATAAGCATATTCGAAAAAACTTCCGATACCCAGAGATTGCTCAGGAAATGGGTGTGCAGGGGAGAGTTAATGTGATGTTCACCATTCAGAAGGATGGTAGTATTGGTAATATCAGGTATAGAGGACCAGATAAAAATCTTGAAGCAGAAGCTTTAAGAATTATTAAAAAGTTACCAAATATGACTCCTGGAAAACAAAGAGGTAGAGCGGTAAGGGTTCCATTTAGTATCCCTATTACCTTTAAACTACAATAGAGTTATTACTTATAAATATATATTACCCTGTCTTTTGGCAGGGTTTTTTACTTTATAAGCACTTTGGTATTAACAATACACAGTTTTGATTTTAAGCTATTTGTCCCTGCTCGATTCGCTTTGACTTTGCAAATATGAAAAGGGAATTATTCCTATAAAGCCCTTTATTTCGTTGGATTAAAATAGAATGGGCCTTATCTTTGCAGCGCACTTTAAAACAGATGTTTTTCTGAGGTGTGCTAAGGATAATATATGAAGATGGCTCTAAGCTCAGCAAATAGTATTACTACAGTTCTCACATTTGCTGATTTCAAGGAAATTACTAAATCTAGGCTAGCGATAAGTGTGGTGATATCTTCTTTGGCAGGTTATCTTTTAGGTGCCTATGAAGTTAGTTTTACAGCACTTTTGTTGCTTTCTTTTGGTGGCTATTGTATGGTAGGCGCTTCAAATGTCTTTAATCAGATTATTGAGAAGGATTTAGATTCCTTAATGAATAGGACTCGAAACAGGCCTATTCCGTCCGGACGAATGAGCGTAAATAAGGCGCTTTCCTTGGCGGTACTAATGACGGTTTTGGGTATAGTGAGTCTTTATGTCTTGAATCCTCAAACAGCTATGTTTGGTGCAATCTGTATTTTTTTATATACCTGTGTTTATACCCCATTAAAGACCAAGACACCCTTAGCAGTGTTTGTAGGTGCCTTCCCAGGAGCTATTCCATTTATGTTGGGCTGGGTAGCCGCAACAGATGATTTTGGAATTGAACCGGGGACCCTTTTTATGATTCAGTTTTTTTGGCAGTTTCCTCATTTTTGGGCCTTGGCTTGGATGTTAGATGAGGATTATAAAAAGGGAGGTTTTAAAATGTTACCTACCGGAAAGAAGGATAGAAGTACTGCATTGCAGATAATTATGTATACCATTTGGATGTTATTAATATCCGTTATACCCGTATTTGGTATAACGGGAAGACTCCATCTTTCCATACCTGCTGCAGTGGTAATATTCTTATTGGGTATGGTTATGCTATTTTTTGGATTTAGACTCTATGATAGACGCGATAATAAGTCGGCCAGGGTATTAATGTTGGTAAGTGTTAGCTATATATCACTTATTCAACTTATTTATGTAATAGATAAATATATTTAAAAGCGATGGATCTTACACAAGGAAGTCAGGAGGAAAAGAACGCAAGGGCAAAGAAAATGATGCTGTGGTTTGGTATTGCTAGTTTAATCATGGGTTTTGCCGGATGGACCAGTGCGTACATTGTTAGTAGTTCTCGAGCAGACTGGTTAACCGATTACCAATTGCCATCAGCTTTTTTATACAGTACCCTGCTAATAATAATTAGCAGTGGAACCTATATTTTGGCCAAACAAGCCGTCTCAAAGGATAATATCAGTTTGGGGGTTAAGTTTCTATTGGCTACTATGGTTTTAGGCGTTGGATTTATTTTTTTACAATTTACTGGATTTTCACAGCTAATAGGGGAAGGGTATTATTTTACCGGACCAACTAGCAGTATAACCATGTCCTATATATTTCTAATCGCGGCAGTACATGTTTTACACGTCGTTGCAGGACTTATATCTCTGGCCGTTGTTTTGTTTAATACATATAAGAAGAAATACTCTTCTAAAAATATGTTAGGACTAGAGTTGGGAGCAACATTTTGGCACTTTTTAGATGGTTTATGGATTTATCTTATTCTATTTTTTTATTTCTTTAGATAAATTTGATTCGAAGCGACGAAATGTGTGGCAAATGGGCTTTCGTATATCTTAAAAAAATGTAAATTTGCCAATATTCTATTAACACGATATATTTCTTATGCAGTCTACGATTTCTACAGGTACAGAAGAAAATGTTTGGGGGGGAGGAAACCAACCCTTGGGGGCCAGTTATGGCAAATTGATGATGTGGTTTTTCATTGTTTCTGATGCCTTGACCTTCTCAGGTTTTTTAGCTTCCTATGGTTTTTCCAGATTTAAGTTTATTGAAACTTGGCCCATAGCTGATGAGGTGTTTACCCACGTGCCTTTTTTCCATGGAAATTTTCCCATGTACTACGTAGCTTTTATGACTTTTATTCTAATTATGTCTTCTGTAACAATGGTGTTAGCCGTAGATGCAGGCCATAAAATGTTGAAGAATAAGACCATAATTTATATGTTCCTTACCATTATTGGAGGAGCAATCTTTGTTGGCTCACAGGCTTGGGAATGGGCTACTTTTATAAAAGGAGATTATGGAGCTATCGAAACTAAAGGAGGTAGAATTCTTCAATTTGTGAAGGCCGATACAGGAGAAAGGGCAGCCTTAAGAGATTTTGCTAAAACAATTCCTTCAGAAAGAACGGCACATGAAAAAAGAAATGGAGTTTGGTTTTATAAAGGAGAGACATTGCCCTCGTATACTTTAAACGAGGTAACGGAAGGATTAAAGGCAAATCCAAATATTTTAATAAGAACAGAAACGATTAACGAGGAAGGGGAAAAGACTCTCTTAACAAGGGAACAATCGCTGAGTAAGATTAAGGACGGTTCCTTGGTGGTAGAAGGAGCAAATCTAATTCGAAATGAATACGGAAGTAGACTTTTTGCCGATTTCTTTTTCTTCATTACCGGATTCCATGGTTTCCACGTATTCTCAGGAGTAGTGATTAACATTATTATTTTCTTTAATATCATAATTGGTACTTACGAACGTCGTGGCCATTATGAAATGGTGGAGAAAGTTGGACTTTATTGGCACTTTGTAGATTTGGTTTGGGTTTTTGTATTTACCTTCTTCTATCTGGTCTAAGGAAAATATCGAACCGTAACATACATAATTATTTAATTGCAATTAATTTAAGATGGCGCACGAACATAAATTAGAAATATTTAGAGGACTTGTTAAGTTTAAGTCTAATACACAAAAGATTTGGGGTGTTTTAATTTTTTTGACAATTGTCACTGCGGTGGAAGTTGCACTGGGAATTACAAAACCAGTGGCCTTAGTGGGGAGCAGTTTCTTGGGGATGAAACTTCTCAATTGGATATTTATCATACTAACCTTAGTTAAAGCATATTATATTGCATGGGATTTTATGCATTTACGAGATGAAAAGAGTGGTCTCAGGAGAGCTATTGTTTGGACGCCAATATTTTTGGTGGCTTATTTAATTTTTATTCTTCTCTTTGAGGCAGATTATATCTACAACGTCTTTAAGGACGGATTTGTCACTTGGAATTTCTAACAAGGAATTAACATCTATAAGAGGCGGTTTTATAACCGTCTTTTTTATTTTTATAAACTCTTTGTCGCTATGAAAAAGACCTTTGTATTAGTGGTTCTCTTTGTGTTACCCTTGGTAGCCTATTTGTTTTTTGCTTCTGGAGTAAATAATTTTGGAAGACTGCCAACACTTACGACAGATATTATGCAGATTCCTGGCAGTACTTCGGAAATTACATTTGATAATAAGATTACAATACTTGGTTTCTTAGGCAGAAATGTGGAAATTAAAAAGGCAAATGCCTTTAATTTAAATCAAAAGATTTACAAGCCCTTTTATGAATTCCGGGACTTTCAGATTTTAATGATTATGCCCAAAGGTACAGAAGCTAAGATAAAAGATCTCAAGTCCGAATTGGGAGCTTTGGCTGATATTAAGAATTGGCAGTTTGTTTTTCTTGAAGAGGATGCTATATTAAAACTATTTAGTTCCTTAGAAACCAATTATTTCTTAGACGATTCAATCGCCACACCTTATGTATTTATAATAGATAAGGAGAAAAATTTACGAGGAAGAAAGGAGGATGAAGATGAGGGTATTAAATACGGATATGATGCCACCTCAGTGGCAGAATTAAACAATAAAATGGAAGACGACGTAAAGATTATATTGGCGGAATATCGTTTGGCACTCAAGAAAAATAATGCTTCAAGGTCTAATTGATGAAGAACAAGTATACCTATATATGGATTTCACTGGTGATTTTAATTTTTGGGATAATATTTATTCCAAAAATCGTAAAAAGAATTAGTGCAGATTCCATAACGCAACAAGACCGTTTACATAATACAACTCCGGATACCTCTTTATCATTTATCACCCTAAACGGAGAAAAGCGAAGGATTCCCAATTTTTCCTTTTACAATCAAGACAGCCTGCTGATTTCTCAAAAGGATTATGAAGGCAAGGTTTTTTTAGTAGAATTTTTTTTCACCACATGCCCAACTATTTGTCCTGTTATGAACAAGAATTTGGTTGACATACAGAACGAATTTAGGGATTTTGAAAATTTTGGAATAGCCTCATTTACTATAAACCCAGAATATGATACGCCCTTAGTTTTAAAAGAATACGCAGAAGAATACGGCATTACGAATATGGATTGGCACTTGCTAACCGGGGATTCAGAAAAGATTTATGATCTGGCTAATAATGGCTTTAATATTTTTGCCATGGAAAACCTAAACGTGCCTGGTGGTTTTGAGCATTCTGGACTTTTTGCCTTGGTAGATAAGCAAGGTTATATTAGATCCCGCAGAGACGATTTTGGCAATCCAATCATATATTACAGGGGTATGATAAGTGAAAGTCAATTAGAGAACGAACATGGAGAGAAGGAACAAATTAAAATTCTAAAAGAAGATATTAGAAAATTGCTAAAAGAAAATGTCAGCGGATAAGTCTAGAAAAGAAAAAAGAATTAATAGGGGAATTACAGTTGTTTCAATTGTTGTCCCTCTGGTAGTTGCTCTTCTGTTTGGGGTGAGATTACCAAACGTAGAACCACTTAGATTTCTGCCTCCTATATATGCCTCTATTAACGCCCTTACAGCAGTGCTTTTACTTCTCGCCTTATGGGCTATAAAAGTGAGAAAAATAGAGTTGCATAAAAAGATCATGTCTACTTGTGTCTTTCTGTCTCTTCTTTTTTTAACAATGTATGTCGCCTACCATATGACCTCTGAATCTACCACTTTTGGTGGGGAAGGCTATATAAGATATCTATACTTTTTTATCCTGATTTCGCATATTGTTCTGTCTATAGTAATTATTCCCTTAGTACTGCATACCTATGCCAGGGCTTATTTAAAAAAGTTTGAGACACATAAAAAGCTCGCTAAAATTACATTTCCAATTTGGTTTTATGTGGCGGTTACTGGAGTGGTAGTTTATTTAATGATATCGCCTTATTACGTATAAAAGTTATGAGAAGCATTATCGGGAAAACAGTAAAAAAAATATGGTTAGGAGCGATAATGGTTTTGTTACCTATGCTTTCTAGTGCCCAATGTGCTATGTGTAGAGCCGTGCTTGAGAGTCAGGACGACAGTTCTATGGCGGAAGGTATAAATAATGGTATAGTTTACTTGATGGCATTACCATATATTTTGGTTGGCGCCCTTTTTTATATAGTCTATAGAAAGATGAAGACCTAAACGATTAAAATTTAACATTTTAAAGGGCAAATAACTGTAACAATTGTTAAATGTAATGGTCTTAATAAGGCAGACTATAGTTTTAACCAACAATTTACCTCCAAAATGTTCGATCTCGAAAGATGGCAGGAAATTTTCGATACTATTCGAAAAAATAAATTAAGAACTTTTTTAACAGGCCTCTCTGTGGCCTCAGGGATTTTTATTTTAGTTATTCTCCTAGGGTTTGGACAGGGAATGCAAAATGGTGTTGCCAAAGAGTTTTCTGAAGATGCCAGTAATAGAATTATTGTCTGGACCAGAACCACTACAAAAGAATACAAGGGTCTAAATCCTGGTAGGAGAATCCAATTGAGGAATGAAAATAACGAATACGTCCAGGAGCAATTCAAAGAAGACATTGCTAGAAAATCTGCTATTTACAGAGTTGGGGGCTCTACGGTAGTTTTTGAAAATGAAAATTTGGGTTATAGCGTACAGGGGATTTCACCTGGATTTCAGTTTATTGAAAATCAGTTTATATCTAGCGGACGTTATATAAATGAACTTGACGAAAAGGAAGCGAAGAAAGTAGCAATAATTGGCAGAAAAATCGCCAGAGAAATTGGAAAGAGCTACGAAGAAATTGTAGATAACTATCTAGATATATCAGGAATACGTTTTAAGATAGTTGGTGTTTATACCGATGGCGGAGGTGATCGGGAAGAGGATAGGATTTTTATTCCTATTACTACCGCCCAAAGGGTTTTTAACGGGGCAGACAAAGTGAATAACCTCACTTTCACCCTTAGTCCTTCCGAGAATTTTGAAGCTTCCGTTGAGCAATCAAAAATCTTCACTAACAATTTAAAGAATTATTTAAAAGAGGCGCATATGGTATCTCCTGAAGACAATAGCGCCATTAATGCGTTTAATACACTCGAAGAATCTAAACGCTACTTTGGATTAATAGGTAATATAAAGTTCTTCTTTTGGTTTGTTGGGATATGTACCATTATTGCAGGCGTTGTTGGGGTAAGTAATATTATGTTGATCGTAGTAAAAGAAAGAACTAAGGAAATCGGTATTCGAAAAGCATTAGGTGCTAAACCATGGGCAATTATTGGGATGATATTACACGAGTCTATTTTTATTACAGCAATTTCGGGTTTTACAGGATTAATTTTTAGTATGGGCCTGTTAGAACTTATTGGTCCGCATGTGGAAGTAGATTATGTAGTGAACCCATCCGTAAACTTCAGTGTGGCAATGTCAACAGTAATTCTTTTAATTATTTCTGGCGCTATTGCAGGTTTTTTTCCTGCATACAGAGCGGCAAATATTCATACCATAGAAGCACTGAGAGATGAATAATAAACTGCTGTTTTATGTTTAATAGAGATAGGTGGAAAGAAATATTAGAGGTCTTAACCACTAATTGGTTCAGGACTATACTCACTGCTTTTGGTGTTTTCTGGGGGATTCTGATCTTAATTATATTGCTGGCGGCAGGTAAAGGTTTAGAGAACGGAATTAAGGCCGATTTTGGCAATACCGCTACCAATACAATGTTTGTGTGGTCTCGTAATACAACCAAACCCTATAAAGGCTTTCCCGTTGGAAGAAATTATGAATTTAACCTGGAGGATGTGGCTTCATTAAAGCAAAATTTTCCAAAACTATTATATGTGTCTCCTAGGAACCAGCTAGGTGGATTCAGAGGGGTTAACAATGTTGTAAGAGGTTTAAATACTGGGGCTTACAATGTTTATGGAGACTATCCTGATATTATTAAACAAGAACCTTTAATAATTACGCGAGGAAGATTTATCAATCATTCAGATATTGCAGAGAAACGTAAAATTGCTGTTATAGGGGAAGGTGTTAGAACAGGGCTTTACGATCCGGATGAAGAGGTAATGGGCACCTATATAAAAATACAAGGGGTTAATTTTATGGTGGTAGGGACCTATAAAAAGGCAGCAAATGACGGTGATGGAGAAGAAGGTCAAAGCCAGATTTTTATTCCCTTTTCTGCCTTCGGACAGGCATTTAATACAGGAAATGATGTTGGATTTATGGCAATAACTGCAGAAGATGGCTCTTCAATTACCAACATGAAGGAGGGTATTATTAATCAAATTAAGGAGAATAGAAGTATTCATCCAGAGGATACACGGGCTGTAGGTAATTTTGATATTTATGAAAGATATCAAAGGGTGGAAAGTCTCTTTGGTGCAATGAAACTAATTGCCTACTTCGTGGGTATCTTGGTTTTGTTATCTGGTATTATTGGTGTTAGTAATATCATGCTGATTGTGGTAAAAGAAAGAACAAAAGAAATAGGCATTCGAAGGGCGCTAGGAGAAGATCCATGGTCTATACGAATACAGGTATTAATGGAATCTATTTTTTTAACCATGATATCTGGTATGGCGGGTATATGTATTGGAGCCTTGTTTATCTATGGCGTAAATGCTCTTTTAGATGCGAACGGACCTGTAGATATGTTTTTAAATCCAAGCGTAAGCCTATCCGTGGTGACCATTGCACTCGTTATTCTAATTGTTTCTGGCTTGCTTGCTGGCTTTATACCCGCACAAAGCGCTATAAAAGCGAGACCAATTGATGCCTTGAGAGCAGAGTAAAAGATTAATATTTTTAAAAAGAATTAAACACTAGTCATGAAGAAATCAGTAACCATTATTATTCTAATAAGCATTTTTATTGCATTTGGAGGGTCCATGTATTATTTGTACCAAAAGAATGCTGAGGATCCAATACTATATCAGACTGAAAAACCCACCACTAAGACAATCGTGAGAAAGGCAGTCGCAACAGGGAGTATTCTTCCATTAGAAGAAGTTCTGATTAAACCGAATATCTCAGGAGTAATTGAGGAGGTTTATGTAGAAGGCGGAGACTACGTTAAGTCTGGAGATTTAATTGCCAAAATTAAGGTAGTACCTAATTTAAATGCTCTTAATGATGCTAGGAATAGTATTGATGAAACCAAAATTGCCTTGGACGATCAAAGAAGGAATTTTGAACGTCAGAGTATTCTATTTAACAAAGGAGTTATTTCTAAGGTAGATTTAGAGAGAGCGCAGGTGGCATACGATCAGGCAAAGCAGAGCTATAGCGCCGCCAATAAACGCTATGATATTATTAAAACCGGTACTACAAAAGGCTATGGGAATACTGCCAATACTTTGATAAGGGCAACCGTTAGTGGGATGGTTTTAGAAGTACCCGTGGAAGTTGGAAATCAGGTGATTGAGAGTAATAACTTCAACGAAGGGACAACAATTGCTGCAATAGCCGATGTAGACAAAATGATCTTTGAAGGAAAAGTGGATGAATCGGAGGTAGGTAGAATCAAGGAAGATTTACCCTTGGAAATTACTGTTGGGGCCCTGGAGAACATAACTTTTGACGCCGTTTTGGATTATATCGCTCCTAAAGGGAACGAAGAAAATGGTGCTATTCAATTTGAGATTAAAGGCACTTTGAAAAAGCAAGATTCCATATTTATTAGGGCCGGACTTAGTGCGAATGCCTCAATTATCTTGGATAGAGCAGACAGCGTGCTATCGGTTAAAGAGGCACTGGTACAATTTGATCCAGAAACTAAAAAGCCATTTTTAGAGGTTGCAAAGGGAAATCAAGACTTTGAGAGGCGCGATATAGAACTAGGATTAAGTGATGGAATATTCGTTGAGGTAAAATCGGGTATATCCCTAGAGGATGAAATAAAAGTTTGGAATGCTGTGGACAGTAACAGTTTTGACGGATAATAATAAAAAGTAGGCTTTACTTGTAACTTTTTTACGATTGTACTGTCTTATAAATGAAATAAGTAATTAAAAATAAGTCACTAACCATGATAGAAATTAAGGATCTGCATAAGTCTTATAAAATGGGATCTAATTCCTTACATGTTCTAAAGGGAATAAACTTCTCTGTAGAAGAAGGCGAATTAGTAGCCATTATGGGTTCTTCTGGTTCAGGAAAATCTACCCTTTTAAATATTTTGGGAATGTTGGATGTTGCCAATTCCGGAGAATATAATTTGGATGGAGTGCCAATAAAAAATCTAAACGAGACAAAGGCCGCCAAGTATAGAAATAAGTTTTTAGGGTTTGTCTTCCAATCCTTCAATCTTATCAATTATAAGAGTGCATTAGAAAATGTAGCCCTGCCGTTATACTATCAGCGTATTCCAAGAAAAGAGAGACTAGAAAGGGCTCTTAAGTATTTAGAGCAGGTTGGCTTAAAGGAATGGGCAACACATTTACCCAGCGAGTTATCCGGAGGGCAGAAACAGAGGGTTGCAATAGCTAGGGCTATGGCCTCAGAGCCAAAAGTGTTGCTTGCAGATGAGCCTACAGGGGCTTTGGATAGCGTCACATCCTATGAAGTGATGGATCTAATTCAAAAAATTAACGATCAGGGAAATACCATTTTGGTAGTTACTCACGAAGATGACATAGCACACATGTGCAAGCGAATAGTACATCTAAAGGACGGGGTTATTGTAGAAGACAAAAAGGTTAAGCAAGTAAGAGCTTCGGAATATGTTTAGTTGGGATACCTGGAAAGAAATTTTTGAAACCATTCAAAAAAATAAACTCAGAACCTTCCTTTCAGGTTTTACAGTGGCTCTTGGTATTTTAATTTTTGTATCTCTTTTTGGCCTTGGGAATGGACTCATAAATACTTTCGATAAGTTTTTTCAGGAAGACGCTACCAATGTCTTATATCTCTTTCCTGGCAAAACCACGATTCCTTATAAGGGGTATAAATCGGCTAGACGAATTGAATTTGAAAACAGTGACCTAGAGGATATTAAGAAAAACTTCCCCATGTTTTTGGAATATGTTACTCCACGCATTACAAGAAACAAGGTGGTTAAGTATAAAAATGAATCCAATAGTTACAATGTTACAGGAGTAGATTGGGGACATCAATTCGCAGAAAAGACTATTATAATGAAGGGGAGATACCTAAATGTTGAAGATGTCGCGAATAAAACAAAATACGTTGTAATTGGCAGACTGGTAGAAAAAGATCTCTTTGGTAATGTTAACGCATTAGGAAAATTTATTGATATCGGGAATAGTATGTTCAAGGTTATTGGGGTCTTTCAGGATGACGGAGGTGATAGAGAAGAACGAGGAATATATCTACCGTATACAACCTTACAGTTAATTGAAAAAAATACGGATAAAATTAACCAAATTGTTACAGCTTTTAAACCAGAATTAGGCTATGTAGGGGCTATTGCCTATGAAAATAGCTTGAGGAAGTTCTTTAAGGATAAAAAATTTATAAGTCCAGATGATCAGAATGGATTTTTTATTAGAAATGTAGCAGATCAATTAAACCAAAATCAGCAATTTGCCAGAGTTTTACAACTAATAGTCGCTTTTGTTGCTTTTGGAACTATAATAGCGGGTATTATAGGAATAAGTAATATCATGGTGTATGTAGTAAAAGAAAGGACGAAGGAATTGGGCATTCGAAAAGCCCTAGGCGCCACTCCCAATAATGTAATTGGGACCATCCTATTGGAGTCTGTATTTATTACAACTATTTCTGGGTTTTTTGGGATGGTCGTCGGGATTGCTATTTTAAGCTCTTTGGGGGAAAAACTAGCCGAAGACTATTTTATTTTAAACCCATATATTAATACGGGTGTGGCCGTATTTGCCACAGTACTTCTAATTCTTTTCGGAGCAATAGCGGGCTACGTGCCTGCACAAAGGGCTGCTCGCATAAAACCAATTGTAGCATTAAGAGATCAATAGGATGAAATTTTTATTTGACAGAAATACATGGCAGGAAATTTTTGGTTCTATTAGCAAGAATAAAACTAGAACAATAATTACTGTTATTGGTGTATTGTGGGGCATCTTTATTTATATAGTTCTCGCCGGAGCTTCTAAGGGGATGGATAACGGTTTTGAAAAGAATTTTGAGTCGGTAGCTAGAAACAGCATTTGGGCCTGGTCGCAAAATACGAGCATCCCTTATGAAGGTTTTAAGAAAGGAAGAAATATTAGACTTAAAGTAGAGGATGCAGTAATCCTTAAAAATCGAATTCCAGAGATTCAATATATCGCTCCAGTAAATACAAAAGGAGTTTTTGGAGGGGAGCCAGCCTTGACTACTCGCGGATTTAAGTCGAATAGTTACGCTGTCTATGGCTATGCTCCGGAAATCGCAAAAATCGCAACACAGAAAATATATGATAACGGTCGCTTTATAAACGAAGAAGATATGCTTCAGTCTAGAAAGGTCTGTGTTATTGGAGAACGCACGCAACAAGAATTGTTTGATGAAGATGAAGATCCTATAGGGGGATATATACGGGTAGAAGACGTTTATTTTCAAGTCGTTGGAGTTCATAAATTTACACAAACTACTCCTTTTGGGACAGATGGAGATATATTTATACCCTTTAATACCTTTAAAAAGCTCTATAATACAGGAGACGGTACGCAATTTTTTACAATAGCAGCATATGACGATGCAGATGTTATACAGGTAGAAAAGGATATAAAAGCTGTTTTAAGAAGTATTCACAGGGTTCATCCGGATGATGAGAGAGCATTTGGGGCATTTAACCTAGGCGAGATTTTTGGAAAAATCATGGGGTTTGCTAATGGAATAACCTTTATGTCGCTTGTCGTTGGATTAGTGACTATCCTTGCCGGGGTTATTGGTATTGGTAATATTTTACTTATTTCGGTAAAAGAACGGACTAAAGAACTTGGGATAAGAAGGGCCCTCGGAGCAACACCAAATGAGGTAAGAACCTTGATTATCCTAGAATCTGTTTTTTTAACACTACTTTCTGGTATAATTGGAATTATTTTGGGCGCGGGAGTGTTAAATCTTCTTAACAATTTAACACAGGATATAGATTTTCCATATACCAATCCTACAGTGCCAATTCCATATGTAATTGGAGCATTATTAATCATGATAATTCTTGGGACGTTGATAGGTTCAATACCCGCTCAAAGGGCAGTGAGTATTAAGCCGATTGACGCCTTACGCGAAGAATAATAACCATTAACACTAAATAAAAAACACAAATAAAGATGAATAAAATACTTAAATATGTTTTAATTGGAATTGTTGTTTTAGGAGCACTTTGGGCAGCCGCTTTTTTTATAAAATCTAATAGTAAGTCTGCCATTACTTATGAAACAAAAAAACCTTTTACAGCTAGTATTGAAAAGAAAACAGTAGCAACTGGTAAGGTTATTCCTGAAGATGAAATTGAGATAAAACCTCAAATATCTGGAATAATTGATAGGATATTCTTGGAAGAAGGTGCTAAGGTTAAGGCCGGAGATTTAATAGCTACTATTAAGGTTGTGCCAAATGAACAGGCTTTAAATCAGTCTAGGGGAAGGGTGCGAAACGCTGAAATTGCCTTGAATAATACTACAATAGAATACAATAGAAATAAGACGCTTTTTGATAAAGGGGTTATTTCTAATCAGGATTTTAATAATCTGCAATTACAATACGATCAGGCGCAACAGGAACTGGCGAATGCAAAGGCCGACTATCAAATTATACGGTTGGGTTCGGCCGGTGGATCCTCGAGTGCAAATACAAATATAAGAGCCACCGTAACAGGAACTTTATTGGAAATTCCCGTAAGAGAAGGGGATCAGGTTATTCAGAGTAATAATTTTAACGACGGAACCACTATTGCCACTATAGCTGATTTGGGCAAAATGATTTTTGAAGGCAAGGTAGACGAGGGAGAAGTTGCCAAATTAGAAATCGGAATGCCCTTGGAGATTAGTCTAGGTGCCATTGAAGATGAAACATTTGAGGCCAAATTAAAGTTTATTGCGCCGAAGGGAATAGAAGAGTCTGGGGCGGTTCAATTTAAAATTGAGGGAGATGTTGTGGTAGAGCAAGGAGTATTGATAAGAGCAGGGTACAGTGCAAATGCTTCTTTAGTATTGGAGAAGAAAGAGGACGTTATGGTTATTCCCGAAGCTCTTTTGCAATTTGATAAAGAAACGGATAAACCTTACGTGGAAATTTCAGTCGGAGATCAGAAATTTGAGCGCAAAGATATAGAAATTGGGATTTCCGATGGGGTCAATGTAGAAATCATATCTGGAATTTCAGAGGACGATGAGGTAAAAGTTTGGAATAAAACGGAGCCAATTAAAAAGGGGGAAGATGAAGAGACTGAGGAGGAAGAAACTACGTAGCATGCCCAAAGAATCAATCAATCATAAATATATCAAATTTTAAAAAATGAGAAGTAAGCTAACAATTTTGTTCTTTTTATTAGGGTTAGGAGTAATGTTTTCCCAAAAGAAACTTTGGACCCTAGAAGAATGTGTAAACTATGCTTTAGAAAATAATATTTCAATTGAACAGTTTAGGCTAGATTTGGAAGATGCTACCATAGATAAGTCGGATGCAATTGGGGATTTTTTACCTAACTTAAATGGGACCCTAAACGGGCAGAGTAATACCGGTCTTTCCTTTGACCCTACAAACAACCAACCCGTTAATACTACGCAAATTACTTCGTCTGGAAGCGTTACTTCCTCAGTAAACTTATTTAATGGATTACGTAATATACATCGCTTAAATCGAGCTAAGTTAAATGCTATTGCAAATCAATATCGCTTGGATGATTTAGTGAATGATATTCGATTAAATGTGGCAATTGCCTATTTGAATATACTCTCGAATAAGGAAGCATATAACGTGGCTAAGGCACTTTATGCGGTTACGGAGCAAGATCTGATTAGAACGAAAGAATTAGTTGAATCAGGCGTTGTGGCGAAAGGAGATTTGTTGGACCTGGAGGCTACTGCCGCTACTCGAGAGCAACAAATAATCAATGCAGAAAACCAGGTTCTCATATCCAGAATTGGCTTAGCGCAATTACTTCAAATAACCGATTATGAAAATTTTGACATAGCCAATGAAGTCTATGAGGTGCCTTCTACGGAGATAATGAGCAATAGTCCGAAGGTGATTTTTGACGAAGCATTGAGCTATAGATGGGATATAAAATTCAATGAGACAAATGTTGAGATAGCCAAGAAAGACTTGCAGATTGCCAAAGGAGCTGCATATCCTTCTTTGGATGCATTTATAAATTATAATACAAGGTATTCTGATCAATTTTTTGATCCAATAACAGGCGACGTAATTCCGTTTAAAGATCAGCTATGGATAAATGATGGTATCGCGTTTGGGGCTCAAATTTCTATTCCTGTATTCAATGGTTTCAGTACGAGAAATGGGATTAAAAGATCAAAAATTAATGTAAAGCGAGCGGAACTACAATTAGAACAAAATAAGCTCGATTTGGAGACTAATATTAACCAGGCTTATGTAGACGTGCTAAATACCTCTAAAGCTTATGAAGCGGCATTAAAAACGAGGGAGGCTAGAAGCTTGGCATTGGACTATTCCAAAGAACGATTTGATGTTGGTATTATGAATTCATTTGATTATAGTCAGGCGCAGGCCAGAGTTGATAATGCGGAAGCGGAAGTTATACGAACAAAGTTTGATTATATATTTAGAATTAAGGTGCTTGAGTTCTATTTTGGACTACCAATAGTGCTTAACTAAGAGCTTTTATTTAAAATGATATCCTTTGCACAGAATTACTTCGTAGGTCTTTCTATCTTTGCATTTTTGTTATGGCATTAATTTTAAACTTAGAAACCGCAACCACCAATTGCTCTGTTTCTCTGGCGAAAGACGGAGAAGTCATATCTATACGAGAGCACAATGAAATGGGATATTCTCATTCGGAGAATTTGCATGTTTTTATAGAAAAATGCCTAAAAGACTTAGAGTACTGCACCCAAGATTTGGATGCCGTAGCAGTAAGTAAAGGTCCGGGTTCTTATACGGGCTTACGAATTGGCGTTTCAGCAGCAAAAGGACTTTGCTTTGCGCTAGACATACCGCTAATAGCTATTTCAACTTTGGAGTCTATGGCATCCCAACTAAACATTGAAAACGGATTTATAATACCCTTGCTGGATGCAAGGCGATTGGAGGTTTATTCTGCCGTATATAACCGCGAGCTAAAACAAGTAAGAGAAACAAAGGTAGAAGAGATTTCAGAAGCTTCTTTTAAAGCCTATTCCCTTAATGAAAAGGTATTCTTAGTAGGAAATGGAGCCACTAAATGTAAACCCATACTCAAAAATTCAAACTTTAGTTTTGTGGAAGACATAGTTCCATCGTCCAAAGAATTGGCTAAACTATCTTTCAAAGCATTTAAGGCACAGAATTTTGAAAACAATGCCTATTTTGAACCGGATTATTTAAAGAAGTTTGTGGCTCAAAAACCAAAAAAGTCGATCATTAATTAACAGCCAAGTCGTTGTAATACGCAATGACTTGCAGGGCATCACTTTCTTTGCGAAGTTTAAGATCATTCTCTTTTATAAAAGTTTTTAATTCGTCATGTCGATCTCGTAAGACATAAAGGATGTCTTTCTTACCCAGGTCAATCTTCTCCAATGAATTATCTCCTTTTTTTAGATAGTAATTGAAGTCGTTTAAATACTGAGCTGGATCAATATCGTCATATCCATGTTCAATATTTTCTGCAGGAATCAATTTCTTTCTGGGCTGTAAATAAAGCACAACTTCTCCTTCGTTTAGAGGGTTAAAATACCCCTTGGCTTTCTTTCCTTTATATCTATAAGGGTAGACCTTGTATGTTTTGCCGTCAAGTTCTACCACAATATTCTCTTTCTTAAGAAGTTTCAAAGGCTTATCCTGCTTGCTTAAGAATTCCATTTCATCGGAGAAGGCATTATAGCGCATTAACCTCTTTGTCTCAGAATTATTGCTGATAATGGTTGTTCCCGTTTTGTACATATCATCCAGATAGGGCGATCCAACGGTTGGAGCGTCATAATAAACCAATTCCATTTGGCCATGAGTCATGGTAAAGGAATTTCCATTGTATTGTGCGGTAACCCCAATAAAGGAGAAAAGAAAAAGATATGTTAAAAGTCTCATAATGTTTTATTTAGCAAATTTAATTTACGAAAAATAAAAGTAATATGCAACTAATTTTCCTGATGGATTACTCTTTGAGGGAAGGGAATTTCTATTCCTTCTTCATCGAATTTATACTTTAATTCTTCCATAACATGAAAATGAGCTCCCCAAAATTCTTCATTTTTTGCCCAAAACCTAAGGGTAAGATTTACAGAGCTGTCTGCCAATTCGCCCAAGTAAACTTCCGGTGCAGGATCCTTTAGGATTGTATCTTTATCCCGGCATATCTGAAGAAGAATTTCTTTTGCCTTCTTAATATTGGATCCGTAACCAATGCCGATATCAATTTTATCTCTTCGTGTTTTTTCGGCATTGTAGTTTATAATATTATTGTTGGATAATTGACCGTTGGGAATTATTGCCAATTGATTTCCAAAGGTGTTGATTTTGGTGGTAAAAATGGATATTTCTTTTACAGTTCCATCCACTCCCTGTGCCGAAATAAAATCACCAACTTTAAAAGGTTTGAACAGCAGAATTAGGACGCCACCAGCAAAATTAGCAAGGGAACCTTGTAATGCCAGCCCGATTGCAAGTCCCGCAGAACCCAAAACAGCTATTAAGGAGGTAGATTCTACTCCTAATTGCGTAATAACCAAAACAAAGAGTACAGCTTTTAGTGCGATGCTGATAAGCTGGGCAAGAAAAGATTCTAAACTCGGATCAAAATCTTTTTTGTCAAAAAATTTCTTAACTAACTTATTGATTAGCTTAATTAGCCATAAGCCAGCCACAAGAATTACTAAAGCCAGGACAAGGTTAGGTAAGATTTCAAAAAACCAGGCTACTGCCTTGTCTATATATACCTGATAATTTTCTACTTTCTCCATAATTAAATTTTTAGCAAACTAAACAAAGGCTCTTCTAAAATCCAAATAATAGGCATTAAATACCTAATATATTTTACAGCATCTTTCTTAGAATTACTTCTGCCTCTTCGGTAGGTAATTGGCAGGTTCCAAATTCACAGAGATAGAGAAGCGTCTTGTCTTTAACTGCTCTGTTTTGAAGGATGTCTATTGTGCTTTCTTTAGCTGTAGCAGCAAACACACAATTTGGAAGGTATTTTTCTTGAATTTTCCTGATTTGCTCCCTATAGTCTGGGCCTACGATTGCTAATTCATAAAAAGGCTTCTCATGAAACAAAATCTGATGTGCCCAATTGGCATAATTTGAAATGTTCTTAGTCATCGCTGACGCGATGTTGCGAAGCATTTTTTTGGAAAGTTCGCGAAATATATCCTTTGGATAATATTTAGAAAGTTTAAAAAGATTGTTCGCCATTATGGAATTAGATGAAGAAATCACATTGTCAGTTAGTTCCTTAGTGCGTCTAATAAGCAACGTATCCCTGTCTGAAGTGAAAAAGAATAATTCGCTCCCAGAGTCATGAAAGTGCTTTAGGCAATAGATGGTGAGTTTTTTGGCCTTTACTAGCCAAGCTTCCTCCAGACTTGTTTCATAAAGCCCTAAGAAACCATCAATTACTGAAGCATAGTCTTCAAGAAAGCCATTAATACTACTTTGACCATTTTTATGACTGTGATACATACTCCCATCTTCCTTAATAAAATGCTTGTCTATAAATTTTGCGTTTCCAATGGCTAAGCTTAGATATTCTTTATGCCCGAGATATCGATATGCATCTGTCAAAGCTCTGAGCATTAAACCATTCCATGAGCAAAGAATTTTATCGTCTAGGCGCGGGGCATTTCTAGAACTCCTTAATTCTAGCAGGTCCTTTTTGCAAGAAGTCAATACCGTCTTTAAATCAGAAATTGAAATATTGTTTTCAACGGCTATTTTTTTAAGTGGTTTATCTCGAATCAGAACGTAATTGTTATCTTCCCATAAGCCAAAATCATTGATGTTGTAAACCTTTTCGAAAAGAGTAAAGCGCTCCCCCAATTGTTCTGTCAGTTCCTTTCTAGTCCAAACATAATAAGCCCCTTCTTCTAGTTCGTTTTTTTTATTTAAGCTGTCTGCATCGAGCGAAGAGTAAAAAGAAAAATCTGGCGACATTAAATCCTTGGTGACGAAATTAATAGTCTCTTCCACAACTTCTTTGTAGTGTGTTTTTTTACTTATTCCGAATGCTTTAGAATAAACACTGATAAGTTGCGCATTGTCATAAAGCATTTTCTCAAAATGAGGTACATGCCATTTATCATCTACCGAATATCTTGAAAACCCACCTGCTAAATGATCATAAACCCCACCATACGCTATTTTCGTCAGACTCAAATGAACAAAATTCAAGATAGTATTATCTTGCATAGAGACCCCGTAATGCAATAAAAAATCTAAATTAGTGGGCATCATAAATTTGGGAGCTCTTTTGTAGCCTCCGTATTCCAAATCAAAAAAAGTGTACCATTCAGAGACCATTTCCCTGAGGATATTTAAGGATGGCGTATCTCCTTCTTCACTGGGTTCAATTAAGTTGATGCTGTTTATTCCCTCTGCCAGATTATTTGCATAAGTTCTGACTTTTGAAGGATCCTTCAGGTATAGCGTATTTAGATCGGTCAAAACCTGCATCCAATCATCCTTTTTCAAATAGGTAGTGCCCCAAAAAGGCTCTCCGCTGGGTAAGGCAACTATATTTAGCGGCCAACCACCCCGACCGGTCATCATTTGAAGGGCATCCATATAGATTTGATCAATATCCGGGCGCTCTTCTCTATCGACCTTTATATTGATAAAGTGCTTATTCATTATTTTTGCTACCTCCGGATTCTCAAAAGATTCCTTTTCCATCACATGACACCAATGACAAGCAGCGTACCCTATACTAATCAGTAAAGGCTTATTCTCTTTTTTTGCCTTTGCTAAAACATCATCCGACCATGCCACCCAGTTTACGGGATTATGAGCATGTTGTAGCAAATAGGGACTTGATTCTTTGATTAATGCATTTGTATGGTTATAATTCATTGTCCTGGAAGCGTTCAAATAGATTATTTAATAAAGAAGGCAATAGGGTCGTCATAAAAGAAAAAAACACCAACTGGCGTTTTTCGAAAGACAAAGTTTAATTAACTTCAAAGGTGATTTTTACATTAACTCTATATTCGTCAATTTCACCATCTTTGACCGTAGCACTTTGTTCGTTAAGGTAAACCGAACGGATATTGTTTACCGATTTAGCAGCCTGGGTTACTGCCTTTTCCGTGGCATCTTCCCAACTTTCCTTAGAATTTGCCAATACTTCAATAACTTTTAGAACAGACATAATTTAGATTTTATGATGATTCTTTAAATTACGAAAATCCAGCGAAACAGAGGAAGTATAAACCTAATTTAACCATTAAGGGCAATCACCTCTTCTACCTTGTCTCCCAGCATGTTCTTAAGCATGGTTTCAATGCCATTTTTCAGGGTATATGTAGATGACGGACAGCCACTACAGGCGCCTTGAAGGATTACATTTACCGTTTTACTTTCTTCTTCGTACGACTGAAACAAAATATTTCCCCCGTCACTTGCCACAGCTGGTTTCACATGCTCTTCGAGTATAGAGATTATTTCTTTGGAAGTACTGTCTAAAGATGCGTTATCCTGTGTAATAGAATCTTTTTCGGCAGTGGCTTTTATTGCTAAACTAGTATCTACTACTTCATTTCCATCGGCTATAAAATTCCGAATTAGTTCTCTTATTTCTATGGTAATTTCATCCCAGTTACTTGCGTCGTATTTTGTTACCGACACATAGTTTTCATCCATAAAGACCTCCTTAACATAGGGTAAATGGAATAATCTTTTTGCAAGCTCAGAACCTTGTGCCTCATCTAAGTTTTTAAATTCAAATAAACTTGGAACAATCTTTTTGTTTGCAACAAACTTCATTACTGCCGGATTGGGAGTAACCTCGGCATACATGGTAATGGCTACTTTCTTTGGATTTTCTTCTTCAAGCAATATAGGTTCGCCCGCATTGAGATATTCTACTAGCTGCTGTGCAACCTCATCCTTTACGGAAGACCATTCTACAATATCATAGCGTTCTAGGGCGATGAAATTCCCAGAAATATAGACTGTTTTTATAAAAGGAAGATAAAAAAGTTGCTGCGCCAAAGGGGAATTCTTGGCCTCGTCAATATTTTTAAATTCATAACTTCCGCCCTTGGTTAAAAAATGATTCGCTTCAAATTTTAGTATAGTCGGATTGTTTGTCTCTATAAGGGTTATATTAAATTCTTTCATCGTATTACTTTTTGACAAAAATACAACCTATTTCACTTTTTAGAACTATATAATAATGTTGTATTATAGCCGTTATACTTTATATTTGAACGAAACTTCAATAAACACGCCCTATTCTTAGATGAAAAAATTGCTGTTCATTTTTTTTACTACTGTGGTTTGCTCTACATCTGCATATGCACAGGAAGGTATTCCAGTTTATTTTGACTATCTGGCCGATAATTATTATCTGGTTTATCCGTCCATGGCCGGAGTTGGGCAAGGCGGTAAAATAAGACTCACCGCCAGGGAGCAATGGTTCGATGTAGATGAGGCTCCCAGTCTACAGACCTTAAGTGCTAATTTTAGGGTTTCAGAAACAAATAGCGGTTTGGGTCTCATTATTTTTAATGATGCCAATGGCTATCATTCTCAGACAGGTGCGAAGGCAACTTATGCACACCATTTACAGTTTGGAGAAGACATTCGTATCTTAAATCAGTTGTCTTTTGGACTAAGTGTTGGTTTTATTCAAAGTAATTTAGACGAAACAGAATTTAGATCGGTTATCCCTGATCCTATTATAACAGGTGGAAATAATAGTGTTGGCTATTTTAATATGGATTTGGGGATGAGTTATAATTATATGGAGTTTTACGCCCACGTGGCGGCATTAAATATATTAGGAACAGGACGCGATTTATATACTGCAATTGAATTTGATAATCTAAGACGCTATCTTTTTTCTGTAGGATACGTTTTTGGTAAGAGCTTATGGCGGGTAGAACCTTCCATACTCTTTCAATTAACCGAGTTTACCGAAGAGAAAACAGTAGATATAAATGCTAAGGTTTACAGGGATCTTAGTTTTGGTACAATCTGGGGCGGACTTTCCTATCGGAGAAGTTTTGACGGAGCTCAGTTTCAGGTAGATGGAACTTTTGGAGAACAAAGGCTTCAATTGTTTACCCCTATAGTGGGAATTAATTACAACCGTTTTATGTTTTCTTACAATTATTCTTACCAGTCTGGTGACATTAGACTTGACAATGGAGGCTTTCATCAAATTACCTTGGGCTACGACTTTGGCCCTCGAAGAGAAAATCGCTTCGATTGTTTTTGCCCGGCAGCAAACTAAGACATAGAATACCGCTTGTTTTCTTCTGTACTATTCTCAACTCAAGATTAGATATATTCCGTTTGCTATCTTTTTACAAAACTGTATTTTTAAGGATTAATTAGAGGGTCTGTATAAGGCAGTATTGTCCTAACTTTCCATTATTAATTTACCTTATCATACAATTATGCTCATTAAAACAGTAAATGGAAAGACCCCTGTGATGGGGAAAGATTGCTTTATTGCAGAAAATGCTACCCTTGTTGGTGACGTTCAAATGGGAGACCAGTGCAGTGTCTGGTTTAGTGCAGTTATTCGTGGCGATGTTAACTTTATCAAAATGGGAAATAAGGTGAATGTTCAGGATGGGGTTGTTATTCATGGCACCTACCAAAAATCTTCCACAACCATAGGAAATAATGTCTCTATAGGTCACAATGCCCTAGTACACGGATGTGAAATCCGTGATAATGTATTGGTTGGAATGGGTAGCATAATTATGGATGGATGTGTTGTAGGAAGCAATTCCATAGTAGCCGCTGGGGCGGTTTTGCCTGCCGGTACCCATGTGCCAGAGGGATCTATTTTCGCAGGGGTGCCAGCAAAGAAAATAAAGGATATTAGTCCGGAACTCAGTAAAGGCGAAATAGATCGAATTGCAAATAGTTATGTGAAATACGCAAGTTGGTTTCAAGAGAAAGATTAAAAGGCTAGAAATTATATGTATGTTTGACAAAATTTTAAAGTGAGAATATGAAGGCATTTATATTTCCCGGTCAGGGAGCCCAATTCATTGGAATGGGATTAGATCTTTATGACAATTACCCAGGGGCTAAAAAACTATTTTTAAGAGCAAATGAGATTTTAGGCTTTTCCATTACGGATACCATGTTCAAAGGTACCCCAGAAGATTTAAAAGAAACAAAAGTTACCCAACCTGCAATATTTCTACATTCGGTTATTCTATATGAAATGATGGGAAATAAGATAAAGCCAGATATGGTTGCGGGACATTCATTAGGGGAGTTTTCTGCCTTGGTTGCCAATGGTGCCTTAGGTTTTGAAGATGGTCTGAAGCTCGTATCTAAAAGAGCTCTGGCTATGCAAAAGGCATGTGAGCTGGTACCGAGTACTATGGCAGCAGTATTAGGTCTTGCGGATGAAGTTGTAGAAGATGTTTGTAAATCCATAGACGGAATAGTAGTGCCAGCCAATTACAACTGCCCTGGGCAATTAGTGATTTCCGGCGAAGTAGATGCAATCCATAAAGCCTGTGACGCTATGAAAGAAGCAGGTGCCAGAAGAGCCTTAGTTTTACCCGTTGGAGGGGCATTTCATTCGCCATTAATGGAACCAGCAAGGGAAGAACTAGCAGCAGCCATAGAGCAAACAGCCTTTAGTAAACCGCATTGCCCAATTTACCAAAATGTTACTACAACGGCAGTTTCTAATCCATCCGAAATTAAAAATAACCTCATTGCCCAGCTTACCGCTCCGGTTAAATGGACACAAAGTGTTCAGCAAATGGTGGTAGATGGTGGTAGTAGTTTTACCGAGGTTGGTCCCGGAAAAGTTTTACAAGGTTTGGTAAGAAAAATATCGCCTGGAGCGGAAACGAACTCCGCATCGCTTTAAGCTGTAAAAAGTTGTGATTTCTGGTATTTCATCCGAAAAACCAATATTTAAGCCATTTTATTAGTCCGCAGAGGAGTTTTTTCTTAATATTGATTCCCAATTTTACCGAACAGTCCGATTAACGCTATGGTTTGAATTTTATAGATTCGATATTTTCTTATGAGAGCAATCCAACAAGAAATTAAAACCATTAGTAGCCCCCAAAAAATAGCGCATAAAGTCCTTAGCTTTTTGCTTTTTTTTATGCTATTCTCCTTTACAGGATTTTCCCAAAACGGAAGCATTAGCATTACTGGGCTAGAAGAGCAGGGGGAAACACTTACCTCTGTTATCATTGATCCAGATGGTGTTTCTGGGCCTGTTACCTATGTTTGGCAACGTACGAACTTCCTAGGATTTTTTACCATCAATATAGCCGGCGCCAATTCATTTCAGTATACCTTACAGGCCGCAGATGTAGGTAGGCGTGTGCGAGTTACCGCGGCCTATGTTGATGATTTGGGCGGAAATGAGTCTTTAGTATCGGCAGGCACAGGAACAATTCTTCCATTTAATACCCCCGGTACTGTTTCCATAGCCGGCCAGGCACTTCAAGGGGAGCAATTAATTGCGACGGTTAATGATGCTGACGGTATTAGTTCTCCTATTACTTATCAATGGCAAAGAAGTCCAGATGGTTCAAATGGATGGACTACCGTTGCCGGGCAAACCAATGCTTTTTACAATCTAAGCTTTCCGGATGTGGGAAACTTTATTCGTGTTGTTGTAAATTATACGGACGACAGACCCAATCCGGAAACGGCTACCTCCAATACTATTGGCCCTATTATTAGTTCAAATACGGTAGGAACCATAAGCTTTACAGGTTTAGAGATTCGAAGGGAAGTACTCTCTTCCAATATAACAGATCCCGATGGGGTGCCAGGTTCTGTGGCATACCAATGGGAAAGAAGTCCAAACGGAAGTACAGGTTGGTCTAATATTGGGGGGGCTAATTCAGAGGACTATACCCTGGTACAGGCCGATGTAGGAAATTTTGTAAGAGTTGGGGCGATCTATACAGATAATGATGGTAATCCCGAAAATATTGTCTCCAGTGCATCCGCAGAAATAGAACAGGCCTGTGATGCCGGAACTACTGCGCCAACCTTGGATCCAGGACGGATTACAGACTTTTGTGATACGATTAACCAGGATTTAGATGCTTATGTTACTAGTACAGCGCCGTCCGGAGCAGTACTTACCTGGAGTACCAATGATGATCCTTTACAAACAGGAGATCACCTTGGAAGCAGTATTGTAACATCAGAAGGGGACTATTATGGTTTTTATTACGACGCTGCCAATGGCTGTGCAAGCCCAGAAGTGGAGATAGAAATTGAATTAGATTTTAGTCCTAATCCGGGTATAACAACCAACGCTACGGCCTGTAGTGATGAAGATTTTGGGGAGTCTCGGGTATTTTTAGAGGATCAAATAGCTGGAGAAGATGATGGAGACTGGGAGTGGACCAGTGGTCCGGAAGAGATTGAACCGCAAGGAGGTCGGGACCGGGTAGATTTTGATGGTGCTGCAAATGGCACTTATATTTATACCTATACAACGGATACAGCGGATGGTGCTTGTGAGGATCAATCTGTAACCGTAGAGATTACCGTAGTACCATGTTGTGACGCCGGAGATTTAGCACCTCAAATAGACACCAATATTCCCGATGCATTTTGTGATGCCATTGATTCTGGCATAAGCTTAGATGATTATACAGATGGCAATACAGCCCCAGTAGGAACCATATTGATTTGGAGCAGAAATCCCGATCCTTTAGAGGTAAGTGGTCACTTAAATCAGGCTGAAAAAGACAATCCATCGGCAGGGACTTATTATACATTCTATTATGATGCTGCGAATTTATGCGCTAGTCCAACCAATACAGTTACCCTGACCGTAAACTTTACCCCGCTTATAACACTAACTGGAGGGGATATAATCTGTGGACCAGGACAGGCTACACTGACAGTTGAAGGAGAAATTCCGAATAGCGTTCAGACACCTAACTTTAATTGGTACGATTCGGCATCGAGTTCCGATGTGCTTTCTACATCCTCGACCTTTAATCCAGATGTTACAGACACTCGATCTTTTTGGGTTGAAGCAACAGCAAATGGGTGTACCTCTCCGAGGTCTCAGGTACAGGTAGTGGTAAACATAGAACCAAATCCGGGGATAACAACCAATGGTTCGGCTTGTAGCGATCCTATTGAAGGCCCTACGACAGCTGATCTTGATGATTTTATATCGGGGCAGGATCCAGGTGCCTGGACCATAAGTAATGATCCTTCCGGAGGAGGCGCAGTAATAGGGAGTGATAATATCGTGAACTTTGAAGGTCTGCCGGATGGAAATTATATTTTTAGTTATACCACCAACAATGCCGTGGCCCCTTGTACAGATCTTTCCTCAGAAGTAATCATCTTTGTAACGGATTGCAGAATAGATACAGACAATGACGGACTAACCAATGGACAAGAAGCTATAATTGGTACAGATCCCACAAATCCAGATACAGATGGGGACTCTTTTTTGGATGGTGAAGAAGTGGATAATGGTACGGATCCCTTAGACGCATGTGATCCCAATTTAACGCCCGACTGTAATCCAGATCCTATTGATTTGGAGATTCTTAAAACGGTAGATCCCGTCTCAGCGGCAACCGGAGAACAAATTACCTTTACCTTAACCGTCAACAACCTTTTGGAACGAAGAATTTTAGATATTGAAGTAGGAGATTTTATTCAAAGCGGATTTGAGTTTGTTTCTTCTATAACCAATTTAGGGGTTTATGACCCAGACACGGGCATTTGGACTATTGAAGAAATGCAAGGCACAGATACTGCCGTGTTAAATATTGATGTAATTATATTAGAAGAAGGAGATTATTCCAATACAGCAGAACTGTTAAGCTCTTTTCCAATAGATAATAATAGCAGCAACGATTCGGCTACCGTGACCGTAGAAGTGGATGTACCCGAGGGGGTAGATATTGCAATTGAGAAATCTGTGATAAGTGCAAGACCCCTGGCTGGAGATGAGGTTGTTTTTACCATATTGGCAACTAATCAGTCTCTGGAAAGTATTATGTCGAATATTGTAATAGAAGACAATTTATTAAATGGTGTCTTTGAATATCTGAGTCATATTGCCAGTACTGGAGACTATAATGATGCTACAGGAGAATGGACCATACCCACCTTAGCCTTAGGTGCGCAGGCCAGTCTGGAGATTACAGCGAGGGTGCCGTTGGTGGCAGGGACTTATACTAATACAACAAGGCTTATTAGTTCTTCCCCAATTGACGGGAATCCGGATAATAATGAAGCATCGGCAGAGGTGCTGGTTAATGAGAGAAGTACAGAAGAGTGCGGGTTTATTTTTAATCAGTTTTCACCCAATGGGGATGGCACGAATGACTTGCTTAAAATTAATTGTCTTGCAGACTACCCAGATAATTTTATACAAATCTATAATAGGTATGGAAATTTAATTCATGAGGCCAGGAGAATGGTAGACGGCGATACCTGGGATGGCACTAGAAATAATGAAGCGGTCCCCGACGGCACTTACTTCTATGTATTAGACTTGGGTGATGGTTCTGCAATAAGAAAAGGCTGGATTCAAATAATAAGATAATAACGATAATGACTTGTACATCAAGTAAATCAAAATCTCTAAGAGCCTTAACTTTTTTGGGCGTAGTTCTGTTTTGTTTTCATTGGAGTTTTTCTCAAAGAGAACCTCAGTATACGCAGTATATGTATAATATTGGGAGCTTTAATCCGGCTTATGTTGGTACCGTAGAGTCTATGGATATTTCTGCACTCTACCGAGCACAGTGGATAGATATAGATGGAGCACCACGGACTATTCGTGTCGGAACAAATATTCCTTTTGCCAATAAACGCAATGGAATGGGTTTTAACGTGGTTAACGATCAGTTAGGGCCAACAACAAGTACGTATGTGGATATTTCCTATTCTTACCAATTAAATATCTCGGAGAATACCAGACTTTCCTTTGGGATTGATGCCGGTGGTTCGTTTCTAAATGTGGACTTTTCTAAGGGAGATTTTGAGAATCCCGGGGAGCCAATTTTAGATAGAGGGACTATCAATGAATTCTATCCTATAATAGGTGCTGGACTTTTCTTATACGCCGACAATTGGTATCTTGGTGCCTCTGCACCAAATTTTTTAACCGATGGAATTTACAATGACGAGGTAGCCGCTATTGTTGATGATAAGCTGCAGTTTAATCTTATTGGTGGATATGTGTTTGATTTGTCAAGTAACCTTAAATTTAAACCTGCAGTATTGGTGAATTTAATTTCCGGAGCACCTGCAACAATTAACGGTTCTGCAAACTTCTTAATAAGTGATGTGTTTACCGTTGGTGCCTCCTATCGTGTAGACAATGCAGTAAGTGGCTTGGTAGGGTTTCAAATTTCCAATGGACTATTTGCCGGGTATTCCTATGATTATAATACCAATCCTTTAGGGGATTATAATAATGGTTCGCATGAAGTTATTCTGAAGTTCTATATAGGTAGGGGAAGTGGCCAAAATGGAAATAAAAATGATAATTTAAAAGGTAAGCCCAAGCAAATAGATTCCCCCAGGTTTTTCTAATTCTAGTTAAAATGAAGTATCGATCTTTATTATTTTTAATCGTTTTATGCGCTCAGACTATTCTTTTGGCGCAAGAGAATTGGTCTAAAGGGGATAAATACTTTTTTGAATATAACTATATCAGTGCTATTTCGGAATACAATAAAGAAAACATAAAAGAACCTTTAAGCAGGCAAAAGAGGTTAAATTTAGCTACTTCTTATTTGCACGTAGAAAAGTATAAAAGTGCTACGGATACTTATTTAGCATTGTATAAAGAGAACGATTCCATTTCGCCTTTTCACTTTAACAATATGCTGAACGCCATGTCTAGGACCTCCGGACAAGATAGGGTGCGTGCATTTCTTTCTACCAAATCGGATGTTCTGTCTCCAGAATTATTAGAAAATGCTGAATTTAATTATGAATTACAAAGTTCCGCAAGTGCTGGGGATCTTAACTATGAGATTTTTAATATCAATTCTAATGGTAGTTCGGCAGATTTTTCTCCATCCTTTTACAAGGATGACAGATTACTGTTTACAAGCTCTAGGCGTATAGACCCTAATAAGAAGAGAGGAAAGGCGAATGAAGAGTATTTGAATATTTTTGTGTCAAGAATTGGCAGTGATTATCAGATTCTTAATCCCAATCCTTTTACTAAAATTCCTAGTTCCGAATACCACCAGGCTACGCCGTATTATTCGGAACAAATGAATACGGTTTTCTTTGTTACCTCAAACGCAGAAGAAGGAGCTTTGGCCTTTGATGAAAATGGCAAGAATAGCTTGGCCATTATGAAAACTGCCTCTAACGGGGATTCGCAATTTATTCTTAGAGACCTAAGCACTTCTTTTTATTACCCGCATTACGACGCGTCGAATGCCAGACTGTATTTTGCTGCAAATTTCCCCTCGGGCTATGGCGGAACAGACCTTTATTACGTAAATACTAATGAAGGAAAGATAATGTCGGCTCCTATAAATTTAGGGCCTCGGATTAATACCCCAGGTAATGAAGTTTCTCCGTTCGTATATGAAAATAGCTTTTACTTCGCTTCCGATGTCTTTTATGGTTTGGGAGGAATGGATATATATAAGTCTGAAGTACAGGTAGATGGATCTTTTAGTACGCCAATTAATCTAGGCAAAGGTTTAAATTCTGAAAAGGACGATTTTGGATTTATAATGAAAGATAATTTAACGGCAGGGAAAGGAATGGTAGGATATTTCTCTTCCGATAGAATAGAAGGAAAAGGTGGGGACGATATATATGGCTTTTTGGTAGATGAAAAACCGGGAATAAAAACTTTGGTGGTTTCTGGATCTATTACCAACACTACCTCTAAAGCAGTCATAGATAAAGCTTTGGTTAAGCTCATAGATCTCAATGATGAAGTCTTAAAAGAAGCTTATACTAAAGAGGATGGAACTTATAGACTAGAAATTCCATGGCGAGATTCGATTTATGTAGAGATTTCCAAAGAACGATATGCCCCGATAAAAGAACTATATGCTTCTGGAAAGGCAGAGGGTAGCGCTTGGAATAAGGGAATTCTGTTGATTGATGATTTAGTTGAAGAGCGTGAGGATCAGACGGTCTTAAAAATGGAACCTTTTTATTTTGGCAAAGGAAAGTATCAGATTACTCCAGAAATAGCCACCGAGTTAAATAAGGCCATTAATGCTATTACGAGTTTTCCTGACATTCAATTGAGAATAGAATCGCATACTGATAGCCGGGGTGGAGGAGCAACCAATTTTAGGTTGTCACAGAGACGGGCTGAGGCTATTAGAGATTATTTGCTAGACCATGGGGTCTCCTCCTCAAACATCCTTTATACCGTAGGTTATGGGGAAGATAAAATACTTAATAACTGCACCAATGGGGTATTTTGCCTGGAACAATTTCACAACAAGAACGAGAGACAATTATTGGTTGTTTTAAACTACGAGTTGCTGTTTTAAATAATTTTGAATTTTTGTCTATTACTTAAATACTTGGATTTCTTCCAAAAGAGACTTTCGTTTGTGAAAAACTATAAAAACTTTCCTCCTCTTTCTTTTTAGTATTCAGTATTAGTTATATTTAGAAAAATTAATTCTTAGAATGAAGTCAGTATCTAATGCGAAAAAATATTGGAAAATGAACCTTCGCTACGTGACGGTTCTATTGTCTATTTGGTTCCTTGTTTCTTATGTTTTCGGAATATTGCTAAAAGAAGAGCTCGATGCTTTTCATCTCGGTGGTTTTAAACTGGGTTTTTGGTTTGCTCAGCAAGGATCTATCTATGTTTTCGTAGTTCTCATTTTTATCTACGTTCGTCTCATGAATAGCCTGGACAAAAAGTTTGGATTTGATAAGAATTAAAATCACCTAAGACCTGCTAAATTATGGATGTTCAATCATGGACACTTGCTCTTGTAATACTTACATTTTCTATTTATATAGGAATAGCTATCTGGTCTAGGGCCGGATCTACAAAAGAATTTTATGTAGCCGGGGGTGGTGTGCCTGCCTTGGCAAATGGACTCGCTACAGCCGCAGATTGGATGTCTGCTGCTTCTTTTTTAGGGATGGCGGGTCTTATATCTTATACCGGATATGACGGTTCGGTTTACCTTATGGGATGGACCGGTGGTTATGTCTTATTAGCACTTTTATTAGCACCCTATTTAAGAAAATTTGGCCAATTTACCGTGCCAGATTTTATTGGAGATAGATATTACTCTAATGTTGCTAGAACGGTGGCTGTTATTTGTGCTTTATTAGTGTCTTTTACCTATGTGGCCGGCCAAATGAGAGGTGTGGGCCTGGTTTTTTCCCGTTTTTTAGAAGTACCCATAAATACAGGGGTAATCATTGGAATGATTATCGTCTTATTTTATGCCGTTTTAGGAGGCATGAAGGGTATTACCTATACCCAGGTAGCACAGTATTGTGTTTTGATATTCGCCTTTATGGTACCCGCTATTTTTATTTCTATACAAATGACAGGTAGCCCAATACCCCAAATAGGAATGGGCTCGGAGGTTGTTGGCGAAGGGGTATATTTACTAGATAAGTTAGACGGACTTTCAGCCGAATTAGGATTTGATTCTTATACCGATGGTTCCAAACCACTGATAGATATCTTCTTTATTACGGCAGCGCTTATGGTAGGCACTGCAGGCCTGCCTCATGTTATCGTCAGGTTTTTTACAGTGCCTAACGTTAGAGACGCTAGAAAGTCTGCGGGTTATGCTCTTTTATTTATAGCCATATTATATACTACGGCACCTGCAATAGCCGTATTCGCACGTACAAATTTAATTGAAACCGTAAGCGACCAACCGTATGAGGATATGCCTTCATGGTTTTCTAAATGGGAGGCTACTGGTCTGGTTGTTTTTGAGGATAAGAATCAGGATGGCCTAATTCAATATGTTGCCGATAAGAATGCTAACGAATTAACCGTAGATCCCGATATCACGGTTCTGGCTAATCCTGAAATTGCAAACTTGCCTAATTGGGTGATTGCACTGGTGGCGGCCGGAGGATTGGCGGCTGCCTTGTCTACAGCAGCCGGACTTCTTTTGGTAATTTCAACCTCAGTGTCCCATGATTTAATTAAAAAGCAATTTAGACCTGATATTTCAGATAGAGCCGAATTACTAATCGCCAGAATGTCTGCTGTGGTTGCTGTTTGTATAGCGGGGTATTTTGGTATAAATCCTCCTGACTTTGTAGCCGCCACCGTGGCATTAGCCTTTGGTCTGGCAGCAGCTTCGTTTTTCCCGGCCATCGTAATGGGAATCTTTTACAAAAAAATGAATAAAGAAGGTGCTATCGCCGGAATGGTCGTCGGTATATTACTAATGATGTATTACATGCTCAGGTTTAAGTTTGATATGTTCGAAGGAGGAGGAAAGGACGGTTGGTGGTTCGGAATATCTCCCGAAGGATTTGGTACTGTGGCTATGTTGATTAACTTTATAGTTTCGATAATAATTTCTTATTTTACTCCAGATCCTCCTGATGAGGTACAGGAAATTGTTGAGAGGATTCGAATTCCTAGTGGTGTAAAAGAAGCGAATATCCATTAATTTAAATTTATGAGTAATTACCATATTAAACACCTAGAAGAATATTTTCAGGTATATAGAAAATCTGTGCAACGCCCAGAAACATTTTGGGAAGAAATAGCTGAAGAACATTTTGTTTGGCGAAAAAGATGGAATAAAGTCTTGGATTGGGATTTTAAAAAACCAGAGATTAAATGGTTTGAGGGCGCGGAATTGAACATTACAGAGAATTGTATAGATCGTCATTTGCCTACCAGAAAGAATAAGACTGCCATTATTTTTGAACCAAATAATCCGGAGGAGCCCGCGCAACATATTACTTATGGTAAACTTCACGAGAAGGTATGCCGGATGGCTAATGTTCTCAAAGAACAGGGTGTAAAAAAAGGAGATAGGGTATGTATTTATCTGCCAATGATTCCGGAACTGGCTTATGCAGTATTGGCCTGTGCCAGAATTGGTGCCATACATTCGGTTGTTTTTGCAGGTTTTTCTTCAAACGCCTTGGCTGCCAGAATAAATGATTGTGAATGTAATATGATTATAACTTCCGACGGTTCCTATAGAGGGAAGAAAGTTTTGGATTTGAAGAAAATCGTGGATGTTGCCCTAAAGACTTGCCCGGGTATAAAAAAGGTTCTTGTTGCCAAAAGAACGGGAAACAAGATAAGTATGAAAAAGGACAGGGATTTATGGTTGCAACCTTTACTGGATAATGCCTATGCTGATTTTGATGCGGAGAGAATGGCGGCAGAAGACCCCCTTTTTATTCTGTACACCTCAGGTTCTACGGGAAAACCTAAGGGGATGGTACATACCTGTGCAGGTTATATGGTCTACACGGCTTATACCTTTAAAAATATTTTTCAATATAAAGATGGAGATGTTTATTGGTGTACTGCTGATATTGGTTGGATAACCGGTCACTCTTATATTATATATGGGCCTTTAGCTAATGGAGCTACAACCCTTATGTTTGAAGGTGTTCCTTCGTATCCCGATTATGGGAGGTTTTGGGAAGTGGTTCAGAAACATAAGGTAAACCAGTTCTATACGGCACCAACTGCAATTCGAGCTTTGGCTAAGGAAAACTTAGACTATGTGGAGAAGTATGATTTATCTTCTTTGCGTGTTCTGGGCTCTGTTGGCGAGCCAATAAACGAGGAAGCTTGGCATTGGTATAACAACAATGTTGGGAAAGGGAAAAGTCCAATTGTGGATACCTGGTGGCAAACAGAAACAGGTGGTATAATGATTTCTCCAATACCATTTGTAACGCCAACTACCCCCACCTACGCTACCTTACCATTTATAGGGATTCAGCCGGCTCTTATGAATGAAGAAGGCAAAGAAATTAGTGGGGTACAAGTAGACGGAAGACTTTGTATTAAGTTTCCATGGCCATCTATGGCACGAACTATATGGGGGAATCACGATCGTTATAGAGACACCTATTTTACGGCCTACGAAGATAAGTACTTTACAGGGGATGGAGCATTGAGAGACGCCGTTGGTTATTATAGGATTACGGGAAGAGTTGATGATGTTATTATAGTTTCCGGGCATAATTTAGGAACTGCCCCAATAGAGGATTCCATTAATGAACATCCGGCGGTAGCAGAGTCTGCCATAGTCGGTTTTCCCCACGATGTGAAAGGTAATGCCTTATATGGTTTTGTAATCCTTAAGGAAGTTGGAGAAGTAAGGGACAGGGATAACCTGAGAAAAGAGATAAATCAGCAAATAACAGAGCAAATAGGTCCTATAGCCAAACTAGATAAAATTCAGTTTGTTTCAGGACTGCCCAAAACACGCAGCGGAAAAATAATGAGACGTATTTTAAGGAAAATCGCATCTAAAGACACCTCCAATATGGGCGATATTAGTACGCTTTTAAACCCGGAAGTGGTAGAGGAGATTCACAAGAATTCTCTATAGGTAACTTAGATTTATACCCATAACATCCAACAGTAATAGATAGCGAAAAAGGATAGAAATAGCATTCCGGCGTAGGTTAACAGGCGCATTCCGGCCCGAGGTCTAAATTGTTTGGGCAAGTCATGGCTCATTACATTTTTTAAGTTCATATATCCAACGATAGGGGCAAAAACAAAGGATATAAAGGTTGCCAAGGCTACTAAAAATCCCATGTTAGCGCCAAAAACACTTATTACGGCAAAATTAATCGTCGCTAATACAACTACGGCCAATGCATAGTACTTTTTATTGTTAAGTGTCTTTTTCTTGTTGGATAGATGCCCTATAATATCTATACTTACTCTTGAAATAGCATCATGGGCAGTCATGCAGGTGCTAAACATAGTGGCAAAAGCCGAAATGGCTATAAAAACATATGCCCATTGTCCGATGTGGGTGGTAAATAGATTTACAACCTGATCTGCGAAGACCGTGGCGTTGCTGCTTAATTCTGTCTGGGTTCCATATAGTGTTAACCATCCTATGATTAAAAAAAATACGGCTAGAACCGCGGTCATAACATATCCGGAATTAAATTCTTGAAGCGCTTCTCGGAGGGTAGGTTTGCTTTTTTCTAGTTTATATTTTTCTAGACTCCACAGACTTAACCAACTCGAAGCTTCAACAGCCGTAGGCATCCACCCAATTAAACCAATTAAAAATAGTATACTCGCTTCATTAAATATTGCCGGAGCTCTAAATTCATTTACTTTCTCAACAGGACCCTTAAAAATTACTAACAGTGTAGTTACGAAAAGGGCAATAAATAAAATTGAAATAATATATTTCAAAGAAATTTCTAAAAACCTATAGCGGCCAATAATAAGTAAAGTGCTTATCAGAAAGAAAAGAATTAATGCCGTGATCCCTATGGAAGCTTCTTTAAAGTCGAATAAATTAATAAACAGACCCGCCGTCACTACATAAAGAGCAGCCAGTATGGTAAAAGTTGTAACGAGTGTAATAAATGCATAAAGCCATAAATAGGTCTTCCCGCGTCTTAAATAGCCTTCGATAAGAGATTTATTGGTCACGTTGGTATAACGGATACCATATTCAAAAAAAGGATATTTAAAGAAGTTTGCTAAAATTATGGGAATCACCATAACCCAGCCGTATTGTGCTCCTGCTTTAGTGGAGAGAACAAGGTGAGAAGTGCCAATGGCCATGCTTGCAAATAATAGACCAGGACCTAAGTTTTTTAACAAAATTTTAATTTTTGAATTGACCATTCTCAAAACTAATTGTATGAATTATTTTATTTCTACTCTTTCGCCGTAAAAACGAGGTTGTGTATTCAGAATAAGGTCAATAAAAACCTTTACTCTGGCAAAGTATTCTCGAAATTGCACTTTTATGCCTTCTTTTCCTGAAATTCCCTTTGCGTTAAAGCCAATCGCTTTTAATCGTTTTTTATCAGCGAGATAAATAGCTCTTTCGTTGTGAAATTCCTGAGATATTACCGTTACCCTTTCAAGTCCGAAGATGTATTTTGCTCTTACCATAGAATCTAAAGTTCTAAATCCTGCGTAGTCAAGGAATATTTTTTCCGCTGGAATTCCGCCATTTATTAGATCTTTTTTTATGGTGTTTGGTTCATTATAATAAATACTTCCATTGTCTCCACTTACCAGCACAAAACTTATTTTACCCGCACTGTAAAGGGCTATGGTAGCTTGTATTCTGTTAGTATAATAAGGATTTGCACCTCCATCTACCAACATTTTCGCAGTGCCAAGAACCAAGCCAACTTTGTTCGTGGGAATCTTACTAACCTCATTGTAGGTCTTACCTTTTACAGACTGGGTAATGGTTAAATTTGCCAAAACAAGAATGAATAAAAACGGAACAATAATCAAGGCAAAGAGCGTAAAATATTTGTTCTTGAAAATACGAGTCATAGCTGTTTTGAAATTATTAGAGAAAGATACTACTAAATTTAATAGGCGTAAAAAAGGATTTTTACTGTATAAATAAAGAAAAACTGCTGCTCGGTTTTAACGAAAAGTGTTTTGTGTATCAAATTTTAGTAAACATTGTAAATGAAGTTCTGGAATTAAGGTATTTTTCCGTACTTCGTAAAAACCGGAAAAGATTATGACCTTATTTATTGATATGGATGAAGTGCTGGCCGATACCTACGGTGCTCATATTAGATTTTATAACGACGTTTATAATGAATCGCTCTCTAAAAAAGATTGTTTGGGTGGAGAAGTTTGGCAAAGTGTGCCAAAAGAAAGACAAAGCAGTATACATGAACACTGTTATGAAAAGGGCTTCTTTCGCAATTTGAAACCTATTGAAAATAGTATCGAGGTTGTGCGAGAATTGGATAAATATTATAACATTTATATAGCCTCTGCCGCAATGCAGTTCCCTAATTCTTTAGAAGAGAAACACTATTGGTTAGAAGAGTATTTTCCTTTTATTCCCTGGCAACAAAGGATATTATGTGGAAATAAACATATACTTAAGGGAGACATATTAATAGACGACAGAAAGTATAATCTAGAAAGTTTTGAGGGCAGATCTCTTCTGTTTACCTCTCCTCACAATGTAAATACCAATGGTTTTGAACGAGTAAATACTTGGGGAGATGTAGCTTCCTTGCTCCTTTAGTAGGGTTAATTATATTTTACAAAATAACGCTAGATAATTTTACACTTCCTAAGATGCAGGAATTAAGTTTTAGTTTTTGACTTTTTCTTTCCTTTCTTTTTGCTTTTTGCTTTTTGCTTTTTGCGAATTTGAACTGCTAGTTGGTGAAGGTTTTGCTAGTGGATTAATAGAGTTTATAAGCCCAGATTGAATACCTTTCCATAGGAAGTTTCCGAGTCCTTTATATTTAACACGTTCAAACTTCATACTGGCAATAAATACCT
Organism: Eudoraea chungangensis; assembly: GCF_029360665.1. GTDB lineage: Bacteria > Bacteroidota > Bacteroidia > Flavobacteriales > Flavobacteriaceae > Eudoraea > Eudoraea chungangensis. The sequence continues at coordinate 318,107 of NZ_JARDUB010000002.1, forward strand.
TTCCATTATTACCAGGATTAGATTTAGGGACTACGGCATTCGCAAGCCAGGAAAGTGTTTTGGCTTGGGACTGGTCTTCTTTGTAAAGATCAACTTCCAGTTCTTTGTATAACATGGTAAATTCTCCTTCCAGCTTTTCATCATTTCCTTGGGCACTCCATTTAATGCCGTTTAAGACACCTCCCTCTATTTTTATATTCAACGCTTTAAAAACTACAGAATTGAATTTATTGAAATTTACCCCTTTGTTTGAATGACCTGTAAACGTGAAGGCATTGTTATAGGAATTATAGGGCATATTTATTTTAGTTTCAATAGGTAATTCGCCTGAGAGAAGGGTATTTATAGATATCTCTAATGCTTTGTTTTTTAAGGTAGTATCCTTTAAGGAAGTAACATTACTAATGTTTATATTAAGATCTGTTAGATTTAAGTCTAATAGGTCTTTGGGTGCTTTGTCCTGTTCGGAATAATTGAGGGTAGAATTCTTGATGTCGATGGACTGAATCAGCATAGGAAAATTCAAATTTTGCAAGGATTCCTGTGGTAGATTCTTTACTTTTTTAGTGTTAAATGGCTTGCTTTTATCTTTAGTTATTTCGGCCGTTAACTGCTCTATTATTATTTGGTCAATGATAAGAATTCCGGAATGAATTAAAGGATTCAGATTAAAACCATTAATATTCATTTTTTGCATTTCTAGTTTGTATACTTCAGACGTATATTTGGAAGCGCTCATGATTTGAGTATTTTCCACCATAGGACTGAAAGCAAATCCGTCTATCTCAATACTTTGTTTGCTATGGTCATATACTAAGTTGTCTAAATTTACAGAGTAGAAGTCTGCATTTAAATCGATTGTTTGCTTTTGTAGTTTAAAAAGAAGCTTTTCGGTATTAAAGTAAAAGTAGTTGGGGTTTTTTTCTGATGGTTCCAGGTCAATCCCATCAATCGTCATGTCTTTACCGGTATATTGCAAAATGGTGTCTTTGCTCACCACATCTAAAATCTGTAATTCGTAGTCAACTATATTAAACTCGGACAGGCTTATTTCTTTTGTTTTTCTAATTTGAATAGAATCTAAATAGAAATTCGATTTACTTGTACCTGGAACGGAATCTGTTTTATAATTTTCAGGGTGTTTTAATATTTTAAAAGTAGGTTTGTTGATCTGAATGTTTCGTATGTTCAGATGATTATTAAGAAGTAAATCAATGATTCCTATTCCTTTAAATGATACCTGATCTACGCTTAATTCTTTTAAAGTAGGTTCCGGAGCTTCCCCATTATTAAAAGCTTCAAGATAGGCGTCACTAGGTTTAATTTTAAAGTCTTTTAAAACAATAGAACCTCCCAAAAGGCGTATATCTAGACTTCCAGCCTGATAGATATATTCATTTTTAGCATTTAATACTTCTAATTCAGATTTTAGGTAGTTTTTTGCTGCTTTGTTAAGAAATGAATGGCCAAAAATGCCAATAATCAAAAGAATAATTCCTATTCCTAAAAGAAAACCCAAAAGTTTTTTATTCTTCATAGAGATGGTTGTCTAATACAACTGTAGCCATAGCGCAATGCAATATTGTTGCTCTTTTAGTACACTGGTATTACCTTTAAATGTAAGAAATGTTTTCTAAAGTCTGTATGAGGCCAAAAAAAGTCCAACGATTAAGTTGGACTTTTACTCATAGATTGACGTGATTTTAATCGACCTTTTTGAAGCCTCCTTCTTTAAAGCGATAGCGGATCATGAATCCCCAATTGCTTGAAATAAAATCAAAATCATTGGTTACCGCAAAACCGGGTCTCCAGTCTAAGCCTATGGTAATCGGAAACTCAAAGGCATATTCCACTCCAAAATTCCCCGCTACGTTAAAGTCAAAGTCGTTTTCGAAAAAGAATTCCGGACCAACTCCTGGATAGAATTTAAGTCCTGTTGGGCCATCGGCCAATGCAAACATCCAGTCAAAATAAGTACCTACTCCAAATCTGTCGAGATAAACAGTAGGATGAAGTCTTGGTTCAATTCCCAATGGGATGGTTCCGTCAATACCGGTGTTGTCTCCAATTCTAACACCTACTTCATAGGTTGCCGCCTGTGCTTTAAGACTCTCGGCACTTAAAAACAGGCAAATAAATGCAAGGCTGGTAAATAATAGTTTTTTCATAAGTTAAATGTTTAGTGGTATTACCTTAGTTAAATCGTTTACTGGAATCTCTTTCAGTAAAAAATAGTAAAACAAAAATAATTAATTCCTTTCAAGAGAAAGAGAATTAAGGTAATTCTTTCTTATTGGGCAAGGAATTCTTTGGACTTTGAATTAACACAAACAACTTATCCGAATAAACTGCAAAAAACTGTTTATTGTGGTTTAATATAGTTTTGTAGTTCATTAATTTTTTCAGGCGTATTGAAATTTCCGCCATAATAACAACTAACGGTGGATGAAGTATCGTCCTTAATACCCCTCGATGAGACACACAGATGTTTCGCTTCAATGATTACAGCAACATCTTCGGTTTCCAGTGTTTCTTGAAGATCCCTTGCAATTTGGTTTGTTAACCGTTCTTGTACCTGAGGACGTTTCGCATAAAACTGCACCAACCGATTTAATTTAGACAAGCCAATTACTTTACCGGAAGAGATATAGGCTACATGTGCTTTTCCAATTATCGGCACAAAGTGGTGTTCACAATTTGAGTAAAATGTTATATCCTTTTCTACTAACATGTGATTATAGCGATACTTATTCTCGAAGAGGGCAATCTTAGGGCGATTTTCAGGATTAAGGCCCGAAAATATTTCTTCAATATACATTTTAGCAACTCTTTGAGGAGTTCCCTTTAAAGAATCATCCGTTAGGTCTAATCCCATCACGTCCATAATTTCTCTAAATAGTATGGCAATATGTTCCTTTTTTTGTTTGTCGGTTAGAGCAAAAGCATCTTTTTTCATTGGGGTTTCTATTCCAGTATAAAGATGATCATCTCCTATTTCCTCTGTGTTAAAGCCATTAAGTAGTTTATTAGGTTTTAATAAATTTTCAATTAAGGTGTTTTGGTCTTTCATTCTATAAGTGTTTTTTGTGTATTATGCTATAATCTTGAAATTATCTAGAGTAAAACTATTAATATTGTTTAATAAATAATGTTAAAGAATAAACAAAATTTTATTTTATTAAAATTATATTGCGGATTTAGTATTTAATTTAGGGAGATATTTGCAAGAACTCATGTTTTTAAAATGTTCAAGTAATTAATTTATATAATTAAACAGAATATTATTTTGGTACTAAGGTGATAATCTGATTCGTAAAAAATTGCAACATCTATTATTGGCGTCTTTTTTTGGAGAGATTTAAATGCTAAGGTGGATATAAGGATTCTCAAACAATGACATGAAGAAAGGCAATATGACTTTTATATATCAAGAGAGGTTGTAGCCTGAGAAATGAAGCTCAAACGGCTACAGTGCCGTTTTGCCTTAAATTATTTTTAAAAATGTCCGGAATATTTACTTTGAAATAGGCATCACTAACATTAATCTAAATGCGCGAACCTTACCATAGCTTCTTTAAGTATAGTTTGGGTAGCAGTTGCCCCACTTCTGTGGCATCCAATCTCTTTAACAGCTAATAATTGGTCCAGGGTTCTAATTCCTCCAGCGGCTTTTAGTTTTACATCTGGGCCAATGCTTTTTTTCATTAGCTTCAATACCGGGAGGGTAGCGCCTTGGTAATTGTAGTCCCCATTGGCCTTTTTAACAAAACCAAAACCAGATGAAGTTTTTACATAGTCTGCTCTGGCTTCTGTACATATTTCACAAAGTCTTATAATATCGCTATCCCGGGTAACAAAATCAGATTCAAAAATTACTTTAATAATGGCTCCATGCTTATGAGCGCAATCGGTCACGTCCTTTATCTCTTTATAAACATAATCCCAGTCGCCCTGCAAGGCTTTTCCAATATTTATGACCATATCAACTTCCACAGCACCATCTCTACAGGCTATTTCTGTTTCAAAAACCTTTACTTCTATGGCTGAATTCCCGGAAGGAAAGCCAATTACACAACCTACTAACACATCAGAGTTTTTGAGTAAGCTTGCGGTTAAAGGAACAGCGTATGGCTTAACACAAACAGAAGCCACCTGGTACTCAACAGCTAATTCACATTCCCTTTTTAGATCTGCATCCGTTAAGGTAGGATGTAATATGGAATGATCAATCATTTTGGCCAGTTCTTTAACTTTACTATGCATATGGTTTTATTTCTATTTTTTTTCAAGATACTATTAGATACACTAACTTGTATGTATAAGTTAAAAATAATAGATTTGATAGAAATGATACCTGTTAAGCGTTGACCTTATGAAGACCCAAACGTATAAATGTGTCATTTTACATTCTCTAAGAAGTGTGAAAGAGATTTGTAAAGTTATTAGATCAAGTCAGATTAGTTTAAAACAGTAATTCCTCCCTTGGGAGGTCATAAAAGTCTATAGAATGCGCACAATTGTTTTTTTTGTTTTACTCCTTAGTCTATTTAGCTGTAATTCGAAGAAAGAAATAAGAAAGAATTTTTATAAGGTAGGTGTTTCTCAAATTTCAATAAATCCAGAGATTGGTTCTTTTATAGCCGGGGACAGACAAAACCGCAAATTTACGGGGATTCATGATTCTCTGTTTGTAAAGGCCATTGTAGTATCCGATTCTATTAGCAGTATCGCTCTTATAACTTTTGATTGTATTGGAATGCTTTACCCTGTATTGGAAGATATTCGCGATGTTGTATCCAAAAAAATTCCCTCTTCAGAATTCGACGTATCCCGAATAGTTATGACTTCAACTCACACACATTCAGGACCAGATGTAGTTGGTATTTGGGGTCCCGATCAATTGACCACAGGTGTGGACAGTCTTTATATGGCCAAAGTGGTCTCTGCTTCTGCAGATGCTATAATGGAAGCATGGACTAATCAAACTAAGGCAAAAGGATATTACGCTGAAAGCGTGTTTGGAGAAGATTGGGTATATAATATTTCCGATTCGTTAAATCTAGATCGTTCTTTAAAAGTTATACAGTTTAAGGACGAAAAGAATAATTCATTGGCAACTCTAACAAATTTTGCCTGTCATCCCACTTTTATGGATGGCACTAATAGTGAAGTGTCGGCAGATTATGTGGCCGGCTTATACACTACTTTAGATACTAATATAGGAGGGGTAAATTTTTTTCTTCAAGGTGCTATAGGGGGTTGGGTACAACCGGAATATGAGACAAAGACATTTGAAAATGCCCTTTATAGGGGTTCTGAGTTGGGGAATGACGTTTTAAAGATGTTGAATGCCCCAAAGACTTTAAATAGTACTGGCTTAAATTTTAGTAGCAAAAAGATCAGACTTCCGGTAAGCAATGAAGGATTTCAGCAGCTAACCTCATTAGGGGTAATTAAGCGCGACATGAAGGCTGGGGTGCTTACTGAAATAGCCCTATTTGGTATAGGGGAAGCACTATTTGTAACTCACCCAGGGGAAACTACTCCAACCCATTCTTTGGATTCAAAGAAATTGATGAAGACCGAGGGTCCCAAATTTATTTTAGGCTTGGGGATGGATGCATTGGGATATATTCTTACGCCGGAATTTTTTGAAAAAGAACCCAGAGTAAAACACAGTAATTATTTAAAGAGTATGTCCATAGACCCTCAGGCTGGACCACTTATTCTGCAGACTATAGAAGAGCTTAGTCAGAACTAAAACTAAATTTTCTTCTTTAGATTTAACGTATATTTAATGTCGTATTTAATTTGTACGGTTTCCTAAATTAATATTCTTAAGTATTTCAAATGCATAAAGCTACTCTAAGGTCTCTTCCATTGCTTTTACTTTTAACCACATGGGTTTTTATTGAACTGAAGGCACAAAACAATCCCAGAGTAGACTGGGAAGAGTTTGATTCTTACTTTCAAAAGATGGTAAAGGATTGGGATGTTCCCAGTGCTGCAATAGGTATTGTGAAGGATGGGGAATTAGTGTTTACGGGTAACTACGGATATTCAGATATAGAAGAACAAACTAGACCTGATAAGAATACCTTATATGCCATTGCCTCAAATTCAAAAGCCTTTACCTCTGCTTTGATAGCAATGCTGGTACAGGAGGGGAAACTAGATTGGAATGATCCGGTTAAAAAATACCTCCCGTATTTTGCTTTATATGATCCATGGGTCAGTGACCATACAACAATAAGAGATATTCTAAGTCACAGAGTGGGTTTAGGGACTTTTAGCGGGGATAATATTTGGTATAAAACAACCTTTAGTTCAGAAGAAATAATAAAGCGGGTGAAGTATGTTCCCAAAGCTTACGATTTCAGAGCAGGTTATGGATATTCTAATTTGATGTATATCACTGCCGGGGAACTAATTAAAGTAGTAACTGGTAAAACTTGGAGCGAAAATGTTCAGGAAAGAATACTAAATCCCCTAGGGATGCACAGAACAATTTCTTCGGTCAAAGATTTAGATGCCAAAGCTAATTATGCTAAACCCTACGCCCGAAAAGAAGGGGTAAATTATGAAATACCCTGGGTTAATTGGGATCAGGTAGCGGCAACAGGCGGACTCATAAGTAGTGTGGAAGATATGTCTAAATGGATGATTTTTAACTTGAATAATGGGGTAATAGGAAAGGATACGCTTCTAAGCTCTAAAAGTCGAAATATGGTATGGACACCACACAACAATAGAAATGTAGACCTTACCAAGACTAATGATTTTAACCGTCATTTTAATGCCTATGGTTTGGGATGGGGTTTAAGTGATTATCACGGGAGACTTAAAGTTGGGCATACTGGAGGTTATGATGGGATGATTACAGCGGTAACCTTAATACCAGACGAAAAAATTGGGATTGTAGTACTTACCAACGGGGTTAAAAGTCCCATTATGGCGGCTACCTACTATGCCTTAGACAAAATGTTGGGTGTTGCTTCGAAAGACTGGTCTGCCGAACATTTAAAAAGTACCAATAATTACAGAGAAAAGGATACTAGAATTAAGGATAGAATTGCGCAAAGGGAGCCGAATACAAAGCCAAATACCCCTCTGCAGAAGTTACTGGGTAATTATGAATCTAAACTCCTTGGAACTATATCTATTGAAAAGGAGGGGGACAAAATTCTATTGAATTTTGATAGGGCACCATTACTTAGAGCAGAATTATCCCATTGGCATTACGATGTATGGCGGATAAATTGGTTAGAGCCGCAGGCGTGGTTTAGTTTTGGTACAATAAAGATTAATACCAATAATAATCTAGAAGTTTTAGGTTTTGATTTTGACGTACCAAATAATGACTTCTTTTTTAAAGAACTAAAACCAACTAAAAAAATATAGTGCTCTAATTAGGGTCTATCTAGATGGGGATACAAGTTTTTTAATCTTTCCGCCCTGTAAATTGAGAGCCCAACTTCAGGATCTTCTAGGGTTAATTCCCAAAGTTTTCTGCTGTTTTCTTCTTTTGTAACTTCTAGTATTCGCGCCCAGTTTCTTCCACCAAAAGTGACTAAGTCTTCACCATTTTCTCCCTTAATTCTACCTCCATCAGTAATAAGAACATTACCAGTTTCAGGCAGATAGTCTGCATCGGATATAAAGGGTGAAACAAATTGCTCGTACTGAGGGCCATAACTCCACAACTCCTCTACTGTGCCTTCTGCTTCATTTACTTTGTATTCTACTGCCCTGCTAAACCTTTCTTCTTTGGGCATCGCTTTGTTGGGAGGTAAACTGCGGGAGCCACCATTGTCGAAAAGTAAGAGGGTTCCCTCAGGTGTAATTTCTAAACCATGTTGATGGTAGGGATAGATAAACGTGCCTAGGGGTTTTAAGAGTTTGTTAGACCAGGGCTTTTTCCAGCCTGTTGGATCACCCAGAATCCATTGGAGTTGTCCGGTCTCCATGTCAACCTTATAAATAGCGCATTGGTAATTAGAGGATACATAAGCGGCGTCGTCTTTTTTGGAATAAAAAATTGCATTGGAATGAGTAACATCGAAAGGGACAGAATCGTACTTATCCTCGTAAACATCATTGTAAAATCCTCTCGTTAAGGATCCGTCTCCTAACCTTCTAATGTCTAGAATATCCGATACAGACCATTTATGTATGGTTTTACCTTCCCTGTCAAACTCAATAATTACATCAGAAGCTACATCTGCTTCGCCAACTTTTTTAGAAGGGGGATAGGCCAATGGGAAGTCAGTATAAGATTTAATCTCCAGGCCTAAACCAAGAAAGTTACCAGAGTCTAATTCTCTGACTTCATGATGAAATACGTCAGTATCAACCGGGATGCTTTCCGGGGCTATATCTCCAAGTGTTGCGCCTTCAGAATGCCACTGTTTTAATATATTACCAAGCATATCCATTTCAAAGACACGCCCGTCTATTTTACCTCCAAAATAAAGATTTCCGTTATGTAGCCTCCTCACCTCATCAATGAAATAATCTGTTTTAAGGTACCAAACTACTTCTCCCTTTTTATTTACCGCAATCGCATAGCCCCAATCGGGATCATCTTCAAACTTGTCTAACCATTTAAACACGGTAAACATGGTTATTCCAGGTTCAACAGTATCGTTAGTACCTTGGGTAAGACTTAGCTTTGGAAAATCTGGGGGAAGAGGGGGAGTCTTAATTTCCTGAACTGGTAATATGGTTTCCTTACCTTTTTCATCTACAAGTGTAGCCGTTACTTTGTGTATTTTATTTGGTGTTAAGCCTAATACCGGATAGAGGTGATTTTTGGAATATGATTCTGCTGGTAAAATCGTTTTTACCTCTCCATCACTACTGACAGATAATTTAATTTTAACCGGCTTGTTTGCTGCAATACTATAGATGCCGGCAAGGGGAGCATTGCTGTTGGGATTTAATTCTAGGGCATAGCTTATGGCCTGAGGCGGCTTTTCACAGCTTCCTAAAAAGGTCAAAAGGGTTACAAATGCCAAAAGAAATGTGGCGGACTTATTAAAAATTTGGATGCCCTTGCTAGAGCTAAGTGTTTTCATTATTAGAAGGCTTGTTTACAGAAAGATACGATATTCAATGGAAAAGAAAGCTAATTGATCAACACTATTCTTTGTTAGATAAATCAAGGGTGTCTGTGGTGCTAAAAAAGGTAATATAAGGTTCCTCTATTCCCTGATCAATACGGAGGCTGGAACTTTTTTTGCTTAAATTTTCTAAACCCTTTGCGCTTATTTCTGTATTCCATAAATAAAGCTGCTTCAAATTTTTGAATTTTTCAAAAAGGGTTAGACTCTTGTCTCCAAGCTTTGTATTATAAACCTTTAGTAGCCTTAATTCTCCGAGAACAGTTAAGGTGTCTAATTGATTATCGGTTAATGGGGTTCCGTCTAGTTCTAGCCTCTCAATGTTTTTGCCTTGTGCCACCATTCCGATCTCGGCTTCTCCAAGGGGTAAGCCGCTCAGATCTAATTCTATAATATTTTCAATTATTGGATGCAGCTTTAGTATTTGATTCGCCTTGTAATGAGGAGGTAGGTAGGCATTAACTACCAAAGCGTTAGACAGGTTAGAAATTCTGTTGATAGTTAGATAGTCTGTATTTAATCGACTTATAGTAGTATCCGCTACCACATTCAGATCAACCCATTTAGCAACCGCTGCTGGTGTCATAAGCTCGTGAATTAATAGAGCCAGCGGTTCTGTCTCCTTTAAATCGTAAAAACGTAGGGTATCAGAGGCTCCTAAGGCAACCCATTCCTCCAAAATATCTATTTCTAGACTACTTGGAGTTTTCTTGCCTTCCGGTGGCATATGTTCTTCGTCTTCTTTTGGAAGTTTTAGTCTCCTGATCATTTCACTTTCTTGGTTGTTAAAGGGGATTATTGCCGGACCTCCATCGCCACCTGCTTCTAGTTCTTTTAGACTGGTCATCAGAAGTCCCCCCTTCTTCTTATTTGAGTTATGACAGGATATGCAGTGCTGGTTTAATATTCTACGAACAATGTCTTGGTAAACCAGGGGGTTTTCAGGAATGTTTTCATAACCCTCCTTTTTTGGTAGAGCTAGAAAATCTTCCCCATGAGTAACCATGCCACCATAATGTCCTGTTCCCAATACCAGAAGAATTATGAGGAGAGGAATAGAATTAGCTAGAAATTTCTTTGCCCTTACTTCTGCCTTAAATGTATGCCAAATGACACTTAATAGAGCCAGTATAGTCCCTAACCACTGATGTCTGCTCAGTAAATCGCCTTTGTCTGAGGCACTTGTTGCCAGAAAAAATCCAGAGATAGCGGTTACTAAAGTTAGAAAAATCGTGACTTTAAATAGGATTGGGGGGATTTCTTTTTTAAGCAAGTTCAGCACTGCCAGGCCTAAAAGCAGAACAATCGGGAAATGTAAAACCAAAGGATGCCATTTGCCAACCCAGCTTAATAAAAGGGGCAGCTGTATATAATCTTCAAAAACAAAGCAAAATATCAGAAATACTGAAAGGCCTAAAACCCAGTAATTGAACCATGAAGAATAAGAATCCTTTGGCATATATCAGGTTAAGAGGTCATTTATAACAGTACCGGCTACATCAGTAAGCCTAAAGCGCCGCCCTTGATATTTATAGGTCAGCTGTTCATGATCTAGCCCCATGGCGTGCATTAGTGTGGCATGGAAGTCGTTAATATGTACTGGATCTTTAATAATATTATATCCAAATTCATCAGTTTCTCCATAACTAATACCGGGTTTAACGCCGCCTCCGGCCATCCAAATGCTAAAGGCCCGGGGATGATGATCACGGCCATAGTTAGAAGGATCAAACTTGCCTTGGCAATAATTGGTTCTCCCAAATTCACCACCCCAGATTACCAAAGTGTCTTCTAACATTCCCCGTTGCTTTAAATCTAATACCAAAGCCGCGGAAGCCTTGTCGACGTCTTTGGCCTGGCCCGCCATTTCATTCGGTAAATTACCATGCTGGTCCCAACCCTGATGATATAATTGTATAAAACGGACGCCGTTTTCTGCCAAACGTCTGGCTTGCAAGGCATTTGCGGCATAGGTTCCCGGGACCTGACAGTCTTCTCCATACAGTTTAATTATATCTTCGGGTTCTTTAGATATATCCATAACATCCGGTACGGACATTTGCATACGATAAGCCATTTCGTATTGGGCAATCCTTGATTCAATTTCGTCGTCGCCAGTTTCAACCTGATGCATTTTATTCAAGGAAGATACCTTGTCTAACAGATGTCTTTTTTCTGACCTAGTAATACCATCCGGATCATTAAGGTATAGTACAGGGTCTTTTCCCGAGCGTAACAAAACCCCTTGGTGTTTAGAATCTAGAAAGCCGCTAGACCAGAGTTTGGAATAGAGTCCCTGACTATTACCTTTTCCTCTTGAGGTAAGTACCACAAACGAAGGAAGGTTTTTATTTTCATTACCCAAGCCATAACTCATCCAAGACCCCATGCTTGGTCTTCCTGAAATTTGACTCCCTGTTTGAAAAAATGTTATTGCAGGGTCGTGGTTTATGGCCTCTGTATGTAGGCTCTTTACAATGCAAATTTCATCTGCTATTTTGGCGATATGCGGAAAGTAATCACTAATCCATTGTCCACTTTTTCCATGCTGCTGGAAGCCAATAGCCGGTGGCATAAGCGGAAATTTATCCTGTCCAGATGTCATTCCCGTTAGTCGCTGTCCATTTCTTATGGATTCCGGAAGATCCTCTCCCATTCGTTTTCGCAAAGTTGGTTTATGATCAAAAGTTTCCAATTGTGATGGAGCTCCGGCCTGAAAGAGATAAATGATCCTTTTAGCCTTAGGAGCAAAATGGGGTATCCCCAGCTCCGTTATACCTGTAGTACTAAGGCTTTGGTTTTTAAATAGGTCCGGTATAAGTAGTGAACCAAGAGCTAGAGAGCCTATACCCACACTTAACTGTGAAAAAAAATGACGCCTGTTTACCTTTAATGGATTTTCCTCTTTGTTTTTTTCTCCTTCCATAGCCTTACTCTTTAGTAATTGTTTCGTCTAAATTATAGATAACCTGTGCCGTTAGCATCAAGGCCGCTGTTTCCGCCAGATCTGTGTTAGCCTTTTTATAATTGCCTATGTCTACTAAGAGCTGTGCCTCTTCAGAATTTTTAGAATACAAGGCCCAGGCGTCTGCATAATAGGCTTCTAAAATTTCTAATTCGTCATGTCTAGGTGATCTTATCAGAATACGTTTGAAAACCTCATTTACCAGGTTTTCCCCAGATTTGCTTTGCGCTATTGTTCTTTGTGCCAATACTCTTGCTGCTTCTAACATTTGTACATCATTTTGCAAGGCCAGTGCCTGTAATGGAGTATTTGTTTTTTGTCTTCGCACTTCACAAAAGTCTCTGGTAGGAGCATCAAAAATTGTCATGTTTGCAGGTGGGAGGGTACGTTTCCAAAAGGTGTATAAAGATCGTCTGTATAACTTGTCGCCCTCATCTGGGATATATTTGGTTAGGATACCTCTATTGCCTCCTGCGTTTGTTTCCTCCCAAAGACCTGGCGGTTGATATGGTTTTACACTTGCTCCCCCAATTTCCCTATTAAGTAAGCCGCTTGTTGCTAAAACATAGTCTCTTATCATTTCTCCACTCATCCGAAAACGAGAGGCTCTGGCGAGATACACATTTTCGGGATCTTGTTCTTTAAGAAGAGGGGTCAATTCTGATTTTTGCTGGTAGGTCGCCGAAAGCATGATTTTTTTCAAGAGATACTGAATATCCCAGTTATTTTCTACAAAGTCAACAGCGAGGTAGTCCAATAATTCTGGATGGGTGGGTAAACTGCCCTGTACCCCAAAATCTTCCACGGTTTCTACTAATCCCTTTCCAAATAACATCGCCCATATTCGGTTTACAAAAACACGTGAAGTTAATGGGTTATTCTTATCCGTTATCCATTTAGCCAAACCTAATCTATTTGCTGAAAAATTTTCAGGAAAAGGAAAGATAGCGTTGGGGGTTTTAAAGGGTACGGAATCTGTTGGACTGTCGTATTCTCCTCGATTTAAAATAAAAGTAGTTTTAGGAGCATTGTCGTTCATGACCATTACTTTTACCTTATTTTCTTCACCAAGGTTTATAAACTGAAGCACCTCTGCCACTTCTTTTTCTGTAATTTCAATCAAGGGAGGGTCTGCGTAAACTTTATCTTTTGCTGCTTGTACCGCGTCCATTTGTAAGCCTTTTTCATCTACTTGATTGAAAAAGGCAAAGAGGCTAAAATAATCCGCCTGGGAAATAGCGTCGTATTTATGATCATGGCAGCGTGCACATTCTAAGGTAATTCCAAGAATTCCTTTTCCCAGAGTGTTTGTTCTATCTAAGACGTAATTAGTTCTATATTCTTCTTGTATTACCCCGCCCTCTTGTGTTATCGGATGGTTTCTGTTAAAACCAGTTGCGAGAATTTGCTCTAGCGTAGCATTGGGAAGCAAGTCTCCTGCCAATTGCCAGATTAAAAACTTGTCGTAGGGTAAGTTTTCATTAAACGCGTGAATTACCCAGTCTCGCCAAGGCCACATCGTTCTATAGCTGTCGTCTTGATAGCCATGAGAATCAGCGTAGCGAGCAACATCTAACCATGCTTGGGTCATTCGTTCCCCATATGCCGGAGATGCAAGGAGATCATCAATTACTTTTTCTACGACATCGCTACTGTCTATTTTAAACCATTTCTGTGTGAGAAGAGGCTTTGGGGGTAAACCTGTAAGATCTAGACTTAGTCTTCTAATAAGCTGAGCCCTGTCTGCTTTTGGGGATGGGCTTAAGCCCTTTTCTTCAATTTTTTGCAAAACAAAATAGTCTATTTCATTTTGTACCCAGGCGGTATTATTAATTGCTGGTAATTCTTGTTTTTCGGGTAAAAGATAGGCCCAGTGCTTTTCAAAATTACCCCCCTGTTCAATCCATTTTTTAATAAGTTTTTTCTCATAATCATTTAAAGCCAATTTGGAATCCGGAGGTGGCATCATTTCATCCGGGTCTTTGGACATAATATGCTCAAAAAGGGCACTTTTAAAAGGCCTGTTGGGAACAATGGCGTAAGAGCCTGGAGTTTCAGGAAGTTCTGCAAAGGCCGCGGTTTCGAGATCCAAACGCAGACCAGCCTTTCTCTTATTGGCATCCGGGCCATGGCAGGTATAACAATTATCCGAGAGAATGGGTTTAATATGAAAATTATAATCTACAGTTTCCGGAAGAGGAGTATTTGTTTCTGATTCTTGCATGCCAAAAATTAGTCCTTTTTGATAGGCATATAATAATCCAATCAAAAGAGTAAGAATTATGGTAAATGCAATTCTGTATTTCATTTTAGGAATTCAAGAAAAAAACTATTTCCTAAATATAGCAAGGATAAAAAAACCGTCCTAATCTGATCTTATCCGAATAGGAGCCAAATAACACATTTTTTTATATTTTCTAATTATTCCGTCAGTAGTATCTAGAATAATCGCCGAGATTTTTACTTCTAATTTCTCTATTTATTCGTACTTTAACATTTCAGAAAATTTATTGCAAACAATCTTAAATTATATAAAATGAAAACTAAGTTACTCGGCGTCATGTCGCTAATTGCCCTGCTGTATAGTTGCAATACAGCGAATGAGAAGGAAAGTATGGATGCATCAGATTCCTATGTTATGGATAGGTCTGTTTTGCCTATTCAACCACCACCACACACCCCCGTTACCATTATGGATGCAAGAGATGCTGATAAACCACCTGTGTTTAGCGTAGAGGCTCCGGAAGGTGCTCCTAATATTGTAGTTGTCTTGATTGACGATATAGGTTTTGGTGCCACAAGTACCTTTGGAGGGGCAATTAATACACCAACTTTTGATAAACTTGCAGACAATGGTTTAAAATTTAATAGATTTCACACTACAGCTCTTTGCTCTCCAACAAGAGCTTCCCTTCTATCGGGAAGAAATCATCACAATATGAATGTTGGTTCGGTAATGGAAGTAGCAACAGGTTTTTATGGAAATCAGGGAATTAGACCAGATAATGCCAAATATTTTGCAGAAACCCTAAGGCAAAACGGGTATAGTACTGCAGCTTTTGGAAAATGGCACGAGACGGCTACCTGGGAAGTCTCCGTATCCGGACCTTATAAGCGATGGCCAACACATTCCGGTTTCGACAAGTTTTATGGCTTTATTGGAGGGGAAACTAATCAATGGGATCCTGTTATTTATGATGGGGTAACCAAGGTTAGTAAGAAAGATGATCCGGACTATCATTTTACAACTGATATGACCAATGAGGCAATAGAATGGGTAAAGTTTCAAAAAGCGATGACGCCTAATAAACCTTTTATGGTATATTATGCAACTGGGGCTACCCATGCACCACATCACGCACCAGATGAATGGATAGAAAAATATAAAGGTAAGTTTGATAGCGGCTGGCAAAAACTTCGAGAAGAAACGTTTGCACGTCAAAAAGAAATGGGTGTTATACCAGAAAATGCTAAGCTGGCGCCTATGCCAAAAGACATCAAAGAGTGGGAGGCCTTATCGGATGAAGAAAGAGAGTTGTTCGCTATTCAGATTGAAACTTTTGCGGGCTTTGCAGAACATACCGACAATGAGGTTGGAAGATTAGTAGAGGCCTTGGAAGATGTTGATGCTTTAGATAATACCCTATTCATTTATATTATGGGTGACAATGGTTCTAGTGCTGAGGGAGGTCTGGAAGGAACGTACAACGAATTAGTGCATTTGAATGGAATCTTTGATGAGGAAACTATTGAGAGTATGCTGGCACATGGAGACGATTGGGGCGGTCCTAATTCGTTTCCTCATATGAGTGCGGCCTGGGCGGTAGCTACAGATGCTCCGTTTAAGTGGACAAAGCAAATGGCAGCCGACTTTGGAGGTACCAGAAATGGAATGGTAATGCATTGGCCTGACGGTATAGAAGCAAAAGGAGAAATTAGGTCGCAATGGCATCATGTTAACGACGTGGCTTCCACCGTACTCGAAGCGGTTAATTTGCCAGAGCCTAAATCAATAAATGGGGTAAAGCAAATCCCTATGGACGGAACCAGTATGATGTATGCCGTGAAAGACAAAGATGCACCAGACCAACACACGGTACAGTACTTTGAAATGTTTGGAAATAGAGCGATTTATAGTAATGGTTGGCTGGCAAGAGTGGTACATATGGTGCCATGGGTTGGTAAACCCTCCAATACCTTTCAGGAGGAAAAATGGGAATTGTACAATATAGAGGAAGACTTTAGTCTAGTGAATAACCTTGCAGATCAAGAACCTGAGAAACTAAAAGAGTTACAGGATTTATTTGAGAAAGAAGCCATTGAAAATAACGTATATCCCTTAGATGACAGATTATATGAAAGGTTTAATGCCGCTATTGCCGGAAGACCTGATTTAATGGGAGATAGAAAATCTTTAACCTTGGCCCAAGGAATGGAAGGTATGTTAGAGAATACTTTTTTAAATGTAAAAAACAATTCAAAATCAATTGTTGCAGATGTGAACCTAG
Organism: Eudoraea chungangensis; assembly: GCF_029360665.1. GTDB lineage: Bacteria > Bacteroidota > Bacteroidia > Flavobacteriales > Flavobacteriaceae > Eudoraea > Eudoraea chungangensis. Next base: position 334,702 of record NZ_JARDUB010000002.1, read on the forward strand.
AAGGTAACGACAAAGGAATAATTCTATGCCAAGGTGGTAAGTTTGGTGGCTGGGCACTTTATATGGACAAAGGAAGACCAGCGTATACCTATAATTATTTTGGTTTAGAAAGCTATACCATTACATCTAAAACTAAGATTAAGAGTGATAGTGCAGAGATTAAATTAGAATTTACGTATGACGGGGATGGCCTTGGCAAGGGAGGTACTGCTAAGATTTTTGTGGATGGAGAAGTAGTAGCCGAAGGACGTGTAGATAAAACACAACCAGCGGTTTTTTCAGCGGATGAAACAGCCGATGTAGGAAAAGATGATGCCACCCAGGTAGCGGATAAAGTGTTTAAGGATGTAGCAGATTCTGAGTTTACCGGATATATAAATCAAGTAACTATTAGTATTCCCGAATAATGGGATTTTTTAATCATAAAAAGGCGCTTTAGGCGTCTTTTTGTGTTTCTATATAGTTTATCAACTACTTTTTGTCTTTTACTCCTTTTGCTATATGACGTGTTTTTGGATGCGCCGAAAATCGCATGATACTTTGATAGTCGGAGGTATTATATACATGACTTAACCCCCAATCCAGAATTTGCGTTGGTCTATCGCCTTGAGGTGCAGACCTGTTTAAACCAATGGCATGAGGGGCATTTTTTATAACCGCCTTTATTTCAAAATTTATGCCATCGGCAGCCCATTGAAGAGTGTTTTTTTCGGGCCCGTCTGTCGTAATTAGTGAGGCAATACCCCCGGCATAGGGCCAGACACAGATTTCATGACCACTATTGCTGACAGGATTGTAAGGAGATTTTATATACGGTCCCAAAGGATTATCCGCAATGGCCACACCATGTCTAATTTGTCTTCCTCCAAAAGTGATCTCTTCCCCCATTTGCTCCCCTTTGTAATAAAGATAAAACTTGTTTTTATAAGGTAATATACAGGGGTCGTGAACCTTGTGACTATCAAAATCACCTTTTTTTTCTACCATAAAACGGTTCTGAGATGTTCCCCTCCATATACCGTTATCTGCTGGGCTTAATATCGGTTTGTCTAGTTTATGCCATGGACCGTCCGGAGAATCTGCCCATGCAAGACCCACCTGATTTTTTACTCGGACGTTATAAGGAGATTGAACTGTCTGATAACACAGATAATACTTGTCTTTGTGTACCATAATCTCTACCGTAAAGACCGATCTGTCGTCATAAGAACCTTTTCTCCCGCGTTTAACGGCCATGCCTTCTTCTTTCCATGTCCAGCCATCTTTTGAAGTGGCATACCAAATATCACACCTATCCCAGGGAAAGACTTTCTCTTTTTCTATATTGCCTCCAAATCCCTGGGAAGGCCCTTCACTCTTACTATACCAGACATAGTAGAGGTTATTTGTTTTAATTATGGCACTTGGATCCCTGCGAACCACTCCTTCTTCATAGGCCAGGTCTCCTTTTAAAGGTTTTAAGGAACTAAATTCAAGAAACCACTCATTACCTATTTTGGGCCAAAGCAAGGCTCTTTTTGATGCAGCACTTAGGGAGTCTTTATTAGTAATACCTAGGTGATCTATTTCCTCCTCATCTATTAAAGGTGCTTCTGGCTGCAGTGTCTTTTTTATGGATTTATTCTCATTATTCTTTTCCCCGCAAGCTGTTAGTAGAAAACAAAAGCTAAGTAGGCTGAGAAAGATGTATTTTGACATATTAAATTAGATTGTTTTTAAAGTAATAGTTCTTCGAATATAGAAAATACTAAAGGGATAATTACATATCCTATTGGAGTTACTTTAAACTTTAATTGGGCTATTAATGCTTCCCTTTAGCAAATTTCTTTTGGTTAAAACTTGAGGATTGCCCTATAGGAATGCTTAGGTTCTCCCATGAGGTCTCTTTAATTAACTTGGCTAAATATACTATTTGTCCAATATGATAGGAATAATGAGCAAGTTGCCGATTTATGGCTTCAACAGGACTGTGAGCTTCATTTCGGATATAAATAATAGATTTTAGGTTGTTTTTATCTAGCTGTTCCAGAGCCACAAAGAGACAATCCCAGCCCTCTTCCCATTTTAGAAGAAGCTCTTCTTTAGATTTGATTAGCTCTTCGAATTCTAAATCTCTTTGGCGCCATTCTTTTTCACCGTCTGTGCTTAGAAAATCTGTCCACCTAGATTTCATATTACCCCATAAGTGGTTGACCAAAATACCCAAAGAATTGGAAGTTTCATTTGGCCGCCAAAAGAGTTCTTTTTCTTCTAATTGTTTAAAGGATTTTTCCCCTAGAGATTTATAGTAATGAAACTGCTGTGAGACACTTTTTAAATAATTATGTTCCATTGAAAATAGGATAAATATTTTGTGAGAATATAAAGATAAGGCCTCAAAAGTACAATCAAAAGCATAAGGATAAATCACTAAAAATCATTATATTATAGGATTAATAACCAAAACCAATTCATTATGAAAAAAATTATTTTAAGCTTATTGCTTTTACTTGCTTTTGCAGTAGAAGCACAGGACCAGTACTACACCAATTATAGTTTTGTTGTAGAACCTCAAAACGAGGCAGCAGTTTACAAATTGGTAGACGATTATTATTCCGAGAATAAACCAGAGGGAGTATTTGTTAGACTTTTTGAAAATCATTTTAAAAGTCCAAATAGTAAAGCCACACACATGATTGTCTTTTTAGGATCTCAGGAAGATGTTGGAAACATGTATGCCAGCGGAGATGACAAGTTTCAATTGTTCCTTACTAGACTGAACCAGCATATCAAAGAAGGAAGTGGATCGTCTATGGGTAGGCATCTAGCTCTTTATGGGGATACCTCTGTTCGTTATCCTGCACAACGGATTTATTTGTTGGATGTACAGGACACTAAAACTTTCGACGCAGAATACAACAAATTTCATTCAAAACACAACCCTCCTGGTGTGCTGGTTAATATGGGCAGCACTATTGTCGGTGGAGGTACAGGTACATTTAATCGTTGGGTAATTATTGGGTTTAAAGATATCAAAGCCGCCATGGGAGGTCCTAATGCATTATTAAGTGGGTCGGCGCTAGAGTCTCGTAAAAAGGCATGGGACGAATTTAGAGCTAATGATGGTGGCGTGGAAGTCGTTGGATCAAGTATGCGAATACTCCTAGGAGCTTGGTAGGAAATAAAGTAGAGAAAGAAGAGAAAATATAGATATAATTACAACTTAAACCGACGGTAATTGTTCGTCGGTTTTTGTTTTGTTCCTCCTTATCATCCTATAAGTTATCCAAAGGAATTACAGTAAGAAATTCTATATCCCATCCGGCTTTTTTCGCCCCAGCCTGATAGGTGCTCTCCAGAAAATCTAAAAGGATGCTTCTCGGGCTAGGGGAAGTAAGAAGGTCTTTGTATTTGAGAATGGCCATCGGACTACCATTGGCATCCATCCAAAAAGCCTCTTTTGGTAAAATCGCCTCATTTTCAAGGCCTGGCGGAGACGGTGCGGTATAGGAATAAAAGGCTGGTTCGGGAAGGTTTTCATCTCCTATCCAGAAACCAAAACTTATAACTTCATGGGAGTAGGCATCTTTATCGGAAATTCTTGCATTAGAATCCATTGGGGGAGCCATTTTACCAGAAAATCTGGTTACAGCTAAATCCATATGGTGCCAGTAAAGGTGTACCGGACATGTTTTGCCGTAAAAACGCCCACTAAATTCTTTAAATACAGAATCGACCCATGACATCATTTGCCAAAATTGGTATATGGCATCCCAATGGTAATGGTGGTATTCTGTAATTTCTACGAAAGGTTTGTCAATACCCATGTCCATAGGTTTCTCAACAAATTTTGGATGTAATTCCCACCGCTTTAAAACATCCAAAATATCTGCATAAAAAGTGCCAATGGCATAACCATTTTCTAAAGGGAGAGATTCTATTTCACCGTTGCTATGTATAAGTTGAATAGCTTTTTTATGAATGTTTAGGATTATTTCGAAAGAGCTAAACCCGTCTGTAAGAGGAATAGTTCCTGTAGTAAAACCAAGTGGACTTACATATTCCGTAATATACCACCAGTGGTTTTTTCGTGGGGTGGAAGCGAGTCTTATTTTACCAATTATTTGAAAGATCAGATGAAGGGTGATTCTTGTTTCCTGCCAGTCGTTATACGGAAGATAAGGTAGTTTCATGTTTTCCATTTTTGCCTTCCTCAAGATAGTTCAAAATATTGGAATTATAGAAACTCTGGAAGTAGGAACTACATCTGCCCAAGACTTAGGAGTTAGATACTTCTGAAAGCCCTACTATGTGTCAGACAGCATTTTCTTAAGTAAGACTATTTGACCTAAATGATAATAGCTGTGCTCTATCATTCCCTCCAGATTTCTGCGATAAGAACCATATTTTTCTTCAACAAATTTTTCTTCTAAACGGCTGTCTGGAAGTAGTGCCAGGTAATCAGAAAATTTCTCGGCATTTTTAAAGAGTTCATTTCTAAGACTATGCCATTGTTCCGCGCAGGTGATAGGAGGGAGGTCAAAACTATATTTATCTCGGATTTCAAGTCCACCCCCATCAAATACATTAAGAACTCCTTTTATGTAATAATTGATGTGAAAAGTAAGAAGGGCAATTGAATTTAGCGAACCTATTTTTTTATTTGCCTGCTCCCAACTTAGCCCGGATAATTGATCTTTATAGTTCGTATTGGCTATCCATTTACCTTCTAATATAACATCCCTAAAGCGTTGTGAAAGTTGTTTTGAATTCTCCATGGTAATTGCTCATTAAGTTTTAAGTAGTAGACTCTTTTAAATTGGATATACTAGGGTTGAAGAAGCACTTCAAGCTAAGATACTAAAAAGATAATTTTGGGAATCACTTTCCTTGGGGTTACCATATTGTAGTGCCTAGGTTAGGTGGATGTTATCCATATTAAATAACTATTACTTCTCTTATTTCGCACCCATTTTACATGTACAAAGGCATAATTTTGAAGTGAAATTAAATATAGCACCAAGAGGTAGAATAACAACAATCCCTAATAATCGGCTCTCATCAGGAGTCTTTACAAAGTACAATTAATCAATAAATATTCATCAATCATTAAACAAACAACATCATGAGAAAAGTAAGCTTAACCTTAGTTATCGCCGCTATGCTGGGTGCTCGCAGTTTATTTGCCCTAGAATCCCGTAGCACGGACCCCAAAACCGATCTTTCTACACAGATAGGGAAGTTATTAGAGAAAAATACTTTTGTAATTAAGGAGGCCGACTTAACCGCAGAAGTGCTATTTACTCTAAACAGGGACCATGAATTGGTAGTGATATCCGTCAAAACAGAGGATACAGTCTTGGATTCCTTTGTCAAAGGGCGCTTAAATTACCAAAAAGTGCAGGTTTCCACTTTTAAAGAAGGAAAAATGTTTAAGGTACCAGTGCGTGTAAAAGGATAATAAAATTAGGCAGAAAGATAAAAATCCTGAAGTAATTCAGGATTTTTTTATGTACTTATAAACCAATATAATAAAATCTAATGGTAAAAAACAGTCATGTTCAAAAGATACATCTAACAACAACAAGGATTTATTTAACCGTATTGCCGGTTTTTAACTGCGTTACACGTTTCTGAATCTTTTCTAGAACTACCTTATGCGAATACTGCGAACAATGACCTTCCATAGGGGAAAAAACAATTTCAGCATCAGACTGAGGGTTTTGTGTTTCTTCCAAAAAATCTGCAAACGCACGTGTTGCAGGATTTAAATAAAAGTGATCCATGTCACCCATCCAGATATAAATCTTCCCTTGTATTTTTGGGCCTAATTCTTCCCAGTTCTCCTTGGCGTGAATTTTGAAATCGTATTTTTTCCAATGTTTTGCGACTACAGAATCAATAACTCCGGTTGTTGGGTCTATTAGTGGCTGAGGTAGGCCATTGCTTCCTTTTGGACTATATAGGGCGGTATGCGCACTAAATTGGCCACCTGAATTCAGATAGGTATTGGAAGATCCCAGCACGTTTTCGTACTGAATAAACTCTTGGAGGCTTAACATTGGTTCTCCCATTGTAGATCGCATAACCGGCCTCTTATACCCATATTCGTTTACATAAGCATTTTCGTCTTTGTAAATATTTATCAATTGATAGTTTTCAAATTCTACCGCATCCGGGCTATATGAATATACTCCGTTAAAAGTGTCTGGATAGTATAGTTGCAGCCCAAGGGAAACCCAACCTCCTGTAGAACAACCATCCACAAAGCGCATTGTAGCATCGTTTGTACCTCTGTACTTAGACTCAATAAAGGGAATAAACTCTGTAATGAGAGCCTCCCCATAAGGACCGCTATTTTCAGAATCCATTTGATAGGAGTCTCCGAATGGGCCTTCACCATCCAGGAATACCGTAATTATTTGCGGTGCTTCGGACGAATTCCACCATTTCATAAAATTTTCACTGCCAAGCATATAGTTTATTCTGGTGTATCTGCCGCCATAGCCTGCAACATTGTATCGGATAGGATATTCCTTCTTACTGTCATAGTTATGTGGCAGTAAAACAGAGGCTTTTAAATGAATAGGTTTTTTCCACCAAGCCGAGAGAACTTCACTTTTCATATCCACTTCCTTAGCCAAGTTGTGTTCTATGATATTCCTTTGCCCAATAGAATTACTTAGGGTTAAATCTATTTCCATGGCTTGTTCCATGATAATCTTTTGCGTTTCACTATATAGATTTCCAGGAGCGTCTATTCTAGATTCGTCAAAATCCTGATCCCATAAGATTTGCACATAATATTCTCCGGCAGGGACTTCATCTAAAGTCCAATCTACAGTACTGATCCAATCTTTAGCATGTTTTACATCTAGCGTTTTTTTAGGATTAAAGGCGCTGATATTTTTCGCAAAAATATAGGTCTTATTGGTTGGACTTGGCCAGGTTTGTGTACGAGGTTCGTCATTTGGGTTTGTAGAAAGGAAAAGATAGAATCTACCGTTTTCCTTAAAATTCTCTTTTAAAGCATCGTTTACATTAACTTTTACGGAAAATGGGAAAGATGCTGTTTGAGAATTAATATGGGTTACCGTTAGGAATAATGCAATTGCAAATAAGTTGTATTTCATTAGTGGTGCGTTTAAAAGCTTAGGAACGGTTAAAATACTAATAATAATTTCAATGGTTCAAAGTAGCTGCGGATTGGATGCCGGCGACTCGATTTATACAGTTTTGTACTAAAACGTAAAGCCGTTTAAGACCAATAGGGAGATTGTCAAAACAAATGCCGTGTCTTCGAGAAAAATTTTATGGAGTATTTATTTATTTTTGAAGCCAAAATAGCTGCCACTAAAATTTATGAACAATAAAGAATCAATCAAGAAAATTGTAATAGGAAAGGGGTCTTTTATTGAGCGCAGTTCTGTATGGCGGTTGTTGAAAAAATTAATTCTATTTACGATATTCTCATTAGTTGTTAATCATTTAGCTTCGCCAGAGAGTTTTCCAAATGGTAAATCCTATAGATTTCCCATGGAAGGTTTTTTGTCTACCATAGTTTTATGTATCCTTATAGGAATCATAGCAGAATTTAATTTTAGATACTACCGAAAAAAGTATTTCTCTAAAAAGGTAGAAGTCGCCTCTATCTCCTGGTATATGATCTCGACTCTAGCTTATATAACCCTAATATATGTTCCACTAGGAATTGTATTAAATAAAATTGCAGGAGGGGAAACACAGTTTTATTATTTGTTGACAGGATTAATAATTACTTTATTACTAAGTTTAGTTCTAATTAGTTTGGCCTATGCCCAGGATATATACATTTTATATAGGTTGTCCTTAAAAGATGCTGAAATTAGAATTGAAACCGCAGCGAAAACTACAAAACTTACCTATGAAAACATAGCTTGTTTTTATAGCGAAAACAAGGTGGTATATACGGTTCAAAATGATGGCACCTCCATTACAACCAATTTTACATTAAACGAGCTAGAGGAAAAAATAAACGATCAATTATTTTTTAGAGCCAACCGACAATTTATAATTCATAAAGATGCCGTTGACCAAGTTGAAAAGATTGAAAATGGCAAACTACGTATTCGCTTAAAAGTGGATATTGAAAATGATGCAATAGCTAAAATCAAGATAAGTCGTTATAAGCGAAAAGCGTTTATGAATTGGTTTCAATAAGGGAGAATTCTAACGATCTACTATTCAGTTATAAATTTAGTACCATTCAGTAAAAACATCATTATTTAAAGGGTTTTTCAGGGATCTTAGTCCTTATTTAGTTTTGAATTTAAAACCAAAAAATAATGAATAACCTCAGTTTAAAACAAAACGCACTTCCGTTAATTACCCTAGTAATTATTTGTTTCATGTACTTTGGTCCGGTCACCAGAACCATTTTTGAAAATATTATTATCTCGATAATAATAATAATTGCTAATTATATAGAATACAAAGGAAAGCCCTTTTCCGCACTTGGGTTTTATCGAAATAGGTTTACTGTAAAAAACATATTTGTCTTTGCTCCTTTGGTTGCATTTGGCCTGTTTGTTTTTTACGTCTTTGTCATAGTTCCCGGAATCGAGATGCTTACCGGCGTTCCAATTGATTATTCCAGTATGGGTCAATTAAAGGGGAATCTTCTAACTACAATTAGCTGGGTATTAATAGTGTGGATTACCGCTGCCTTCGGCGAAGAAATTATTTTTCGGGGATATTTTATGCGACAGTTTGTAAAATTCTTTGGAGAAAGCAAAATTAGTCTTCTGATTAATATTTTAATCTTTTCCAGTTTTTTTGGCTATATGCATATGCAACAGGGAATTACCGGACAAATTGTTGCTGGGTCTACCGGAGCATTATTATCCCTTATATTCTATCTGCGTAAATATGACTTATGGTTTAATGTTATGGTACATGGTTTTTTTAATACCCTGGGTCTACTCAGTTTCTACTATGGTTTGGCGTAATAAAACCAGAACCAAGCTATTGAGTAATGGTATTTGTGATTTTAACTTTTATCTAGTTTTAGGAAAAAGATAGTGATGTTACTGTAGTGTTACTATTAACAATTTAAAACCCTAAAAATCATATGATTAAAAGGTTTTTTAAGTACTCGAGGCGGGAATTGCTCATCGTAACGACTCGCGGGTCCCGCCCGAACTTGTTGAAGATTAAAACTAAAGCCATAGGCTATAATTTTTGTTTTCTCATTTCTATACGCAAACAAGTTTTACAAATTATTCAAAAATAAAAAACCAGTGCATTTGCACTGGTTTTTATCTATAAGTACTCGAGGCGGGACTTGAACCCGCACGGCCATAATGGCCATTGGATTTTAAGTCCAACGTGTCTACCAATTCCACCACTCGAGCCTGTGCTGTCTTTCCGACAGAACATGAAAAACATTAAATTTTAAATGTCTTCCGAGCGAAAAACGGGATTCGAACCCGCGACCTCCACCTTGGCAAGGTGGCGCTCTACCAGCTGAGCTATTTTCGCAATTCTCTTAAGAACGTCGCCTCTTCTCACAGACGAGGAGGCAAATTTAATACAATTATATAAAACGCAAAGAACTTTCTATTAAAAATACCATGTTATAATTACAAGACCAATATTGGGATCATTTAATTAGATACTGCTTAGTTTGAACCATTCAAAGAGCGTAGTTAAGAAGTGGCTTTTTTACTTTTAGAGAGCATCCTTTTTATCTCGTTCAATTTCATTAATGCCTCTACTGGTGTGAGTGTATTTATATCTAAGTATTGTATTTCTTCTTTTATTTGTTCTAACAAAGGGTCGTCTAAGTTAAAGAAACTAAGTTGTAAATCGTTGGGGATGGTCTGTAGCTTTTCCGTAAGTTCTTCACTGGAGTGGGATTTCTCTAACTTTTTCAGGATTTTTTCAGCTTTTTTAATAACCTGTCCCGGCATACCCGCCATTTTGGCTACATGAATACCAAAACTGTGTTCACTTCCACCAGGCACTAGTTTTCGCAGGAATAACACATTGTCTTTTACCTCTTTTATGGATACATTAAAATTCTTTATCCTGTCAAAGGTATTTGCCATTTCATTTAGTTCATGATAATGTGTGGCGAATAGTGTTTTGGCTTTTGCCGGATGCTCGTGCAGGTATTCTGAAATAGCCCAAGCAATTGAAATACCGTCATAGGTGCTTGTACCCCTCCCAATTTCGTCTAATAAAACCAAGCTTCTCTCGGATAGATTATTAAGAATCGAGGCCGTCTCATTCATTTCTACCATAAAAGTGGATTCTCCCATGGAAATATTGTCACTAGCGCCTACACGGGTAAATATTTTATCTACCAAACCAATTCTGGCCTCCTCCGCCGGAACGAAACTACCCATTTGTGCCAGAATGACGATTAGAGCAGTCTGTCTTAAAATGGCCGACTTACCACTCATATTTGGGCCAGTAATCATTATAATTTGTTGGTTTTCCCGATTTAACAAAAGGTCATTTGCAATATAGGCCTCTCCTAAAGGCAGGTTCTTTTCTATCACCGGATGCCTTCCATTTTTTATAAAAAGTTCTGTACTATCACTTAAGACGGGCTGAACATAATTGTTCTCTTTTGCCAATTGGGCAAAACCACATAAACAGTCTAATTCTGCCGCTATACGGGCATTTTCTTGTACTGGTTCTATATACTCTTGTAACCAAACCACGAGCTGTGAAAAAAGTTGCTGCTCTAAATGCAGAATTCTTTCTTCAGCACCTAAAATCTTAGTTTCATATTCTTTTAGCTCTTCCGTAATATAGCGTTCGGCATTTACTAAAGTCTGTTTTCTAATCCATTCTGCTGGTACTTTGTCTTTATGGGCATTTCTCACTTCAATATAATAACCAAAAACATTATTGGAAGAAATCTTAAGAGAGGTAATTCCGGTACGCTCTGTTTCTCTATCTAGCATTTTAGCCAAATGATCTTTTCCGTTGTGTGCCAAAGTTTTTAGCTCGTCTAGTTCTTCGGAATAGCCAGCAGCAATAACGTTGCCTTTTAAAATGTTTGCCGGAGCTTCTTCCTGCAACATTTCTTTTATTCTATTTCGTAATTCCTCACAGGGATTAATCTTATTCCCTAACTCCTCCAAAACTTTAAAATTACTACCCAATAAGATCTGTCTTATGGGCACCATTACTTCTAAAGAGTTTTTTAAGTGTATAGTTTCTCTAGGACAAACTTTGCCAGTAGCTACTTTGGAAATAAGCCTTTCAATATCCGACATTTGTCTGATGGCGTTTTGCAATTTGGACAAGCTGGTCTCAGAATCAAAAAGATGTGCAATTATTTTATGCCTGTTTCTTATTTTCTCCATGTTTTTTAAGGGGAGAGCAAGCCATCTTTTTAACTTTCGAGACCCCATAGGAGAAAGGGTTTTATCTATTACCTGCAAGAGAGATATAGAATTTTCATCCTGCTGGTATAGCTCTAGATTTCTACTGGTAAACCGATCCATCCAAATATATTCTTCTTCTGCTACCCTTTGTAAAGAACTGATATGTCCTAATTGGTTATGGCGTGTTTCCGATAAATAATGCAAAACTACTCCCGAGGCGATAATGCCGTGCTTTAAATGGGTAATACCAAACCCTTTTAAAGATGAAGTCTTAAAGTGAGAGGTAAGTGTTTCGTTTGCATAGTCTTCCTGAAATACCCAGTCTTCCATAAAAAAATGGTGGAAGCGGTTACCAAATAACTCCAGAAATTCTTTTTTATGAACTCTGGAAACTAATAGCTCGTTAGGATTGAAATTCTGTAACAATTTGTCTATTTGTTCAAAATTCCCTTCGGAGGTCATAAATTCTCCAGTAGAAATATCCAGGAAGGACACCCCCATAAGACGATTTCCGAAATGTATGGCGGCTAGAAAGTTGTTGGCTTTGGCATGCAGTATGTCATCGTTTAAGGCAACACCGGGAGTTACCAATTCTGTAACCCCCCTTTTTACGATACTCTTCGTTAATTTGGGATCTTCTAACTGATCGCAAATCGCAACTCTTTGCCCTGCTTTTACAAGTTTTGGCAAGTAGGTTGGCAGGGAATGGTGGGGAAACCCTGCCAACTCTGTCTTATCTCCTCCGTTATTTCTATGAGTAAGAATAATCCCCAATATACCCGCCGCCTTCACAGCATCTTGCCCAAAGGTCTCATAAAAATCCCCCACTCTAAATAGCAGTAGCGCATCAGGGTACTTGGTTTTTATACTCTGGTATTGTCGCATTAAAGGCGTTACCTTCTTAACTTTTTTGGATGAAGACAAACTGTTTATTTTTCTAGATTAGACCACTGAAATGTAGTAAAACGAAAATACTATTTTTCCTCTGGTTTCTTCCTAGTTGTTAATATTTTGGGATAACTTCGCCTTAGATATCTAGGGTGTTAACAAGCGGAAATTACCTTAGAACTGGTATTATACTTTAATTATCGTTATGCGTAAACTTTTAAATAGTGAATTAGACAGGCTAGAGGTTGCCAGTTTTAAGGCGGCAATTAAAACACCGCTAATAGTGGTTCTGGATGATGTTAGAAGTCTAAATAATATCGGGTCTGTTTTTAGAACAGCAGATGCTTTTTTGATTGAGAAGATATACTTATGCGGCATTACCGCTTGCCCTCCCCATAAAGACATTCATAAAACTGCCCTTGGCGCTACTGAAAGTGTCTCTTGGTCCTATCACCCCAATGCCCAGGAATTATTATTAGAACTAAAAAAAGACCATCAGTGTTTTGCCGTAGAACAAACGAAGCAGTCTATATTTCTAAATGATTTTAAACCACTTGCAGATAAATCTTATGTTCTGGTCTTTGGAAATGAGGTAAAAGGAGTTGCTCAAGAAGTAATAAACCAATGCCATGGGGTTATCGAAATTCCTCAATATGGAACCAAGCATTCGCTGAATATTTCTGTGAGTACGGGAGTAGTACTTTGGGATTTTTTCTCTAAACTGAAAGGAGGAGAATAGGACTGTTCTGGGATTTACAGACCTTATAAAACGAAAAAACCCCTGCGTATAGCGGAGGTCTTTCCTATATAGTTTGAGTTAGTTAGTTTCTCAAATTGATGGGTGCAATTAAGCAATTCCTTTTTTATTATGCAAGAAATTGCCGCATTTTATGAGATTGAATCTGCTCTAAAATCCTTCCTAAACCCCTAAAAAAAGGGTTTATCTGCTGAGTATCTGGTAAGTAATTCGATCTAAAACATATAGATAGTCCTGATGGTTTTCTATAAAATTCAATTCAGAAATATCAAGAATAAGCTGTTGGTCTGCAGGATAAGTTTTTAAAAAGTCTAGATATCCTCTATTGATTTTTTCTAAATAATCAGCTGTAATTTCAGATTCGTAAGACCTGCCTCGCTTAGCTATATTTTCAAGTAATCGCAAAGGATTTTGATAAAGGTAGATATATACCTGTGGAGCTATAACGTCTTTGTACATAAGGGAAAATAACTTGCGGTACAAGCTGTATTCCTCTTTAGACAAGGTTACATTCGCAAAAATGAGCGACTTGTTGATATCGTAATCGCTAATCATAAAGCTCTTAAAGAGATCTAGCTGCTTGGTGTCTTCCACAAACTGCTGATATCTATCTGCTAGAAAAGACATTTCCAATGGAAAGGCATACCGCTGTTGATCTTTATAGAACTTAGGAAGAAAAGGATTGTCTGCAAACCGTTCTAAAACCAATTTGGCATTAAAATCTGTTGCCATTTTGCTTGCTAACGACGTCTTTCCTGCACCAATATTGCCCTCTATAGTTATGAAATGATAGGCTGTAAACAACTCCTTAAGATTCTTGTATAATGGCTTATGGAAGGGCAGTAAAACGGAGACGTCTTTAGATTCCTGCAAAAGATTTCGACTATCTTTTTTCAAGATAGGATGATAGAATTGCGGCGCAATATCTGCCAAAGGCTTCAGAACAAATTTTCTAAATTGAAGTTGTGGGTGGGGGATATTTAGCTTCTCTGATTGAAGCACAAGGGAGTCGTAGTACAGTAAATCAATATCAATATTACGAGACTCATAGGTATTTGTCAATTTTCGTGAACGCCCCATCTGTATTTCCAGACCTAGGACTACCTCTAAAACTTCTAGTGGACTTTTATTTGTTTCTAAAGAAACACAGGCATTTAAAAACTCTTCTCCTTCGAAACCCCAAGCCGGACTCCTATATAATTTGGAGGTTTTAAGAATAGGACCAAGGCTATCATTTAATAAAAAGATAGCCTTCTGGATGTTGTAATACCGTACTCCAAGATTGCTGCCTAAGGATAAAATAATTGTTTTTGATAATGCCATACAAAAGACAAAGTAAGCAAAAGAAAAGCAGATTTATTTGATTTTTCAAAAGTACTGGAACTCCAGTTGGGAACTGGAACCAATATCTTCCTTGGAAGAAAGCTACTTTAGTTATATTTGCGTTCAAGAAATAAACAGGACTATGAATTTTTTGCGAAATTTTTTGGCGGCTATCCTTGGAACCTTGGTGGCTATGGGGATATTGTTTTTTATGTTTATTCTTTTAGTAAGCCTTCTCAATACCCAAGAGGCCGTAGTTGTGAAAAAAGATTCTGTATTAGAATTGCATATAAAATATCCCATTGTAGACTATAACAGTACAGATCAATCTGATCCTTTTAGCTTGTTTTTGGAAAGATCGCAGGGTCTAAATGACATATTAGATGCAATAAGTGTGGCAAAAGAGGACCCTAATATAAAAGGAATTAGCATAACCAATAATTTTCTGTCCACAGGTTTATCTTCTGTTCAGGCTATACGAAAGGCTCTTCAAGATTTTAAGGAAAGTGGCAAGTTTATTTATGCCTATGCCGACTATTATGCTCAAAAAGATTATTATTTGGCAAGTGTGGCCGACAGTATTTTTTTAAATCCGGTGGGGGCTTTAGACTTTAAGGGCCTTTCTGCCGAAGTACTCTTTTTTAAAAGCTTGCAAGAGAAAAGCGGTGTTAAAATGGAAGTCATAAGACATGGCAAGTACAAAAGCGCGGTTGAACCTTTTCTAGCGGATGAGATGAGCGAAGAGAACAGACAACAGATTACTGCTCTTTTGGAATCTTTTTGGAAAGAAATGATAAACGACATCAGTTATTCTAGAGATCTTAGTATAGAAGAATTAAATGTTGTCGCAGATACTCTTGGTGGAAGAAGTCCTAAATTTGCCAAACTCTCTGGTTTAGTTGACGGGCTTGTGCATTACGACGAATATGAAGGTAAATTAAAACGCAGGATGGAGCTTGATCAATCCAAGGAATTGAATACGATGGGCCTTTTAAAATATACCAGAATATCAAATACTAAAAGGCTCAGAAAGGGAAAGGACAAGGTAGCTGTTATTTTTGCACGAGGACAGATCCTGTACGGAGAAGGAAGTCCTGATGTAATAGGGCAGGGGGTAATGGTGAAAGCTATAAGGAAGGCAAAAGAGGACAAAACCGTTAAAGCTATTGTTCTAAGAGTAGATTCTCCCGGAGGGAGTCCTATAGTTGCAGATATTATTTGGAGAGAGTTAGAACTTGCAAAGAAAGAGAAACCTTTGGTAGTTTCTATGGGTAATATGGCAACCTCTGCCGGGTATTATATTGCCGCAGGGGCCAATAAGATTTTTGCAGAACCAACAACAATTACAGGCTCGATAGGTGTTTTTGGCACCATTCCTAATATGAGTGGATTAGCCGATAATATAGGAATAAATTCAGAACAGGTTGGTACCAATGCCAAATCGATCGATTATTCTCTTTTTGAACCAATGAGTGAAGATTTTAGGACAGTTTTTACTGAAAGTGTTGAAGAAGCTTATCAAATTTTCCTTGAAAGAGTAAGTGCAGGGCGGGATCTTAGTATTTCGGAAGTAGATAGTTTGGCGCAAGGCAGGGTTTGGAGTGGGGCAGATGCTAAAGAGAATGGCCTGATAGATGAGTTAGGCGGCTTAGAAGATGCAATAACGGCGGCTTCCGAGCTTGCCGAACTAAAAACCTATTCCTTAAAGAAATATCCAAAGTATAAGTCGAGCTTTGAACGACTAATGGAAGATATGGAAGGAGCAAGTTTAAAAGCCAAAGAAGAATGGGCAAAAAAACAGTTAGGTCCAGAGCTTTTCACTTTATTTAAAGAATTTAGGGAAGTAATGAATCAGAAAGGTGTTCAGGCTCGCCTGCCTTTTAGCCTAACAATAAAGTAAGTTAATGACAACTCGCGATAGGAAAAAGGCATACCGCATTTATATCTATTTAGGAGCTCTCTTTATAACTTCTCTAGTAGTTTCCAATTTAATATTTCAAAAATTCTTTTATTGGAAACCTTTTGGAGAGTTAAGTGTTTTTGGAGCTTCTCTATTTGAGATCTCTGTGGGAATACTTCCTTATCCAATTACTTTTTTAATTACAGATTTAATATCTGAGATCTTTGGAAGAAAAAAAGCCAATCAAATCGTAACTACAGGCATTTTTGCCTCCTTTTTTTCCATGGGAATTATTTTAGTCGCTGATTATGTCCCGGCAATTAATGCCTCTCCGGTAGATGATCAGGTGTTTAGCAAGGTCTTTGCACTTTCTCCATTAGCGGTGCTGGCATCTATGCTGGCCTATCTTTGTGCTCAATATGTGGATATAGCGATTTACCATTTTTGGAAAAGGCTTACAAAAGGCAGGTATTTATGGCTGCGGAATAATTTTTCTACCTTTTTATCTCAGATAATTGATACCACAACTGTGGTTGGCCTTCTATGTGTTTTTGGTGTTCTGCCCTGGAACTTATTTAAGGGTTTGGTTATTAGTGGAGTTCTTTTTAAAATCCTAATCGCCTTTCTGGACACCCCCTTTCTCTACCTTTTCGTATATCTATTTAGAAAGCAGTTTAATTTGGCAGTTGGGGAAGAAATAAACTTAGATGCCGAGGCCTAAGACTAAACTGTTACATAATCTTGGCAAAATCCTTTGCTTACTCACTTTTTTGTTTTCGATAAAAGGTATACTAATACTTCTTTTTTTTAGTTCTAAACGAACTGAGTCTCAATCTTATGAAAAAGAAATTATTAAAAATCACCGCCTTTGTACTCTTGCTTTTTTTAGGAATTCTCGTGGTTGCACCATTTTTTCTTGAAGCAAAGATTGGAGACCTTATTAAGACGAATGTTAATAATAGTATTCATGGCAGCTTGGATTTTAAAGAAGCTGATCTTAGTCTTATAAGAAGCTTTCCCAACGCAGAATTAACACTAAATCATGTAATTCTCCTATCTGAAAAAGGAATCTTCAAAGGGGATACCCTGTTTAAATCGAAGTCTATTTCCTTGAAAATGGGGTTAATGGAACTGTTTAATGGAGGTGGAAGTACTATTGGGATTACCAATCTTACCCTGGATAGGGCTGTTTTAAGCTTAAAGACTGAAAGGAATGCCGAGACGAATTTCGATATTGTTAAAAAGGAAGAATCCCATGCGCCTAGGCAGAACACTGGTGGAATGACCTTTTCATTAGAGACATATGAATTGTTAGATTCGGAAGTTAACTACCAGGATTATAGCTCTGGATTATTTTTTCAATTGAGTGAATTGAACCACGGTGGAGCAGGAGATCTAAGTTTGGATAAAAGTGAATTGAGTACAAAATCTACAGCTCTTATTAGTTTTACAGCATCCAATGTGCACTACTTAAATAAGACAAAGCTTCAATTGGAAGCCATATTGGGAATCGATCTAAAAACGAATACCTATTCTATTTTAGAGAATACAGGATATCTAAATAAACTTCCCTTAAATTTTAACGGCTTTGTAAAAAATCTTGATAAAGGGCAGCAGGTATCTCTGAAGTTCAGTACACCAACTTCAGATTTTGATAACTTCCTAGCGATTTTTCCGGAGCGCTATTTACAGGATATTGAAGAGGTAAAAACAACGGGAAAATTTAGCTTAAAAGGAGAAGTAGATGGCATATTTGATGAGAATCATATTCCTAGTTTTATCCTTCAAATGAGCGCAAAAGATGCTAGTCTGCATTATCCCAATCTCCCGAATTCCATTAGTGATATTAATTTAAAGCTAGAGATTAAGAACCAAAGTGGTTTGACCGAAGAAACAAGCATAGATCTAGAGAAGGCTAGTTTTGCCATTGATCAGGATCGTTTTGAATTAACGGCCAATTTAACGGACCTATTAGGCAATACGAGAGTACTTGGGCAGCTGTTATGTAATGTAGATCTAGAGAACATTTCTAAGGCATACCCTTTACCCGATGGCCAAGATTTGAAAGGTATTCTGAATGCTAATATTGCTGCATCTTTTGATATGGCTTCCTTAAAAAAGGAAGAATATGAAAACACCGCTTTAGATGGGTTTATAAAGGTGAAAGACCTAAAATATAAATCAACTTATTTTAATAAATCTCTGACTGTTTCCAAGGCGCTTATGAATTTATCTTCTTCTAAAGTATCGCTCAATAGTATGAAAGGAGGATTGGGAAATACAGATTTTACAGTAGATGGAACAATTTATAACTTCTTAGGGTATATGTTTAATGAAGAAGAGGTTAAGGGGAGTTTTAAACTGAGCTCGGATACTTTTGATATAGGGGATTTTGTCACAAAAAGTGATGCCAAAGCAGCGGAAGCGAAAAAAAAATCTGCCGAGCCAATGACGAGCTTAACAGAAGAACGAATACAAGTACCGGCATTTCTAAACTGTATAGTAGAGGCCGAGGCCAACAAGCTTATTTATGATAATCTTATTTTAAAAAATGTAAGCGGTAAATTAAAAATCGCGGATGAGAAAGTAGAGCTCCTAGATGTTCAGTCCAACCTATACGAAGGTGTTGTTAAACTAAATGGATTTGCCAATACCAAAGGAGATGCCTCCGTTTTTTCTATGAAACTACATATGAAAAACCTGAATTTAGAGGATTCATTTAAGAAGATGGAGTTTTTTAGAGTCCTGGCGCCCATGGCCAAAGCTTTAGAGGGAAAACTGAATTCAGAAATAGAGGTTTCGGGAGCACTGAAAGAAGACTTCACACCAGACTTGGGTACTATTTCAGGAAATATGCTCTCCGAACTTTATGCCTTAAAAATAAACCCGAAGGATGCCAAAATCTTAAATGCCCTAAATGCTCGATTGAGTTTTATTGAGGTAGAAGAATTTGATTTACAAACTTTAAAAACAGTTTTTTCTTTTGAAAACGGTAGGGTTACTGTTAAGCCTTTTACTCTAAATTATAGAGATATTGGCATGACTGTGGAAGGGAGTCATACATTTGATCAAAAATTGAACTATAAAATGCAAATGGAGGTTCCAACCAAATATTTGGGAAGGGAGGTAAATTCCTTGATGAGTTCTATAGGAGATAAAGAATTAGAGAATTTTAGACTTCCAGTGAATGCCACCGTCGGCGGAACTTATAAGGAACTGCAGGTAGATACCGACCTCAGTTCTAGCATTAAAGAGTTAAGCTCAAGACTAGTAGAGGTTCAAAAACAAAAACTTATAAAAAAGGGTTCGGAGAAGACCGGTAAATTACTTGCAGATGTTTTAAAAGATAAGAATAGGGGGGAAGATTCCTTGAATTCTACAGAATCTAAGACTTTGGAGTTAACAGATGCACTTGAGGGTGTTTTATCTAATTCAAAAAAAGAAAAAGATTCAACATCTAATATTGGGAAGGATGATGCTCAACCTGGCTTAAGTAAAAAAGCCAAGGGACTATTGGGAAATATTTTAGGGGCTCCAAAAGAAAAATCAAATTCTTCCGATACTAACAAAGATTCCACTAACTAATGCCCAGAGAAACATAAAGTCCCTCATTTCCTCTAATATTGAAAACCGTATTGTCTTCGAAAATAAAATACTGCCCTTTAATTCCTTTTAATACGCCTTTGTACTCGCCGACTTTTTTAAGATTTAGACTCTTTACCTTCTCAGGGTATTGAAGAACTGGAAATTGTAGATGCGTTTCATTTTGGGTTTCAATGAAATAATCAAGGGCTTCTTCAGGGATAAAGGGTTTTAATTTTCGCCGCCATCCTATTAAATCTTCCTCGTCTATTTGATTGGTTAACATCTTACGCCAGTTTGTCTTATCGGCCACATGGGATTTAAGTGCCACTTCGGTAATGCCAGCCAAATATCGATTAGGCACTTCCACAATTTCAATGGCTTCATGTGCCCCCTGATCTATCCAACGCGTAGGCACCTGTGATTTCCTCGTAACCCCAACCTTAACATTACTGGAATTAGCTAAATAGACGATATGAGGTTGTAATTGAACTTTTTTTTCATATGCTAAGTTCCGATCTTCTTTTCCCAGATGCGCAGTACTTAATTCAGGACGCATTATCCAATCTCCTGCCGAGGGTGTTTCAAAAAAGCAACTCTGGCAGAACCCTTGACGAAAAATAGGTTTGTCTAAATGACAATTAAGACACTCGTAATGCAAAAAAGTAAACTCTACTGATTTGTTTAATACTTGGTTTACATTTAAAAAATCATTTTTAAATTCCATATAGTACTGAATTGGCTCTCCTATTTCAGTAAACATTTTCCGTAATACTCCTTCGTACTGCATCTTCTGTATTTTAACTAAATATCATTTGAAAATTCTATCTTTAAGAACTAGATTTAGACCACCAAAGATACCTAAAAATGCCAATACCTTTATTTAATTCTATCGCCTCATGGCTATTAAAAAAGCGCTATCACCAGATAGAACTATTTTTAAAATACCCGGGGGAAGTGCAAGAAGAGGTATTGTTTCAGCTATTAGAAATTGCAGAAGACACACAAATAGGTCGCCAATACGATTTTGAAACCATTTCGTCCTATAAGACGTTTGCTGAAAGAGTTCCGATTAGTACTTATGAGGAGATTGAACCCCTCATTGAAAGAACCAGAAAAGGAGAACAAAATATTTTTTGGCCAACTTCTATCAAATGGTTTGCTAAAAGCAGTGGTACAACAAATGCCAAAAGTAAGTTTATTCCCGTAAGTACCGAAGCCTTAGAGGATTGTCATTATAAATCAGGAAAGGACTTACTTTGTTTGTACCTGAATAACAATGAGAATTCGCAATTATTTACAGGTAAAAGTCTAAGGCTTGGAGGTAGTAAGGAGCTTTATGAGGATAATGGCACCTTCTTTGGAGATTTGTCGGCTATTTTAATAGACAACATGCCGTTTTGGGCAGAGTTAAGCAGTACTCCTAGTAGTAAAGTTTCCTTAATGAGTCAATGGGAGACAAAAATGCATGCCATTATCAAAGAAAGTATTCAAGAAAATGTTACAAGTCTGGCTGGGGTGCCATCTTGGATGTTGGTTTTACTTTCTAATGTCTTAGAAGCTACTGGTAAGAAAAATATTCACGAAGTGTGGAACAATCTTGAGGTATATTTTCACGGAGGGGTAAGTTTTAACCCATACAGGGAACAATACAATCAATTACTACCGAAGGCAGATTTTAAATATTATGAAATCTATAATGCTTCAGAAGGTTTTTTTGCCATTCAGGATAGGAATAATGCCGAGGACTTGTTGTTAATGCTAGACTATGGAATTTTTTATGAATTTATTCCTATGGAGTTTTATGGGCAAGAAGATCAGAAAGAGGTGCCCTTATGGGAAGTAGAGTTGAATAGAAATTATGCAATAATTATTAGTACCAATGCCGGTTTATGGCGTTATCAAATAGGAGATACCGTACGTTTTACATCTACCAATCCGTATCGGATAAGAGTTACAGGACGCACAAAACACCATATCAATGCCTTTGGGGAAGAGCTAATTATTGAAAATGCAGAAGAGGCGTTAAAGAACAGTTGTCTAAAAACGGGCGCTGAAATAATGGACTATACAGCGGCACCAATTTTTATGTCCTCTAACACAAAAGGGGCTCATGAATGGATTATTGAATTTCGCAGGGCTCCTGATGATATAGATTACTTTACCGAAGTTTTAGACAACGCTCTTAAATCCTTAAACTCTGATTACGAGGCTAAAAGGTATAATAATATGACTTTAAAAATGCCATTGGTACATCAGGCAAGAAAGGGTTTGTTCTACGATTGGCTTAAGTTAAAGGATAAATTAGGTGGTCAGCATAAAATCCCCAGGCTTTCTAATGAACGTATTTATCTCAATGAATTGTTAGCCTTAAACAAATAAAAGTTTCTATTCACTGCCATAAGCTTTTGTAAGAAATTCCTTTGTTTTCATTCCTATATCGATGAAAAACATCCAATGAACAAAAAAATATCGTATTTGATGATATAATGTTCAATTTGCATCCTCAAAACTTAACCCTTACGAATTACATAAACTAAACTATTATGGCTGAACGACTTGTTATCTTGTCTGATATGTGGGGTTCCAAAAAGGGACTTTGGATTACCTCTTACCTTGGTTACTTACAACAATACTTTGATATTGTCTTTCACGATTCAAGACATCTTTCAGACATAAGGTTAACGAATAATCCCAACCAAACCATGGTAGAAGCTTTGCATCAAGGTGGGTTAAATACCGCAGTGGTTCAATTATTAAATAAGGAAAAAGAAGCTTCTCATTATTTAACGTTTGGTGCAGGAGGAACAATTGCCTGGAAGGCCGGACTTACTGGTTTGCCAATAAAATCCTTAACCGCATTGTCTCCATTAGATGTTCATCTTTTTGATGAAAAACCAGATAGTAAGATAAAATTGGTATATGGGGAATATCACGAAAACTTACCTTCTAACCGATGGGCTACTCACTTAGACTTAGACATGGAAGTTGTTCCTAAATTCGGGAGAGACTTATACAGCGATGAAAAGATTATCCAAAAAACCAGTTTGGAATTATTACAAGGGCTACTTAAAAACACATTAACTTTTAGGAAACGGCCTTTAGTTTCTTAATGGTTTCGTAAGATAATTTATTTTCAGCATAAGGTTTGGTAACCTTAAATTCCGTTTCATCTGAGCTAGGTAATTCGAACATTGCATCCGTAAAAACAGCCTCGCATAGAGATCTTAACCCTCTGGCACCCAGTTTGTATTCAATAGCCTTTTCTACAATATAATCCAGAGCCTGGTCGGTAATTTTAAATTCTATCCCGTCCATAAGAAAGAGTTTCTGGTACTGTTTTATAATAGCATTTTTTGGTTCCGTGAGAATTGCCCTTAACGTTTTCTGGTCTAACGGATTCATATGGGTTAAAACAGGTAACCTTCCAATAATTTCTGGTATTAGGCCAAAGTCTTTTAAGTCTTTTGGAATAATATATTGCAGCACATTGGTCTCATCTAGATTTTCTTCTCGCATGGAAGCACTATAACCAATAGCCTGCATATTGAGCCTTTTATTGATGATTCGTTCAATTCCGTCGAAGGCGCCACCTGCTATAAAAAGAATATTTTCAGTGTTTACTTCAATAAACTTTTGGTCGGGATGTTTTCTCCCACCTTTTGGCGGTACATTAACCATGGTACCCTCTAGAAGTTTAAGAAGGCCTTGTTGCACGCCCTCTCCGGATACATCCCTTGTAATAGAAGGGTTGTCACTTTTTCTTGCAATCTTGTCAATCTCATCAATAAAAACAATGCCTCGTTCTGCTTTTTCCAAGTTGTAGTCTGCTGCCTGTAAAAGTCTGGTGAGAATACTTTCCACGTCTTCACCAACATAACCGGCTTCAGTTAATACAGTCGCATCAACAATGGCCAAAGGTACATTTAACATTTTGGCAATAGTTTTTGCCATAAGTGTTTTTCCAGTTCCGGTTTGACCAACCATCACTATATTACTCTTTTGAATTTCTATATCTTCATCTTTAGACTTTGGTTGCAAAAGTCTTTTATAATGATTGTAAACGGCTACGGATAAAACTTTTTTGGTGCGTTCTTGACCAATTATAAAAGTATCCAGGAAATCCTTAATTTCCAGTGGCTTTTTCAAGACTAATTCAGAGGAAAGATCGTCGTTTTTTGACTGCTTAGATTCCTCCGCAACTATCCCATGTGCCTGTTCTATACAACGATCGCATATATGCGCGTCTAGACCAGCAATTAACAAATTGGTCTCGGGTTTTTTTCGCCCGCAAAAAGAACATTCTAAATTTTCCTTTGCCATATTTCTAACTTCATTACAAAACAATAACGCCTTAACACTAATTTTGGTTCATTAGAACTTTGAAAATTTCCAAAGTTCTTAACCAGCCCGTTGAGGAATTAATTTTTATCTCTTTCCAAAATTTCATCAATCATACCATATGCTTTGGCTTCATCGGCCTTCATCCAGTAGTCTCTGTCGCTGTCCTCGTAAACTTTATCGAATTTCTGACCACTGTGTTTGGAAATGATTTGATAAAGTTCGTCTTTTATTTTTAGTACTTCCTTTGCTGCAATTTCAATATCACTAGCCTGTCCTTGTGCTCCAGACATAGGTTGGTGAATCATTACTCGAGAATGGGTAAGACCACTTCGTTTACCAGATTCTCCGGCACATAGCAAAACGGCTGCCATAGAAGCTGCCATTCCGGTACAAATTGTTGCCACATCCGGTTTAATAAACTGCATGGTATCATAAATTCCAAGTCCGGCATAAACACTGCCTCCTGGAGAATTAATATAGATCTGTATATCTTTAGACGAATCTGCACTTGCTAAAAATAACAACTGAGCTTGTACAATATTTGCAACTTGATCATTTATCCCAGTGCCCAAAAATATTATTCTATCCATCATAAGGCGCGAAAAAACATCCATTGCTATGGCGTTTAATTGTCTTTCCTCTATAATGTTAGGGGTCATACTTACGGGATACATACTGCTCAGTGTTCGCTCATAATAGGTGCTACTTATTCCTTGGTCTTTTATGGCGAAGTCTTTAAACTCTTTTCCGTAATCCATATTTTTTGTACTGTTTTTTCTTAAAAAAAAGGTGCCGAATTATATACTTCCGGCACCGTAAATATACTTAATATATTTTTGAAATTTTAGCCGTAAACTTCTTTTACAAAGTTGTCATAGCTAACTTCTTTTTTCTTTAGATTTGCCTTTTCCTTGTATAAGGTTAGAAGCTTCTGACTCATAAGTTGTTCCGAAAGCCTTCTGGCTTCATCCTGGTTACTCAAAACTCTCGCAGCAATTCCTTCTAATTCTTCTTCTGGAGGATTCAGCTGCCCGTATTGAGCCATTTGACTCTTGATAAATCCTTTGGCGAATTCTTTTAACTCTTCAAATTGAATCTCAATATTATTATCCTTAATAATCTTTCCTTCAATTAGCTGATATCGAAGGCCTTTTTCGGATTTTTCATATTCATCATTGGCTTCTTCTTCTGTCAACGGATTTTCCCCAGTGGTTTGAATCCATTTTTTTAAGAAGTCGGAGGGTAAATCAAACTTTATAGTTTCAATAAGGCGCTCTGTAATATCATTAAGTAATTTCTGGTCTGCCTGCTGCTCAAACTGTTTCTCAGCATCTTCTTTAATTTTATCCCTCATCTCTTTTTCAGAAGAGACCGTATCCTTTCCGAAAACCTTGTCGAATAACTCCTGGTCTAATACAGCAGATTCCCTTTGGTTTATTTCTTCAATGGTAAAACTTACGTCAATAGCTAGTTTATCTGCCTTTTCTTTTGAAATTCCAAGTGCTCCGGATAAAAGATACTCTTCCTTAAATAAGCCTTTAGTTTTAAGTACAACAGTATCCCCGACCTTTTTCCCAACTAATAAATCTATTGCCTTCTTACTTTTTAAGTTTTCAAGTTCCAAGGTAGTCTTATTGTCTATTTCAGCTTCTTCATTAACAAAGGTGCCACTTACCTCATTTCCTTTTTCAACCGCTTCTTTGCTAATTAACTTGCCGTATTGTTTTTGTATCCGATCCACCTGTTCGTCGATCATCTTTTTGTCTGCTACTATTTTATACTGAGTAACTGGTTTTTTAGTCTTTAGGGCTACCTCAAAACTAGGAGCTAAGCCCAGCTCAAATTCAAAAGAAAAATTATCCGTATCCCAATTAAAATTGTCTTGTTGTTTGGGAAGTGGGTTGCCTAAAACATCTAGTTTTTCTTCTGTCAGGTATTTGTTTAGATTATCTTGTATGAGCTTGTTTACTTCGTCAACCAAAACAGCTTTGCCGTATTGCTTTTTAATCAGGCCCATAGGCACCTGGCCTTTACGAAATCCGGGAATATTCGCTTGCTTTTTGTAGTCTTTTAAGATTTTTTCGACCTTGTCGCTATAGTCTTCTTTTTTAATATCAAGTTTTACAATAGCGTTTAAATCGTCTATTTGCTCTTTTTGAATTTCCATGGGTCTCTTAAATTTGCTTTCTAAAATGGGAGGCAAAAATACTATTTTTTGTAAAGTAGACCAAGTTTTGACGCCCATAAAGGGCTTTAATCAAAATAGTTTAACTCTCTTTTAAGAAGGAGAACAGAAATGACTCTAAGAAAGTTAAGAGCAGACTAAACAAAAGAGCCCACCAGATAGAACTTACGGTAAAACCACTAATAAAATTGTCTGCTAATAAAATGATTATTGCATTAATAATTAATAGAAATAACCCAAAAGTTACAATGGTAATAGGGAGAGTTAGAATAACCAGTAATGGTTTTACAATAAAATTCAATAAACCTAGAACAATGGCCACTATAATTGCGGTAGTGTAAGAATCAACACCAACTCCAGGAAGTATTTTGGAAAGTATAACTACGGCAAGAGCGCTTAATAAAATTCTTAAGATTAGATTCATTGGTTTGGTTTTTGGTTATTAAAAAAGGTATCAATAATTAAATTGATACCCTTAAATATACTTAAAAAAATGTTTATTTTATATATAACCCTGTATAGTCTAACGGTTCAACACCCGGGAGGTTAGATCCAAATTTGGCATTTATAGAAGCAATCATAGCGTTTGCTACTAAGGCATAACCCCTTGGGGCAGGATGTATCCCGTCTAAGGAAAATCCTCCTCCAGTGGCATAGGTCGATGTTACCACACTGCCATCACTCAAGGTTATCCCAGTTTCATTAACCTCTTCTAAAAGTGCTTTAGCATCTACGAAAGCAAGATCGTACTGCTGTGCCAGTGCCTCTATGGTCTGATTATAAGCTGCTGCTGCAATGGAGGCAATCTCCTGTTCTTGAGGAGTTAAAACCCACTTATCTTCCAGTGGAACTGCCACCCCGTTAATAGAAGTAGGATCATTAGGATTGGCTAAAGTCCCGATTATTGTTTGAGAGGTAAAAACCAATAAATCTTCGGCCGTAGCCTGTCTAATATTAATAAGATTTGGATTAAAACCAGTTAAATCGGTAAGGTCTTCGTCTAAGAGAACCACAGCATTTGTTTCTCCAGCACTGAAAACGATTTGCCGGGCAGCTGCCTCTTCGGCGGTTATAATATTTAGACCAGCAAGTTGCATTACTCCTCCATTATAAAGTGCATATGCACCATTTAATAGCTCTGCTGTGGCTGCATCCAAGGGTACTGGATTATGAGGGACAGTTGTGAAATACGGTAATACTTTTAGGTCTGGTAAGTTTGCAATGACTCCTTTAGCACCATTGGCAGTCATGGCCTGTAAAATACCATTGTATGCAGCTGCAAATACATTAGGATCAGAAATATCGTTGTTCTCGTAAGTCGTCGGATCTAAGTTTCCAGTTTGATCTATACCATCTCCACCGGCAATTGCATAGTTTAACGCATCTAGATTTCCTACCCATAGGGAAAAAAATGTCGGATTCTGGGCCAGGGCATCCGCAACAACGGTAGACGAACCGGAGCTGGCAAATCTTGCGTAATATGGGTTGGCCAGACCTGCTGCTACCCCAGCCACGTTCCCGTATCCTGGAGCCAATAAATGGTAACTTTTTGCACCTGGAACCCCTAAATTATTAAAAGGGCCAGTTAGCTTGTTCGAGATTTCTGTAGTTCCTGTACCTTCTACTTCAACCGGGTTGGGAGATCCAGTGGAGAAGTCAAGAATAAGTCTGTTATTGCTTATTGGAATGCCACCAAGAGTCATGCCGCCCAGGTTGTCGGCCATAAAAGGAATACTAAACTCTCCGCCGCCTGCTAAGGCAAAATTAGATGCTAACATATTAGGGAAAGAAGCAGTCTGGCCATCAATAAATAGGGCAGAATCAGAAAAACCTGCCGACAGAGAGTTTCCCAGGGCAACGTAGGTGGTAAAATCGGCACTACCACTAGTATATTCAATTTCTGGTTCTGGTGGGATACTGCTGCCTCCATCATCGTTGTTACACGCTAATAAAAATATGGTGCCACCTAATAGCATAAAAAACTTCTTCATCGTCTTCTTTTTGAGTTAGGAACTGCGCCTATCTTCATAATAGACGTCGGCGTAAAATTAATTAAAATTGTAAGATTGACAATTGAAACGGCAAAATAATTATGCATGCATAGTAAATACCCTGCTTTTTTACGAATTTAGGAAAGCCAAGGATTGCAAGTAAAATGCATCTGGCTTTTCTGCGTGAAGCCAATGCCCAGCATTTGCTATAGTATCTAAAGACATATGTGGAAAGTGTTTCTTCATATTTTCCAAATCCTCTTTTTGGATATAATCAGAGTCTCCACCTCTTATAAAAAGAGTGCTGCCTTGAAACTGTTCCGTATCCTCAAGGGCGCTGCCAATTTCCTCCATTTTATTCTGTAAGACTGCTAAGTTAAATCTAAAAGCCAGCTGCTTTTTGTCTTTCCAATAGAGGTTTTTTAATAGGAATTGCCGAATACCAAAATCCTTTAGGTATTTTTCTAGCTCCATATTGGCCTTATTCCTACTGTCAATTTCCTTTAAATCTAACTGCCCAACTGCGTCCAGAATGTGCTTGTGATGCGGCGGATAGTATTTGGGTGCTATATCAGCAATAATCAATTTACCTACTAAATGAGGGTAGTTGCAGGAAAATTCCATTACCGTTTTACCTCCCATAGAGTGCCCGATAAAATCGGCTTTATTAAGCCGGTGAAATTCCATATAGTCTTTGAGGTCCTTGGCCATTTCCTCATAATTAAAAACCTCTGACCAAAAGCTTTTACCGTGATTACGTTGGTCTATCAGATGTACTTCAAACCCATCTACGGCAAATTTATTTCCAAGGCTTTTCCAATTGTCAGACATACCTAAAAAACCGTGTAGAATACATAAAGGTTTTCCTTGGCCTAGTATTTTGGAATGTAGTATCTGCATTATTTAAGTTTTTCTAAGTATTTCCCAATAACATGCTTAAAACCAAAATAGAGCGATTCCGAAACCAGGGCATGTCCAATGGATACCTCTAGAAGATTGGGAATTTGTTCTCTAAAAAACTGGATATTCTCCAAATTCAGGTCATGGCCCGCATTTAGACCAATTCCAAGTTCTGTGGCTCGTTTCGCCGCCATAATAAAAGGCGTAATCCCATTTAAATCACCACTTTCATAAGATTTGGAATAGGCCTCGGTATATAGTTCAATTCTATCCGTGCCAGTCTGCAATGCTCCTTCCACCATGGCAATATCAGGATCTACAAATATAGAAGTGCGTATCCCTCTTTCCTTAAAAACACGTATAGTTTCCTTTAGGAACTTTCCATGTTTAAGGGTATCCCATCCAGCGTTAGATGTAATAGCATCTACAGCATCCGGAACTAGTGTTACTTGAGTAGGTTGAATCTCTAGGACTAAGGTGATAAACTTTTCTATAGGGTTTCCTTCAATATTAAGTTCTGTTTGAACCACCCCTTTTAAATCCCGAGCATCTTGATATTTTATGTGTCTTTCATCTGGCCTAGGATGAATGGTAATCCCTTGGGCTCCCATAGACTCAATATCCTGGGCCACTCTTAAAAGGTTTGGTACATTACCTCCTCTAGAATTACGAAGCGTTGCTATTTTATTAATGTTGACACTAAGTTTCGTCATTTTGTCAAATTTGTAATTTTTACAGCCCAAAAATACAAATAAGGCATGCCTTTTGATGTTTAAAATTAGTATTTTGCGTAAGAATTATAGGTTATGTACATTCAATCACATATCATAGAGACAATTCCCGCCTTCGAACTGAAGGATACAATTAAAGATGTGATTCATTTCTTTAAACACACAACCTATTCTCATGTGGCAATTGCAGACCAAAGCGTATTTGTAGGATTATTGCCGGAAAATGATTTGGAAACCTTTGAGAAAGGCAAGCTCATAGAAGATTATAAGTATAATTTAGAATCTTTTTTCGCTACCAAAAAGACTTCTTGGTTAGATGTTTTAGAAAAATTTGCTAGGAACAACGCAAACTTATTACCCATTCTTGATGAAGAAGCCCGGATCCTAGGATATTATGATTTAAATGATATTGTAGGGGTATTTATTGATACGCCATTTTTTACAGAGCCTGGAGGTATTTTGGTCGTTGCCAAAGGAATTAAAGACTACTCCTTTAGTGAGATTGCACAGATCGTAGAGAGTAATAATACAAGACTCTGGGGTGCTTTTATCACAGAAGTTAGAAATGATGTGATCCAAATTACTCTTAAACTAAGCGATGGTAACTTTGGAGAGGTAGTACAGACTTTTAGGAGGTACAATTACAGTATCCTTTTCGGAAACAAGGATGATCAGTTTATAGAAAATCTTAAAGAACGCTCCGATTACCTGGATAAATATCTAAATGTCTAGGAAAAAGCGGTTGGTCTTGTTAGAATATCAAATGCCTTAGCACACTTTTATGAAAATTGCAATTTATGGCCAGGTTTATGAAAATGATACTTTGGACTACGTCTTGGTACTCTTAAAGGAGTGTCAATTAAAAGCGGTTGAAGTATTTATTGAAGAAGAGCTGTATGTCAAACTTACGGAATTATCGGAGGTGGAGTTTTACAAAACTTTTTCAAAAAAAGAAGGATTGGACGCTTCTTTTAAGATGTTTGTTAGCTTTGGGGGGGATGGCACTATTCTAAGAGCAGTTACATATGTCCGGGATTTGGGCATTCCTATCGTAGGTGTTAATACGGGGCGATTAGGATTTTTGTCTACCTTAAAAAAAGAAGAAGTTAAAAGGGTAGTAACAGATTTTCTGGAGGGGAGTTACCAAATTGAGGAAAGGAGTCTGGTGGAAGTTCAAGCAGATTTTGCTATTCCGGAGTTTAAGGAATATAATTTTGCCTTAAATGAAGTGTCTATTAGTCGTAAGGATACCACTTCAATGATTACTGTTGAGACATATTTAAATGACGAATACCTTACTTCCTATTGGGCCGATGGTCTCATAATAGCCACTCCTACCGGTTCTACAGGATATTCTCTAAGTTGTGGGGGGCCGGTAATTAATCCTGATGTAAAATCTTTAGTTATTACGCCAATAGCACCGCACAATCTTAACGCCAGACCTTTGGTGATTTCTGATGACACGGTTTTAAGACTAAAAGTCTACGGAAGAGAAGAACAACATTTGGTATCCTTAGATTCCCGTATAGCTAGCTTGGATAACGAAAAAGAGATTACGGTTAAGAAAGCCGATTTTACCGTAAAAATGATTGCCTATAACTCTGAAAGTTTTTTAGATACATTAAGAAACAAGTTGCTTTGGGGGCAAGACAAGCGGAATTAGAGTGCTACACCAAACAATAAAACCATTTAAAAACTGTTTATCAAAAGTAATTTAGAGCCTAAATGTTAATTCAGGAAAAATTCTCATTTATTCTATTTAAAAACTTTTGACATTAATGAGGGCGTTCATTGTTGTAATTATGTTATTTCTATCGGGAGTATTAGCTGCCCAAACCTACGAAGTGGGAGTATTTGGCGGAGGTACTAATAATATAGGTGATGTAGGACGGACCAATTATATTGCCCCTTCCGGTCTGGCAATTGGTGGACTTTTTAAATGGAACAAGAGTAAGCGCTATGCTTATAGAGGCAGCATTATATACGGTAACTTTACTGCCGATGATACTAAATCGTCTATGTCCTCCAGACAACAAAGGGCTTATAGCATGGATAACTCTGTTTTGGAGTTTTCCGCTGGCCTGGAGTTTAACTTTCTGGATTATAACCTGCACAAGCTCGGACCAGCGTTTACCCCTTACCTTTATACGGGCCTGACGTATTTTCGATACGAGTATAAATATTTTGATGCCGGACAAATTCAGGATATTGATCAAAAAGATGGTACTTTTGCAATTCCTATGACAGTAGGATTAAAAGCAAGGTTAAATCAATTTTTGATTATAGGTGCTGAGATTGGAGCTCGCCTTACGTTTACGGATAATTTAGATGCAAGTAATCCGGAGGGTTCCAATTTTGAACAGTTTGCCTTTGGGAATATTTTCAGTGATGATTGGTATGTATTCTCAGGAATTACCGTAACTTATACCTTTGGAAGAAAACCTTGTTCCGATTGTTTTGAGTAATACTTAGTATGAATTCCAAGAATGAATTAATTGAAGAACGTCTCCCTAAACACTTAGCCATCATAATGGATGGGAATGGAAGATGGGCCAAGGAAAAAGGAAAGTTACGTGTTTTTGGCCATGAACACGGGGTTAAAACCGTACGCCTAATCACCGAAAAATGCGCAGAAATAGGTATCAAATACCTCACCCTATATGCATTTTCCACAGAAAACTGGAAACGGCCTAAAATAGAGGTGGAAACCTTAATGCGACTGCTAGTTTCTTCTTTAAAAAGAGAACTACCCCTCCTGCATAAGAATGATATTAAACTAAATGCTATTGGCAATATTGAATCCTTGCCAGCAAGGGCACTCAAAGAATTAAACGAGGTTATTGCAAAAACCGCCGAAAATAAAACAATGACCTTAACTCTAGCCCTGAGCTATGGCGCTAGAGAAGAAATAAAAAATGCCGTTCAATGTATAAGTGCCAAAGTTAAAAATAATATAATTTCTCTCGAAAGTATTGATGAAACCATTATAAATAACCATCTTTACACGCGAAATTTACCAGACGTAGACTTGCTGATCCGAACTAGTGGAGAACATAGGATTAGCAATTTTTTGCTTTGGCAAATTGCGTATGCCGAATTATATTTTATTGACGTATTTTGGCCCGATTTTAGCGAGCAACATTTGCTAGAAGCTATAAAGAATTACCAGCACAGAGAACGAAGATTTGGAAAAACTAGCGAACAACTCAACTAGCGGTATGAAGAAGTTCATATCACTTGAACTTCTGATATTAATCTTAGCCATATTTTTTACCACCTTTACATCTGCTCAAGATCCTTCTGGAAGAGGGGGCAAAAAGTATATTCTAGGTGGTATAGAAGTTATTGGTCTTCAAAGTTATAACGAGCAAACAGTTAAAACATTTACAGGCCTACGGGACGGACAACCTATTACGGTGCCGGGGGATCAGATAAGTGCAGTTATTAAAAAGTTATGGGATCTGGAACTTTTCAGCGATATAGAATTTTATATAGACCGAATTGAAGACGAAACCATATACCTGCAACTCGAAATTGTAGAAAGACCTACACTCTCAAAAGTAACTATCTACGGTATTAAAAAGAAGAAAGTAGATGAAATTATCAAGGAGACAGACCTTAAAAAAGGAAAAAAAATAACAGAGAGTTTTATTGCCAATACCAAGAATTATATTGAAAACAAGTATAAGAAGCTGGGTTATTTCAATGCAAATGTCAATATAGCCACCGCCGTGGATACCTCGGATACGAATGCGGAGAGTATGGTAGTGAATATAAAAACAGGAAATAAGGTTAAGATTGGTAAGATAGATATTGAAGGAAATAAGATGATTTCCGATAAAAAACTTAAGAAATCTCTTAAAAACACCAAACAGAAACTCTTTGGTAGGGTTTGGAAAAAATCAAAATATATCGAAGAGGATTACAAGGAAGATCTTACTTCTTTGGTAGATGCCTATGCAGAAAAAGGATATCGAGATGCCAGAATACTATCGGATTCTGTTATTGTAGTAGGAGAAAATACTATAGATATTAAACTAAATGTAGAAGAAGGCAACAAATATTATTTCGGGGAAATCGATTTTGTCGGTAACTCGGTTTATACAGATGCCCAATTGGGTCAGGTTCTTGGAATTAAAAAAGGGGATACCTACAACGGAGTATTGCTTCGTGAGCGAATTGCGGACGAAACCAAGCCCGATGGAGAAGATATAACTAATTTGTATCAGAACAATGGCTATTTGTTCTCCCAGATTAATCCTGTGGAAGTTTCTGCTCAAAATGATACTATTAATTTTGAGATAAGAATAATTGAAGGGAAAGAAACTTTTCTAGACCATGTTATCGTGGTAGGAAATGACAAGACTAACGATCATGTAATTTATAGGGAACTTAGAACCCGACCTGGACAAAAATACAGTAAGGATAATATTGTAAGAAGTGTTAGAGAACTGGGACAACTTGGATTTTTTGATGCGGAACAAATAAAGCCAGATATTGTAAATCCCGATCCAAATGCAGGAACTGTAGACTTAAAATATAGTCTGGTTGAATCGGGGGCTAGTCAGATTGAACTCCAAGGGGGTTATGGTGGGGGTGGATTTATAGGAACCTTAGGTCTTTCGTTTAATAATTTTTCTATTAAGAATATATTTAATGGAGAAGCTTATAATCCCGTTCCAATGGGAGATGGGCAAACTTTTGGTCTGCGTTTGCAGGCAAGTAGAACTTTTAGAGTTTACAGTCTTAACTTTTCGGAACCTTGGTTAGGAGGTAAAAAGCCAGTTCGATTTAATTTTTCAGTATCTAGAACCCAGCAATTTTTGGCATCCTTTAGTAATTCAGGAAGGGTTGAGGTAAATAAAGATCAGCAGTTCTCTATTACGGGGGCATCTGTTGGAATAGCGAAAAGATTGCAGTGGCCTGATGATTTCTTCACGATTTCACATTCTTTGGGCTATCAACTATACGATTTTCAGAATTACAATGCTGGACTTTTTAATTTTGGTAACGGACGATCTAATTCTCTTGCCTATACGGTAGGTTTGTCTAGAAGTTCCGCAGGACCTGGAAGAATTTTTCCAATGACGGGTTCAGTATTTGAGATTTCTGCCAAAATGACTCCTCCGTATTCCTTATTTAATGATAAAGATTATGCCGCTTTAAAGGATAGAAGTGATGAACTAAATCTTATAGCCCAAGAAAGACCGCTAACACCCGCAGAAATTCAAGAACAAGAGGCCATAGAACAAGAAAGATTTAGATGGTTAGAATACTTTAAGGTGAAATTTAAAGGAGATTGGTTTACGCGAATTGTCGGAAAACTGGTCTTACGAACCAATGTAGAATTTGGTTTCTTGGGGAATTATAACAGCGATGTTGGGAAAGTTCCTTTTGAGAGATTCTTCCTAGGTGGTGACGGACTCGGAGGTAACTTTACCCTAGATGGTCGTGAGACAATTCAATTAAGGGGTTATGAAAACAACTCTTTAACACCTATAGACCCAGTTACTGGTCAACAAGAAGGAGGTATAGTGTTTAATAAATACTCTCTAGAATTGCGATACCCGATCACCCTAAAACCCTCGGCTTCTATTTATGCACTGTCATTTTTAGAGGCTGGTAATGCTTTCAACAATTTTCAGGAATATAATCCGTTTCTACTAAAACGATCGGCCGGAGTGGGGGTGCGTATTTTTATGCCGGCCTTTGGTCTATTAGGAATAGACTTTGGTTATGGATTTGATGAGGATCTCAGACCTCAGTCCGCAGGAACAGGACCAAGTGGGTGGCAAACTCACTTTATTATAGGTCAACAATTCTAACCAATGCACATTTCTAATATTAACAAAAGGTAATCCACTCATTTTAAAATAATTAGTAATTTTGGCACGATATTTTCTATGTACTAAAACAGATTAGAAATGAAGACAAAAGTTCTTTTATTTATAGGGTGTGTTTTCCTTTCATCTTATGTGTTTTCACAAAGAGGGGTAAGAATAGCATATGTAGACATGGAGTATATCCTTGAAAATGTGGAGGAGTACCGAGATGCAACAGCTCAATTGGCAGAGAGAGTACAGAGGTGGAAAGTAGAAATTGAGCAAAAGCAGAGTGAAGTTGAACAGATGAAGAACGACCTGATGGCCGAGAAAGTTCTACTTACAGATGAATTAATTTCGGAGAGAGAAGAGGAAATTCAGATTCTGGAAACGGAAATGATTGAGTACCAACAAAACAGATTTGGACCTAAGGGAGATTTAGTATTGCAAAAGCAAAGGCTAATTCAGCCTATACAAGACCAGGTTTTTAATGAGGTACAAACTATTGGGGCGAATAAAAAATACGATTTTATTTTTGATAAATCGGCGGATGTTGTAATGTTGTACTCCCAAAAAAGGCATGATATCAGTGAATTAGTTCTTAGAGGCATATCTAGAACAAGGAAAGTAAGCAAGCCAAAAGGGAAGCCTAAGCAAAAAAGTCAGCTCGAAAACTTTGAAAGCGAAGAGGAAGAAGTAGTTAGTGATGCGCTTTTGGAAAGACAGGCAAGGGCGAAAGAAGCAGAAGAAACAAGGGCAAAGACCGCAGAAGAAAGGCGGGAGGAACAATTAAAACTCAGAGAAGAACGTAAAAAGGCTTACGAAGAAAGAAGAAATAAATTGTTACAGGAAAGAGAAGCCAAGAGAAAAGAAAAAGAATTAGAAAGAAAACAGGCAACGGAAAAGAAGGAAAATTCAGAAAACTAAAACTCAATTAAATATATTAACACTCAAATAGTAAATTAGAAGATTATGAAACAGTTTAAGAAGGTAGGGGTAGTCGTAGTATTGTTTTTAGCAGTTACTAGCTTTGTAAATGCTCAAAGCAAGGTTGCGCATATTAATGTTACGGAATTATTAGGGCAAATGCCAGAAATGATTGCGGCCCAGGCAGAACTTAAGAAACTGCAAGAAACCTATAGAGCAGATATTGAAAGCTCTATGACTGAGCTAAAGAATAAATATACGCAGTATTCTAATGAAGCAGCAACAAAGTCTGAAGAGGAAAACCAAAAGAGAGCCCAGGAATTACAGGGTTTTGAAAAGAATATTGGAGAAGCTCAACAGGCTGCTCAGCAGGAATTGCAGAAAAAGCAGGCCGAATTGTTTGAGCCTATATCTCTAAAAGCTAAGGCTGCTATTGAAAAAGTAGCTGCTGCCCAAGGATATGATTATGTAATTGATGCTACACAGGGTGGAGGATTAATCGTGGCCACAGGTAGAGATCTATTGGCTGAAGTAAAACAAGAATTAGGTTTTTAAATCTAAAATGTATTCTAGAGATTAATAAAAGAGACCGTTTTTTAACGGTCTTTTTTATTGGTCTTAAGTCTCGTAAATGTTAACTTAGACTTAGTAGATATCAATGGTAAATAAGAATGCTTTAACCCTAGAAGATAATAATGAATAATGGTCCTATAGGTATATTTGATTCAGGGGTAGGCGGACTTACGGTCTGGAAGGAAGTTCATAATTTACTTCCCCAGGAATCTTATATTTATTTGGCGGATAGTAAGAACGCTCCCTATGGAGATAAATCTACCCCAGAGATTATCTCGTTAAGTAAAAAAAATGTAGACTTCCTTATCTCTAAGGGTTGTAAACTAATTGTGGTGGCCTGCAATACCGCTACAACAAATGCTATTAAGCTGCTTAGGCAGACCTATGAAATACCTTTTATAGGGATAGAACCAGCAATTAAACCGGCAGCCTTAAAGACTTCAACCGGAAGTGTTGGTGTCTTAGCGACTAAAGGTACCTTGGCTAGCTCACTCTTTCAGAAAACATCCAAAGACTACGGCAAAGAAATTCACATCTTGGAAAAAGAAGGCAAAGGTCTTGTTCCATTAATTGAAGCTGGACTTATCGATAGGAAAGAAACGGAGGAACTTTTAAATTCTTATATACAACCAATGCTTAAAGCGAATATCGATAGCTTGGTTTTAGGATGTACCCATTATCCTCTTCTCATTCCACTGTTGCGTAAAATACTTCCTGAAAATGTAGAAATTATCGATTGCGGAAGAGCCGTTGCAAAACAGACCAAGGCTGTTTTAAAGAATAAAAATCTATTAAGTAAAAATAGTAAAGAGCATTTTCTAGAGTTTTATACAAATTCCGATAAGGAGGCTTTGGAATATTTTCTAAAAAATTATGGAATCCAAAATTCGGTGTTTACCTCTGTATTTTAGTATACAAAAAATTATCATTTGTTATTTCGTACCCGGATATATGTTCTGTAACTAAAATCATATGCGTGTCTATCATCTTTTGGGTGATATTCTTCTTTGATTAATTCCCATTGCTTAAGATCTACAGTTGGAAAAAATGTATCTGCCTCAAAAGACTCATGTACTCTGGTGAGTTCTAAAATATCCGCATAAGGCATTGCCAATTTGTATATTTCTCCTCCACCAATAATAAAGCTTAATTCGTCTTCGCTTACCAGATCAAGTGCATCTTCTAAAGAGTTCACGACTACACACAGAGGTAAGTTTATTTGGTAATTTGGGTCTCTACTAATAACTATGTGTGTCCTGTTACTTAGGGGCTTGGGAAAGCTTTGAAAAGTTTTACGACCCATAATTATTTTATGCCCGGAGGTAAATTGTTTAAAACGCCTAAAGTCGTCTGGTAAATGCCATAAAAGGTCATTGTTTTTCCCCAGAGAGTTATTCTCTCCCAATGCCGCAATCATACTTATTTTACCCACTAGTCCTTTTTTGAATATCTAGATAGAGGAAAGTCTTTGTCGGTTTCCTCTTGTATTTCAGAAATACGTTTTCTCTGTTTTGCTACCAATAGCTCTCTTTGCCTGCGTTCCCATTCAGTTCCCATAAAGCGTTTAAAAAAGTATACATCTACTGCGTGTATAATTAGAATAAAGGTCCATATTATAACTGCCCATAGATACCAATCGTATTCTTGTCCATAGTTCAATACTTTGTTAATTAGGACAAAGAAAACCGCTCCAATGAGAAAAAAAACAAAGTGCACAAAAAGTGCTTTTTTTTGTTTAAGCCTCTTTTGAGCATATTCTAACAATTCATGTTGAGATTTATCTATTTTCACCTCTGATTTACGCATGGTAACTAGGCTATATACTATCTTTAATCACAAAGATACATTAAACCTAAAAAATACTTGAGTTAATGATATATAACCCAAAAGTTTCGTTTCCTGTTGCAAAACAAGGAGTATATGCCAATACTGCGACATTTGGACTGATGAGTGACAGTTTGTTAGAATGGCGCCATGAACATGATTTAGACTATTTAGTGGGAGGAAGTACTTTTAAAATAAAGAGTATGGGGATCATGGAGGAATTAAGAGTAGAAATTGCAAATTTCTTTAACAGCAAACAGGAAGAAGTCGCACTAATTCCGAATCTTTCTATAGGCTTAAATATTGTAGCGGAGGGATTAAATTCAAAAAAAGAGAAGATTTTGTTGCTTAAGAATGACTACCCTTCTTTAAGTTGGCCTTTCAGAAGTAGGGACTTTAGCTGTATAGAAATTCCTATTCAAGACAGACTAGAGGAGTCTATCATAGAGACAATTAAGAAACACTCTATTAGCATTCTGGCCTTGAGTCTAATTCAATGGTTAGACGGCTTTATGATAAACATGGATTACTTAAAAAGACTTAAAGTTCAATTTCCTGATTTATTGATAATTGCCGATGGCACCCAATATTGCGGGGCTCATAATTTTGATTTTCAAAATTCAGGAATCGATATTTTGGCCTGTAGTGGTTATAAATGGCTTCTGGCGGGTACAGGGAATGGGTTTATGTTATTAAAAGATGTAGTAAGGGAGAGGTGCAGGCCAAAAGAAAGCGGATTCAATGCCTCAGGTGCCAATGTATCTCTTTTCCAACAATGGACCCTTAATAAGTACTTTGAACCCGGGCATCTGGATTCGTTGGCATTTGGGAGCTTACTTTTTTCTATAAAAAACCTGGCGACAATCGGGATGAGAAAAATAGCCGAACATAATACGTGCCTGGCCGAATATGCTAGTAGAGAACTCTTGGATATGAGGTTCATAGAAGAGACATATACAACATTGAGCGCTCCAAGTACCATCTTTAATCTTGCTGGGGACAGTCGTCTTTTTGACCATTTGGAACGTAATAAAGTGGTTTGTTCAAAACGTGGTCAGGGCATTAGAGTGAGTTTTCATTATTATAATACATTAGATGACCTAAAAGTATTCTTCGATATCCTTAAATCTTACTAAGTAGTGTTGTCTATTTGCAAAATGCCATTCTTATATTTTAGGAATGTGAATTAATTGTCATGCATATTTTATCAAATTGATAATTATGATATTAATCATTGTAAATGAGGAATTTAATACTT
Organism: Eudoraea chungangensis; assembly: GCF_029360665.1. GTDB lineage: Bacteria > Bacteroidota > Bacteroidia > Flavobacteriales > Flavobacteriaceae > Eudoraea > Eudoraea chungangensis. Next base: position 375,067 of record NZ_JARDUB010000002.1, read on the forward strand.
TAAATTTGCAGCTTAAATTTGAAAAATTAGAATTATGGCAATTGCAAAACAATATTTGAAAACGAAACCAGTATGCAAGGTAACTTTTACAGTGCCAGCAGAAGATGCTAAAAAAGTAGCTGTTGTAGGAGACTTCAACAATTGGAACCCAAAAGGGAGTATGCTAAAAAAATTAAAGAATGGAACTTTTAAGGGAACTTTTGATTTGCCAAAAGAAAACACTTTTGAGTTTAAGTATTTAGTTGATGGAAATTACATCAATGAGACTGAGGCAGATCGTTACCAATGGAATGATTTTGCTGGTTCTGAGAATGCGGTTTTAGACCTATAAACCAGAGAAAAGTAATTAATAAACCGGAATGCTTTTCGTATTCCGGTTTTTTTGTGTTTATTATTTGATAAACTATTTTTAATATTATCGAATAGGAGCAAATAATAGCATTTTAGTACTTGGGGTATGAAAATTTTAGAAACCATTAAAGGCTTCCTCAACGAGGGAGAAACAGATTGGCAAAAAGTTCTTGAAATTGTTGCTAAAGAATATAGTTGTACAACAGCCACCCTACATTTTTTAAATACAGATTCCAAGCTATTAAGTCTCAAAGCATATCTGGGAATTCCAAGTTTTCTTTTGCCTAAGCTTTCTGAAATACCTATAGGTAAGGGCATGGCAGGAATCGCCGCAGAGCGAATGGAAGCGGTTGAAATGTGTAATCTTCAGACGGATAGTAGTGGTGTAGCCAGACCAGCAGCCAAAGAAACAAAGGTAGAGGGTTCTGTTGCCGCACCTATGCTTTATAATGGTGTTCTTTATGGAACTTTGGGAATAGGAAAATCGGTTCCCTACGATTTTACCGAAAAAGAAATTTCTGAACTTATGGAAATTGGTTTGGAAATTAGCAAATTCTGCGCAAAGAATTAGGGAAATATCATTTGGTTCAATTATTTTTTGGGGATCTTCTGTACATTAAAATCTAACCAATAAAGAATACTCGTTTTATTTTGTTGCTCTTTTTAGGATGTAGTTCTTGTACATTTTCTTTGGATCTTCAAATTCTTGTAGTACTTCAAGCCCAGCTTTTTGGCATAGCCAATCCACTATTTCCGAATCGTATTTCTGTGAAATTTCTGTATGTATGGTTTCCCATGCTTTGAAACTTACATTTAGATCTAATTTATCAATAGTAACATTTTGTTCCTCAGTTGAAACTAGATAACTCTTTGCAGTACCAGATTCAGGATCGTATACTTCCCAGTGAATAAATTTATCTAATACAAAGTTGGCGTCTAATTCTTCATTAATTCTAACTAAAAGATTTTTATTAAATTTTTCTGTTACCCCTTCATGGTCATTGTAGGCATCCAAAACCGTTTTGGGATGTTTTTTTTGATCAAATCCAACAAAAAAAAGATCTTCTTCGTTCATCAAATCGCGGATGCCTTTTAAAAATTCAATTGCTTGTGGATGTAGTAAGTTGCCAATATTAGAGCCGAGAAAAAGGAGTATCTTTTTCCTTTTGGTAGTCCTGCATAAGGTCTTTATGCTTTCAAAATAGGTGCCTTGGATAGGATCAACCTTTAGTTCTGGCAGCTCTTCCTTCAAGGAGATCTTTAATTTCTCTAAAGCGTTAGTACTAATATCAATTGGTAAATATGTAAATCTTGCTTGTATGCGAACTAAATTTTCCAATAGGATTTTGGTTTTCTTGCCATCACCAGCTCCCAGTTCGATCAAATCAAAACTTTCCGTACCATTTTTAAAATAGTTGCATATTTCGCTTTTGTGGTTTTCTAGAATTTCGAATTCACAATTTGTTAAATAGTACGTGGGCATTGCCATTATTTCCTGAAACAAACGATCTCCTTTAGCGTCGTAAAAGTATTTAGATGAAAGTTGTTTAGGAAATTTCGTCAAGCCCAGATAAACGTCTTTTTCAAAATCTGAGGTAAACGGGAGAGTGAATTTTTCTTGCATAGTGTGTTTGTCGCAATTATCTGGCTAACCTTAAGCCGGTATATTGCCATCTTAATTTTGGATGAAAGAAGTTTCTGTAAGTAGCTCTTGTGTGTTCTTTAGGAGTTGCAACGGATCCTCCTCTTAGAACTTTTTGATTAACCATAAATTTGCCGTTATACTCCCCCAAGGCCCCATCTGCTTTTTTGTATCCCGGATAAGGTAAATATGCACTTTCTGTCCATTCCCATCGATCCCCCCATTTAAAATTTTCTTGCGCAACTTCCCATTCAAATTCCGTTGGGAGTCTTAAACCCCGCCATTGTGCGTAGGCAAATGCCTCGTAGTAAGAAATATGACTTACCGGATTATTCGGATCTAGTAACTGTAATCCCTTTAGTGTATATTGATGCCATGTGCCATCAATATTATGCCAATAAAGAGGTGCGGAGATTTGGTTCTTATTAAGCCAGTCCCAGCCTTCTGCATGCCAATACTCAAAAGACGAATAACCTCCTTCTTGAATGAATTCTAGAAAGTCAGCATTGGTGACAAGAAGATTAGAAATTTCGTAAGATGGCAAATAAATTTGGTGATTTCCTAATTCGTTATCAAAACAAAACCCCTCCCCAGTATGACCAATAGAGTAAATGCCTTCCGCTACACTTAACCAGATTTCTGAATTATCACTATTGGGATCTTCATTCCAATCTTCCTTATAAAATGGAAATAAGGGATTATTTCCCAGGATGTATTTGATATCTGTTAGTAATAATTCTTGGTGTTGCTTTTCATGGTGAATACCTATTTCCAAAAGTTCGAACATTTCTTTCGAAGTCTTTGCACTAAACAAATCAACAATTTTGTCAGTAACATATTTACGATAATCGTAAACCTCGGCTACCGAAGGTCTCGAAAGATTACCTCTATTTGCACGGATTACTCTTTTGCCTACGGATTCGTAGTAACTATTAAAGACAAAAGAAAAATCGTCGTTAAAGGGAATATAGTCTGCCGAATATTTTTGGAGTAAAAATTCTTCAAAAAACCAGGTAGTATGTCCCAAATGCCATTTAGGTGGCGAAACATCTTCTATAGGTTGTACCACATAATCTTCCGTTTGTAATGGCGCACACCTCTTCTCACTTTCCAGACGTGTATCTAGAAAAGTGTCTAGGATGGTTTTAGTTAAAAGCATGTCATTTTTCCCTAAATATAGTTATTAATACAGGGCGACAAAAGCAAAATTCAATTAGACTGCTACGACCCCCTTAATGTGCGGATATGGATCGTAGTGTAAAAGTTCAAAATCGTCAAACGTAAAATTGAAAATGTCCTTCACTTCAGCATTAATAACCATTTTAGGTAATGGTCTAGGATCCCTGCTTAGCTGTAATTCTATCTGCTCCAGATGATTTTTATATATGTGAGCATCTCCAAAGGTGTGTATAAATTCCCCGGCTTCGTACCCACAAACCTGTGCGATCATCATGGTAAAAAGAGCATAGGAAGCTATGTTAAAAGGAACCCCCAAAAAAATATCCGCACTCCGTTGGTACAACTGACAAGACAATTTTCCATCAGAAACATAGAACTGAAAAAAAGCATGGCAAGGAGGAAGTGCAGCCTTCCCTTCGCTTACATTTTCTGAGAAGGATTTTGAGGTGTCTGGCAAGACACTTGGGTTCCATGCAGAAACTAACATTCTTCTGCTGTCTGGATTGTTTTTTAAAGAATGGATAACTTCTTTTATTTGGTCGATGTTTTCATTGTTCCAATTTCTCCACTGATGTCCGTAAACGGGGCCTAAATCACCATTCTCGTCGGCCCATTCGTTCCATATCCTTACGCCGTGTTCTTGTAAATAGGAAACATTTGTATCTCCCTTTAAGAACCACAATAATTCATGAATGATAGATTTGAGATGTAATTTTTTTGTTGTTATCATCGGGAAACCTTCCTGCAGATCAAAACGCATTTGATATCCAAAAACACTGTAAGTTCCGGTTCCTGTTCTATCTGCCTTTTGTGCTCCTTTTTCGAGGACGTGTTTCAACAAATCGTGGTATTGTTTCATGATAAAAACTTTTTAAGAACGAAAATAAGCAAAGAAGAAGCTCTCTCCCTTTTGGAGTTTTCAAAACTTATTAACTTTCATTAATTTATTGCTATCCCAGAATCATTCCTGCAATTGTTGCGGAGAGCAGGGAAGCCAGGGTGCCTCCTAAAACTGCCCGCATTCCAAATTCAGACAGTGTTTTTCGCTGACCCGGGGCAAGAGATCCAATACCGCCTATCTGGATTCCTATAGATGCAAAGTTTGCAAACCCACAAAGCATATAAGTGCCCATTATTACCGATTTATTAAAAGAAAAGTGTGGAGTATTTAGCATATTTTTCAATTCTGCCAGCTGCAGGTAACCTACGAATTCGCTGGCAGCTAGTTTAACACCCAAAAGCTGCCCCATTAAAAGTATGTCTTGTGAATTTACCCCAATAATCCACATTAGGGGAGAGAAGATACTTCCGAGTATGGCCTCCAAGGAAAGACCCTTATAAAAAGAATTAGCAGCAATCCAACTATTTAGGCTGGTCATTTCTCCTGCCCAATCCAAAACCCCGTTAATCATAGCTATAAAAGCTAGGAAAACTAAAAGCATAGCCCCTACGTTGACCGCTAGTTTTAAACCTTCTGAGGTACCATTTGCAATAGCATCTAATATGTTAGTCCCTATTTTATCTGCAGAAATTTCGAGCTCACTATTTACTTTTTCGGTTTCAGGGTATAACATTTTTGAAACTACAATTGCTCCTGGGGCAGCCATCACAGATGCTGCCAACAAATGCTTGGCAAATTGTATTTGAAGCAAGGGGTCATCTCCACCTAAAAAGCCGATATAAGCAGCCAAAACCGCACCAGCTACGGTAGCCATACCTCCAACCATTACAAGTAAAATTTCTGAACGGGTCATCTTTTCTAAATAGGCTTTGATAAGCAATGGAGCTTCTGTTTGCCCTAAGAAAATGTTTCCTGCAACACTAAGGCTCTCTGCGCCGGATATTCCTAGAGATTTAGAAAGGAGCCATGCAAAAGCACGCACTATTTTCTGAATAATACCCAAATAAAACAGTACTGAGGTAAGGGCAGAGAAGAAGATTATTGTTGGCAGAACTTGAAGGGCGAAAATAAACCCGAATGTATCTGTGTCTACAATTAATCCTTCAAATAGAAATTGACTTCCAACTTTGGTATACTCAAGAATATTGACAAATATTCTGCCTATAGATTCAAAAACTACTTGAATCAAAGAGATTTGCAATACCCCTACAGCAATTATAAGTTGCAATGCAAGCCCTATTCCGACTGTTCTCCAGTTTATTGCTTTTCTATTGGCACTAAATAGGTAAGCCACAAATAATAAGAAAGTCATCCCTAAAATTCCTCTCCATAAGGATGTCAGAGAGAATCCTGCATTCGGAACCAGTGTTTGAAGAGCTGTCTGGGATCTGGAGATGGCACTATTGGTAGTAAATGCCATGGAATCTATTTCAATTCCTGTAGTTGCATATGTTACAAAGGGGATAAAAAATAAAAAAGTAAAATATAAACAAATCCTACTTCTTATATGGTCACTAAAAGGAATCAATTGCGTTTTGATATTTCATCTCTTAGCTTAGCTGCCTTTTCATAATCTTCGTTAGTCACGGCTTTTTCTAATTCGGCATTTAACTCTTCAAGGCTTAACTCTTTATACGGGGCAGCCATTCCTGGATCTATCTCCACGGTTTCTCCTTCTTGAAGAATTTCATCGACCACTATACTATCGTCACTCTCTTCCTTTTCTTTATCTTTCGAGGAAAATTTTAAAAATATACCTGCCTTGTCAAGAATGGTTTTATAAGTGAAAATGGGTGCATTGAACCGTAGAGCTAATGCAATAGCATCGCTTGTTCTGGCATCAATTATTTCCTCGATTTTATCTCTTTCACAAATGATGCTCGAATAAAATACTCCGTCTACTAATTTGTGAATTATAACCTGTTTAACAATTATATCAAATCTGTCGGAGAAATTCTTAAAAAGATCATGGGTTAAAGGTCTAGGGGGTTTTATTTCCTTTTCCAGAGCAATGGCTATTGATTGTGCTTCAAACGCACCTATTACAATAGGTAGCTTTCTGTCACCCTCAACCTCGTTTAAGATTAGAGCATAAGCCCCATTTTGTGTTTGGCTATAGGAGATACCTTTTATTTTTAATCGTACTAAACTCATAGTTCACCTGACCTTATAGGGCTATTAAAAGATAATTATTGAAAATATTCAATAATCAGTTAAGGGCACAAATTAACAAAAATTAAGCGTTTTGTGCCTTAAATTCTTTTAATTTTTCGATGAGTTCAGGGACCACTTCAAAGGCATCACCAACAACACCGTAGTCGGCAGCTTTGAAAAATGGTGCATCGGGATCTGTATTTATGACAAGCTTTACTTTAGAAGAATTTACCCCTGCCAGGTGTTGAATAGCTCCGGAAATTCCTATGGCGATATAAAGATTACTAGAAACAGGTTTCCCGGTCTGCCCTACATGTTCGCTATGTGGTCTCCACCCTAAGTCCGAAACTGGCTTGGAACATGCAGTTGCGGCCCCTAGTACTTCTGCCAGGTCCTCAATTAATGACCAGTTTTCTGGACCTTTTAGACCTCTTCCTCCAGATACTACTATGTCGGCATCGGCAATAGTTGCCTTGCCTGTAACTTTGTCTATAGAAACCGAGCTTACTCCTAAATCGGACCCCTCAATATTAGGATTAAATTCCAGGACTTCAGTTTGGGTTTTATTTTCATTTATACCAAATGCATTACTAGAGACACCAATTATTCCTATATCTGTATCTATTGAAGTAGTTGCAAACCCTTTATTGCTAAATACAGTTCTCTTTAGGGTAAGCGGTTCAGTATTTAGCGGAGCAGCTACAACATTTGGACAATATCCTGCATTTAGTTTGCCTGCAAGAATTCCAGCCATATACTTTGTGTCCGTGCTAGAGCTTATTATGATGTTTTTACTATTTTCCTGAGCTATCGCTTGCGACACAGCCTCAGCATATGCATTGGCATTAAAATTAGTTAAATTAGCATCCTTTATATTTAACACCTTGCTAATTCCAAAATTCCCAAGCTCTTCAGGGTTTTCTACATTAAAGGCTATGGCGATGGCCACAGTTTTTAATTCTTGTGCGAGCATAAAACCATAAGACGCCACCTCGAATGCATTTTTTTTGAATTTTCCATTTTCAGATTCGGTATATACTAGTACTGACATATATTTTCTTTTAGAGGCTCCCTTTAGGAAGCATGGTAAACCTTATTCTTACGTTTAAATTACTTTGGCCTCGTTATGTAATAGGTCAACGAGTTCGGATAGATTGTTAGCTTCAACGAGCTTAACCGCGCCCTTTGGAGCCGGCTTTTCAAAAGCAAGGTCTGAACTACCTGTGTTCGCCTCAACTGGGGCAACAACGTTTAACTTTTTTTGTCTTGCCATCATTATTCCCCGCATGTTAGGAATTCTAAGATCACTCTCTTCAACAAGTCCTTTCTGTCCGCCTACAATTAGGGGTAATTTCGTACTGAGTGTTTCTTTGCCGCCGTCTATTTCTCTTGTTGCCGTAACCTTATTGCCATCAATTTCTAATCCAATACAGGTATTAACAAAATTGTAATTCAGTTGAGCAGCTAATATTCCTGGGACCATGCCTCCATTATAGTCTATAGATTCTCTCCCTGCAATAATTAGGTCATAGGAGTCCTCTTTAATGAGCTTTGCTAATTGGGTAGCCACGGATAAACCATTTGTAGGTTCCATATCAACTCTTATGGCTTCATCTGCACCTATGGCCAGTGCCTTTCTCATGGTTGGTTCTGCTGTGTTCAGACCTACTGTTGCTACATGAACTGTAGCTCCCTGTTTCTCCTTAAACCACATCGCCCTAGTTAGGCCAAATTCATCGTTAGGATTTATTACAAATTGCACTCCACTAGAGTCGAATTTGGTATCTCCTTCCGTAAAGTTAATTTTAGACGTAGTATCTGGAACATTGCTAATACAGACTAATATTTTCATCTCGCTAGTTTTTTAAACGAATTTGTCGGCTAAGATAGCTATTAATTTCCAAAAATACTATGCATGCATAGTAAATATTGTATCTTTTTTTACGCTTTATCGGGCTTCATTTGCTATATATTTTCCTATTTTTGTGGGCATTTTGATGTATAATTTTTTTAAATAAACAACTAGTAAATGAAAACTCTACAGTTTAGACAAGCTATTGCTGAGGCCATGTCCGAAGAAATGAGAAAGGACGATTCTATTTATTTAATGGGAGAAGAAGTTGCGGAATACAATGGCGCATATAAAGCTTCAAAAGGGATGTTAGATGAGTTTGGACCAGAAAGAGTAATAGATACTCCTATATCTGAACTAGGCTTTGCTGGTATTGGTGTAGGTTCTGCTATGAACGGAAACAGACCAATAATAGAGTTTATGACCTTCAATTTTGCCTTGGTTGGTATTGATCAAATTATTAATAATGCAGCAAAAATCAGACAAATGTCTGGAGGACAATTCAATTGCCCTATTGTATTTAGGGGTCCAACTGCTTCTGCGGGTCAGCTGGCTGCAACACATTCACAGGCTTTTGAAAGTTGGTATGCAAATTGTCCGGGATTAAAGGTAGTAGTTCCTTCGAATCCAAATGATGCAAAAGGTTTATTAAAGGCTGCCATAAGAGATGATGATCCGGTTATTTTTATGGAATCGGAACAGATGTATGGGGATAAAGGAGAGGTGGTTGAAGGAGAATTTACTATTCCTTTAGGAGTAGCCGAAATAAAAAGAGAAGGAACGGATGTTACTATTGTCTCTTTTGGAAAGATTATTAAAGAAGCATATAAGGCTGCGGAAATTTTGGAGAAAGAAGGAATAAGCTGTGAGATAATTGATCTTAGAACTGTAAAGCCCATGGATCAAAAGACTATTTTAGATTCGGTTAAAAAAACAAATAGATTAGTAGTTTTGGAAGAAGCCTGGCCTTTTGGCAATGTTGCTACGGAGATTACTTATCTGGTTCAATCTAAAATATTCGACTATTTAGATGCCCCAATAGTTAAAATAAATACAGCGGATACTCCAGCCCCATATTCTCCAGTATTGCTGGAAGAATGGCTGCCGAATCATGAAGATGTAGTAAAAGCTGTTAAGAAAGTGTTATATAAATAAGTAAACTGGTTTTGTAAAGTTATATTAGCTTCGCCGACCTAGTGTAGGCGAAGTTTTTTTTTAAAGAATTCTATTCGAAGTCAATTTACCCTAAACTGTTTAGACCCGCATTAATACTTCCTCAGTATGAGGATAAAGTTAAATGGTACCGTACTTATGAAAAGAATTTTTCTTTCTTTTTTTCTAATACTTCCGCTTATCTTGTTAGCACAAACCAAGGCTGCTGGTATAGTTGTTGATCAGGAGGGGGAACCGGTGGCATTTGCGAATGTAGTTTTAAAAGGAACTACACAAGGAACTATTACAAATGAAGATGGCCTGTTTTACTTAGAATCTGAAGAAACACATAGGGCACTACTAATTTCATTTATCGGTTACCAGACAGAAGAAATTCTGCTCAACAAAGCGGTCAATTATGATCTAAATGTGGTTTTGGTTCAGGGCGAGCAACTAGATGAAGTTGTGGTCTATGTAGGGAAACAGTCTAAAAAAAATAACCCTGCTATTGATATTTTAAAGAAAATATGGGCCAAGAAAAGGATAAATGGACTTCGACAATTTAAGCAATACCAATACGACAAGTACGAAAAAGTAGAGTTTGATTTAAATTCTATTGATAGTGCGATGATGAAAAGCAAACTTTTTAAAGGAATGGAGTTTGTATTTCAGGATTTAGATACTTCCAGAATCTCTGGAAAAACTTACCTGCCTATTTTTTTAAATGAGACCTTCTCTAAAGTCTATGGAGATAATGTAATTAACCAAAATAAGGAGGATGTCCTAGGAAATAAAAATTCTGGTTTTAGCAACAATCAGGCTATAATCGGTTTTGTAAAAGACTTGTACAATGAGTACGACGTTTACGATAACTACCTGAAATTCTTTGATAAGAGTTTTCCGAGTCCTCTAGGAAAACCGGGAATTGACGCCTATAATTACGTATTGTCAGACAGTGCATTTATTGAAGATAAATGGTGTTATCATATTATATATTACCCAAGACGTAAGAACGAACTAACATTTAAAGGAGACTTTTGGGTAAATGATACTACCTATGCGGTAAAGAAAATAAGTCTGGAGGTAACAAAAAGTGCTAATATTAATTGGGTCAAAGAGATTTACATTGAACAAGAGTTCGAGGTCTTAAACGATTCTGTCTTCCTTTTGGAAAGAGATTATATGCTTAGCGACTTTAGTCTTTTTAAGAAAGAAGAGTCTAAAGGGGTTTATGGCAAAAGGACTACTGTTTATGGGAACTATCAGTTTGATAGGGAAAGGCCTAGTTCATTTTACAAAAACAAGACAGACCCTTTTAATCCGGTTACTTTTGAGAGGGATAGTGTTTTTTGGAAGAATAGTCGATTGGAATCTCTGAATAAGGATGAACAGGGTATTTATGCTCTTTTAGATACTTTGAAGACTGTGCCCCGCTTTAAAACAGCCTATAATGTGGTTAGTATTCTCGCTTCTGGATATGTTGAAATTGATCGTTGGAACATTGATTTGGGTAATATATATAGTGGTATAGGCTTTAACGATGCGGAAGGGATACGACTTAGAGGAGGGGCCCGAACCTATTTTGGGCAGAACGATCCATGGCGTATTGAGGGATATATGGCTTACGGCTTTAAAGATAAGAAGTTTAAACACGGGATTTCCGGAAAATGGCTTTTAGACAAAAAAAATAGAATAATCGTATCGGGGGGTAACAGGCGAGATATTGAGCAATTGGGTATAAACCTAACACAGACAACAGATGTTTTAGGAAGGAGTGTGGCTTCTTCGGCTATTTTTACGGTTGGTAGTAATGACCGATTAACGAATATTAATCTTACCACCTTTAATCTGGATTTAGAACCAGTAACAAATTTCAGGATACGCTTTGGAAGCTCTTTTCGAACTTTGAGTTCTGCCTTACCGGATGCTTTTAGCCTAGATTATATAGACCTTGAAGCACCAGGTGGAATATCCTCTGAAACAAAACAATTTGAATTAAATACAATTTTGCTTTTTACACCAGGTAAAACCACCATTGGAAATGGGGTAGAAAGGCGAAATGTAAATGAAGACTACAGCACCTTTCTTCTAAACTATACCAAAGGTTTAAAAGGGTTTTTAAATAGTGATTTTGAGTTTGAAAAAATACAATTTTCCTATGCACAACCGTGGCAATTAGGGGGTTTTGGCCGATTGTTGAGTACTGTTGAGGTTGGCAAAACATTCGGGGTAGTACCTTTGAGTTTATTAAGCGTTATTCCAGGGAATCAGACTTATTTTACTATTTACAACACTTTTTCCAATTTAGACTTTTACGAATTTGTTACAGATACTTACGCTACAGTACATTTAGAGCAAAACTTTAATGGCAGACTTTTTTCCAGAATACCGTACATCAGAGATTTAAATTTGCGGGAAATTGTAGGCTTTAGAGCCGCCTGGGGAGAGCTGTCTAATGCAAATAAATTAATTAGTAGTCCTACAAATATTCCTCTCCGAGCGCCGTCTGACGAACCTTATTGGGAATACTCTTTTGGGATTGGGAATATTTTTAAAATATTTCGAATAGATTTTAATTTTAGAGGAAATTATTTAGATATTCCTGGTGCTAACTCCTTTAGTGTAAAAGGAACATTTGCCTTTAGTTTTTAGAGCTATTTCTTTATTTTATCTAAGCTTTTAAGTAGAATAAGGATTTATAAAAATAGATTTCGTCAATAAAAAAACTTCAGCTTTTTTTGGCTGTAATAATATGTTTTAAAATCAGTATCCGGTCTTCTTGCGAGTTGAGTGAAATTCTGCTTTTTTATTCTATTTCATTTTACTACTTTTGCAGCCGTTTTAAATCGCAAATAACTAACTAATATGGAATTAATAGTAAATTTTTTACCAGCTTTTGGAGTTTTGGCTCTCCTATTCGTTTTTGTAAAAAACTCCTGGGTTTCCAAGCAGGATGGAGGAGATGAAAAGATGTCAAGAATAGCAAAGAATATAGCAGATGGTGCTATGTCTTTTCTAAAAGCCGAATACAAAATCTTATCCATCTTTGTTTTAGCAGTAGCAGTATTGCTTTATTTCAAAGGTTCTATGGAAGAAGGTTCACACGGGATGGTAGCTTTATCCTTTGTTGTAGGAGCTATATGCTCTGCTCTGGCCGGTTTCATTGGAATGCGCGTTGCAACCAAAGCGAATGTGAGAACAACCCAAGCGGCTAAACAAAGCTTAGGTAAGGCACTTGAAGTGGCTTTTGCCGGTGGTTCTGTTATGGGTCTTGGCGTGGTTGGTCTGGGAGTTCTAGGTCTTAGCGGACTATTCTGGGCATATCAAATGATTTGGCCTGGAACAGAAAACATCCCCCTGGTACTTAATGTGCTTTCTGGATTTTCTTTAGGAGCTTCCTCGATTGCTCTTTTTGCCCGTGTAGGGGGGGGAATATATACCAAGGCAGCGGATGTTGGTGCGGATTTAGTTGGAAAGGTTGAAGCTGGTATTCCAGAAGATCACCCACTAAACCCTGCTACGATTGCAGATAACGTTGGAGATAACGTTGGAGATGTTGCCGGGATGGGCGCTGATTTATTTGAGTCTTTTGTAGGCTCCATTATAGGAACCATGGTATTGGGAGCCTTTATTTTTACACCAGAATTTGGTGGTCTGGGAGCTGTTTATTTACCTCTAGTCTTGGCCGCTATTGGAATTGTTATGTCCATAGTCGGAACCTTCTTTGTAAAGGTAAAAGATGGTGGCAGTCCTCATAAAGCCTTGAATCTGGGAGAATTCGGATCAGGCGCCTTGATGATAGTTGCTTCTTATTTTGTAATTACTTCTATGTTGCCAGAGAGTATTGAAGGATTACCTTTCGGTGCAATGGGAGTCTTCTGGGCTACTCTTGCAGGTTTGGTTGCTGGTTTTGGCGTTGGGAAAATTACGGAATACTATACAGGAACGGGTACTAAACCTGTAACTTCTATTGTTAGGCAATCTCAAACAGGTGCCGCTACCAATATTATTTCCGGATTGGGAGTAGGGATGATGTCTACTGCAGTTCCAATTATTTTAATTGCGGCTGCTATTTTGGTTTCCCATCACTTTGCAGGGTTGTATGGTATAGCTATTGCGGCTGTTGGAATGCTTGCTAACACGGGTATACAATTAGCAGTAGATGCCTATGGTCCTATTTCTGATAATGCAGGAGGTATTGCTGAAATGGCCGAATTGCAGAAAGAAGTTAGAGAGCGCACCGATATGCTAGATGCAGTTGGAAATACTACTGCGGCTATAGGAAAAGGATTTGCTATCGCTTCTGCTGCACTTACGGCATTGGCTTTATTTGCCGCCTTTATGAAAGTGGCCAAAGTAGATGCAATTGATGTTTCTCAGCCAGATATTATGGCCGGACTACTTGTTGGTGGTATGCTTCCATTTGTATTTTCTGCCCTGTCAATGAATGCTGTGGGTAGAGCTGCAATGGCTATGATAGAAGAAGTTAGAAGACAGTTTAGAGATATTCCTGCCTTACATGCTGCCTTGGAGATTATGCGTAAGTATGATTCGGATATGTCTAAGGCTTCCCCTGAAGATAGAAAGATATTTGATGCGGCCGACGGTGTTGCTGAATACGATAAATGTGTGGATATTTCTACCAAAGCATCTATCAAAGAGATGGTGCTTCCAGGTTTATTGGCTATTGCGGTACCGGTTGCTGTAGGTTTTATTGGAGGAGCTGAGATGTTAGGAGGTTTGTTAGCAGGTGTAACTACCTGTGGCGTATTGATGGCTATCTTTCAGTCAAATGCTGGTGGTGCTTGGGATAACGCAAAAAAAATGATTGAATCTGAAGGTGGGAAAGGAACTGATGCTCATAAGGCAGCAGTAGTTGGAGATACTGTTGGGGATCCATTTAAAGATACCTCAGGTCCTTCCTTGAATATTCTTTTAAAACTTATGTCGGTGGTTGCGTTGGTAATTGCACCGAGTATCGCTATATCCTCTGATGCCATGTCTGCCTATAACAGTGAGGCTTTGCAGCAAGAAGTTAAAAAGGAAATAGTAGTAGAGATGACCGACACAGAAACTGGAATGGTTTCTGCAACTGTAACAACCACGGAAGAATCGGATGGAGTGGTTAACACAGAGGAGGTTGTTTACGAAGGAACAGAAGAGGATGTAAAGGCACAAGTAAATGCCTTGTCTAATGAAGTTAAGAAAGAAAAGAAATAACCCATAGTTAGCACTGTGGTTAGAATATAAAAAATCCCGCTTCTTAGCGGGATTTTTTAATGGAAGAAAAATAGCTTTTAGAAAAGACCATTAATTTCCGCATCGATTTTATTTATAACGTCTCCTAGGTGTTCTGGATTATCTACGAAATTTAAATTGTCTACATCCACAACCAGAAGTTTTCCCTTTTCATAACTCTGTGCCCATGCCTCGTATCTTTCATTTAGGCGACTTAAATAGTCTATGGAAATAGAATTTTCGTAGTCTCTGCCTCTCTTGTGTATTTGGTTTACCAAATTAGGAATAGAACTTCGCAGATAAATAAGTAAATCAGGAGGTTGTACTAAAGTCTCCATTAATTCAAAGAGACTTGTATAATTACTAAAGTCTCTATTGGTCATTAAACCCATTGCATGTAAATTGGGCGCAAAGATATGAGCATCCTCATAAATGGTTCTGTCCTGAATAATGTCCTTTCCTGTCTTTCTGAATTTTAAAATTTGCCGGTATCTGCTATTTAGAAAATATATCTGCAAATTAAAGCTCCAACGCTCCATTTGGTTGTAAAAATCATCGAGGTAAGGGTTGGCTACTACATCTTCAAAATGCGCTTCCCATCGGTAATGTTTGGCCAATAACCTTGTAAGTGTTGTTTTACCAGCTCCGATATTTCCTGCAACAGCAATATGCATAGGGCGTAAATGTTTTTGGTTGGTTTTGGTAGTTCAAGAACACACAATATACAAAGTATATAGTTGTGTAGAAAAAATAGTTGTTGAAATGCACTAGTTAATTACCTTTTACAAAGTTTTTATTTCATTTGCAATTATGTATTTTTGTAAGCTCAAAACAAGAGGAGGGATTTGGCTGATTGCAACCTCTTGTGTGGAACAATAACTAGATGTTCTGCCAAAGTAAAATGCTAAACCAGTTCTGCGAATACGTTCGTCTAGCAGTTTACTTTATCACAAAGCTATCAGCCAAAATTTAGAAAATTAAGATTTATGGCCTATTTGTTTACCTCAGAATCTGTTAGTGAAGGACATCCAGATAAAATTGCAGATCAGATTAGCGATGCTTTATTAGATAATTTTCTGGCCTTTGATCCTGAGAGTAAAGTAGCCTGTGAAACACTGGTAACTACAGGACAGGTGATCTTGGCAGGAGAAGTTAAAAGTCATACCTATGTAGATTTACAACAGATTGCCCGGGAAGTAATTAATAATATTGGTTACACTAAAGGGGCCTATCAGTTTAGTGGGGATTCCTGTGGAGTAATTTCATTAATACATGAACAGTCGAAAGAAATTAATCAAGGAGTAGATCGGGGATCTAAGGAAGAGCAGGGTGCAGGAGATCAGGGGATGATGTTTGGCTATGCCACAGATGAGAGTGAAAATTATATGCCGTTAGCCTTAGATATTTCACACCTCATTTTACAGGAGTTGTCGCTTTTAAGAAATGAAAACGAACAAATTCAATATTTAAGACCCGATGCAAAGGCTCAGGTAACTATTGCTTATGGGGACAACAATACTCCGCAGCGCATAGATACCATTGTCATTTCTACCCAACACGATGAGTTTATGCAAGACGATTCGGAGATGCTTGCTAAAATAAAGAAGGATCTTATTGAAATTCTGATGCCCAGAGTATTAAAAAGACTTCCCGAAAATGCCCAACGTCTTTTCGATACTGATATCACTTATCATATTAATCCAACGGGGAAGTTTGTTATTGGTGGCCCACATGGGGACACGGGTCTTACCGGAAGAAAGATCATTGTGGATACATATGGGGGGAAAGGAGCTCATGGCGGAGGAGCTTTTAGCGGAAAAGATCCAAGCAAGGTAGATAGAAGTGCTGCCTATGCTGCCAGACATGCTGCAAAGAATCTTGTGGCTGCTGGTGTTGCAAAAGAGATTTTGGTTCAAGTAAGTTATGCCATTGGCGTTGTTGAGCCCACATCAATTTATGTCAATACCTACGGAACTTCCAAGCTTGGTCTAACCGATGGGCAAATCGCAGAAAAGGTAGCAGGGATTTTTGATATGAGACCCTTTGCTATTGAATCTAGACTGCAATTAAGAAATCCTATCTATTTAGAAACAGCAGCCTATGGGCATATGGGTCGTGTTCCAAGAAAGGTAACTAAGGTCTTCGAGTCCCCGTATAATGGTAAGCTAAGTAAGGAGGTAGAATTGTTTACCTGGGAAAAATTGGATAGTTTGGAAGAGGTGAAAACTGCATTCGGATTATAATTTTTTTATATTTTCTAGGAATTTATAAAATTCCATCCCTATATTTGTCTTAGTAAGTTCAACATTTTATTGACAAGTTATCAAGAAAGGTGGAGGGAATAGACCCTATGAAACCTTAGCAACCCTTTGCTTCTACAGTAAAGAAGGTGCTACATTCTATCATGATTACTCATGAAAGATAACAATCTGATATTACTTCGGTAACCTATCTTTCTTTTTAACTTTTTATAATTATTGATCGGATTTGTAAAATATACATCCCTAGGATGTGCTATTCTACAGTTTAACATGTAAACAATTGTTTTATCATTTATAAATAGAATCAGCATTTGATTAGAATGCATAAAAAAGAAAGTCATGAGTGAACACAAATTTTCGACCAATGCTCTCCATGCAGGTCACGACACAACATCCAACGGAGGAACTAGAGCAGTGCCAATTTATCAGAGTACTGCCTATGTTTTTAATAATTCTGAACACGCGGCAAACTTATTCTCTTTGGCCGAATTCGGAAATATTTATACAAGAATAAACAACCCAACAAATGATATTTTAGAGCAGCGATTGGCGGCTTTAGAAGGAGGAATAGCGTCTGTCGTAACTTCTTCCGGAACTGGGGCAATCAATACAGCACTTTTGGTATTGCTTAAATCTGGTGATCATATAGTTGCCTCTAATAGTCTTTATGGAGGAACTTATAATTTGTTAAGCGTTACCTTACCACGTCTGGGAATTACTACAACATTTGTTGATCCCTCGGATCCTTCTAATTTTGGGAAGGCGGTTCAGGAAAATACCCGGGCCTTCTTTGTAGAATCCTTAGGGAATCCAAAATTAGATGTTCTAGACTTAAAAGCAATATCAGCAGAGGCCAAAACAGCTAAGGTGCCTTTTATTGTAGACAATACCGTAGCTACGCCTGCACTTCTAAACCCTATAGAACACGGTGCAAATATTGTAATTCATTCGCTTACTAAATATATTAATGGAAACGGTACGGCTCTTGGAGGGGCTATTATTGATGCAGGTACTTTTGATTGGGCTAATGGTAAGTTTCCTGAATTTACAGAGCCCTCTGCCGGATATCATGGATTAGTATATCACGAAGCCTTGGGGCCAGCAGCTTTTATCGCTAAAGTTCGAATTGAAGGATTAAGAGATCATGGTGCTTGTTTAAGCCCATTTAATGCTTTTCAAATAATTCAGGGATTAGAAACTCTCGAAATCCGTATGAAAAAGCACAGCGAAAATGCATTAAATCTGGCAAAATGGTTAGAAGGAAGATCCGAAGTAAGCTGGGTAAACTATCCCGGACTTAAAAACAGCAAATACTACGCGGAGGCAGAAGCTTACTTGCCAAATGGACAAAGTGGGCTAATTACATTTGGCGTAAAAGGTGGTTTTGATTCTGCAAAGAAAATTGCAGATAATACCAAACTATTTTCATTACTTGCAAATATTGGAGATACTAAATCTCTCATAATCCATCCATCCAGTACAACGCATCAGCAATTAGATGAAGCTTCACAAGAGGCTGCCGGGGTAACCACAGACTTAATAAGACTGTCTGTTGGTTTAGAAAATCTGGATGACTTAAAAAGTGATTTGGAACAGGCTTTTGCTACAATAGATAAATCTGTTTTGGCGTAGGTTCAGGTAAAAGTAATAGGGGGGCAGTATTCCATAAATGATGGAATACTGCCCTATCAAAATTTAAAGGATTGGAATGAAAGGAGTACAAAATAGACTTCATCATCTTAAGATTAAAAAGTTTAAGACCTTGAGTGGTGCGGACCATTATATTGAATTGTCGTATCAACTATTTGGACAAGAGCTCCATACGGCACCAATCATAGTAGTGAACCATGCTCTTACCGGAAATTCAAATGTATGTGGAGAAGATGGTTGGTGGGCTTCGTTAATAGGAGATGGTAAGTGTATTGATACAAAGAGATATACCGTTTTGGCTTTTAATATTCCCGGCAACGGATACGATGGTTTTGTAATTGAAAATTATAAAGAATTTGTGGCAGGAGATATTGCTAGAATATTTCTGGAAGGTCTACGACAACTCCATATCAATAGGGTATTTGCTTTAATCGGAGGTTCTTTGGGAGGAGGAATAGCATGGGAGATGGCGGCGATAAATCCTCTCTTAACGGAACATCTTATTCCTGTGGCTGCAGATTGGAAATCTACAGATTGGCTCATTGCCAACTGTCAGATACAAGAGCAATTCCTGGTAAATTCCAGTCAGCCTGTTCATGATGCGCGTATGCATGCTATGCTTTGCTACAGAACACCACAATCCTTTAAAGCTAGATTTCAGCGCAGTACCAATGAAGAATTAAATGTTTTTAATGTAGAGAGTTGGTTAACACACCATGGGAAGAAACTACAAGAGCGCTTTCAAGTTTCTGCCTATAAACTTACCAATCAATTATTAAAGACAATAGATATTACCAGGGATGGGGAAGAGGCGTTTCACAATCTTCAAAATAGTTCTACCAAGATCCATATTATTGGGGTAGACTCCGATTTGTTTTTTACTGCTACGGAGAATAAGGACACGTTTAAACAAATTGCCCAGGCAAATAGCAATGTTACCTATGGAGAGATTAAGTCTCTGCATGGTCATGATGCCTTCCTCATTGAGTTCGAACAAATGGAACAACTTCTGGAAGGGATATTTAATAAGAACGGAAGGCTTTCGAGGGTTAAAATTCTAAAATTTGGCGGTAAATCTTTATCAAATGGTGAGGGATTAGGACATGTATTGGATATTATTTCTAGAAAAGTTAAGAAAGATGAAAATATTGCTGTAGTCTTATCCGCTCGAGAAAAGGGAACGGATCAATTACAGAATATATTAAATAAGGCGGCCCAAGGGAAAAAATATTACAAAGACTTTGAGAGTTTTGAAAATTACCAAAAACATACCTTTAAGAATGTTAATCTTTCTCAGGAATTTAAAGCGCTGGCCAAGCTTTTTGAAGGAGTAGCTCTTTTAGGGGATTACAGTCCAAAGATTCAGGATCAAGTATTGGCATATGGTGAACTTATTTCAGGTAAACTTATCTCAAAATTACTTATCGGAAAAGGAATGGATGCTGTTTTATTGGATAGTAGAAAGTTAATAAAGACCGATAATACCTATGGCGACGCCAAAGTTTTGGAAGAGATTTCAAGGGAAAACGTGGTCAAGGAATTTGCTAAATTAAAGGCCCATCAGATTCCAATTATTACTGGTTTTATAGCTTCAACTCTAAATGGCGAGACCACTACTTTAGGCCGAAATGGCAGCAATTATACTGCAGCCCTGATTGCTAACTTTCTGGATGCGGAAGAACTACAAAACTTTACTCATGTGGATGGGATATTTACCGCAAACCCCGACATGGTTGCGGATGCACAGAGGATAACGCAGCTTTCTTATTCGGAGGCTAATGAACTGGCTAATTTTGGCGCAACGATTTTACATGCCAAAACAATTATTCCTTTAATAGAAAAAAATATTCCTTTACGTATCCTTAATACTTTTAATGGTGATAATGAAGGTACTCTGATAAATGCTAAGACTAGTAAGGAAGGTATTAAGTCATTATCAGTTATTGAAAACGAAGCGCTTATAAATTTAGAGGGTAGGGGATTACTGGGAAAAGTGGGCATTGATGCAAGAATTTTTAAAACCTTAAGTCATAATAATATTTCAGTTAGTATTATCTCACAAGGTTCTTCGGAGAGAGGAATAGGGCTAGTTGTAAATTCGGATAAGGCCGAGTTGGCGAAACGGGCGCTACAAATGGAATTTGAAAGTGATTTTAAATCGAAGGATATAAATACTATTAGTATAGTACGCGACGTTTCTGTGATTTCTATTGTAGGTCAAGATTTAAGCACTTTCCACAAACCATACAATGCGCTGATTAAAAATCATATAGTCCCCATACTATTTAATAATACGGTATCCGGGAAGAATGTAAGCATTGTGGTGAACAAGTCCGACTTGCATAAGGCTTTAAATGTAATGCACGGACAGATCTTTGGGATAAGTAAGAAAATAAATCTAGCAATATTTGGACATGGGAATGTTGGGGGTACCTTGGTTGATCAGATATTAAGTTCAAATAAAACAATTGAAGAGAGAAAGGGAATTCATCTTAATATTTTCGCCTTGGCCAATTCCAAAAAAGTTCTTTTAAACAAGACGGGAATAAAGAAAAGTTGGCGCGGAAACATAAATTCGAAAGGTATACCTTACACTATACCAGAGATTTTTAAATATGCCAAGAGCCACCACTTAGAAAACCTTATTGCTATTGATAATACAGCAAATGAAGATTTTGTTGCCCACTATTTCGATTTTATAGAAAATGGTTATGACATGGTTTCTTCCAACAAAATTGCCAATACCTTAGGCTATGATTACTATGCCTTACTTAGAGAGGAGCTGTCGAAAAATCAGAAACAGTACCTGTATGAAACAAATGTTGGAGCTGGCTTGCCACTAATCGATACCATAAAGCTACTCCATCTTTCTGGAGAAAATATTACCAGAATAAAGGGAATATTTTCCGGATCCTTAAGCTATTTGTTTAATACGTTCTCTGAAAATGATCTTCCTTTTTCATCTATTTTAAAGGAGGCAATAAGTAAAGGTTTTACGGAACCGGATCCAAGAGAAGATCTATCCGGAAATGATGTAGGCAGGAAGTTATTAATTCTGGCCAGAGAACTAGAACTAAAAAATGAATTTCGTGATATTCGCATTCAAAACCTGATTCATCCCGATTTAAGGAAGGGAGATGTTAACCACTTTTTAAAGCATATGGATAGATTAGATGAGGTTTTTCAGAAAATAAAAGAAGAACAAAAACCAAACCATGTATTGCGCTATGTTGGAGATTTACATGGAGATTTGCAAAAAGACACGGGACTGTTAGATGTAGAATTGGTATCTGTACCGAAAGAAAGTGCGCTTGGACAAGTAAAGGGTTCGGATTCTATTGTTGAGATATATACAGAGTCTTATGGAGAACATCCAATAGTTATACAAGGAGCAGGGGCGGGAGCTGCAGTCACAGCCCGCGGAGTTTTTGGAGACGTCTTACGAATAGCTGAAAAAATATAATTCCTAATACATTAATTGCCTTTAATATGAAAAGAAAGTTTGAAACAGAAGCTATTCGAACTCAAATTAAAAGATCCGAATTTCTAGAACATTCAAATCCACTTTACCTTACTTCTAGTTTTGTTTTTGAAGACGCTGAGGATATGAGAGCTTCCTTTGCCGAGGAGAAAGAACGCAATATTTATTCGAGGTATTCCAATCCAAATTCGTCAGAGTTTATAGAAAAAGTCTGTAAGATGGAAGGCGCGGAAGATGGCTTTGCTTTTGCATCAGGAATGTCGGCAGTATTTTCCACTTTTGCGGCACTTTTAGATAGTGGAGATCATATTTTGTCGGCAAGGAGTATTTTCGGCTCTACCCATAGTCTGTTTAATCAGGTGTTTCCAAAGTGGAATATCAGCCATAGTTATTTCCAATTTGATCATTTGAAAAGTTTGGAAGAACAAATACAACCAAATACGAAAGTCCTTTATGCGGAAACGCCAACAAACCCAGGAGTAGACATATTAGATCTTGAGGCATTGGGAAAATTTGCAAAAAAGCATAATCTAATACTCATCATAGACAATTGTTTTGCAACGCCTTACTTACAGCAGCCTATTAAATTTGGTGCGGATTTGGTGATTCATTCGGGCACCAAATTAATGGACGGGCAGGGAAGAGTTTTGGGTGGACTCACAGTAGGACGGAGAGAATTAGTGGATAAGATCTATAAATACTCAAGAATTACAGGCCCGGCTCTTTCTCCATTTAATGCGTG
The DNA here is from genome assembly GCF_029360665.1 of Eudoraea chungangensis. GTDB lineage: Bacteria > Bacteroidota > Bacteroidia > Flavobacteriales > Flavobacteriaceae > Eudoraea > Eudoraea chungangensis. The sequence continues at coordinate 397,670 of NZ_JARDUB010000002.1, forward strand.
GGTCTTGTCTAAAAGTCTAGAAACACTGGGTGTAAGAGTAGACAGACACTGTAGCAATGCTTTAGAAGTTGCGGAGAATCTGGAAAAGCATCCCAAGGTGAATTGGGTAAAATACCCGTTTCTTCCGTCTCACCCGCAATACGAATTGGCTAAAAAGCAAATGAAAGCAGGTGGATGTGTCGTGTCATTTGAAATTAATGGCGGGATTTCTGCGGGACAAATTTTTTTCAATTCAATTAGAATGCTCTCACTCTCAGCCAATTTGGGAGATACCAGAAGTATTGTGACCCATCCGGCCTCCACTACGCATAGTAAATTATCTTCACTGGAAAGAGCAGAATGCGGCATAAGTGATGGAATGGTAAGAATCTCAGTTGGACTAGAGCATATAGACGATATACTAAGAGACATTCACTCCGCTTTAGAAAAAGTATAGTTTTTCTACATCCCCCGATTTGATTATCTTCGTTTTGTGCTGTCCAAAAAGACAAAATACGGATTAAAAGCTCTTACCTACCTCGCTTCAAAACCGAAGAATGAGCCGGTACAAATTGCGGAAATTGCAGAACACGAAAATATCTCTCAAAAGTTTTTAGAGACTATCCTTTTGAGCCTAAGAAAGACTGGTTTTTTAGGATCAAAAAAGGGTAAGGGCGGCGGCTACTACCTTATAAAAGACCCCTCTGATATTAAAATGACTTCCGTAATTAGAATTCTTGAAGGCCCTATTGCAATGATACCTTGTGTAAGCCTTAACTTTTATGAGAAATGTGATGATTGTCCGGATGAGAATAAATGTTCTGTGCATAAACTCATGATTCAGGTTAGAGATAGTGCCCTAAAGGTATATGGCCAAACCACCCTTTCCGACTTAATTGGTTGATGCAATATTTTTAGGTATGCGTGACTTTTTTTGAACCATTCGCAAAAACCACTGCCATTTTCAATTAATCTACTAAAACCATAGACTAAATGTAATATTCAGAAATAATTAACGTCTTAGCTAGAATAATTATACTATTTTTGATTACTCTAGTAAACCTATAGGATAATAATTTATTACATGATTACAGAACAAATAGCGCAATCAAACGCAGCAACAAGAAGTAATTATACGGAAGATATTATTTCGGAACATCCCAAGAGAAGTATTGCTAAATCTATTAGCTGGCGAATAGTTGGGACCTTAGATACGGTTATAATTTCTTGGCTGATTACCGGAACTTTAAGCGTAGCTTTTTCCATTGGTTTAGTAGAACTGGGTACAAAAATGCTCCTCTATTTTGCACATGAGCGCATGTGGAATGTTATAAAATGGGGAAGATAGTTATAATAATAAGTATAGAAGTATGAGTTTGACGAAACAAGACATTGATCATTTAAACCATCATTTTAAAGGTATTCCCCCAGAAGAAATTATTTCCTGGGCAGTACATTATGGTTCACGACCAGTAGTGACTACTAATTTTAGACCATATGAGGTGGCTATTTTAAACGCTGTCACGGAGGTTAGATCCAATATTCCCGTAATTTGGTGCGATACAGGATATAATACACCTAATACCTACAATCATGCCGAAGAATTAATAGAACGTCTTAATCTTAATATTAAGTTATATGTTCCTAAGCAAACCACGGCACATAGAGATGCCGTAATGGGCATTCCGGATATTGACGACCCTAGACATAAACTATTTACGGAACAGGTAAAGTTAGAACCTTTTCGGCGAGCTATGTCGGAGTACCAACCGGATGTATGGTTTACCAACCTACGGAAGGGACAAACGGCCCTCAGGGATACTTTAAATATACTGAGTCTTAGTGAGTCCGGGGTGCTGAAAGTGAGTCCCTTTTACCATTGGAGTGATACTAGATTAGATGCCTACCTAAGCCAGAGAGGCCTTCCAAATGAACACAAGTATTTTGATCCTACTAAAGTATTGGAAAACAGAGAATGCGGAATTCATACCTAGAAGAGGTGTTCTGAAATGTTAAAATTGTTTTGATTTATAACTAAACTTTTTACTATCTAAAAGTACAGGTTTAGTAATTTATAATAACCTATTAAACATATAGGATAAATAGACTAAAAAATGCAAAGTTTTAGAACTGAAATTGAAAACCCTTTAGTTGAAAAAGACATTCTTGAACTAGAGAAAAAAATAAGGGCCTTCAAAGGTGGTAGCATAGATGAAGAAAAGTTTAGAAGTCTTCGTTTAGCCAGGGGTGTCTATGGTCAAAGACAGCCTGGTGTGCAAATGATTCGTATTAAGCTACCATACGGGAAAGTAAGTTCAAAGCAGTTGCGAAGAATCGCAGCGGTTGCAGATGAATATTCTACAGGAAGACTGCATATTACCACAAGACAAGATATACAAATACACTATGTTGATTTAGAAAGGACGCCTGAACTTTGGGCCCAGTTAGAAAAGGATGAGGTAACTCTCCGAGAAGCCTGTGGTAACACGGTTAGAAATGTAACAGCCAGTGAAACAGCAGGAATAGATCCAAATGAGCCCTTTGATGTTTCTCCCTATGCCCAGGCAATATTCGAATATTTCTTACGAAATCCCGTAGGACAAGAAATGGGAAGAAAGTTTAAAGTTTCTTTTTCTGCTTCGGATGCGGATACAGGACTCTCCTATATGCATGACCTTGGGTTTATTGCGAAGATGGAAAACAATACCAGAGGTTTTAAAGTTCTTTTAGGTGGGGGTCTGGGTTCACAACCAAGGCATGCCGATGTTTTATACGATTTTTTAGAGGTCGATAAAATAATTCCCTTGATGGAAACCGTAATTCGAGTGTTTGATCGTTATGGGGAAAGAAAGAGCAGGGCCAAAGCCCGACTTAAATTTTTGCTTAAAGATATGGGTTTAGAGGGTTTTAAAGGATTGCTAGAAGCAGAGCAAACAGCATTGCCTCATAAAGTCTGGCCAATTGACATTAGTACCTATCCTGCAGTAGTAATAGCTAATAGAAAAGAAGAATTTGATTTACCCCAGAATACTGAGGCGTATAGCAAATGGAAACAAACCAACGTTATTCCTCAAAAACAAGCAGGGTATTACGCCATTGGGATAAAAGTTAAATTGGGAGATTTTTATACCGATAAGGCAAGATTCCTTGCAGACCTTGTAGAAAAATATGCCGCCGCTGAGATTAGACTTAGTTTGAGACAGAATATCCTAATCCCCTATGTTAAGGAATCTCTCTTGCCCTTGTTTTATGCAGAATTAGAACGACTTGGATTTGCCGAAATTGGGTATAACAAGGCAGTAGATATTACAGCCTGTCCTGGAACGGACACCTGTAATCTTGGAATTGCCAGCAGTACTGGAATTGCAGCGGAGCTAGAGAACCTTATTGCTTCGGAGTACCCCAACTTTATAAATAATCCAGATTTAGTAATAAAAATAAGTGGATGTATGAATGCCTGCGGGCAACATTCTATGGCCAATATTGGATTTCAGGGAATGTCTATAAGAACAAAGGAAAAGTTAGTAGCTCCGGCCTTACAAGTGTTGCTCGGTGGGGGAAATATAGGAGATGGCAATGCGGTATTTGCGGATAAGGTAATAAAAATTCCGAGCAAAAGAGGACCTAGTGCTCTGCGATATATTTTGGACGACTATATAGCAAATGGCCAAAATAAGGCCTATCATTTATATTATGCTGAACAGGGAGAACATTACTTTTATAATCTTCTAAAACCCCTGGCGGCCATAGATAATTTAACAAAAGAAGATTTCATAGACTGGGGTAACGAAAAACAGTATAAAAAGGCCATTGGTATAGGAGAGTGTGCCGGAGTAGTTATTGATTTAATTGCCACACTCTTATTTGAAAGTGAGGAGAAGATACAAAATGCTGAAGAGGAAATTTTGCAAGAGAAATGGGCAGCATCTATCTATTATGCCTATGCGTCTATGGTAAATACGGCTAAGGCCATGCTTACTTCAGAGAACACAAAAACGAATACGCACAATAGTATCATTAAAGACTTTCAAAGATTATTTGTAGACACAGGGAAGATCGTATTAGAGGAATCCTTTGTAGAACTGGTTTTACAATTGAATAAAAAAGAACCAACAGCGATTTTCGCGAAGAGCTATTTGGCAAATGCCAAGGCATTTCTAACTACTGTTGACCAATATAGAAATCAAGAATTAAGCCATGCATAGAGACGCAAAATTAACCGTAATAGGCGCGGGTCCGGGAGACCCAGACCTTATTACCTTAAAGGCTATTAAGGCTCTTGAAGAGGCCAAAGTAGTTCTATACGACGCATTGGTAAATAGGCAATTGTTACAATATGCTAAAAAGGCAGAACAAATTTTCGTAGGAAAGCGAAGAGGTTGTTATACTTATCAACAGGAGCAAATCAATGACCTAATCATTCAAAGAGCAACCACTAAGGGAAGCGTGGTACGCTTAAAGGGAGGCGACCCTTTTGTATTCGGAAGGGGCGCAGAAGAAATGGAATTCGCTTCTAAACACGGTATTCAGGTAGCAATGGTTCCGGGAATTTCCTCTTGTATATCGGTACCTGCATCTCAAAATATTCCAGTGACAAAAAGGGGATCGGCCGAAAGTTTTTGGGTTATTACGGGCACTACTAAAGAACATAAGTTATCAGGAGATATCCATTTAGCGGCCAAATCAAGTGCCACCGTTGTAATATTAATGGGCATGTCTAAATTGGCAGCTATTGTTTCTCTTTTTAAAAAGGAAAAGAAGGAGGATCTTCCTGTGGCAATAATACAGAATGGAACAACAGACAAAGAAAAAATTGGCGTTGGCACTGTGGGCACTATTGAAAGCGTAGTTGCCGAAAAGGAACTTGCCAATCCCGCAATAATTATCCTTGGCGATGTTGTTAACCATTATAACAGTCTAAAACGTATTAAGCAACAATTAAACCTAGAACTAGTTTAATTATGGAACGTAATAATTTGTATCCAATTTTTCTAAAAGCTTCTCAACTACATATTTTAATTGTTGGTGGAGGTTATGTTGCAGAAGAAAAACTAAACTTTTTAACAAAGTCCAGTCCAGATGCTATAGTTTCGATGGTTTCACCAATGTACCGGGAGGGGACACTTGCATTAGCAAAAAAATACAAGGTAGAGCTTTTCTATAGCAATTACCATCGCGATTTTCTAAAAGGAAAACATATGGTGGTGGCAACTACAGATAATCCGGAGGTAAACGTACAAGTATATAGGGATTGTAAGGATATAGACAAGTTGGTTAATGTAGCGGATAATCCTCCATATTGCGATTTTTATATGGGAGGAATAGTCACCAAAGGACATGTTAAAATTGCCATATCTACCAATGGCAAGTCTCCAACAACAGCCAAGCGTTTAAGGCAATTTTTTGAAGATATTATACCTGAAGATATTAATAAAATGGTAGAAAATCTCCATGCTTTTCGCAAGACTTTAAAAGGAGATTTTGAGAGTAAAGTAGATCAGATGAACAAGCTAACCAAAACTTTGATTTCTGACCCTAATTAATAATAAAATACAATAAATTTGCAAACTTAAAGGAGATAGGATCTTCCTTTTAAAAAATAGCTATAAAATGATTAAAACGGATATATTGATAATCGGAGCCGGTCCTACTGGTTTATTCACTGTCTTTGAGGCTGGCTTGTTAAAAATGAAAGCACATCTTATTGATGCTTTGCCAATGCCAGGAGGACAATGTTCCGAGATTTACCCTAAAAAGCCCATTTATGATATTCCGGCCTATCCCGAAATTTTGGCAGGAGATTTAGTGGATAAATTGATGGATCAGATAAAACCTTTTGAACCTGGGTTTACCCTGGGGGAAAGGGCTGAAACGCTTGAGAAGCTGGAAGACGGATCATTTATTGTCACTACGAATTTAGGTACTAAACATCATGCACCAGTTGTTGTAATTGCCGGAGGACTCGGGTCTTTTGAACCACGGAAACCCCTAATATCCAATATTAGCAAGTTCGAAGATAACGGAGTGGCTTATATGATAAAAGATCCCGAGCAATATCGAGATAAAAAAGTAGTGATTGCCGGAGGAGGAGACTCTGCCTTAGATTGGGCAATTTTCCTGAGCGATGTAGCTTCTGAGGTTACTTTAGTGCATAGAAGAAATGAATTCCGTGGGGCTTTAGACTCTGTTGAAAAGGCTGCAGAATTGGCCAAAGCTGGGAGAATAAAGCTTTTTACACAAGCGGAGGTAAAGAACCTATATGGGGAGGATCAATTGAGCGCAGTTGGAATCGGATTTACCGATCCTGATAAGAGGGAACATTACTTAGAAACAGACTATTTTATTCCATTATTTGGGTTGTCACCCAAGTTAGGCCCAATAGGCGGATGGGGATTGGAAATTGAAAAAAATGCCATAAAAGTAAATAATTCCTACGATTATCAGACCAATATAAAAGGGGTGTATGCCATAGGTGATGTGAATACCTATCCTGGAAAACTGAAGTTGATTCTCTCTGGGTTTCATGAGGCCGCTGTAATGTGTCAGAGTGCGTATCAAATTGTAAACCCTGGAAAAAGATATATGATGAAATATACTACCGTCGGAGGTGTTACCGGATTTGATGGAACAAAAAAGGAAGCAAAAAAGGAAGTTATTCAGAGTATACTGGCATAATCTTATTTGAATATTAGTCTACTTCAGGGAAATTTTAATAATGGTCGGGGAAAACAGTTTTCTCTAAAATGAAAAAATTCAAATTTTCCTTGTATTTCATAGGTGTGTAGCCTTACTTTGCGCTAGTTCATTTATAAAATGTTATTGTTATCAAGAAAGGTGGAGGGAATAGACCCGTTGAAACCTTAGCAACCCTTTACTTTAAAGAAGGTGCTACATTCTACCAATTTTCTAATTTATTAGACCAAGGCTAGATAACACAAACTAAAAACAGTAGTTTTTAGTCTACCTTTCTTGATTACATATTTTTTATTTGAAGTAAACTTTAAAATTAATCGTGAGCCACAAGGGCATTATTTTTAAAGCGTATTTTATAGAACTAATGGAATTTAGTTTAAGATATAAGTAATAGAAAGGTCATGATCCAAGAGTTGTTAAAAAGTAGAATATTGGTGTTAGATGGAGCAATGGGGACTATGTTGCAACGCTATAAGTTTCAGGAAGCCGATTTTAGAGGGGAACGTTTTAAAGACTGGGAACATCCTCTACAAGGTAATAATGATCTGCTGTCTATAACCCAACCAAAAGCTATTGAAGAGGTACATAGGAAGTATTTTGCAGCAGGTGCGGATATAGTAGAAACGAATACCTTCTCTGGAACCTCTATTGCCATGGCAGACTACCATTTAGAAGACTTGGTATACGAACTGAACTTTGAATCGGCCAGAATTGCGAAAAAAGTTGCATCTGAATTCACTGCAAAAGAACCAGGAAAGCCCCGATTTGTTGCTGGCAGTATTGGGCCAACCAATAAAACGGCTAGTATGTCTCCTGATGTTAATGATCCAGGTTTTAGAGCCGTATCATTTGAAACGCTTCGCCTGGCCTATAAAGAACAGGTAGAAGCTTTAGTAGATGGTGGGGTAGATATATTATTAGTAGAGACGGTATTTGATACCTTAAATGCAAAGGCAGCCCTCTTTGCCATTGCCGAAGTAAAAGAAGAAAGAAATATAAATACTCCAGTTATGGTAAGTGGAACTATAACGGATGCTTCGGGAAGAACATTATCTGGACAGACGGCCGAAGCATTTCTAGTATCTATAGATCATATCTCCTTGTTGTCTATTGGATTTAATTGTGCCTTAGGTGCCAAACAGTTGGTGCCGTATTTGGAAACCATAGCGAGAAAAACACATATAGGTATTTCGGCGCATCCTAATGCTGGATTACCAAATGCTTTCGGAGAATACGACCAGAGTCCGGAGGATATGGCAAACCAAATAAAGGAGTATCTAGATAAAGACCTCATAAATATTATTGGAGGATGTTGTGGCTCTACTCCGGAGCATATTACAGCTATCGCTAATATTGCAAAAGATTACAGGCCAAGGAATATAGAATACCAACTAAGTAAACCACTTTTTCTATAGCCATGGATAATAAAGCGAAAGTGTTAAAGGATAATACTCCACTAAATCACGGGCTAGGGTCAGAATCAGATCCTAAAAGGTTTCTGAAACTTTCCGGATTGGAACCTTTGGTGGTCACACCAGAGAGTAACTTTATTAACGTGGGCGAAAGAACCAATGTGGCAGGGTCTAAAAAGTTTTTACGTCTTATTAAAGAAGAAAAGTTTGAAGAAGCTCTCGATATTGCTCGTCATCAGGTAGAGGGTGGGGCTCAGATAATTGATATCAATATGGACGACGGCCTTATTGATGGAAAAGAAGCCATGATTCGTTTTGTTAATTTAATAATGGCGGAACCAGACATTGCCAGGGTCCCGATAATGATTGATAGCTCCAAATGGGAAATTATTGAGGCCGCACTACGATTAATTCAAGGCAAATGCGTTGTTAATTCAATAAGTCTAAAAGAAGGAGAGGAAGAGTTCCTAAGACAGGCCAAACTAATTAGACGCTATGGTGCCGCAGTGATAATAATGGCATTCGATGAAATTGGACAGGCAGACAATTATCAGAGAAGGATAGACATAGCAAAAAGGTCCTATAATATCTTGGTGAACAGCTTACAATTTCCACCAGAAGATATCATTTTTGATTTGAATATTTTCCCCGTCGCAACCGGGATGGAGGAACATAAAGAAAATGCCACTGACTTTTTTGCCGCTACAAAATGGGTAAGAGAAAATTTGCCCTATGCGAATGTCAGCGGTGGAGTTAGTAATGTTTCATTTTCTTTTAGAGGCAATAATACCGTTCGTGAAGCTATGCACTCTGTCTTTCTATATCACGGGATTAAAGCAGGTATGAATATGGGAATTGTTAACCCAACTATGTTGGAGGTTTATGACGATATTCCTAAAGACTTACTGGAAAAAGTTGAAGACGTAATTTTAAACAGGAGAGAAGATGCAACCGAGCGGTTACTAGATTTTGCCGAGACCGTGGTTGGCAAGTCTAAAAATACACAAGTAGACGAATCTTGGAGAGAAGAACCTATACAGCAGCGAATAACCAGAGCTCTGGTTAAAGGGATTGACCACTATATTCTAGCTGATGTGGAAGAAGCGAGACTTTCAGTAAATAAACCTATTGAGGTAATTGAGGGCCATCTTATGAACGGGATGAACGTCGTGGGGGACCTTTTTGGAAGTGGCAAGATGTTTTTGCCTCAAGTAGTAAAATCTGCTAGGGTTATGAAAAAAGCAGTGGCGTATTTACTGCCCTTTATTGAAGAGGACAAAGGAAATGCCGTAGAATCTGCTGGAAAGATTCTAATGGCTACAGTAAAAGGAGATGTACATGATATAGGGAAAAATATCGTTGGGGTAGTTCTTGCCTGTAATAATTATGAAATTATTGACCTTGGTGTTATGGTACCCCCCGAAAAAATTATAGAGAAGGCAATAGATGAAGAAGTTGATGTTATTGGGTTAAGTGGACTTATAACTCCCTCTTTAGATGAAATGGTTCATCTTGCAAATGAAATGGATCGTAAGGGTTTTAATATTCCATTATTAATTGGCGGAGCAACAACAAGCAAAGCCCATACGGCAGTAAAAATTGATCCGAAGTACAAAGCTTCTGTTGTGCATGTTAATGACGCGTCAAGAGCGGTTACGGTTTTAGGAAATCTTTTGCAAAAAGAAACCGCCAAAGACTACAAAGCGAAGCTAAAAGAGGATTACAAGGATTTCCGAGAAAAGTTTTTAAATCGAAGCAAACAAAAAGAATATCTTACTATAGAATTGGCGAGAGATAATTACTTTAAAATAGACTGGTCTCTAGAACAAATTAAGCAACCAAATAAGCTCGGAATTCAAGAAATACAATATCAGAATCTAAATACTTTAGTAGACTTTATAGATTGGACTCCATTTTTTAGGAGCTGGGATTTACACGGAAAGTATCCTGCCATATTGGAAGACTCCGTAGTAGGGAAACAGGCTTCAGAATTGTTTGGAGATGCCCAAGTTCTATTGGACAAAATTATCAAAGAAAAGTGGTTTACGGCTAAAGCCGTATTCGGACTTTTTAAAGCTAATTCTGTAAACAAAGACGATATTGAAGTGGTTTATCAGAATGATGCGGCCCCGGATAAAGAAAATATCACAGAGTCACAAATATTTAGAACACTTAGACAGCAAACGAAGAAAAAGTCTGGGGTGGCCAATATTGCTCTTTCGGATTTTATAGCTCCAAAAACTTTGGGTATTCAAGATTATATAGGTTGTTTTTGTGTAAGCACTGGTTTTGGCGTTAAGGAGAAAGCGATACAATTTGAAAAGGAATTAGACGATTATAATGCTATAATGGTAAAAGCGTTAGCAGATAGATTGGCAGAAGCTTTCGCGGAATACCTGCATCAGGAAGTTAGAATTAACCACTGGGGCTATGCGCCCAAAGAAGCTCTTTCTAATCAGGCATTAATTGAAGAAAACTACAGAGGTATAAGGCCCGCACCAGGTTATCCAGCTTGTCCGGATCATACCGAAAAAAACACTATTTGGTCATTGTTAAATGTAAAGGAAAGAATTGGAGTTGAATTAACGGAAAGTTTAGCCATGTATCCCGCAGCAAGTGTAAGTGGGTATTACTTTGCAAACCCAAAAGCAAAATATTTCGGATTGGGTAAAATTAAAATGGACCAACTCATAGATTATGCATCTAGAAAAGGCATACCCAAGGAAGAAGCGGAGCGATGGTTAGCTCCAAATCTGGGAGAGGAGATCTAGATAAAAAGAATGTGGACTAAGAAATTAAATGTTTACTAAGGATTAATAGAATAGAAAATGAAAGTGACCGACCATATTAAGAAAGCGCAGGGAAAAACCCTCTTCTCTTTTGAAATAATACCTCCAGTTAAAGGACGAAATATTAAGGAACTTTATGATAATATTGATCCATTGATGGAGTTTAGTCCTCCTTTCATTGATGTTACCACTTCAAGAGAGGAATATGTCTATATTGATAGAAATGGACTCCTCGATAAGAAACTTACAAGGATGCGTCCAGGTACCGTTGGTATTTGCGCTTCCATTAAGCACAAATACGATGTGGATACCATTCCTCATGTTTTATGTGGTGGCTTTACAAAAGAAGAAACAGAGTATCTTTTGGTAGACTGTCATTATTTGGGAATAGACAATATTATGGCATTGAGAGGGGATGCTATGAAGGAAGAAAAATATTTTGAGCCTTCAAAAGGAGGCCATATATATGCAGCCGATTTAGTTAGACAGATTAATCACTTAAATTCAGGTCAGTATCTTCATGAAGTAATAGAAACGGATAACTGTGCCGACTTTTGTATTGGTGTGGCCGGCTATCCCGAGAAGCACATGGAAGCCCCTTCCTTAAAAACGGATTTAAAATGGCTTAAGAAAAAAATTGATGAAGGGGCTCACTATGTAGTTACGCAGATGTTCTTTGATAATACTAAATATTTTGAATTTGTCGAAGCTGCGAGAGCTATGGGTATCACAGTACCAATTATACCCGGAATAAAACCTATTGCTGTTAAAAGGCACCTTCAATTGTTACCCCAAGTATTCAGAATAGACCTGCCACAAGACCTTATAGAAGCTGTGGATGCCAGCAAGTCGAACAAAGAAGTTCGGCAGGTAGGAATAGAATGGGCTATTACACAATCTAAGGAGTTACGAGATGCAGGTGTTCCTGTTCTGCACTATTATTCCATGGGAAAATCTGATAATATTAAGACCATTGCACGGGCAGTCTTCTAACAATTTAGCCACGGAAAAAACATATAAATTTCCCTGTAAAATAGGAAAACGGGGACTCTTTTAGTAGACCTATATACTGTATTTCACTTCTTTTTTTACCACTTAAATTTCCTATTTTTGCATCCCATGAACTACAAATTCCTTGTTGTTTCTTTACTTTATTCATTTTGTTGTTTTTCTCAGGAAAAGGAAAAATCAAATATGTATACCATAGATGCCAATGCTTTCTACGGATCTATCCTATTACACAATACAGATATCTCTCATTTAATAACAGAACATCCCGTAGGATTCATTTTGGGTCTTAATAAGCGTAACTACGGGCAAAAAGAATGGCATCAGGCATATAATTATCCTGATACAGGGGTTTCTTTTATCTACCAAGATATGCGAAATAAGACGCTGGGAGAGAACTATAGTATATATGCCCATTACAATTTCTATTTCTTTAAACGATATATGCAGTTTCGCATAGGACAGGGTATTGCTTATAATACGAATCCCTATGATAAAAATGTAAATTTTAGAAACAACGCCTATGGGTCCAGTATTATGAGTTCTACCTTTTTAATGCTAAATTTTCAAAAGGACAGATTTTACAAAGGACTTGGACTTAAGGCGGGAATATCTCTGATTCATTATTCAAATGCCAATGTAAAAGCACCAAATACTTCTACCAATACTTTTGCCTTTAACGCCGGATTAGTCTATGACCTAAATTGGGAAGAAGAGGTGAACTATATTTATAATGCGGAAAAACTTAAAGTCTCGGAACCAATTCATTTTAATGCTGTCTTTAGAACCGGTATTAACGAAAGTGATGTAATTAATTCTGGCCAATACGCTTTTTATATATTGTCTGCATACGCAGATAAACGAGTCTCAAGAAAAAGCGGCATACAAATAGGAGCAGATCTGTTCTTTTCGAATTTCCTGAAAGAACTTATAAGATATCAGTCTATTTCCTTTCCAGAATTAGAAGTGGATCAAAATGCGGATTACAAAAGAGTGGGTTTGTTCGCCGGATACGAGCTCTATATATCTAAATTAAGTATTCTGGCACAATTGGGATATTATGTTTATTACCCCTTCGATTTTGAGGGAAGAGTGTATAATAGAGTAGGTTTCAAGTATTATTTTGGGAAAAACCTTCATGGGGCGATTACCTTAAAGTCTCATGGAGCAGCGGCTGAGGCAGTGGAATTTGGTATTGGCATAAGATTATGAGAGAAATAGAAGAAAAGATTAATTCAATGAAAAAACGGTTAAAACCATACTGCCTGGTATTGGAAGTCTGTTTGTTAGTCTTATTAAGCGCATGCAATAGTGAAAATGCTCCTGACTGTTTTCAAACTAGTGGAGAAATTATACGAGAAGAATTGGAAGTAGATAGCTTTGACAGGATTCTTGTAAATGAAAATATCCGTTTAGTTGTTCGAGAAGGAGCGGTGCAAAAAGTTGAAGTTGAGACCGGTAAAAATCTACGAAGTGATGTAACTGCCTCCGTTACGGATGGCAGAATTTCTCTTTTCGATACAAACAGTTGTAATTTTGTACGGCCTTATGGTCTAACCACCTTCTATATTACCACGCCTCATTTAGTAGAGATCAGAAGCAATACGGGCTTTTCTATTGAAAGCGATGGAATACTCGGATTTCCAAGTCTTACACTTATTTCCGAAAGTTTCATTGACCCTGATAATCTAACTACCGACGGCTCTTTCGATATGGAAGTGGATATGGAGAATCTAACTATCGTAGTTAATGGTATTGCTTATTTTAAAATAAGCGGCAGGGCCCAAGAGGCCCAATTTACAATTGCTGCCGGGGATTCCAGAATAGAAGCGGAATTATTTACCGTGGAAGAATTAGTAATTAGTCACAGAGGTAGTAATGATATGCTTATTAGTCCTCAAGCATCGCTTAGGGGAAGTATTTCTGGCACCGGGGATGTAGTGAGTTTTACTAGACCAGAAATTGTTGAAGTAGAAGAAATATATAGGGGAAAGCTCTTATACAGGGATTAATCAAGGTAATACTTCATAAAGTATTACCTTGATTAATCATTAATAATCTATATTAAAAAGTGACTTTTGCGGGCCGATAGCTTATTGCGTTCTTTGATTAACGAAGGTGAAATACCAGGACTGGCGATTGGTGTTAGCCAAGAAAATGGCCAACAATACTTGCAAGGCTTCGGTTATTCTAATATAGAGAGTAAACTTCTTATTGATCCTACACGTAGCCTCTTTAGAATAGCCAGCGTGTCAAAACCAATTGCCGCAATGGCTCTTGCCAGAGCAGTGCAGGACGGAATAATCGATCTTGATGCATCATTCTATGATTATGTGTCTTATTTCCCTCTCAAAGAATTCGATTTTACAATTAGACATTTGGCTTCTCATACCGCAGGTATCAGAGCTTATCGCGGAAAAGAATATGGACTAAATTTACCATTGAGTATTAAGGAGGGTTTAGCGCTTTTTAAAGACGATCCCTTACAATTTGCCCCTGGAACCTCCTTTTTGTATAATAGCTATGGTTGGGTGATGATTTCCTTGGCCATAGAGGAAGTTACAGGACTTCCATTTTCTGAGTATGTAAAGGAGAAGATTTTACACCCTCTAAATATGCTTCATACCTTTCCGGAAGATACAAAAGGGCGCCATATAGACCAGGTAAACTTTTACACCTCCAAAGGGTCTAATTTTGTAGATTCTATTCCGGTAAACAACACCTATAAATTGGCTGGAGGAGGATACCTGTCTACTGTCTTTGATTTAATAAAATTAGGCCAAGAGATTCTAAAACCCACGCTGGTATCAGAAGAGATTTTAAGGGAATTCCTCACTTCACAAATTATCGAGGGAAATCCAACCTACTATGGTTTGGGCTGGGAGGTCAGCGTAGACAGGAAGAATAGAAAATATTACGGACATCAAGGCAATGGCGTTGGAGCGTATTCTAACTTCTTTATCTATCCAGATAAAAATACGGTCATAGCTATTCTTATTAATTGTACAGATCCAAAAATCCAGAAGAACTTAGACGCTGTAATCGATCAATTTCTATAGAGGTATTCTTAAAGATTTTTCGTTTGCGTAAGTTCCGTAAACAAAGATTCTAAATTTTTGTTTTTTCGGTTTAGTTGGAGAGTCTTTAATTTATTGTCATGAGCAAAATCAAATACTACCGGTCGCATATCTTTTGAGGTTTTAAAAGTTATTTCATAGAAGAATCCCGACCGGTTTACGACCTCAGATACGTAGGGTAGTTTTTGAAGAAAAGCTTCTTCAACGCGGTAATCAAATTCCACTTCTATTATTTGCTCTTCCTCTGGCCTTAAATCTTTTAGAACTTTATCGGCTACCAGAACGCCCTTATTGATAATGATTACTCTATTGCAGATCTCTTCGACCTCTTTCATTATATGTGTAGATAATAAAATAGTTTTGTCACTACTTATACTCTTAATCAGTTTGCGTATTTCTATGAGTTGGTTTGGATCTAAGCCGGTAGTAGGTTCATCGAGAATTAATACTTCTGGGTTGTGTAACAGAGCCGCAGCCAGGCCTACTCTTTGTTGGTATCCCTTGGAAAGTGCCCCTATAACCTTATGCGCTTCGGACACTAAACCTACCTGATCAATAACTTCAGAAATTCTAACTTTTGATACCCCGTAAAGACTTGCATTAAAGCCTAGATATTCCTTTACATACATTTCGTTGTACAATGGATTGTGTTCTGCAACATAGCCAATACTCTTTCTAACGGCCAGAGCATCTTTAACGACGTCGTGTTGATTTACTTCAGCTGTACCATCATCCGCAAGGAGGTAAGTCGTAAGAATTTTCATCATGGTAGATTTGCCAGCCCCATTCGGACCCAGAAAGCCTACGATTTCTCCTTTGGAAACCTTAAAGGAAACCTTATCTAAAGCTTTTTGTTCTCCGTAATATTTGGTAATATTTTGAACACTTAAGGACATAAGTATTTTTTTGTAAAAATAAACATTGTGTGTTTATCCCTGTAAGAGGAGCATTTTTATTTTAGATTATTTTAAATAAAGGACTTTAGAGCAATAGTGAATCCGCACAAATCGACTTCTTTTTAAAAAGAAAATGCAAGGAATTAATTTATATCATGAATATTCTTAAAAAGATACAGTTTGTCTTTGTTTTTTAATTTTAATATTTACCTTAGCCATTCAATTATACTGAAATGACGCGTAACTATTTTTGGAACAGCTTTTATTTTTACTTCTTTTTCAAAGAAGTAAGGGGACTGTTTTAGATTGTTACTAACAAGATATTAAAGTAAGTCCCGTAAAATACGGGACTTTTTTTTAGCAATAGATTGACTGAATGGGTCTTAAAATAGCAATACAGGGAATTAAAGGATCTAACCATCATCAGGTGGCTCTGGACTATTTTGGAAATGAAATCAACTTAGTGGAATGTTTGTCTTTTCATAAATTGGTGGATGAATTGTTGAATAAAAAGGCCGATAAAGGAATAATGGCAATAGAAAATTCAATTGCTGGTTCAATTATCCCAAATTATGCCCTAGTTTACGAGAATAACCTTCACATAATTGGTGAGTATTATTTAAATATTCACCACCACCTTATGGCATTGGAAGGACAGAGTCTTTCAGATTTAAAAGAAGTGAGATCCCATCCAATGGCTCTTTTACAGTGTAGGGAATTTTTAAAAACCCAATCTCAAATGAAGATGATTGAGGATGTGGATACTGCAGAAACAGCTAGGAACATCCATGAGAATTCTTTAAAAGGAGTTGCCGCGATTGCCCCTAAAGTAGCTGCCAACTTGTACGATCTTAAAATCGTAAAAGATAATATCCAGACCATTCACAATAATTCTACTCGCTTTATAATCGTAAAAACACAGAATAAAGAACTGCCCATTGAAGAGATAAACAAAGCATCTCTCCGATTTATAACAGACCACAAAAGAGGAAGTTTGGCTACCGCTTTAAATGTAATGAGCGATTGTAATTTGAATTTAACCAAAATCCAGTCTTTACCCATAATTGAGACACCTTGGAAATATGCTTTTTTTGTTGATGTCACTTTCGAAAAATACGAGGACTTTGCTAAATCGAAGGCGCTTTTGGCTATAATGTTAGAAGATTTTAAAGTCTTAGGAGAATATAAAAATGCCCGGTTATGATAGAAAAGGCAAAAAGACTGCAAACGGTAGAAGAATACTATTTCTCAAAAAAGCTGAGAGAGGTTCGCGCCTTAGTACAAGCTGGGAAACCCGTAATAAACATGGGAATTGGAAGTCCGGATCTGCCTCCCTCAGAGGAAGTTATTTCGGCACTTAAAAGTTCATTGCACGACCCTAAAGCACATCAATATCAGAGTTATCAGGGCCTGCCCGAGCTTAGAGAGGCTATAGTAGAGTTTTATAAAACACAGTTTGAGGTTAGTCTGGATGCTGCTGCTGAAGTACTTCCCCTAATGGGATCTAAAGAAGGGATTATGCATATAAGTCTTGCCTTCTTAAACCCAGGGGACGAGGTTTTGATTCCTAATCCGGGATATCCTACATATACTTCTGTTTCAAAATTAGTTGGGGCTAAAATTAGAGAGTACAACTTATTAGAATCGAATGCCTGGTTACCAGATTTATCTGCCTTGGAAAAACAAGACCTTTCAAAAGTTAAATTGATGTGGACAAGCTATCCACACATGCCAACAGGCGCTACGGCAGATTTAAAGGATTTAAGAAAGTTGGTTGAATTTGCTGAGAAGCATAATATTTTATTGGTGAATGATAATCCGTATAGCTTTGTTTTATGCGAAAATCCAACAAGCCTTTTAAGTATTGCTGCCGCCAAGAATTCTGTTTTAGAATTAAATTCATTGAGTAAGACCTTTAATATGGCGGGTTGGCGTGTAGGAATGGTTTTAGGAGGTGCAGATAATATTAACGCCATTCTTAAAGTAAAAAGCAATATGGATTCAGGTATGTTTTATGGGATCCAGAAAGGAGCTATTGCCGCATTAAATAGTGCGGAGAATTGGTATAATTCGCTAAATGAACTTTATAAGTCTAGAAGGAATAAAATGTTTCATTTAGCAGATCTTTTGGGGTGCTCGTACGACAAAGAAGCTGCCGGAATGTTTGTTTGGGCCAAATTACCCGAAGCGAAGGAAGGTTCCGAGCAGTTTATTGATAGAATATTGAAAGAGAAGGATATCTTCATTGCCCCTGGTACCATTTTTGGAACCAATGGCGAAGGATATATACGGTTTTCACTCTGTGTTAGTGAGGAGAAGATTGAAGAAGCCATAAAACGTTTCGCGAACTAAGTAAAGCAAAAATGAAAGTAGTAATCGTTGGTGTTGGGCTAATCGGAGGCTCTATTGCAAGAGACTTAAAAGCAGGGTATTCCAATATTAGTATTAAAGGAGTTGATATTAATAAGGAGTATTTAGAACAAGCTCTTGAATTAGGATTAATGGATGGTTTGGCAACAGACACCGATTTGGCGGAGGCCGACATTGTATTTGTTTGTATTCCGGTTAACGCCATTGTCCAAGACCTTCCAAAAATTTTAGATAAGGTAGGCGAGGAAACCTTGGTAATAGATGCTGGTTCTACAAAATTGGAAATATGTAAAACAGTAGATCAGCATCCTAAAAGAAGAAACTTTTTGGCATGTCACCCTATCGCAGGTACAGAATACTCTGGCCCGGAAGCAGCAATTTTAGAACTTTATAAAGGGAAGACAAACATAATTTGTGAAGTGGAGAAAACTGCCTTTAGACTACAAGAGAAAGCCTTGGATATTTTTAAAAATATGGGGATGCGAATTCGCTATATGAATCCGGAGTCTCACGATAAGCATATTGCCTATGTTTCTCATTTATCGCACATAAGTTCTTTTATGTTAGGAAAAACAGTTATTCAGAAGGAAAAGAATGAAAGAGATATTTTTGATATGGCAGGTAGTGGTTTTGAAAGTACCGTTAGACTAGCAAAAAGTTCTCCGGCCATGTGGACTCCTATATTTCAACAAAATAAGAGTAATATTGTGGAAATTTTAGAGGCTTATATTCAGAATTTAGAAGATTTTAAGGACTTGCTAGTGCAGGATAATTATGAGGCTGTTTTTGAAGAAATGGCGAATACAAATAAAATAAAAGAAATATTAATTGGAATACCGCAACAAAGTAAAGAGAAATAAGAATGGAAAATAAAAAAGAATTAAGATCTTGGTTAGATGAGATGAACTTGGCTCATCCTTTAGTAATTGCAGGTCCGTGTAGTGCCGAAACAGAAGAACAGGTATTAGGAATTGCTCATGATTTAAAAGATACCGATGTAAATTATTACCGGGCCGGTATATGGAAGCCTAGAACCAGACCGGGTAATTTTGAAGGCGTTGGAGCCATCGGCCTTAAATGGTTGCAAAAAGTTAAGGCCGAAACGGGCTTAAAAACTGCAACAGAGGTTGCCAATAGAGCTCATGTAGATCTAGCCCTTGAGCATGACGTAGATTTATTGTGGATCGGAGCACGTTCTACAGTAAGTCCTTTTATTGTTCAAGAAATAGCAGATGCTTTGGAAGGCACCGATAAAGTTGTTCTAGTTAAGAACCCGGTAAATCCAGACTTATCCCTTTGGTTGGGCGCTATTGAAAGACTTTACACTGCGGATATTAAAAAGTTAGGGGTAATCCACCGCGGGTTTTCTAGTTATGAAAAAACAAAATACAGAAATATTCCTGAATGGCAGATGGCAATTGAACTACAAACTAAATTTCCAGATTTACCATTAATTAACGACCCTTCCCATATTACTGGGAATAGGAATATGATTTTTGATGTCTCTCAAACTGCTTTGGATTTGAATTTTGATGGATTAATGATTGAGACACATCACGATCCTGATAATGCTTGGAGCGATGCTGCACAGCAGGTTACGCCAAAAAATTTAGTTCAAATCATGGAAGACTTAAAAATTAGAAAAGAGACCGACGAGGAAGCAGATTACAATCAGAAAATAAGTAATCTAAGAGCACAGATTGATATTATCGACAACCAATTATTAGATTTTTTAGGTAAAAGAATGAAAGTTTCTGACGGAATAGGGGAGCTTAAAAAACAAAGAAATGTTGCCGTTTTACAGACCAATAGGTGGAATTCTATCCTTGGAAAAATGATTTTAGAAGGAGAAACCAAAGGCTTAAGCGAAGAGTTTGTTCTAAAATTATTTAAGGCTATTCATCAGGAATCTATAAACCATCAAGAAAAAATAATCAATGCTGGCTAAGATTCTTGTTAAATTTTCATTTAACTATTCGAAAAGTGTAACACATTAGATAAAAGACTATCTTTTCTTAAATGTAAAAATTCAAAAAAATGAAAAATCTTATAAGCCTTTGCTTTGTTTTGGTTACCGCTATTAGTTTTGCACAAAACATAGTAAATAAAGATGTGGGTTCTTTTAGCGAGATTAAAGTTTATGACTTGATTGAAGTAAATCTCATCAAGTCTGACGTTAACAAAATTATGGTTAAAGGACATAATGTATACGATGTTAAGTTTGTAAATAAAAATGGGGTTTTAAAACTCCGAATGGATGCCGATAGCAAATTTCAAGGAGAAGATACTTTTGTGGAGGTTTATTATACTTCATTATCTGTAATAGATGGTAATGAAGGTGCCAGAATAGTATGTAATGAACTTATCCAACAGAACAATCTTACTTTGAAAACGCAAGAGGGCGCTAAAATTGTTGTGGGGATGGAAGTGAAAGATGTAGATATTCGTGCCGTAACCGGTGGAGTGGTTGAAGCTTCTGGTTTGGCAAAGAATCAAATTGTAGTGATTAATACTGGAGGCGTATTTGATGGGCGAGGACTAAAGTCGGAAGTCGCCAGTATCAAAATTTCTGCCGGAGGTGAGGCAGAATTGTATGCAACAGAACAAGTTGATGTAAATGTAAAGGCAGGAGGAGATGTATTCGTCTACGGAAACCCCAAAACTGTGAATAAAAACACCTTGGCAGGTGGAAGAATTGTCTTCAAGGATTAGTCTACTATTTAATTTATACAATATTAATCCCGAACATAGTTTTTATGTTCGGGATTTTTCTAATGGTATTCTTGCGAATAAAACTAATATTGTTTCTTTGTAGACAAATAAGATCGCATGAAGGGTACGGTTTACAAATCTACTGGCAGTTGGTATACTGTGAAGACCGAAGAAGGTACTACCCATGAATGTAGGATAAGAGGTAAGTTCCGTTTAAAGGGCATTAAGAGTACCAACCCAATTGCTGTTGGGGATCATGTGATATTTCAGCTTGAAACTATTGGGGATGAGACGTTTGGCGTTATTTCAGAAATACAGGAAAGAAAGAATTACATTATCCGAAAATCGGTAAATCTTTCTAAACAAACTCATATTCTGGCAGCCAATTTAGATCAGGTATTTCTTCTTGTTACTTTGAATAATCCTAGAACTTCCACCATCTTTATCGACAGGTTTTTGGTAACATGTGAAGCCTATGATATTAAGACAATACTTCTTTTTAATAAATTAGATATATATAGTACGGAAGAATTAGATGAGATAAAATATCTTGCTGGCATTTATAGAAAAATAGGCTATGAATGTATAGGTATTTCAGCAAAAACAGGAAAAAACGTGTCAAAGGTTAGTGATCTTATGAAAGATAAAGTCAATTTTTTTTCAGGTCATTCTGGTGTTGGGAAGTCTACCTTAGTCAATACTATTGCGCCAGAACTTCAGCTTAAAACGAATGCAATATCTACCCAGCACTATCAAGGACAGCATACCACTACTTTTGCAGAAATGTATGATCTTAGTTTTGGAGCCAAGATAATAGATACCCCTGGAATAAAGGGTTTTGGTGTTGTGGATATGGAGAAAGATGAAATAGGGGATTATTTTCCTGAATTTTTTGCTTTAAAAGAGAATTGTAAGTTTAATAATTGTTTGCATGTAGATGAACCCAAATGTGCGGTAAAGGCGGCTTTGGAAAATGATGAAGTCTCTTGGAGCAGATACCAAAGCTATTTGCAAATACTTAGCGGTGATGAAGATACCTATAGAATTGATAATTACGAAGAGCAATGAGAGCAGTGATACAAAGAGTGCAGCATTGTTCTGTAACGATAGACCATAAAGTGGTTTCTGCCATACAGGAAGGTTTGTTAGTTTTATTGGGGATTGAAGATGCCGATACCTCCGAAGATATTCAATGGCTTTCTAAGAAGATAATAAACATGAGGATTTTTAATGATAAGGAAGGAGTCATGAATTTATCTCTTTTAGATATTAATGGAGAGACTCTAGTAGTGAGCCAGTTTACATTGCATGCGGCAACCAAGAAAGGAAATAGACCTTCTTATGTAAAAGCGGCGAGACCGGATTTAGCTATACCTTTATACGAGCAGTTTTTAAAACAGATAGAAGCAGACCTAGGAAAACAAGTTGGGGCGGGGGTATTTGGTGCTGATATGAAAGTTAGCTTGTTAAACGACGGCCCCGTTACCATACTTTTGGATACAAAAAATAAAGAATTATGAATATTAAGGATGCACAAAAGGCGGTGGATGATTGGATAAATGAGCATGGGGTTCGGTACTTCAATGAATTAACCAATATGGCGCAACTTACTGAGGAAGTAGGAGAAGTAGCGAGAATAATTGCCAGACGATACGGAGAGCAAAGCGAAAAAGATTCTGATAAGAGTAAAGATTTAGGAGAAGAATTGGCCGACGTTGTTTTTGTGGTATTGTGCCTTGCCAATCAAACCGGAATTGATTTGCAACAGGCATTGGAAAAAAAAATGGACCTAAAAGCGAAAAGAGATCATCAGAGGCATCAAAATAATCCTAAACTGAAATAGTTTGTATCTTTACCTTTTGCTAAAAATCAATACTTTTGAATTTACTCCTTAGAGGCCCTAAAAATAAAAACCTCAACACTCAGCTTAATATAACCGGCTCTAAAAGCGAAACGAATAGGCTTCTTTTGCTTCAGGCAATTTATCCTAACCTCAGTCTCAAAAACCTTTCCGTTTCTGATGACGGAGAGGCCATGGCTAAGGGGTTAGGAATTGAATCTGGCACCGTTGATATCCATCATGCAGGAACTGCTATGCGTTTTTTAACGGCATTTTTTGCCTCACAGGAAGGGAAAGAAATTATTCTTACCGGGTCTAAACGAATGCAGGAGCGGCCAATTAAGGTTTTAGTGGAGGCATTAATTCAATTAGGTGCTGAAATTGATTATGTGGAAAACGATGGTTTTCCACCTATTAAGATTGTTGGAAAAAACCTAAGCAAGAAAAAAGTAAGTCTCCCAGCCAATATTAGTAGTCAGTACATTTCTGCTCTTTTGTTAATTGCACCTAGTTTGCAAAGGGGTTTGGAATTAGAATTAATTGGAAAGATAACCTCTGTACCGTATATAAAAATGACATTGGCTCTTTTAGATCAAATAGGAGTTAGCAGTCAATTTAGCGGTAATTCAATCAAAGTACTCCCTTGTAAAAGTGTAAAAGACCTGACCATAACAGTAGAATCTGATTGGAGCTCTGCTTCGTATTTCTACAGCTTAATCGCTATGAGCGATGTGGGGAGTAACATTTGTTTGTCGTCGTATAAAACAGATAGTCTGCAGGGTGATAGTATTTTAACGGAACTATATACTTTCTTTGGTGTAGAAACCGTATTTGAAGACGACCTTCTATATATTCACAAAAAAAAGAGCCCAGAAAAGGACTCTTTTAGCTATGATCTTACCAACGCTCCGGATTTGGCTCAAACAGTTGCTGCTACTTGTTTTGGATTAGGTATGTCCTGTAATTTAATAGGTTTACATACCCTAAAAATAAAGGAGACAGATAGGTTGGTGGCCATGGAAAACGAACTGACAAAACTTGGGGCCAAGGTCAGCATCACAGATTTTTCTCTCACCCTTGCCGCTTCCAAAATACATTCGGAAGAGGTTAGTATTAATACCTACAACGATCATCGAATGGCCATGGCATTTGCTCCATTGGCACTCCTAAGACCTTTAAAAATAAACGATGCCGAAGTTGTTTCTAAGTCTTATCCTAACTTTTGGAAGGACTTTCAACAAATAGGATTTATTACAAAGGAGGTTTAATCCATATTTAAACTTGCATTTACTTGACTTCGCCTATACCACTATCGTATATTTGCCACCGCAAAAAAGACTCACTAAAACACCTATATGAAATTATCACACTTTAATTTTGAATTGCCAAAAGAGTTATTGGCAGAATATCCCGCTGAGAATAGAGATGAATCTAAATTGATGGTTGTCCATAGAGAAACTGGAAAAATTGAACACAAAATGTTCAAAGACCTTATAAATTACTTCGATGAAGGTGATGTAATGGTCCTTAACAATACCAAAGTTTTTCCTGCAAGACTTTATGGGAATAAAGAAAAAACTGGCGCAAGAATTGAAGTATTTTTATTACGCGAATTAAATGAAGAACAACGACTTTGGGATGTTTTGGTAGATCCGGCAAGGAAGATAAGAATCGGTAATAAGTTGTATTTTGGAGAAGATGAGACTCTGGTCGCTGAAGTGATAGATAATACAACCTCCAGAGGTAGAACGCTTCGTTTTTTATACGACGGTTCCTATACAGATTTTAGAAGAAAATTAAGAGAACTGGGCGAAACTCCCTTGCCTAAATATATTAAGCGAGAAGTAGAACCGGAGGATGAAAGTAGATACCAAACTATTTATGCTAAATACGAGGGAGCGGTTGCAGCGCCTACAGCAGGATTGCATTTTTCTAAACACCTTTTGAAACGCCTGGAAATTAAGGGTATAGATTTTGCCGAACTTACTTTACATGTAGGATTGGGTACTTTTAGTCCTGTAGAAGTGGAAGATCTTTCTAAGCATAAGATGGATAGCGAAGAATTAGTTATCGAAGAGAAGGCTACAGAAATTGTAAATTCGGCCAAGTTGAACAAGCGTAAGATTTGTGCTGTGGGAACAACTGCCATGCGAGGTTTAGAGAGTGCAGTTTCTTCGGAACATACTTTAAATACTTTTGACGGTTGGACCAATAAGTTTGTTTTTCCTCCATATGATTTTAGTATAGCCAACGCAATGGTCACTAACTTTCATCTGCCTAAATCCACTCTTTTAATGATGGTGTCGGCATTTATGGGGCACGACTTAATGAAAAGGGCTTACAAAGAAGCCATAATAGAAGGATACAGGTTTTATTCATACGGTGATGCTATGCTGATCATATAATGGATAGCCTTTACTATAATGTATATCCTGTCTTTTCTTTAATGGTTAGACAGGATTTTTTTTAAGGATGAGTGATAAAAAAGACATACGGGCGCTTACCAAAGAACAGTTACGGAGTTTTTTCGAAGAGATAGGGCAGCCGGCATTTAGAGGAAATCAGGTTTATGAATGGTTGTGGCAAAAATCTGTTCATTCTTTTGATGCCATGACTAATATTTCTAAAGCTACTAGGGCCAAACTCCAAGAACAATTTGTAATTAACCATATTAAGGTAGATCAGTTGCAAAGAAGTTCTGATGGTACCATTAAAAATGCAGTTAGGTTACATGATGATTTAATTGTAGAATCTGTATTGATTCCTGTTAAAGACAGAACAACGGCCTGTGTCTCTAGTCAGGTTGGATGTAGTCTAGATTGTCAGTTTTGTGCTACAGCCAGACTGAAAAGGATGCGAAACCTAAATCCAGATGAAATATATGATCAGGTAGTGGCAATTCACAATGAGAGCCTTCTATATTTTAACAGACCTCTCACAAATATTGTTTTTATGGGGATGGGGGAACCCTTAATGAATTACAATAACGTACTTAAGGCAATTGATAAAATAACTTCTCCAGAGGGTTTAGGAATGTCTCCGAAAAGAATAACAGTATCTACTTCTGGAGTGCCAAAAATGATTAAAAAATTAGCTGATGACAAAGTTAGATTTAATCTGGCCGTTTCCTTACACTCGGCCATAGAAGAAGTAAGAACATCTATCATGCCCTTTAATGCCACCTTTAGTCTAACAGATTTAAGAGATTCCTTGATCTATTGGTATAAGCAAACCAAAAGCAGAATTACTTATGAATATGTAGTTTGGGAGGGTATTAATGACAAACCTAGGGATATTGAAGCTTTGATTAAATTCTGTAAGTTCGCGCCTGCAAAAGTAAATTTAATTGAGTACAATCCTATTGATGATGAACGATTTCGGCAGGCCTCCTCTAGGGCTATTGAGGCTTATGTAAAAGCATTAGAGGAGGAAGGAATTACGGTAACTGTAAGAAGGTCAAGAGGAAAAGATATAGACGCCGCCTGTGGACAACTTGCCAACAAAACTACTTAGGATAAGGCTAATTCTTAGAGAAAGGCGTCACAAGACGATTTATTAATTCAGGAAATCCTTTATTTCCTATTTCAGACTTCTTTCCCCTTTATATTTTGCCTAATTTTAGCAAAAAGAAGAAACATATCACCTCTTGAAAATTGTAGCACAAATTTCGGAACCCATAAGCATGGAAATGGAACTTTTTGAAAGAAAGTTCAGGGAATCTATGTTAACTAATGTTGCGCTACTAAATCGAATTACGTACTATATTGTCAATAGAAAGGGGAAACAGATGCGCCCTATGTTTGTGTTCCTTACGGCAAAACTGGTTAACAATGGGGAAGTAAATGAAAGAACTTATAGGGGAGCCTCCGTGATTGAATTAATTCATACCGCCTCTTTAGTGCATGACGATGTTGTAGACGATAGTTATAAGAGAAGAGGATTTTTTTCCATAAATGCCTTGTGGAAAAATAAGATTGCAGTTTTAGTAGGCGATTATCTACTTTCTAAAGGAATGCTCCTTTCTGTGGAATACGAAGATTTTGATCTGTTGAAAATTATTTCTGTGGCTATAAGAGAAATAAGTGAAGGAGAATTATTGCAAATTGATAAGGCCCGAAGATTAGATATAACAGAGGAGGTCTACTACGAGATCATTAGGCAAAAAACCGCTACCTTAATCGCTGCATGTTGTAGTTTAGGAGCGTGCTCCGTTAAACCTGAGAGTAAGGAAGTGGAGGCCTTTAGAAAGTTTGGTGAACTGTGCGGTATGGCTTTTCAAATTAAAGATGATTTATTCGACTATGGGACAGAAAAAATTGGGAAGCCTACGGGTATAGATATTAAGGAACAGAAGATGACTTTACCATTAATTTATACCCTAAACAATTGCTCGTCCAAAGAGAAGAAGTGGCTAATTAATTCAGTCAAGAATCATAATAAAGATAAAAAAAGAGTAAAAGAGGTAATCTCCCTTGTAAAGGAAAGAGGAGGACTGCGATATGCAGAACAAAAGATGAATGCCTTTAAAAACGAAGCTCTTGAACTATTAAATACATATCCAGATTCTCCATATAAAGATGCCTTACGTCTTATGGTTAATTATGTAGTAGATAGGAAGAAATAATTTATTTTATCTTCAGGCAACCTTTCTAAAAGCAAAAGCGTCTATCTAATTAGAAGACTAGAATGAAAGCTTTGAAAATCATATCATTTTACAATAACGAAAAGGGTTTAATTCGTAAAGCTGCGAAGGGAAATAACAATGCTCAGCGTGTTATTTTTGAAAAGTACTCTCCTAAAATGCTTGGTGTATGCAGACAATATATTAAGGATATACATTTTGCTGAAGATGTAATGATTAAAAGTTTTGTAAAAGTCTTTGATAAAATAGACTCCTTTAGACAGGAAGGAAGTTTTGAAGGATGGATTAGAAAAATAATGGTTAGAGAGTGTATTTCCTTTTTAAGGAAAAAACAATTTGTTGTTTTTGATGAAGAAGCAATTGATAACCATATTGGATCTGAGGACGCGCTTTCCAGTGATTTGGACGCAGAGTATTTACAAAGAATGATAGATAGATTGCCAGAAGGTTATAGAATGGTATTTGTTTTATTTGCCATAGAGGGTTACAAGCATAACGAAATTGGTTCTATGTTAAATATTTCTGAAAGTACTTCCAAGTCACAATTGTTTAAGGCGAGAAGAATTTTAAAAGAACAATTAAGAAAACAAAATGTGTTGGGTTATGGAACCGAATAAACTAGAAAAACATTTTCGAAAGACGTTTGCGGAAAGAGAAATACAACCTTCTCCGGAGGCTTGGCATAAGATTAATAATGAGATAAAGAAGGACAAGACTCGTGCGAATTTGCCCTGGTTGAGATATGCTAGTGCTGCGGCTATTGTTTTATTTGTTTTTGGCGCAGTCTTCTATTTTGATAAACAAAATACTCAGGAGTTTATTATACCCGCTAACCATAATCTCGAAGAGACTATTGTGAATTCTGATGCCGACAAGCATACCCCTATAGAGAAACAAAAGCGGGAAGATACTAGAGGGAATATTGTTGCCGAGGATATTGAGAAACCAATAAAATCAAGTGCGAATCCTACTAAGATAAAGGTTTCATCAAAATCGAATCCGCATCCTCAAAATACAGAGGTGACAAGGACTAATACTAAGGAAGCGCAGAATGTAATTAAAGAGTTGCCAAAGGATAAAACCGATCTTCTAATTGATAGAAAAATAGAGGAAGTAATGGCCGAGGTAATGGTTTTAGAGAGTAATAAAAATGAGTTGTCCGACATAGAAGTTGAGGCGCTTTTAGTTAAAGCACAAAAGGAAATCTTAGATGATGCACTTTTTAGACCAGACCATTCTATTGATCCTAATACACTTTTGTCACAAGTAGAAAATGAGTTGGATCAGTCCTTTAGAGACCAAATCTTCGATAAGCTTAAAACAGGTTTTAAGAAAGTTAGAACTGCTGTAGCAGATCGAAATAATTAAGTAATACCAGAACACTTATTCTATTTTTAATTTTTTTCAATGGAGGAATTGAAAGGAGTTTATTCATCAATAACAAATCAAAACAATCATGAGAACAATCATTAATTATTTAGTCGTTTTTTCACTATGCATCTTTACTACCACACTGATGGCTCAGGAAACTGCAGACCAACAGATTCAGGAGTTAAAATTGGAAAGAGAACGGGTAACATTACAAGAAAAAAAGGCTCTAAAAAGCGAAGTTGAAGCGATTAACAGCAGACTAGAAAAGGGAACCTTGACCAAAGAAGAAGCCGACGAACTTAAAGAGGAAGCGGCAAAAAAACGGGCTCTTAATATCGAAGATAGACTTAGCATTATTGATAATAAAATTGCAATTTTAGAAAGGAACGGCTTAGAAAATCCCTCAGAATTAGCCATAGAAGAAGACAAGGAAGAAAAGGAGGAAAAGACAACTGTGATAAAAATAGATCGAGATGATTGGGATTTATTCTACAATGAGAATGGATGGTCGAAGTATGATAGGAGAACATACTCTGATTTTGTAATAGCATTCGGATTAAATAATGCAATTATAGATGGTGAATCCTTGGAAGATACACCGTATAAAGTTTGGGGAAGTAGATTTTTTGAAATTGGTTGGAACTGGAGAACAAGGGTTTTTAATAATTCAAACTTTTTAAGATTCCACTATGGCTTTTCTTTTCAGTTTAACGGATTAAAATCCAAAAATAATTTTTACTACACCACCAACGAGCTTGGGGAAACCGTTTATGAACAGTTTCCTTATGATTTAAGTAAGTCAAAACTTAGAATGGATAATCTGGTGGTTCCAGTATATTTTGAATTTGGTCCTTCAAAGACCAAAGTTAGTCAGAATAGTATACGGTATTCTCTGAATAACCAATTTAGGATAGGTCTCGGAGGCTATGGCGGATTTAATTTAGGGACCCGTCAGAAGTTAAAATACAACAGGGACGGTCAAAATGTCAAGGAGAAACTAAAGGGTGGTATTAACAGTAGTCAGTTTATATACGGTTTATCTGGTTATATGGGAGTAGATTGCTTTCTGGTTTATGTAAAATACGACCTAAATCCAATTTTTAGGGATTATACTCCCGAGCAAAGAAATATATCTTTTGGATTACGATTTACCTTGTAGTAAATCCAAATAAAAATCATAAAAGTATTTGCTTCATAAAGCTGAAATATCGAAGCTTCCGGGGTTCAAAACCTCCGGAAGTTTTTCTTTCCCAATGATTTTCTTGCGCAAATTTTTAGTTTCAAAATCGAGCTGAAATTACTTTATATTGCATCCTTCTATTTTCGTATTTTTACAGACTAGCATTTACAATTTGATTTCAAAAGTTACTATAGATCAGGTATATGAAACCGCTCGCTTAGAAGAGGTGATTGGGGATTTTGTGCAGCTCAAAAAATCTGGTTCTAATTTTAAAGGCCTAAGTCCTTTTACAGATGAACGTTCCCCAAGTTTTATGGTATCGCCTGTAAAACAAATATGGAAGGACTTTAGTAGTGGGAAAGGAGGTAATGTAGTGGCTTTTTTAATGGAGCACGAACATTTTACTTATCCCGAAGCCATTAAATATCTCGCTAAGAAGTATAATATAGAAGTTGAAGAAACGGAGAGAACAGATGCTCAAAAAGAAATGGCAAATGAGCGCGAAAGCATGTACTTGGTGTCTGAATTTGCGCAAAAGTATTTTGCCAATGTCCTTTGGAATCAGGAGTTGG
This sequence comes from Eudoraea chungangensis, assembly GCF_029360665.1. Lineage (GTDB taxonomy): Bacteria > Bacteroidota > Bacteroidia > Flavobacteriales > Flavobacteriaceae > Eudoraea > Eudoraea chungangensis. The sequence goes on from NZ_JARDUB010000002.1 coordinate 428,211, forward strand.
GCAAGGCAATTGGCTTAAGTTATTATAAAGAAAGAGGTTTTAGCGATGAAAGTATAAAAAAGTTTGGGTTGGGATATTGCCTTGATCAATGGGAAGCTTTCACTGAACATGCCCTCGGAAAAGGGTATAAGGAAGAGTTTTTAGTTAAAACCGGGCTTACTATATTAAAAGAGAATTCGGCGAATCCTGAATTAACCAAACGTTTTGACAGGTTTAAGGGAAGAGTTATGTTCCCTATTCATTCTATGAGTGGGCGAGTACTTGGTTTTGGTGGAAGAATCCTGACCAATGATAAGAAAGCAGCCAAATATCTGAATTCTCCGGAAAGTGATATTTACCATAAGAGTAAGGTGCTTTATGGGATTTATTATGCCAAACAGGCAATTGCCAGGGAAGATAATTGCTATCTGGTTGAAGGTTACACAGATGTTATACAGTTATACCAAAGCGGAATCCACAATGTAGTCTCATCAAGCGGGACTGCACTTACTCCCGAACAAATAAGGTTAATAAATAGACTGAGCTCTAATATCACTGTGCTTTTTGATGGAGATGCAGCAGGTTTAAGAGCCTCTCTTAGGGGTATAGATTTAATCTTGGAACAAGGAATGAACGTACGGGTTTGTACCTTTCCAGAGGGCGAGGATCCCGATAGTTTTGCTAGAAAAAATTCTAAAGAAGAAATTGAGAACTATCTAAAGGATAATTCTAAAGATTTTATACAGTTTAAAACTTCTCTTCTTAATGAGGAAGCGGCGAATGATCCAATAAAAAGAGCGGACACCATTAAGGAGATAGTATCTAGCATATCTAAAATTCCCGACCGGATAAAGAAGGAGGTCTATGTACAAGAATGTGCTCGCATCATGAGTATTTCAGAAGAAGTCTTGTTTAATGCTCTGGCCCAAATTACAAATAAAAAGAGGAGGGAAGACTTAAAGAAAACCAATATTCCCGAAAACAAGGCCTTTGAAGTTCTAAAGCACAGTCCAAAACAGGAGAAGCTAAATCTGCAATTCGAACTAGAGAAAAAGATTATTGAAATGCTCTTGCTTTATGGAGATCTACTACAGGAATTTGAGGATCTTGTGCTAAAAGAAAACGAATCAGGTGATTTGGTCCTTGAACCAGAGAATACGGAAGTAAAGGTTTATGAAAAGGTATTCCTAGATCTACAAGAGGACGAGATTGAACTCACCGATGATAATTTTAGGGCTATTTATTATAAATTAATTGAAGCTCTAAGTCAAAAAGAGGATTTTTCAATTCAATTATTTCTAAATGATCTCGACAATGAGATGGGCTCACAAGTATCTTCCATTTTAATGGAAGAAGAGAAATATGAATTACATGAATGGGCAAGAAAGGATATTTATCCCAAAGAAAAGGAAAAGAGTATATCGCAATTGGTTAGTGAGACTATTTTAACCCTGAGGTGTTTTTTGGTTAAAAAGAGAATTTCCTCCTTACAAAATAATACCCAAGGAGCAGATAACAATAAGGAATTGCTCGAGGAAATAATGAATTACCTGCAATTGAATAAACTGTTGAATAAAAAATTAAACCGAGTACTTTCCTAATACTTCTTCTAAAGAAGAAAAAGAAAAGGCCCTAATTGCTCTAATTAGGACCTTTTTTTATGGTAAAATATTCAGTTTTTAATATAATTCTAAGGCTTTAGCCTGTTGTAACAAATCTACCAAATTGTCTACATTTAGCTTTTTCATAAGACGAGCCTTATACGTACTAACGGTTTTTTCGTTAAGGTTGAGACCAAGGGCCACGTCTTTATTTCTTTTGCCACTTGCCAATAATTTCAATACTTCAATTTCTCTTGTAGAAAGTTTTCTAAAGAATCTTCGTGGTTTTTGTGTGCCTTCGTCAAAGGCCAGTCTCTGTGCTAATTCATTCGTAATAAACATGCTTCCTTCACTGACTTTTCTAACTGCTGAAATAATATAGTCTAAATCTGCTGTTTTGGACAGATAGCCAAATGCTCCAGCCCTAATTGTACTTAAGGCATAAACATCTTCTGATTGCCCGCTGTATATAAGAACCTTTACGTTCGGATGCTCTTGTTTTAACTTTCTAAGGGTAGCGATCCCATTTATTTCTGGGATATCCATTTCTAAGATTACTACATCCGGACTTAGCTTCTCTAGCTTTCTGAATAGTTCGTTGGTAGTTGCAGCATCATCTATAATATCAAATTGGGAAGTATTGCTAAGCACTTGTCTAATTCCCAAGCGGACTACGGGATGATTATCGGCAATTAAAACTTTTATCATAAGGATTGGTTTCTAGAATTTAACGAGTCGCATTGTCCAAAAATACTGACATGCAATGTAAGGTTAAAATATCTAATTTCTTAAACAAAATTCTACTTTTTTTCCCTAAAAATGAGAACAATAAGACGATTATTCGATTTAATTAACTGATTCTTAGTTAAGAGGTTTATTTTAACTCTTCAGGAATTTCGCAAACCGGAATAGGAATCATTTTATGTCGATTAGCGGTATTATATCGGCTATAAATGGTAAATACTTCTTTTTCTCTTCCTTCAAAATCTTCTGTAGTTTTTCCTTCATCCTTCATGCGCATTGCCCACTCTAATTCCGGGTATGAAGCACCAATTTGATCTTCATCCGTTCGGGAGTCGCCCCATAAACCATCTGTAGGAGGGGCTACTAGAATTTCGTGGTTAACTCCTAAAAACTTAGCAACTTCATATACTTCTGTTTTTAATAAATCTGCAATGGGGCTCAGATCTACTCCTCCATCACCATATTTAGTGTAGAATCCAATGCCAAAATCTTCAACCTTATTTCCGGTTCCAGCTACTAAATAGCCCTTAAGTCCTGCAAAATAATAAAGTGAAGTCATCCTAAGTCGAGCTCTAGTATTGGCTAAAGACATCATCCTACTTTCTTCATTATCTACCTCAGGTAAGGCTAAAATAAGATTGTCAAAGACCGGAGTCAGATTTACTTCTACCCGCGAAACATTATCAAAATGCTTCATCAACCATTCAATATGGTTGGTTGCCCTGGTAACCTGCTTAGCACCTTGATGTATTGGCATCTCTACGCACAACAGTTGTAACCCAGTTTTTGCACATAAGGTTGAGGTAAGAGCAGAATCTATACCTCCTGAAACACCAATTACAAAACCTTTACATTTTGCATTGTTTGCATAGGACTTGAGCCAGTCCACTATATGGTCTACTACCTTTTCTGCTTGCATAAGACGAATTTTTATTTGGAAATAGTAACTTTGCTGGGTTAAAAATAAAACCTAGGGCGTTAATAAGAAAATAGAAGCGTAAATACTTTATATGAAAGGAACAATTATTATCCTATTATTGGCTGTTTTGTTAATTTCCTCTTGCAAGAATGCAGATAAAATTCCTACAGAAATAAGCGACAAGGAAATCGACTTAAGAATTTCCCGTTTTGACCGGGAGTTTATGGAAATTGCCCCGAATGAATTCGATTTGTTAAAAGAGAAATATCCTTTTCTTTTCGCACAACAATATTCCGATAGTGTATGGCTTGCTAAGCAGCAAGACTCTTTGCAGCTGGAACTCTATAAAGAGGTAGAAGCTGAATTTCCTGATTTCATAGAAGAGGCACAAGAGTTAGAGCTTCTTTTTAAACACATTACCTATTACTTTCCAAACTACCCTCTGCCATGGGTTATTACTTTGATTTCAGACGTAGACTACCAAAATAGAGTAATTCTCACGGATTCACTCTTATTGATAGGTTTAGACAATTATCTAGGAGAAGACCATAGATTTTATGGGGGTATGGACAGATATATTGCCTCTGGTTTAGAGAAAGAAAATTTGATTAGCGATGTAAGTAGTGCCTTTTGTAAAAAACTTATTAAGTTTCCGAGGGATCGGATGTTTTTAGCGCAAATGATGTATTATGGGAAGGAATTATATATTAAGGAGAAATTAATGCCATGGCAGTCGGATGCTCTCAAAATTGGATATTCTGAAACAGAATTACTATGGGCTCAAGAAAATGAAGAGCAGATTTGGAGATATTTTATTGAAAGAGAACTATTGTACAGTACAGATAACAAGTTGGCCGCTCGTTTTTTAGATCCAGCACCGTTTTCAAAATTTGGTCTGGAATTGGATAATGAATCCCCTGGACGAATAGGAAGATTTATGGGTTGGCAAATTGTAAGTTCTTTTATGAATAATAATGAAGTAAGCCTTGTTCAATTGTTGGACCTGCCCGCGGATGAGATATTTAAGAGGTCTAAATATAAACCTAGAAAATAAAAATGAAAAAATTACATACATCAGAAATTACCCTAACCGTTGGACTAGATGAAAATCGAGTACCTGAAAAACTAAACTGGTCTGCACAAGATGGTGGGATAGAGAATGAAGAAGCCAAGGCTATGCTTTTGTCTGTCTGGGATAGTAAAAATCAGGAGTCTCTAAAAATTGACCTGTGGACCAAGGATATGCCCGTAGATGAAATGAAAATATTTTTTCACCAAACCCTTTTGGCATTGTCCGACACTTTTATGAAGGCTACACAAGACGAAAAAATGACAGCAACTATGAAAGACTTTTGTGCCTATTTCGCAGAGAAATTAGAACTTTCTAAAGATTAGTCTTAGGGTTTCGTTATAGGCCTTCCTTCCGACATTAAAGTTTTTTAGACCTAGCTAGCTGTATTCCGGCCAGGATTCAGAAGTAGTTTCTTTATCTTGCTTGTTAGGCATTAGTAGGTCGTTCCTGTTCCCTTGGGAATGGATCTCTGGATTAACATATGCCATCATGTGAATCTAGACCAGAACCGGGGATAATCAGTAGACTGGAAATCAAGCAGTGGAAGATTCCTGATGTATATTTAAAACAGATTCTTGCCTTAGGGCTGTAAGTTTCTTTTATATCGATAGACCTACTACTAATACGATGTCACAATTCACCTTAAATTAAAGTCCTCCTATTTTAAGTATGGAAAATCAAAATAGTTCTACCTTGCTTTTTGTTTACAATGCAGATAATGGTTGGCAGAATGTTATAATAGATGGGGTACATAAAATACTGTCACCGAAAACCTATCCATGTAAATTATGTGAAATTACCCATGGCTTTTTTAGCGAAAAAAAGAAATGGAAAGATTTTTTAAACCACTACGATAGAAAAATGGAATTTTTACACCGCGATCAGTTTAAAAAGCAATATGCATCAAAATTTGGATATAAATTTGAGTTTCCGATTGTTCTTTTGGAAGAAAGGGGAGAACTTCAGGTGTTTATTTCAACCGAGGAGCTAAATCAACTTGGAGATTCGGAAGACTTGATACAATTTATCAAAAATAGAGATTCGGGAAGTAAGTCTGCCGAGTAATGGCTATTTGTTTTTGATTAAACTAGTGTTAATGTTCTCAATGTAGTTAAGGACTTCTTCTCTTCCATAAGAGGAGGAAGAAGAGGTTACAAAATATGTTGGTGCTTCCTCCCATATACCATCTAATAAGGCTTGTATATAAGATTCCACATTTCTTTGGACGGCCATTGGTTTTAATTTATCGGCTTTGGTAAAAATGATGGCAAATGGAATTCCGTTTTCGCCCATCCATTCCATAAATTCTAGGTCTACTGGCTGCGGTTCATGTCTTATATCGATCAATAAGAATGCAGCTATAAGTTGTTCTCTTTTTAAGAAATAATCCGTGATATATTTCTGAAATGTCTTTTTTGATTTTTTAGATACTCTGGCATATCCGTACCCGGGTAAATCTACCAAATACCACTGTTTGTTAATGATGAAATGATTTATTAATTGAGTTTTTCCAGGCCTGCCAGAAGTTTTGGCCAAACTTTTCCTTGAGGTAAGCATATTGATCAGGGATGACTTGCCTACATTAGACCTGCCAATAAAAGCATATTCCGGAAAAGGAGCGGAAGGACATTTATCCACACTCGAATTACTCATTAAAAAGTCTGCCGACTTGATTTTCATAGCTCTATTAGAACTTTCTTTTCTGCAGCCAAGCATCAAGAATTTGATTAAACTCTTCTGGATGTTCCATCATTGGAGCGTGTCCACACTTTTCTATCCAAAACAACTCAGAATCGGGTAGTAACTCATGAAATTCTCTAGCCACATTAGGAGGGGTCACCGAATCATTTTCACCCCATATAATACAGGTTGGAGTTTTCATTTTAGGTAAATCTTTAGACATATTATGTCTTATGGCACTTTTTGCAATTGCCAAAGTCTTTACAAGTTTCATCCTGTCGTTTACCGTTTCAAAGACTTCATCCACAATTTCTTTGGTTGCTACTTTGGGATCATAAAAAACATCTTGTGCTTTCTTTTTAATAAATTCATAATCCCCTCGTTTCGGATATCCATCTCCCATGGCGCTTTCATAAAGACCAGAACTTCCGGTGATTACTAATGCTTTTACCATTTGCGGATATAGTTTTGTATGCAGAAGACCAATATGCCCGCCTAAGGAATTTCCTAATAGAATTACATCCTTTAATTCTTTGAACTCTATAAACTTTTCAAGAAATTTGGCGAAATTTTTTACGTTGGTTTTAAGCATGGGCATGTCGTAGATGGGCAATTCGGGCACCAATACTCTATAGCCCTTTTTGGGAAAGTAGTCTGTGACACCATGAAAATTGCTTAAGCCACCCATGAGGCCGTGTAGTATTATCATGGGAGTACCTTCTCCTACTTCTATAAACCTGAATTTTCCTTCTTTTTTAATCTCGGGTTTCATGTACAAATGCTTGTGGCATTAGTGCGCAAATATAGGCAATTCGATAGAATACCAATACTTTTGTATAAAAGTGCTAGAGATAAACAGCACTTACTTTTACTCAGTACAAATAAGACAAATGATTTATTTCTTATCTCACGGATGACAAACTTCCCAATCCTTCTAAGTTAAATTAAAGACTTTTTATCAACAAAGTGGTAAATTGTGGTAAATTGTGGTAATAAATTCTATATATTTGAGTTGTATTACACAAAGCCAACCATTTAGAAGTGATAAGTTTCATAGGAACATACGATTGTAAGGCAGATGTTAAGGGTCGGGTGATGATACCTGTAACCCTAAAAAACCAATTGGCCCCTGTACTTACCAAAGGCTTTGTTATTAAACGATCTGTTTTTCAACCTTGTTTGGAATTATACCCCATGGATGAATGGAGTCTGCTAATGCAGAAAATGAATAAGAAGAACAGGTTTAAGAAAAAGAACAACGATTTTATTAGAAGATTTTCAGCCGGAGTTAAGCCAGTGGAAATTGATGCAACTGGGAGGTTATTAATACCGAAAAACTTAGTTTCTGTAGCAGGTATTAAGAAGGAGGTGGTTCTGAGTTCTGCTATTAATATTATTGAAATTTGGGATAAGGATAGTTATGAAAAGGTGCTTGATGATACGGCGGAGAATTTTGCCGAATTAGCCGAAGAGGTAATGGGAGATGATGGAGACGAATTATCATAATCCAGTTTTATTAAAGGAGTCTATCGATGGACTTAATATTGTTGAAGGTGGGGTTTATGTAGATGCCACCTTTGGAGGTGGAGGACATTCTAAGGCAATTCTAGAACGACTTGGAAGTAGTGGAAAGTTGTTTGCCTTTGACCAAGATGAAGAGGCTCTGGACAATGTTATCGAGGATGATAGATTTACCTTGATTAATGAAAACTTTAGGTTTTTAAAGCAGTTTTTAAAGTTCTATGGCATTCGAGAAGTTGATGGGATTTTGGCAGACTTTGGGGTTTCTTCGCATCAGTTCGACACGGCAGATAGGGGGTTTTCTACTCGTTTTGAAGCGGTATTAGACATGCGGATGAGTAAAAGGAATTCTAAAAGTGCGTATGACATTATAAATGCGTATTCCTACGATGATCTTCGCAAAGTGCTTTTTAATTATGGAGAGCTACGGAACGCAGATGCTATTGCTGCTGTATTGATCGAAAATAGGGATATGGGTGCTATTAAAACGAGTTCTAGATTAAAGGAGGTTCTAAAGAAATTTTTACCGCCTTTCAAAGAGAATAAAATTTTGGCTCAAATATATCAGGCTATTAGAATAGAAGTAAATGAAGAATTACTGGTTTTGGAAGAGTTTTTAAACCAGACCATAGAGGTGGTTAAACAAGGAGGTCGCCTTAGTCTTATCAGCTACCATTCGTTAGAAGATAGACTTGTGAAAAGATTTATACAGGCTGGTAATTTTAGTGGTGAGATAGAAAAGGATTTTTATGGAAATACCAATTTACCATTTAAAAAAATAGGCAAGCTTATTGTGCCAACGGAAAGGGAAGTAAAAACTAACAATAGAGCACGTAGTGCCAAATTAAGAATAGCCGAAAGGAATTAGAAGATAAGGAATAATAGCTAGTAAAAATGATGCGGAAAAATTTAGTTGACCTGTTAAGAGGAAAATTTTTGGTTAGCGGGGACGCTCCAAAGAACTGGATGTTTATCATCTTTATTTCCATCCTTGCTACAGTTATGATCGCTAGTTCTCATAGTGCAGATCGAAAAGTTCATCAGTTGGCAGCTTTAAATGAAGAAATTAAAGAATTAAAAAATGAATTCGTAGATATGCGGTCTGATGTCCAAAGGCTAAAACTTGAGTCAACCATCGGGGCCACGGTAGAAGCAAAAGGACTCTACCCTTCAGAAGTACCCCCACGAAAAATCAAAGTAAAAAGTGCTAAGAAGTAAATGGCAATAACCGAAAAAAAAATACTGACAAGACTCTATATCATTTCTGGATGTCTCTTTCTGTTTGCGATTGCGGTAGCAGTAAAGTTAGTTATGATCCAGATGGTGCAGGGTGATAGGTACAAGGAAATGGCCATGCAACGAACTGAAAAACTATTTACGATAGCACCCAATAGAGGTAACTTATATTCCGACGATGGGAGTTTGTTAGCGACTTCCGTATCTAAATACACCATTCGTTTTGATGCTGTTACCGTTAAAGCTAAAGATTTTGAAGAGAATATTGGACCACTTAGCAAGGCTCTTGCAGGCTTACTGGGTAAATCGGCCGCCCATTATGAGGATGTTCTGCGTAAAGCCCGTGTTAACAAAAATAGATATGCCTTAATATCACGTAATCTCGATTATTCAGAGTATACAGCAATTAAAGAGTTCCCCCTTTTTAGAAAAGGTCCTAATCGAGGAGGTATTATTGTAGAACAAAAAACAGTAAGGGAACATCCTTTAGGTAAAATTGCAGAACGTTCCATTGGTTATGAACGCTTTGATGAGAATGGCTATGCTACTAGAGTAGGCCTGGAAGGGGCTTTTGGCATTTATCTCAGAGGAGTAGAGGGAAAAAGATTAAAGCAAAAAATAGCCAAAGGTCAGTGGAAACCTCTAGGATTAGACAATATTATTGAACCTCAGGATGGCTATGACGTAGCCTCAACCATAGATATAAATATACAAGATATTGCCCATCATGGATTGCTAACGCAACTCGAAAAATATAAGGCAGATCACGGTTGTGTAATTGTAATGGAGACTCAAACAGGGGAGATTAAGGCAATCTCCAATCTGGGAAGAACACAAGAAGGAAAGTACTATGAGAGACTCAACTATGCTATAGGAGAGTCGCATGAACCTGGATCTACCTTTAAATTGATGTCATTGGTGGCTGCATTGGAGGATAAGAAGATTGATACCAGTACTATAGTAGATACCGAGAAAGGCAGATGGCGCATCTATGACAGATGGGTTAGAGATTCCAAGCGAGGAGGATACGGGAAAATATCTATGGCAAAAGCTTTTGAGGTGTCTTCCAATACTGCATTTGCAAAAATGATTCACAATTCTTACAAGGAAAAACCAAGTGTATATGTAGACAGATTAATGTCTATGGGCTTGCATCAAGAATTAGGAATGCCCATCAAAGGAGAAGGTGTCCCCGTTATTCGGTATCCCGGGGATAAAGGATGGTCGGGAATTTCTTTGGCTTGGATGTCTCATGGTTACGAGGTTTCCCTAACACCTTTACAAACACTTGCATTTTACAATGCTATCGCTAATGACGGGGAATTAGTAAAACCACGCCTAATTAAAGAGGTCAGGGAATGGAATAAGACAATTTATAAGTTTGATAAGGAAGTTCTCAATGAATCTATTTGCTCCAAAGAAACTGCTGTGCAAGTGCAAGATCTTCTTAAAAATGTAGTTGAGAAGAAACATGGCACGGGACATGGTCTGTACTCCTCTAGTTTTTCTATGGCAGGTAAAACTGGCACAGCACAAAAGAACTATGTAAGTAAAGATCCAGATAAACTAAAATACATTTCCACCTTCGCAGGATATTTTCCAGCAGATAACCCCAAATATTCTTGTATTGTAGTCATCCATGAGCCAGACAAAAGCGTTGGCTATTATGGCGCAGATGTTTCGGGCCCAGTTTTTAAGTCTATAGCTCGGAAGATATATGCCAACAATCCACTAATCGATGAAATTGAAAGTTTGGAGCCCTTAAATGCGGCTCTAGATCAAAATTTTGAAGCCTATTATACGCAATCACAAAAGAAGCAAGAAAGGGTGCCAAATGTAAAGGGAATGAGTGGAATGGATGCGATATCCATTCTTGAAAACCTTGGATTACAGGTCATAGTAAAGGGAAATGGGAAGGTGAAAAAGCAATCCGTTGCTAAAGGAGCTCCAATAAAAAAAGGCACTAAAATAATACTGGAACTTTCATGAAACCATTAAAGGATATTCTTTTTGGGGTAAGTTTAAGAGCGGTGAGCGGGTCTACAGCGACGAATATCAATGCCATTAAATTTGATTCTAGAGAGGTAAAGGAAAAGGATGTATTTGTTGCAGTCAGAGGAACTATAACCGATGGCCATAAATATATTGAGAAGGCTATATCAAAAGGTGCCGGTGCTGTTGTATGTGAGGAAATGCCCAAAGAATTAGTGGACAATATATGCTATGTAGTTGTGCCGGATACGAATCAGGCTTTGGCAATCATGGCTTCTAATTATTATGAAGTTCCTTCTAAAAATCTTAAACTCATAGGAGTTACTGGGACCAACGGTAAAACAACGGTAAGTAGTTTGTTATATCAACTATTTAAAAAGGCAGGATATAAAGTAGGCCTCCTATCCACTATAAAAATAATGATTGATGAGATAGAGCACCCAACAACGCATACCACACCAGACGCCATAACGATAAATAAAAACCTCTCACAAATGAATGAGGCGGGGGTAGAGTTTTGTTTTATGGAAGTTAGTTCTCATGGCATTCATCAGAAAAGAACTGAAGGCCTTTATTTTGAAGGTGCCATTTTTACCAACCTATCTCATGATCACCTAGATTATCATAAGACTTTTGCAGAGTATAGAGATACCAAGAAAATTCTTTTTGACAAGCTTAACAAGAGGGCTTTCGCGCTGGCCAATATTGATGATAAGAATGGATTAGTAATGCTGCAAAATACCAATGCGAGAAAATTCACGTATGCACTAAGGTCCTATGCTGATTACAGGGCACAAATCTTGGAAAATCAATTTAATGGACAATTGTTGAAGATAGACGAAAATGAGCTTTGGACCAGGTTGATAGGTGACTTCAATGCCTATAATATTCTAGCAATCTACGCTACCGCTGATCTTTTGGGACTTGAAAAATTTGAAACACTAAGAATATTAAGCGAATTAGAAAATGTTGATGGAAGATTTCAATATTTTATATCGTCAAAAAAAATAACGGCTATTGTTGATTATGCCCATACGCCGGATGCACTAAAAAATGTACTTGATACTATCAATGCATTGAGGACTGGAAATGAAAACGTCATCACCGTAGTGGGGTGTGGTGGTGATCGTGACAGGTCTAAGCGTCCGGTTATGGGTCATATCGCTTCTGAATATAGTTCCAGAGCTATATTCACTTCTGATAATCCTAGATCGGAAAATCCCACCTCCATCATACAAGAAATGGAAGCAGGAGTAGAGGGCCATAATGTAAAAAAGACACTATCTATTGAAAATCGAAAACAGGCTATTAAAACTGCCTGTCAGTTAGCAGATCCTAACGACATAATTCTCGTGGCAGGTAAGGGACATGAAACCTATCAAGAAACCAATGGTATTAGAGATGACTTTGATGATTTTAAAATAGTAAAGGAATTATTAATCGATTTGAGTAAGTAAGATAAAAACAGACCTAAGGCATGTTATATTATTTGTTTGAATTTTTGGAAAATGAATACCAATTCCCAGGAGCTACCCTTTTTCGGTTTCTCTCTTTTAGGGCCGCGATGGCAGTTTTGTTATCCTTAATTCTAGCCACAGTCTATGGAAAGCAAATAATTCTTTTTCTAAGGAAAAAGCAGATTGGAGAAACTATTCGAGACCTAGGCTTAGAAGGGCAGAAACAAAAATCTGGTACTCCTACCATGGGTGGTCTTATTATTATAATGTCTACGCTAATTCCTGTTTTACTCTTTGCAAGGCTAGATAATATCTATGTGATCTTACTAATAGTAACTACCATTTGGATGGGCATTATTGGTTTTGTTGATGATTATATCAAGATTTTTAAAAAGAATAAACAAGGCCTTAAAGGAAGATTTAAGGTAATGGGTCAGGTGGTTTTGGGATTAATGGTGGGTGCAACTTTGTTTTTCCATCCGGAAGTTACAATGAAAGAAAAGAGTAGTACTACTATAACGAGGCAGTATGAAGTGCTAGAGGTAGAAGGGCTGGTTGTAAAATCTACGAAAACTAACATTCCTTTCTTAAAAAATAATGAATTAGACTATGCCAATATAATTTCTTGGATGGGAGAAGGGGCTGCAGAATACGCCTGGCTCATATTTATACCCGTTGTTATTTTTATTGTAACGGCGGTTTCCAATGGAGCCAATCTAACGGACGGAATAGACGGATTGGCAGCAGGTACGTCGGCAATAATTGTCCTCACATTAGGAATCTTTGCATGGGTTTCTGGTAACATCATTTTCTCAGACTATTTGGATATTTTTTTCATCCCAAACGCAGGTGAGTTAGTTGTTTTTATTGCTGCTTTTGTTGGAGCCTTGGTTGGATTTTTATGGTACAACGCATTTCCGGCACAGGTTTTTATGGGAGATACGGGTAGCCTTACAATTGGTGGAGTTATTGCCGTCATTGCGATTATTGTGAGAAAAGAATTATTGATTCCTCTCCTGTGTGGAATCTTTTTTGCCGAAACTATTTCGGTAATGCTGCAGGTGAGCTATTTCAAATATACCAAGAAGACTTTGGGTGAGGGTAAAAGAATTTTTTTGATGGCGCCTTTGCATCATCACTACCAGAAGAAAGGATATCACGAGAGTAAAATTGTAACGCGTTTTTGGATTATTGGAATTTTGTTAGCGATAATAACTATTGTGACACTGAAAGTTCGATAAATGGAATACCTAGTGGTACTTGGAGGAGGAGAAAGTGGAGTTGGTGCTGCCTTGCTGGGAAAACAAAAAGGATACAAAGTCTTTGTTTCCGACAGAGGTATAATTAAGAAGAAATATAGAGACGTTCTTGAACATTTTGAAATAGACTGGGAAGAAGAAAAGCATACTGAAGCAGAAATTCTAAAGGCCAATTTAGTGGTAAAAAGCCCGGGAATACCAGATAACGCAAGTCTAATACAAGAGATTTTAGGCTTGAATATACCCGTTATATCTGAAATAGAATTTGCATCGCGCTATACCGATGCTGTTTTAATTGGTATAACTGGGAGTAACGGAAAAACAACCACTACAATGCTTACCTATCACCTTTTAAAAGAAGCTGGGTTAGATGTAGGAATGGCTGGTAATATAGGCGATAGTTTTGCCAAGATGCTTACGGAGAAACAGCATAAGTATTACGTATTAGAAATTAGTAGTTTTCAATTAGACGGTATTAGGGAGTTTCGACCACATATCGCTGTTATCACCAATATAACGCCTGATCATTTAGACAGATACGACTATTCTTTCGAAAAATACACTGCTTCTAAATTTAGAATAGCCAAAAACCAAAAGTCTTCGGATTATTTACTCTATGACCAAGAAGACAGTACTATAAATGAGGGCTTTAAAATACATCCCGTTTACTCAAAAAAAATACCCTATGCATCCGAAGGGCCAATGGAAAATGCTTCTTGGATGGATGAAGAAAAGATATATATAAAGACACATAATAAATTAATTAAAATGAGAACAGATTCTTTGGCATTGGAAGGAAAACACAACATCAAGAACACTATGGCCGCAGCCACAGTGGCAAAGCTTGTGGGCATTAGAAAAGAAAGCATAAGGAATAGTATTCAGACTTTCCAAGGGGCGGAACATCGTTTGGAAAAAGTCCTAAAAATACATCATGTTCAATATATAAACGATTCTAAAGCGACAAACGTCAACGCAACTTACTACGCATTGGATAGTATGAACACACCTGTGGTCTGGATAGTTGGAGGAGTGGATAAAGGAAATGATTACAAGGCGTTAATGCCATTAGTGAGAGAGAAAGTGAAAGCAATTATATGTCTTGGTATGGATAATGAAAAGTTGAAACAAGCCTTCCAAAACGCTGTTGACTTATTTGTAGAAACCTATGCCATGTCGGAAGCAGTAAAAGTGGCGTATAAAATAGCAGATCGAGGAGATACTGTATTGCTGTCTCCAGCCTGTGCGAGCTTTGACCTATTTGAAAATTACGAGGACAGAGGGAATCAATTTAAAGAAGCGATCAAGAATTTATAATGCAAATACTGGGATTTTTTAAAAATATCAAAGGAGACAAGGCCATCTGGGGTATAGTGGCTATTCTGGCGTTATTTTCGTTTTTACCGGTATACAGCGCTAGCAGCAACCTGGTATACGTAGTTGGTAATGGCACAACAATGGGTCATTTACTTAAACATGGCATGCTGCTAATCCTAGGTTTCGGGATTATTTATGGGATCCATAGAATACCAACTCATTTTTTTAAAGGGCTTTCCATAATTGCGCTTCCTATTGTATTGGTTTTGCTGGTCTATACCCTTGCCCAGGGTACTACAATAGACGGAGCTAACGCCAGTAGATGGATTAGACTACCATTGGTTGGGATTACTTTTCAGACTTCCAATCTTGCAGCGGTTGTATTACTGGTCTATATTGCTCGGTATCTTACTAAAATAAAGGATAAAACGATAAGCTTTAAGGAAAGCATAGTGCCGTTATGGTTACCTGTTTTTGCAGTAGTAGTCTTAATATTACCCGCTAATTTTTCTACGGCGGCCATACTTTTCTTTATGGTTCTTATTCTATGTTTTTTGGGAGGATATCCAATAAAATATCTGATGGGGATTGTCGGTGCAGGGGTTCTAATACTGGCCGTTTTTGTGCTTTTTGCCAAGGCTTATCCAGATATGTTTCCAAATCGAGTAGATACATGGATGCACAGACTAGAAAGTTTTTGGGACCCGGCGGATACCGAAGCCGATTATCAGATTGAAAAAGCTAAAATCGCTATAGCCAGCGGAGGGGTTGTAGGTAATGGAGCTGGGAAAAGTGTCATGAAGAATTTCTTACCCCAAAGTTCATCCGATTTTATATACGCCATAATAATAGAGGAATACGGTCTTTTGGGTGGTTTTCTCTTAATGTTCTTTTACCTGTTGCTGTTATTTAGAATAGTTGTAGTGGCCAATGCAAATGAGACCATATTCGGAAAATTATTGGTGGTAGGTGTTGGGCTGCCTATTGTTTTTCAGGCATTTATTAATATGGCGGTTGCCGTAGAATTATTTCCTGTTACCGGGCAAACTTTACCTCTTATTAGTAGTGGAGGGACATCTATTTGGATGACCTGCCTCGCCATAGGCATTGTTTTGAGCGCCAGCAGAAAATTTGAAAAGACGGAAGAAGATAAGCTGAGTACAAATGAAATGAATCCCCTAGAAGTATTAAGTGGCCAATTATAAGTTCATATTATCTGGAGGAGGAACTGGGGGGCATATATATCCGGCAATAGCGATTGCCGACGAACTTAAAAGAAGATTTCCGGATGCGGACTTTTTATTTGTTGGGGCTAAGGATAAAATGGAAATGGAAAAGGTACCTCAGGCTGGGTATGAAATAAAAGGATTATGGATAAGTGGATTGCAAAGATCATTGACCCTTAAAAATGCTTTGTTTCCAATAAAATTGATTAGCAGTTTGATAGATGCGAGTAAAATTGTGAGAAAATTTAAACCAAATGTAGTAATTGGAACAGGGGGCTTTGCCAGTGGTCCGGTTTTAAAAATAGCATCGGCTACTAGCATTCCTTGTGTGGTTCAGGAACAGAATTCCTACGCCGGAATAACCAATAAACTTCTGGCAAAGAAGGCTGCCTGTATCTGCGTGGCTTACGATCATATGGAGCGTTTTTTTCCCAGAGAAAAGTTGGTTAAGACAGGAAACCCTGTTAGACGGGATTTAACTGAAAAGCTTCCTCCTAAGGAAGAGGCCTTACAAGAATTTGGTCTGGCTCAGGACAAAATTACCCTGCTTGTTCTTGGAGGTAGTTTGGGAGCACAAAGTATTAATGAACTTATAAGGCAAAAAATAGGGTTTTTAGAAGAAAGAAATGTGCAACTTATCTGGCAATGTGGAAGCAGGTATTTTGATACTTACCAAGAGTACCAAAGTTCCAATGTTAAAATTCGATCTTATTTGAATAACATGAATTATAGCTTTTCCGCCGCAGACATTGTCATTTCAAGAGCCGGAGCTAGTTCTGTATCCGAATTATGTCTTGTTGGAAAACCGGTAATTTTTATTCCTTCTCCAAATGTGGCAGAAGATCATCAAACTAAAAATGCTATGAGCCTTGTAGGGGAGGAAGCGGCCGTTATGATAGCAGAAAAAGATTTAGAATCTGCTTTTGATAAAAGTTTTGATCAATTATTAAGGGATAAGAGTTTACGGGAGCGCCTTGGGAAAAATATTAAGAACATGGCCTTACCCAACGCCACAAAAGACATAGTAAATCAGATAATTAAACTATTATAAAGAAAGAATAAAATGAAATTAAACGACATACAACGAGTATACTTCATAGGTATTGGAGGTATTGGTATGTCTGCTTTGGCAAGATATTTTAAAGTTCTGGAAAAGGAAGTAGCTGGTTATGACAAGACAAAAACTCCGCTAACAGAAGAAATTTCTGCGCTCGGTGTTACGATTACTTATGAAGATAGTTTAGATGATTTTCCGGAAAGTTTTAGAGCCAAAGAAAATACACTAATTGTATATACTCCTGCTGTATCTATGGAGCATAAGCAACTGAAATATTTTAAGGAGAATGGATATCTAGTATTAAAACGTTCTGCTGTTTTGGGTTTAATCACAAGAGATACATATTGTTTTGCAGTGGCCGGAACACATGGGAAAACAACTACGTCGAGTATTTTGGCACATTTGTTAAAAGAAACTAATACGCCATTTACTGCCTTTTTGGGTGGGATTTCCGAAGATTTTAATAGCAACTTTTGGTTTGGAGGCAATACGTATTCTGTTGTGGAGGCAGATGAATACGATAGGTCGTTTCTTCAACTAGTTCCGGATGTTGCATGTATAACCTCTATGGACGCGGACCATTTAGATATTTACGGGACTCCTTCCGAACTTAAAAAGGCATTTGTTGAATTTGTGGGTAAAATTAAGCCCAAAGGTTCCTTAGTTGTAAGAAATGGTCTTCCGTTAAAAGGGTTGACTTATGGAATTGAGGATAATTCGGACTATTGTATCCGAAATTTGAAAATAGTTGATGGCGTTTATGTCTTTGATGTGGAAACTCCAAATTTGACCCTTAAGAAGGTGAGGTTTAACAAGCCTGGAAAACATAATCTTTTAAATGGTTTAGCGGCGTTTTCTATGGCATTACAAATTGGTTCTTCACCTGAAGAACTTGCAAATGCACTTGCTACTTTTAAGGGTGTAAGAAGAAGATTTTCCTACCAAATAAAAACAGAAGATTTTGTGTTTATTGATGACTACGCACATCATCCTAAGGAAATAGAGGCTGTTTATGAGGCTATTTCGGAAATGCATCCAAACAAAAAGAATCTGGTGATTTTTCAACCACATCTTTTTACAAGAACCAAAGATTTTGGAGATGAATTTGCCCGGAGCCTGACACGATTTAACAGTATTCTACTACTCGATATTTATCCTGCAAGGGAGAAACCAATAGAAGGAATAACAGCAAAATGGTTGATGGACAAAATTCCTAATCCTTCTAAAAAAATTATTGCAAAAAAAGAAATATTAAACGAAATAAAAAGTCAGAATCCTGAAGTTTTAATCACCTTAGGAGCAGGAGATATTGGACTGGAAATAAAGGAGTTATCTAAAAATTTGGCCCATGAAAAGTAATTGGAACAGTATTAAATTATTTGCACTAATTGTTTCTATATCAGCGCTTTATGCATTTTCTGATCATAGAAATCAAGCAAGGAAAATAAATGGAATCTCGGTTCAGTTCGAAGGAGAAGACAATCTTTATATAACCAACTCGATGGTTAATAAATTGTTAATACAAAATTATGGAGTCCTCAAAAACCTGCCCAAAGAAAAATTAGTTTTGAATACTATAGAAAAGGTCATAGAGGCCAATGATATGGTAAAAAGTGCCCAAGTTTATCTTACTGTTGACGGTGAACTTATATCTAAAATTAGTCAAAGGCAACCTATAGGTCGGATTGAAGGTGACCAAAAGTTTTATTTGGATGAACAAGGAAAGAAAATGCCCTTGTCCAATAATTACTCAGCTAGGGTTCCCATTATTACGGGCAAAATTACCGGTAAAAGTCTAGAAGACGCATATGTGATTTTAGATTATATCAATGAGGATGAGTTTTTGAGAAAAAACGTCATTGGAATACATATTGAAGAAGAGGGAAGTTATCAATTAAAATTCCGGATGGAGAATTTTGTGGTAAATCTGGGTAACATTTCTGATTTGAAACAGAAGTTCAACAATTTTAAAGCTTTCTATACTAAGGCGGCAAAAGACAAGACCTTAGAAAATTATGACATTGTAAGTCTGGAGTTTAATAATCAAGTAGTGTGCACCAAAATTTAAGAAATATGGAACAAGGTAATTATTCAGTTGGATTAGACATAGGAACCACCAAAATTGTGGCCATCATAGGAAGGGAAAATGAATATGGTAAAATTGAGGTCTTAGGTATAGGCCGGTCTAAAAGCCTTGGGGTGCATAGGGGGGTTGTAAACAATATAACCCAGACCATTAAATCTATTCAGCAGGCAGTAGAGCAGGCCGAAGTAAATGCTGGTTTTAAAATAGGATCGGTTGTTGTAGGAATTGCCGGACAGCATATAAGAAGCCTGCAGCATAGTGATTATATAACTAGAGCCAATTCGGAAGAGGTAATTAACGAGGACGATTTGGATAAACTGTGTAATCAGGTATATAAACTGGTTATGCTTCCCGGAGAGGAAATTATACACGTACTCCCTCAGGAATACAAAGTAGATGGACAGGCAGAGATAAAACAACCCATAGGAATGTATGGGGGTAGGCTCGAAGCAAATTTTCATGTAGTAGTAGGACAGGTCTCTTCTATTAAGAATATAGGAAGGTGTATCAAAAGCGCAGGTCTAGATCTTGGAAATATAACCCTAGAACCATTGGCCTCTTCTGATGCTGTCTTAAGTCAGGAGGAAAAGGAAGCGGGAGTAGCGCTCATTGATATTGGAGGTGGAACAACAGACCTTGCCATTTTTAAGGATGGAATAATAAGACATACCGCTGTTATACCTTTTGGAGGAAATGTAATTACAGAAGATATCAAAGAGGGCTGCTCCATTATTGAGAAACAAGCAGAACTTTTAAAAATGAAGTTTGGTTCGGCATGGCCTGGGGAGAATAAGGACAATGAAATTGTTTCGATACCTGGCTTGCGAGGAAGAGAACCAAAGGAGATTACTTTAAAAAATCTTTCCAAGATAATTCATGCCAGAGTAGTTGAAATAGTAGAACAGGTTTATGTGGAGATTAAGAACTATGGTCATGAAGAACAAAAGAAAAAACTAATTGCCGGAATAGTCTTGACTGGTGGAGGAAGTCAATTAAAACACCTAAAACAGCTGGTGGAGTATATTACCGGAATGGATACAAGAATTGGTTATCCAAATGAACACTTAGCGGGTGATTCCGATCAAGAAATTGCAAGTCCTTTGTATGCGACGGCCGTTGGCCTACTGATGAATGCAATAGAAAATGGCACTAAATCCGTATCGAAAGAGAAGGTAGAAGAAGAATTGGTTCTCGAAGAAGTAGCAGAGAATCTTCAAGAAAATAAAACCCTCAAAGAAAGAAAGTCGGTTTTTGACGTATGGTCGGAAAAATTAAAAGACTTTTTAGACAACGCAGAATAAAATTTACCTAATAATAAGCTCGTAATAATCAGAAATACAAAAATCATGAACAAGAACACTGAATTTGAAAGTATCGCCTTTGATTTACCCAAAAACCAAAGTAATGTGATAAAAGTTATTGGAGTAGGGGGTGGTGGTAGTAACGCCATTAATCATATGTTCCAAGCCGGAATAAATGGAGTCGACTTTGTTATTTGTAATACTGATGCCCAAGCGCTCCAAAATAGTTCGGTGCCAAATAAAATTCAGTTGGGAGTTTCATTGACAGAAGGATTAGGCGCAGGGGCAAATCCAGAGGTCGGAGAACAGGCTGCACTAGAGAGTATGGAGGAGATAAAAAGGATGTTGGATACTACAACCAAGATGATCTTTATTACCGCTGGTATGGGAGGTGGCACAGGAACTGGAGCTGCACCTGTTATTGCCAAACAAGCAAAAGAAATGGATGTGCTTACCGTTGGGATTGTAACAATGCCTTTCCAATTTGAAGGTAAGATGAGGTGCCAACAAGCTCAAAAAGGAATTGAAAAACTAAGAGCAAACGTAGATTCCTTAATTGTTATCAATAATAATAAGCTAAGAGAAGTCTATGGTAATTTAGGTTTTAAAGCTGGTTTTTCTAAGGCCGATGAAGTTCTTGCTACGGCTGCAAGAGGAATTGCGGAAGTTATTACACATCATTATACACAAAATATTGATTTAAGGGATGCCAAGACAGTTTTGTCTAGCAGTGGTACGGCTATTATGGGGTCTTCAACGGCCTCTGGTTCGGCAAGAGCACAAGAGGCAATTATGAAAGCTTTAGATTCTCCACTTTTAAATGATAATAAGATAACCGGTGCCAAGAATGTTCTTTTGTTAATTGTATCGGGGGCTCAGGAGATAACCATTGATGAAATCGGTGAAATAAATGATCATATTCAAATAGAGGCGGGCCATGGAGCAAATATTATTATGGGTGTTGGCGAGGATGAAAACCTTGGAGATGCTATAGCTGTAACAGTGATTGCAACAGGATTCAATATAGATCAACAGGATGAAATTGTAAACACAGAAACGAAAAAAATAATTCATACCCTAGAGGATGAGCAAAAAGCTGAGCAAAATCTTACAGAAGAGGTGAATTTGGTTGATGCGGCCATGGAGGTGGAAACAGCTGAGCCAATAATAAAGCACACCCTTGACATGGAAGAAACAATAGACTTAATTCCTACAACAAATTATATTCGGAATTTTAATGTTTTTTATGAAGAAGTGATTGCCGAAGGAGTGGAGGAAGAAGACTTTATAATTGTAGATGCCAGAAAGGATGTGAGAGATATAGATGTAGTAGATCCAGAAATAGTCTCCTCCGATACCAAAAAGGAACAAACTTCATTGCTTTTTGATCTTCCATTATCAGAAAAGTCGGAAGAAGAATCTGAAAACGTAATTACATTTACCTTAGACGAAGCAGTAAATGAAATTGAGGTTGAAGAGCATATTGAGGTAATTCCTGTTTTGGAATATAAAAAGGAAGGTGAGACCAGATATAGCCTGGATGACTATATGGATTTAGAAAACAAGTTAACGGGCGCTAAGTCCAAGGCGGAAGAGTTTGAGCCAAAATTGATGGAGGATGAACTTGTTTTTGAAAAGAAAACAATTAACGAGCCGAAGGATACTACGGCAATTCCGTCAGAATCAACTAGTGACCCGGTAAATTCTCCAATTGAAGAAATACTAAAGTCGAGAGCAGACGAGAGGAGAAGAAAGCTCAAAGATTTTAATTATAAGTTCCAGAATAATGTTAGCAATATAGATGAGATAGAAAAAGAACCGGCTTATAAAAGGCAAGGGGTTGATTTAAATGAAGGACCAAAGCAAGGTAAGGTCTCTAGAACTTCACTGGGCGAAGATAGTAATGATGAAATTCAATTGCGTTCCAACAATTCCTTTTTACACGATAACGTAGACTAGCGGAATAATAACACATAAAATGAAGCCCGAGGATGTTGTACATTTTCGGGTTTATTTTTTATCTTCAAAAAAAATCTAAAACAAAATGAGCTTACAAAAACAAGTAATGGAAGAGATGAAATTGGCCATGAAAGCGAAGGACACTGTGGCTTTAGAATCTTTAAGAGCCATTAAGTCGTCTCTCCTACTTTTACAAACTGATAAAGGGGCCGCCGAAGGAGGGATTTCAGAAGAAGAGGAGATAAAACTGATACAAAAATTAGTAAAGCAGCGAAAAGATAGTGCCACCATTTATAAGGATCAAGGCAGAGAAGACCTAGCTGCTCCAGAGCTCGCCCAGGCGGCAGTAATTGAAAAGTTTCTGCCTGCTCAATTAGGGGAAGAAGAAATAGAAAAGGTTGTAATTGCGACAATAGCCGCTACCTCGGCAACAAGCATGAAAGATATGGGAAGAGTTATGGGAATAGTCTCTAAAGAGTTGGCTGGGCAGGCTGATGGTAAGACTATTTCATCCATTGTTCGGAAACATCTTACTTAAATATCTTATAGAAACAACTTCTTTTTATGTAAATTGCGCTCTTTATTTTTGAGACCTATATAAAGAATTTAGGTTTAATGTTCTAAAATATGGCCCCGTGGCGCAACTGAATAGCGCATCAGATTTCGGCTCTGAGGGTTGGGGGTTTGAATCCCTCCGGGGTCACACAGGAACCACAATGGAAGGTGGAATAGGAGCGAGTTTCAATGAAGAGACTCGCTTTTTTGTGACCACTACTTAACTAATATAGCCTTTGTTCTAGCCTTCTTAGAGACGGTTTTTGCTTGCTTAATTTACTTTTTGGTTGAGATTAATTTTTGTTCTTTAAAGCTTTTATCTTCTTTTGTTATTTGATAGATTTACGTTCTAACTTTAATATAGAAGTATGCAATTTTATTCTACAATCTTTATGGGGATACTTCTCTTGGTAGGAGCAACCCTTAATGGTCAAACTACCTCTGAGGCTCTGGCGAGGATAAACACCCAAGGCTTTCAGAAATCTGAGGTAATGGCGGTTGTATCGCAATTATCTGATGTTTATGGGCCTAGGTTAACCGGAACGGATCAGTACTATACAGCTGCCGAATGGGCAAAAAAAACCATGGAGAATTGGGGGATAGATAAGGTGTATTTTGAAAATTATTGTGAAGACTGTATGGGGTGGGAGGTTAAGTCATTTAACATAGAGGTAACAGAACCTTCCTATATGAAGATACAGGCCTATCCCTATGCTTGGACAGAGGCATCAAAAGGGGTGCAGCTTGGCAATTTAGTTTGGATCAAAAGCTATGCTGATTTAGAAAAGGTAAAAGAACAATGGGGTGGAAAATTAGAAGGGGCCATTGTTCTGTTTGGCGCCGCACCAAAACAGAACTTGTTATTTGATCCACTTTCTACAAGAATAACGGAAGAACAAATGGAGAAGGCAGAGAAATCTATTATTCCTGCCCCTAGCAATCCTTTGGGCCCCTCGGCGGGAAGTTTAGACATTATCCCGAATGTGGACGCTATCTTCGACAATATGACTAGGAAAGAAAATGATTTTTTTCAATTCTTAAAGGAAGAAGGGGCATTGAGTATTTTGGGTACTACTCCTTTCTTTCCTGGAATTATTCATCCGAGCGGAACTTACAACTATAGTGAAACAGACATAAAGTCGTTACCATATTTTGCTATCTCACCCGAAAATTTTGGAAAGTTAAAGCGTCTGATAGAAAGAAAGATTACTCCAAAAATAAAGTTTCACTTAGATTCTGAGCTCTATTTGAAGCCAGAAAATAATGTAAATATTTTCGCCGAAATAACAGGCTCTGATCCAAAACTAAAAGAAGAAGTAGTAATGATTGGTGCTCATTTTGATTCCTGGCATGCCGCATCTGGGGCTACGGATAATGGAGCAGGTACGGCGGTGATGATGGAGGTTATGCGTATTATTAAGGCCTCGGGATTGCGGCCAAAACGCACAATTAGAATAGGTCTTTGGGGAGGAGAAGAACAAGGTTATTTAGGATCTTTGGCATATGCCGAAAAACATTTTGGCAAGGTCAATGAAACTGTGAGAAAAAAGGAGACGGAAAAAGTATCGGCGTATATAAACATGGATAATGGTGCAGGCCAAATGCGAGGATTATATTTACAGGGGAATGAGGCTGTTAAACCCATTTTTGAAAATATGCTACTGCCCTATAAGCATTTAGACGTAAATAATTTTACGATACAAAACACCAATTTTACGGATCATGACGTGTTCGATTATTACAAGATACCAGGGTTTCAGATTATTCAGGATAAACTCAACTATATGACCGTTACCCATCATACTAATTTGGATGATCTGGAATATGTGCCAGAAAGGGATATGAAGATTAATGCTACGGTAATTGCGGCATTAGTTTATCAGATTGCGGAGCTTGATTCTCGATTGCCCAGAAAAGACTAAGCCAGAGGCCTAAGCTGCTCATTTAATACGTTGAAAATGGGCTATTGCTCAATTTTACCTATGAATTCGCGGATGGCCAGAACCATGGCAGGGCTATTATCATTCAATGTTGAATGACCGGCAGCTTCTATTACAACAAATTCTGAATTAGGAACTAACTTACTAAACTGTACAACTGACTCAGGACGCGCTTCATCAAATTCTCCAGTAGTAAATAATACCGGAACCAATATATCTTTTAGTGTTTCGTGTATATCGTAATTCTTTAAAGTGCCCGTGGCTGTGAATTCACTTGGCCCCCACATATAATTATAGATAAAGGAATTCCCGCTAGATGTAATTGTGTCGTAAGGATGTTTTTTATAGACTGTTCGTCTCCCGTGTTTGCTCAAGAATATTCTATTGGCATGGGCATAATCATCAGTGTCAAATTTATTATCCATTTCTGCAACCTTAATGATTGTTTGGATAGAATCGGGTAATGCGGCGACAAGAGTATCCGCATCGGCAGTCCAGATTGGAGTACTAAAAAAGGGACTATTAAATACAATTGCCTTTATTCCATCGGGATAGGCATTGTAGTATTCCAAAGATAAGGCAGTACCCCATGAGCCGCCTAATAAATAGAATTGATTAAGTTTTAATTCGGTCTTTATTGCGCGCACTTGTTCTACGAAATTCTTTACTTTTAAGAGAGAAGTGTCTTTATGATGATCCGAACGCCCACTCCCTAATTGGTCGAACATTATCACCGGTCGTTCTTTAGCAATTTCGGATAAATGATAATAGTATTGACTTGTGCTACCTGGACCACCATGCAAGCAAAGTAATGGGGTCTTATTTCCTTTTCCCATAATTCCATACCAGATTTTACCACCTTCTACATCTATGTAGCCCTGACTTTCTTCTAAATAGGGATTGGATTCTTTTAATGGGCTAGAACATCCCAAAATCAATACAACTGCAATGATACTAAGGCCAATTATTTTGATAAATTCAGTTTTGATCGTCCTCCTAATCATTCATCTATTGTTTAAAAAAGTTTGTATTCTCTGTCATAAAATACCTTCCAATTTATGGAGCAGTTAACTTCTCTCTGGATAATTTGAAAACTATTCTTGGATTTTTTGGGCAAGAAATGGCAGCCCTACCTCCACCTTAAAAAAGAGACTATTCTACCTTTGTAATTTGTTTGGTTGGATCATAACCATCTGCTCCTTCACTGACCATTTTGCTAGGACCATAATGTCGTAATAAAACATTGAATTTACCTGTAGTATTACCTTCAGCAATAGGAATATTATTGGGTTCTCCCGGACATCCAAACCGCAGGGTATACGTGCCATCTGGATTTTTTACAGGATTCATTTCGCTAGATACGTTAGCAACATCGTTAAACATGCGCCCATCCCCATTATACACGGTTGCAGACCAAAAGTATTTCGATTCCGGGTCAATGAATGTCATTTCATAACAGCCATCTGCCTCAAAATAAGGACTTGTTTGATATATATTATCCTCTACCATGGCACCTCCCCAACCCCCTGCGGCACCAACGTAATTCATATATGGGGTCTGCCCACTTTCTTTATTGCCAAAAGCCTTAGACTGGTCATAACCATCACTAAAATCTAAATTACCTGCTTCGTCTATTTCTTTAAACGATTTCATGTCCCACTCCTTAACTTTAAATGGCTTGGCACTTCCAGCTTCAATTACCAAATTTTCTCTAATATCACCCTCCAATGCCCGAACGATCACAAACGCATGACCTGTTTTGGCTGTTATTTTATGTCGTCCCGATCCATATATCATTGGCTGGGTCTCGTGATTTTCATCCACTATCTGTGTGGTAACATATCTATTGGTTTCTGGAATTGTAACAAATACGCTGTCGCTAGACATGTCAATTACAGAGACAGAATAAGGCGTATCCCTGTTCATACGAACAACAAACTGTTCTTCTGGAATACTACTGGGTACTGGCATTGAAAAGAACTTATTTATACCACCTGTTTTTTTAAGGACGGCTGCTAATCGCATATTAGTATAAGCTTGCGGAAAATTTTCCTGAGTAACAATGGTTCCACTGTTTTCTATCTCATTTGGATTAGTCGGTATTTGGTCTGTTTTGTCCTTTTTTTTCGATTGACAAGAAATAATGGTACTTGTTATTAGGAGTGCGATTAAGAGTTTTTTCATATGATTATTTTAATAAAGTATTCGTAAGCTTAATACTATTTCATTTTACTTTAACAAGATAGTATATAATGTTGAAATTGTATTCTATAAACCATATTTAACTTAGTAAAGTCTTTTCCAATTGGTTAATAATCATCTGCTACCTTATTCCCTTGGCATGAGAATCATGGTTTTATAAAATCTACTATCGTTTATGCTCTGGGCTATCAAATCCAGCCTTACATCCTGCGGCCCATTCATCTGGCTGATTGCCATGAGCGGGAATACCTCCCTGATCTTTTAGCATTCTTGCTAAATGAAGACAATTCCAAACAAGAAAGGTAGTATTTCTATTGGTAAAGTCGTTCTCCGGCCCCCCTGAGCCTTCATCTCTATAAGACGGACCAGGTCCAGCCTCTCCCATCCAACCAGCATCGGCCTGCGGGGGAACAGTATAACCAATATGCGAAAGAGAAAACAAAATATTCATGGCGCAGTGTTTTACGCCATCCTCATTTCCTGTAATCAAGGTTGCTCCTACCTTTCCATAGTCTCTGTATTGCCCTTTTTCATTAAACTGATGCGTATATCCGTACATACGTTCCAAAACCCTATTACAAACAGAGGATTTTTCTCCTAGCCAAACAGATGTACACAGAATTAAGATGTCACATGCATCTACCTCTTTTTGTAGTATGGGCCAATCGTCCCTATCCCATTCAGGGGTTTGGGACATGTCCATGCCCAAACCAGCAGGGAGTACATAATCTACTGGCCTTATTACTTTGGTGGTTGCTCCTGCAGCCTCAAAAACGCTCTGTGCTATTTTTATCAAACCTTCCGTATGCGAAAGTACGGGTGTCCTATTCAGAGTACAATTGAGAAATAATACATTTAGATCCTCATAAGAAGCAGGAGGGTTTGTGCAGTGTTTTTCGGTAATTCTTTTAAGTTGTTCGGACATTTGTTTTACATTAGATTGGAAAATAAGTTATTTATAAATCTCTATATGGTATCAGTCGGGCCTTTCCCATTTACTTTCAAAACTTCACAAGACTAAGGCTGCTAGGGTCGAGAAAAGGCTGTTAATAAAAACCCTCCTACCAATAGAAATTCTAATTTTTCTCCTATGATAGTATCTTAGTTTTAATAAAATAAATAAGTAGTCCTAGGCTATGCTTGTTTTTCTTTTTCTCTAAGTTCTTTAACTAATTCCAAAGCATCGGGTACCACATCACTACATAAAACAATCAAAGATCCTTTTTCGGCATTCGATACTGCATGTGTAATGGCGTCCCTCTCAGAAGGAATAATGGTAGTTTTCTTATCGGGATGGTTCTTTTTAATTCCTACATCTAACATATTAATCAAATCTGTTTCCGATTTACCACGTAAGTTTTTGTCCTGTCTTATTATTATCTCATCGAACATCTCGGCTGCAATACTACCCATTTCATTGTTGTCTTCTTCTCTGCGATCTCCAATTCCGGCAATAATGCCAACTTTTACAGTCGCTTCAAGATTATCTGTGAATTTTTGTAGCGCTCGCATTCCGGCTGGATTGTGTGCGTAATCTAAGAGAATATTAAAGTTATTGAATTTAAACAGGTTTAAACGCCCGGGAGTACTTGAGGCAGAAGGGATAAAAGTTTCTAAAGCAGCCTTGGTGTCTTCGATACTAATACCCTGTATATTGGCTGCAATTACTGCTGGAAGTATGTTTTGGATCATAAATCTAGCTTTTCCTCCATAGGTGAGAGGAATATTTTCCGCCTTCATTAGGCGCATTTTCCATACCCCTCTGCACAGTGTTACGAAGCCGTTCTCATAGACAGCAGTAATGCCTCCTATTCTCTGTAAGGCTTTAATTCTTGGATTGTTCTCATCCATTGAAAAAAGAGCCAGATTACAATCTATATTTCTTCGCATATCGTATACGAGGTCATCATCAGCATTTAAGATGGCATAACCATCTGGAAGAACTGTCTCTGGCACTACTGCCTTTACTTTGGCAAGTTGTTCAATCGTATGTATTCCTTTTAATCCTAGGTGATCTGCAGAGACATTCGTAACAATAGCAATATCACACTTTTTAAATCCAAGGCCAGCTCTTAATAGGCCTCCTCTGGCACATTCTAAAACCGCAAAATTTACTGTGGGATCTTTTAAAACAAATTCAGCGCTAGCCGGCCCTGTACAATCCCCTTTCATGAGCATGCGATTTTGTATATATACTCCGTCACTAGTGGTATATCCAACTCGCTTTCCATTCATTTTAGCAATATGTGCTATGAGTCTGCTGGTTGTAGTTTTTCCATTAGTTCCTGTAATAGCTACTATAGGTATTCTTCCGGTATCTCCTTTTTGAGGGAATAGCTTATCCACGACTGGGGCGGCTACATTTCTAGGTAGGCCAGAAGTAGGGGCCAGGTGCATTCTAAAGCCGGGGCCTGCATTAACTTCTAAAACGGCTCCACCGGTATCGGACAGTGGTTGACTAATATCGGTTGTCATTATATCGATACCACATATGTCTAAGTCGATTATTTTCGAAATTCGTTCTGCCATAGACACATTGGCTGGGTGAACGATATCCGTAACATCTTCTGCTGTACCCCCAGTACTCAGGTTCGCTGTGTCTTTTAAGACTAGGATTTCACCATCCTTCAGCACCGATTGAAGCGTATATCCAGCATCTGCTATAATAGTTTTTGTTAAGTCATTAATGGTAATCGCAGTAAGGACTTTCTCATGTCCATAGCCTCTTCTAGGATCTGAGTTAACCTCTTCGACCAATTCTTCAATAGTAGACTTGCCATCTCCAATAACATGTGCCGGTGTTCTTTTAGCGGCCGCAACAAAGACGTTGTTTATTACCAGCAAACGATGATCTTCGCCGGTAATATATTTTTCTACGATAACCCTTCTAGATACTTCCTTAGCAGCCTTAAACCCTTCTAATGCTCCTTCATAGGTGTTAATATCCACTGTTATTCCCCTACCATGATTTCCGTCTATTGGTTTAATTACCAAAGGGAAACCAACATATCTGCAGGCCTCTTTTAAACTACTTTCTCTACTGATAATATCCCCCCTAGGAACCTCCACCTCTGCTTGCTCGAGCAAAAATTTTGTATCTTCTTTATCACATGCCAATTCTACACCAATACTGCTTGTTTCACTAGTTACAGTGGCTTGTATCCTTTTTTGATTAGCCCCGTAACCCAATTGAACCAGGGAATATTTATTTAGTCGAATCCATGGGATTCCGCGGCTTTGGGCCTCCTCAACAATTGAGCCAGTGCTTGGACCCAGGCGTTCCGACTCTCTCAGTTCTCTCATTTTTTGGATGTCTTCTTCTAAAGCATATTCATCTCCAGAAATCAGAGCTTCACATATGCTAACTGCTGCTCTGGCGGCATACCTTCCAACAGACTCTTCGATATAAGAAAAGACTACACTGTAAACACCTTCTTCTCCGTAACCTCTTGTTCTTCCAAATCCGGTATCCATGCCGGCCAAGGTTTGGATTTCCAGAGCAATGTGTTCAATTACATGTCCCATCCAAGTGCCTTCATCTACGCGCATAAAAAAGCCTCCTTCACAACCCTCGCTGCATCGATGTGAATACATACTTGGAAACATTTCTTTTATTCGTTTAGAAAAGCCTTTTACCTTGTTGGTAGGCTTTTCTTCCATGTCCTCTAAATCAAGGACCATCACAATTAATTTATGTCTTCGAATAGACCAATAATTTGGGCCTCTCATTGCATTTATTTCTCGGATCCTCATAAGTTTGGTTTTTAATAGTTTTAGTTCTCGAAAAGAAAATTGTACGCTAAATGCCTGTGTATACGAGTATAGTTTATTCAGGCTGGTATATTGCCATACTAATTTCATAAATATATGACATTTTTTAGTACAATAGCTTTATTTTTGCCTCTAGAAAATAGTAGTATGGTAGCAAACGGAACACTGATTCCTATTGGTGGTAATGAGGACAAGGGTATAGAAAATGACGAACAGTTTACACTAGAATTTATTGAAGAAGGAATTCTGTCTAGAGTAGTAAAAGAGAGTGGAGGTACAGATGCTAATATTGTGGTTATACCAACGGCTTCAAGTATACCAAGAGAGGTAAGTAATAATTATATTGATGCATTTAGAAAATTGGGTTGTTCCAATGTGCATATATTGGATATAAGAAGTAGGGAAGAGGCTAAACGTGAGGATAATTTAGACCTTATAAAAAATGCTAAATGTGTAATGTTTTCAGGAGGAGATCAGTCGAAAATCACGGAAAGAATTGGCAATACTCCCATACACGAAACCTTGTTAAGGCGATATCAAGAGGATTATCTCGTTATTGCCGGCACCAGTGCAGGGGCTATGTGTATGTCTCGTGAAATGATATGTGGGGGCAGTAGTACAGAGTCTTTCATAAAAGGAGCGGTTAAGATGCATCTAGGAATGGATTTCATTCCAAAATTGATAATCGACTCTCATTTTATAAGGCGAGGCAGATTTGGCAGACTGGCGGAAGCTGTGGCCAGATATCCCAAATTAATAGGTGTAGGCTTGGCCGAAGATACCGGACTAGTAATTAAGGAAGGAACTACTTTTGAAGTAATAGGCTCTGGTATGGTTATTGTTTTTGATCCTCGTAAATTAAAACACAACAATCAAAGTGTTTTAAATGAGGGGACTCCCATGTCTTTGGTGAACATGAAAACACATGTTTTAGCCAATGGTGATCGCTTTAATCTAAGAAAGGGAAGGGCTAAGGTATTACCTCTGGATGCTCCTTTTTTAACCTCTTAATTTTTGTAAATACTAATTTCTTCTTTTTGCTCAAAAGATTTGGAGGCCCTATACATACCCTCGGTATTAAAGGGCATAGCAATATTGGCATTTTTATCAACTGCAATAAGGCCACCGTCTCCACCAACCGATAAGAGTCTTTCATGAATTACCAATTCTGTGGCCGCTTCAAGACTTAAACCTTTGTATTCCATTAAGCAGGATACATCATATGCAACAACGGCTCTGATAAAAAACTCTCCACTGCCCGTACAAGAAATTGCACAAGTCTTATTATTTGCATAATTGCCTATTCCTATTAAGGAGCTATCACCAATTCTGCCATAACGTTTGTTGGTCATTCCTCCGGTGGAGGTAGCTGCGGCTAAATTTCCTTCAAAATCACATGCCACTGCACCCACGGTTCCAAATTTGGAGTCTTTTTTAAGGGAATGATCTAATTGAAAATTATCTGTACCCTTTAACTCCTGCCACTGGTTATATCGCAGAGAATCATAAAAATATTCGTCCCCTTCAAATTTATAATTTAGCTCTTTTGCAAACTGCATGGCTCCTTCACCAGCTAAAAAGACGTGTTCACTTTTTTGCATCACGTCTCTGGCCAGACTTATCGGATTCCGAATACCACCGATTAAAGATATTGCCCCTGCACTTTTATCCCTTCCATCCATTATAGAGGCATCCATTTCATGCTTCCCAGAGGCGGTAAAAACACTTCCTTTACCCGCATTAAATAAAGGAGAATTCTCTAAATTTTTTACACTTTCTTCTACTGCATCAATAGAAGATCCGCCATTTTCAAGGATCTTATAGCCCTTGTCTAAGGCAAAACGTAAGTCTTTTTTATATCTAGTTTCTAATTGGGGCGTCATCATTCCCTCTACTAGGGTTCCTGCGCCACCATGTATGGCTAAAGCAATTTTATGCATTATCTGAAAGGGCTTTTTTGTTATTGCTTTTTTTGGTGGTGGAAATGATAGAGTCGACTATTATTTTTGCATGAATTCTTGAATTTTCAATGAACCATTTATGTGTTTCCATTCCACCACAGATTACTCCAGCCAAGTACAAACCACTTATATTGGTTTCCATGGTATCAGGATTGTACGTGGGAAGTTTGTTAGCATCTTCGGATAAAGTAACTCCACTATTTTTTAGAAATTCAAAATTGGGCATATAACCGGTAAGGGCCAGAACAAAATCGTTCTCAAGGGTTATCTGTCCCTTGGGTGTTTGGATGATAATTTCTCCTGGATCAATTCGAACAACTTCACTGTGGTAATAAGCCTTAATACTACCTTCTTCAATTCTATTTAGAATGTCGGGTCTTACCCAATACTTGACTCTTTTACCTACTTCGCCCCCTCTTATTATTAAGGATACCTCGGCCCCTTTACGCCAGCATTCAAGTGCCGCATCTATAGAAGAATTACTGGCTCCGATAACTGCTAATTTTTGTCCTGCATAATAATGAGGGTCCTTATAATAGTGGGAAACCTTAGCCAAACCTTCTCCGGGTACCTTAAGTAAATTAGGAAGATCATAGAAGCCGGTTGCAAGGACCACATTGTTGGCTCTATAAGAGTTTTTAGATGTTGTAATAAAAAAAAGCCCTTCTTCCTTCTTTACTTCTTCTACTTCTTCAAATAAATTTATTCGAAGATTATTAGAGGTAACAATTCTCCTATAGTATTCTAAGGCTTCATTCCTCTTTGGTTTAGCTTCATTGCTAATAAATGGAATATTGTCTATTTCTAGCCTTTCAGAAGAAGAGAAGAATTGCATGTTTACCGGATAGTTAAAAAGAGAATTAACAATGGGTCCTTTTTCTATAATAATATAAGAAAGTCCCTTTTTCTGAGCCTCCAGGCCACAAGCTATTCCAATAGGCCCGCCTCCAACAATCAATAAATCTATCCTATCCATTTTATTCTCACTTTAAATGCCAACACCATATTTCTTTTAAAACCACAAAACTATGTAATTTATTACTATTAATGGGGTAATACTTCCCATGAGAGCGAGATTGGTTGAAAGAAATATAAGAGCCTAAAAAAGAGAATTAACCACATAAAATAATTTAAATACTCGGAATTCATATGATTTTTATCATTCTTTAAATCTTATAATTAAGAGAACTTTATGCTATAATTATTAAATACAATGTCATGAATGTCCAAATAGAAGTTCCGGTTTCAAAGATAATGTCAACTAATCTTATAACTCTAGAAGTAAATGAAGGTTTGGCCCAGGCCGAATATCTCTTTAAAAAGCATAAAATAAGACATATACCAGTATTAGAGAAAGGAAAACTAGTAGGTCTTTTAAGTATGAATGATTTATTGCGAATTAGCTTTGCAGATGGCGCCTACAGAGAAGAAGAAAATATTGCATCTTCTATTTACGAAATGTTTACTATTCAACAACTTATGATTTGGCAGCTAGAGACAGTGACCTCAGATACCCCTGTTAAAGAGGTGGCTAGGATTTTGGTAAAAAGGGAGTATCATTCCCTTCCCGTGGTTGATAATGGTGAATTAATGGGAATGGTTACCACCACAGATGTGATAAAATATCTTTTAAGTATTACTTAGAATTGGCTATAGTGTTAAGGTTGCTTATTACAGAATGAGGGTTTGAAGCGTTAAAGACAAAGCTACCGGCTACAAGAACATCAGCTCCAGTTTTAGCCAAATGTTTTGCGTTTTCAGCATTTACTCCCCCATCTATTTCGATCAGTGCAGTGGCCTTCTTTTTTATAATTAATTCTTTTAAAGCTCGGACCTTGTTGTAGGTGTTTTCAATAAACTTTTGTCCGCCATAGCCCGGATTTACGCTCATTATACAGACTAAGTCTACCTCCGTTATAATATCTTCCAAGAAAGAAACAGGGGTATGCGGATTAATTGCAACACCTGCTTTAATACCTTCATGTTTTATTCGTTGTATGGTTCTATGTAAATGTGGGCAGGTTTCATAATGAACTGTTAGAACAGCAGCGCCTAAGTCTACAAACTCCTTAATATACCTGTCTGGCTCAACTATCATTAGATGAATGTCTAATGGTTTTACGGAAGTTGAGGCAATACTCTTAATAACAGGCATCCCAAAAGATATGTTTGGTACAAATACGCCATCCATGACATCAATATGGTGCCATCCAGCATCACTTTTGTCTACCATTTCTACGTCTCTTTGCAAATTCCCAAAATCTGCAGCTAATAGGGAGGGGGCTATTATGACTTTACTCATTCTTGTTGACTAAGATTATTTGGCAAAAGTACATATTCCTTCAGTTAAAAGCCTTGTTTAAAACAAAAGCTTGGTTAAATAAAACAGTCGCTCTTTTCTATACCCATTGGAAAAGTGGCTAATAATATTATGGATTTATATTTGAGTTGTACACTTCATCCGTTTCATCTCCAGCTGCGAGTAAATAGGCAAATAAATCTGCTATTTCTTGTTCATTCAGCCTATTTAGAAGTCCTGATGGCATTGGCGAAATTGGAGATAATTCCCTTTTTATAATCGAGGACTTTGCTAATTGAACGCTATAGGTTGTATTTAACGGATTTGGCATTATCTTAATAGAATCGGAAGTTTCGGACAATATTCTTCCTGCAATTTTTTTCTTTGTATCTAAGTGAAAAAGAGTAAAGGCATATTGATCAGAAATAGCATCATTTGGACTATAAATCGCAAATAGAAGGTCGTACTTTCCAAATTTTGATCTAATCTGTGTGAGATCTGGTCCGGTTGCTCCACCCTCGCCATTCATTCTATGGCATAGAATACAAAGAGCGGCTTTATATGCTCTTTCTCCTGCTTCTATAGTACCGTTATAATTAGTCATTTTATCACCCCATACAAAACTACTTACAGTGCTGCCGCTATAATTAGCACCCGGCCCAATAGGCTGAGGTAATTCTTCAACAATTGTATTGGGAGAATAAACACCGGACAATTCTTCAAAATAAGCTTTCTCATTCTCCGGAACATTACGCATAGCTTGCAGGCGCACGTTTTCCATATATGCTTTAAAACTCATTCCTCCTTTGGCACTTAGGACATCATAAAACCACATAAAATACTTTTCTCTTAATTCTTTAGACCAGCCTTCCTTTGCATGACTTAATAAAACGCCGTAATAAATAGCCTCACCTGGAGGCATTTTAGCAATTACCTCTCTAATTAATGGACCATACTGTTCGCTCCTAAGTGTTGCTTCTTCGGATAACATGCCACTATCTATCTGCGTTTTTTCAATAGTATGCTTTTCCAATAAGGCAACTGAATTCAGTACGGCGTTCTTTTCATTTAAATATAAGAGCAGGGCTGCTAATTCTCTATTTATTATATCGTTTTGGGAAGGGAATCGACCTTTTAACTTGTTAAGAACACTCCGTCTTTGACTGGAATTCGGATTACCCATACGAATGAAAACTAGGGCGTAATTGCGAAGAAGGTCTACTTGTTGTGTCTCCGATAAATCATTCCAATTAATAGCATTAAGTTTATTTAGAATTAGATCTTTATTGTCTGTTTGACCTTGTCTTGCCATTGCTATACCTGCTTCAATAGTCTTTATGTCGTTAGGTTCATGGATAAAAGCTTCTTTCCATAAATCTAATGGCATTTTTTCTAAGCTTATCCTGGAGGCGTATCGGATAAAACGGTCGGGGTGGTTTAAATTTTCCCAGGCAAGCGCTATTGCTTCCTCTTCCTTCATCTTTGAATAATTTTCTATTCTGTGCCGGAGAGCCCTTAAATCCTCCGCTTCAGAATTTACGTCTCTTTTGTCACTTAAATTTACATCCCCATCATAACTTAGGCGATACAATCGCGAATCAAGTCCTCTCCCGCCGGTAGCGAAATATAAATTTCCATCTTTTCCTACAATCATATCCGTTAGAGGAAGAGGTGTTCCGGATAAAAATTCCTCTCTTACGCCCGTATAACTGCTTCCTGCCGGTTCTAAATTTATGTGGTATATAGTACCAAAACTCCAGTCCATTATAAAGATTCCGGAGGTGTATTTAGAAGGAAATCTGAGTTTTGCTGCAGATACAACGGCTGTGGGGGATCCCTGTTCTAGATTATGGACAGCTGGCAAGTTATCTGGATAATAGGCAGGCCATTTACCAGATCCTGTTCGCCATCCGTATTCACTTCCTGGAGTTACATGACAAAGTCTGGTTGGTCTGTACCACGGCATCCCTATATCCCATTCCATATCTGCATCGTACGCAAATAACTCCCCATCCGAATTAAAGGCAAAATCAAATGGATTTCTATACCCTGCGGATATAAGTTCCCAATTTTCACCTGTTTGATCGAATTTTGCTATCCAACCTCCAGGGGCTTTGATGTCATTGGCATGCCCTCTTGCATCCAAATACGGGGGAAATAGATTATCCTCTCCCCAATTTGTTGGTAATTTGCTATTCTTTTTTAAGGCTTCCGGAATTAAAACATGGTTTCCTGCAATAAAATAGATTTCACTACCATCCGGACTTAGGACAAAACTATGGGGTCCATGTTCTCCTGCGCCCTCTAGTTTTAGTAGCATTTGTACATCATTTAGTGCTCCATCTCCCGTGCTATCTGTTATACGGTAAATGCCACTTCCTCTAATGGTTTTGTCTCCTGAAGCGTCTTCCCAATTTTTATTTACGGCTACATAAAGGCTATTAAAAGCCCACAAAAGACCGTGTGCCTCTCCAATGTTTAAATTGAGACTGTCAACTTGTTTACTATTAACTGTTCCATCTTTTTCTGGACGTTTAAAAAAATATATTTTACCTCTTTGATCACAGGCATATATAATTCCTTTATCATCTTCGGCAAGGGCAACCCAAGAACCCTGTTTTTCTTCACTTTGGTGGTATATTTCTGTTAGCGTAAAGTCTTTAGGGATATTAAATTTCACTTCATTACCATCTCCTGTCATTTCAGCTACTTTCTTTGGACTACAAGAAATAACCAAAAAAAGGGAAAGAGTGGTTAATAAGGCAAACTGGATCTTAGACGTAAAGTGCATGATTTAGAGTATTTTGTAAAGTTTAGTATCTCGGCTTTTATAAATATACAGAATAGATTTGTCACTATACTAATTAAAAAAGAGCACTTATTTCCCATATATTGTAATATAAGGTAGTACTAATTAGGCCAAAACTATAAATGAATAATGAAAAAAGGATGTTTAGAAAGAAAATAGTGTAAATGAAAAAACTCCGGTAATCAGCCGGAGTTTATTCATCAATCAAAAAACGAACAGTCATGATAAACTGTTGTTAAGAGTCACAAATTACAATTTTTAAAATTAATTTCCAATTTGGGAAATTAAATGCTGTGTAACTTGATGCTCGACTATTTAGCCGAGATATGTCTTTAATATTTTACTTCTGGAAGTGTGTTTTAACCTTCTTATAGCCTTCTCTTTAATTTGTCGGACCCTCTCTCTGGTTAGATCAAACGTCTCCCCAATTTCCTCCAATGTCATAGAGTGTTGCCCAGCCAAGCCAAAATACAGACGGATTACATCTGCCTCTCTTGGGGTTAGAGTTTCCAACGCTCTTTCAATCTCCGTACGCAAGGATTCATGTAATAGTTCTTTGTCTGGATTTGGTGATTCTCCACTTCGTAATACGTCGTACAAATTAGAATCTTCTCCATCAATTAACGGCGCATCCATAGATACGTGTCGTCCAGAATTTTTGAGAGACTGTTTTACGTCCTCTACTGTCATATCAAGTTCCTTTGCAATTTCCTCTGCGGAAGGAATTCTTTCATGAGCCTGCTCTAAGAAGGCGAAAGTCTTGTTTATTTTATTAATGGAACCAATTTTATTTAGGGGTAGTCTTACTATACGTGATTGCTCCGCTAAGGCCTGTAATATAGATTGACGAATCCACCATACAGCGTAAGAGATAAATTTAAATCCTCTTGTTTCATCAAATCGTTGTGCAGCTTTGATAAGCCCTAAATTACCTTCATTTATCAGATCGGGTAGGGTTAGGCCTTGGTTTTGATATTGTTTAGCCACCGATACAACAAAACGAAGATTAGCTTTGGTAAGTTTTTCCAAGGCGATTTGATCTCCGGCTTTTATGCGTTGTGCTAATTCTACTTCTTCATCTGCAGTAATCAGATCTACTTTCCCAATTTCTTGCAAGTACTTGTCTAACGAAGCGGTTTCCCTATTGGTAACCTGTTTTGTGATCTTAAGCTGTCTCATTT
This sequence comes from Eudoraea chungangensis, assembly GCF_029360665.1. Lineage (GTDB taxonomy): Bacteria > Bacteroidota > Bacteroidia > Flavobacteriales > Flavobacteriaceae > Eudoraea > Eudoraea chungangensis. Next base: position 467,335 of record NZ_JARDUB010000002.1, read on the forward strand.
GGGTTTTTCCTTTTAATTAAGTTCAAAAATGCATAGGCTGCATATACTTATACGTAAAAATCACTCAAATGTTACAATTAGCTAATATAAAATTAACTCTGAACTATTGGATATTAAAAAACCCCCTATATTCAGGGGGTTTGTAGACGGTCTAAGAATTTAATCTCTTCGAGGTTTTCGATCTCTATTTCGATCATTTCGGCCTCTATCTCGGTCTCTTTTTTCTCTTGGGGGGCGCTCTTTATAGCCTTCTGGCTTATCTAAAAGTGCCTTACGAGAAACTTTTTCCTTTCTTGTACGTGAATCGATACCGAAATATTTTACATCAAAAATATCTCCCATATTAACTACATCCGAAACATTTTCTGTTCTCTCCCATGCCAATTCAGATACATGTAATAACACTTCGTTTCCAGGAGCTTCAACATATTCAACAACAGCTCCAAAATCTAGCATTTTAATTACCTTAACCTCATAAACGCTTCCTACTACAGGTTTAAAAGTAATAGAGTCTATTTTTGCTAATACGGCATCTATCCCGTCTTGACTAGTCCCAAGAATTTCCACTAAACCTTCTTCCGTTACAGGATCTTCATTTATGACTATTGTAGTTCCTGTTGTTTTTTGAAGTTCCTGAATAACTTTACCACCCGGTCCAATAAGTGCACCTATATATTCACCAGGAATTGTGGCTGTAACCATTTTAGGTGCATGGGCTTTTACAGTATCATTAGGAGAGGCGATAGTATCTGTAAGCTTTTCCAGAATATGTAGTCTGCCGGCTCTGGCTTGCATCAAGGCTTTTACTAGAATTTCATAAGAAAGACCTTTTACCTTAATATCCATTTGACAGGCTGTTATACCGTCTGATGTTCCAGTAACTTTAAAGTCCATATCTCCTAAATGATCTTCATCACCAAGAATATCTGATAGTACTGCATAATTTCCAGAATCTGCATCAGAAATTAATCCCATTGCTATTCCAGAAACTGGTTTTTTAAGTTGAACTCCGGCATCCATAAGCGCCATGGTCCCAGAACAAACAGTAGCCATGGAAGAAGAGCCATTACTCTCGAGTACTTCAGATACTACCCTTACTGTATAAGGGCAGTCTGCAGGAATCATACCCTTAAGTGCTCTTTGGGCGAGATTTCCGTGTCCAACCTCACGTCTAGAAGTACCTCTGATTGGTCTAGCTTCTCCGGTTGAAAAGGGTGGGAAATTATAATGTAAGTAAAAAGTTTCTTCTCCTTCATACGAAGGCATGTCTATCTGATTTGCCTCTCTTGAGGTACCTAAAGTTACCGTAGCCAGGGCCTGAGTTTCTCCTCTTGTGAAGATAGCAGATCCATGAGTAGAGGGTAAATAGTCTACCTCACACCATATAGGACGTATTTCATCTGTTTTACGTCCATCTAACCTTAAGCCTTCTTTTAGAGTCAAGTCGCGCACGGCGGCTTTTTCAGCCTTGTAATAATATTTCTTTACTAGATCTCCTATTTCTTGGATTTCTTCTTCATCATACGATGCTAGTATTTCATCTTTAATACTACCAAAGGCCTCGCTGCGCTCGTGTTTCGCTGATCCAGCTTTCGCAATAGCATAAACCTTGTCATAAACAGCTTCACGTACTTTGTTTTCTAAAGCTTCATCTTCTTCTTCTCCTTGGTATTCTCTAACTTCTTTTTTTCCAAAAGCCTCTGCAAGTTTAATCTGAGCCTGGCACTGAACTTTAATGGCTTCATGCGCAAATTTAATCGCTTCTACCATTTCTTCTTCAGAAATTTCACTCATTTCCCCTTCAACCATCATCACAGAATCTTCAGAAGCTCCAATAACCATATCGATGTCGGAATCTTCTAACTGAGCTCTTGTAGGGTTAATAATAAACTTCCCATCAAGACGCCCAACTCTAACCTCAGAGATGGCACATTCAAAAGGAAAGTCAGATAATTGAATAGCTGCAGAAGCAGCTAGTCCTGCCATCGCATCTGGCATAACATTCTCATCATGAGACATTAATTGGATCATCACCTGCGTTTCTGCGTGATAATCTTTCGGGAAAAGGGGTCTAAGTACCCTGTCTACCAGTCGCATAGTAAGTACTTCCCCGTCACTAGGTCTTGCTTCTCGCTTAAAGAATCCACCTGGATATCTCCCAGAAGCTGCAAACTTTTCACGGTAGTCTACAGTTAGTGGTAAAAAGTCTACGTCACTAGATTTGTAATTGGATACGACAGTACATAACAACATGCAGTTGCCTGACTGTACAACAACAGAGCCATGTGCCTGTTTTGCAAGTTTTCCGGTTTCAATAGAAATTTCTCTACCGTCCCCAAGGTCAATGACCTCTTTAAAAGTTTTTGGAATCATAAATTTTTATTAGACCTGAATTTTTTTCAGGTTGTTAAACAATGGTCAGCCATAAATAATGGCTTGTGTTGTGTTGTTGTGTAGACCAATGAAAAACTATGTGTAAGCTTTTTGTTGCCCTGTACCGGGACTTTGCTTTAAAAAAAAGGGGAAGCATAGCTTCCCCAATAAATTACTTTCTAATATTCAATTCTTTTATTAAGACACGATATTTTTCGATATCTTTTTTCTTTAAATAATCAAGTAAACTTCTTCTTTTACCAACTAATCTTACCAAAGATCTTTCAGTATTATAGTCTTTTTGATTGTTTTTAAGATGTCCTGTTAAGTGGTTAATACGATGCGTAAATAGAGCAATTTGTCCTTCTGTAGACCCAGTATTGCCTTCCGAACCGCCATGTTTCTTGAAGATTTCCTTCTTCACTTCTGTCGTTAAATACATTCCAATATTATTTTAAATGATTTTTATGTATCTGATTGATTTTCAATCGAGCGCAAAGATAGCAAATAATTTGTATTGACTTCATTAGAATAGTTTTTTTTAATGCCTTATTAAACCATTGCGAAAAAGAATGGTCTTAGAGGAGTAACTTTAAATAAACAAACTATGAAAAATAAAGAGAAAAGGACTTGGTTGTTACTAATGTCAATGAGTTTATTGTTGTCTTTTTTAACGGGTTGTGAAGAGACAGAAGACGATAATATAATTGAATCGGAAGAAATATCCAGTGTTCAACTACAACTGAGCGATGAAACCGAGCTGGTTTTGGAAGAGTTAGTAAATATAGGAGACGACATTTTTGCTTCTAAAGATGTTTTTTTATTAAACAAAGCCTACAGCACTTCGGGATATATACCTGACTGCGCAACAATAACGACAATTGTAAGTGATAATAGTAAAGAAATTAGTATTGCGTTTGGGGATGGATGCGAATTTGCAGGAGGGAATATACTTTCAGGGACTATTATTTTCAATGTTATTCTAAATCCTGAAGCATTAAATAAAAGTATAGAAATGGACCTTAGCAATTTTCGTTTTAATGAGGTAGAAGTAGAAGGCTATGCCAGTATTTTGAGAACTGCGCAAGAAAGTGGCGGTCCTCTTTCTGTTATTGATTATTCTTTTATTGGTAGTTGGCCGGATGGATTGAGCAGAAAAATGGAAGGGCAAAGAACACGACAATGGATTGCAGGATTTGGAAATGGATTTTGGGGAGACAACGTTGTAAGTATTACTGGTGAAAGTCAGTTTACCACCGCCGATGGGGAGGTCTTTAATAGAATGATTACTTCTCCCCTTCGTAGAGAATGGTCTTGTCGTTTCTTAGTAAGCGGAATAATTGAGGTAGATAAGAAAGACCTTAAATACAGTATTGATTTTGGTGACGGGACATGCGATGCTAAAGGTGTAATCACAAAGCCAGATGGCAGTACAACAGAAATATTTCTTAGGAGATTTTTTCAATAATAAAAAAAGCCTGCTTTTACAGCAGGCTTTTTTTACTTTCTTATTGGATTGTTTTGAATAAGGTCAATGTAAAGATTTATTTTCGTCTTTAAATCCCTGCGATGAGATATAAAATCTAGAAAACCATTCTCTAAGACAAACTCTGATGTTTGAAATCCTTTTGGTAAATCTTTACCAGTGGCTTCTTTTACAACTCGGGGCCCTGCAAAACCAATTAGGGCACCTGGTTCAGAAATATTAATGTCTCCTAACATGGCATAGGAAGCAGTAGTACCTCCAGTGGTGGGATCAGTACTTAATGAAATATAAGGCAATTTTGCTTCTGCTAACTGTGCCAGTTTGGCGGATGTTTTGGCTAGTTGCATCAGGGATAAAGCCGCTTCCATCATTCTTGCTCCTCCAGATTTTGAAATCATTACAAAAGGCAATCCATTTTTTATCGAGTAGTCAATGCCTCTTGCAATCTTCTCGCCTACAACACTGCCCATAGAACCTCCAATAAAACTAAAATCCATACAGCAGATTACCAAGTCCTTACCCAGAGACTTTCCTACTGCTGTTCGCACGGCATCCTTAAGGCCTGTTTTCTTCTGAGCGGCCTTTAGCCTTTCGCTATATTTTTTTGTATCCTCAAATTTAAGAGGATCTTTAGAAGTTAATTTGGGATCTAGCTCTGTAAACTTATTGTCGTCAAAGAGTATTTCAAAATATTCCTTACTCCCAATTCTTACGTGGTAGTCGTCTTCAGGACTTACATAAAAATTCTTAGCCAGTTCTTCTGATTCAACAATTTTACCCGTTGGCGATTTATACCAAAGACCTCGAGGAGTATCTTTTTTTTGATCGGTGGCGGTCTGTATGCCTTTTTCTTTTCTTTTAAACCAAGCTGTCATAGGAATTTCTTTAGATTCTGATCCCAAAATATTATAACGTATTAATATTGTTTAAATCTTCAAAAGCCTTTTTTAATCGAGATACAAATGTTTTTTCACCTTCACGCAACCACACTCTTGGATCGTAATACTTCTTGTTCGGTTGATCGGCTCCATCAGGATTGCCAATCTGACCCTTTAAATAGTCGCTTTTAGCATCAAAATAATCTCTTATACCTTCCATAAAAGCATACTGAAGGTCGGTATCTATATTCATTTTAATTACCCCATATCCAATTCCTTCTCTAATTTCCTCTACTGTAGATCCGGATCCTCCGTGGAATACAAAGTCGATATGATTTTCCTCAACCCCATATTTTTCCGTAATAAAATCTTGTGAATTGCGTAAAATTTTAGGAGTTAGCTTTACATTTCCTGGTTTATAAACCCCATGGACATTACCAAATGCCGCAGCTATGGTGAATCTGGGACTCACTTTGGATAGTTCTTCATAAGCGTAGGCAACTTCTTCAGGTTGAGTATATAATTTGGAATCATCAACATCCGTGTTATCTACACCATCTTCTTCACCTCCAGTTATGCCCAATTCTATTTCCAAGGTCATTTCCATTTTGCTCATCCTTTCGAGATATTCCTTGCATATTGCAATATTCTCTTCAATAGGTTCTTCAGAAAGATCTATCATATGCGAGCTAAATAAGGACTTCCCAGTTTCTTTATAGTGCTTTTCACTTGCGTCTAAAAGACCGTCAATCCAAGGAAGTAATTTTTTCGCGCAATGATCTGTATGTAAAATTACTGTAGCGCCATATGCTTCAGCTAACTGGTGGATATGCTTTGCTCCCGCAATGGCTCCTTCGATGGCTGAAATTTGATTTTCATTGGCCAAACCTTTACCCGCATTAAACTGTGCTCCCCCGTTCGAGAATTGAATTATCACGGGCGAGTTTAAGGAAGCCGCTGTTTCTAACACTGCATTAATTGTATTAGAGCCAGTAACGTTTACTGCTGGCAGCGCAAAACCCTTCTGCTTGGCATAGTTGAAAATTTCTTGTACTTCGTCGCCTGTGGCAACTCCTGCTTTGATATTGTGGGACATAATTAAAGTCTTATTTTTTATATGAGATGTGGCAAATGTAGTAAATAAATCAAAGGACTAAAAAGGATAATTAATACCAATTTGGATTACAGCATTAGAAAAGTTATATTCTCGAAACCATCTTTCACCGGGCAAATTGGCAGGGTTATGAGTTTTAAATCCCATGTCTACTCTAAATACGAAATATGTAAAATCATATCGAACCCCCATTCCTGTTCCAAGGGCAATTTCAGACAAGGACTTAAAACCTTCAAACACGGCTGCCGGATCGGTTATGTTATCCCAAACGTTCCAAATATTTCCAGCATCAGCAAAAATAGCACCTTTAAAATCCCCTACGATAGGAAATCTATATTCTAGATTGAGGGCAATTTTGAAGTTTGCCTCGTTAAAGTCATTGATGTTATTGGTTGATCCAGGACCTAGGGAATACGGAAACCACGCTCTATTATCATTAGATCCTCCTCCGAAATAACTTCGAACAAATGGCACACTGTTAGAATTACCATATGGAATTGCAATACCCGCAAAACTTCTAAATGCTAGAACATTAGACCGGGAAAGGTCCCAATGTTTAATATATTCGAATTCCGTTTTAAAGTATTGGGAAAAGGGAACGCCAAAAACCGTTCTATCCCCATTATCGTTTTTATCAAATTCTATAATGTTAGAAATTCCAGAGAGTAATGCCCCTGCACTTTCAACTTTAAATCTGAATGAATAGAAGTTTTCATCCAAAATATTTAGTCGATTGTTTTTTGTAAAGGTATAATTACTGGCAAAAATTAAATTGTTTTCTGTAAGTCTAATTCTTCTTTCCTCTATACTGGCTACGTCGTCCTGATCATCAGGCTCTGAAGGTACCTGGTCTGTTAAAATCGCATCTGTAAAACCGGTTGTTCCGTCTGGAATTGTTAATGCAGGTCCGTTTGGTCCTTCTGGCATTTCATAAAAATCCCCAAGGTCCGGATTGTCGGCATAAAGGGGATCCGAGGCAATATCATTTAATTGCTCATAACTACTTTGATATACATTGTAGTAGCGGTCTGGATTTAGATTATTAACAAATTGAATATTGAGTAATTCTACAGAGTTTTTACTGGAAATTTTAGAATTCCAGTTGTAGCCTAATATGGTATTAAATGTCTGCTTGTCTAATCCAATATTTTTTTGAAAACTTGTTCCTACAGAAACTCTGGTCTGTGGGAGCATATAATAAGGGATTACTTTTTTCCAATTTACAAGGGGAAACCAGATTCTTGGAAAGGTTATATTGATATCTGCACCTACTTCTGTAAAAAAATCTTCTGTAGAGCTATCATCGCTCAAAAGACCAAAGGTACCCCCTGCAGAAAGACTGAGTGTTTCTGCTCCGCCAAAAATATTCCTAGAAATAAGAGACGAACTGAAGCCAACACCAATAGACTGGATATTAGAATGTGTAACATCAAAATCGAAAGCCCATGAGAATTTAGGCCTTGTAGCCAAATAGATATCTGTATTTAGTTTTGTTCTTGTGCTGTCTTCAGAAAAAAGAATATTCGGATACTTAAAAGTATTAAGATTGGTTATTTGCCTATAGGTCCGAGTTTTATCGATTTCTCTATATAGACTATCCTTTTGGAGAAAAACGGCATCGGTCAGTGCTTTTGGTTTGTACCGGAGCTTGTCTTTATAAAAGATGGTATAGTTGTCGTATTCTATAGAGTTAAGGGTAGATTTGTCGTCGTCAAAAGCATAATCTGCATATATATTGATTTTACCCATTTTAAATACCTTGTACTCTGTAGTGGTAATAAGACTATCTCCCCGTCTTCTCAAGTCCCCAATATTTAATTCAACTTCCATTTTTTGATCATCATTGGTAGTAGTGGTATCTCTCAGGATGTCATAGGAAATGGAACTTTCCTGAAAATTGTAAACTCCAGAATCTCTAAATAAATCTGCCAAACGTTCCCTTTCTTTATTAAAGTCAACAAGATCAAATTGTTTCTTTTCTTTTATATATGATTCGGCTTCATGAATTACATATAGAGAGTCGATAGCTGCTGAACTTATATCTTTGAGAAGAGTATCTACCATAAAGGGTTTGCCCAGACTAATTCTATAATTTATTTCGGCCCTTTGTTTTTTATTGGTGCTATCTATGTCGTAAGTAGTTGAGTTATTAAAATAACCCTTACTTCCATAATAAACACTTAATCGCTCCAAAGACTTAACTGCTCTTGTAGTATCAATCAGAGAAGGCTCCTCACCAATTTTCTTTAACCAATCACTATAGCCCTTAACCAAAAAAGATTCTCCTAGTCTATTTACTTGCTTTTGCGATAAGATCTTGGCTAAATTTTCCTCTCTATTGGGTTTTTTATGTAACCATATTTGATAGGTAGAATCCGGGTTTTCTTTTGCCAGATTATATAAGTTAAGACGAAGTGGGTAACCCAACAAGGTGCTATTAGGCTCCTGGAGAAGCAGACTTTCTATATCGACAGAATTTACCTTTTCTTCATTGACAAAAATATTATTTTTGGAAAGAAGAAGTTGATCCTCATCTACCCGCTTTAAGGTATTACAGGAAGTAAATACAGTAACAAGCAAGAATAAGCCTATTTTAGCATAACTATTAACACAATACCAAGGGGTCTTCATAAGAGCCAAAAATACATTATTTGAATGGTTGTAAAAAGTCAAATAAAATTTATAAAAAGCCTACAACAAAAAAAAAGTAGAATTGAAAATGGCCTATTTGTAGTGGAGGGTAGGAAGATGGTTTTTGAACTTTTAAATTCCGTCTTGGTTCCTCAGGCTATTTATTGTACTAATCCAGCTCTTGTTTTAGACAAAGATCTGCCTGTGTTCAATGTTAATTCGAGAGAAATAGGCATGATGAGTTCTTTAAAAACACCATCCGAAATTTTAGCTGTTTTCGAAATTCCAAAACCACAAGCCGTGGATTTTTCCGATTGGGTGGTGGTCCTGGACAAACTGCAAGACCCAGGAAACTTAGGAACCATAATACGACTATGCGATTGGTTTAATATTCCCAGTATAGTTTGTTCCAACGATACCGTAGATTGCTTTAACCCCAAAGTATTGCAAGCAACCATGGGTTCCATTGCCAGAGTAAATATTTCTTACCGGAACTTACCCGGGATTGGATCTAACGGAAATTCTGAAGTATTTGGTACATTTACGGACGGGAAGTCTGTTTATGACACAAGCCTGCCTAAAAAAGGAATCTTAATTCTCGGAAATGAAGGTCATGGAATTTCTCAAGAACTTCGCAGTGAAATAGATCATGAAATTTCTATTCCCCAATTTGGAAATGCCACAGCGGAAAGTCTTAATGTAGCCTCGGCCACCGCAATTTTTTTAAATGAAATAAGAAGACAGCCTAAATCCTAATTACATTTTTTAACTATTCAAAAGTAAAATTCACAAAAACACCCCTTGTTCTTAGGCCATCAATATTTCCAGTCCACGGGCTATTAGGATCATTATCTGGAACTAGCTCATCTGTAATAGCAAATATACCGCGCACGGAGGGGGAGAATTTAAAATATTCTGTATAGAAGTCAATACCGAAACCAATCTCCCAGTTATAAACAGTTTGTTTCATTCTAAAAGTACCACTGCTATTGTCGTCCAGACTTTTTTCGTTGCTTCCCAGGTTTAAGGAGGCAGAAGCTCCACCAATGATAAATGGTTTCCAGTTACCTAGCCTTTTGGCGCTCGCCTTAAGGAGTAGTGGAAAATTAATATAGGTTGATTTTACTTCTCTAATTGCGTCGTTGGATTCCGCAAATCCCGTATATCCTAGAGTTCTTGTTGTATAAAACAAGCCAGGCTCAAAACGCAGATCAAAAAACTCATTTATGCGCATTTCTCCAATAAGACCAACATTAAAACCAACGGATTTCTCCACCAGAATATCGTCTAAATCGTTTTTATAATCAAATTTGAAATCGAACTGATTAAATCCCAAATAATACCCCCAGTTTAAAAATGCCTTGTCTTCATTTTCGAGATTAATTATCGGTTTCTCGTTAAACTGAGCCTGTAAAGTTTGGGTTTTTACCAGGGTAAAACCAATCAAAAAAACTAAGAAATATTTCATTTTTCTACTTTGTAGCTATGTAAATGGAAGCCACCCCAAAAGTCTGAGGTTGGTTCTCCATAGCTATAAACCCTATTTTGCCTAAAATATTGTTGAAGTCTTTACCATAAGGGAAAGCCGCGGCGGATTCTGAGAGATAAGTGTAGGCAGAACGGTCATTGGAAAATAAGCGTCCTATAGTGGGAAGTAGATATTTTGAATATATAGAATAGCCTTGTTTAAAAGGAAACTTCGTTGGTACAGAGGTTTCTAAAATGGCTAAATTTCCGTTGGGTTTCAGAACCCTATAGATCTCAGACAGTCCTATTTCAAGGTTTTCAAAGTTACGTACCCCAAAGGCTACCGTAATGGCGTCAAAATAATTGTCTGAAAAAGGTAGGTCCTCGCTATCTCCGATTACCATCTTTATCTGTGAAGCTAATTCTTTATCAGCGATTTTTTTCTTTCCTATTTCCAGCATCCCGCTAGAAATATCTAAGCCAATTATTTCTTTAGCGCCGGTATCCACTAATTGAATGGCTAAATCGCCGGTTCCAGTTGCAATATCAAGAATTCTATTCGGCTTTTTGGCCTTTAAAAGGTTAACCAGACGTTTTCTCCATTTAATGTCTATTCCAAAAGAAATTACCCTATTTAATCCGTCGTAATTAGAAGAAATGTTGTCGAACATTTTGGTGACCTGTTCCTTTTTGCCAAGATCAGAGGATTTATATGGTTTTACTTTTTTAGACATCGTCTATTTTTTAGGACAAAGATAGTACAATGCTGCTACAGAATTTTAAAGAAGTCAGGATAATAGCGTAATAACCAACTTAAATTTAGGGAGGTATGCCTAGACCTTTCAAAATAAAATTGTGTAATTTTGTCCATGCAAACTTTGCAATAAAACAATTATGAGCATTGATGGCTTATCAGTAAGATGCAATTCTCCTTTACGTCATACTTACGCTTATTATTTAAATACTACAGATGAGAATAATCATTGCGGGGGCTGGTGAAGTTGGATTTCACTTAGCAAAATTGTTGTCTTATGAATCACAGAATATTATTCTTATTGATTCAAAAAAAGAGAGCTTAACCTATGCCGATAATCATTTAGATATTAAGGTTTTAAAAGGTGATGCAACATCTATTTCCGTATTAAAAGAAGCGAAAGTTGAAGAATCTGACTTGGTTATTGGGGTTACTTCCTCGGAGACTACAAATATTACACTTTGTCTCTTAGCTAAGCAATTGGGCTGTAAACAAACCATTGCCCGAATTTCTAATACGGAATTTATTGTAAATAAAGATTTGATTCAGTTCGATGAATTAGGAATAGATGAGTTAATCTCGCCTGAAGAATTAGCAGCTAGTGAAATACAACTCTTACTAAATCAATCTGCCTTTTTTGATACCTACGAGTTCGAAGATGGAGCACTTATTATGGTGGGTGTAACCTTACCCAAGGGCGCTCCCTTTATCGGAAAAACCGTAAAAGGGGCCGCAAAAATATATCCGGAATTACATTTTATGCCTATTGCCATGCAAAGGGTCGGAACACAATTTACGCTTATTCCGCGAGGGGATACGGTGTTCAAGGATAAAGATCAGGTGTACTTTGTAACGGACCGAAAGGGTGTAGATGAACTATACAAGCTCACAGGAAAGAAGAAAGAAGAAATAAAGAATGTAATGATATTGGGAGGTAGTAAGGTTGGATATAATGCCGCACGAGATTTATGTGGTAAAAAGTTCAATGTAAAACTTCTAGAAAAGAACAAAGAAAAGGCTTTTGATTTGGCAGATAGGTTACCTAATGCATTGGTAATTAATGGGGATGGAAGGAATGTGGAATTATTGGAAGAAGAAAGCTTGGAATCTATGGATGCCTTTATAGCCGTTACGGGTAATTCGGAAACCAATATTATGTCTTGTCTAATGGCGAGGTCCAAGAATATCAAAAAGACCATTGCTCTTGTAGAGAATATGGACTATTTTCAACTATCTCAGTCTATTGGAGTAGATACGTTGATTAATAAAAAATTATTAGCGGCGAATAATATTTTTAGATATATACGAAGAGGTGAAGTTGTTGCACTAACAAGACTTAATAATTTGAATGCAGAAATATTAGAATTTGAGGTAAAAGAGTCTTCTAAGGTAAATGGTCAATTAATAAAAGAAATAGCCTTTCCTAGAGCTGCTATTATCGGAGGAATTGTAAGGAACGATATGGGTAATATAGCACTGGGAGATTTCAAGATTCTTGAAGGTGACAGAGTGGTGGTGTGTTGCTTACCAGATTCTATTAGTAAAATTGAGCGACTCTTTATATAGGTATACTTTATTGGAAAATAATATGCAAAAATCTACGTATTTATGTACCATTTATACGATTGAAAATGGGGTTTAACTACAGGATCATTATCCATTTGATGGGGTTACTATTATTATTCAATGGTAGCTTTATGTTAATGGCCGCTCTGGTAAGTGGAATTTATGCCGATGGTGTTACCCTGGAACTTACCCTTTCCGCCATTCTAACCCAATTATTGGGAATACTCTGCATGTTTTACACAAGAGGGCATAAAAAAGAGGTAAAAAGGAAAGAGGGTTATATTATTGTGACATTAGGATGGATAGTAATGTCAGCTTCGGGTGTCTTACCCTACTTGCTAAGTGGGGCCATACCCGACTTTACAAATGCTTTTTTTGAAACTATTTCAGGATATACAACCACAGGTGCTTCTATTCTAGATGATATAGAAGTATTGCCTAAAGGAATTTTGTTTTGGAGGAGTCTTACGCATTGGATTGGAGGTATGGGTATTATTGTTTTGGCGATTGCTATTTTACCTCTTTTAGGAATTGGGGGAATGCAATTGTTCTCTGCAGAGGCGCCCGGACCTAACGCAGATAAACTTCATCCAAGGATTACGGATACTGCGAAAAGGCTTTGGTTAATTTATGTGGGTTATACTGCAGCCGAGACCCTTTTCTTAAGCTTGGCAGGAATGAGCTTTTTTGATGCCATAAACCACTCTATGGCCACCCTGTCTACAGGTGGGTTTTCTACGAAAAATGCAAGCCTTGCGCACTGGAACAATCAACCACTTATTCAATATATCGTTATCTTTTTCATGTTTTTGGCGGGTTCTAACTTTGTATTGAGTTACTTCGCCTTTAAGGGAAAAGTCCAAAGAATATTACAGGACGAGGAATTTAAATTCTATGCAGGATTTATACTTCTATTTGTTGCTATGACAGCTGTTGTAATCTATTATAATGCTAATGTGGAGATTTCAGAGTTTCATCCTATGCCTTTCGGGGCTGCAGAAAGCTCCTTTAGACATGGACTATTTCAGGTAATTGCAGTAATTACAACTACGGGTTTTGTTACTGCGGATTTTACCGCATGGACTTCCTTCTTAACGGTATTCTTTTTTGGGTTAATGTTTATTGGTGGATCTGCCGGGTCTACGGCAGGGGGCATAAAAGTTATGCGACACATATTAATAATCAAAAATGGACTATTAGAGTTTAAAAGAACTCTTCATCCCAGTGCGATTATTCCGGTTCGATTTAATGGTAAAACGGTAAGTGAACATATAGTCTATAATGTTATTGCCTTTTTTGTTCTCTATATGCTATTGTTTATCATAGGGGCCTTGGTCTTAAGCGCCATGGGGCTTGATTTTATAACAGCAGTTGGAGGAGCAGCATCTTCCTTAGGAAATGTGGGTCCAGCCTTTGGCGATCTTAACCCAGTAAGTAATTTTAATGGTCTGCCTGACCTTGGTAAATGGTGGTGTGGCTTCCTTATGCTCGCTGGAAGACTAGAGCTTTTTACCGTGCTAATACTGTTTAATCCTTACTTTTGGAAAAGGATTTGAAAACAGTTTTTAGTCCTCAGATAAAGCAGCCTTTATTCTAGTTACCGCTTCTAATAGTTCTTTTTCCGAGGCAGCGTAAGAAATCCGAATACAATTAGGATTCCCAAAGGCTTCTCCAGTTACTGTTGCAACATGTGCTTTTTCTAAGAGAAAGAGGGCGAAATCAGAGGCATTATTTATGGTAGTATCCTTAATAGTTTTGCCGAAAAAAGAGGAAATATCAGGAAAAACATAAAATGCACCTTCCGGAATATTCAGTTTAAATCCATCAATGGATCCTAGTAAATCTAGCAAGATATCACGTCGTTTGTGAAACTCGTCTATCATATACTGTATCTTGCTCACTGGTGCCTTTAATGCTTCAATAGTTGCCCTTTGGCCAATGGCGTTTGCGCCACTAGTTATTTGCCCTTGAAATTTAGTGCAAGCTTTTGCAAGCCATTCCGGAGCACCTATGTAGCCTATTCTCCAGCCAGTCATAGCAAAGGCCTTAGAGACACCATTAACGGTAACCGTGCGATCATACATTCCATCAATTCCTGCAATGCTCGCATGTTTTTCCCTAAAATTGATATGCTCATAAATTTCATCCGAAACCACTAAAATTCCAGGATTCTTTTTAAGGACAGCTGCAATTTCTTCTAGTTCTTTTTGACTGTAAACAGAACCACTGGGATTACATGGAGAGCTAAACCACAACATTTTGGTTTTAGGGGTAATGGCATTTTCTAACTGATCTGGGGTAATTTTAAAATCCGTATCAATTGTAGTAGGGACTTCTACGGGTACACCTTCGGCCAATTTAACAATGTCGCTGTAACTTACCCAGTACGGAGCAGGTAAAATTACTTCATCTCCTTTATTTAAAATCACCATTGCCACATTAGCCAGGGACTGTTTAGCTCCGGTAGACACAACTATCTGACTGAGATTGTAATTTAAATTGTTATCTCTTCTAAATTTGTCGGAAATGGCTTGTTTTAGATCTGCGTAGCCATCTACGGGAGAATAACTGCTATAATTGTCGTCAACCGCTTGTTTTGCAGCTTCTTTAATAAAATCTGGAATATTAAAATCTGGCTCGCCAAGGCTAAGTCCAATTATATCTTTTCCTTCGTTTCTTAGCTCTCTTGCCTTGGCAGCCATTGCCAAAGTAGCCGAAGTAGACATGTTTTTAATTCTATCGGATAAAAAATCGCTCATTGTAGCAGTAAATTTATTGGTATTGAAGGCTAGGTTTCTTCCCCAGTTCTTTTAAATGTTGAAAATGCGAAATTATGGCTTTTCTAGTTGTTTTGTATTCGTTATACGGCAAATTAAACTCCTTCGCGGTTTGTTTAACAATTTGAGCAATTTTTGTATAATGAATATGACTAATGTTTGGAAATATGTGGTGTTCTACTTGGTGGTTAAGTCCCCCAGTAAACCAATTTACCAATCTATTTTTTGTTCCGAAATTTACGGTAGTAGCCAGCTGATGAATTGCCCAAGTATTTTTCATGGTTCCATCTTCATTAGGAAGAGGCGTTTCTGCCTCATCCACTACATGCGCTAATTGAAACACTACACTCAGGATAACCCCTGCAACATAATGCATTATAAAAAAGCCAATCAGAATTTTCCACCAGGCGATGTCTAGAAATACCATAGGAATAATAATCCAAATGGTGATATAGGTAAGTTTGGTTGCAACAAGAACACTCCAATTAAGAAAGGGATTCGGAAATTTACCATAAGATAATTTTCTTTTGGTATATCGGTACATCTGCTGAAAGTCAGTAGTTATGGCCCAATTAAAAGTTAACAGGCCATAGAGGAAAATAGAGTAGTAGTGCTGAAACTTATGGAACCTATGCCACTTTGCGTGCTTAGAAAACCTAAGGATTCTTCCTGCTTCAAGATCTTCATCATGATGGTGAATATTGGTATAGGTATGGTGAAGGACATTGTGCTGAACTTGCCAATTATAAACATTGCCTGCTAAGATATAAATGCTACTTCCCATTAATTTATTCACCCATTTTTTGGTTGAATAAGAACCATGGTTTCCATCATGCATTACATTCATGCCAACACCTGCCATGCCAACACCCATGGTAATAGTGAGCAATAGGTTAGCCCAATTTGGCAGGTTGAGGGTTAATATTAAGAAATATGGAGCCAAAAAAAGAGCAAACATCACCCCTGATTTCAGATAAAGCTTCCAATTGCCGGTTTTCTTTATTTTATTCTCTCTGAAATAATCATTGACCCTTTTGTTTAGTGTTTTAAAAAACTGTGCCGAATCTTTACGGGAGAATTTAATTGTGGGTGCATCCATATAAATATATTCTTTTAACTAATAACGAAAAATATTATGAAATAATACGTTATAACAATGCATACAAAAGAAAATATGGTCTAATGTCTTACATTTGATGAAATGCAAAGATACGTATGCAAGCCGAAATAATATTTAAATATTTTCCAAATTTAACAGATATTCAAAAAGATCAATTCATAAAGCTTGAGGATTTGTATAAAGATTGGAATTCAAAAATCAACGTTGTTTCAAGAAAGGATATCGACGAATTGTATTTAAGACATGTACTACACTCCTTGGGAATAGCTAAAGTATATTCCTTTGCTGAAGGAACTACGGTTTTGGATGTAGGCACTGGAGGCGGGTTTCCTGGGATACCTTTGGCAATTTTATTTCCAGGCTGTAGCTTTACTTTGATCGATGCCATTGGAAAAAAGATAAGAGTGGTAGAAGAAGTTGTTACGGGTCTTGGACTTACAAATGTTGTTTGTATTCATGGGAGGGTAGAAGATTTAGGGCAGCAATACGATTTTGTAGTGAGTAGAGCTGTAGCCGCAATGCCCACTTTTGTAAGGTGGATTCAGGGTAGAATTAAGAAAAAATCGTCCTATGCTAGGAAAAATGGTATTCTATATTTAAAGGGAGGCGATTTGTCGGAGGAGTTAAAACAGTATAAAAATGCAGAAATAATACCTTTATCGGACTATTTTAAGGAAGACTTTTTTAACACTAAAAAATTAGTTTATTTGCCTGTAAAATACAAAGGTAAATAAGGGATTAGAACTTGAGTTTTAAGCCACTGTCGCTAGTACTGTTCAATTTTGCGGCATCCATAATATCTTTCTTATATTTCTCAGGTACACCCTGCCATGAATTATACATTTCACCATCAATCAAATAATGTTCTGAATCACTTGCAACAGAATTAGTTGTCATAATTCTATAATAATGAACAGGTGCCTCTTTTCCTGAATTGTCGCCATTAGATACAAGCTCCAGTGTGCCATCTCCATCCACATCGTATTGAATCCAATTTAATTCTAATATTTCATGGTAACTCCCATCTTTAATCATTGCTTTAATATTCTGATTAAAATCATCAATAATTTGCTCTGCATTGGGTGTGCTCTTTCTTACTGCAACATGTAAGGGTTTCGTAATAAGAGCAGTATTGCCAATTTCAAGAAATTCTGTTATGTCATTTAGTTGATATGTTAATAGATAGGAGATTAAAAGTTCATCTACCAGCATGTAGTCTGTTTTAAAACTGAGTAGTTTCTCTAAATTCTCCTGGTCACTTTTTCCTGGCATAATGACGATGTCTAGTGACGTATACACCGAGGCCCCATAAGCATAGCCCCCAATTATCGCAATTCTTTTATTTTTTAGTTCTTCAAAGGAGGTTGCACTTACATCACTTCCTTTTCTGCCTACTAAAACAAGTCGGTTTTCTAGATATGGTTCAGAGTATAGTAAGTACTCTTCTCTGTCTTTTGTCTTCCATAAGGCAGCACTCCCGTCGTATTTTTTTGAATTGATTCCGTCTAAGACTTCTTCGAAACTCCCGATGGATGTAATTACATCGACATTCCCTCTTTTAAAGGCTTCTTGTACCAATTCTAGGGCAAAGGCCTTTTCAGAAACAACATTAGTGAAGGGTGGCCAAATATCAGAAGCCAGTTTTAAATTGGTAGTCTGGGAATTTAACTGTGAACAGATGACAGTAAGTAAAAAGAGTATAAAACAACGCATTCTCGAGTCAGTAAAATGGATACAAAAGATATAACATTATTTTGGGTTTATAGTAAAACAACTCTTATTTGCTAAAAAAACCCCCAAGCTATAGAGGGCATGGGGGTTAGAATAGTATAATGCATTATTTCTTATCCAAGAAAAGGATATCGATAATCTTCAGGTGTAACAAAGGTTTCTTTGATAAGCCTTGGAGAAACCCATCGCAATAAATTCTGAGCAGAACCTGCCTTGTCATTTGTTCCCGAGGCCCTTGCACCCCCAAAAGGTTGTTGTCCAACAACAGCACCCGTGGGTTTGTCGTTTATATAGAAATTTCCAGCACAATTTCTGAGGGCGATAGTGGCTTCTTCTATCGCGTAACGATCGGCAGACAAAACCGCTCCGGTTAATGCGTATTCAGAGGTAGAGTCTACTAATTGGAGTGTTTCAGCCCAATCCGAATCTTTATAAACATAAACTGTCACCACTGGCCCGAATAATTCGGTTTCCATT
Source organism: Eudoraea chungangensis (assembly GCF_029360665.1). Classification (GTDB taxonomy): domain Bacteria; phylum Bacteroidota; class Bacteroidia; order Flavobacteriales; family Flavobacteriaceae; genus Eudoraea; species Eudoraea chungangensis. The sequence goes on from NZ_JARDUB010000002.1 coordinate 485,709, forward strand.
GTCTTGTAGTGCGCATTAGTGGTTAAGATGACAGTTGGTTCAATAAAGAACCCTTTCGATTTATCGTACCCACCCCCAGCGAATATAGATGCATCTACGTCATTTTTCGCCTGATCGATAAAAGAGGCTAATTTATCGAAAGACGCCTCATGAATGACTGCTGTTATAAAATTACCCATATCCTCAGGTGATCCTGGTTGGTTGAAGGATTGCAAATCTTCTTTTACAAACTCCAGAATCTGATCAGCTTTAGACGCCGGTAAATATACTCTGGAAGCGGCGCTACATTTCTGACCTTGGAATTCAAAGGCTCCTCTGGTAATGGCAGTCGCTACCTGTTTTGAATTGGCAGAAGGATGGGCAATTATGAAGTCTTTACCCCCTGTTTCCCCAACAATTTTTGGATAGGTTTTGTACTTATCTATGTTATTTCCTATTTGTTTCCATAAAGACTTAAAAACGTGGGTGCTACCAGTAAAATGTATACCCGCAAAATCTGGACTTTCTAATACTTTAGAAGTAATCATCACTGGATCTCCATAAACTACATTTATAACCCCATCAGGTACTCCAGCTTCTTTAAAAACATCCACTATAATTTTGGTAGAGAATATTTGGCTATCGCTTGGCTTCCAGACTACAACATTGCCCATTAAAGCTGCGCTTGCAGGCAAATTACCAGCTATTGCCGTAAAGTTGAAAGGTGTTATTGCGTACACAAAACCTTCTAAAGGTCTGTATTCAACCCTATTCCAAATACCTTCAGCCGAATCTGGTTGTTCGGCGTAAATTTGAGCCATGTAGGACACATTAAACCTAAGAAAGTCTATCAATTCACAGGCGGCATCAATTTCTGCCTGATGAATGGTCTTAGATTGAGCGAGCATAGTTGCCGCATTGATTTTGGCTCTGTATGGTCCGGCAATTAATTCTGCAGCTTTCAGAAATATGGCTGCTCTTTGCTCCCAAGCCATAGTCTCCCACTTTTCTTTTGCTTCCAAAGCATTCTTGATTGCAGCCGTAACCTCTTTTTCGGAGGCTAAATGGTAATGACCAACAATATGTTGATGATCATGCGGAGGAGCCATAGTGCTGGTATTCCCAGTTTTAACTTCTCTATTTCCTATGTATAATGGGACTTCCAGAGAGCCATTGTAGAATTCTTTGTATTGCTCTAGAACCTCATCTCGCTCTGGGGAACCAGGAGCATAACTTTTTATTGGTTCGTTAATAGCCATCGGTACTTCAAAAAAACCTTTGTTCATAATGCACAAATTATGTTAAAAATATGTGCAAAGGTACTAAAACGACCTGCTATAATTTGCTAAAAAAAACACAAAGAAAGTCTAGTTTAATGCAAACGGAGCACTAAACTTAAAAGAAGGAATATAAACTCTAAATTTTTCTGTAGTACTAAAGTTTACCATGTTGTAATGTCCCTTCATGGCTCCAATGGGGGAGGCAAGTAGACATCCTGAGCTGTAGGTGTGTGATTCCCCAGGTTTTATTACTGGCTTTTTTCCGATAACACCCTCACCGTCTAAAACTTCAAAATCATTTAAGGCATCATAAATTTGCCAATGTCTGGAAGTTAACTGTACAGAATCTTTACTCTGGTTTTCTATGGATATAGTATAGCCAAAAGCAAAATGCATTTTGTAGTTTTTAAAGAAAGTGCCTTCAAAACTGGTGTTTACTGAAATCTTTATGCCTTTGGTAACTTGTGTAATCATTTTTTTGGTACTCATAACGCGGGTTTTTCCACAATGGCGCGGACGAACCGTCGTGCCAGCTAAAATAATTAAAAAGGCTTCAATAAGTATCTATTTAACAATACTTTTAAACTCTTGCCTCAATTTTGGTTTTGTTCAGATACTATCTAGTATTAATCGGGACATTTCTAGAAGTACTAATTACAATTTGCGGGCAAGATATTGCAAAGCAATTGATTTATAAAACTTTATGCTTCAATTTCGTTGTTGCGATATATTTTTCTGATGTAAATAGAAAGTTTTAGATGAACTAACCCAAAAGTGATCTGATATGTTAGGGCATAAAAGGAGAAATCTGTAATCAGGCCTACGCAAACCTAGAAATAGAGTTTGCTCAAAAAAGGTTTTTAGTTTGTAATATTTTCCGAATTAGTAGAGCCTATTCCTATTATGCTATCATATAAATCTCCAAAATTTCTGTAGTATACCAGTATCAGATATTGATTTTCAGTGAAATGAAAATTACCTCCAACTGCATTTAATTCAACCAAGCCGTCGGGATCTTTTAAAACATACTTATAGTTGTAAAATCCTTGTTTTAATTTAATGATAGCTTCTAAGTTCCCATTTCCCTCGTTATATACCATTTTATTCTGCTCCTCTAATGCATAATTGTTGAATTTTCCATAAACATAGACTTCACTTAAACCTATGTCCTCGGTATACGGTAGACTGAAGTGAATCATGGTATATTCTGCTTCCCTGTCCTGATCTTCCCCTTGCAATGTTCGGATAACAAAATCGCCATTTATATCTGGGAAATAAGTGTATTCTCTATCATATCTATAGACGTCTCTAAATAAGTAATGATGGTATAGTTCTTTGTATTCAATTCTGGAGACCGCGGAAGTAGGGGCTCTTAAATCACTGGTATCGAAGTTCAAGAATTCATTACCTCCGAAAAAACTGGTCTCTGCATCATATTTATAGCCAAGTGAAGCTCCAACAGTAAATTGGGGTGGAACATTGGTAATGGCATTGGACCATTGATAATTTTGTAATATGGCAACTTTTACTTCTTGCTTCGGATTAATGAGTTGGAAATTAGAGCCATTTATAGTAAACTGTACGGATTGTTTTTTATTGATATAGGTAAAATCTCTTGCATTTTTTGTTGTCGCTCCTACAGTTACTAAATCCTTGAAAACGACAAATCTTCTTGAAAACTGCATTTCATTTCTATCATTATAAATTTCTAAAACATAGTTTCCGCTGACTCTTAGGCTTAAAGCTTTATTTGGGATTCTTAATTTGTAGGTTGAATAGGCGGCAAGAGTATTATAGCTATTTTCATAGTTAATTATTCTTTGATTGTCCGTTCCTCTTAAATATTGAGATTTTAATAATTGCGATGGCGTCCAGTCATAATCGCAATGGACAATTTTATAATAGTAGTCTTGTTCGCTTGCGGTTAAGTCATCAAATTGCAGAAAAATCTGATCCCCAAGCTTTATTACAGGAAATTGATCGTCTGTAGGCCCTTTAAAAATTATGGTTTTAATATGGTCCGGCGGATTAACTTCCTCCTGGACCTGAGCAGAGATTTGGAGGCACGCAAGTAGTAGAAAAAAATGTTTAAGGAAAAAACGCATTCTTTGCATATTTTTCCGGTAAAGGTAAACAAAATGAAGAGGGAGGAAATTCCTATCGTTATAAAGCCTAAAATTATGGTTAATAATTATGAAAACAGTGTCATAAGTGCTATTTTTGCTCGAAATTTTGATAAACTAAAGGTTTATAATTTATGTCTAAAGACATCCGCATTAATAAAGGCTTAAACATCAATCTTGTTGGTGCAGCAGAGCAAACTACCTCCAAAGCAATTTTAAGTAACGTCTACGCCATCAATTTAGAGGATTTTCATGGAATAACCCCTAAAATGCTAGTAAAACAGGGTGCTGAGGTTAAGGCCGGAGAACCACTTTTTTACAGTAAGGACAATTCTGAAATGTTATTTGTTTCTCCGGTTAGCGGCGAACTGGTTGAGATTCTGCGTGGAGCCAGAAGGAAAATTTTAACATTAAAGATTTTAGCAGATAAGACACAAGAAGTGCTTGAGACGTCCCCTGTATCTGCAGATGCTGATGCAGTTGAAATACGACAAGCCATATTAAAATCGGGATGTTGGCCGTTTATTAAACAAAGACCTTACGACTGTATTGCAGATCCAAATGCCACACCGAAGGCCATTTTTATTTCTGCATATGTTACTGCTCCTTTGGCTGCTGAAATATCTTATTCCCTGGTTGGGAAAGAAAAAGAAATTCAGAGTGCGTTGACAGCCCTTTCTAAACTTACTCCGGGTAAGGTTCATGTGTCCGTTGGGAAGGGTGTACCCTCTATGTTTGATAAAATGAAAGATATAGAGATGCATAAGGTCTCCGGACCACATCCAGCAGGTTTAGTAGGAACACAAATAAATAAGATTGATCCCATAAATAAAGGAGAAACTGTTTGGACAGTAACTCCCCAAGACTTGGTAATCATTGGAGAGTTTCTGCTTACGGGTATATTCAATGCAGACCGGACCTTGGCGCTGGTAGGTTCTTCCGTAAAAAAACCAAAATACTACGTCGCCAAAATAGGTTCAGAAATTGCAACCTTCTTATATGCCAGTGGTGTAAAAGAAGAGAAGATAAGAGTTATAAATGGGGATGTGTTAACCGGTAAACGGTCTAAACCAGACGGACATTTGGGGTTCTACAATAATACGGTCAGTATTATTCCAGAAGGAGATGATTACGAATTTTTTGGATGGAATAAACCTGTTTTTGATAAAATCTCTATTACTAGAGCGTTGACATTTTCATGGTTACAGCCTAATAAGAAATATGATCTTACTACTAATACAAATGGAGAGCACAGGGCGTTTGTGGTTACTGGAATGTACGAGAAGGTCTTTCCACTCGATATATATCCAATGCAACTTCTAAAAGCTTGTATGGTAAAAGACTTGGATGAAATGGAGCAACTTGGGTTATACGAAGTGATTCCCGAAGATTTTTCCCTTACAGAGTTTGTGTGTATATCCAAACAGCCACACCAGCAAATAATTCGTGAAGGATTAGATTTATTACAAAAAGAAATAGGATAATATGAGCGATAAAAAATTAACTTTGAAGAAGAGATTACATATTCTTAAGCATCGTTTCCGAGGGAAAAAAATGGCTCCTGCTTTTAATGCAATCCATACCTTTTTATTCGCACCTGATGAAACTACACATTCTGGCTCTCACATAAGAGTAGCAGATGATTTGAAACGTACGATGAATACGGTGATCATGGCACTGATACCAGTCCTTGTTTTCTCTTTTTTCAATACAGGCTACCAGCATTATTCAGCAATTAATGGCTTTCCAGATAATTTTTCTTTAGTAAACGATTTTCTAAACTGGGATAACTTTTGGCTGGGTTTTATAAAGGTGATGCCCCTGGTAATAGTTTCCTACGGAGTGGGTTTATTAATTGAATTTATTTTTGCTGTTATTAAAGGGCATGAAGTAGAAGAAGGTTATTTGGTTACAGGAATGTTGGTTCCCTTAATTGTTCCAATAGACACTCCCCTCTGGATGTTAGCCGTGGCTGTGGTTTTTGGTGTGGTTATTGGCAAAGAAGTTTTTGGAGGTACTGGAATGAACATTTTAAACCCTGCCTTAACTATAAGGGCGTTTTTGTTTTTTGCCTATCCTACTTGGATGAGTGGGGATAAAGTTTGGGTGCAGGGAGCAGTAGAAAGGGCAGGCACACCAGATGCAATATCCGGTGAGACAGTATTAGGATATTTAGCTCAAAACAAAGGAGATGAAATGGCTTACACTGTTTCAGATATGTTCTTTGGTTTTATTCCCGGATCCGTTGGTGAAACCTCTGTACTTTTAATTTTATTGGGGGGCTTATTTTTAGTCTTTACTAAAATTGCAAGTTGGAGAATAATGGTTTCGGCGGTAATTGGTGCCTTGGTGATGGGCTTGATTTTCAATGGTGTTGTAGAAGCTGGTTGGATTGGTCAAAGTAGCGGATTTTATGGCTTAATGAGTTTTGAATTTTGGAAACATCTATTAGTAGGGGGTCTTGCATTTGGTATAGTTTACATGGCTACAGATCCAGTGACTGGATCACAGACCAATAGAGGTAAATGGATTTATGGATTTTTTATAGGATTTATTTCGGTAATGATTAGAGTGTTTAATCCGGCATATCCCGAAGGTGTATTTCTGGCAATACTTCTGATGAATGTTTTTGCGCCAACAATTGATCATTATGTGGTTCGTGGAAATATTAGAAGAAGATTGAATCGTTTAAAAAATGCAACAGTCCTCCCAACAAATTCTGGGGAAGAAGCAAAAGAACTTAAGGTTGAAACTATTTAGATATGGCAGTAAATAAGGATAATAACGGCTATACTGTAATTTTTGCAGCAGTAATGGTAGTGGTAGTAGGATCTATACTAGCCTATCTGGCTTCTAGTCTAAGTGACAAAATAAAAGAGAATGAGCGTTTTGAAAAGCAGCAAAATATTCTCTATGCAATGGGGGTAAACGAAAACAGTGATTCAGGTAGTGTTGATTTTATACCTGCCAATGAGGTGGAAGGTGTTTTCTCTGAATATATTACGGAGCAGTTGGTTATAAGTGGGGATCAAATTACACAGAACGACGAGGCCTACCTTATAGATCTTAAAAAGCAAATCGCTGCTATAAAAAAAGGGGAAACAGCAGAGCTTCCTGTTTTTATTGGAGAGAAGGAAGGTAAAAAGTATTACATCCTTCCAATGTATGGAAAGGGACTATGGGATGCCATTTGGGGCTTTATGGCTTTGGATGATGAACTTACAATTCAAGGCGTATACTTTGATCATAAAGGAGAAACTCCGGGACTAGGGGCGAATATAAAGCAGCGCTATTTCATGGACGATTTTATAGGAGAATCCGTATTAAGCAGTGATAGGATTGTTGGGGTATCTGTGGCAAAAGGGAATAACGACCCAGCCAACAAAATCAAGGACGATAATGAAGTAGACGCTTTAGCAGGAGCCACGATTACAGGAAATGGCGTTTCGGCAATGATTAGTGAGAGTATAAATTTATATAGAGATTACTTAGAATCGATAAGAGCAAAATAATATGGCACTACTTACAAAGAAAGATACCAGTCTTATATTAGATCCCTTGGCGGATAATAATCCTATTACCATACAGGTACTAGGTATTTGTTCTGCACTTGCAATTACCGCTGAGCTAAAAGCATCTGTGGTAATGGCGATTTCTGTGCTTTTTGTGTTAGGAGTCGGAAACGTTGTAATTTCTCTTATGAGGAATATTATTCCCTCCAAGATTAGGATAATAGTACAGCTTATAGTTGTTGCTACCTTGGTTATTATAGTTGATCAGGTTTTGAAGGCTTTTGCATACGAGCTTAGTAAAACACTTTCAGTTTTTGTTGGATTAATAATTACCAATTGTATTATCATGGGAAGGTTTGAAGCTTTTGCTTTGGGTAACGGACCTTGGCGTTCTTTTCTGGATGGTATTGGAAATGCCTTGGGTTATGGCGTTATCCTGATAATTGTTGGTTTTTTTAGAGAGTTGTTTGGTTCTGGAACTTTGTTTGGATACAAGGTTTTGGGAGATCCGGTTACAAAGACCGGACTTTATGCAACTGGTTACGAAAACAATGGGTTTATGATTATACCACCTGCAGCCTTAATTGTTGTCGGTATAATAATATGGGTACAGCGATCCAAAAATAAGGCGCTAATAGAAGAAAATTAATCTCCAATTCTCGTAGAATCATGTTAGAACATATAGAATTATTTTTCAAATCGATTTTTATAGACAATATGGTATTTGCCGTATTTCTGGGCATGTGCTCTTACCTTGCGGTGTCTAAAAAGGTTGCTACAGCAGTAGGATTAGGAGCAGCTGTAATTTTTGTTTTGGCCGTTACCGTGCCACTTAACTGGTTATTAGACCAATACTTATTGCAAGATGGTGCTTTAGTATGGTTAGGGCCGGAATATGCAGATTATAATCTTAGTTTTCTATCCTTTATTCTATTTATCGCAACCATTGCTACCATGGTTCAGTTGGTTGAAATAGTGGTAGAAAAATTCTCCCCTTCCTTATATAATTCTCTGGGTATATTTTTACCGCTTATTGCCGTGAATTGTGCAATTTTAGGAGGATCACTGTTTATGCAGTCTAGAGAAATAGAAACCTTAGGTTTAGCCCTAAATTATGGAATTAGCTCGGGTATTGGGTGGTTTTTGGCAATTCTTGCCATTGCCGCAATTCGAGAAAAAATCAGATATTCAAATGTGCCAGCTCCTCTGAGAGGTTTGGGGATTACATTTATTATCACTGGACTTATGGGAATAGGTTTTCAGAGTTTTGGTGGAATGTTAACCGGAGGAGGGGAAGAAGCCGTAGAAGAAGAAGTTACTTCTACAGCTACTAAGTTAAATGAGGCAGACAAAAGCGCTGGAGACAAACCAGAAGAGAAAGAGGTGTCATATAATAATTTATTAAAAGAAAAAGAATGATTTTAGCTACCAGTACTCTTGGAACAATTACTATTACGGTGATTGCTTTTATGTTGTTATTACTACTATTAGTTGCTTTGTTGCTTTTCACCAAAGAAAAACTTTCTCCTTCAGGGCCTGTTACGATCACGATAAATGGAGAGAAAAAAATAGAAGTTGCCTCGGGTAGTTCTTTGCTTTCTACCTTAGGGAATCAAAAGGTTTTCCTTCCCTCGGCATGTGGTGGAGGTGGAACTTGTATCCAATGCGAATGCCATGTATTGGCAGGAGGAGGTGAAGCCTTGCCAACAGAAACCCCGCACTTCTCCAAAAGAGAATTAAATGAAGGGGCTCGTCTTGCATGCCAGGTTAAGGTTAAACAAGATATGGACATAACCATTCCTGAAGAAGTATTTGGGATTAAGAAATGGGAAGGTACGGTGGTACGAAATTATAATGTGGCTTCCTTTATTAAAGAGTTTGTTGTAGAAATTCCTGAAGATATGGGTTACAAAGCCGGAGGATATATACAGATAGAAATTCCTCCTTGCGAGATTAAATATGCCGATATAGATATCACTGCGCACCCTGAAGAACATGAAACACCTGATAAGTTTCAAAACGAATGGGATAAGTTTAATTTATGGCCACTGGTTATGAAGAATAATGAGGTGGTTGAACGTGCTTATTCCATGGCTTCTTACCCTGCGGAAGGACGAGAAATAATGTTAAATGTTCGAATAGCAACCCCCCCGTGGGATCGTTCAAAGAATGGTTGGATGAATGTAAATCCGGGAATAGCCTCTTCATATATTTTTGCACAAAAACCAGGAGACAAGGTTACTATTTCAGGACCTTACGGAGAGTTTTTTATAAATGAATCTGATTCCGAAATGCTATATGTTGGTGGAGGTGCTGGAATGGCTCCAATGCGCTCACATTTATATCACTTATTCAAGACTTTAAAGACAAATAGGAAGGTTACCTATTGGTATGGAGGAAGGTCTAAACGAGAATTGTTCTACATAGATCACTTTGAAAGGTTGGAAAAGGAATTCCCAAATTTTAAATTCTATATGGCCCTTTCGGAACCATTAGAAGAGGATAACTGGAAGGTGAAAGAAAATCTTGATGCTCCTGGAGATGGATTTGTTGGGTTTATCCACAACTGTGTAATTGATAATTATTTAAGTACGCATGAATCTCCGGAAGATATTGAACTTTATTTTTGTGGCCCTCCATTAATGAACAAGGCAGTACAGAAAATGGGAGAAGATTTTGGTATCCCAGACGAACATATACGTTTTGACGATTTCGGTGGATAATACCATTTCATCATTATAAATACACTAAAAAGCCGATATCCAACATATCGGTTTTTTTGATATTAGTTTTATGAAGGCTCTGACAGAACAAGAATTGCACAATTTAGCGATGAATATTGTTGGTAAACAATTAGAGGCAGAGGGTTTTGAGTTTATGGGTGTTAATAGTAAACCTAAGAAAAATCCACAATTTGTCTGCTTAAAGGATAAGACCTTACACTTTATTGTAGTAAGAAATATTGGGTTCCCAAAAAACCCTAAGGAATATGATTTAGAATTGATGCTAAAAGTTAAGAAACAGGCAACGAAGTTTGAAGCCAGAACATATTATGCAGGAGTTGGATTGTCTAACGCAGAAGATCAGAATTTACCTGTTTTTTTAAACCAGTCATATATTGTGGATTATGAGGGACTTATTGAAATATAGTACTAAAGCTTTGACTACATTGGCCTTTGCCCTTATGGTCGTCGCCTGCCAAACTACACCAACCAGCTATATTAAGAATGTTGCCAGTGGAGGTGCTCTAGGTACTTCTTATAGTATTACTTTTCTCAGTAGCAATGAATTAAATATGGACACTGAGATTGATTCTGTATTTGTGGTCATCAATAACTCCATGTCAACTTATTTAGCTAGTTCGGATATTTCCCGAATAAATAGGGGAGATTCTACAGTAGAGGTGGATGACCTATTTCGTGATGTTTTTGTTTTAGCTGAAAAAGTATACAAAGAAACAAACGGATATTTTGATCCCACTGTTGGAAGCTTGGTAAATGCATGGGGATTTGGTCCGGGAGTTGCTATACATATGGACAGTACTCAGGTAGACAGTCTTCTGCAGATAACTGGTTTTAATAAGGTAGAACTTTTAGACAATGGCAGAATAGTAAAAAAGGATCCAAGAATTTATTTAGATTTTAATGCCATTGCAAAAGGCTATGCCATAGACCAAATAGCGAAGCTGATGGAGGTTTCGCATATAGAGAATTATTTGATTGAAGTTGGGGGAGAAATTGTGGCGAAGGGAACTAATAAAATTAAACAAAAACCTTGGGTTGTTGGTATTGATGATCCACAAATAGAACAGGGCAGAAGGCTTAAAATAACTCTGCAACTGAAAGATAAAGCTATGGCCTCTTCTGGAAATTATCGGAAGTATAGAATAGATTCTCTTACAGGAGAAAAGTATGTACATACTATAGATCCGAAAACTGGTTATACAAAGAATGGAAAAATTTTAGCTACAAGTGTTATTTCTAATACTTGTGCTGAGGCAGATGCTTATGCAACAGCATTTATGGCTATGAGTTTGGAGCAGTCAAAAGAAATCATAAAAAATAATAGAGATTTAGAAGTCTATATTATCTATTTAACCAATGAAAATACTGTTGCAGAATATATGACAGGGGGTTTTAAAAAGCTTATTCTGCCATAGCTATTTTAAAATTAAAGGAATAATTTCTCCTTTCGCTAGTCTATAATTATCTACTTCTTCTGGACTTAAGAAATTGGTATAGTCTACCTCATTTACCGTAAAACCTACATTCCTTAAGCGATCAAAATAATCTCTACCGTATACTCTTACGTGATCGTATTGCCCAAATATTTTAGCCCGTTCTTTTCTATCCGTTATAGAATTATCTTCGTAGGTGGTTTCTCTTTTTAGGTCTTGCGGGATTTGAACTATTCCCCATCCACTTGGTTTCATTACTCTATATAATTCTGACATCGCCTTTTTGTCATCTGGGATATGTTCCAAGACATGATTACAGAGGATAATATCGAAAGAGTTATCTTCAAAAGGCAGGGCACATATATCGGCCTTAACCTCGGCCAAAGGTGAATTAAGATCTGTAGTGGTGTAGGTTTTAAAAGGTAATTTTTTAAATCTTTTATAGAAAGCTTGCTCTGGCGCAAAATGAAGTACCTCATAATCCTTCGTAAAAAAATCAGTCTCCCTTTTTAAATATAACCAGAGAAGCCTATGACGCTCTAAAGATAGGGTAGAAGGGGAAAGCACGTTTTCTCTGGGAGATTCGTAACCATAGGGTAAAAATTTCCGGAAATGTTTTCCATCTATTGGATCTGTATACTTGTTACCTTTGAGGAATAGTTCGAAAAAAGGCCTTGCCAAATAACTCAATTTTATTAAAACTGGTCTTGGGATAGTATTAAGGGCTGATTTCAGAATATTGTTCAACAATGGTTCTATGTGGATGTCTTTGTTTGTTTAAAGGGTAATTCTTCGTCAGAAGTTATGCCTAAAGCCTCGTAGATATAATCAAAGGTTGATAAAAGTTGGGGTTTGCCATCAATAAGTGCAACATCGTGTTCAAAATGTGCACTGGGCATCTTATCGGCAGTTAGAATAGTCCAGCCATCTCTCAGTTGTTTTATTCTTTTAGTCCCCATATTAATCATAGGTTCAATGGCAACAACCATTCCATTTACAAATTTTTTACCCCTTCCTCTTTTTCCATAATTAGGCATTTCAGGACCTTCATGTAATTTCTTGCCAAGTCCGTGACCAACTAATTCCCTAACAACTCCATAGCCATGCCCTTCACAATAGTTTTGAATAGCAAAGCCAACATCACCTACTCGATTCCCTACCTTAAACTCGGCAATTCCTTTGTAAAGAGAAGTTTTGGTTACTTCCAGAAGTTGTTTAACCTCGGGTGAAATTTCACCCACGGCAAAAGTATAGGCATGATCACCGTAGTATCCATTTTTCAGAGCTCCACAGTCTACAGAGATAATATCCCCTTCTTTTAAAGGTTCCTTGTTGGGAATACCGTGAACTACTTGGGCATTGGGGCTTAAATTAAGGGTGTTTGGAAAATCGTACATGCCTAAAAATCCTGGTTCGGCATTCTGATCCCGAATAAACTCCTCAGCCAATTTGTCTAAATATAATCCATCTACTCCTGGCTTAATTTCCGAAGCCAACATTCCTAAAGTCTTTGAGACTATCAAAGCACTTTCTCGCAATAATTCAATTTCTTCTAATGTTTTTAAAATTACCATAACACTTTCTTCTGCTTAAGGTTTTAAATAAGAGAATTTCTAGTCATTGCGGCTGGCTTTTCTATATCCAATAATTTTAAAATAGTTGGTGCAATATCTCCTAGAACCCCATCATTAATGTGATCAATTTCTGGGTCAACTAATATTAAGGGTACAGGATTTGTGGTATGTGCGGTATTTGGTGAACCATCAGAGTTTACCATGGTTTCGCAGTTTCCATGATCGGCTATAACAATCGTAGTATAATTGTGTTTCAAACCTACTTCAATTACTTCTTTGGCACAAACGTCGACCGTTTCACAAGCTTTTATGGCAGCCTGCATATCCCCTGTATGCCCAACCATGTCGGGATTGGCAAAATTTAGACATACAAAATCTACTTCTTCTTTTTTTAGTTCGGGAATAATGGCATCTCTTATTTCATAGGCGCTCATCTCCGGTTTTAAGTCATAGGTGGCAACTTTAGGTGAGGGGCATAAAATTCTGTTTTCTCCTTCAAATGGAATTTCTCTGCCTCCATTAAAGAAAAACGTGACATGCGGATATTTCTCTGTCTCTGCTATTCTAATTTGTTTTTTATTCGCTTTAGCCAGTACTTCCCCTAAAGTTTCTTTTATATTTTCTTTATCGTAAACTACATGTATATTCTCATAAGAATCATCATAATTGGTAAGGGTAACATAGTATAAATTGAGCTTGTGCATGTTTTGCTCGTGCAGGTCATATTGACTTAGCACCTCGGTTAATTCCCTGCCTCTATCGGTTCGGAAATTAAAGAAAATTACTACGTCTCCGTCCTTGATAACGGCTAAGGGGTTGCCTTTTTCATCGGACTTATATAGTGGTTTAATAAATTCGTCGGTAATATTATTTTCATAGCTATTTTCCAAGGCTAAAGGAAGATCGGTTGATTTCTCGCCATTACCATTTACCAGTAAATCGTACGCCAGTTTTACGCGCTCCCATCTTTTGTCTCGATCCATAGCGAAATATCTGCCAACAATGGATGCCAACTTTGTGTTCTTCGAAGAGCAAAAATCAATCAAATCTTCTACAAACTGTTTACCGCTATGTGGATCAACATCTCTTCCATCCGTAAAGGCATGTATATAAGAGTTTTCTATGCCAAAACTTTCACAGACTTCAATAAGCCCTTTTAAATGATTTATATGACTATGAACCCCTCCATCGCTTAACAGACCAAGAAAATGTACATCTTTGTTATTCTTTTTGGCATATTGAAATGCATCCTGAAGTGCTTTCTCCTCTTTTAATGTATTCTGTTCCACAGCTAGATTTATTTTAGCCAGATCTTGGTATACAATTCTACCAGCTCCCAAATTCATATGCCCAACTTCACTGTTACCCATCTGGCCTTCTGGCAGGCCTACGTTCATACCATCTGTGAGAAGATTGGCGTTCGGATACTTTTTATAAAGCGAGTCAATATATGGTGTATTTGCATTCTCAATTGCGGATACTGAGGGGTCTGGAGATTTACCCCATCCATCTAGAATCATTAGGATGGTTTTTTTGCTCATATCATCAAAATTATTTGGGCACTAAAATACAGTGATTTACAATGCTATACCAATAAACTATGTTTGATTTTAGATATTTTCAACTAGAAATCACAGTTTGAACATCTCCTAAAAACAGCAGACTTTGTTAAAGTTTCGTTATATAAGTGTTAAAGCTGAAACAATATGCGATTGAAGGCGTCTATTAAAATATAAACAAAATCTATTCATCAAATTAAAAACAATCATCATGAGAAAAACAATTTTAACAATGTCCGCTGCATTTTTAATGGTAGTGTCAGCAGTTCAAGCAAAAGATTTAAACTATTCCGATACCTCAACTACGGTATTTACGGAGGTTAAAGCTTTGGCATTAAATTCTTTTTGTAAGGCTATTTTACAGGGAGATATTGAGACCGTAAAAAAATTAATAGACTTAGGTGAAGATGTAAACCAAAAATCTTTGGGCATGACACCAGCAATGTTTGCAGCCAGATATAACAAGGCTGAAATTTTAGAATTATTAATTGAAAACGGCGCAAACTTAAAAATGAAAAGCGATAAAGGATATACAGCTAAAAAAATTGCAGAATTATCAAATGCACAAGACGCATTGGCAGTTTTAAAAACTACCACCTAAAATAAGTTTATTCATCAATCAAAAAAACCCCGGCGTAACACCGGGGTTTTTCAATTTAAACAGATTTACTTCTTATAGTGTTCTGGTAAAAGAGTAAACAATAGAAAATTAAAATTCAAATCCAGTAAAGGCTCTATAGATAAATGCGTAAATAGCCATTGATAACAAAACAACACAAAATAAGGAGTATATCTTTAAAAGAATGACTACAAACTCTGGCTTACAATTATCAAAAGCTTCAATATAAAGACTTTTAAAATGCAATAGCGTTCCCATATAGTTTCATTTTACAGTGATAAATCAAAGCTATAAGGGTTAAGTAATATGTAGTATTAAGATTTGGAGTAGAATCAAATATACAAAAAAAAGGTAATGTCCCTTTAGAAATCTGATTAACGAACACTTTTACCTTTTTAGAACACTTTTTCTAATAATTCTTGCTTGCTGTTTGAATTATTTATGACTTTTAGGGTGTTTAAAAAGTATGTAAAAATCTTATGCTTTTTAGACTAAATGGAGTGCTTCTTACTAGAAAAAATAATTCTTATAATAAATAGGGGTTAATATCCAAGACATTATCTTCAATATAGCTTTTAAGAAAACCCGAGGTAAATTGATCGCTACCTATAAATTCTTCTTTTTCTAATTGCTTCATAATATTCTTACTGCGGAAAGCAGTTAGCATAGGTTTAGAAAGAGGCGCATAGCTATAATGCCATGGTTCATATTTGAACCCTCTTCTTTTCGGGTCGTCGGTATAAACTAAATAAAAACCAAAACTTTCAGAATTTTTATCCATCCACTCTTTCAAAGGCGAATAAGGTCCCTTGCCTTCGAATTTTTCGGTTACCAAAACATCACCCTGTGGTTCTACTGTACCATCAATAATATCCATGTCGGTCCCCCAATGATGTCTGCTTGTGCCAGGAATTGTTGAATATTCAACTATTTTGTCAATGGCATCGAGAGGAATCATATTGCTTTCTTCTGTATAACTTAAGTACTTTCTTTCGAATATTTGGGCTTGTCTTTCAAAGCTTCTATAGCTCGAGACAATTTTAATATCTATTCCACTATCTAAAGCAACATCCCTCATATTTAAGAAAGCATCATAGGCCTCTTCTTTCAGATTGATATCTTCACCAAACAATTCTATATCTGCTTTACCCATTAATTCTTCAATGGTATAGTCTAAATTATGTTGGAATATAGAAATAGGAGTTGTGGTTAATGCCAGTGAGGCGAAACTGCTATTTTTAATAAAAGATCTTCTTTTCATTACGTTTTTCTTAGATGAAATCTTGTAAAGTTCTAACTCAGTTAAAAATTTCGTAAACACCAATGCAGGAAATCAGTAATTTTTAATAACCAAGACTTCTCAAAGTTACTAAGTATTT
The DNA here is from genome assembly GCF_029360665.1 of Eudoraea chungangensis. Taxonomy (GTDB): domain Bacteria; phylum Bacteroidota; class Bacteroidia; order Flavobacteriales; family Flavobacteriaceae; genus Eudoraea; species Eudoraea chungangensis. The sequence goes on from NZ_JARDUB010000002.1 coordinate 501,911, forward strand.
CAATATAAATAGAAGCCTTGAAAGTGGCTTTTCTCCTAGTCTTAAATTATATTTCTTATTTGGGATTGGCTAAATATAAATATCCTTGGTGTTTCTTTCTTAATTCATTTAAAGTCAAAATATAAAAATAGACACCTGATTCTAATCCCGAATCTCTCTTGATGGTTAGACTAACATTAGCTCGCCCATCAAACTGGTTAGCATAGTTTTCTAATTTATAAACCAAGACCCCGTAACGATTATATATTTCGATATTATTGTCGGGATATTCTTCAATTCCTTCAATAACTAGAAAATCATTTTCACCATCTCCATTTGGATTCACATAATAATTCCCAAGCTCTAAATCTTCTAAATCCTCGTCATCATCTCTGTTTCCACCAAGGGTAATAATATTATAATCATTAGGTATAAATAAATCAGAAGTTATAGATCCACTAGATATGCTGCCATTAACCTCTGTATTACCTAGGTTAACCCAAAGGTTGTCTGCTTTGCTCCATCCCACTACTTTTAAATCGGAGAGGGTTTCACCTAGAGTTTCTATGTTACTCATAGAGTCCCAAAGTAAGGTAACATATGATGGGAGATCACCTTCTAATTTCCAAAATTCATTATTGCTAATGCTTAGAAATTCGGTAGAGGTGTTTTGTGTGTCAAATTGTGAAGGCAAGGAATCAGGGTTATTAGGATCTTCATAATAGTAGGCACATTTGGCTGAGGAATTTATGGCAATAGAGTTAATGGTTAGAGGACTATATCTGGTATTATCACCTACTGGGAAAGTAAAAGTCTCTTTGTTAATTATTCCAGAAAACCCATCTACCATGCTAGAAGTACCAGCCCCATTGTAGAATGATACATCCAAAAAGTCTAAAGAATTGTTAGAAATATCTTTTTGTGTTATTATATTTCCACTGATAAAGTTGACATTATTTTGGGCACCTAGGGAGGTGTCGAGATTTAGTGTTTCGTCCACGATTATTTCAATATCGTTGAAAATAGCAACGTTTGCTCCTGAAATTCTCAGTGACTTTCCTATACCATATAGCCCTAATAGTCCTAGGTTTTGATCAAAAACGCCATCATTTATTAAGTCTAAGTGTAATCCTACTTGTGCAGTTTCATGAATTTGGACAGAACCGAAGTTGTGGAAGGCTTCCTGTGCAACTATTAAAGAGCAATAGTTAATAAATAATAAGAATACGAATTTATTCTTCATGATTATTTTAATTTATTAATCATAAAACTAGATTCATTTGCTGCACTAAATCTTACCGTACCGCTATTTGCTTCTCTGTATGTAATAATTGTTATAACTGCATTGGCGGGTAATTCTAGGATTTCACTAATATGGATACTAGAATGATCATGCCCACTATTCCATCTTATATACCCACTAGCACCTATGGCTCCTACTGGAGTTCCATTTACGGCAATCCTTGCATTTACATTAGTTCTTTGTCTGTTTCCTCCGGAATTGATGCCTTCCAAAGACAAATTTGCCCTTATGTCGTACCTCCCTGCTTCTAACACAGTCAAGGTCGTTGTCGTATTTTGATATAAATTGGTGCCATCATCTCGATAAGAAAGATTTCCAAAAATTGGAGCAAGGGTATTGTTGACATTTAGATTTGTAGTAGTATTTGAGTTTAACCATCTTGCACCGAAATTAACCTTCGATCTTTTTAAAACACCAGTAGCATCTACCGACATGATATTGTCTGTATTATCCGCCGTAGTTAGCGTTCTTATTCGGGTGTTACCATTTATATCCAAAGTTGCGGAAGGGGAAGTAGTCCCAATTCCCAATCTGGAGTTGGTGTTATCCCAAAAAAGTTGGTTGTTATTTTCCGTAATAAGACCATCACTGCCAGCAAAGAATATAGATCCAGCTGTACCGCTTACATCCGTTCCATCAGCCCCGGGGACACCCTGTATGCCTTGTGGTCCTTGCGGACCGGTCAAACCAATAGGCCCCTGCGGTCCTGTTGGTCCTGGATCTCCTTGTATTCCTTGAGGTCCGGTTGCACCAGTCAAACCTATGGGTCCCTGTGGACCATCCGCACCGGTTAAACCTATTGGCCCTTGCGGTCCTGGATCTCCCTGTATTCCTTGCGGACCTGTTGCTCCGGTTAAGCCTATTGGTCCCTGTGGACCATCAGCTCCGGTTAAACCTATTGGCCCTTGCGGTCCTGGATCTCCCTGTATTCCTTGCGGACCTGTTGCTCCGGTTAAGCC